>OZ242203.1:0-1866860 GCA_965206275.1 Dehalococcoidia bacterium | reverse complement strand
GGCGCGCTCAGATAGTGGCGGAGGGTGAGATAGATGGAGAGGGCGAACGTAATGCCGGTGACGGCGGTGGCGATGCCACGGATGGTGTTGGGTTGACGGCCCGGAACGAGAATAAGCGCCAGACCGCCCACGAACGGCAAGAGAACTAACAGGCTTAAGACCAGCTCGTCTGCCTCAGCCACCCATACTCCTCCGACGACAAAAGGTCAGCGGCCCCTACCCGCCAATCATAACAGCGACGGGGGTTGGCAGGCGTCAGATACACTTTCCGTATGGACTTTTTGAACGTTGGGGGGTTTGAGCTTCTCTTTCTGGCCGGCCTTGCGATCATTATCGTGGGACCGTCACGGGCAGCGGAGATAGCAGGCGAGATTGGCCGTCTCATCGCCCGTGCCCGCCGCACCATCAACTCCATGACGGATGACCTGCAGACGCAGGCACGGGACGAAACAGAGCCGCTTCGCTCTGCTCGTGAGTCTATTCGGGACGTTGAATCGCGACTCCGACGTCCTCTTGACCGGTCTGAACCGCGCTCCCAACACCGACCGGGCTGAGTCATCGACGGAGCAAGCGACCCCGCCTGAAGAAAGTGAACAGCCTGCTAGCGAACCCGAGCCGGAGGATGGCCGGTGACAACACCTGAGCCGGAGGGCGTGTCAAGCGCAACGATGCCGCTGTCCTCGCATCTGCGGGAACTGCGGACGCGGCTCATGTGGACGTTCATTGTGGTGGGGATCGGAGCGGTCGCCGCGTTTGCCATCGGAAATCGGCTCATTGATGTCCTGCTGATTCCATTTCCGGATGACATCGAGGTGGTGCAGATCGATGTGTTAGAGGGTGTACGCGTCCGCATGAAGATTGCCCTCCTGGGAGGAATCATCGTCGCGTTTCCGATGATTCTCTACCAAACCATCATGTTCGTCCGTCCCGCGCTGACCGGCACTGAGAACGTTTTGTCTATATCGCCCTGCCGATTGTGAGTGTCCTGTTTGCCGCCGGAATCCTCTTTGCGTTTTTTGTGCCTATCCCCGTGATGATGCAGATCCTTCCACAGTTTCTTGGCGAGGATATTGAGCCACAGATACGCATCGACAGCATTGTGGGCACGACGGTCTGGCTGATCTTCGCAATGGGGCTGCTATTCGAGTTGCCGGTTGTCATGTATCTGCTTGCGCGCATCGACATCATCGATCCGGCGAGCCTGCGGACAAAGCGCAAAGGAGCGATTCTGCTTTCGTTTGTAGCCGCGGCAATCATCACACCCACGGGCGACCCTATCAACATGGTTATCTGGGGAATCCCGATATGGGTGCTCTATGAGATTGGGTTGCTCATGGCACGATTCGCGGCGTGGCAGCGGAGGCGGAGCTAGTATCGGTTATTGCTTATGCCGGAATGAGGGCAGGAATTTAGGGAATAAAAGAACGCCGTCTGGTGGGCGGCGTTCGGTTTGCCTGGGCTTGACCTAAGGTTTTAGGTTTTCGCAGTTGTTGAATCGGATCCCGAGCTCTCCTTGGCGTCTTCGGACGGCTTGCTCTCTTCCAGTTCCGCTCCCTTGCGGAACTCACGAATCGAGCTTCCCATCGAACGGGCAAGGCCGGGGAGTTTGGCGCCTCCAAATATCAATAGGATGATCGCCAGAATCAGAATCAACTCGAGTCCGCTTGGAATCGTCATACTGCCTCCCTGTTTATGCCCTCAGTATACGCGATGGATCCACTAGTGCGGCCCTACTCAAGAATTAGCGTGCCGAACGCGAAGACGAAGAAGGTGGCAATGGCCAGCAACCCCATTCCCAGGGGCAGCATCAGCATGGTCAGGATGGCCTGTGTGCCGACAAATCGGTTCGCCTCGCGGATGGCGATGTAGGTAAGGCGAATCGCAGCCAGAGACGTCACGAAGATTCCCAGCGTCATGACCCATGGCCCTGCGCCTCCTACGACGAGCCATAGCAACGCAGTTGGGACGAGGAGCCAGAACGACAACGCGGCCCAGGTCATCGCTGAAAGTTCCTCTGCAATGCTCGCCTCACCCTCGAACGCCTTGCCGATCAGGTGCAGCAACATCATCAAGAACAGGAAGGCTGTGTATCCACCCAAGGCGAACCCCAGCATGCCGATGACTGCGCCCTGCAGGCCATCGTAATCGGAAATCAGGCCGCCGAGACCGAACAAGGCGCCTGCCACGGCCAACCCGGCGAGCAGCAGGCCCGTCCCGCGCCATATCGGCTGGTCGATGGCGATATCGCTGAAGGAGTACGAGGGTGTACGCACGATGCCGCGCAGATAAAACGTCACGGGTCGCTTGCGTTTCTGCGGCCCCGGCACGCCCACGCTTTGGGCATCTCCACCCGCTGACGGATCAATAAACATCAATCCATAGTACGCGGGAGGCGAGTTTAAAGAGTGTGGGCGGCGCGAAAGCGCCGCCCACACGTCTCGTTCTTCGTGGTCGCGGACTCTGTTAGATGGTGCTAGCCAGTAGCGATGCCCAGTCCCACGACGATAACGACAAGGACGATGATCAGCAAGATGAACAGGACGACGCCGACGACGATCGCGGCAAAGAAGGACGCAATGCCGCTCAAAACGGCCATCCCTGTGGTCAGGCGATAGTTCTCGCGGATGAGGAGAATAGCCAGCACGATCGACCAGACAGCCACGACAAGACTGACCACCGTGGCAATCGCCTTCAAAAGCAGACGATTCGTCTTCACCTCTGGCAAGAACATCGAGTAGGGAGGGCACGACCGGAATCAAGCTCAGAACAGATAGCATCATCAAGCCAGCCAGCATCCCCGTGTACGCCCCGTCGCCGCCAAACAGTTTCGAGATGAGATGCACGATCAGAGAGAAGAAGCCCAGTTCAACTGCGACGAAAGCGACAAACAAGAGGGTTCCGATGACAATGAACCCGGCGCCAATGGTGATTTCTTCGTCTGAGAACTCTTCAAACGCCGACGTGTCAATTCCCAGGCCGAACGTCACAATTCCGTTGGCAATGGCCACAATCAGCAGTGTCAGAAGGCCCAACCCTACCGGCCGGTCATTCACAATCTGCTGGAGGGTGTGAACGGGCCGCACAATCAACCCAATGTATGTGCTCAACAACATTGTTTCGCCTCCTCGCTAATTCGACCGCGCTCTCATAATTCTACGCCACAACGCAACATAATATCGCCCTTCCACCCCATCCCGTGCGCTACAATGAGGCCATGACAGAGGCCCTTGTTGAAACACAACTCGACTTCCCAATGATCCATCGCGGCAAGGTCCGCGATACGTATGACCTCGGCGATGACACGTTGCTGCTGGTCGCCACGGATCGTGTCTCTGCATTTGACGTTGTGTTGCCAACGGGTGTTCCCGGGCGCGGCATTGTCCTCTCAGAGATCTCCGCGTTCTGGTTCCGCCGTTCCGGCCATGAGTTTCCCAACCATTTCGTCGGCATGGCGCATACGAGCCGGAGGTGGCCAATCAATACAAACTCGGCGACCTCGATGAGGCTGTCGCTCGCCGCGGGATGGTGGTTAAGAAGGCCGAGCGCATCGATATTGAGTGCGTCGTTCGCGGCTACATCACCGGCTCCGCGCTGGCCGAATACCAGAAATCCGGCACGGTTCAGGGCTATGACTTGCCCGCAGATATGGTTAATTCACAAGCGTTTGAGGAGCCTCTCTTCACGCCCACCACCAAGGAGGAGACGGGGCACGATCAACCTCTGACGGTGGACGAGCTATGGAAGCTGGTGGGCGGCAACATCGCGTGGCCGCTTGAAGAGCACAGCCTCGCGCTGTACCGAATGGCGTCCGAGTATGCCAAGGCAATGGGCGTGCTCTTGGCAGACACCAAGTTTGAGTTCGGCATCATTGACGGCAAGATCTCAGTGATTGATGAGCTGCTGACGCCGGACTCGTCCCGCTATTGGGATGCGACCATCTATGAGGCCGGCAAGTCGCAGCCGAGCTTTGACAAGCAGATTATCCGGGATTGGCTTATCGAGTCCGGTTGGAATCGCGAGCCGCCCGCGCCGGAACTGCCGGACGACATCGTGCAGCAGACGATAGACAAGTATCGCGACGTGTATCAGCGGCTCACGTCCAAGGAGCTTGCCCTGTGAGCATCGGGCGTATTGTCCGCAGCGCGCTTATCGCGGTCGCTGCGGCAATCATGGTCTATACCATCGTAGGCGCGGTTAGCATCGTGTGGGGCGTTTCCCAGCTCAGCGAGATGCCGATCACGGTCAAGCTTTTCCTGCCCGTGATATTCGGGTACGCTCGCCGGAACGCTTGGCGTGATGGCCGTTCAGAGAATGCGCAACCGTAGGCATACCGACAACGCGGGAACCACCGCGCAGAACTGAGCCAAGAGGCGGCTTTCTACAGCGGGATGGCGAACTACCTCGCGCGAATCTACGTGACGCCCAAGCCGGGCGTTGTCGATCCACAAGGACTATCTATCCTGGGCGGGTTAAAGAACCTGGGCTACAACTCCGTCTCAGCGGTGCGGGCGGGGCGTTACCTTGAGGTGCAGCTTGGGGAGGCCTCGTCACAGGAGGCGGCGGAGTCCCAAGCGACGGACATGTGCCGTCAACTGCTGGCGAACCCCGTGATTGAGGACTACCGATTCGAAGTGGTAGCAGACGACTAGCTGCTAGTCCGTCAGTGTGCCCTTGGTAGAGGGCGCGATACCTGCGAACCGCTCATCGCGACGCGTGGCCGTATCCAGCGCCTTGGCAAGCGCTTTGAACGTGGCTTCAGCGATGTGGTGGTCATTGACTCCGGCGTGCTGGACAACATGCAAATTGATGCGCCCCTCGCGCGCGATGGACTCCAGCACGTGGCCGACCAACTCCGACCGTAAATCGCCAATCATTCCCGTGCTGAACTGCAGGCCGATGGCTGCGTAACCGCGCCCGCCAAGGTCCACAACCGATGTCGTCAACGCGTCATCGAGCGGGACTGTCTCATGCGCCATGCGGCGAATGCCGGTGCGGTCTCCCAAGGCCTCGGCGAGCGCCCGCCCGATCACGATGCCTGTGTCCTCCGCAGTGTGGTGTCCATCGGGATCGTTCAGGCCCTCAGCACGCACGGTGAGATCGAAGCCGCTATGCCGACCCAGTTGATCAATCAGGTGGTTGAGCATCAGCGAGCCAGTGCTCACATCGTGTTGGGCGCGTCCATCAAGGTTGATCGACACTTCGACGATGGTCTCTCTTGTCTCGCGCCGGACGGTGGCCTGGCGGGGCGCAGTCGCTCCCTCCCCTGTCACTTCTGGGCCTCCATTTCCTCTCGCATTGCTTCAAGCAGACGCTCATGGTCCCGTGGTTTCCCTACAGAAATGCGGATGCAGTCGCGCAACTCGGGCGTGTTGAAGTGGCGCAGGGCGATGCCACGCTTCAGTAATGAGGCATGCAACTGTTTGGCGTCGTGCTCAAGGAAGCGCACGAGCAGGAAATTGGCGTCTGAGGGAAAGACACGGACGCTCGGTAGTGAACGCAACGCCTCCTCAAGGATGGCACGCTCTTTCACGATGGTTTTAACCGTCGCCATAGCCGTTTCCAGGTCTTCGATGGCCGCAATGGCCGCCGCCTGCGCCAATGTATTGACGTTGTAGGGCGGCTTGACGGTCATGAGGATCGAGGCCAAATCAGCGGGGAAGATGCCATAGCCCACCCTGAGCCCCGCGAGTCCCGCCCATTTGCTGAACGTTCGTAGGAAGATAACGTTGGGATATTCATCCACCAGGTGCATGAGCGACTTTTCGGAAAATTCAGCGTACGCCTCATCGACAATCGTGAGGGCTTCCGTCTCCGCGACGGCTCGAATTTCGCCTTCCGTCACAGCGTTGCCTGTTGGATTGTTGGGACTCGAAAAGAAGACAATCGCCGCGTCTCTCGCCGCTGCGACGAGGCCGGGCAGATCAATAGAAAAATCATCCCGACTGCGCGGCACGCCAACGAAACGGGCACCCGCAAGATCGGTCTCTACCGCATACATACCGAACGTCGGCGGCGCGGCAACGACAGTATCGTCCTGTCCCACGAACAACCTCATGATCAGAGCGATAAGCTCATCGCTGCCCGACCCGGCAACAATGCGATCAGCAGAGAAGCCCGTGTATCCCGACAGACAAGCCCGAAGCGCGGCATGGTCAGGATCGGGGTAAATGTTGGCGGCGTCGAACGATTCTATGAGCGCCCGGACACGGGGCGGGGGGCCGTAGGGGTTCTCGTTGGCGTTCAGCCGGACGATCCCCTCCTCACCTGCGTCACTCTCCGCTTCAAGCCGCTCCGGCGGTGCGACAGGCTCATACGGCTTCATGTCCCGGTAGCGGGGCACGAGTCGGTCAAGAAGGGGAACTGGAAAGGCGAGTACGCTGTGCTGTCATAGCGTCTCTATTATTGCACGCTGCCTATTCGTCGACAGAAACAGCAGTGATGCTCGCGGCCTCCAGCACGTCTTCTTCAGGACCGGGGACGACGGCGACTGTGACCCGATCACCGATGCTCAGGTCATCGATTTCGCCCGACTGAGTGACGGTAATTCGGGTTCCGGCAATCGTCGATATGCGCTGTAGGCCTGTTGGTGTCATCAATATAATTGTGCTCCCATCTATGGACTCAATGGTCCCGTTCATGCGCGTCCCGATTTCCCCGTTATCGGTGTCGCCCGTTCCTGCCATGAAAGCGGGGCGACCCTGGGGGAAACCCGCTCCCTCGCCGCGTTGGAATTGTCTGACCTGGGTGCGTATGGCGGCTATATCAGCTTCCGTCGCGCCCTGTGCCCGCATTTGCTGAATCACCTCCGGCGGAATTTCACCGCCGCCCGGCCCAAACGTCACGGTCTCCGTATCACTGTCCTCGTCATCCGCTTCCACTTCCGTGAAGGAACCTTCAGCAGTTATGGCCAACGGTGGAACCTCTTCCACATCCTCTGCTTGCGATTGTCCCACCTGCACGCCGATTCCGAACGCGCCGCCGATGCTCAGTCCGACGACCAATACCAGACCGGCGATTCCTATGAATACACGCGCGCCCGGCCCGCCGGGTTGTTCCTCACCTGTTGATTCAATCGGCTGATCGTCCATCATCTCATCCCCTACTCGTATCTCAGTGCTTCGATTGGATGCAGGGCAGCGGCCCGCATCGCGGGATAGATGCCGAACACCAGACCAATGAGCATGGAAACGCCAAGCGCCAGCGCCGTAATATCCGTGCTCACCACCGTACGGATGTCTTCTTGAGCTAACAGCGTCACGTTCATTCCCTGCGCGATGAGCATTCCCAGAAGCACCCCGATGATTCCACCGCCCAAACTCAGCAGGATCGCCTCCAGCACGAACTGCGAGAGTATGTCCCACCGCCGCGCGCCCACCGCCTTGCGAATACCAATTTCCCGCGTCCGCTCCGTCACTGACACGAGCATGATGTTCATGATTCCTATCCCGCCGACAATGAGGGAGATGCCCGCAATCGAACCAAGGAAGAGGACAAAGGCCTGCGTAGTTTCCTGGAAAGCTTCCAGCGCTTGCTGTTGATTCCTGACCTCGAAGTCGTCTTCTTCCGTAAGGCGATGCCGCAGACGCAAGACCCGGCTTACTTCGTCCTCAGCCCGTTCCATGTTGTCGACATCACCAACCAGCACACTGATGGTATCGACGCCGACAGTACCCTCAAAACTTCGATCTGCGCTGATGCGGCGATAAGCAGTCGTGATTGGAATGAGGACGCGGTTGTCTTCAAAACCAAACGCTCCTCCTCCCCTGCTTTCCAGCACGCCGATAACTGTCATCTGCCGGTTGTTGATCGTGACGGTCTGTCCAATCGGATTACGCCCCAGAAAGAGGTCCACTGCCGCCTGCGAGCCGAGGACTGCCACATCAGACGCGGCAGAAACATGGGGAATGCTGATGAAGCTTCCGGTGGCAACTTCGTAATCTCGCACGTCCCGGTACTCCGGCGTCACGCCCGTAATCTCGCCGGAAATGCTGCGCGCTCCGAAGTCATCAGTGGTGGTCACGTCCCCAAACGAGTTAATCTCCGGCGCAACCTTGTCAATTGAGGGGGCCAGTACGGGGTCCACCAGCGCGTATGCATCATCCAACGTCAGTGATCCCCCTGACGGGCTGATGAAGAGAGTGTTGGTGCCCAATTCCTGGATGAACGATGTCACGGACTCCTGCACGCCGCGCCCGATGGACATGAGCGAGATCACCGCCGCCACGCCGATCACGATGCCGAGCAGCGTGAGAAGGCTCCGGAGCTTGTTCGACCCCACGGATTGCAGGGCGGAGAGGAGCGTGCGCTGCGGACTCACTCCATCCCCGCTCTCTCATCATTGACGACTTCACCGTCCCGCATCAGGATTCTTCGCTCAGCGAAACGTGCGATGTCCTCCTCGTGCGTGACGATGATGACGGTGATGCCCGACTGTCGATTGAGTTCCTTGAGCAGTTCGATAATCTCCAAGCTGGAGCGGGAATCCAGGTTGCCGGTCGGCTCATCGGCAAGCAGGATGGACGGCTCATTGACCAACGCCCTTGCGATGGCAACTCGCTGTTGTTGCCCGCCGGACATTTCCGTTGGACGATGGCCCGTCCTGTCCGCAAGTCCGACACGCCCTAACGCTTCCCGCGCCAAACGAGCGCTGGCGCCCTTTCGCGCATACAACAGTGGCAGTTCGACATTCGACTCCGCTGTTAAGCGCGGCAACAGATTGTAGCTCTGAAATACGAATCCAATCTTGCGGTTCCGAATCGCCGCCAGCCGTGAATCGGACAGCCGCCCAACGCTGACGCCATCAAGCGAATACTGGCCGGACGTGGGAACGTCAAGGCAGCCAAGAATGTTCATCAGGGTCGATTTGCCGGAGCCAGAGGCTCCCATGACGGCGACCATCTCACCATCATTGACAGCCAGATTGACACCGCGCAGGGCGCCAATCTCAACCTCACCCATCCGATAGGTCTTGGTGACGTTGACCAGTTCAATCACATCGCCGCTCCGGCTGCCTGCCGCATGAACGCCGCTAGTTAACCACCCGGACGGTCCGGGTTGTCTGGCGCTGGAATCCCGGGCCGCCGCCGAACACGCCGAATTCATCGGCCTCGGACACGTGCATGATGACCTCTTCGCCCTCATTCACGCCGCTCTCGACAACGACCCAGAAGCCGTCGTTGTCCCCCAAGGTCACCGGGCGCGAGGTTGACTCACCGTCGGACATGACACGCAGAATCGGCTCCTGGAACGTGCCGTAAATCGATTGCACGGGAACCAGCAAGACGTCGAATTCTTCCTCCACGGCCATGCGGGCGTTGGCGTTCATGCCCTCCCGCAGGTCAACCTCCGGTGGGACGTCAATGCGTACTAACACAGTGAAGACCGCGATGCCCTGTTGAAGTTGCGCCGCGGACGAAATTGAGGATATTGAGCCGGTGAATACCTGCCCGGGCATCGCGTCTAAAGTGATTTCTGCCGAATCCCCGTAGCTGATTCGCAGCACGTCGGTCTCATCCACCTGCCCTGAAAGCTCCACGATGGACGTGTCAATGATTTCAACTGCGATCCGCGATTCTACGTCAAGTTCCTCGCCCGCAACCGCATTGAGGACGGCGACAATGCCATCGATTGGCGCGCGGACGGTCGCTTCCTCGCGCTGCTGCAGCGCATCCTGTAGCGCAACCTCTGCTGCTGCAAGCTCAGCCTCTTTGAGTTGACGGGTGTATCCCTCGTCTCCCTCGCCCGCATCACGCACGGCGAGCAACGACTGGTCGCGCTCTTCCCGCGCCGCGTCCAGCTTGGTCTGCGCCTCTCTTATCGCGGTATCCCTGGCCGTAAGCGCGCTATCGAGGTCGTCGCGAACCGTCGTTAAGGCGTCCCAGGCGTCATCAAACCCTTTCTGAAGGCAGTGCCCGTTGAGCGGGTGAGCATCAGTGCTCTTGCACGTGGCGACGATTTGACCCGGGTAGAAATTGACGATGCCGTAGACGATGGTTTCAGACCACCTAGTGGCCGGATCGTCTGCCGGAGCACCACGGGAATAGATACCCCTCACTGTGTCGGCGCCGGCAGTCTCGATTAGCAGTTCCTCAAGGTTGACTCCCCACCTCGTCAATAGCTCAACCGGAGGCATTGTCGATTCATGCTCTTCAAGGGTGACGCCTAGCCATGCGGCGAAGATGTCCCGATACACTTCTTCCTGCTTATCAACATCATCCTGCGCCGTCTCGATTTTCTCCCGGTGTTCCTTATTGAGGTCAGCAAGAACCCGCTCCGCGTCCGTGACGTTATCCTCAGCAGTAGCCAGATCTGCTTGCGCATCCGGGAGCAGATTCGCCAGAGCGTCCTGCGCATCTCGCAGCGCAATCCGCGCCTTCGCGATTTCCATGTCATGCTGCACTACGGTTGAGTCATCCAAAGTAAAGAGGGCCTGGCCTTCAATAACGGCTTGTCCCTCTTCAACCAACACCTCTTTGACGACGGAACCAACGCCCAAGCGTATGGATTCCCGATGGGGCAAAGTAAGCGTGCCGCCCGTTTGTACCTGGTTGATCAGATCCCCGCGCGTCACCGCGACAAGCTGCTCATTCTCTGTGAGGCCTCCGGCGGCCTGATCGCTCGACAACTGCGCATTGATGACATATGCGCCGCCGCCGAAGCCAACGATCAATACGCCGATGATTACAAGGATTTGCCATAGCCGCAGACGCTTGATCGTCGCCATCCGCCACATACCTCAATTGTCCTAGGGGGCACTTGAAACACCTCCGGGGCGGGTGCCTACCAACCATAGGCCCTGCCGCCACAGCACGTTGTATATTCGAACGCCGACACGCCCGCGAACGTTAGCAGCGGAACCAAAAAAGAAGGGACGGGGCGTGTGCCCCGTCCTCTCCAATATCAGGCGAATCAGGCTTAGAGGGACAGCTTTTCAGCGAGCAACTCCCGCAGCTCCCTAACAGTCTCCACCTGCCACGTAGGGTAGCGAGACTGCATCCGCTCACGTACTGTGCGGCGGAATTCTTGCTCGTCTTCGTCCCCAATCTCAGCCTTCACTTCTTCGGTGATCTTCGGCATCTCTTCGTTGGCGGACTCGGGTCGCTCATGCCAATGGGCAATCTCTTCCAGATCGTCCGTATAGAACACGGGAACGGGGATGGACATAAACTCACCGTTCTTGAGGAACTCGTTCATGATGTCGAGGTTTTCATCCCGTGGGAAAACGCTGACATCCATACCCGCTGCTTCGGCGATCTTTGCGAGAACAGGCATCCCGCGGAACACGTCAGGGCACCAATCTTCGCCGAGAATCAGCATCTTTGTCGCACCGGCATCCTTCGCCCGGCGGAAAAATGCCACGTCATCATCCGAGAGCTGGGCGCTGTTGTAGTACTGCTCAAACCTGTCCTTGTTGACCTTGATCTGCTCGATGTAGTCGTCATATGTGAATCCCGAACCAAATCGCTCGGGAGTGACCACGGTTGTCTTCTCAGCCATCGTATTTCCTCCGATTCTCGAATTGTCGCTGAATACGCCTTATAGGCGACGGATTAGCCGATATTGCAGCTAATCATGTCCTTGTATCCCATGGTGACCTTCCCATCGGGGTACACCACGATCGGGACGACATCGCCATAGATACGGGCCTCATCGAGCCACGCCTGGTTTTCATCAACCTGACGCTCTTCAAACTCGATACCTTGTTTGGTCCAATCCTCTTTCATCACGACGCACGCAGGGCACGTCGTCAGGGTGTAGACGATTGGCTTTGTTCCAACTTGTGTTGCCACCAAAAACCTCCAATTGCGCCCGGCGATTCCGGAGCGCTCTGATCCTCTCAGTGATTCTAGAATGCCTGTCCGAATGAGTCAAAAAAGCGACCCCTCGCCAAGCCATGCGATGATTAAAGCACCATGATGTCCAATAGCATTGCGCTTGAATTGGGACAGCGGCTGGAGCCCGATCTACTGGAAACGTGCCGTACGCTCGGCGAGATTGCGGAACAAGGCACGCTCTTCATCGTTGGCGGGGCTGTGCGGGATATTCTGCTGGGGCGGAATCCTGTTGAAGTGGATCTCGTTGTCCAGGGGAACGCTGAAGAACTGGCGCAGAGAGCCGTGCAGTTTCGGCTTGCCCACAGAACCACAGCCTCGCAGTTTATGACAGTCAAGCTGACCATCGGCACGAGGGACATGGACATCGCCACGGCCCGCAGCGAAACATACTCGTTGCCCGGCACGCTGCCTGATGTTGCCCCATCAGATATCCAAACGGATCTGGGGCGACGTGACTTTGCAGCGAACGCAATCGCCGTCTCCATTGGCTCGATGGATTTCGGGCGGGTCGTCGATCCTCACCGTGGCGTCAACGATGTACAAGCAGGAGTACTTCGAGCTCTGCATGTTGCGTCGTTCCGTGATGACGCCACAAGAATGATTCGCGCTGCCCGTTACGCCTCACGACTCCGGTTCAGACTGAACGCGGAAACCGAGGCGTGGTTGAAGAACGATGCCTCTTATATCGGCACGGTTGGCCCGGATCGCCTACGTAACGAGTTCAACCGACTTTGGCGAGAAGAGAAGCCTATGGAAGGGCTGATTATGCTGCAGTCCTGGGGCGTTCTGGATCACCTACCTACGGCATCCGATTGGGTGAGCGGGCTATACACTTTCTCGATGTCCGATCGAGAGGCTGCGGTCCGGCCGGACGACGCGGATGATACCGACGTGCATTGGGCCCTCATTGCGACAACAGTAGGAACGGAGTACGACACACTCATTGACACTTTCCATCTTGCAGGCAGTTCTCGCCGGGCGGTCGATGACATCCGCTTCTGGAAGACGAGCGGATCGGCGGCATTCCGTGAGGCCTCAGAAGTGGGCCGTCCAAGCAATTTTTCGGACGTCCTCTCCCAGTTTGAACCGGCCGCCCTCGAGGCCCTGTACCTCACGGAGACGCTTCTGAGGCTCGTGCAATTGCCTCATATCTCGGAACGTGGCGACACGTCCAGCCTGAGCTGAACGGGAATGACCTGCTTGAGATGGGCGTGCGTCAAGGGCCCCTCGTCGGAAAGTTCCTCGACCAGCTACGAAAGGCCCGACTCGACAACCTGGTCTTGAACAGGGATGGCGAAGTGCAGTTGGTCAGGCAATGGACGGGGCGCGATTCTGCCGCCTCTGACGGATCATGACGCTGCCCGGTAAAGCGCGTTCGCGCATGGCCACCTCGCGCTCCTCCTGAAAGAGCAATTGCTGCGCATAGGCCGCGTAAGCACCGAAGCGCTCCCGCCCCCACGCCGCAATCTTGTCCTCGGGAGTTTTCTTGCCACCAAGGTACAAGCGCGTCACGGCCCGGCTTACCCATCTATCCACGGCGAACGCCTCTGTGTGATCCAAGGAAAATGCGAGGATGCAGTCGGCGATTTTCGGTCCGATGCCTTTGAACGTCAGCAGTGCGCCTTTGGCATCTTCGTACGGCAGAGTTCGCAGTTCATCGAGTTCAACGTCGCCCTCTGCAATGCAAATGGCGGCCGAAGCGAGAAACGGCGCGCGAAACCCTAGTCCAATGCGGCGGAGTTGGGCCTCTCCCAGTCGTGCCACTGCGGCCGGGTCAGGAACGCGATATACCCGTTGACCCCATGCTGTACCGCTGACGCCGCATGCTTCGGCCAGGTTCTGCATATTTCTCTTAATCCGTGGCAGATGGCACTGGGCGCTAATGATGAAACTTGCAAGACACTCCCACGGTTCCTGACGCAACAGGGTCAGGCCGGGCCAGCGACCCATGATCTCCGCGAGCACAGAATCTTGGGACAGCGCACTCCTGATCTGTGAGCGGTTGTCATCAAGTCGCAGGTAGCGAGTCACCATTTCTGCGGTAGAGTTATTTGGCAGATCAGGGTCATGTGCGGAAACTTCAAGAACGCCGGGACTCTCGGCCTCTTCATCCAAGTGCCGGATTCGAACTGCGTGGCCATAGACAGTTCCGATCCACCAGCCATCGGCCTCGTCATCCGGGGCAGTCCAGCCAAAGGCCTGTCCTTCATCCAGCGACGCCGGCAGGTCAAGTGGAGAGGTCAATTCGATGCGGGCCGCCTGTGCGCTCACCTTGTCACTCTCCATCAGTGTTGAACCAGTCCCGCACCTCATCGCCCAATCGATCAAGGGTCGGAGTCTGTACGGTGGACGTGGGGAGCGCATCGATGAATGCTGCTCCGTATGCGCGATTTAGTACCCGCGAATCCAGGATGATGATTACGCCCTGGTCTTTCGTACTCCGAAGCAGGCGTCCAACACCCTGCTTGAACCGCAGGAGTGACCGTGGAATCTGAAACTCGCTGAAAGCGTTTTCGTAAGTCTCCCCACGCGCCGCGATTATCGGATCGGACGGCACATCAAACGGGAGGCGGGTGACGATGAGCGCCTTCAGGGCGTCACCGGGCAAATCGACGCCTTCCCAGAACGCTGCCGCGCCCAAGATGACGATTCCCTTGCGGAGTCGAGCGATTTCGGCCAGCCGATCGGGCGCGCCATCGATCCCCTGCCCCAAGACATTGATACCGCGCTCCCGCAAATCGGTGCTTACCTTCGTGTACGTCTGGCGCAATGACGCGTGTGAGGTGAACAGTGCCAGCACGCCGCCGCCCGTTGCCGTGGCAACATCGACGACGGCCTGCTGAACAGCTCTGCCGTAGGCGTTGTTGTTCGGGTCCGGCACGTCAGCGGGGACCATTGCTGCCGCCGCATCCTCCGGCCCCAGAGTGAGCCTCACCTGCAACGTTTCCGGTTCCTCAAGTCCCAACCGGTCAGTGATGAATCCAAAGGAGTCGTCCGTCGTCAACGTCGCGCTGGAGAGGACAATCGACTTTCGGTCGGCGAAGGGGCCAGACGCGAGGTGCGGCGCAACAGACATCGGTGCCCAATGCAATGAGAGGCTTCCTCGCTGATCTCGCGGAGTTTCAAGCCACGTAATATCGTCGTCAGGATTTGCCTCAGTCATGATGACCTGCAGGCGTTCGCGAAGATTAGCTATGCGCCTCACAATGTCATCTATGTCTGTAGACGGGCCTTGCCGACCCTGTGGTGTTTGCAGGGCCAATCTCAACCGCGAATCGACGAGGTCGGCGATTCCAGCAAGAGTGGCGTCCAGGTCTTCCCAAGCCTTCGCGGCCTCATGCCATTCATCCGTCTCACGGACGCGTTGAATGAGCCGCACCTGAGAATCGCCGCCTCGATCCGAGCGTGTCCCGGCGGCGATAGCGCCTACGGCAGTGAAGAATTGACCTGCCCGGGTAGCCGAACTGCGAGCTGCCCTGCCAACCTCAGCACCTGCAGCATCCATCTCCTGAGCGGTTGTTCCTGCGGATGAGCCCAGCGCCGTCGTCACAATTCGTGGTCTTCCGTCTTCCGAATCTGCACCAAGCGAGTTGAGCAGCTCATTGACTTCGCTGTGAGCGACGGAACGACTGTAGTGATCGGTGGCCTCACGCTCAAGGTTGTGCGCCTCATCGAGGATCACGTGAGGGATTTCACCGAGAACGTTGCCTCCAGAGGACGAATCGGCAAGCAGAAGCGCATGATTTGTGATGACAAGGTGGGCGGCCTGCGCAGCTCTTCGCGCCCGGCCAATGAAACATAGTCCTTCCCGCTCATAGGCGCAGTTGCGGTGCCCCTCTTCCGATCCTGCGGACAGGATTGCCCAACGCGCCGCCTCCTGCTCACCCATGGGCAACTCGCCAAGATCGCCGCTTTCGGTTGATTCCAGCCACACCATCAGCCGGGCAAAGAAAGCGGCCTCACCAGGCGTCACCTCAAGGCTGCCCAGCCGCGAGAGCAGACGCGATATGCACAGGTAGTTTCCCCTACCCTTGAGCACAGCAACGCGAACTTCGTCCGGTGTCAGGCCGAGTGCTCGCAGAGCGACAGGAACATCTTTGGCGGCAAGCTGCTCTTGTAGGCCTCTGGTGGATGTGGCAACAACGACCTGTTCTTCAGCAGCTTCCGCGCGCCAGATGGCGGGGATTAGATAGCCGAACGATTTGCCTGTGCCGGGCGGGGCCTCCAAAAGTAACGTTTGATCTGCTTCCTGAACTTGCGCCACCGCCTTTGACATCTCCAGTTGTTGCGAACGTGGCTCATACGAGTCGCCAAGCGCTTTGGCGAGTCCGCCATCGGGCTCAAATGCCGCTCCGATGGGCGCTGTTCCGTCCTGCGTTGTAGGTAGTTTCCGCTGTCGTGTTTCGGATTCGACGCTTGGCTTGCCGAGTCTTTCGGTGAGCAGTCGGATAACCCGTTCAGGCCCGTCGCTGGCAATTCCCTTTTGTTGAGCAGCCAATTCAAAAACCGGGCCCGCTCTCCAGTCACCCGGTGCGCGGTTGGAGAGTGAACGAATCATCGCCAGCGTGGCCGGGTCGAGTGCAAGAATCATGTCCCAGAACCTGAGGAAAACGTGTGCAGTCGCCTCCGCGTCTGCAAGCGCCCTATGCGGGTTTTCATTGGCGATTTCCAGTTCTTCGATGAGCCATCCGAGGGAATGATTGGCGGCTGATGGCCTCAGGATTCGGGAGAGGTCGAGCGTATCGAATACCGGGCCGCTTGGCTTTACGCCATTCGCATTCAGGAATCCGAGATCGAACTGATAATTCTGCCCCACCATCGGCAGGTCGCCGATGAATGCTGCAAGATCGTCGGCAATGTCGGTGAACGGGGGCGCGCCAACAAGATCAGCATCCGTGATGCCGGTAAGCACAGAGACGAAATCAGGGAGTGCGTGACCCGGATTGATGAGTCGTTGAAAGCTGTTGACGACCCTGCCCTGCTCAACCTTGACTGCGCCGACCTCGATGATGCGATCGCTCTCCGCGCTCAGCCCTGTGGTTTCCAGGTCAAGCGAGACGAACGTCAGCGGAAATGAAGCGTTGTCCGACGCGCTTGAGGCAGTCATCTCACGCCTACCGCAGAAAGGTCGGCGGCCCGTTCGTCCCAATAGGAGATATCGCTGCCCTTGAGCAGCGCACCGGTGGGGTAATAACGGCCCTCCCGGATTTCCTCGATGAACTCCTCCACGTTGGAGACATGCCGTTCGGTCACGATTGCCCCAGAACCGATGCCAGACGTGGAGTGGGCGTCTCCGCCACCCACGCCTATACGCCCGAGTACCTGGGCAACCTGCAACGCAAAGAGATTCTCCTGCGCGTTATTCGCCCCATTTACCACTTCCAACTCATCAGTCAGTTTGAAGATGGGGAGATCAGCCGCTTCCTCAACGGTGTACATCTTTGGCCAGCCATTAATACGCGGATCGTCAAACAGGCGGCGAAAGGGGTGCGCGGCGATCATGATGCCGTCCGACGCTTGCACGACTCTCCGCAGGATCTCCGCCCGGTGAATGCCGGACGAATATCCCGTCAGCCCGAAGCAGGTGATGTGCCCCAAGTCTGTGGCAACTTCCATGCCCGGAATGACGAGAAAGTCATGCTCGGCGGAGAATCGTTCAAGTTGATAGGAGTCCCAAACAGTACCGTGTTCGGTAACGCACACACCATCGAGTCCGACGGCCTTGGCGGCCGTCACGAGATCCTGAGGCGAAAGGCCGCTGTCGGATGAGCCAAAGTTTGTGTGTACGTGGAGATCCAGTTTCATGATGGTTAACAGCACTTGTAGTCTACAGGAACGCTTTGAAAGTAGGCGAACAGAAGGGTTTCACTTCAAGGAAACGCCCCCTCTGACTCAGGGCAGGATTCAGTCCTTCAAGCAGAATGGCGCAATGGGGGCGCAAGGTGGCCGAATCGAGTAGGCTGTACCTGAGAAAGTCGCTCTCACGGGAGGCTCGGGATGTATCGCATAACGATTTCGACACAAGAACACGGAACAATCCTAGATCAGGATCTCATGGGCTTCGTGCTGATCCGAAAGATGCTGTGCGAACACGAGGATCCCACGCACGAGCCGGTGATGAGCATGGAATCCCGTGGCGTGAACGGCTATGAGCAGATTGGGCTGCTTGAGTGGGCCAAGGCCGTGACGACGGCGGACATGGTCGCGGACATGGAAGAGGGGCCCGGCCTGGCGGATTATCCGAACTAAGAAACTACGTGTTGGTGCCCCCAAGGGGACTCGAACCCCTGTCGGCGGCTTGAAGGGCCGCAGTCCTAGGCCACTAGACGATGGGGGCGTGACACCTTCGCCTCTTCCACTATAGCGATATCACGCTCTTCCTGTGCCATAGCCGCAACACAACCCGCCCTATCTGCTGCTCCTAGCATCCTTGCAGCATCCTCGATAATGGATGTATGAAAAACCGACCCATAACGGTCTTCCTGAACTCGCTTGGTATCTCCGGCGCGGAGCAGCAAGTCATTGCGCGCGCAGTTTTGGAGGATGCAGGATTCACACGCGCCGGAAGGACCAACATGGCCGTCCACAAGGAGCCGGACGCTGGCGAAGCCCTGGAGAGACGGCTGGCATCCCACTGTGCGAACCCGGGATGCCGGGAGACGCTGCATGAGCAGGAGCGACAAGTCTCTGAACCTCGCGCGCTCATCCTGGTGGAACGGGACGCCTGCGAGGTGTGTGCCGGCTCCGTCGATCGGCGAGCTCTGAATGAGATGGCCGCAGCCATGAGTGGAGCCGGACTCTCTCGCGCTGTCGTCGTAGGTGGCACCAACCCAAAGTGGGCGCGGATACGCCAGATTGCGCCTCAGTCAGTAGAGTGGCGATTCGTCAACGGGCTTGGCAACGCCAATCAGCGGGATGCCTCAAGCGACTTGAAATGGGGCGATGTGATCCTGATCTGGGCTGGAACTCCGGCACAACACCGCGTGACGAATCTCTACGCGGGGCCGCGGACGATTACGGTGCCAACTACGGGAATCGCTGCCCTGGCTCGGGAAGCTGCAAAGTTCGCCAAAGGTCGGAGCGAACGGAGCGGCAACGCTACGAGCTAGTTTCCTCTCCTCCAAAAGGTCAGCGGAAGTAGGCCTGATCTCCTACCGCGAAACCAAGTGATTCCGCAAGGCCGGCGTTAATCTCCAGTGCGTACTGTGCCGGCGCGGCGCTCGGATACGTCCGCAGTTCGGAGTCCGGAACGCCCGGCTGTGGGGTCATTGTCTGGATGTCCACAACTACTCCGCCAGAGTCCATGTAAAGGATGTCCAGGGGAATCAGGGTGTTCTTCATCCAGAAGTTGAGGAGTGATTCTTGCGCAAAGACGAAGAGCATTCCCGCGTTTTCGGCGAGGTCTTCACGATGCATCAAGCCGCGCGCCCGTTCAGTCGGAGTGGCGGCAATCTCCAGTATGAAGACCTGACCCGTTAGGGACATTTCCTGGATTGATGCCGGGGCGTCCACGTTCTCAATGGCCAGAAATCCCTGTTCAAGTGGTGATGGTGTGGGAGTCGCAGTGAGAGTCGGAGTCGCAGAGGGCGCCAAAGTGGGAGTTGGTGGGAGAACACGAATGTCCGGACTCGCAGAATCGGGTGACGGGATAGATGTTGCAGAGCCAAAGGAACTGCACGCCTCAAAAGTGAATACAACGAAGGTCACAATGATGCCAAGAATGGCGACTGGACGAGGAGTCATTCAGACAAGGATACAGGACTCATTTGATAGAATTGAATTATGGGTTCGCCCACCACATTCGCCGATTGGCGGGATGCTTCAAGCCAGCGTAGCTCAGGGGTAGAGCAGCGGTTTCGTAAACCGCAGGCCATCGGTTCAAATCCGATCGCTGGCTCCATGCGACAAAGAGAACGAGCCGCGCTGTACGCGCGGCTCGCCCGTTTTAATCCTCTTCAGTCCTGCTTTATGACAATGGGCTAGTCGCTAAGCTCTCCGGCTCCATTATCGTCCATCCCAGTCAGGCAAGGCATATGCTAGAGTACGTTCGCAGCCAGTAACTGTGCTTGCCGCTCGCATCAGCGTGGTTGACAGGACTTATTCATATTTCAACACAGGGGGGGCCGTTGAGTAACGATGACAGCGGTATGAGAGCCTCCACCGATGTGGGCACGGAGACAGAGGGGGAGGCTGGCGGCAAGAGGCCTACGCTCTCATCGGTAGAGCAACACATTCAGAGGCGCGTCATGGATGGCCTCTTTGAACTTGTCCCATTGCTCGTCACAATCGGCGTCGTTGCATTCCTTGTTGGCTATGCGGACACCCTGATCAGACCACTCATCCGACTATTGGATCTACCGACGCTCGACATCACGATCGGAGCGCTAGACATCAGCCTGGGCCTTGATTTCTGGGGAGTTGGCGCGATCGTATTGCTGTTCCTTTTCTACCTGGTTGGCCTTCTGATTTCATTCACTGCCGGGCGTAAGATCATGGACGGCCTCAGCGCGGTTCTGGCCGCGTTGCCCGTTGTGAGGGTTGTCTTCGGCGTGATGAGGCAAGCGATGGCTTCCATCAGTAGCACGAAGACGAACTTCAACCGCGTCGTCTTTATTGAATGGCCTCGTGAAGGGATGATGGCACTTGGTTTTGTCACCGGACGCATCTATGACCCAGAGACTCATACCTCAATGGTTACTGTCTATGTCCCAACGATTCCCAATCCCACTTCCGGGAATATGGCGTTCGTCTTCGAAGACGATGTCATCGAAACGAATCTTAATCCCGATGACGCGATGAAACTGGTCTTCTCCGGCGGCATTGTGCTCCCGCCTACAGTGAACTTAGCCCGCCTCCCTTCCGACCTAGAGGAACACAGGGTGTCTGACCTTGTTGGAACATTCAAGACAACGTCCGGGTCAGTTAGGGCTCACGATTGGAACTCACCGGCAGTTTCCCAAGAAATAAAGCCTGAGTCCTAGCGGGTAGCAAGCAGCAATAACGTGAGGGGCGGTTCGCTGGGCCGCCCCTCACGTTATTGCCAAGGATTGATCAGAACGATAGCAAGTTTAGTCGTCTGCGGCAGTTACGGTTTCGGCTTGTTGGGGAGCACCTCCCTGCATCTCAGCCATCTCTTCCGCCGTGAAATCCTTCACGGACTGCAGTGGAATATCAATGTACATCTCCGTAAACTCGTTCGGCGCTGATTCCACCGAGATGGATCCGCCATGCCGCCGGACGATGTCATTTGAAATAGCAAGGCCGAGGCCGGTGCCTTTCTCGGGAGGCTTCGTGGTGAAGAATGGATTGAATATCTTTTCTTTCACCTCATCCGGCATTCCAACCCCATTGTCCCGAATCGTGACACGTATCTTGTCCTCTTCACGGCGCGTCTTCAGCCATACCATCGGTGTGTACTCTTTTTCCCGGCCTTCGGCAGCCAAGTTCTTGCGACGAAGATCCGTGGCATAGCAGGCGTTGGCTACCATATTGAGGAAGACACGACCCAACTCTTGCGGTATCACTTCCACTGTGCCGATGTTGGGGTCATAGTCCTCTTCCGTCGTCAGGTTAAAGTCGGCGTCAGTCGCACGCTGGCTGTGGTAGGCGAGACGGAACTGTTGGTCGACAAGGATATTCATATCGACCTGTTCCCACTCACCAGTATCACGGCCGATTTGGAGCATGTCATGGACGATGCGATTGGCCCTGTCACCGTGGGATTTGATCCGACCGAGGTTGTCATGGAGATCACCTACAACTTCATCAACGTAAGATCGCTGATCATCTGTCATCTCGAATTTCGGATCTTCCAGGATTTCCTTGAGCTCATCGACGAGTTCCTGAGACGCCTCGGAAAAGTTGTTCATGAAGTTGAGCGGATTGCGGATTTCATGGGCTACACCCGCCGTCAACTCACCCAGCGCGGCCAGTTTCTCCCTAAGGACAATCTGACCCTGCGCTTGTCGCAATTCACCCAGGACTCCTTCAAGTTCTTCATTCTTGTCCTGCAATTCATTGGCAAGCTGCTCGACAAGGTTCAAGCGCTGAACCTCCAGCGCGTGTCTTCGGAAGACTTCAAGCGCGGACGCCATGACAGCGACTTCATCCTGTCCGCCGATATCGACTGCTGATTCCAGATCACCTTCAGCCATGCTCTGCATGCGGTTGGACAAAGTATTCAGGCGGCGGAGCAAAATGCGACCGATGAATAGCCAGATCACCAGCAGCGCCCCAATCACGCTCAGTGCCGTAATCACAACGAGGAGGATTCGTCCGGTGCGTATTGCCTGGGCAGAGGCTGCCGTAGCTGTCACGGTGCCCTCCTGTGACGCTATGACAAGGCCGTCCACTTCAGCCAATAGCTCAATGGAAAGGGCGCGGTTACTTTCGAGGAGTTGTCGCTGAGCACCTGCAATTTGGAGTGATTGCAATACGACATCATAGATTCCGTTCTCACTAAGACCCAACGCAAAGAACTCATTCAAGATAGGTTGGGCTTGTTCATGGACCTCCGTGCCCACAAGGAAATCCATGTTGCGGTCAATTCTGCTCGTCGCCGCCGCAAATTCGTTCCTCAAGGAATCCACGAGCCTGGGGTCAGTCGCTGTGAACGCGCTGGCCAACTGTTCACCACCGATCTTGACATCCGACTGAATCTCAACAAGGCGCCGATATCTCTCGACTTGCTCTTCGGAAAAATGTTCTAGCCGTTGGGCCTGATTCTGATCAATGCTCGGAAAGCCTGTCATGATGAAGAAAAACTGGTCGTCTATGGCCGGGACGAGGACTCCATTGAGCTCAATCCCCAGATTGGTGAGTCTGATTTGGTGAACGCCGCGCAAATCAATTAATTCAAAAGTGCCATCTGTTTGCGCAGCAATGGAGTCGATGTTTGAGAGAAGGGTATTTGCGTAATCCCTGATTACGCGGATGCGCTCGGGATCAACGCCGGGCTGAGCCTCCAGCGCGGCCATTTGGTCCTCAAACTCGTCATAAGCAGAGTCGATTTCGCCAACAACCCGTAGAAATTCTTGCCGATTGTCCGCGGCCGTCAGACTTGGCGCGGCAGTAACAAGGGTCTGTCCGTACTGGGCGATACCGAATGCGGACGCCAGTTCCGGCACGCTGCCTTCATTTACTTGATCCTGCGCATCGTTGATGCTGTTGAATGAGAACCATGCCACCAAGCTGGCCAACAAGGTGAGCATAACTGCGCCGCCGATACTGAGATACAACTGAGTCGCGATGCGGATACGCCCCAGAATCCTTCCCCAAATCCCACTCACGGGCGGCGCCTGCCATTCCTCTGATTCAGTGTCCTGCCTGCCACCGTCACCCGGGGCTGACTGCCCTGGACCCCTTGGCAACAATCCGCGAATTGCTCTGACCAACGGAATCTTCATGATGCTGACTCCACCAGTGTTTCAACCGGTTGATAAACGCCATCAGCGCCGATCACAGTGAGGTATACGGCGTCCGAGCCCTGGTTATCATTTTCTCCAAACTGCAGCCTGAATCCGTCGATATTGAGTAACTGGGCGTTCTGTAATGACCGCAGGAAGCACTCCCGGGTCAGTTCCTCGCGGCAGGCTGCAATGCCCACGGCAGCAAGTCTGCCTGCAATGTACCCTTCAAGCGAATAGAAGTTAGCCTCCGCATTCTCGTCGTAGGCGCGAAGTGCGTTCTCAAAGGTCACCACTATCTGTTCAGTTTCTGCGGTTACCAAGGGCATGACCTGTGTTGCATACACTCCTGCGCCACCGTTCCCCAACTGTTCCAACAGATGTCTGTTACCCGCCACGGAAACCGTGTAGAACTGCGTATGCAGACCTGTGCGGTTGGCCCACTTGATCATGGCCACCACAGGTTCAAACGTGCCAATCAGCAGTACCGCCTCCGGGTGGGCCGGCGCAATATCCAGCAGCGCTGACTTGATGGCATTGGTATCCGGGGTGTAGAGGCCCACTGCGATGGGTTCCATGTCATGTGTTCTCAGTGCCTGGCGCGCACCCGCGTAACCACTCCGTCCGAAAGCATCATCCTGGTAGAGCAAGGCAATGCGTGATACTTCCCGTCTGTGAATGAGGTAGTCGATGACCGCCTGTGTTTCCTGTTTGTAGGAGGCGCGGAGGTTTATGACATTGTCCGGCGCATCCTCACGTAAAAATTCCGCGCCCGTATATGGGGCAATGACCGGCATCCCCTGCTCGATCGTTACCGGCAAAACTGCACGGACTGTTGGGGTACCGGACGAGCCGAGAATCGCAAAAATCTGATCCTGTTCTATGAACCGGTCTATATTTCTGAGGGCTTTGGCCGGATCGTAGTCGTCATCCAGCGTGATTAGACTGAGCTTACGTCCGTTCACTCCACCCCGAGAATTGATCTCATTGAACGCGGCTTCAATTCCAATTTGCAGGCCCGTTCCAATCTCGTTGAATCGGACAGATTGTCCGAACACAACTTGATCACGCGTAACGCCCGGCGTCTCCACGGTTTGATCCTGCGTTGTATCAGGCTCGGGAGTCGAAACCTCATCCTCTCCGGGTAGACTGATTTCAGGCAGGCAACCAGCCAACAACGCCACGGCCCCGACAGATACGGCAAACGCTATTCGGGCTAGCTTGGGCTTCACCATTCCAGCCTCGCTGCTACAGTTTAGCTACCAACTTCATCCTGTTCTTGTTGTCTGCCCGAACGTAGGAAACGTCATCCATAATTGTCCGGACGATGTGGATACCCCATCCTCCAATTCGCCGATCCATCATTGGTCCCTCGAGGTCGGGGTGAGGCGCATCATTGATTGGGTTGAAGGGACGCCCATCATCGACAATTTCGATAGTAACTTTGGCGTCTTCGGACTTGACGGACACATCGATATAGTGGGTTTCTTCATCAGTGTAGCCATAGTTCATGATATTGAGAGTCAACTCTTCAAGGACAAGGTTGATTTTGTAGATCAACTCAAGAGGCCACCCGCTCTCCTCGCCGAGTTCTTCTATGGCGGCAGTGATGCGGTCCAACTCATCATGCTTGGACTCAATGGTCATAGAGATGTTCACAGTGGCGTCCTAGTCGTCCCTGCGCAAAACGAGACAGGTGATGTCATCATGCTGGGCGGCAGACCCTGCAAAGTCCTTGATGACGTCAATCACTGCAAGGGCCGTGCTTTCAGGGTCTTTAGGCGGCGACTGCGCAAAGTGGTCGCGAACCCTCTGCATGCCCATCGGTTCCTGAGCCTCGTTCATGGCCTCGGTGACACCGTCCGTCACGAAAATAACGCTGTCCCCCGGCGCAAGATCAACACTATTCTCCATGTAGTCATAATTCGGAGCGACTCCAAGGACAATTCCCTGGGTAAGGGGTAGTTCTTCTGATGAGCCGTCCGGACGGACGAGCAAGGGCGGGTTCTCTCCGCCGCTGGCATAGGTCAGTCGGCCGGATCGGGGATCGAAGACGGAATAGAGGACGGTCACGAACATCCCCGTTTCATTGTCTTCGACCAAGAGACTGTTGACCTCGGTCAGGACTTCACCGGGATGCCCTTTGCCCACAGCAGCGCCTTTGAGCAGGGTACGCGAGGACATCATGAAGAGCCCCGCGGCAACTCCTTTGTCGGACACATCCGCCACCACCAGTCCGACGCGGTCGAACTGGAGGCGCATCAAATCGAAGAAATCCCCTCCAATGTTCCTAGCCGGCCGCATGGTCCCATAGACCGAATATCCAGCGCCGGAGGGGAAAACCGTCGGCAGGATGGATTGCTGCATATTCTTTGCGACATCCAGTTCATTTTGGATTGCAACCAGGCGATCTCGAACACTAAGAGCGTCTCGCAATTCCTGGATATGTCGCAGGGTTCGGTCAATGGTGACACGTAAATCGTCAAAATCCACCGGCTTGGTGATGAAGTCGAACGCGCCACGATTCATCGCGGTGCGGATATTCTGCATGTCTCCATAAGCGGAGATGATTACTGAGCGGACATTTGGTTTTGCCTTGGGAATTTCCTGGAGAAGTGTAAGCCCGTCCATCTGGGGCATATTGATGTCGGACAACACCATATCGATGTCGTCGTCGTCTTCCAATTCCTTCAGAGCTTCTACACCGTTGTGGGCGAATACGAAACTGTACCGACCAGATCGAATCTCCCGACGCATGCGTTGACGGACGAGTGGCTCAAGGTCAGGCTCGTCATCAACGACGAGAATTTTGTAGCCTGGTTGATCGTCCTGCAGTTCTTCAGTCTGCTCGGCGTCTTCGCTGGAAACGTCAGTGGTCATGAGCCTCCCTCAAGGAGCTCCCGGTGAACCGAGAACAGGACCATCACTGAATGGGCCCGTGGCCCCACCCAATTCACTTTGAGATAGCTGCGGCCGCCTCGGCTCGTGTCTCGTGGATCGCAATGATGTTGTCGAATCCACTAATCTTGAAAACCTCACGAATAGGCTCGGTCAGCGAGCACAAAGCCAGTTGCCCACCTTGACGCTGAAGAGTCTTGGCCGTCAGCAAGATCACGCGCATCCCTGCACTACTGATATACGACACATTCTCGAAGTCGATAATCAGAGCCTTGTCCTCGGGCTGAATTACCTTCTCCAGCGCAGCCTGGAATTCCTGCGCGCTTCCACTATCTATCCTACCCTCCGTCTTGGCGACGACGGTTACCTGGTCCCTTTCAGCATCGACTTTCAGCACGGTAACCTCCCTCAGTACCCATATGGATTATCGGTAGTATGCCACACCGCAGACTACTCGACTAGCAATCCCACCATCTTCCTCTCTGCCTATTACTAGGCCTAATGATGCCGATAGTTGCCGCTTGCTGCAAATCACGATTGGTTTCGGATTCGCCCGACAGGTTCAAACTGTCGCATAATGAACGAACCGGTTTCATGCCGAAGTGGCGGAATGGCAGACGCGACGGTCTCAAACACCGTTGGGGGCAACCCCGTGTCGGTTCGACTCCGACCTTCGGCACCAATTGAGACGGTCTGCGCGTGCCACCTTTCTGCTCTCAGAGTGAACGGGCACGGCACGCCGGCTTTGCCCGGTGGTGCAGTGGTAGCACAGGGGACTTTGGATCCTCTGACCCAGGTTCGAATCCTGGCCGGGCAGCCATAGAGGCCATTCAAGCACGGGAGGTTCAGCATTACTTCAGAGCAGTATCCCGGTCAGGCACGCGCACTGGTGACGGGCGGAGCGGGATTTATCGGTTCACGTCTGGTCAAGCGACTATTCAGCGACGGCTGGGACGTCACCGTCGTTGATGATTTCTCGTCTTCGCCGAGCAATGACGAAATAGAGTCTTCCTCCAGTCTGTACAAACTGGATATCGCCGATCCTGCTCTCGCGGATGTTTTTTCCGAACACCAACCGGAAATCGTCTTTCATCTCGCCGCACAGGTTTCGGTTGCGCGCTCGATGCGGGAGCCGGAGTTGGACGTTCATACCAACATTTTTGGCGGCATTAATGTTCTCCAACAGTGCGTACAGTCCGGCGTTAAGCGCGTTGTGTTGTTCTCGACGGGGGGAGCGCTATACGGTGAGCCTGAGTACCTGCCCTGCGATGAAGCGCACCCCATCAAGCCGCTCTCTATTTATGGAACGAGCAAGCACACGCTGGAGCAATACACACGGATTATTGCCGAGGCTAACGGCATTGAATACACGATCCTGCGCCCGGGCAACGTGTACGGCCCGGGCCAAGACCCACGCGGGGAGGCAGGGGTCATAGCCATCTTTGGGCTGAAGATGCTTGCCGAGGAGGAGGTCCCCATCCACGGTGACGGTGAGCAGGTGAAGGATTACGTCTATGTCGATGATGTCGTGGCCGCAGGAGTCGCTGCCGCACGCCCTGGCGTGTCGACAGGAGGCATTTATAACATCGGGAGTGGCGTGCCGACGTCCGTCAATGAGATTTTCTCCCTGCTTGCAACAGAAACAGGTTATAGCCGACCACCCGTTCACGCTACTGAACGGCCGGGCGACGTGCGTCGGATTTATCTGGATATTTCTAAGGCGCGCCGTGAACTCGGCTGGACCCCGGAGATCGACTTAAGTGAAGGCATTACTCGAACCGTCGCCGCCCTGCGTCGTGCAAAGGACGTGGCAGTCAAGTAAACATGCCCGCCTCCCGCTCGCCCGTCTTTCCCATGAAAGCGGGAACCTATATCGTGAATAGTATGCAATTTCCTGGACGCTCTCTGGGTTCGACACTTGAATACTTCAACTGACATGTCTTCATCTATCCCGCCGGCCGGGCAACCTTCTGCCCTCTTGCAGAAGCTTCATGATGACGAGTTTGCGACGACGGTGGAGGTTCATCCGCCGCGTGGATTTTTTTTCGAGCGGACTTTGGACAGCCTTAAGGCACTTATGGAAAGGGTTTATGTCGACGCTTTCAACGCGACGGATGTGCCGTTGGCGCAGGCGCGCATGAGCGCGGTTGCGTTGAGCGTGCTCTTGCAGCGGCAGACGGGGGTTGAGGCCATTCTGCACACGGGCACCCGCAATCGTAATGTCCTCAGCCTGCACTCCGACCTTATCGGGGCGCACGCCCTAAATGTGCGCAACGTGTTCGTCTTTCATGGAGACAATCCGTCAATCGGCGACTATCCCAACGCGAGCAGTCTTTCCGATGTCACGTCGTCCCAGTTGATCAGCGCTCTCAGTCGCATGAACTCGGGGGAGGAGGTTGCGGGACATACGCTGCCCGAGCCCACGTCATTCGCAATCGCCTGCGCGCTTAGTCCCAACGCACCTCACGTGGATGAAGAGATTGCGAGTCTCCAGCGGAAGGTTGAGGCAGGGGCGCACTATATCCTGACGCAAACTGTTTTTGATGCTGCGCCTGTGCGCCGATTCCACGATCTGCTCGGTGGATTCCCGCTCCCGGTAGTTCTTGGTGTGCTGCCCTTGCAGAGCGCGCGTCACGCGGAGTTTCTCCATAACAACGTGCCCGGCATGGTAATTCCTGAGTCGATACGGCGGCGGCTGCACGCCGCGGGTGACAACGGCCGTGCTGAGGGAGCGGTAATCGCTCGTGAGCTTATTGAGGAAACCCGCGAAATGATTGCCGGGGTCTATATGATCCCGTCGTTCGGACGATACGACGTCGTGGCGGACGTGCTGGCGGACGATTAGTCAGTCACAAGTGCATGAGGGTGTGGATGGGGTAGTCCCCCAAGAGTCCACGTCCCGATAGCTCGGCCAGTTCAATCAAGACTGTTGCTCCGACTGTTGTTCCCCCTGCCTTGTGGACGAGGTCTTCCGCCGCTTTCAGCGTCCCTCCCGTCGCGAGCAGATCATCCACCAGGACGGCGCGCTGCCCCGGATGAATGCCGTCTTCATGCATCTCAACCGTGGCTGATCCGTATTCCAGCGCGTATTCGATGCTGACCGTCTTATAAGGGAGCTTGCCGACTTTGCGAACGGGAATAAGGGGCAGGTCCAACGCCCGCGCCATCGGCGCGCCGAAGAGGTAGCCGCGCGCTTCAACTGCGACAACAACGTCCGGGGCCACTGTAGCGGCGTCCTGGGTCATCCTGTCGATAGCCCATGCAAAGGCATCCGGGTCGAGCAGGAGGGGCGTGATGTCGCGGAACAGGATTCCCTCTTCGGGGAAGTCGGGAATCTCTCGAATAAGGTGTTCGTAGCTCGGCATGTCGTACTCGTTCGGTGTGTATCATCCATCGTGTCACGTGTACTGCCGCTGACACAAGGGAATCGGAGGATCTATGACCAGCTCAGCACCGGGCGCAACGGACAAGACTTGGGGATGCGTTGTGCTTGCGGCAGGTAGGGGATCGCGGATGGGAACGGTACGGCCCAAGCCTCTCCACGAAGTGGGCGGCACGGCTATCATCCAACGTGTCCTGAATGCCGTCGCGGGCACGGGCATTACCGACATGACAGTTGTACGGGACGATTCGGGGGCGATTCCACAGGCGCTGGGGTTTGTTTATCGTTACATAACGCAAAACACTCCCGACGGGACTGGCGGAGCGATTAAGGCCTATCTTGCGGATACCACAGCTACTGCATCTTATTTACTGGTGATTAACGGGGACTTGCCCCTGATTACTGATGTTTCCTTACGTAGACTCGTTGATTCACATGAATCAAGACCTGATATTGCTGTTACGTTTTTCACAATACAGGCACCAAAAAGCGCGAGTTACGGGAGGATAAGGCGGTTTAAGGACGGAAAAGTGGCCGAAATTGTCGAGTCCGGGGATCCACATTTTGGGGACGCGCCGGCGGAGGGAAACGCGGGGGTTTACGCCCTGGATCTTGCGTGGGCACGGGCGGCGGTGGACCGCTTGCCGCAGCACGAGGACGGGGAGTATTACATCACAGACCTTGTTAAGCTGGCGGTGGCAGACAGGCGGGGCGTTGAGACGCTGGAGATCGATGCTGAGGAGGCGATTGGGGTGAACACGCTGGTTGACCTGGCAGAGGCGGAGAGAGTGGCGCGGCGGCGGACACTGGAGGCGCTGATGTTGTCCGGGGTCACGATCATCGATCCCGTTTCGACGTACATCGACGCGACGGTGTCGATTGCGGCGGATACGGTCGTTCGGCCAAATACGCATATCACGGGGGCATCGACCATCGGGGCGGGGTGCGAGATTGGGCCGGATACGCACATCGTCGATTCGTCGATTGGGGAACGGTGCGTTGTGCAGGGGTCGTGGCTGGATGAGGTCACGCTGGAGGACGGCGTTTCAGTTGGGCCGTTCGCGCGACTGCGGCCGGGCACGCATATCGGCAGCGAGGCTCACATCGGGAGCTTTGGGGAGATCAAGGCGAGCCGGATTGGGAGTCGGACGGCGATGGGTCATTTCGGGTACGTGGGAGACGCCGAGATCGGGGAGGACGTGAACATCGGCGCGGGGGCGGTGACGTGCAATTTCGACGGGCAGGAGAAGCATCCAACCGTCGTTGGTGACGGGGCGTTCATCGGGAGCGGGTCGATGCTGGTCGCGCCGGTAGAGATCGGGGGGAAGGCGTACACGGCGGCGGGCTCCGTCGTGACACGGAACGTTGCGGCGGGGACGACGGTGGCGGGCGTTCCGGCGGCTTATATGGGGCGGTGAGGCGTGGGGTTCACCCTTCGACGGGCTCAGGGTGAACGGGGGGCTACACTCAGCCGATGTAGTGATTCCAGGAGTCTGCCCAGCTTTGCTATCTTGTGAGCGAGAGAAATCCAGATGAGGCGATGCGAGTAATTGCGGCGGGGCTGATGCTGGAATACAAGGGATACATCGGCGAAGTGGTCTATGACGATGAGGCCGAAGTTCTGCACGCCAGGGTCATCAACAGCGGCCCATACTCGATAGCCAATGCCGAGGCGACCGACGTAGAGGGCATTAAGCGTGAGTTCCGCGTCTCGATAGATGTCTATCTTGACGGGTGTGCTGAACTCGGGATCGAGCCGATCAAGCCAACTGCAGTTCCCGTTGCGTCCGGTTAGGGCACCAAAGCCTGCTTTTACCCTTCAACAGGGTGAGGGTGAGCGGGCACGCAATTGAGGCTTTGGATTCTTCGCTGCGCTCAGAATGACAGAAGGCTTATCAGGGCGCCGAGGATGACGGCGGCGCCGGCGGCGGCGACGAATGGGGCGAGGGTAACGCGGGTGGCCCATGCGAGGATGGCTCGAATGGCGACGGTTCCGACTATTGCCGCGGTCATTATCGCCACGACGGCAGGCCAGCCGCCGATGGTGTCGGACGTGTTGAGGGCCAGCAGGCCAGCGCCGATGCTCGCCGGGATGCCCATGAGGACACTCAGGACGACGGCCTCACGGTGAGTGCAGTCCCTCATTAGCAGCACGGCGACGGTCAGCCCGGTGCGGCTGAGGCCGGGCATGACGGCCAGCGCCTGCGCCACACCGACGATGAGCGCATCCTTCGGAGTGACATCATCGCGGGTGCGTTCGCCCTGCCACAGTCCACAGCGGATGACGAACGCCGTCGCGAGCATCGCCAAGCCGATGAGCAGCATAGCAACGCTACCCAAGAGGTCCGCGATCTCGCCCACGACGAGGTAGAGGGGCAGGCCGATAATCACCGTCACGGCGGTACTGAGGGCCAGGAACATGAGAGGGGCGACCCTTCGACTGCGCTCACCCTTCGACAAGCTCAGGGTGGACGGGGCGGGCTCAGGGTGGGCGGAAGGGAGCTCTGGGTGGGCGGGGGGTAAGCCTTCGAGAAGTGTTGGGTCTACAGATGCCAGCTCCGGGTGAGCGGCAGCGAGCGCAGCGTGCCCGGGGGAGCGCTCAGGGTGGGCGGTAATTGAGTTGCGGATTATTGATGTGATGTCGCGCCTGAGGGCTATGGTCGCGGAGAGTGCGGTGCCGACGTGGAGCCAGAGGGCGATCGCGATGGCGTCCGAGGGGGAGGCGTCGTCAATCCACGTGGAGACGAGGGCGACGACGCCCTGCGAACTGACGGGAATCCACTCGGTGATTCCCTGGATGATGCCGAGGAGAAAGGCGGTCGACTCGGACATTGGGGCCCCCTACCCTGTTTTGTTGATTGTAGGGGGGTGGGGGGTTACGGGTTAGGGTTGCGAACCGGGCTGGCGGGCAATTGGTGCCGGAACTGAGTTTGTGGTGCGGGCGGGCTGATTGTGAGGTTAATATTGTGAGGTTAATGATAAGGGATCGTGGAAAACAGGGTGAAGTGTGTTTGTAGCATCACACCTCTCTCTAAGACGTCTGAAACATTACTCTTAGGCGTCAAGTCAATTAGAGAGAATCACATTCTGAGAAACCTCGTTGCCATCATCACTAGCATGACTGGTGGTGTCGCTGTCCATGCCAGCCCCGCAAGAAAGTGCATTTCCCATGCCCACGAGATTAATGCCGCCCACAATACAAAGACGATTGTCACTCCAATTGCAGTCGGAATTAGTTGGTTCATGCTCGGCTCCTCCTGATGTTCCCTGACGTTGAAATGTCGCTGTCCCTACTGCGTTAGCGAACTCAGAACGCTTGCCCTAACTATATCGCACACGCGTTCGTATTGCAATCTGAAGCTCTGGATTCCTGGCTGCGCCGGAAATAACTTGGGATGTTACGGCCCTGCGGGCCACGGGGTGGATTCCGGCCTTCGTTGGAGTAACGACATTGTAGGAACTCGGGGCTAGGGAGGTGCTTCGACCGGTGCGGCTTTATCACCCAAGGTTGAAGCGTGCATCGTTCCAGGGGATAAAGTCATCGGTAGCCCTAATCGAGCCATACCTGCGATGTATGTCGTGTACTGCCAGCACAGACCGGGTAAGGTGACCCAATACATGAACAAACAACAGGTAGAAAGCGCTATCGGGTTCATCGTCGTAAATCGCCATCACTAGACTCTCCTGACGATCCTGCATGAACGTTGCTTCTCGGTAGGACGCCTGGGCATCTTTGGTCATATACATGGCCACCCCCGAACCGAGAATGCACAGTTCATTGACCATTTCGTCACGCTCAAGGGACGCATTGATGGCTCCGAAGCGCATCGCAAGCTCACGAAATGAGACATCCCTATGAATTCCCACACCGAAGACGGTCGTATGTAGAGGATTCAAGACAAAACCTTCTTTATCGAAATCCTGAATGTGCTGGTTCTCGGTTATGTGTCCATATGGGTTCTGGGGACGATGCAGCCGAGAAATCCGCACCAGCTTGGCCATTGCATCGTCAAGCTGCTGGAAGCCAAGCGTCTGCTTGACTTCAATCGAGGCGTAGATGCTCTCAATAGGAAAGTGAAAGCGTCGAGAAGCAGGTGTTGCCCCAAGCTTTACAACTGGTGCCCATTTCGCATCCCTTATGAGGACGTCATTTTCTCCAGCTGTTCCACCCATAGTGTCGTTTACCACACCAACATCGACGGAGTACCTGTCTGGCAAGAGCTTTGCGAATTCCTGTCGGACAATGTCCTCAACTCCGAGACCTGAATCAAAGTTATTGATGTTGAATTGGCGCTCGATTGCCGCTTCCGAGACGATACGGCTCTGGGCAGCTTGGCATGTCAATAGTAGGCCAGATGCAAGGTTCTCTTTAGGGTCCGTATCAGGTCGCCACTGGCTGACATCAGGAATCTTCTCGTTCCACTTCATATACGCTCACCTTCGCGTTTTTCAGCTTTCCCCTGCGCACCATGTCCATGTTAGCCGATGGCTGATCCGGTCGCGGACCACATGTGGAGCATCCCATAGTTCACTCTCGATTGGGAGTTGTGGCCCTGCGGGCCACGGGGCGGATTCCGGCCTTCGCCGGAATGACGGTTGACTGGCTCTATAAGGTTGGATGGCACAATTGAGGCTTTAGATTCCTCGGCTACGCTCGGAATGACAGGCATAGGCGGCGCTGCGCGCCGCACTGGATTCCCGCCCCGTATCGGAGTACGGGACATGCTTTCGCGGGAATGACGGAGTGGGTTTGGGTATGATTTGGGGGGAAGGTGGTCTGAGAGATGTGCGGGATTATGGGGTATACGGGGCATCGGCAGGCGATGCCGATTGTTCTGGATGGGCTTTCGCGCATCGAGTACCGGGGGTATGACAGCGCGGGGATGGCGATCCTTGGGCCAACCGGGGTGTTTGGGACGAACAAGGCCGTCGGGAAGCTGGACGCGCTGAGGGCGGATCTCGAGGGGTCGTTCGTTTCAGGGACGCTCGGGCTGGGGCATACGCGGTGGGCGACGCACGGCGCGCCCTCGTTAGCCAACGCTCATCCGCACATGGACTGCACCGAGCGTGTGAGTGTCGTGCAGAACGGCATCGTCGAGAATTACAGCGTTCTCGCGGCGCAACTTGTTTCTCGCGGGCATCGATTCACATCACAGACGGATACGGAGGTGCTGCCGCATCTCATCGAGGAGGCGCTGGATCGCGGGCTCGATCCGGTCGAGGCGGTGCAATCAATCCTGCCGGATATGCATGGGGCTCTGGTGTTTCTTGTCGCATGCGCGCAGGAGCCGGACACGTTGATCGCCGTTCGGGCGGGAAACGCGGGCGGGCTGGTGATCGGCGTGGGGGACGGGGAGACGTACGCGGCGAGCGACCTCCCTGCCCTGGTGCCTCTGACGCGTCGGGCGATGCCGCTGAACAACGGGGAAATCGCGGTGCTGCGGCCGGACGGCGTGGAGGTTTCCACACTGGACGGGGCGCCGGTGACGCGAGAGTTCACGGAGGTGACGCGCGACCCGCTGCGGGCGGCGAAGGGCATGTACAAGCACTTCATGCTGAAGGAGATCATGGAGCAGCCGCAGGCGCTGACGGATGCGCTGCGGGGGCGCGTGGATTTGGAGTCCGGGCGGCTGGAGCCGGATTACGGTTCCGGGTTGTCCGAGCGGCTGGCAAAGGCGCGGCGAATCATCCTGACAGGGTGCGGATCAAGCTATCACGCGGCGCTGGTGGGTCGGCATTATTTCGAGACGTTGGCCGGGGTGCCTGTGGAGGCGGAGGTGGCGTCCGAGCTGCGTCACCGGAATGCGCGGATGGGCGAGGGAGACCTGCTCATCGCGATCACGCAGTCGGGAGAGACGCTGGATACGTTGGCGGCGCTGGAGCATGCATCGGGCCTCGGGGCGGACTGCGTGGCGGTGACGAATGCGTTGGACAGCGAGGCGGCACGGATCGCGTGCGAGACGATGGATATGCGATCCGGGCTTGAGGTGGGGGTGGCGGCAACGAAGAGTTTTACGTCGGCAATCATCTGCCTGTATCTGTTGGCGATCGATGCTGCGGCGGGGCGCGGCGAGATGAGCGAGGACGAGGTGAGCCGGCACCTGCTGGACCTGGAGCGGCTGCCGGGCATCGTGAGCGAATCTTTGGAGCGGGGAGAGGCGATTCGGGCCGTTGCCGAGCGGTTAACGGCGAATGATAACTGCCTGCTGCTGGCGCGGGGGCCGCTGTATCCCATCGCGCTGGAGGGGGCGCTGAAGCTGAAGGAGGTCGCGTATATCCACGCGGAGGGGAGCGTGGGGGGCGAGATGAAGCATGGGCCCATCGCGCTGATCGATCAGCACATGCCGACGATTGCGCTTGCGCCGGAGGGCGGGTTGCGCGACCGGATGGCGATCAATATCTCTGAGATACGAGCGCGGGCCGGGCACGTGGTGGGCTTGTTGACAGACGGGGACGATGAGCTTGGCAGGCAGGTTGATGAGGCGATCTCCATTCCCGAGACGCCTGAGCACCTGGTGCCGATTGCGGCGACGGTACCGCTGCAGATGCTGGCGTATGAAATTGGGCTGCTGCGGGGGGCGGACATCGATCAGCCGCGGAACCTGGCGAAGTCTGTGACGGTGGAGTGACCGACGCGATTAGGAAGTGGTGGAGCGGGGGACGGGAATTGAACCCGCGACAACCTGCTTGGAAGGCAGGAGCTCTACCACTGAGCTACCCCCGCCCGCTCCGGTTTGCTTACCAAATTAGCGTGCCAATCGTAGTCTAGATTCCCGCTTTCGCGGGAATGACGGAGGGTTCGCTACCCCCGCTCGCCCTACTATTGTAGGGCTTCTGGGGCGACTACTCTCTAACGCGGGAGCGGGGGCCGAAGGGCTCAGGTTGGAAGGGGCCGTCACGGACCTGGAGGAAAGCGCGGAGGCCGCCCTCTTTTTGCGCGTCCTGCATCTGGCGTTTGAAGTCTTCACGCTGGGAGCTCTGGACGTGGGCGGAGAGCTCATCGTTGAGGATCAGCGCGTTGCGGAGTCCCATCATTTCGAGGCCCATGGTGGCGACGTAGAGGTTGATCTTGACGGTTTCCGGCGAGACAAGGGCGATACGTTCGACGATGCGGAAACAATGCTCAAGTAATTCATCACCGGGGATGACATCGTTGACGATGCCGATTCGCAGGGCTTCCTGGGCGTCGATGTGGTCGCCGGTGAGGCCGTAGCGAAGGGCGTGCTTGTAGCCCGCGTTGAGGGTCCAGAAGAAGTTGGTGTTGGAGATCATGCGGATCTCCGGCTGGGCGAAGACGGCTTCCTCCGCGGCGTAGGTCATGTGTGAGGCGAGGGCGTACCAGGAGCCGCCGCCCATGCACCAGCCGTTAACGGCGGCGATGACGGGCTTGGTGAGTTCCCAGATCTGGAGCAGTTTGGCGGTCTCGTCTCGGGAGCGGTCGCGCCAATCATCAAGGATGGCTGCAACGCTGGTGCCTTCGGGTAGTCCATAGGGCCAGACGGTTTCGCCGCGGCCTGCACCGATGTCGTAACCGGAGGAGAACGCGCGGCCTGCGCCGGTCAGGACGATGGCGCGCACCTCGGGATCGTTTTCTGCTTCAGTTAGCGCCTCGGAGACATCATGTTCCAGCTGGCGGCTGATTGCGTTCAGGGTTTCCGGGCGGTTCAGCGTGATGAGGACGCCGCCGCGCTGCTTTTCATAAAGGACTGTCTCGTAGTCAGGCATTGTTTGGCTCTCTTTCTCCTGTGTTCCCCGTCAAATGGTAGCAAACGCGGGCGGTCTATTGCTTGCGGGTGGCGAGGGCGAGGGCTTCTATGATTTCTCCGGTGGCGGCGGTGCCGCCGAGGATCAAATCGACGATTCGGAGAGTGGGTTGTTGCAGGTCGGGCGCCCATGATGCGGTGCCGTCCGAGGCGACGATGACATCCAAGTCACGGACGTTGGCGTCGAAGGCGGTGTGGAGGACACAGGCGTAGGAGACAGTCCCAGCGAGGATGACGGTACGGATGCCGCGGCGGCGCAAGGCTGTTTCGAGGTCGGTGCCAAAGAAGGCGGAGAAGCTGCGCTTGGTGACGACGTATTCGTCGTCCTGCGGGGCCAGGGCATCGTGGATGTCCGCGCCCCATGTGCCGGGCATGAGGGCCGGGCCGCCGGGGGCGTCGGCCACTGCGCCGAAGGTCTGGGCGACGACGTTGTGGATGAGGTGAACGGCGTCAGGGGAGTCGTCGCGTTCGATGCGTGTGTGGACGATAAAGAGGCCGGCGGCGCGAGCGGCATCGAGGAGGGAGGTCATGGGCGGGATAGCGTCTATGACGAGTTGGGGGTCGAGGCCGAGGGGCTCGATTCGCTCTGCGGCTTTGGCGTAGAAGCCGTCGGCATGGCAGAAGTCGTTTTGCATATCAACGACGATGAGGGCGGTGGTTTGGGGGTCAATAGAGAGGTTCATGGTGCTTAGGCAGACGTAGGGGCGGCCGGTTGGCCGCCCCTACTCTTCTTCGATTGGGGTATCGGCGTTAGCTGCCGCGGGCGGCGGCTGAGCGGGGACCAAAGGGCTCCGGCTGGAAGGGGCCGTCGCGCTGCTGGAGGAAGCCGCGCATGCCGCCCGCCTCACGCGCCTCCTCGAGAGGACGCATAACATCCTCACGCTTGGAGGCATGGGCGAATGCGGAGAGCTCGCCGTTGAGGATGAGCGCGTTACGCAGACCCATCATCTCGAGACCCATGGTCGCGACGTACAGGTTGATCTTGACCGTCTCCGGCGAGACCAGCGCGATGCGCTCACCGATCTTGAAGCACTCTTCAATCAAGTCGTCCTGGGGGATGATCTGGTTGATGATGCCGATGCGGAGGGCCTCTTCAGCGTCGATGTGGTCACCGGTGAGGCTGTATCGCAGGGCGTGCTTGTAGCCCGCGTTGAGGGTCCAGATGAAGCTGGTGTTGGAAATCATGCGGACCTCAGGCTGCGAGAACACGGCGGTCTCCGACGCGTAGGTCATGTGTGAGAAGAGCGCGTACCAGGAGCCGCCGCCCATGCACCAGCCGTTGACGGCCGCGATGACGGGCTTGGTGAGTTCCCAAAGGTGCATGAAGCGATCCGGCTTGTCGCGCGTGCGCCAGTCGTCCAGCATTTGGGCGATGTTTGAGCCCTCCGGCAGGCCATAGGGCCAGACGGTCGGGGCACGCCCACCGGCGATGTCGTAGCCAGCGGAGAATGCGCGGCCCGCACCGGTCAGGATGATGTAGCGAACTTCGGGATCCGCCTCTGCCTCATCCAGCGCGACGTGGAGTTCGTCCTCAAGGTCGCGGCTGAGGGCGTTGAGCGCCTCGGGGCGGTTCAGTGTGATAAGCACGCCTTTGCGCTGCTTGTCATACAGGATGTTTTCGTAGCTTCCCACTTTCTTCTCCTTGTCTTTCTCTGCCTGCCTTCTGTCTCCGGTTGTGGTTTTCTAGTCTCTTGCCTTTGAGCGAGGGCCGAAGGGTTCCGGCTGGAAGGGGCCGTCGCGCACGGTGAGGAACGAGCGCAGGCCACCCTGCTCGAGGCCATCGAACATCTCTTTGCGGTAATCCGCGCGGCTCGATGAGTGCGCCAGCGCGGAGAGTTCGCCGTTCAGCTTGAGCGCGTTGGCGAGGCCCATCATTTCGAGGCCCATCGTGGCTACGTAGAGGTTGATCTTGACCGTCTCCGGCGACACCAGCGCGATGCGCTCCACGAGCTGGAAGGCCTCATCGAGAAGGTCGTTGTGTGGAACGATCTTGTTGACGATGCCGATGCGGAGGGCCTCCTCGGCGTCGATGTGGTCGCCGGTCAGCGAATAGCGCAGGGCGTTCTTATAACCGGCGGACAGCACCCAGAAGAAGCTGGTGTTGGAGATGTGGCGCACTTCCGGCTGTCCGAAGACGGCCTGGTCAGAGGCGAGCGTCATGTGGGTTGCGGTGGCGTACCAAGACGCGCCGCCCATGCACCAGCCGTTGATCGCGCCGATGACGGGCTTGGTGAGCTCCCACATGTGAAGCAGCTTGCGGACGCCGGCGTTGTCATTGGTTCGCCATGAGTCCAGCAGTTCCGCGACGCTCTGGCCGGGCGCGACGCCGTACGGCCAAACGAATTCTCGCATTGGGGCGTCCGGCGCTCCGAGGTCGTAACCAGCGGAGAATGCCCTGCCCGCTCCGGTCAGGACGACGGCGCGAACCTCGGGATCGGCCTCGGCCTCATCGAGCGCCAAATGGAGTTCATCCTCCATCTGCGGGCTGATTGCATTCAGCGCCTCGGGGCGATTGAGCGTGATGAGCGCGCCCTTGCGCTGCTTTTCGTACAGAACCTGTTCGTAGTTGGGCATTTTCGAGCTGTTCCTCTCTGCGTTGGTTGTGGGATTACTCTCGTGGGCGGGAGCGGGGGCCGAAGGGCTCCGGCTGGAACGGGCCGTCGCGGGCTTGGAGGTAGCCGCGGAGGCCGCCCTGCTCTTGCGCCTCGACGAACGGGCGCCGCCCCTCCTCGCTGACGGACGTGTGAGCGTGGGCGGAGAGTTCCGCGTTGAGGTTCAAGGCGTTGTGGAGTCCCATCATCTCGAGTCCCATCGTGGCGACGTAGAGGTTGATCTTGACCGTCTCAGGGGAGACCAACGCGATGCGCTCGACGATCTTGAACGCCTCATCAATGAGGTCATCCGCGGGCACTATGGTGTTTACGATGCCGATGCGGAGCGCCTCCTCGGCGTCGATGTGGTCGCCTGTGAGCGCATAACGGAGAGCGTTCTTGTAGCCCGCGTTGAGCACCCAGAAGAAGCTGGTGTTGTCCATGTGGCGGACTTCCGGCTGCGCGAATACGGCATCATCCGCTGCAAGGGTCATGTGGGCCGCGTTGGCATACCAGGAGCCACCGCCCATGCACCAGCCGTTGACCGCCGCGATGACGGGCTTGGTGAGTTCCCACAGGTGCAGGAAGTAGCGCATGTTTCGGCGATCCGACGTGCGCCAATGGTCGAGGTGCGCGGCGACGCTGGTGTTCTTGGGCAGCGCGTACGGCCATTCGAACTCGGCCTCGCCGGAGATGTCATAGCCAGACGAAAATGCCCTGCCCGCTCCGGTGAGCACGATGGCGCGAACCTCGGGATCGGCTTCGGCTTCATCAAGGGCCTCGTGGAGTTCACGCTCAAGGTCGGGGCTGATGGCATTAAGCCGCTCCGGCCTGTTGAGGGTGATGAGTACGCCCTTACGCTGTTTCTCATACAGGATGTTTTCATAGTCGGCCATATTTACCGCCCTCCCCCGTTTATCCCCATTGGCGCGCGGCCTTTCCACGCACGCGGCGAGAATAGCATTGGGCGAATACGCGCGGCAAGGTAACTGCGTTTCCCGTGCCCTTCGACAAGCTCAGGGTGAGCGGGGTGGGCTTCAGGCCAAGTGGGGTGGCGTTACGAAGATTGGTCGGCGCAATGGAGTCTTTGGATTCTTCACTGCGCTCAGAATGACATGAGGGGCGGGTAGACTGGCATGGAGTGCAAGGCTGCATTCGTGGAGAGGTGTCAATGCAGGTGACGGTACTGGGTGGGTCCGGGTTTGTGGGGCGGCACCTTGTGGCGACGCTGGTGGCCGCCGGTCACGGGCCGATACGCGTTCTTTCCCGCTCGCCGGAGAGAGTGTTCAGCGATGGGCGGCGGTCACTTGCGGTTGCATTTGAGGCGGTGGAGACCCTCGCAAGCATCGGCAAGCTGAGTCGCGAGGATGTGGTCGCGGCGCGGAATCGCGCGGACCGGGGCGAGGCCGTGCTGCGCGAGTCGGTTGAGGTGATTGAGGGAGACGCGCGGGATTGGAATGCTGTGCGAGAGGCCGTTTCCGGCGCGGACGCCGTGGTTCACGCGGTGGGGATTATCCGCGAGACGGAGGGGCGTTCTTTTGGGGACACGAACGTGGGCACAACACAGTCGCTCATCGACGCTATGAAGGACGTTGGGACGAACCGCCTGATTTACCTGGGAATACTAGGCGCGTCAGATGACCCTGAGATGCCTTATGGGAGGTCGCGCTGGCAGGCCGAGTCGGCGGTGACGGGGAGCGGGCTGGCATGGACGGTCGTTAAGCCGTCGCTGGTGCTGGGGGTTTCCGATGCCGTGTCACGTCGGACGGTCAAGCTGCTGCGGACGGGGCCGGTGGCTCTGCTGCCGTTCCCGGACGGTGGACGGACGCTGCTGCAGCCGATGTACGTGAGCGATCTTGCCGCGGCGCTGACGCTGTGCTTAACGGAGCCGGAGCGGGCGGGGCAGACGTATGAGATCGGTGGACCGGAGCACATCGCGCTGGCGGACATTGCGCGGGCCTTTGCGGCGGAATTGGACATCAAGCGTGTTTACAGCCTGCCGATGCCACGATGGGCTTTGCAGTTTGGGGCAGAGGTGATGGGGCGCGTGTTGAGGGATCCGCCGATCACGGCGGCAGAGCTAAGCCAACTGCGGGTGGACAACGTGACGGCGCTCGACTCGGTTGAGCGGGCGTTCGGGTTTGCGCCGCGGCGTTTTGGCGAGTACGTGGGATACGTGAGGGACGTTACGCCATAAAGAATTCTTTAGATTCTTCGCTGCGCTCAGAATGACAGCCCCGATGGATTCCGGCCGCGTATCGGGGTACGGGACATGCTTTCGCCGGAATGAGGGGATTGGTAGCCTGCCCGCTCGTCCTTCGACAGGCTCAGGATGAGCGGGCAGTGGTTGGTTAGTCGTCGCGGGTGCGTGCGAGTTGGGCGATGAATTGCTCGATGGGGAAGGCGGGCAGCGAGACTATTTGAATGGTGCCGCGCGCGCCAAGTTCCAAGGAGACGCGGGCGATGGTCTCGTTGTCGGGGGCCTCAACGATGTTGACGAAGTCATAGTTGCCGAGCACGGCGTACTGGGCTGTTACCTTCGCGCCCCACGACTCGATCTCGCGATTGACTTCCTGGATGCGCTCCGGGCGGTGCTTGACGGTCTTGCGTCCTTCATCCGTCAGCGTGCTGAGCAACACGTATGTCCCCATCTAGTTTGCCTCCCTTTTCGAGTGAATTTCGTCCATTAGTCCTTTACTGCCTCAATTGAGAATCGTAGGTACGGGGACGTTCCGTGTCAACGGAGAGCCATTGTTGCGTCCAGGAATTCTGCGGTGGCGGCGGCGAGGGCGGGGCGGCTGGTCTGCCAGGCGCGGTCTGCGCCCTCGAGCGCCATGGCGGTCACATCGTCGCGTCCCATGCCATCGACCCATTCGCCCAGTTTCTCCGGGGTTGTGAGCGCATCGTTGCCGCCGATGAGGAACCGCACGGGCACTTGCACCTTTTCCAAGCCACCCTCGGTTGGGATGCCGATGAGGGGAATATCAAGGATGGGTGAGACTGCGACGACGGCTTGTACGCCGTCAGGCTGTTGGGCGGCGGCGCGCAGGGCAATGCTTGCGCCATATGAATAGCCGACGATTCCGATTCGCCGCTCATCCACGCCGGGCCACTCGCGCAGCATCTCGACAGCGGCCAACGCATCCGAGACCTGTCCCTGCCCCAAGGCGTTCTCGCCCTGTGATTCACCGACGCCGCGATAATTGAATCGAACAGACACAAAGCCGCGAGGGGTGACTTCCCGGGTTAGGGCCTCGACGACGGGGCTGAGCATGGTGCCGCCGAGATGCGGCTCAGGTGAACAGAAGACGACACCGGGCAGATCGCCGCCACTCTCAGGAATCTCCTCGCCGGATGGCTCAGCGATGATGCCTTCAAGCGTCAGATCATTAGTCGAGAAGAAATTGAGAGCCGTTTGCCTCACGCCGACGCGCCTTAGAGACCGTACGCGAGGCGCTCGGCCAGAGTGGCAGGCAGGCCGGCGTCGTTGAAATGATTCTGTGCCGATTGGACATCGTATTGGACGCGGAACTGGGTATATGTGTGGGCGTCCGTATCAAGGATTGCGTAGGCGGCGCGAGGGTCGCCGTCACGCGGTTGCCCCACGCTGCCGGGGTTGAGGATCAGACGGACATTGTCGGGCAGGTGGATGAGGGAGCCATGGTTGAGGCGCCCGACGGAATGGACACGTGGCGGGGCGTCAGGCGCTGAGACGATCTCCTCAAAGATCAGGGGCAGGTGGGAGTGGCCAATCACTAGGAACGGAGTCTCCAATAGAGCGAATGAGCCACGCGCGGCCTCCTCATGAATCAGGTACTCCCAGACGGGGTCTCGGAGGGAGCCGTGGGCCAGCGTGAATTCACCCTGCTTCACGACTCTCGGCAAGCCTTCAAGGTAGGCGCGATTGTCCGGCGAAAGCTGTTCGCCGTTCCACTCACAGGCGATGGCCGCCTCTTCATTGAACATGCCGAGATAGATGGCTCCGATCGCGCCCAAGTCATGGTTACCGGCTATGGCCACGTGCTCAAAGCCGCGCAGGGTGTCCAGGCACTCATTGGGGTGCGGCCCGTATCCGACCATGTCCCCCAGCGACCAGATGCTGTCGACGGGGCCGCGCGCGTTCGCGTCACGGAGGACGGCGTCAAACGCGACGATGTTTGAGTGAATGTCCGAAATAATAAGGGTTCGCATCGCAACAGTATCCCGCTACTAAGGGGAATTATATTGCGGATTGAGGGACGTAGGTATTGCGACCGGCGGTGAGGTCGGCGAGGAAGTTGTCGGCCCAGGCCTTGGCAGTGTTTGTTTGGACGTCCTCGTACAGCGCCATCCATCGGCGGCGACGTTCACGATGTGTCATCAGCAGGGCGTTGTGCATGGCCTCGGCTGTGGCTTCGAGGTCGTAGGGGTTGACGATCAGGGCTTCCTGCATCGTTTCGGCGGCGCCACAGAAACGGGACAGCACCAGGACGCCGGGATCCGGGCCCTGGGAGGCAACGAACTCCTTGGCGATGAGGTTCATGCCGTCACGGAGCGGGGTCACGAGGCAGACGTCCGCCTCACGGAAGAAGTTTGCGAGTTCTTGCTGATTGTAGGAGCGGTAGAGGTAGTGAACGGGCACCCAGTCCGCCTCAGCGAATCGGCCATTGATGCGTCCAACAAGCCTGTCCACGCGCTCGCGTTCCTCGACGTACTCGGGCACACGGCTACGGGAAGGGGCGGATATCTGGATCAAGGTGACCTTGCCGCGAACGGCCGGATACCGGTCAAGCAACGCCTCAAAGGCTCTGAGTCTCTGAGGGATTCCCTTGGAGTAATCGAGCCGATCCACGCCAAGCACGACTTTCTTGCGGGTAACCGGTTGGCGCGGCAGGAGTCTCTGAAGAAGGTCCCTGGTTTCCGCTTCAACTGATTCCCGCGTCCATTTTTGGAATTGGTCAGGGTCGGTCCCGATTGGATAGACGCCGGCTCCAAGGGTTCCGGAGCGGCCCTCGAACACCCCAGCATCGACGGTTCCTCCCATCTCTACTTGCAAGGTGTCCAAGAAATTGTGGGCGTAACGATTGGTGTGGAATCCGACGAGGTCGTAGCTGACGAACTCTTCAAGGAGCTGTCTTGCCCACGGGAGGATGGAGAAGACTTCCGCGGCGGGGAACGGCGTATGCAGGAAGAAGCCAATCTTGCCCTGCCATCCCATACGGCGCAGCTCTGAACCAAGAGGAATCAGATGGTAGTCCTGCACCCAGACGGCATCGCCGCCCCTGAGGAGGGGATATAGGCCCTGGGCGAATCGACGATTCACGCGTCGATATCCGCGATAGGCGTCATGGCGAAGGTGGACGAAATTCGGGAAGGCGTGAAGCAGGGGCCAGAGAGTGCGGTTGGCGAAGACGGAGTAGAAGAGATTGACCTCGTCTGCGGTGAGGTTCATCGAGCCAACGTCGATGCTGCCGCTGCGCGCGACGGACGGCTCTCCGGCAAGGCGGCGTTCCGTTGCTGTGCCGCTCCATCCGAACCACATGCCGCCGTACTGTTCCAGAGCCGACTGGACAGCAGAGACAAGTCCACCGACAGTCTGTGTTCTCTGGTCTTGCGGCGTGTCCGGAAGGGCGGAGGTCGGCAATCTATTGGACACGACGACAAGACGCTCTATTTCTTGCATCGCCCTGCCCCCTAGCCCCACCCGGAAGGCTCACCTAACACCCGCACAGTCATACAAAGAGTCTCGCGGCGTGCCTTAACCCTAGCCGTCGGCCTGTAACTGGTCAAATAGAGGTTCACCCTTCGACAGGCTCAGGGTGAACGGGTAGCTGCGCTACGGCTAAACTTCGCGGTTTAGCCTGGTCTCAAGAAGAAGTAGGCTTGCCGCGTTCCGGCATGTTTGCCAGATGAGTCCTTTAGATTCTTCGCTGCGCTCAGAATGACAGGAAAGCGCGGGCTATCTCCTGCCATGGACTATCCAGATGATGTTGCCGACGGCAATACCAGCCGATACCAGCCAGAGGAGGGTACCCAGGGCGGGGTTGAGTGCCAAGCCGATTCCCAGGCCGAGGTAGAAGACCACCAAAGCAAGTATGAAGAGCAGGACGTGAGCAACGATTCTCAGCATGCCGCTATTCTAAGGCTCTTAACGAGAGCGTACCGCCTGCGTGTCGAGATTTTATTCCGTTCGGAGGGTTATAGCGGCCAACAGACGACGGTGAGGCAGGGCTGCCGCCGGTCGGTGGCGTGGGGATTCGAACGGGGGGTTACCCTTCGACTGCGCTCAGGGTGAACGGGGGGATGCAGATCAGGGTGAACGGGGGTGGGCGTGCTACACTTTTGCTCTGAATGCAAGGGAGCCGCGGTGGGAAGCCGCGGGTGACGGGGGAGACACCATGCCAGAGAGCAAGTTCGTCGATATCCAGGGCCTTAACATGCACTACCTCGAATGGGGCGATCCCTCGAATCCCGACCTGTTGCTGGTACATGGATGGACCGGGTTGGCGTCGTCCTGGCAAGCGGTCGCGGAGGCGTTCGAGGACAGGTACCACATCATCGCGCCGGACAACCGGGGTCACGGGCAGACGGACAAGCCCGTGACCGGCTATATGCTGCGCGATTTCGCGACGGACGTTGTCGCACTCATCGATACTTTGGGCCTTGAGAAGCCCGCGTACGTGGGACATTCATGGGGCGGGAATATCGGCACGATCATGGCGTCCGACTACGCGGACAAGATCTGCTGCGCGTTCCTTGAGGACCCGGTGTACTGGAAGATGGTGAACGTTCACGTGACGAGCCTTCAGCAGGCGCTTGCCCGCCACAACAGGCCGGAGGCAGAGATTCGCGCCGAGGCCAAGGAACAGGGCATGTCCGAGCAGGAGGCAGATGAACTGGTGTATCGCCACCATCATTTCTCGCCGCACGCAGTTACGCGGCTGCTGACCGACAATCGCCAGTGGGCGTTCCGCTGCGAGGACCATATGCGCCGCATATCCGTGCCGACACTGGTGCTGGTGGCGGACATTGCTGCGGGCGGCTACATGATGCCGGAGGAGCTGGAATACTATCGGACAATCGCGACGCCTGACCTGGATTTCCGTTTGTGGCCAGACGTGGGACACGGCATGCGCGCAGCGCGCCCCGAGCAATACAACCAGGAGCTTGACGAGTTTCTCAAGAGCTGCAGCGCTTGAGGACAACCAAGCGGACAGTATCCTACGGTTGTCTACTTCACGGTCACCGCGCCGCTAACGAGGCGCGGTGATGAGCATTAATCCATCAACGACTGAACGAGCGGCGCGACGAGAGCGTACGCACCGTTTCCGCACGTTCCGCTCGCTCCGCAACCCCGTGTTCCGCCGCCTTTGGATGGCGGGGTGGCTCTGGTATATGAACCGCATGATGGAGATGGCGGTTCTGTCGTGGCTCGTGCTGGAGCTCACAGACTCGCCGTCGCAGGTGGCGCTCGTTGGCGTGTTCCGAATGGCTCCGATGTTCCTGCTGGGGCTCGTGGCGGGCAGCCTATCAGATCGCTTTCCTCGCAAGTACGTGATGATCGCAACCCAGATTGTCAACGTGGTGGTGGTCGGCGGGATGCTCGCGGTGCTGGTTGGCGGAGACGTAGAGCCGTGGCACGCATATCTCGCAACGTTCCTCACCGGGTCAGCGTGGGCGGTGGACTTTTCGGCGCGGCGCGCCTATTTCGCGGAGATCTTTCGCGGGGACGCCCTTACGAATGCCATATCACTGGATGTTGTTTGCCTTACGGGAAGCAGCATCGTGGGGCCGCTGTTCGCGGGGGCGATTATCGAGCTGGTCGACTTCTCAGGCTCGTACGCGCTGATGTTTGGGCTGTACCTGGCGGCGGGCTGGGTCCTCTTCACGATTCCGAAAACTGAGTCGATGGGTGAGGTGAAGGCGCCCGTGCTGAGACAACTGAAGGAGTCGGTGACCGTGTTGGCCACCAACAGGGCTCTTGTTGCCGCCCTGACGATCACAGTCAGCCTCAACTTCTTCGGGTTTCCCTTCCTGACGATGGTGCCGGTGATTGGGCGTGACGTGTTGGGCGCAAACGCCTTTCTTTATGGGGTTTTAGCAGGCGCGGCCGGCGTGGGATCGCTGACAGGGGCGATCATCATCGCGTCACGGCAGATACGCAACCATGGACAGGTCTATTCTCTGGGGTCGGCATTCATGTTGGGGATAATGGTGCTTTTTGCACTTTCAGAGTGGTACACGGTTTCACTGGTTCTTCTGATGGTGGCGGGTCTCGGTATGTCCGGGTTTGCGACGATGCAGCCGACGATTGCGCTGCGGGCAGTGAGCCCGGAGATGCGGGGACGGGCGATGGGCGCCATCGCCCTGGGCATCGGCGCGAGTCCGCTAGGGATGCTGACCGTAGGGTGGATGGCGGAACCGGAGAACCTGGGGCCTCAGATGGCGTTGGCGGTGCTGACGGGGACGGGGTTCGTGGTAGTGATGCTGCTGAGGCTGGCTCTGCCGGAGCTAAGGGGGGTGCGGCGGTAGGGTTTTATCCCAATAGTCTCTGTGCGACGACTGCGATAGTCGACGAGATGGCTACCGCGCCGACCATTAGGCTCACCATCCATTTGACGAGGTGAGTCTCCATCCGAGCAATATCGGCCTTAACTTCATAGCGAAGGGCATTGATTTCCCCGTGAAGCTCATTACGTACTGCGGTGAGTTCCAAGCTAAGTTCGTGACGAGTGATACCATCCGTTGCCATCATGCCTCCCAGCGGCTCTACTAACGGATGCCATCATACCAGCATTACCTGCCCTCCAGAGACGGGGGACTTGGCGGACGGCGCTCTGCTCATGCCCTTCGACAAGCTCAGGGTGAGCAGAGAGATGACGGGCCCGATGGATTCCGGCTTTCGCTGGAATGAGGGGAACCCGGATTACCTTGCGCCTTCCTGGTTGAGGAGTTTCTGTTTGCGGGCAGGGCCGAGGGCGTAGCCGCCGAGGGCGCCGTCTGAGCGGACGACGCGGTGGCACGGTACGACGATGGGGGTAGGGTTCTTGGCGCAGGCGTTGGCGACGGCGCGGGTCGCGCTCGGTTGACCGATATCGTCCGCGATCTGTGAGTAGGTTCGGGTTTCACCGCGCGGGATGCGGCGGAGGGCCTCCCACACGCGGCGCTGGAAGGCTGTACCGCGCACATCGAGAGGCAGCCCGGTGTCTGTGTCAGACGGCTCTCCGGCGACGACGCGGGCAACGATTTCAATCCATTCGCTGAGGGGGCCGGAGTCCCTCGATTGCTCTGCTTGCGGGAATTCTTTCCTCAGCGCCAATACCAGAGACTCGTCATCGTCGGCGATGGAGATTCGGCATACGCCCTTGTCCGTGCCTGCGACGAGCAAGCGGCCGAGCGGGCTATCGACGATTGCATAGTTGATTGAGATGCCTACGCCGCCTTTGCGGTACTGACCCGGTGTCATGCCAAGATGCGCGCCTGAGGACTCATAGAGTCGGCTGGGCGAGGAGTAGCCGCTTTCGTATAAGGCCGACGTGACGTCATGACCGTTGCGGACATCGTCCTTGAATCTCTCGATCCGACGCTGCTCAGCGTATTGGCGTGGGGTGATGCCGAGAATCATGTCAAAAGAACGGCGGAGCGCGTGGTCGGTGACCCCGATGTGGCGGGCAAGCGCGGCGACAGTCAGGAGTTCATCAGGGGTGGCATCAATGAGTTCGCACGCTTGCGTGACGGCGGCGACAGCGCGGGAGTGTGGGCCGCCCTCGTCGGGTCGGCACCGCTTGCAGGGGCGGTATCCGGCGGCGCGGGCATCGGCTATTTGGTCAAAGAACTCGATGTTCTTGCGGAGGACGGGCGCGCCTCGACAGGTTGTGCGGCAGTAGACGCCGGTGGTCTTGACGCCGAACGTGAACGCAGTCTCATATGCAGGATCATGGTCCTGGATGGCCTGCCAACGTTCGTCCGCGAGCGTGTGCTGTTCTGTGATGCGTTCGGCTATTGCGGTCATGTTCCTACCCCACTGCTGTCTTCAGTGATTTCAGGAACATTATTGCAGTGGGTGAGGCAGACGACTATCCGATTTGTGCGCGCTAGTCGATTCACCCCAAGCTTTGGTAGTGGTACATGGGCTGTTCGGGGACGTGCCAGTCTGCGTAGTAGTCGCGGAGGTAGGGCTCGAGGCGGGCGGCGAGGTCGCGGCGGTGGGTGAGTTCTTCTGGTTCGGGGGTGCCCAGTTCTTCTCTGACGGTTTCGACGACGGCGGGGGCATCTATGGTCTTGAACTGCTTGTCTTCGAAGATTGCGTCGCCCTCGACGATGACGGTGTCGACGTCTGCGGCGCGGGCGCGTGACACAAGCACGTCCAACACATCGAGGTTCTCGGCGACGTAGGGCGTGGAGATGCGATCCCAGTCGAGGAGAACCATGTCGGCGCGTTTGCCGACTTCAAGGGAGCCGATCATATCCTCGCCGAAAGTGGTCTCGTATGCGCCGCCGAGGGTGGCCATGTGGAGCACCTGATGGGACGTGAGGTGGGGCACTTCAAGGCCCGGGGGACGGTGGAGGCGCATGGCAAGCGCCATTTCCTGGAAGAGGTCATCGTCGTCGTTGATGGAGGTGCTGTCCGTGCCGAGCGCGACGTGGACGCCTTGCCGGTGCATTTCAAGGACGGGCGCGATTCCGCTGCGGAGGCGGAGGTTGGAGCTTGGGTTGTGGCTGATGCTGGTGCCGGTTTCAGCCATGAGGGCGATATCATCTTCGGTAAGCCAGACGCCGTGAGCAAAGGAGGTCTTGGGGCCGAGGAAACCGAGTTCATGAAGGCGGCGCGTGGGGGTCTGACCCGCCCCGTGTAGGCGCTCGGCGTAGAGCCGCTGGTAGTAGCTCTCGACGCAGTGGGTGTGGATACCGACATCCGCCGCGCGGGCCAGTTCCGCGATATGTGCCAGTGTGTCTTCATCTGCCCAGTGGTAGCTCTGCGGGCTGTAGAGGACTCGAACCATGTTGGTTGAGTCGACAGGGTAGTCGCGGATCAGGTCTGCCGTCATGGCGAAGTAATCATCGCCGGAGAGGATGGAGCCTTCAATCACGCCGCGCACGCCGCTTGCGAGGTCGTCCGGCATCTTGCTAAAGACGTCCTCATCATTGCCATAGACGAGGTAGCACTGGTTCTTGAACGCGAGAGAGAAAGCGGTACGGAGACCGGCCTGACTGAGGGCGCGGAGGTTGGCCTGCGCTTCGTCCCAGACCATGCGGCGAGCGGTTGCGGACTGGTTGAACATGATTGTGGTGGTGCCGGTTCTGATCAGGTTCAGCAGGGTAATCAGCATCATATTGTAGGGTTCGACGGCGCGGCGTCCCCATGCGTGGTTGATCCACGTTTCCAGTCCGCCGTCGGGTTGGCCGAGGAGGAGGCCGGATAGGCCACGCCCGTGATGGTGGGCGTTGACCATGCCGGGCATGAGGAATTGGCGGCCGTTGCCGACGACATCGGCATCCGGGTATTGAGAACGCAGATCGTCATATGAGCCGACCGCTACGATCTGGCCGTCGGTCTGTGCTACGGCGCCGTCGGTCAGGACCGTGCTATCGCCTGCCAGATCGGCGCGAACAAGGACGTATTTGCCGCGGGTGATGGTCGTTGTCATTTCTTACTCACGTCCGATTGTCGCGGCCAGACGAACAAAGTCGTGGCGCGTGATGATGCCGATGAGCTTCTCGTCACGGACGACGGGAAGCCGCTTGAGCCGACGCCGGTGCATGATGCTAACGATTTCTTCCACCTGCGCGCCCTCTTTGACGGTCACGACGGGAGAGGACATCACATCGGAGACGAGAGTCCTCGAGAGAACGGAATGCAAGTTACCGATATTCTCGCGATTGACGAGAACATTGCCAAAGATCTCAAAGACCGTTCCCTTCATCCCGGGGTCATTGATGGGCAGCAGGAAGAAGTCTGAGTGGCTCATGATGCCAACGAGACGATCACGGTCATTCAGGACAGGCAGCGCGCTGATGTTGTGATCGAGCATGACGTTGGCGGCATCGACAACTGTTGCGTCGGAGCGAATGGTGTACACACGGCTTGACATGATTTCTGATGCATCCATAGCCCAGTCCTGTCTCTTTCCCCTACCGTTGAAACAATCATAGCGAATCGCACGGCGCGACGCGCTATTCTACCCCCGCCAAATCGGTAAGAAACACAGCCACATCAGCGGGGGAATCCAGCCGGTAGGCTGCGGCTGTTTCGCGGTCAGACTCGCCAACGAGGACTGAGATGCCGCCAGAGCGATTGACTTCACGGAATGCGTCTTCGTCCGTTGTGTCGTCACCGATGTAGATGGGAAAGAGCTGCGTTTCTGACATTCGCAGCAGCGTGTCCATGATGAATCGCAGCGCCGCGCCCTTGTCGCGGGCGGCGGCAGGCCGGATATCCTGCACTTTCTTGCCCTGCACTACGATGATCTTGCCTTCAGCGACAGCTTCTGCAGTCGTGTCGCTGACGATTTCCCGGACTTTCGGTTCCAGTTCCTCGGGCGTCATGCGGGAGTGAACGCTGAGGCTCATGCCCTTGTCTTCGACAAAAGCGCCGTTGATTTGACTGACGGCGGGCTCGAGGGCACGCCGCAATTCCGCCATGATGAGCCGCGCCTGTTCCGCGACGCCATCTTCAATTTCTATGCCCGGCGCGACTATTTCCATCCCATGATTGCCACAGCAGATAGCGTTCGGGAGACCAGCACGATTCCTAACATCCTCAACGGCACGCCCGCTAACAATTGCGGCGTCGAACCTGGGCAACTCCGCGAGTTGCGTCAGGGCTTCGGCGCATTCCGGGAGTATGTAGGCGTCATCGGGGTGAGGGACGATGGGCGAAAGGGTTCCGTCAAAGTCGGATGCGATGAGGACGCGGTCGGCGGCCCGAATGCGGGCTTCTATGCCCGACCAGTGTTCGTTGAGCGGCTCCGCCATGTGCTTGATTCCGTGTTCGCCCGTTGGAATGTGCGTTACGAGTCCGGGGCGTTGCTTTCCGGGGGAGCAGTACGGGATGCACTTTGCTGAGCTTCCATGATGGCCCCTTGCACGCCGATGGTTTCCGGAGAGGCATCGCCCATGTAGAGCGTGCGGTGGGGGAATGGTATCTCGATGCCCTCTTCATCGAAGGCCTTTTTCACTCGCAGGCGGTACTCGCCGGAAACCTCCCATTGCCGGATGGGCAGAACTTCGCCAAGAACCTTGATCTCAATGGCCGAGTCACCGAAGTTATCGATCCGCAGCACCTGGATGGGTTCAAGGAATACGGGGGCCCATTCCTCTTCCTCCGCCAATTCCCTCCCGATCCGGTTCAGCACTTCAAAGGCATGCTCAATATCTGTCTTGTAGGCGACGCCGATGTTCATATTCACTCGGGACATGTCCTTGGTGTAGTTGGTCGTCGTGGTGATTGTGCCGTTGGGGATGGTGTGCTGCTTGTAGTCAAGGTCGCGAAGGAGCGTGCGGCGGAGATTGATGTCTTCAACCAGACCAGCTATGCCGGCGATGCTGACAACATCACCAATGCGATATTGATTTTCGAGCGTTATAAAGATGCCGCCGAGAACATCACGAATGAGGTTCTGTACGGCGAAACCGACGCCGACGGCAATCGCGCCCGCGGCGACAAGCAGGGGCGCGAGATCGACGCCAATCTGGCTGAGCGCAAGAAAGATGGTCAGCAGGACAATGGCGGTGCGGGCCGTCCCGACCACGACGTCCGCGAGTGTGTCAATGTTCTTCTGGATTTCTTCTTCGAGGGTGACGTTGGCCCGAGCGCGGATGTTGGCTTCAACAAGGCGAGGAACGCTGAAGGTGACAACCCGCATGGCAATGACGCCGCCGATGACGATGAGAAGAACGGGGAGAGCATTGTCGAGGGCCGATTCCAGAACCCACTGCCCTGCCGCGGCCATCGATCCCCTGGCGAGAGATGAATAGCCAAGCGCGAACGACGCAGAAATCTCGATTGTGGCAATCACGATGACGAGCCACGCGGCCCGTACGATCATCGAACTCAGATCCGCCTGCAACCATTCGAATCCGCCCGGGAAGACACGATCGAGGGAGCGCAGCAGACCGCGTACAAGCGGTGGCAACACTAGCCACACGGCCAGCATCAGCGCCACTGCCCCGCCGCCCCATATGGTGATGAACTGTAAGAACGGTCCCGGATCTTCCAGAATCGTTTGAAAGTCGGACAAAATATCCTCAAACACCCGCCGTTGTCCTCCTGCCGTGTCAATCTTCGCCCTTCAATGATAGACGCACGCGCTTGACGGCCAATTCCACAGAGCACACGCTAATTGAACAGATTCAGGAAATGAGGTTCACGTACATGCGCATCGGTGTTGAACTTGCCGTCCGAACCCCGGTCACGGACCTGGTCAATTACATCAAGGACTACGATTCCTACGGCTTCGAGCGGATATGGGTCCCGGACGCGGCATTTTCGCAGTGGGAAGTCTGGACGACGGCGGCACTCGCGGCGGCGTACACGACCAAACCCAGAATCGGCATCGGAGTCATGGCACCCTATCATCGGAATCCCGCCGTCATCGCGCATGGAGCCGCGACGCTTGACCAACTCTCCGGGGGGCGGGTCGATCTCTCAATTGGACGGGGGTCGAGGCCATACATCGCGAGCATCGACGCCGATCGACCGGATGAGGCCGTGACGGAGGCAATCACGATTATCAACGGGCTGCTTTCGGGCGAGACAGTGAGCATGGAGGGGACGGCGTTCACGTTCAAAGAGGTCTCACAGCGCGTGCAGCCGGTGCAGGAGCACATTTCAATCGCCATCGCGTCCATGAGCCGCTATTGGCTGGACATTTCGACCGAGACCGCGGACGGGGTCCATCTGTATACGAGCAATCCCACCCTACTGAGCACGGCGCAGGAGGCGAAGAAGGCTGCAAAGAACCCGGACTTTGAAGTCACGACGACGCTGGGCTATGTGGAGCCGGAAGAGGTGCGCGAGTGGTGGGTCAACAATTTCGGTCGCAACTTCAACCTGCAGCAGCTCTGTGGACGCGAGCCTAACACGGCGAGTTATGAGGAACTGGCGGGGGAGCTTGTGTTCACGGATGCGGACAGCCTGCGGGAGCACCTGGAGCGGATGGAGTCATTCGGCGTTGATGAGCTGATGATTGCTTACCGTCGAGCGGAGGACTTGCCTGCGATTGCCGAGATGGTGGCGGCGGCGCGGGGGTAGACGAGAGCTAGTCTGAGACAAGCTCGCGTTCGGGGGTTGATTCGCGGGTCAGGAGACCGTCGCGGAGTTCCAGGACGCGGTCTGCGCGGGACATGATGGCGCGGTCATGCGTGGCGGTAATGATGAGGACTTTCTCTTCCTCAACGAGGCTTCTGAAGAGCGAAAAGACGGTCTGCGCCGAAACTGAATCAAGTTCTCCCGTCGGTTCGTCGGCAATGAGGACGGATGGGCGTGACGCGATGGCGCGGGCGATGCCGACGCGCTGCTGTTCGCCGCCGGAGAGCTCATAGGGCCGGTGACGCATCCGATGCAGCAGGCCGACCCTATCCATCACTTCGCGGGCACGCTCTTCACGATCCCGGCGCGACCATCCAGAGATGCGGAGCGGCAGTTCAACATTCTCTGCAGCCGTGAGCAACGGCATGAGCGACGATGACTGAAAGACGATGCCGACGTGCTGTCGTCGCAGGGCGGCGCGACCTTCTTCCGAGAGCCCGTTCAACCGCTGTCCTGCCAAGAACGCCTCTCCGGCGGTGGCGCGGTCAAGGCCGACCAAGATGTTGAGGAGTGTGGTCTTGCCGGAGCCGGAGCGACCAATGAGGGCGATGAATTCACCCGCTGAGCCCTGCATATCGACGCCGCGCAGGGCGTGGAGGCGTTCCGCTCCCAGCGCGTAGATGCGCTCGACACCTCGCGCCTCGGCGAGAACAGCCGACTCTGCTCCGTCTCGTGATTCGTTTGTCATTGGCTAGAAGTCACCCGATTCCGACGGGGTCACAACGACGCGATCTCCGTCAACGGTCACAACAGCACGCTCACGGAGGCGCACGCGATCCATCAGTTCTCTCGGCAGTTGGAGCCGCCCCATGCTGTCGACAAGGATGTACTCGCGGGGTGATTCTGAAGCGCCATTGTCCTCGGTCGGCCTGAACGAATGGAGTGAAACGATCTCGGCGCTTGCACGGCCATCGCGGATGATGATGACGCGGTCTACGAAGTTGGAGATCTCCGGATCGTGACTGACGATGACGACGGTTGTGCCGTAGCGGTCTCTCAGAGACTGGAAGAGGTTCAAAACCGTTCGCGCAGTCTCCGTATCGAGTTCGCCTGTCGGCTCATCTGCCAGGAGCAGGTCAGGCTGATTGGCGAGTGCGATGGCGATTGCCACGCGTTGTTGTTCACCACCCGACAGTTCGTTGGCACGGTGCGTCGCTCTATCGGCGAGACCGACGGCGTCCAGCAATTCCTCCGCTCTTGCGCGGCGCTGTGAGCCGCCGACGCCTGCGAGGAGCATGGGGAGTTCCACGTTCTCTTTAGCGGTGAGATAGGGAACGAGATTTCGTCCCGTCTGCTGCCAGACGAAACCGACTTCACGGAGGCGGTAGGATTCCACGGCGCTTCCACGCATGACAAGCAGGTCACGGTCACCGACGCGGATATCCCCGGCGGAGGGGGTGTCATACCCTGCGAGGATGTTCAGCAGGGTGGATTTGCCACTGCCGCTCGCGCCCACGATTGCGACGATTTCGCCGCGCGCCGCCTGAAAATCGAGTCCGCGAAGGGCGACAACTTCAAGGTCCTGCGCCTTGTAAATCTTGAAAAGGTCGCGGCAGATTATGTGAACGTCGCGAGGACTGTTGTGATTGGTCATTGTCATCAGTATGACTTGTCCTCAGTCCTCTCCGATGCGGAGCGTCTGCCCGAGGGCTAGCGTATTGTACATGCGGACAACGAATGCCGTGGCTGCGATGAACATGGCGGCCATGAGCGCGTAGACGATGCCGACGGAGACTGCGCTGGTCTCGATGATGTATGGGGGCAACACGGCAACACCGTCCTGCGTCCGGTCAAGGAACGGCATGAGGAGCGCGCCCGTTCTCTGGCCGAGCAGGAATCCGGCTCCGATTCCGATGCCGACGACAAGCATGTGCTCAAACCAGACGACGGCGCGAATCTGCGGGCCGTTGAGGCCCAAGGTACGGAGCAGCGCGAATTGTCTGCCTCGCTCGCCAACGGTGAGGATGGAGTGGGCGACGAAGCATGTTCCGCCCAAGAAGAGAACCGCTCCATAGGCAACAAGGAGCAATGCCCCCCACCCCGCCGCTACGAGCGGGTCTGCCTGTGATGTGGCAATGAGTTCTTCGCGGTCGATGATCTGGTTTGCGCCGACGGACAGCATGATGCCCTCCAGGGCTGCGGTTCGTTCCTCGCCTGCCAAACCCTCATCAAGGCTGTACCAGACTTCGTTCGCCTGCACTTCCTGTCCCTGCCCCACGAGGTTCTGGTGGCGCAAGAGACCCTGGATTTCCGTGATCACATACCCTGCGCCCTCGGTTGGGTTCATGGTTGGGAAGAAGTCGACGACGTCAACGATGTTGCCGGGCACGCGAGCACTGCCGACAGCGATGTCGAGGGTGTCACCGACGCGGAGCCCGGAGGAACGCAAGATGCCCGGACTGACGAGCATCGGTAGTTCATAGGTCTGCGGGCCGGCGTAGAAGCCACGCTGGACGAATGCCGTCGCTGCGCCCCAGCTGAAGAGCAGTGACGGGTCACCGTCACGTCCCGCACCACCAAGCAACTGCAGGGAATCCGTGCGCGTAAGGGGGCCGATCTGGATGACGGCCAAATCATCTTTGGTTGTGAATCGGCGGGCTGACACCGGCTCCGATCCCGCTGCGGCGGTTCTTGTCATGATCTCGTCAACATAGAAGGCTCCGGCGGACATGCCTCCTGAGCGGGAGCGCTGGCGAACCTGGAGCGACACAAGAGTGAACGGCGCTATCGGTTCAATTGCGGGAACGCGTCGACCCCACGATGTGCGGCTAGGAGGCTCAAGCGGCGCTTCGCGATACGTCCATTCCGCGCTGTCCAGCGTGCCCATGAACATGGTGAAGAACCGTCCATTACCATCTTCGACGATCGCTACCAGATTGGAGCGTGGATCGGTCTGTTCGCTCCGCACCCACACACCCATGTGGCGTGCGTCATCCGGCAGCCTGATGCCCCAGTTTTCGAGTGCTTCACCATCAACGGCGTCAAGAGTTTCATCGAGGGAGTTGGATGCGAAGTCATCGCGCCACCATGTCACGTTTTGGAGGGTGGGGGCATCAACGGCCAGCACTTCAAATCGATCCGTTGATGAACCGGCTGCAAAGCCGGAGGACGCCCGGAAGACGCGCGCGGCAGCAGTCACACCGTCGGGGGCCTCTACGAGGGCTTGCATGTCCTCGGTTGGGCCCTCATTACGAGCGATATCGGCACCGGCGATGCGCACATCCGCGCCGGCCTCGTAGCGAGCACGTTCCTCGTAGCTGCGGTCAAGGGTGCCGCCGAAGCTGGCCGCGAACGCGCCAAGTCCTGCGGCGAGGACGAGAAGCAGCACTAATCTCGTGACCGAGAGCGGATTGCGCCCGACCTGCCAGAGACCAAGCGCGAGCCACGTTGGAGAGGCGGGGGCGGCGATGCGCGCGACGAGGCCACCAATGAGCGGGAGGACACGCAACAAGAGCAGGCCGGCGGACAACAGGAACAGCGTCGGTATGAGCAGCAGGAAGAGGTCTGCTCCCTGCTGGCCGGAGAGGGTATCTGCTACCAACGATCCCTGTTGCCCCAACTGCCACAAGAAAATAAGGCCAGCCGCGGCCAGGCCGACATCAAGATAATAGCGCTGGACGAATCCGACCTGGTTAGGGCGGACGATAAGGCGTCGTTCTTCCAAGAGGTTCCGGCGGGCAAGGCGGAGGGTAGGAACGAGCAGGACGGCGAAGGCAAGAAAGCCTCCAACGGCTGACAAGCCAAAGGCCATCGGTGAGACGGAGACACGGAGGGGGCCGCCATCGCCGAGTGATGCAAAGACGGGGAGGTACCCGACGCTTGCGATGAGGCCGGCGGCGATGAACGGGGCGGCAGCGGATGCGGCGGCGGTGACCAGAAGTCCCTGGACGGCATAAATCTGGAGTACCTGCGGAGTGCGGGCACCACGGCTACGGAGGAGGGCAGCGTCTGCCCGCTGTCTGTCTGTGACAAGACCCGCGAGGAAGACGATGGCGTACAGGACCATGGCGGTCACGAGGAAGAGCATGATTGCGATGGGAGCTTCGATGAACCGGATGCGGGTGTCATAGGTATTCAGCACGTCGTCAAGCTCGGTGTTCTGCCTGTAGCTCTCCACGGAACTGCTGAGGGAGCCGTTCAGGGTGGCGATTGCCCTCGCGAAACGTTCAGAGTCCGCGGCGCGAATCTCGTTGGGATTCGTTAGATAGCGCGCGTAGTAAGAGCCGTCTGCCTTGACGAACATTGAACCGACGATGTCCACGAGGGTGGATTCGGGAATGACGACCGGGAGGGTGCTGAGGAGTGTCGGCTCACGCACAATTCTCTGCATGGACGGCGTAGCCCAGTGATAGGCATCAGGGTCGACGGGGGAGGCGATGCCCGTCAGGCGGACGTTTATCTTGCTCGTCCTGTCTTCCCAGAAGGGGACGAAGGGGACAGTGTCTCCAATTGAGAGGTCGAGATACTCCGCGCCCTGCCGCATGGCGACGGCCTCGACGGTGGCGATGCCGTTTGTTGTTCCGACGACGCCCGGTTCCGGCAAACGGCCCTCAATCGCGAGAAGATCCGATGTCGATTCAAGGACGTGGAAGGTGGCGCGAGGGGTTGTTTCGAGGTCGATTTCGTCAGAGCCGTCAGTAGGCACAAGGAATGTTGAGGACCGCGCATTGAACACTTCTCGTTCTGCCAAGCCCTCAAATGCATTTGACACGCTCGAATGAACGCGCCCCGTTGCGCGGTTGTAGACTTCACGGTCGACGCCGGACGTCTGGAAATGAACTTCGAGATCGAGTGATCTCTCGTCGGCGTTGTTGACGGCGTGGCTCAGGCCAAGGTCACGGAGGGCCTGCGTGTAGATAACGATGCTGGCCATGGTGGCGGCGGCGACGGTGGAGCCGAGCAGAACGGGCAGCAACAGGGGCGCGTAGGTACGCAACCGGCGAAAAACCAGTGGCAGGAGTCTGAGGCCCACGCTACGCCTCCGCCCCACGCAGCACCCACGCGACGGGCTGCGATACGTATGCGAGCCAGAGGGCCGCGGCCAGGCCGAGGCCCGTGGCGCATATCAGTCCAATGACCAGTCCGGCCACTTGCCAGTCCGGGGACAGAATCAGGCTGGGCACAGGCTCGGTTCCAGCGAGGCCCTGGAATCGCGGCACGAGGATCCAACTCAGGTAGACCCCGACTGCTATTGCGCCGGCACCGGCGGGGAGAACGATTGATATGTATTCCACAGCGAAGGAGAACAGCGCGGTGAATCTCGGCACTCCCAGCGCGCGCAGCACGGCGTTGTCACGAGCGCGATCCGACGCGGCTCCGGCAGCGTGGGCCGCAACGCCGATCAGCAGGGCGCCAATACCGGCGAACAGTGCGATGAGTGTCATGCCGCGCCATCCGGCGGACGCGAGCGGGCTCTGCTGGGTCTCTTCCTGAATGGCGATGCGGTCCACGACTGCGCCCGTATATCTTTCGTCGTTCACGATAGAGTCCAGAATAGCCATTCTCTGCTCGGGCGCGGCAGGCAACGAGAGGAAAACGCGATTCGGCCAGAGCTTGTTCGTGACGCTGACGGCGTTGACGTGGTCGATGAGCGGCTGCCCGTTGGCAACCAGAAATCCGGCCGACCCGGGCTCGATCGTGGGGAACGCCGAGAGCGTGCCAACGATGCGGATGGGGACGAGTCGATCCGCCACATGCACTGCTGCCAGCGTTCCGACCTGCCAGCCACGATTCAGCAATAGGTCACCGGAGGCAAGCACGGGTATGGAGGACGCGCCCGGCGACACATAGATGCCGCGCACGCCGTCACGGGTATCGCGTCCCCAGACAAATCTGAGCGTGCCCCGACGTTCGCCCGCAGATGCGCCGGTCTCGATGACATCACGGCGCTCGCCGGTCAGGAGAACTGGGAGCCAATCGGCGGCCTGATCAAAGTCTTCAACGACGGTTTGTGTTCCCGAGGCATCGATCGCAACAAAGTCGTCAAGCTCAAAGGAGCCCGGCGCTCCGTTTGCGCCTTCGACAGGCTCATAGATCATGATGCTATTGAGGGTGTAAGGGCCGGGGGGTGGCGGCTGGCTGCCACGCGATAGCCTCGTTTCAAGGAATCGCCAGCCGGAAAAGTCCAGCGCGCCGAGGCTGTAGGTATCGGGGCGTCCGAGGCCGTCGATGATCTGGAGCCACAAGAAGCGGTTGGCCTGCGGCAACTCGGGGTTCACCCATACGCCGACGTTCTGCGTTCCGTCCGGAATGACGCGTGGGGGCGCGGGCGACTCATCCGTGAGGGCGAGATCAATTAGCAGTTCCTCCATAGGGACTTCGGCGTAATCATCCCGGAACTCAAGCAGGCCGCCGATGGTGGACGGATCGATGCCGATTATCGGCACGAGGGTCCCTACCTGGATGGAGCCAAGACCGGCCTGGCTTGCATAAGCGGCGGACGCGTCCTGCACGCCCTCGATGGCTCGATAGATATCCGTCGCTTCAGCGAATGACTTCTCATCGAACGATTGGGGGTAATCGATTCGAACATCAACGCCTGCCTGAAAGGTCGCCTGGTCTGCCGCCGCTTTATCCAACGTGCCGCCAAAGGTGGCAACAAAGACTCCAAGGACACCAAAGAGGAGGAGCAGGCCAGCGAGTGCCGCGGCGGGAGTGGAGGCGCGATTGATCCGTTCCAGAGCCATGTCAATCGGCAGCCTTCCAATAGCTCGCGCGATGGCGGCGGCAAGGTGTATGCCGAACGGCAAGAGGCGGTAGAGGAGCAGGAGGGCTGCAAGTGTCATCGCAATCGGAACGATGAGCACCGTGCGATCCAGCTGTGCCGTGCCGTCCGTTTGGGCGACAGCGACTCCTTCCTCGACTCCGCGAAGTTCCATTTGCCAAAGAATGGCGGCGGCGATCACAAGGAGAACGATGTCCAAATGCAGGCGGCGGAACCACGGGAGGTTTGTTGGTCGGGATCTCTCGCTTTGGAGGGTGGAGACCGGGACACGCGAGACGCTGATGACGGGCACGGCCATGATGAGGATGGTCACCGCTATGCCGGCGGCGAGCCACGGAAGAACGGGAATGATTGGGCTGGGCATCAGGCTCGCGCCGTCGAGGGCAACCCTCCACGGGCCAAGCTCACCCAATCCTCGAATTGCTCCCCAGGCGATCAGGGGTGCAAGAATTGCTGAAATGACAATCGCGCCGAGAGCCCACGCAAGAATGAGCGTGACCGTTCGCCGTCCTCCCGCTCCCCTGCTCCGCAGGAGCCCGACAATTCCCTCTGTGGTCCGACCGACGGTGAATGCAATCATCGTCAGGGAGTAGAGGAGGATTGCGCCGACGATAACGAGGACGATAACGAGAGGCATCTGGTTGCGAGCGACTTCATCACGGAAATCAGGCAGGCTGTTGCCGAGCAGGGACAAAAAGATGCTACGGGACGCATCCGCGGTGAGTCGGCCTTGCAGATTCACCAGAGCCGTGTCGGCGTCGGCAAGTCCCATGTCCAGCAGTCGGTCCGGGTTTACGTACAGGGTGTCCGTGACGTTGCCGAGGAGGGACGGCGTTTCAGCGCCGATCCGATCAACGAGGGTCTGTTCAGGCAGAAAGAGGCTTATCACCCAGAGGCCGGCGTCGTTGCGCACGGCATCCAATCGCTCGTAGTAGAGACCACCGACCTGGAACCAGTAGCGCTCCTCCGGGTCCACCGGCTCAACGATGCCCACGAGGACGGCGTCATACGGCATTGCGGGCGGTGGGAGCCGCGAGTTGAGGCGGAATTGTTGGCCGATCCGGTAGCCCGTCTTCTCCGCGGCCTCCCTGCCGAGCATTACCTCGATTGGCCCACTCGCCACGAACTGCGCGCGGCGGCCTTGGACGACGTTGATTTTGTCGTCGAATCCGGTTCGCGAGGTCAGTGTCGCTATTGCGTCCGGCTGATCCGTACCCGTAAGCGCCGTGCGTATGGGAAAGGCGGTGGAGTAGACACCACGCCGGTCCAGGGCGTCGCCAAGAGTGTCTTCGGCGGCGTTGAGGATGATGCTTCGCGTGCCGTTGAATTGCTCCGGTTCGAAGGTCGAGAAGTTTGTCGCGACGAACGCGTCCAAGTTGTAGGAGTTGCGATCGAGGTAGTCCTGGAAGGCGAGCCGCTCGACGGTGTTGAGATAGAGGGGGCCGAGAACGGAGAGGGTGATTGTCAGCAGGATTCCAAGGGAGGCGACGAGCGCCAGCGCTCTCTTACCCCTTGTTTGTCTCCAGGCCAGTCGCCATGGCGACACGCGCCACACCCTCCCCTTGAACCGCAATTCAGCGAATTATACTTGTTTGCGGCAGGATGGGGGACGAATGGCGACTTTTGTAGACTCTCATACACATATTGACCAGCGCGACACCGATGAGTGGCCGGACATTGTGGCGCGGGCTCAGGAAGCGGGTGTTGATGCCATCATCGCGGCCGGTGTGACGATTGAATCTTCCGAACGGTGCGTGCAGCTGGCAGAGCAGTTTCCCGGAGCTGTGTGGGCGGGCGTGGGCGTCCATCCGATGGATATTTCCGGTCCGCTTTCAGACAGCGAAATCAGTCGACTACGTAAATTGGCCTCTCATGAGCGGGTGGTCTGTATCAGCGAGATCGGGCTGGACTGGGAGCCGGGACGGCCAGACAGGGCGGCGCAGGAACAGGCTTTTCGGGCACAACTGCGACTGGCGGTTGAACTGAATCTGCCAGTGATTTTTCATAATCGCGAGGCGGGCATGGAGCCGCTGCGGGTCATTGCGGAGGAGGTTGGCGACGCGGTGCCAACGGTGGCGCACTATTTCCAAGGGCCGCTCGACTATGCTCACGCATGTCTGGATCAGGGGATTTATCTGTCACTAGCCAAGCCGCTGCTGCGGCTGCCGGAGCTGCAGGAGATCGTTGCCCACCATGCGCCGCTGGAGTCCATCGTTCTTGAGACGGACTCGTATCCGCAGCCGTACAAGAAGAATCGCAACAACTGGACGGAGCCGCGCGACGTGCCGATGGTGGCAGCGAAGGTGGCGGAGTTGAAGGACGTCACGACGGACGAGGTTGCGGAGATAACGACGGCGACGATTCAGCGGGTGCTGGGGCGGGCGATTGTAGGTGACGGGGCGGTTTAGGTCGAGTCGCGGGAATAGGACACCACGCCTGCTTCTCCGGTTTCCTCTTCGTCGCCGAGGAGTCTGTCCGGCACAGCGGTGCTGCGGAGCGACCGGAATATCAGCAGATTCACCAGCACCAAGCCGAGAGTGATTGCTGCCATGATTGCGGTGGCCGTCGGCGCGCCGTATTGTTCCGCGAGCCAGCCGATCATGGTGAATCCTACGGGAGCAGCTCCCCATGTGGTTGTGCGGATTGCCGAGAGGCGGCCACGCATGGAGTCGCTGATGAGGTATTGCGCCCGCGCTGTGGTTGCGATGAGGCATGCCTGAAATCCGAAGCCTGCGAAGTATGCAAAGAGCATGGATAGCGTGAGTATCTCGGAGAAGCTGAAAGCAACGAGGGCGAGCGGGAAGCCGATTCCGCCCACGACTATCAGATTTCGGATTGCGCGGGGACTGCTAAAGGTCGCGAGGGCGATGGACCCCGTCATTGATCCGGCTCCCGCCGCCGCGCCGAGATCTCCTGCTGCCGTCGCGCCCTGATGCAGCACGTCACGCGCGAACACGACCAGCTGGGTCTGATACGGCGAGCCAAAGATAATGCATGCGCCGGCAATCGTCATCAGGCCGAGAATGTTCTTGTAGCGCCAGACGAAGGTCGCTCCTTCTACCGTGTCCGTCCAGACTGTCATCAAGGTCTTCGTGCCCTCACGGATGCCCTGTCGGGTGTTGACCGGCAAGAGGAAGACTATTGAGAGCACTGAGAGACCGGCGGCGACGCCAAATGCGGCCGCGCCGCCGAATTCGTCGAACAGGCGCCCGCCGATGAAACTGCCAACGAGCATGCCACCGCTGAACATGATGGAGGACAGAGCGATGCCGTTGGCCATGTTCTCACGGCTGACCAAGTTCGGGACAACGGCCATGCGGGAGGGGAGGCCGACGGCAAACGCGATGCCTGCGATGGCCGTCAGGACGAAGAGGCTCCAGACCTCCATCTGGTCGATGGCAAGGAGTACGACGAAGCCCAGGAGCGCCAGAATCGTAACGACTTCAGCAATGATGAGAATGGCCTTGCGGTTGAATCTATCCGCCAGGACGCCGCCGGGGAGTGAGAGGATCAAAGACGGCAGTTCACCCGCAGTTGCGGCGGCGGCAACGATCTCCGGCGAATCCGTTAGCTCAAGCGCGACCCACCCCCTGAATAGAAGCAGCATCATGTGGGACATGATTGCCCCAACAGATGACAACCAGAACAGGGTGTAGTCGCCTGTCTGGAATGATCGCAGGGGGCCGCGGCCAAAGAGAGCCTGGAGCAAGAAGACCATCGCACTATCTACAATACGGCATGGAATTGTGGTTGACGGGTGGCGGGCGGCTCGTTACCGTCCCATCTGAGGGTCAAACGGGGAGCGGCTGGAAAGCCGAAAGGAGCAGATAGCCATGACAGGTTCATCGGACGTTGTCCTGTACGAGAAGCGGGATCGCATCGCTTACGTGACGTTGAATCGACCGGAGGCGATGAATGCGCTGAATTCCGCGGTGGGGGCGCGACTCTATGAGATCTGGAGCGATTTCCGCGACGATGACGACCTGCTCGTGGCAATCATCACGGGTGAGGGCGGACGGGCGTTTTCCGCCGGAGCAGACCTGAAAGAGGTCAGCGGCAGGCAGGCGCAGGGGCTGTCACAGTTCGAATCGCGCGGGCCCGGCTCTCGATTCATTCCCGATCTCAATGTTTGGAAGCCGATCATCGCCGCCATCGACGGCTATTGCGTGGCGGGAGGTCTTGAGTTGGCGATGCAGTGCGATATCCGTCTTGCGACCGAGAAGTCGCAGTTCGGGCTGCCGGAGCCACGTTGGAGCATCATGCCGGCGTACGGCCTGCATCACATGATGCGGATGGTTCCGACGGGCGACGCGCTGCGGATGATGCTAACGGGCAGCCGGATCACTTCCGATAACGCGCTGCGGATTGGCCTGATCCAGGAGGTGCATCCGGACCGCGACTCGCTGATGGAGGCTGCACAGGGCATCGCGGAAGAGGTTAAGCTGTGCGCGCCCTTGGCGGTCCAAGCGATCAAACAAATCGCGTACGTGGGCAAAAGCATGCCGCCGGAGTATTCGTACCGCTTCGCGCAGGAGTTGAGCGCGAAGGTTCTCGGCAGTGAGGATGCGGCGGTTGGGCCCGCTGCTTTTGCGGAGCGTCGGACGCCGGAGTGGAAGGGGCGGTAACCCTACCCTGTTCTTCGGGAGGGGTGGGATTCGGGCAGGAGTATGCCGATCAGGCCCACGGTTACTGACACGGGCAGCACGATAAACAGGGCTGTTTCGAGCGAGCCTGTGCCCTCCTGAAGCGCACCTGCAAGTACCGGGCCGATGGTGGAGCCGAGGGGGGTGATTGTCCTGATCAACCCGACGGCTACGGCAACTTCGCGCGGTCTGAACTGCATGTCGAACGGAACCGTCATGATCATCGGCACGACGGAGGACGTCATGACTCCCTGAATGACCAGGAAAGGCACCAGCCCAAGTGTCCAGGAGTCGGATGCCAAGACGCTGTCGGGCAGCCAGGATATCAGGGGATTGTCAGGGCCCATTGACAGGATGGTCAGATAGAGGATGGGCATGATGAATCCCTGGGTGAAGATGAACGGTTTTCGTCGACGTATCCAGTTGGATAAGGGACCAACAGTGAGTGAGCCGATCGTGCCGCCTATTGGGAAAGCCGAGAAGAGCAAGCCCACTGTGATGAGCGATAGGCCGTGTTCGTCTTGAGCGAACGTCGGAAAGAACGTGACGAACGTCGCCCACGCCATTGCTCCACCAAACTGCGTTGACGCAATCACGAAGAGAATCGGATGACGCTTGAGGACACCGGCCGGGCCACCCGGCGTCCCATCGGCTCGTAGGGCGGTGGGGGCGGTCTCGGCCGGAGAGTTCTGATATGCCCGCTCTCGTCCGACGATGAACCACGCGACGGCGACGGCGGCGTAGACGACGGCAAGCAGGAGATGGATGCCGCGCCACCCGCCGACGTGCGGCATGAGTATGGGCACGAGGCCTATCGCCGCCAGTTGGCCGATGCCGAAACTCGCAACGGTGATTGAGTTCAGGGTGGCGATGCGCGGGCCGCTGAACCACTGCTGGATGAGCATGACTTCCGCCTGTGTGCGGGACACAAGCGCGTACATGAACATCAGCCTTGCTGCGAGCAAGATCCAATAGTTCGGCGCGATGCCCTGGAGGACCGCCGTGACGGTCATGCCGATGAGCGCCAGCAGGGTTACAAGGCGCGGACTGAACTTGGACATCCAGATTGCGGACGGCAGGGAGAGGGTTGTCAGGGCAACAAAAAACGCCGAGCCCAGGTAACCCTCCTGGACGGGGCTGATGTTGAACTCATTGCGAATGTCAGGCAGCGTCAGGCCAATTAGGAAAATCATTACCGTGGACGTGCCGTCGACCGCCCAGAGGGCGGACATGACGACCCATCCGGTGCGCCCGGTGGATGCCTGAGAAAGTGTTGCGGCTCCGGGGCCGCTCATCGACGGGTCACGCAGGTTTGAACTTCACCAGCGTCCATTCAGGCGTGATGTCCTCATAAACGGCCACGACGGGCATATCAACCTCAACGTCGTGCGGTTCAATATCAATGACGTTTGATATCATTCGCGCGCCCTCATCCAGCTGGATGACGGCGTAGACGTAGGGCGCTTCTTCATTAAATCGAGGGTCGTTGGGCTGGTAGACGATGGTGAAGGCGTGGACGCGGCCGCGCCCAGACACCGGCGCCCATTCGAGATTATCGGAGAGGCACGTAGGGCACAGCTCACGCGGATAGAAGAAGAACCTGTCGCACTGGCGGCAGCGCTGGATCACCAATTCGTGCCGCTTTGTCGCCTCCCAGAAGGGTTTCGTGAAATCCCCCAAGGTTGTGCCGTGCAAGCCGCCGGGGATCGGGAGTGGCTTTGTGTATTCGCTTGTCATTGCTCAGTCCTGCCTTTTACAGCAATGGTGACACCGGCTGTCCGGTTCTTTTACAGCGTGTCCTCGGACCCGAGGACCAGGGTGGCCATACTGGACACCGTGCCGCCTCAACCATTCACCAGACAGAGATCGTTGCGCTCCACCTGTCGGACGCCTGCGCGGCCCATGATCTGGCGCGTCGCTTCAATGACATGGCGGAATCCACCTGCGTCGCCGGGTTGCCCGCACGAGAGCTGGCCACCGTCCGTGTTGATGGGGAAGGTTCCCTTGTAGGTGGTGTCCGTCGAGGCAAAGAACGGCCCGATATCGCCCTTGGGCACGAGGCCGGCGTCCTCAAGACAAACGGCGTGCAGTATGGTGTAGCAGTCATAGAACTGGGCGAACTGGATGTCCGACGGGCCATACCCCGCCATGCCGAGCGCGATGGGCGCTGAGCGAGTGACGACGGAGCGGGTCAGGCGTTCCCGCTGCCAACCCGAGAGCGGGTCGCACGCAATGCCCGCGCCAAGGATGTAGACAGGATCGTTTTTCAGCGATTTGGCCCTCTCGGCAGAGGTGAGGATGATGGCTGAACCGCCCGCGCAGGGCATGACGGATTCAAGCAGCCGAATCGGATAGTTGATGTACCGCGAATTGAGCACGTCCTCGATTTCAATGGGCTGTCCACGGAAAACGGCATTCTCGTTTTCCAGCGCGTTGAAACGTTGATTCACGGCGATATTGGCCAGCTGTTCCTGCGTTGTGCCGTATTCATGCATGTGCCGGGAGTACATGAGGCCATAGCCGGTGTTGGCGGCAACTGCCGGGCCGTATGGGTCTTCGAACTCCGTCCGCAACCCCGGCGTGGGGGGGCTGCCCCACGGGCTGCCGGCCTGACGCGCTTCGGAGAGCGTGACCAGGACGGTGGTGGCCAGTCCAGAATAAATCGCCATTGCCGCAACGGATGTTGCGGTCGCACCGCTTGCACCCATGGTGCTGACGCCAGTGACAAAATTGGGGTTGAGACCCATGTATTCGCCAATAGGCGCGGGATAGAAGCTTCCGCCCTCGACGACAAGGCCGTCGATTTCCTCCTTGCGGACACCGGCGTCGGCCATCGCATCGCGAGAAGCCTCGGCCATCAGCCCCAAAGCCGTGCGACCCTCATACGTGCGGCGTGTCGGCATCTCCGCGAAGCCCACAATCGCCGCAGCGCCCCGCATCGTCATGACTCCCCCCAATCCGCGCGGTCAAAACCGTGTGCTCTGATGAGTCTAGAGTTTACACTACACATAGGCCGCACGCGCCCTGAGTCATTCAAGGAGCGGTCACACTAACCACAGACAAGCAGGTGGAGGATTCGATTACATGATCAAGCTGACTGATGAGATGCGTGAGCACGTGAATTCGGCGCTGGAGAAGCGCTACCCGTGCCTCATTTCCACTGCATCAAAGGATGGCGAACCCGGCCTGGGTTTTCGGGGCAGTGTGATGATTTGGGATGATGAGCACATCGCATGGTGGGAGCGCGGTCGTCGCAACCAGATGGTGAACATGGAAGAGAATCCGCGAGCAGCGGTGGTCTTCCGCAATCATGAACTCAACGTTGGGTGGCGATTCTACGGCGAGGTAACGTTCCATCCCAAGGGCGACCCTTTGTGGGAGCAGGTTTGGGAGCGTGTGGTACCGGCGGAGCAGGAGCGAGACCCGGACAAGATTGGAACAGCCGTGATCATGCGCGTCGATATCGTTCGAGGCATGATGCCCGAGGCTATCCAGGAGAGGGATTAGTCCCTATCGGCTAGTCCCGTCCTGACTTTATTCAATTGCCCGCTATGATTGAATAGTCAGTCTGGCGCGTAACCACATTTTCAGTCCAGTGGGGCGAGGGACATGGCTCCGTCTGCTGAATTCGTTGATCTGATTCAGATTCTCGGTGTCGCTACCGTCGCGGCAGTTGTCGCGACAATGCTGCGGCAGCCGATTGTCGTGGCGTTCATCTTCGTGGGCGTGTTCGTTGGCCCGGCCGGCATCTCACTGGTACCAGCGGACTCCGAGTTTGTTGATTTGTTTGGGCGTGTTGGCATCGCGCTGCTTCTCTTCGTTGTTGGGCTGAAACTCGACCCCGCTCTCATCCGCACAGCGGGATTCGTTGCCGTTGTCTCCGGACTGGGACAGGTGATCATCACGACCGTCGTCGGTTTCCTGATCACGTTTGCCTTCGGCGTTGATCTGCTGTCCGCTTTCTACATTTCCCTCGCGCTGACGTTCTCGAGCACAGTCATCATCGTGAAGGTCCTCTCCGACCGGCGCGAGATCGACTCACTGCATGGTCGCATTGCTCTCGGCATCCTGATTGTGCAGGACATTGTCGTCATCGTTGCTCTCACGCTGCTGTCCGGCCTCCAGGGCGCGGAAGGAGCCGGGGCTACTCTTGAGCAACTGGGGTTGAGCCTGCTTCGTGGAGCGGCGCTTGTTGCGGTCATGATCATCGTGGCGCGATTCCTCTTCCCACTCGTTGAGCCGCGTATGATCACGACACCTGAAGTGCTGGTTCTGGGCGGCATCGCGTGGGCCGTGCTCATGGCGGCAGGAGCGACCTGGGCAGGATTCAGCGCCGAGATGGGCGCGTTTGTCGCGGGCATCGTGCTAGCAACGAAGAGGCCGCGCCAACTGGTGGCTGCCCGGCTGACGACGGTTCGAGATTTCCTGCTCCTGTTCTTCTTCGTGAGCCTTGGAGTTCACCTGCAGCTTTCCGATCTACAAGACCAACTTCTGGCCGCGATTGGGCTTTCACTTTTTGTGCTGATCGGCAACCCACTGATAGTCATGGGCATCGCCATTGCAATGGGTTTCCGCGCTCGCACCGGGTTAGTGGCAGGTATGGCCCTCGCGCAGATCAGCGAATTCTCTTTCATCCTGATGGCGCTCGGGCTTGATCTTGGCCACGTGGACGAATCCACCCTCGCCCTCGTTACGCTGGTTGGCCTGATTACCTTCGCCGCGTCCACCTACATGATCACGTATGCCAACCAGATATACCGATTCCTGCAGCCTGTGATGAGCAAGATTGAACGCCCTGTCTCACATAGGGAAGATGAAATCCTCGATGAGGCGGATCAACCGGTGGAGGTTCTCGTTTTTGGAACAGGGAGACTTGGAACTGTCATCCTGTCCAGGTTGCGTGAGATCGGTGTTGAGGCGATGGGTGTCGACTTCGATCCGGTTGCAGTGCGCCGCCTGCAGGACCTGGGGTTTCACATGAGGTTCGCCGACGTTGAAGCACCGGAATTCATGCAGGGGCTGCCGCTGTCGTCCGCGCAAATCGCAGTGTCTACTATTCGCGCGCCCGATATCGAGGTGGGGCTTCTTGAAGCCCTGCGGGAGCACGGCTTCCGCCATCCCGTTCTCCTGACAAGCCAGTCCGCTGCGACGGCTCATCGCCTAGAAGACCTTGGGGCGACGCTTGTTTTGCTTCCATATGAAGCAGCAGGCGAGCGGGCGTCAGAGATGATTGAAGAAGCTCTGCGAGATCCCTCATTCCTGGGGCGCGTTCGCTCCAGCCCACGCGCGCCGGTGGAGGACGAGACCCTGGAGGAGGAATAGCTAGTCGATGACGCCGATCCGGGGGCGCAGGCCGCGCTCGCGGCGCGTCAGCCTGAACCCAGGTCGGGACTCCGTTCGCTCTCGCTGCTTCGACGCCTCCACCCATCCCTCATGAAGGAGCAGGCGTTCCTTGATGGCGAGTCCGCCGCCGAATCCGGTAAGGGCGCCGTCCGCGCCCACAACACGATGTCAAGGGACGACTATTCCGAGTGGGTTGGAGCCGACGGCTTGTCCAACAGCACGGGCGGCCTTTGGCCTGCCGATGGCGTGAGCAACGTCACCGTATGTCCACACTGCGCCGGCCGGAATCTCCGTGAGCGTTTGCCAGACGGATCGCTGAAATTCCGTGCCGCCGTCCATGTCCAACGGGCCGGAGAGATCCGTTGTTTCCCCGTTGGTGTAACGCGTTAGGACGGCCTCCCAGTGGTTGAGAATCTCACCAGCGGGGTCGTCATCCAGCGGCGCGATGATGTCCTCTCGCTCCTGTTCGACGAGTTCCTGATCATCGTGCGGCCCCAAGACGGCTTTGAGGCCTTTTGGAGAGGCGACGAGGCCGAGGAATCCAAGCGATGTTGAGATTACTCTGTAGCCATTAGCTTGCATCTGCGGTTCTCCTTCTTACCCGGGCGCGGCCTCTTGGTACGAGCCGCAGAAGTGTCAGCGTCAAAAGCCCAAAGACAATAGTACGCCACGAGAACGGCCTGTCCGGCGGGGCGTCTTTATCAGGGCCGTACAGGACATGGTCATACCATTGCACCACGCCGTAAAGCGCCCATGTTGCGCGAGGCCAAGCGGCGGAGAGGCGACTAATGTATTCGGTCGGCGTCTCGTCGGAGTGGGTCTTGATGCCTGCCAGTCGCCCCAAGCGGACGGTCTGCGCGTATGCCCGCCCTGCCGTGCGCGGACGCGCAAGAGCCTGCCACCACAAGAATGCCAGAGCTGCAAGACCGGTGGCTCCGAGAGCCGCGCCGAGGCCGTACCACACTCTTGAGTCGATGCCCCCCACGCCAGGCAGCAGTCCCCCGCCAGTGATTTCAAATTCCTCTTCACCGGTATCGAAGAAAGTATCCTCCAGAAGTAGATCTGCCTCTTCAAATGCGAATGCCCCGAGGTCTCCAATGATTTCCAGGTCAACATCCGGAACGAGCGCAGAGAATGTTCCGGTCGGGCCGCCGGGGGCGTCCGGTTCGACGTTTGGCGTCGGCTCAAACGGAATCCAACCAAATCCCGGGAAATAGGCCTCGGCCCAGGAATGGAGATCAGATTCGCGAACGACGAATGCGCCCAATTCATCGCTGTATTCACCGGGCAGATAGCCGACGGCCATACGCGCCGGCACACCCGCGGCGCGCAACATCACCGTCATGGCGGAGCCGAAGTATTCGCTATACCCTGCCTGCTCCCTGAACAGGAAGTGTTCCAAGCCGTCGGTACCCGGAGGCGGGGCGTTGATGTTCTGCGAGTACTCGAGTGTCCGCAGGTATTCGCGGATTGTGATGGCCTTGAGATACGGCGTGTCAGCAGTTGCAGTCAGGGATTCCGCCAGGATGCGGACGCGCGGCGGGAGGTTTTCCGGCAGCTGCAGATACCTCTCCTCTACCCAGTTGTCATATTCGGGGGTGAGCGTGCTGATGTCCTCAACGGTTACCTGCGGGACGTAGCTCTGGACGGTATAGCGCTGGTTGGGCTGCAGGACATTCTGGCTTTCCAGCTTCACCAGCCTGTGGCCTTCGTCAACATCAAGGTTGGTGAATTGGGCCTCGACGGGCAGCGTGGTGCGGAGTGGGGTGGCGGCGGTAAAGACGGTACTCGCCGGGGCCTTGAGTTCAAAGGTCACGTTCCTGATGCACTCCGGGCAGCCGGTGTAGCTGTTTCCGGCGATGTCCTCAAGGCCACGTCGTTCAGAGACGACGAGGGGGCTGTTACTCCAGCCCCAGCCCGCATAACGGTCATAGGTGCGGGCGCGCCAGTAGAGCCGCTCGTCGCTCTCGACGTGCATCAGGACATCGGAGGGCAGGTTGATGTTGCCCCTGAACGGCAGCTCATCGGTGAAGCCAAAGAGCCCCATGGACCGGCGCGCGGGGAGCGAGGCGAAGATGCGGGTGAATGTGCCCTCGGCGTCGCCGATGGGAGAACGCATCTCCGTCCACAATGAACGGATCACTCTCGGGCCTGAGCCGAGTGACGGGGTTATGGTGACGACAAGGAACACGATGAGCGCGAACCAGATGCCGGCGTGCATGACGTGGGCAGGGAGCCATGATCCCTGCATGGTTGTCGTTTCGTCCCATTTGCGTCGGCGCTCAAGATGCACGAGGCGGACGATGAGCAGTGCAGAGGCCAGCAGGAAGGCCATAAAGAACGGCAGTGTGCTTGGTGGGAGATAGGTCAAGTTGGTGACGATGGCAAAGCCGGCCGGCAGCGTGGCCCAGATGTTTTTCAGGAGCAATGTCAGGTAGACGGTGACATACGCGACGGCCCATGCGCCAAGCAGGAGGAGGAAAACGAAGGTCAGCCTATCCGTGCTCGCGCCGCCCTCTAACAGCGCCTGCGCCCACAGGGTTATCCGGTAAATGGCACTGAGCGCCCTGCCCTCAAGACTGGCGGCAGTTACAACGGTGAGTGTTTGGACAAATGACTGTGCCAGCGCGATGAACAGGGCAATCAGGTGTTGGGCGACGTAATTGCGGCGATGGGTGGCGTTGATTAGGCCTGCCGCCCCCCCAACGAGAACGGCAAATGCCACTCCCGGAATCACGGGCACCCAATGGGCATCCTCGACGCTCCAGACGACTGTGATGGCGACCAAGAGCGCCAGGAACACCGTCAGCCACCCGGTGTCCGGGTAGGAGAGCAGGCGATCCCACGAACGGGCCAGCCATTGCGGCATGGCGACGGGCTGTGTGGGCGGCATGCGCCGCTCCGCTGCGCTCACGCTCCCCACCTCTCCGGCCGCGTGAAACTGCGCCGATTACCCGGCTGCATGGCGATGGGCCCAAGGGCATTGAAACTCAGCGCGCGGCCAATATCGTCGCCGAGCCGGACGATGTAGGCGGCAATGCCCATGGAGTAGAGATTCGCCAGTTCCGTGGAATAGTCCCCCGACGCGCCGAAACTTGTCGGCTCCAGAAGGATGACTGCTCCCGGCGAGTTTCGTTCCTGCAGGATGGCGGCGGCGCCCATGGCGTCTTCCACGGATGGCGTGACGGCGATGACGCCGGTCCGTCGGCTGAATTGCGCCTCATGTATGCCAAGCAACTCACGCAGGCTGACTCTGCCCTCGGCCTTGCAGAGCGCCAGCGCTTCGAGGATACGCCAAAGGTGCCTGTCACCGGTGCCGTTGGGAATCGTGTATTCGGAATCACCAATGGCGGAGAAACCAACGCCGTTATCGAACTCGAGCAGATATCGCGCGATGGATGCGGCGACGGTGACGGCAATCTCTTCCGTACCGGTCAGGCCATCACCCACCTGTGCCGCAGCGTTGAGGTCGAGCAGAATCGCGAGATCGGACTGCATCTCCGTCTCGAATTCCTTGACCATGAGGCGGTTGAGCTTGGCGCTGCTCTTCCAGTGAATGCGGTTGAGGCTGTCTCCGACTGTGTAGCGTCGAACGGAGACAACGTTGGGGGTGAACTGGGACGTTGCGCGGTAGTCCGGGGCGTCGCCGGTTTCCTCCGCGCTGGAGATGACGAAGTCTTCAAGCGGGAACGGGGCCGGGTAGACGACCAGTTCACGTTTCTCACCGATGACGCGTGTTGTTTCAAAGAGGCCGAACGGGTCGGATGCGGTGACGCGAAGCGGTCCCCAGTGAAATCGGCCGCGCTTGTCCGCTCGCGTTCCCAGCTTTGTCCAGTTGCGCGAGCCGCGCGTAGGCACTCCCATGACCTCCGAGGCAAGTCCGGGAACGTCCCCGATGTCCTCAACATGCAGCCAGGGACGGGGCAGGAGAGATGAATTGTCGAGCCAGACGGACTCTTCGATGCGTTCGCCTACCTGCGCCAGCGAGGGCTGATCATCAGCGCCGGCGGAGATTCCTCTCATGCTGAGTTTGGTCCAGAGCCACGCCAGGATGAACACGCCGATGACGGCACTGTGGAGATAGGACATGACGTAGAACCCCGACCCGAGGGTCAGGAAGAGCGCCATCAAGATTAGCGCGCCGAGGTAGACGCGGCGACTCCGCACGGTTTTCCCTCAGTTCCGCAGCCACCCTCGCGGCACGGCTCCCGGCACAGGGACACGCTCAAGCACCTGCGCCAGCACATCGTCAGGGGTGATTCCCTGCATCCGGGCGTTCGGGTTGAGGATAATGCGATGCCCCAAGACCGGACTGACCAGATACTTGATGTCGTCCGGGAGGACGTAGTCACGCCCGTCCATGACGGCACGCGCCTGCCCGCCCCGGAAGAGCGTCAGTGCGCCGCGCGGCGAGGCCCCGACGTAGACGGAGCCATGCTCGCGTGTGCCATCCACGATGTCGACGATGTATTTCTTAATCAGGTCATCCACGTACACCTGCCGCACCGTCTGCTGGAGATCCAGTGCCTCTTCGGGTGAAGTGACGGGCTCAATGGTGTCTATCGGGTGTTCAAGGCGGGTGCGATCCATGATTTCCATCTCGGAATCGACGGTTGGATAGCCAAGGGACAGGCGCAGGAAAAAGCGGTCGCGCTGCGCCTCGGGCAGCAGGAAAGTTCCCTCATGCTCCAATGGGTTTTGCGTGGCGATGACGTGGAAGGGCTGCGGGAGGGGGTGGGTCACGCCATCCACCGTCACTTGTCCTTCTTCCATCGCCTCCAGCAACGCGGATTGGGTTTTGGGAGTGCCGCGGTTGATCTCGTCCGCGAGGAGGATGTGAGCGAGAACGGGGCCTGCGCGGAACTCGAACTCGCCGGTGCGCTGGTTGTAGAGGTTGACGCCAATGACGTCGGTTGGCAGCAGGTCAGGAGTGAACTGCACGCGCTTGAACGATGCGCCAAGAGAGATGGCGACGCTGCGGGCCAACATTGTTTTGCCGACGCCGGGCACGTCCTCGATCAGGAGGTGGCCCCCGCCCAATACGGCCGTCAGGGCAAGCTCCGCTGCCGCGCGCTTCCCGACTATCACCCGTTCGACGTTTTCCAGCGTCTTGTCGACAACCTCGCGCGCGCGGTCAACCGTCGCTACCACTGTTTACCCCCAGCCGGTTCCCTACCCTGCGACTGATACTAGTATAGGTTGGCGGCGGGGCGCGCCCCACCCCTGCATAGTCAAACGACAATACCATAGCGAGCCGATGAGCAACCAAGAGTCAGGATCGAATGAGCCGTTGACCGCCTGCATTGTGGCGGGAGGCGATATCACGCCGGGCGACCATGTGATGGACACGCTCCGGCGGAGCGACATTATCATCGCCGCCGATCGTGGCCTGGACGCCTGCCTGGAACTGGGAATCACACCGACGCTGTGCATTGGCGATTTTGATTCAGCTTCAGACGATGCCGTTCGGACGGCACGAGAACGCGGGTGGCAGGTGGTGGAGTACCCGTCGGAAAAAGCGGCCACGGACGGAGAGTTGGCACTGGATGAGGCAATCACGAGGGGCGCGAGGAAAATCCGCATTCTCGGCGCGTTGACCGGTCTCGATCGAATGGATCACGGCGCGGCGAATCTTCTCTTGTTGGCCAAGCCTGAGCTCAGCGGAATCGACATTCGGCTGCTAGATGAGAACCGGGAGGCGTTTGTTCTCAGAAAAGGCGCATCGGCGTCCGTTACGGGACAGCGAGGGGATTACGTAACGCTGCTGCCGCTCTCGGAGACAGGCGCGACAGTCACGACCTGGGGTCTCAAGTACGACCTGCTCGGCATCTCGTTGGGATATGGGTCAACACGCGGGGTCAGCAACGAGTTGGCATGGCGACACACGAATATCACCGTGGAAGAGGGGCTAGTGCTGGTGATGCAGGAGCGGGTAGGTAGTGGCGAGTGAGATTTTAGATTCTTCGCTGCGCTCAGAATGACATGGGGGCGGGAATGACGATAGTTGTTGTTACTCGACCCAGTTGAGCAGGCGGGTTTGAGTCCAGTCGATGGTGACTGAGACGGGTGTGTTTGGGTGGGGACGGGTGTTTGTGTCGCTGACGGGGACGCGGGCGCGGAGTTGCTCATCTCGAATGTCTAGAGTCACGTCGTAACTGCCGCCCTGCAGGGTGACATCTGTGATAGTTGCCTCCACACCATCATCTTGATTGGGCGGTGCGAGAGTCACGGCCTCCGGCGGTATAAGGGCTGTACACAGGAGGCTATCGGGGGTTTCGGCGGGCTGCCATGATCCGAGGGCGCAGCGGGCTTCGTTCGTGCCGTCGGTTTGGGGGGAGGTCTCGCACTGAAAGAGGTTTTCGTGGCCGAGGAACCGTGCGACGAATGGCGTGGCGGGATTGAGCCACACGTCTTCCGGCGGGCCGTGCTGAACGGCTTTGCCCTGCTCCAACACAAGAATGTCGTCGGCGACGGCGAATGCTTCATCGTGGTCGTGAGTGACGTAGATGAGGGTGACACCCTCGTGGTCGCGGATGCGGCGAATCTCCTGCGCCAGCTCCTCGCGGAGGCGGCGATCGAGCGCGCCGAGCGGCTCATCAAGCATTAACACGCGGGGGCGGGGGGCAAGGGAGCGGGCGAGGGCAACACGCTGCTGTTCTCCGCCCGAAATCGCATCCACTGAGCGGCCAGCAAGCAGCTCGATTCGCATCAGTTCAAGGAGTTCACTGACGCGACTTTCGATGGCCTCGGCCTCCCATTTCTGGCTGCGGAGGCCGAAAGCGATGTTGTCGCGGACGTTGAGATGAGGGAACAGGGCAAGGTCCTGGTGCATAAGTCCAAAGCCACGGCGGTGGGGCGGCACATCGTTGAGGGAGTCGCCGTTCATGATAACTTCTCCACCGTCCGGCGTTTCGAGTCCAGCGATAAGGCGGAGGAGGGTGCTCTTGCCGCAGCCACTGGGGCCAAGGACGGCCAGCGATTTGCCCTCGTCCAGGTCAAACCCGACATCGGACAGGGCCAGTGTGCGGCCGCCGTCGTAGCTCTTGGTCAGTCCACTTATCTGTAGCAGTTGACGATCCATGGCTTACGAGTTTTTAGATTCTTCGCTGCGCTCAGAATGACAGATGGGGGCGCTCCATCCTTCGACAAGCTCAGGATGAGCGGACACAGTAATCAGGATGGGCAGAGAGGCGGGCATGGCTAGAACTCTCCCCAGCCGCGGTAGCGGGCCCGCTCGATGAGGAAGAAACCTGCCCCGGCGACGACCATGAGGACAGTGCTCATCGCGAGGGCGCTGGCCAGGTTGATTGCGCCCGGGCGAGTCAGGTAGTTGAGGATGGCGACGGGCATGGTGGTGTATTCAGGGCGGTTGAGGAGAAGGGTCGCGCCAAACTCGCCTAGTGAGACGGCGAAGGCAAAGACGCTGCCAACAAGGATAGCGCGGGAGAGGATAGGTAGATCGACACGCATCGCGGCGGCAAAGGGGCTTGCACCCAGAACGTGGGCAGCCTCTCGCAGGTGGGGTCGGATTGCTCTCATGGTGGAGAGCACGACACGAATGACGAACGGGTACGCGATGAGGGTGTGGGCCAGGATGATGGGCACGACGGTCGTTCGAACGTCGAACTCGCCGACTCTCAGGCTGAGCAGGTAGCCAAGACCGAGCGTGACGGCGGAGACGCCGAGCGGAAGCATGTAGAGGGCGTCGAGGGGGTTTCGCCACCATGCCCGCGGGTTCCGCAGGCCATAGGCAGCAAGGACACCTAGAGGCACGGCAAGAATGACCGTGACGGCGGCGAATGCGAGCGAATTCCGGATCGCCGCTATCGGTGAGATATAGAAGTATTCGTTGCTGTCGTTGGACATGATGGCCGTGTAGCCGTCCAGCCCAAGTCCGTCCGGCGTGATGAAGGAGCGGAGGAGAAGCGCGAGGGGCGGGGAGAGGACGAGGAGCACGGAGGCCATTGCTCCAAGTCGCATGATGTAGTCCGCCGGGGAGCGTCCCGTCGATGCCGTCGTGGTTTGAGCGCGGAGACGGATGCGGGTGACAGCCGCCGACTGGAGTTTGACGTACGCCCAGAGCATTCCAGACGTGGCAATGAGTTGAGCGAGGGCGAGCGCGGCGGCGATGTGCGGTCTGAACAGCTTTGTCATGAGCGTGTAGATTTCGACTTCCAGTGTTGCGTGTTGCGGCGCGCCAAGGATCAGGATGATTCCGAAGCTTGTGAAGGTGAAGAGGAATATCAGGGCGGCAGCGGCGGCGATAGCGGGCAGCAGAAGCGGCAACGTCACGTTGAAGAAAACGCGACGGGGCGACGCGCCCAGCATGGCGGCGGCCTCCTGCACGGCGGGGTCCATGTTTGCCCAGAAGGTGGAGATAAGCCGCACGACGATGGCGTACTCATAGACGACGTGGGCGATGAGGATGATTGCGAAGGTGTTGAGGAGTCTGATAGGCGGGTTATCGAATCCGAAGAGGCCGGTGAGGGCATCGTTGGCCAAGCCTGAGGGGCCGAGTAGGGACAGCAGGCCGAGGGCCATGACGATGGGCGGAAGGATGAAGGGAATGGTTATTGCGGCAAGGAGCACGCCCCGCCCACGGAACCGGTAGCGGGCGAAGACGTATGCGGACGGGAGGCCGAATGCAAGCGCGAGGACGGTGGAGAGGGCCGCCTGCCATGTGGTGAAGATGAAGCGTCCCCTGAGCCAGGGATCACTCGCGGCGTCGATGAACGGGGAGAGTAGGCCCTGCCCGTCCCAGCCGAGGCCGATACGCATGACGCTGATGAGAGGCCAGGCGAAGGCGACCACGAGGAAGGTCAGCGGCAAGGCAATCCGCGCAATGCGCCATAGATTCACGCGACTATCTTTCACAACGGCCGCACTCTCTGCGAAATGGGCGGGGGGCCGCTCTCCAACCCCCCATTAAAGCGGCCCCCCATATGAACCAGCGTCAAACCGACCATCTTTCTTACAGCAGTGTTTAGCTCCTCATCAGCGCGGTCCATTCATCGATCCAACGTTCACGATTTTCAGCAATTGCTCCGGGGCTGAGCTCCGCCGGGTCGTTCGGGATAGGAGCATATTCGAATACGTCCGGCAGATTGGCCTGTTCGTTCGCAGGGTAGACCCACATAAGGGTGGGGAAGTCCTCCTGGAATCTTCGATCCATCACGAAGTCCACGAATTGCTGCGCAAGTTCCTCATTGCGGACCCCGTCAAGGATGCCGATGCCCTCGATCTGGAGAAATGCGGAATTGTCTCCCAGGACATTTGCAGTTGGTGGCTCTGTCAGCGCGCCCTCGGAGTAGAAGACTTCTGCCGCAGGGCTGGTGGTGTAGCTGACGACGATGGGGCGGTCGCCTTCATAGAGCGAGAAGGCCGTGTAGTAGGCGTCCGTCCATCCGTCAGTGACAAGCACCTCGTTTTCTTGCAGGTCCGTCCAGTAGTCCTGCCACGTATAGTCCCCGTCTTCACCGAACGCAGACACAGTTGCCAGAAGGAAGGCGAGGCCGGGCGAAGAGGTAGCGGGGTTCTGGACGACGGTAAGCCCGCGGTATTGCGGTTCTGTGAGAGATCGGAGATCGGTCGGAGGGGCAATGCCCTGTTCGTCGAACCATGCGATGTGGTAGTTCAAGGCGACGAAACCGTAGTCGACGGGCATGACGTGATTGGAGGAATCGAGTTGATACTGACTCGGCACTTTGTCGAGCATGGGGGATTCGTACTCAATGAAGATCTCTTCATCCAAAGCCCGCCCCAAGAAAGTGTTGTCGATGCCGTACAAGAGATCGGCAGTGGGCGCGTCCCTGGCGAGAATGGCCTTGGTTAGGGCTTCACCGGCATCGCCGGACTTGAGGATTGTCACCGTGGCATCGTGCTCTGCCTCGAACTCCGCAATGACATCCTCGCTGATATTGAAACTGTCATGGGACATGATGATGAGGTCACGTGGGAGGTCTTCAGTGTTGATGTCGACACTGAAACTGAGGTCGTCACAGGCCATGCCGAGCGCCGCAAGGACGGCGATAAGCACGACTGCTAGAGTGCGGAGCAGCCACCGCCCTTGCCCTTGTCGCGAAATTCCTGCCATCGCACGATTCATGATCAACCCCCAAGACTCCCATCAAAAAACAAAGCCGCTGAACATGTCAGCGGCGTCCTGGAATTCGGAAATGCGATGGCATCTCCGCAGCCTCTTCCCTCCGCTGGCATTACCCAGCTCAGGTTCCGACGGTCGCCCCGATTCCAATGTCGGGGCCTCTCAGCCGGGCATACCCAGCTCCCGCAAGACCCTTATTCAGTTGTTACTGGCGCGCAGTATACATACCGGCGCGGGCCCTGTCCAACAGACACGCCACCCATGCTCCAAATCGTTAGAATAATCGGTGATGGACGGAGCACACGAGACCATGCTGCACACGGTCTAAGATCATGTTGAAGGGAGCCCGACCAACGGATATTGCCAGCCTGTTCGGGCTGGCATCCCGCCCCACGACCGACCACGCTTTCCCGTATACACAGTTGGGGAAAGACAGGGGGGTTGAGCGATCAATCGCGCGGATCGTGGGCACGACATCCCTACCACGAAAGGGCGAAACGCTCGGCATTCTCCTGAAAGATGGCAAGAGGCCGGGCGGGCTGGCCGTTGTCAGAGGCGCAGAGGGCGGTTCTTCATGGGAGATTGAGCATCTGCTGGTGCCGCCGGACGCGGAAGGACTGTGCGCGGACCTTTTGCCGCAGTTGGACAAGATGCTGCGTCCAAAGAAGGGGACGACAATCTTTCTTCGGGTATCAGACGAGAGCCCAATCCTGGAGACGGTGGGCAGCGCCGGTTTTCGGGGTTACGCGGAGGAAGAGCTTTTTATGCGACCCGCCGGAGACCGTGCAGAGCGTGAGATTCCGGCCAACGTCAGCATCAGGGTTCTAACGGAACCCGCCGATTTTCGCTTATTCCGACTCCACACATCCTGGGCGCCGGTTGAGATGCGAGCGGCTGACGGCATGACCGTGCGCGAGTGGCAGGAGTCATTGGCGACGCGATGGATCGACGTGCGAAACACGACAGATATTGTGGCGTCCGTGAATGGCGGGCAGATCGGGTGGGTGCGATTCGGACAGGTAGGCTCCAACGCAGTGATAGCCCGATGCGCGGTTGCACCAGAGCAGCCTGAAGCGGTTGAGGCGCTGATTGAGTCGGTTATCCAGTCATCGGGCCGATCACGGACGATTATGTTTTTGACCCCGACTCACGATGCGGCTACCGCCCGGGCCTTGATGTCACGTGGATTCCGCTCAGAAGCGACGTACAAGAGCTTCGCCTGCCAAATGGGTCAGCGGGTTCTTGAGGGCGCATTTGCACCCGTCGGTCTTTAGCGCGAATAGCAGAATTTCTGGCGCGCGTGCGGTAAGCTCAAAGCAGGATCTTCAAAGGCGAAAGGGGTACGCATTTGGAGCAGCAGGTCTACGTTGCCAGCGAGTCGGAATCCGACGATATGGAGGCGCTGTACTCCGCTCTTCCGCCGCGCATATCCATCCCCCTTCGCGCCCACGGCAACGCGGATCAGCTCCTTGAAATCGTGCTGGACCTCGGCCGCATGCCGGAGGCCCGCTTCCTTGATGCAGAGATTGAGCTGAGCGACGCGGAGATTACCTCAGAGGACCTCGATTACATTGTGGGGCGCGTCGGCGAATTCAACGACGACAATCGTGCGGGTATCGAGCGAACGCTGCATAGGATTTCCGCAATCAAGAACCGGCAGGATCGCGTCGTAGGAATCACGTGCCGCGTTGGCCGGGCAATCTTCGGGACAATCAAGATTATCGAGGACCTCATCACCGACGGTGGAAATATCCTGCTGCTTGGGCGTCCGGGCATCGGCAAGACAACGATGCTGCGTGAGGTGGCGCGGGTTCTGGCGGACGATGCGCTACGGCGTGTGATCATCGTGGATACGTCCAACGAGATTGCCGGGGACGGCGATATTCCGCATCCCTCATTGGGCCATGCGCGACGGATGCAGGTGCCGCAGCCTCATCAGCAGCACCGAGTGATGATCGAGGCGGTGGAGAACCACATGCCGGAGGTCATCATCATCGACGAGATTGGGACGGAGGCAGAGGCTGCCGCGGCGCGCACGATAGCGGAGCGGGGCGTACAGCTCATTGGGACTGCTCACGGCAACCGGCTGGACAATCTCGTTCAGAATCCGACGCTTGCGGACCTCGTGGGCGGGATACAAGCCGTGACGCTTGGGGATGAGGAGGCGCGGCGGCGGCGGACACGCAAGACGGTCCTAGAACGCAAAGCACCACCGACATTCAACGTGGTTGTGGAGATTCGCAGCCGTACCGAGGTTGCAGTTCACGCGGACGTGGCGCGGACGGTGGACATGATGCTACGCGGCGCGCCGCCGCGTCCACAGGCCAGAAAGATCAGCGACGAGGGAGCGGTCGAGGAAACCGAGGGCGACCAAGAGTCGTTTGGGATAATCGGCGCGGGCCGTCCGGCCTACCAGATGGACGAGGAACGGGAACTGGACGAGACGCGCGAGGCGGACTATCGGCGGACATCTGCCGACGTGTTTGCACACGGCATCGGGCGAGGAAAGCTCGAGGAAACGCTGTACACCCTCAGCCTGCCGTTCCGTGTGGTTGATTCACTCAGTTCCGCGGACGTGATGCTGACAACGAAGCAGCTTTATCGGCGTCGCACACCGGCAGTGAGGACGGCGGAGGAGAACCACGTTCCCGTCTACGTGCTTCGGAAGAACACGCCGGTACAGCTTGAGCAGGCGCTGCAGGCCATCGCACACTCACGCGGGATGGCGGAGGATATTGAGTCGATCCTAGAGGACACTGAGGAATCTCTGCAGCGGGTCCTAGCCGGGGACATTGACGAGATTGAATTGAGGCCGCAGAACGCGTATATCCGCAGGCTGCAGCACCAAATGGCGCAGGAAGCGAGCCTGCAATCGCATTCAAACGGCCGGGAGCCGAACCGGCGTGTTCGAGTGTATCGGGCAAGAGAAGCCGTCGGGGCCGGGCGCTAACGCAGCCGTGGGTATTTTCATCACGTTTGAGGGATGTGACGGCGCCGGCAAGACGACGCAGGCGAAGCTGCTTGTAGCAAAGCTGGAGGCCACACATGAAGTGCTCCCACTCAACGAGCCGGGCGGCACTCCGCTCGGCGAATTTGTGCATTCCTTCGTGAGGAACCATCGGGTAGAAATCACTGAAGAGTCCGATGTTACGCAAGCGCGCTTCGATGTCATGAGCAACGTCGATGCACGGGTAGACCCCATTGCGGAGCTATTCCTATTTGAGGCAGCACGGGCGCAGCTTGTCTCCGAGGTCATTCGACCAGCGCTGGACAAGGGCCACGTCGTAATCTCGGATCGCTTTGCGGACTCAACGGCGGCATACCAGGGCTACGGTCGTGAGTTGCCATTGGATCAGGTCAACAAGATGAACGAGGTCGCGACGGGCGGCCTGAAGCCTGACCTGACTATTCTGTTGGACATTTCGCCCGAGGACGGCCTTGCCCGGGTACCGGAAAAGAAGGACCGCATGGAGAAGCAGGCGCGGGACTTTCATCAGCGGGTGCGCGACGGGTACCTGAAGATTGCCGAACAGGATCCGGACCGATTCCTCACGCTCGATGCCACGCAAACCGCCGCTGAAGTGCAAGCTCAGATTTGGAGCCGTGTTGAGCAGTTATTGAGTCCTAAAGCGGCGCAGAGACTTCTCTAGGCACATCGCATACCCATGACGTCTTCAGACAATCTTTATCATCTCGCCGCACACGAGGCATCTCGCCTGTTGGCAGCGGGAGAGATCAGCGCCGTTGAGCTAACTGAGGCGGTGCTAAGTCGCATTGAGGCTGTTGACGCGCAGGTGCGCGGGCTGGTGACGGTGACGGCGGAGCAGGCGCGCAGCGCGGCGCAGGAGGCGGACAAACGCATCCGCGAGGGTAACAACGCTACACCCCTGACCGGCATCCCTCTGGTGCTCAAGGACAACATGTGCACGGAGGGCATCGCAACGACGTGCTCGTCACGCATGTTGGAGGGATTCGTGCCGCCCTACACTGCCACAGCGGCTCGGAAGCTGCTTGACGCGGGAGCGGTTATGGTGGGCAAATCCAACATGGATGAGTTCGCGATGGGGTCATCGACTGAGAACTCGGCGTTCTTCCCGACGCATAACCCTTGGGATTCAGGTCGCGTGCCGGGCGGTTCGTCGGGAGGGTCGGCGGCGGCGGTAGCGGCAGGAGAGACGCTCATCGCGCTCGGCTCTGACACTGGCGGCTCTATCAGGCAACCGGCGTCCTTCTGCGGCGTGGTTGGCATCAAGCCGACGTATGGAACCGTGAGCCGTTACGGGCTTATCGCGTTCGCATCGTCGCTGGATCAGATTGGACCGATCACGTCGAACGTGACGGACGCGGCAATCACGCTAAACACAATCTCCGGCTACGACTCGATGGATTCAACGTCCATCAATCGAGAGACGCCCGACTACACTCGCGCTTTGATTCCTGACGTGCGGGGTATGAAGATCGGCGTCGTCAAGGAGATGTTCGGGGAGGGCGTGGAGCCGCAGGTGCGGGACACGGTTCTTGAGGCAGCGCGCGTGCTCGAACAGGCAGGGGCGATTGTCGATTGGGAGGTCTCGCTGAGCCTGACGGAGTATGCCCTGCCCGTCTATTACATCCTCGCACCGTCGGAGGCATCGTCCAATCTTGCGCGGTACGACGGTGTGAAATACGGTTACTCGTGGGACGGCGCGGCGGATATGTGGGAGGGGATGGAGCGAACGCGGCAACACGGGTTCGGGCCCGAGGTGAAACGGCGCATTCTTCTTGGGGCATACGCGCTCTCGTCCGGGTATTACGACGCGTACTATCGCAAGGCGCAGCAGGTGCGGACGCTGATCCGGCGCGAGTATGAGGACGCTTTCACACGCTTTGACGTGCTGTTGACTCCTACATCGCCGACGCTGCCGTTCGGGTTGGGAGAGCGCACGAACGATCCTCTCGCAATGTACCTGGCGGATATCTGCACAATTCCGGTGAATATCGCGGGCGTGCCGGCCATCAGCCTGCCGTGCGGGTTTGTCGACGGGCTGCCCGTGGGCTTGCAGCTTATCGGGCCATCTCTCGGAGAAGAGACCATCATTCGCGCGGCGTATACGTATGAACAGGCGACGGATTGGCACACGATGCGGCCGGAGCTGGGGTGAGAGTTTTAGGCTCCTCCAGTCGCCACCACATTTCGTAAGGGCAACGCCCGCTCGTCAGAGTCGGTATCATTCAATGTGATGGATGACATTCTTCGGATTCTGGAACAGGACGCGCGGACGCCGCCGGAACGCATCGCGGAGATGACCGGGCGGTCGATTGAGGACGTGCGCGAGGCCATCGTGACGGCTGAGCGGGACGGCATCATCCTGTCGTACCGGTCGCAGGTCAACTGGGACGCGCTGGGCCGCGGCGACGTGCACGCGATCATCGAGGTGCGTGTTGCACCGCAGCGCGAGGTGGGGTTCGATTCGGTAGCGACGCGTATCGCGCGATTCCCGGAGGTGCGCTCCATGCACCTTGTGTCCGGCGACTATGACCTCGCGGTACAGGTGACAGGGGAAAGCATCTACGCGATCTCGAACTTCGTGGCGAGCAAGCTGGCGGTGCTGGACGCGGTGCAGGGCACGGTGACGCACTTTGTGCTGAAGCGGTACAAGGAGGACGGCTCGCTGTTCGACCCAGAGGACGATGCACCACGGCGCTTACCGGTGGTTATGTAGGCGGAATGCTATGGCCAATTCAACGCACCAAGGCACAACAGCGACTCAAGTAGGCAGGCGGCGCATCGCGCAGCGTGTGGAGGATATTCCGCCGTCCGGCATCCGCAAGTTTTTCGACCTGATTGCGGGGCAAGAGGGAATCATCTCTCTGGGTGTCGGCGAGCCGGATTTCGTTACGCCTTGGCATATCCGTGAGGCGGCCATCGATTCCCTAGAACGGGGTCATACACACTACACGTCCAATTACGGCACGCCGGAGCTTCGCAAGGAGTTGTCCGCCTACCTGGAGCGAATGTATGGGGCGCGGTTTGATCCGCAGTCGGAGTTGCTCATCACGGTGGGGGTGTCAGAGGCGCTAGATCTTGCGCTGCGGGCGACGCTTGACCCCGGCGATGAGGTCATCACGGGGGACCCGTGCTACGTGGCGTATTTCCCGGTTGTGCATATGGCTGGGGGTTCTCTCATCACTGCGCCGACGACGATGGAGGATGAGTTTCGTTTGCGCGCATCCGAGGTTGAGAAACTCATCACGCCGCGGACGCGGGCGCTTCTCATCAACAATCCGTCCAACCCAACGGGCGCGGTGCTGAATCGAGCCACCACAGAGGAACTATCCGAGATGGCGGCTCGCCACGACCTGCTGGTCATTGCAGATGAAATCTACGACCGCCTTGTGTATTCGCCGGATGAGCCGTTCACGTCGTTCGCATCGCTCACAGGTCGGAGCGACCAGACGTTGGTGCTCGGCGGATTCTCGAAGTCGTATGCGATGACAGGATGGCGTGTTGGCTATGCGGCCGGGCCGTCAGACATCATCTCGGCGATGATGAAGGTCCACCAGTACACGATGATGTCCGCGCCGACGGCGGCGCAGGCGGCGGCGCTAGAGGCATTGAGGAACGGTGATCGCGACGTTGACGAGATGCGTGAGGCATATGATCAGCGACGGCGGCTGCTTGTCGAGGGGCTACGGCGCATTGGTCTGCCGTGCGTAGAGCCGCGCGGGGCGTTCTACGCGTTTCCGTCCATTATGCCGACGGGCATGTCATCCGAGGATTTTGCGGAACGGCTGCTGATAGAAGAGGGGGTCGCGGTCGTGCCGGGGAGCGCGTTCGGGCCGTCCGGCGAGGGATTCGTGCGGTGCTGCTATGCCGCGAGCGTGGACGACATCGAAGAGGCGTTGACGCGCATGGGCCGATTTGTGGAGAAGCACTCGCAAACACACTGACGCTCCGGGGAAGGGGTAACTGATGGTCGAGCAGGGGTCAAACGGCCACGGGAACCCTCCGACCGCGAACGGGCCGGGGGAGCAACCGCAGGACGACGATCTGGTCGTCACGTTCACCGGTGTTTCGGCCAAGCCGAATGAAGACGGCACCATCGAACTCATCATAGGGACGAACCGCGGTGAGATTCGAGCGATTCTGCACCCGAAGGAGGGGCAGGACGGGGCCGTAATCTTCGTCGGCGGCGGGCGGGAACTCAAAGGCCCGGCAGACGGCATCTATGAGGAACTGGCCAAAGAACTGACCGAGCATGGAGTGACATCGCTGCGGCTTGGACAGCGGCGACCGGAGGTGTTCATCGAGGCAGTCGCGGACGTGCTGGCGGGCATCTCATTCATGCGCGGCATCGGCGCGCGGCGGCTTGCGCTGGTGGGTCACTCATCCAACGGCGCGGTAGCAATAAAGTCGGCGGCGTTCTCGCCGGACGTCGTGGCGGTGGCGTCACTGTCTGGGCAGACGTTTGGCGCGCAGGACGTGGCGGAGATCGCGCCGCGTCGGCTGCTTGTCGTGCATGGCCGCGAGGACGACGTGCTGCCCTATACCGACGCTGAGCGCATCTACGAGTGGGCCGGTGAGCCGAAAGAGTTGATCCTGTACCCGGGCGCGAATCACGGGCTGCGAGAAGCGAAGGATGAACTGCGGGAGAAATTAGAAGGCTGGCTTACCGAGGTGGTGGGGCCGCCGGATTCTCCTTCACCCTAGTCCTCTCCCAGGGGGAGAAGGGATCTACGTTGGGCGGCTAATGGAGACCTTAGATTCTTCGCTGCGCTCAGAATGACAGGGCGTGCCCTTCGACAAGCTCAGGGCGAACGGGTGGTTACGGTTCGGTCTCGTCTTCGCCGAAGACGTAGCGGACGCGGACATAGCCCTCCTGCGCGGCGGGGGCGTTGGACAGCATCTCATCCCGACCGTAGGATTCACGGTCGGAGTCTTCCCGGTAGACGTTGGTGACGTCGATGGCGTGGCCGGTTGGCTCGACGCCTTCGGTATCGACTTCCTGAAGCGCGGACACGCTCTCGATGATGGCATCAAGCTGGCCACCGAACGCGACGACCTCTTCGTCCGTCATGCCGACGCGGCTCAACTCCGCCAAGGAGCGAACAAGCTCCGGGCCGGAGGGGGCGTTATCTGAGTTGTCCTGGGTCACCACTATCTCCTACGTTTCATGGCTATTGTAGCCCCGGGATTATTCCGGTTTCTCGTTTGGGGGCGGGGAGTTATCGTGGCGGCGTTTTTCGTAGTCGGCGATGCGGGCTTTGATTTCGGCTTCGAGGCCCTGCTCTGTCGGCTCAAAGTAGCGGTGGCCTTGAACTGAGTCGGGGCGCATCTGCTGGTCAACGACGTGACCGGGGAAGTCGTGCGGGTACTTGTAGCCGTTGGCGTAGCCCATGCGGCTCATCAACGGGTGCGGGGCATTGCGGAGATGCAGCGGCACGGGCAGAGCGCCGGTGTTGCGAACATCCTGCTGGGCGGCGAGATAGGCCTTGTATGCCGAGTTGCTCTTGGGCGCGGTGGCGAGATACAGGCACGCCTCCGACATGGGCAGATAGCCTTCCGGCATGCCGACAAAGTGGACAGCCTGCTGGCAGGCAGTGGCGACGCTGAGAGCCATGGGATCGGCAAGGCCGACATCCTCCGCGGCGAAGATGACCATGCGCCGCACGATGAAGAGCGGATCCTCGCCACCCTCCAGCATCCGTGCCATCCAATAGAGGGCGGCGTCCGGATCAGAGGCGCGCATCGACTTGATGAACGCGGAGATGACGTTGTAGTGCTCCTCGCCGCCCTTGTCATAGCGAACGGCACGGTGCTGCATGGCATCCTCGATGGTGGGGAGGTCAACGACGCGGGTGCCGTCTGCTTCCGGGGGGGTGGCGCTGACGGCGACTTCGAGAGTGGTGAGCGCGGCACGCGCATCACCGTCCGCCATTGAAATCAGGGCGCTCTCGGCATTGTCGTCCAGTCGCGCATTCAGATTTCCAAGCCCCCGCTCGGGATCGGTTAAGGCGCGGCCCACAAGTTCTCTTATCTCGTCTTCGGTCAGAGCGTTGAGCGTGTAGACGCGGGCGCGAGAGAGCAGCGGCGCGACAATCTCGAAGGAAGGGTTCTCCGTGGTTGCGCCGATGAGGGTGACGGAGCCGTCCTCGACGTGAGGCAGAACGACATCCTGCTGTGCCTTGTTGAAGCGATGAATCTCATCAATGAATAGGATGGTGCGCCGGCCATCAAGACCGCGGCGCTGGCGGGCGTCGGTAAGGACACGGCGGAGGTCCGCGACGCCGGATTCAACGGCGCTGACGGGCTCAAAGTGGGACTGCGTCATGTGGGCGATGATGCGGGCAAGGGTGGTTTTGCCGGTGCCCGGCGGGCCCCACAAGACGATCGAAGGAACCTGGTCGGCCTCTATCGAGCGGCGGAGGACGTGGCCTTCGCCGACAATGTGCTCCTGCCCGACGAATTCATCGAGGGTTGTGGGACGCATGCGGGCGGCTAGCGGGGCCTCATGTGACAGGCGTTGCTCACGCTGCTGCTCGAACATATCGGGCCCGGCTGCGGCGGACGGCTTTCGCGTTTGCCTCGCCATTCAACTCCCACCCGGGGACGCTACTCAGATCAGTCCCGCGTCGCCCTGCTACCCCTTGCGGCCATTATAGCGGGGAGGGCGTGCTGTAAGTCGTTTTAGCTTGCAGGTGGGGTCGGCGGCATGGAATCAAGGTTGTTCTGAACGAGTTGGGTGGCGGGGTGGGCCTCGCCGCGGGTTTGTTCAAGCACGCGGCTTGCGCGTTCAAAGAGTTCCCGCGCGGCGTCCATATCTCCCATGTATTGCAGGATGCCCGCGAGGTTGTTGGCGCGGATGGCGACGAGCGGGTGGTCTGCGCCATAGGCCGCCTCATCGATCTCCATGGCACGCTGGTAGCCCTCGCGCGCACCTTCAAGATCACCGAGGTCGCGCAGGACTCCGGCGATGTTGTTGATTTCCGCAGCAACGACGGGATCGTTGGGGCCACGCTGGCGCTCATCGATTGCAAGGGCGCGTTCGTAGTATTCTTTCGCGCCGTTCAGGTCGCCGGATTCGTGGGCGAGGCCGCCGAGATTGTTGATGATGGACGCGACGATGGGATGGTCGTCGCCGTGGATAGAAATCAGCATCTCAAGCGACGTCTCAAGGTGACGCTTTGCGTCGCTGAAGTGCCCCAGCTCCTGTAGGACGCCCCCGAGGTTATTGTGGATGATTGCGACGGCCTCGTCCTTATCACCATAGTGCTGGCGGGCGCGGTCAAGCGCCTGTTCGTAGTGTTGGCGCGCGCCGCCCATATCCCCCAATTCCTGGAATACAGTGGCGAGATTGTTGAGGTCCTGAATGACGTTTGGGTGCATCTCGCCGTGGTCACCACGGTCGATCTCAAGAGCCTTTTGCAGGTGTTCCCACGCCGTGAGCGGCTGGTCCTGCTCGCGGGCGGACTGCGCCATGGCGCGGAGTTCATCGGTGGACGGTGTCCCGTCCTGACCGCTCTTTATGTCGTTCGCCATGTGAGTGTCATTCCGCCATCAACGATGATGGTCTGACCGATGATCATCTGCGACTCCGGCATGCAGAGGAATGCGACGGCACGGGCGATGTCTTCTGGCTCAACCATACGGCCGGCCGGGGTTTCGCGTGTTGCCTTGGCAATCATGTTCTCGCGGTCTTCAAAATGGTCGAGCGCATCGGTCTTGACGAGGCCTCCGGAAACTGTGTTCACACGGATGCCCTGCGGCGCGAGTTCCACGGCGAGATAGCGAGTTAGGGATTCAAGCGCGGCCTTGGAGACGCCGACGCTGGTGTAGTCGGTCATGACCCGGGTGGAGCCAAGGCTGGAGATGTTGACGATTGAACCACCGCCTTGAGCGATCATGTGCGGGGCGGCCAGCTTGGCGGCGAGCCAGGGGGCGCGGGCGTTAATGCCCATCGTCCAGTCCCAGTGTTTAGGTTCTAATTCCGTGGCGGCGCGCTGGATGCCGGAGGCGGCGTTGTTGACCAGGATGTCGAGTCGGCCAAAGGACTCGATGACATTGGAGATCAATTCCTCAACCTGATCCGGTTCACCAATGTGGGCTTTGAACGATTCCGCCCGGACGCCGTATCGCTCTGTGACACTCTCGACGGTTTCGGCAGCCTGTTTTGGGTTGCGAAAGAAGTTGACGGCGACATTAGCGCCTAAAGAAGCAAGTTCAAAAGTGATGGCGCGTCCGATACCGCGAGAGCCGCCGGTGATAAGGGCGACGGAACCATCCAGAGGTTTGTTGGAGTCTGAGGCGCTGCGCTGCGTCATGGTGAGTGCATTGTATCGCGGAGCACTGTTGGGCAGATGTTGAACCCGAGACTACGCCAACGCTGCAATGGCGGATTTTTGGGCGGTGATGAGTTCGCTGATGCCCTGCATTGCGAGGTCGAGGACAGCATCGAGTTGGGCACGAGTGTAGTTTGAGCCCTCAGCCGTGCCCTGCACTTCCACCAAGCGGCCGGATTCTGTGGCAACGATGTTGAAATCAGCGCCTGCCTCGGAGTCCTCCTCGTAGCAGAGGTCGAGGAGCATTCGGTTCCCGGACGCGCCGGCCGAGATACCAACGGAAACCGCGGCGACGGACTCCTTGAGGGGAAAGGTCGGGAAGGGATCTTCTTCACCGGCTTCCATTGCCGTGCGCTGTGCCCACCTCAGCGCCTGGTACAGCGCGACATACGCGCCGGTGATGGCTGCGGTGCGGGTGCCTCCATCGGCCTGGATGACATCGCAGTCGACAGTGATGCTGCGTTCTCCGAGCGCGCCAAGGTCCGTGACGGCGCGAAGCGAGCGACCAATCAATCTCTGAATCTCCTGAGAGCGTCCGACATCCCGGCCCTGCGCTCGCGCGCGGGCGGTGCGGGTATGAGTAGCGCGTGGGAGCATGGCGTATTCCGCCGTGACCCACCCGCTTTGTTGGCCTCTGAGCCAGCCGGGGATACGGTCTTCGATGGAGGCGGCGCAGAGCACCCTGGTACTGCCCTGCACGATGAGCGCCGAGCCTTCGGCGTGGTCGAGGTAGCCGGGTGTGATCGAGACGGCACGCAGTTCATCTGCGACCCGACCATCAGGACGACTTATTGACGACAAACCGATTGCACCTCCTACGGGGCGACAGGGTATTGGAAATCGTTCTCATCAAGACATTCGAGGTTCCTCTTGAGTATATGGGGAGAGGGAGAGCGGCAGGAATCCGGCCAACGGAATCAGACCTTGATTAGAGATACTGATGCACTAATATGTATCTGTTATCGGTCGGCACGTCCTTACAGTTCTTCACAGGTTGTCTGCCGGTTTCATTGATGTAGGCTTGGAGGCCGCGCCAATGCGGCCCGTCAGTTACTGTGTGATTGGATCGGATGGATCGGCGGCCCTCCCTTGATACTCCTGCGACTGTAGAGGAACCTCGTTCATCGCGGTTGAGACCAATACTTGCGACGGCACTCCTTGTCGTCGTTGCGGCTGCGTTCATCATTTTGATCGCTCGCGAGTGGGCTCTTGCCCCGGCTCCGGTTGAAATTCAGCTTCCTCCGCCTGAGCCATCCGCAAGCTCCGTCACGGTTCACATTGGGGGCGCAGTGATGAGACCCGGCGTGTATTCGCTGCCGGTAGATTCACGGGTTGTCGCAGCCATTGAATTGGCCGGAGGGTTGGCCGAGAGGGCGGATACGGACGCTGTGAACATGGCGGAGGGGTTGGAGGACGGCAACAGTTACATCGTTCCGATGCGGGAGGCCGCCCCGCCCGATGACGGCACGGTGGTTGTCCATGTTTGGGGCGAAGTGCAGGAGCCCGGACTCTATGAATTGCCTCGGGGCGCACGAGTTACAGACGCATTGGCGGTGGCAGGCGGCCTGACACAGCAGAGTGATCTCTCCGGTCTAAACCTTGCCGCGATTCTTGAGGACGGCGCGCGTTATGACGTGCCGGTCCTGACCGTTTCCCAGGATGATCCCGTCTTCGTCCACATCGTCGGCGCGATTGAGGAACCGGGAACATACACGCTGACTCTTGGGGCCCGTCTAATCGATCTCATCACGATGGCAGGTGGAATTTCGACGGGCGCAGACATGAATGCAGTCGACCTAGCTTTGCGCCTAGAGGACGGACAGCGCTACTACGTGCCGTACGCAGGCGAGGAGATGGTAGGCACCGTGACGGTTCACGTCGCCGGCGGTGTGGCCACACCGGGGTTGTACACGCTGCCGAACGGAGCGCGAGTCATCGATGCGATCAAAGCCGCCGGTGGCACTCTTTCGACGGCGGATATGCACGCCCTGAACCTGGCAGAACCGATCCGAGACGGCGCACGGTACGTGATCCCGGTTCTGCGGGCGACCGTGAATGTGAATATCGCCAGCGCCAGCGAATTGGATTCCGTGCCAGGCATCAGTCGAACCGTGGCGCAGGCGATAGTGAATTATCGGGAGGCGTCAGGCGCGTTCACAGAAGTGGATCAGCTGCTGGACGTTCCGGGCATCGGCCCATCGACGTTGGCGGCAATTCGTCCATTCGTGTCAGTGAATTAGTTTGCCATGCGTCTCTTTGTTCCAGCCGTTGGGGCTTTCTGTGGACTGGCGCTTTCGCTTCTCATTCAACTGCCACTCCTGATCGCATTTGCGCTCATGGCGGTGGCTTTGGCGGCGGCATTGTTATCACGTCGGGGAGGTTTACTCCTGGCATGTTTATTCGCTGTGGGGGTGCTGGCGGGAATGGCGCGGGGAACTCTGCCGGACGTGAACTCTTCTGCGGTTTCTGTGGGCAGCCTTGTAGGCAGAGAGGCAGTTCTTGAGGGTGTCGTGCGAGATGCGCCGTCGAGTCGTGGTCAATTGACACATGTTCGAGTGACGCTTGAGAACGCACAGTTGCCTGACCGGACAGAGTTCGGGACATTTGGCGTGGAGGGTGATGCCATCGCGTGGGTCTATCCTCCGTCGTACGAACTCGGCCCCGGTGATCGTGTGAGGTTGGCAGGGGTCCCGCAGCACCTTATGCCGGACGGTGATGACGGGGAGGGTGTTGCGGCAGGGGAGCAAGAGGCGGCAACGTCGTGGCCGGACGACCTTGTGATCCTGATGCGGCCCAATCTTCGGCTGGTCGAGCGCGCGCCGCCACCGATGCGATTGTTGAATTCCTTACGCGGCCGCCTCAGCGCGTCATTGGAGCGGAACCTGCCGTCGCCCCAGGCGGAATTGGCGCGAGCGCTGCTTCTAGGGCAGCGCGATGACTTGCCCGCAGAGCTAAACGAGGACTGGCGACGCGCGGGGACGGCACACCTGTTGGCGATTTCCGGGCTGCACGTGAGCGTCGTTTTGGGCGTGGCGCTCGTAACAGGCGTGATGGTCTTTGGACGGCGACGCGCGTTATACGTGCTGCTGCCACTTGGAATCGTCTGGGCATACGCGATCCTTTCAGGACTGAATCCGCCTGTTGTTCGGGCGGCAATCATGGGGAGCGTTTACCTGGGAGCGATTGCTTTCGGGCGACAACCGAGCGGGGGGTTGGCGCTGGTACTCGCGGCGACGGTCATTGCCCTCTGGGACCCACGCGTGATAACGACTGCGTCGTTCCAGATGACCGTGGCGGCGATGGCAGGAATCGTCTTCCTCACGGATCCATTGCGCCGGTTCATGGGAATACCGTCCAGCGGAAACATGGCTGAAACGGGCACACATTTGGCGGGCAGTTGGCGGCATGCCGGGGTGACGGGAATTGCGGCGTCGTTGGGCGCAGTGATCGGGATCAAGCCGTTGTTGCTGCACTATTTCGGCGCGGCTTCGCTGTTCACGATACCGGCGAGCCTGATTGGGACTGCGGCCTTGCCTGCCGTCCTGCTCGCATCCGCAATGACAGCCATGACGGGGGTGTTTGCAGACGGCGCGTTAGCGTCCGTGACGGCGTGGGTGGCATGGCCGTTCCTGACTTTTTTGATTGGGTTGTCGTCGGTGTTTTCGTCACCGACTTTTGCTGCAATCACGATAGCGCCGCTGAGCGTGGAGGCGGTGATCCTGATTTATCTTGTCATGGCCGGCTTGTTCCTTATACCGGTATTGAGGAGCCCCTCCGGGCTGCTGGGCCCGATGGTATCTCTGCCGAGCATCTCCATGCCCAGCGGGCGACGGGCGCTGACCTCATGGCCGGTCGTGGGCGGGCTGGTCATTATGACGGCGACTGCCGGAATTGGGACGGCCGCTCCCTACGCCACCGATGAAGAGCAACTGACGGTTCATGTGTTGGACGTGGGGCAGGGCGACTCAATTCTTGTTGAATCGCCGACGGGTCGGCGCGTTCTCATTGACGGAGGGCCGAACGGGTCGCTGTTACAGCGACGGCTGGCAGAGCACTTGCCATGGTGGTCGCGGCGCATCGACGTCGTACTTCTCACGCATCCCAGTGCGGACCACTTGATTGGACTGACAGAAACCCTGCGGCGCTATGATGTGGGATTTGTGGTGGATCCGCAATTGGAATCGGACACCATTTACGGCCAGCAGTGGGCGGAGATGTTGAGAGAACAAACTGATTTGGCTGTGGTACGGGCGGAGCGAGGGACGGTGTTGGATTTAGGGGGAGGGGCGCGTTTGGAGATAGTCCATCCGCCATATGATCGACCATTCGACACGGCCACTGACCACGATGACAATTCCGTGGTTGCCAAGCTGTTCTACGGGGATGTTTCATTCCTGTTTGCGGCTGACATTTACGGTCCCGGCGAGACGTTTCTGTTGGATTCCGGTGTGGACGTGCAGGCGACGGTTCTCAAGGTTGCACACCAGGGCAGTCGCTATTCGTCAAGTGAAGAGTTCCTAGAGGCGGTGTCGCCGCGCGTTGCGATTATCAGCGCGGGCGAGGGGAACAGGTTTGGACATCCGCATCCGGAAACGCTTGAACGGCTAGAGTCGCTGCCGTCCGCGCCGGCGATCCTTCGTACTGATATACATGGGACGGTGACGCTGACGACGGATGGGGAATCTTTGGCGTGGAGCAACGGATGACGGGAATCGAATGGGGCACCGGAACTACCCCGTTGCTATACTGAGACGAGGGGTAGATTAAGGAGTTTTCATGTCACTGTTGTCGCAGTCTGATCCCGAGGTGTTTGCCGCCATTGAGGGCGAGGAGGCACGCCAGCGGGACTCGATTATCCTCATCGCTTCCGAGAACTATACGAGCCGGGCGGTGATGGAGGCGCAGGGTTCCGCGCTGACGGAGAAGTACGCGGAGGGATATCCCGGCCGACGGTACTACGCGGGCTGCGAATTCGCGGACGTTGTGGAGGACCTGGCCCGGGAACGCCTGAAGGAACTCTTCGGGATGGAGCACGCGAACGTGCAGCCTCACAGCGGCGTGCAGGCGAACATGGCAGTGTATTTTTCGTTTGTAAAGCCGGGGGACACCATTCTCGGTATGAGGCTTGACCAGGGCGGACACCTCTCCCATGGGAGTCCCGTCAGTTTCTCCGGCCAATACTACAAATTCGTCTCGTACGGTGTAGACCGCGAGACGGAGATGATTGACTACGACGAGGTTGAGTCGCTGGCGCGAGAGCATCGCCCCAAGATCATCGTGGCGGGGGCAAGCTCCTATCCGAGGTCGATTGATTTCGAGAATCTACGGCGCGTGGCGGACTCGGTTGACGCGCTGCTGATGGTAGACATGGCCCACTACGCGGGACTGATTGCGGGGGGAGTGTACCCCGATCCCGCTCCCTACGCAGACGTCATGACGTCAACGACGCAAAAGACCCTGCGAGGGCCGCGCGGCGCTTTCATCCTGTGCAAGCAGGAATACGCTTCGGCCATCGATCGATCCGTCTTCCCCGGGGCGCAGGGCGGCCCGATGATGCACACTATCGCGGCGAAGGCCGTGTGCTTTGGCGAAGCGTTGCGGCCGTCATTCCGCGCCTACCAGGACCAAGTGCTGCGGAATGCACGGGCGATGGCAGCAGAAATGGCAGAGGACGGGCTGCGAATCGTCTCCGGTGGGACTGACTGCCATCTCTTCCTTGTCGACGTGACGACGCTCGGGACGACGGGCAAGGCGGCGGCGGATCTGTTGGAGTCGGTGGGGGTTATTACGAATCCCAATGCGATTCCATTCGATGAGCTTCCACCGCGGGTGGGGAGCGGGGTCAGAATCGGGACACCGGCGATCACGAGCCGAAACTTCGATGAGGACGACGCGTGCTCCGTTGCCCGGCTAATCACACGGGTGCTCAGAAACCCGGAGGATGAATCCGTTCTTGAGGGAGCGCGGGCAGAGGTAAAGGCGCTGACCGGAGCGCATCCAATACCCCAGCTTTTTGACTGACTGGCAGCGAACTTCACAATACGGCGAGAGATTGGTTTGGTGGGGACTCTTGTATACTTCACTAGCGAAAAACGGCAAGGGAGGATGAGTGACTCGATACGAATTGATGGTGATCCTGGACCCTGAAATCCAGGAGGAGGAATTGAACGGGGCGGTGGACCGAATCAAGCAGGTCATTGCCGATCGGGGCGGGTCAGACGAGGCGACCGAGGTACAGGGGCGCCGCCGGCTTGCGTATCCAATCAAGGCAAAGACCGACGGAACAATGGTGGTTTCCCGTTTCGACATGTCGGGTGACGCCGTTGCCGCACTCACTACCACGCTTCGCGCCAATGAGAATCACCTGCGAACGTTTGTGACGCGCGTCTAGACGCGCATGTTGGGGGATGGTGGTTCTTTATGACTCTGAACAGGATGACGGCGATTGGAAATCTCGGGAGCGATCCGGAGATGAGGTACACGCCGAATGGCAGCCCGGTGACGACGTTCAACATTGCCGTCAACAGGAGGTACAACACCCAGGACGGCGAGCAGCACGAAGAGACGGAGTGGTTCCGCGTTGTGGCGTGGAATCAGCTCGCAGAACGCTGCAATCAATATCTCAGCAAGGGCCAGAAGGTTTATGTGGACGGCCGTCTGCGGACAGATCGGTGGGAAGGACGGGACGGGACACCGCGAACAACTATCGAGATCGTGGCGCAGAACGTTGTCTTTATGAGCAGGCCGGGTGAGGGCGGCGGGATGCCGCGTGAAGAGGACTATCCCGGAGAGGCTTTCGGTGGCGGTGGGGCGGAGGATGACCTGCCGTTCTAGGAACGCAGCGAGATAGTATCTGCCCCTACGCTCTCAAAGCCGTGTAGACTTAATTCGGAACCAATCCTGGAGGAAGTGAATGACGACAGATACACCCGCGCCGCCTGAGTCACCATCCGCGCCTGCCGGAGCGCCGCCGTCAAGGCCGGCCTCGGATAGGCCGCAGGGCGGGCGAGGGCCCGGAGATCGGCCGTCGGGTGGGCGTCGCGAGGGCGGTCGGCGTTTCTATCCGCGTCGGCGTGTATGCATCTTCTGCGCCGACAAGGACGCGGTGATGGACTATAAGCAGCCGGAGACGCTGCGGCGGTATATCTCCGAGCGCGCGCGGATTGAGCCGCGACGCAAGACGAGCACGTGCTCCCGTCATCAGCGAGCGCTGGCACGGGAGATCAAGCGCGCACGGCAAGCGGGGCTGATCCCGTTCACGACGGATACCCTCCACGATCTGCAGCCGGCGCGCTGAACGCCGTACCGCAGTGAGATCGCCCCGCAGGGGTAGCGGGAACCGCATAAGATTCTGACAATGACCCAACAGGATCAGAACAACAACGAAGAAATCACGTCCTCGGGTGTCATTGGAGGACACCGACGCGAGACGGAACGCCGCCGTCGATACCGCTTCACGCGGATCCTGTCATTGGCCGGCATCCTTCTGATGATCACGGCGCTCGTGATCCCGGCAACGGGGTATTACGTTGTATTCGTTCAGCCTCACCGCGAGACGGCGCTTGTCATCAATGACACACGCTATACGTGGGGTGACTATCTGACGCGGCTAAAGATGATCATTGCAGAGGCACAGGCAATCGGCACATGGTCGCCGGAGTCCCTCAACAACCTGATATTCGACATGGTGAATGACCTGGAGCGCCGTGAAATCGTCAAGCAGTACGCGCCGCTTGAGAACGTGGCGGTAAGCGAACTGGAGATTGACAACGAGATGAAAGCACGGATTGTTGGCGTTTCCAACGTGGATAATCCCGATATCCCGGAATCCGAGTACCGTGAACGGCTTCGGCTGCGTCTTGAAATCCTGCAAGTTTCAGAGTCGTTCTTCCGTGAGATCGCCCGGGAGCAGGCCCTTATGAACAAACTCGAGGCAGTATTGCAGGAGAGCATCCCGGCCAAGCTGGAACAACGGCATCTGTACGAGATCCGCTTTACCAGTTCCGATACAGACATGATTGACGCACGGACTGCGCTTGACCGGTACGATGCGGGAGAGTCTTTCCAGGATCTTGCACGGGAGTTGTCGGATGACAGCGCCACCGCTGAGCAGGGTGGCGACCTGGGTTGGGTGCCACGCGGGATCAAAGAAGAATACGACGACATCATGGTGCTACTGGCCGACGGAGAGGTTTCCGGCCCTGTAATCACGTCCACGGGTGTTTCGATTTTCCTCGCCGAAGGCCTGCTGGAGCTGCGCGACGTGCGGGAGGAGCACATCGAGCCGTTACAGGATCAGGCTCTGCGGGCCTGGATTGCAGGGCACCGCGCAGACCTCGTGGCAGTAGACGCCCTTAGTCGTCCGGCAGGCGGACTGAGTTCAGATAGATATAGCTGGGTGCTGGAGCAGTTACGGCAGGATCGCGAGTTGTTCCCAACAAGGAGCGCGAGTGAGTAAGGGGGCGGCGGGGCCCCTTGAGCGGGGATACATCGGCGTCGGGCTGCTCGGCATGGGCGTCGTGGGGACAGGCGTTGCAGAGGCCCTTTCGACACAAGGCTCATTTCTTGAAGAGTCAGCGGGACTGCCACTAAAGCTGCAAGGCATCCTTGTGCGCGATGCAGGGCGCAGTCGGTCTTCTTTGGTTGATGCTTCTCTGATTACAACTGACGCGAAAGACATCCTTGAGAATCCGGAGGTCGATATTGTCATTGAGTTGATGGGCGGTGAGGATGCCGCCTTGCCCGCGATCAGAGGCACGTTGGCCGACGGCTGCTCCGTTGTGACGGGAAACAAGGAGGTTATGGCCAAGCATGGCGCGGGCCTGCTGGCGATGGCACGGGCGAAGGGTGGCAGCCTCAAGTTCGAGGCGGCCGTTGGCGGCGCAATTCCGGTCATCTCCGCATTGGAACGGGGATTGACGGGGGCTCGAGTTCGGGCGCTACGAGCAATCATCAACGGAACGACGAACTACATCCTGACGCGGATGGCCGTGGAGGGCATGCCCTTTGAAGATGCCCTTTCGGACGCGCAGGCGCGGGGATACGCGGAGGCCGACCCAAGCAATGATGTCAACGGCACCGACGCCGTGTACAAGCTGGCAGTTCTCGCCACGCTCGCTTACGGATCGTCCGTGTCGCCAGAGTCTATCTATTGCGAGGGAATCGGCAATCTCGCTCCCCGGGATTTTCGGTACGCGCATGATCTTGGATACGCAATCAAGCTGCTCGCCATCGCAAAGGACATTGATGGCGGCGAACTGGACGTGAGGGTCCATCCGGCATTCATCGCGTCGGACGCGCAGTTGGCAAAGGTTGACGGCGTTTACAACGCCGTTCAATTCGATAGTGATTCGGCCGGGGAGCTGCTCCTGTATGGGCGCGGCGCAGGTTCCGGCCCAACAACAAGCGCCGTTCTCAGCGACCTCATTGAAGTGGCACGAGGACTGACGGGGCGCGGAAGACCGCAGCCCAGGCAGGCATTGGGCGCGGCCGGCCGAGTGCGGCCAATTGACGAGCTGGATTTTCGCTACTATCTGCGAATGACCGTGGCGGATCAGCCGGGTGTTCTCGCCGCCATCGCCCATATATTGGGCGAAGCATCGATTAGTATTGCCTCCGTGATTCAGCAGGAGGTTGATGAGACGGCCGGTTCCGCAGAGATTGTGATTACGACACACCGCGCGCGGGAATCCGCACTACGAGATGCCACGAGCGAATTGACGTCGCTCGACGTCGTGCGAGAGATCGGCAGTATCATCCGCGTCGAAGAGTGACTGCGCGGAGGCAGGTGTTTGTGGCCGGAATTACGGTTACATTGTCAGTAGGGGGACTGACATGGATGATGGCATGAGCCGGCACGCCTCACGCCTTGCCGCGCGAAAGACGCGGGGGGCGTGATGATGGGCGTGCTTGCGCGATACGGCCACCTGATTGACTCCGTTACGGACTCAACCCCGCAGATCACGCTGGGAGAGGGCAGTACGCCCCTGATCCGGTCACGCCATCTTGAGGCGCAACTAGGTGTCGGTGAATTGTATTTCAAGCTTGAGGGGATGAATCCGACCGGGTCATTCAAAGATCGCGGGATGGTGGTGGCAGTGGCGAAGGCGCTGGAGGACGGCTCTACCGGCGTCATCTGCGCGTCAACAGGCAATACGAGCGCTTCGGCATCTGCATATGCGTCCGCCTGCGGACTAGAAAGCATTGTTGTGGTGCCGAAGGGCAATATCGCTGCGGGCAAGCTGGCGCAGGCATCAATGTACGGCGCGCGGGTTGTCGCTATCTCCGGACTGTTCGACGACGCGCTGGACATCGTGCGGTCGTTTGCGGGGCCGGGTCCGATCAAGCTGGTGAATTCGGTCAATCCGGACCGAATTGAGGGTCAAAAGACGGCATCGTTCGAGATCATCGATGAGCTTGGGGATTCGCCGGACGATCTGTTCATTCCCGTGGGCAACGCGGGGAACATCACGGCGTATTGGAAGGGGTTCCTGGAATACCACGCTATGGGCAACGCGACTCGGCTGCCGCGGATGATGGGATTCCAGGCGGCCGGCGCGGCACCGCTTGTGCTCGGTCATCCTGTAGAGGACCCGGAGACAGTGGCATCCGCTATCCGCATCGGCCGTCCGGCGAGTTGGGAGCAGGCGGTCATGGCGCGGGACCATTCCGGCGGGCTTATTGACAGCGTAACGGACGAGCAGATTATGGATGCGTATTCGCTTCTAGCCGGTAAGGAAGGAATCTTTGGGGAACCAGCGTCTGCGGCTTCAGTCGCGGGGCTGGCGAAGTATGCCGCAGCACACCCGGAGATGCAGGACCGGCGAGTGGTTTGCATCATTACCGGGAACGGGTTGAAGGACCCGGATAATGCGACGGCTCAGGGGTTGAACGTTGAGGAGGCGCCCGCCGATCTTGGGGCCGTAGAGCGACTACTCGGCATGAATTGACTGCCGTCGCGTGCGCTACACTACTGCAAAGCAAGTGGAAGGTCGATACTTTCCCGGATGATTGATCAAGAGCGCATCGTCCGCGCCGTTGAGGAGATTCTTCGCGCAATTGGAGAGGATCCAAGGCGCGACGGGATTGACAGGACGCCCACGCGCGTGGCCGCGATGTACGCCGAACTCTTTTCCGGCATCGAGCAGGACCCACGGGAGTTCCTGACGGTGTCCTATGACGAGGGGGCGCGGGACACGGTGACCATAAGGGACATTCCGTTTATGTCCGTCTGTGAGCACCATCTTCTGCCGTTCTTCGGATCGGTTCACGTGGCCTACGTTCCATCTGGACGCGTTGTGGGGATCAGCAAGCTGGCACGAGCCATTGAATGCATATCGCGTCGGCCGCAGATGCAGGAGCGCGTGACGAACCAGGCCGTGGACCTGCTAACTGAGGCGCTGGAACCACAGGGGGCTGCGGTTCGAGTGGAGGCGGAGCACCTGTGCATGACCATTCGCGGTGTTCGAGCAGCGGGGAGCCGGGTCATCACAACTGCATTTCGAGGGGTGTTCAAGGAGGATGCGGCGGCACGGGCGGAGTTCCTGTCCCTGACCTCACCACAAGGGGCAGGCTCATGAGCCTCGTCGTGCAATGGGAGCCGCTTGGGGCTGTTACGAGCGAGTGGCCCGAGCTGTTCGCGAAATCGGCTACGCAGTCGATTTTCCTTTCACTGCCCTGGCAGACGGCGTGGGCGATAGATTGTTGCGGGTCAGTTGACGAACATCCGGTACTGACAGTTCGGGATGACAAGGACAATTCGCTACGCGGAATTGCACCGTTGAATCACGGCAAGGGTTCCGTGACGTTCGGCCTGGACTACAACCTGACGGACTACCAGGACATCCTGTCCGATCCGGGAGAGGAGGAGGCCGTTTGGGAGGCGATCCTCGACTATGGGGTGTCCGAGGGGTGGGCATCCATTGAATTGACGGGCATGCGGGATGATTCGCCGTCCACGCAGATACTGGAGTCGCGGGCGTCGGAGCACGGGTGGCGGGCAGATCGCTCCGTGTGGGACGTTTCTCCCTATGTTGAGCTGCCGGAATCGTGGGATGCGCACGTGCAGAGTCTCTCCAAGAAGGACCGCCACGAGCTGCGACGTAAGCTACGGCGGTTAGAGGCGAGCGGTGACGCGGAGTATCGCATCTATGACCATGAACATGACGAGCTTCCGGAGGCGCTGGAGGATTTTGTGTCGCTGATGGGCAAGAGCAGCGAGGCGAAGTCGGATTTCCTGACACCGGAGCGTCGATCATTCCTGGAGACATTAACGAGGACCATGGCTGATGCGGACTCACTGCAGCTTGCGTTTCTGGACGTGGGCGGCAAGCCCGTTTCAGCAACGATGAGCTTCCTTGAGGGGAATCGGCTGCTTCTGTACAACAGCGGATACGACCCGGAGTACCGCCATCTGTCAGTTGGTCTTCTGCTAAAGGCCTACGGGCTGCGCGGCGCGATTGAGCAAGGTCTGCGCGAATATGATTTCCTGCGCGGGAATGAGCCTTACAAGTACGACCTCGGCGGCAATGACCGCGTGTTGTATCGATGGCAACTGGCACGCGAGAGCGAGGCTCCGTGACCGTTCGCTCAGTAGGGTTGGTTGCGCTGCATTCGTCCCCGTTGGCTGCGCTGGGCGAGGGGAAGGCGGGCGGCATGTCCGCCTATGTGCTCGGGTTGGGCAGGGAGTTGGCGCGACGCGGGGTTTCCGTGACTGTCTTTACCGCCAACCATGACGGAGCACACCCTGTTGAGGCTGAGTACGACGGAATCTGCATTCAGCACTTGCCTTCGCGAGTAGCGGATTCTGCGGCAGAGTGGGTGTCACAAGCAAGTCAGTTTGCGAAGGAGATTGGGGCCGCCATCGGCGACAGCTATAGCTTAATTCACACGCACTACTGGGTTTCAGGCTTGGCGGGGTTGGAGGTATCACGCGAGTTCAACATTCCGCACGTGACGACTTTTCACACTATCGCCGCCGTCAAGGAGCAGGCGTCTGAGTTATCGCCTGAGCCTCGTGAGCGGCACACCGGGGAGTGCGATATTGCGCAGGGCTCGGACGGAATCGTTGCGTGGACGCCTTTTGAGCGGGACTCGCTCGTCTCGATGTTGGGGGCTGAGTCGAATAGAATCGCAGTTGCTCCAATCGGGGTTGATTCCGAGCGGTTTCGCCCACTGAACAAAGCGGAGGCAAGGCAACGGCTTGGAATTGGAGCTGATGAGGAAACGCTGTTGTACGTGGGGCGACTGGATCGAATCAAGGGCGCGGACGTGCTCATAAAGGCGGCGGGTCTTCTTGCTGACAGGCCTCAGATGCGTGTGCGGTTTGTGGGCGGAGAGGTAGACGCGGATTACGCGGCGGGGCTGCGCACACTGGCGTCGGAGCTTGGGATTGCCGAACGGGTTTCGTGGGCGGGTGTTGTGGCGAATGATGAGTTGCCGTGGCATTACGCGGCGGCGGATTTAGTCATCGTTCCGTCGTATTCGGAGAGTTTCAGCATTGTGGCGACAGAGGCGATGGCGTGCGGGACGCCGGTTGTGGCATCCAACGTGCCGGGGCCGGCGTCGTTTATCGAGGATGGGGTATCGGGTCGGCTCGTGCCAGAGGGTGACGCCCTTGCCCTTGCGCGAGCCATTTGCGAGTTGCTGGATGATGAGGAAATGCGGCGGCGTCTTGGCCTAGGAGCACTGGCGGCAGCGCGAGAGATGACGTGGGAGACGAGCGCGGATAGAGTTCTGGGCTTATATGAGCGGGTCATTGAGATGAAAGGCGGGGTGAGGTCTTTAGATTCTTCGCTACGCTCAGAATGACAGAGAATTGAATTGGAAATGACGAACAAGGGAGAAGCAGGTAGTGATTGAGGAGTTTGGGGAGGTTGAGCGGGTGCTGGTGGTCGCACCACATCCGGATGATGCCGAGATCGGGTGCGGGGGAACGGTGGCGCGGCTCGCACGGGACGGGGTCGAGGTCTACTATCTAATCGCCACGAACGGGGACAAGGGGACGGAAGACCCTACCCTGACAAACGCCGATCTTGCTGCGACGCGCGACAAGGAGCAGCGTGACGCGGCAGCGGTGCTGGGCGTGAAAGAAGTGACGATTCTCCAGAATGGCGACGGAGAGCTGGTGGACGGGCGAGAGCTGCTTGGCGAGATCACGCAGCACGTGCGCCGGATCAGGCCGGACATCGTTCTGACGACCGACCCGTTCCGGACCAGCTTCTATATTCACCGAGATCATCGCATCACGGGGATGGTGACGATGGACGCGGTGTTCCCGTTCGCGCGGGATCGGCTGCATTTTCCTGAGCACAATGAGGCCGGGCTTGAGCCGCACAAGACGGCAGAAATCTATTTCTGGGGTTGCGAGACTCCCGATGTGTTCGTTGACATTTCGGACACTATCGAAGCAAAAATTGAGGCAACGAAACTGCATGTGAGCCAGTTTGGGACGGACGTCCAAGACTGGATACGCAGCTGGGCGGCCCGCAACGGGGAGTCGCGCGGCGTGGCGTATGCAGAGGAGTTTCGTCGGTACGGTATCAGCCGCATGGCAGCCGACGGCGGTGACTGGGACGATTAGCGGTGAGTTCGCCCTTCGACAAGCCCAGGGCGAACGGAGGAAGTTCTGGATTCCCCAAAAGCGGGAATGACGGAGGACTGAATGGTCGATACAGAGGGGCGCCCGAAGAGGTTGATGGCGATCTCGGCGCATCCGGACGACATGGAATTTGGGTGTGCAGGCACCATCGGGAAGTGGATCCGCGAAGGCTGGGAGGGGGCGCTTGTCATCGCCACGGACGGCCGCGCGGGAACCGCTGACCCGGATACAAAGCCTGAAGACCTGATCCGGACACGGGAGGCCGAGGCGACAGCGGCGGCGAAGGTGCTCGGCATCGAGGACGTGACGTTCCTTGGGTACCCGGACGGTGAGCTGGAGGATACCCGCGAACTGCGAGAACACCTGGTGCGCGAAATTCGGCGGTTCAGACCGGAGGTGGTCTTCACTTTTGACCCCAATCGTCGGGGACATAACCACCGCGATCATCGGAACGTGGGACAGGCAGCCTTTGACGCGATGTACCCCTATGCGCGCGACGTGCACCATTTTCCGCACCTGGCACAGCAAGGCTTCGAGCCGCACATCGTGTCCGAGGCGTGGGCATGGAGCGATGAGCCGAACACGTGGATCGACATCTCGGACTCAATCGATCTGAAGGTGGCGGCGCTACGGGAGCACGCGAGCCAGATCAAGAATCCGGAAGGGTTGTTGGAGCGCATTCACTCCCGGCACGAGGAGCAGGGGAAATCGCCCGGGTACCAGTACGCGGAGGGTTTCCGCGTGCATCGGTTCCGGTGGCCAGGTTAGGCGTGGGATGGCAAAGGTGCAATCAATCAGACACGGCGATGAAGGGCACGAGGTTTTGAGCCAATCGTGGATAGCTGAAGAGCGAATGCAGGACGACTTACAGGAGAGAGCGAGACGATGACAGTGATGGAGATACTTACATTGGAAAGTGCCGGTGCCATATTTCTCATCGCCGCGGCTATTGGGGTCATAACGTTTGCGGTGAAATTTGATCTGAATAGGTGGTTGGAGTGGAGAACCGAACGTAAATTACTGGACGCACAAGTTGGACGTGCTTCTAGCTGTGACCACCTCTGGGAACTTTACTCTGATTCCCCATACTCCCGCTGTGCAGGATGCCATGCGCTCGTTGCGACATCACTACTGACCTTGCGCGTACTGAGATCATCAACCGTCGTAAAGGAAATCAAAGGTGTAAGAATTGAACCAAATGGAGACTCTGTATTCGTCTATAGCATCTGATCGCGTGAAAGGCTGAGGACAGTACCAAATCGTGAGAGCGTGGGGACGGCGCCCGGCCGTCGCCGGCGTGGGGTGGTAGTTGAGTAACCAACATAATGCGGCGGGATTCGTTGATATCCATTGCCATATCCTGCCGGGGATCGATGACGGCGCGCGCGACCGGGCGGAGGCGGTCGAGATGGTGCGGATTGCCCATGAGCAGAACACCTCGACGATCGTTACGACGCCGCACAATTTCCCACGTTCCTCAGACACCGTCCTCCAGGAATCGCGGCGTCGCATTGATCAGCTGACGCGCGCCGCTGATGAGCGGGGGTTGCGAGTCGCCCTTCTCTCGGGGCAGGAGATACGAATCACGAACGGGTTCCGACGTCAGTTGGAGACGGGAAACGGCGTGACGATTGGCGAAACACGCTATGTGTTAGCGGAGCCGCCGTTCAATTCGTTTCCTGAGTACGTGGAGGAGCAGCTATCTGAAATTATGGCGCTTGGATACCGGCCTGTGATCGCACATCCGGAGCGAAACACCATCATCCAGCGCGACCCCGACATCGTACGTCGGCTTATTTCAATGGGCACCCTGACACAGATCAATACCGGGAGCCTCTTGAATCACTATGGGCCGGGTTGTCTCGAGGCAGGCGAATACCTGCTGAAGCAAGAATTGATCCACGTGATGGCGACGGACGCGCACGGGGCGACCGGATCACGCGTGCCGAATATGCAGACCGGCTTTGACAGGGTTGCCGAGTTGACGGATGAAAGACGCGCGTGGTCGCTGGCACGAGACAATCCGCTTGCGATTACGGAGGAGCGTGAGGTGCCGTACCGGCCTACGGTGAATGCGCCGGAGGCCGTGCCGGGGGCATGACTCTCGCGTGCGCGGGGTGTGGCCAACGCAATGGTCCGCCCATAGCGGTCACAACTAGCTTATCTCCGTCCGCCCCATACACATGCCGGGAGTGCGGCAACTCATCAGTCCATCTTCGGTACTGCAACCGGTGCGGAAATGAGTCGCCGGAGGAGGAGTTGGCGGCATCCGGCGGTCGGTGCGCATGGTGCCGAACCGCGGACGATATTCCGTGGGAGGAGCCTGAGTAGGGGTGCTTACGCGGGAGTGGCGGCCGGGGTGTAGGTGGGGGTTAGCCAGTGGGCGTATTGGTCACGCTCGCCCTTGACGACCTCGAAGTAGAGCTTCTGGAGTTCAGCGGTGATGGGGCCAATAGAGCCGTCGCCGATGGGGCGACCGTCAACCTCGAGTACCGGCGTGACGTGGGCGGCGGTGCCTGTCATAAAGAACTCGTCCGTCACGTAGACCTCAGTCTTGGGGATGGTCCGCTCCTCGACGCGCAACCCTAGTACGTCGCGCGCAAGCTCAATAACCGTGTTGCGTGTGATGCCGTCCAGGATGCCGTCGGTCTGCGGCGGGGTGCTGATGACGCCGTTATCGATGAGGAAGATGTTCTCGCCGCTGCCCTCTGAAATATTGCCGTCCTCGGTGAGCAGGATGGCCTCGTCGTAGCCGCGCCAAACGGCCTCGCTCTTGGCGAGGCTGTTGGCGACATACATGCCGGTGACCTTGGCACTGGGCGGGATGACGTTGTCCTGGATGCGCGTCCAGCTTGAGAAGGTGCAGCGGATGCCGGCGTCTGAGTCGAGATAGTTTCCAAACGGGACGATGTAAATGAGGAACTCGTCATCAAGATCGTGGACGCGAAGGCCAACAACGTCAGAGGACTTATAGGCGAGCGGACGGACGTACACGTCCTCTTTGAAGCCGCACTGTTGGACGAGATCGAGGGTTATGCGTTCGAAATCGTCGAGCGAGTAGGGAAGCGTGATGTTGAGCATCGCGCAGGAGCGCAGAAGGCGGGCGTAGTGCTCCCGCACACGGAAAAGATACATCTGCTCCTGGTCTGCGTTCCAGTTGCCGCGGATACCCTCAAAGACGCCGGTGCCATAGTTGAAGGCATGCGTAACGACGCTGATTTTGGCCTCCTCAAGCGGGACGACTTTCCCTTCAAAGAAGGCTAATGATGGCATTGGCATGTCTCCTGCGTACAGTGCGGTTTCAGGTACTGGCCAGTTTATCGCAGATAGATTGGCGTGGGCAATTCAGCGGCGGCGGTCTGCGAGTTCCGTGGCGACTTCAGACAGGGAGACTCCGGCATCTTCGAGGAGGATAGTGAGGTGGTAGAGAAGGTCAGCTGCCTCGGCGCGGATGCGGTCGGGGGCTTTCGCCATCGCAGCAAGCGCGGTCTCACCACCTTCTTCGATGACCTTTTGGGCGATGCGCTCCGTGCCGCGCTCAAACAAGGAGGCGGTGTAGCTGCCCTCCGGCATGTCTTTCCTGCGCTGGGCGACGGTCATGGCGAGTTCCGTTAGGGTCGCGCCGAGTTGGTCCTGGGCGGCAGGTTCCATCTCCCAGTCTGAAGTATCGAAGTCCTGGTAAAAGCAGGTCGCGTTGCCAGTGTGGCAGGCAGGGCCTTCGGCATTCACCTTCAGCAGAATGACGTCACCATCGCAGTCAGGGCGGATCTCCACCACGTTTAGATAGTCGCCAGACGTTGCGCCCTTGTGCCAGAGCTCCTGCCTCGAACGGCTGTAGAACCACGCCTGACCGGATTCGATTGTTCGCGTGAGGGACTCGTGGTTCATGTAGGCGACCATAAGGACGGCGCCGGTGGTGGCGTCCTGCGCAATGGCGGGGATGAGGGCTTTTTCGTCGATTGTCAGTTGGGTTGGCATGGGTTTTCTCCTGCGCCTTGTTGTTGCGCGTTATTCAATTGTATTGGGTGCGGGGGGTGGCCGCTCTGTGGGCGGCACTGGATTCCCGCTTTCGCGGGAATGACGAAGAATTTCTACAGAGCGGAGAGAGTTTTGGAGGCGACGATGTCAACGAGGCCGAGGAGGCTGGAGATTTCATAGTCGGGGGTTGTTGGGATGTCGCTCGGCCAGTCCGCGCCGGTACGGTTGATCCAGACGGCGGGGATGCCGACGCCCTGGGGGCCCTGGATGTCCTCCTTGGGAGTGTCACCGACGTAGATGGCCTGCGAGGCATCATCGATGCCAAACATGGCAAGAGCGACTTCAAAGATGCGGGAGTGGGGTTTGTAGACTTTCGTGCCCTCGGAATGGATGACGTGGTCGAATGCCAAGTCATTGGTTTCAATCGTTCCGTGGAGGTATTCGTGGTCGGCGTTGCTGACGATGGCCAACGGAACACGCGCGCGCAGGGCTTCCAATGCAGGAGCGACATCACGGTACATTTCCCTGCCTTTGATGTCGTCGTAAATCATCGTGACGGCGGCGGGAATGTAGGCGGGGTCAAGGTTGAGCTCGGTGGATGCGAGTTCAAAGGCGTTGCGCCACGCGTCGCGGTACGGAGTGAATTCGTCCGGCGGCGGAGCGTCCCATTCCCCTACGTTGTTGAGCCAGACGCGGGACTGCCGGAATGCGGTCTCATGGACGCGCCAGTGTTGCAGCAGGACTTCGGAGTCGAGGGGGATGTTCAACTGTTCGACGATGGCGGAAAACAGGACCGAAAGGCGAGCGGGTTCGTAGTGGAAAAGGGTGCCGTAGGCATCAAGGAGGACGGCGCGGAGCCGGTAGCGTGAGCGGCGGCGGGGGCGGCTTGGGGGGTTCACGCTCCTGCGCTCGTTGACAGCCTCACGGGAACACCATGGCTGCGCATGTGCTCCTTGGCCTGGGCGATGGTGAATTCGCCGTAGTGGAAGATACTTGCGGCGAGCGCGGCATCAGCCCTGCCATCCGTCACGACCTCCGTCATGTGCTCAACGTTTCCCGCGCCGCCGCTGGCAATGACCGGGATTGAGACCGCGTCGGTAACGGCACGCATAAGATCGAGGTCGTAGCCCTCCTTCGTGCCGTCAGCGTCAATGCTGTTCATGACGACTTCACCCACGCCGAGTTCGGCGGCGTATCGCGCCCACTTGACGGCATCGATTCCGGCCGCGCGGCCACCGTCCGCGCCGGTGTGGGTACGGACTTCCCATCGGGTGGAGTCGTCAACGGCAAGTTCGGTGATTGGATTCGGTTCCGCGTCGAAAGTTGCGGGATTAATGCGGCGGGCGTCCATACCGAGAACGATGCACTGGCTGCCAAACATGGCAGCGGCATCGCGTATGAGTTCCGGGTTCTGGACGGCGGCGGTGTTGATGCTTACCTTGTCCGCGCCGGCGTTGAGCATGGTGCGAACGTCCTCGACGGAGCGGATGCCGCCGCCGACGGTGAGAGGAATGTAGACCTCTTCGGCAACGCGGTGAACGACATCAAGCATGATTTCGCGGCCATCGGATGAGGCGGTGATGTCATAGAAGACGAGCTCATCCGCGCCCTGTTCATCGTAGAAGCGGGCAAGTTCGACAGGGTCACCGGCGTCGCGGTGATCTCTGAACCGGACGCCCTTGACGACGCGTCCGCCCTTTACATCAAGACAGGGGATGATTCTGCGAGAGAGCATGGTGTGTTCATTCTACGGGCTTGCGGCGGATATGGCGTCCGGGAGTGAGACATCACCGGTGTAAAGGGCGCGGCCAATGATGACGGCCTCGACGTCAGTGGCGGCGAGGGCGCGGATGTCATCCAGAGTTGTAACGCCGCCGGAGGCGATGACGGGTACGGGAGCAACTGCCTCAGCGAAGCCTTGCATGGCTTCAACGTTGACGCCCTGCATCGCGCCGTCGCGTGAGATGTCCGTGTGGATGAAACGGCAAGCGCCGTATTCCATCAGCTGCTTTGCAAGTTCAAGCGTGTCGACGCCCGAGTCCTCGGTCCAGCCTCGGACAGCGACGCGGCCATCGCGGGCATCAAGGCCAACCGCGATGCGGTCACCGTAGCGCTCGCATGCCTCACGGACAAGTTCAGGATTGGTCACGGCGACGGTGCCGAGTATGACGCGGTCGATGCCGGCATCGATGAGGGCGGTGATGTCGTCCATGGAACGGACACCGCCGCCAAGCTGAACGGGGATAGTAACGGCGGCGGCAATCAAGGCGGCGAGTCGTGCCTGTCCAGTATTGCCCTCGCGCGCGCCGTCCAGATCGACAAGGTGGATGCGCGGCGCGCCCTGCTCTTCCCATGAGAGAGCGACGGCTGCGGGATCATCATCAAAGACCGTTTCACGGTCATAGTCGCCCTGGAATAAGCGAACCGCCTTGCCATTGCGTAGGTCGATAGCGGGGATGATGTCCATCACTCACCCCTAAATTGCCCATTCAAAGAAATCGCGGTAGAGGGCGAGTCCGGGTCTGCCGCTTTTTTCCGGGTGGAACTGGGTGGCGATGAGCTTGTCGCGCGCGACAACGCTCGCGAACCGGCCGCCATAGTCCGTGACGCCGAGTGTCATGCTCTCGTCCGTCGGTTTCGGGTAATAGCTGTGGACGAAATAGAACTGGTAGTTGGGCGGGATGTTGGCCGTGGCGGGGTGGTCACGCGTGAACGTCACATCGTTCCAGCCCATGTGCGGGACGGTTAGCTCGTGGGCAAATCGAACGTTTTCACCGGGAATGAGACCGAGGCATTGGGCGTCGCCTTCTTCGGTCTTTTCGAACAGGAGTTGGAGGCCCAGGCAGACGCCAAAGAATGGGACATCACGGGCAATGAGGTCTTGCAGCGCGGAGTCCATGCCGGCGTCGCGGAGCCTGACCATGCACGGGCCCGCGATGCCCTGCCCGGGGAAGACGACGCCATCAGCATTTTGGAGATCAGCGGCCTTGTCCGTGACGATGACACGAAAGTCGACGGTTTCGAGCGCCTTTGCGACAGAGCGTAGGTTGCCCGCGCCGTAGTCGACGACAGCGATGAGGGGGGATACCGCGTTACTGCTCACCGGTCAGGAGCTCCATCGGCAGGTGTCGGTCCTGATAGCGGGCGAGAATGAAAAGCAAGTCCGCCGCCCGGTTGAGGTACGGGATTACGAGCGATTCCTCACGCAGGTAACCGTCCTGGGCCAGTCCCACAGCGCGGCGCTCCGCGCGACGGAGCGTTGAGCGGGCGAGATCGAGGGCGGAGGAGGCGGGCGTCGCGCCGGGTATGACGAAGGCGCGGGGCAGCTCAAACTCCTCCTGAAGAGAGTCGATTGTGGTTTCGAGCGCATCGACGTGCTCCTGCGTGACAGGTGAGAAATGCTTGAGGAAGGTATTGAAGTGGCCGACGTCCGTGGCGAGCTCCGCGCCGACGGTGAAGAGTTCACGTTGGAGCGCAATGGCGATTTCACGGACGCGGTCGTCCTCGGAGTAACTGCGGCCAAGTCCGATGGCGGAGACGGCTTCGTCGACGGTGCCATAGGCTTCGGCGCGCGGGTCGTTTTTGGGCACGCGGCCGCCGTAGAGGAGACCGGTCTCTCCCTTGTCACCGTATCGTGTGTAAACGTTGGGTGCCATGATTTGAGTTTAGCGCAGAGGTGGTGTGGCAGGGGATTTGGCTGAGCAAGTGACACTCTAGATTCTTCGCTGCGCTCAGAATGACATGGCCATATGGATTCCGGCTTTCGGTAGATTGAGTGTGAGGCTCAAATAGAAAGTTGACAATGCTATTGTTATATGTATGATGAATTTGTTGATAAGAACATACTAGAAGCAGGTGGTAGGGAACAGCGGATTTTCGGCTTGATGTGATGGCGGCGACGGACTATTACAAGACGCTTGGGGTTTCCCGGTCGGCCTCCGACAAGGAGATAAAGTCGGCGTTCCGTAAGCTTGCCCGCCAGTATCACCCTGACGTGAATCCGGGTGACGAGGCAGCGGAGCAGCGCTTCAAGGAGATCAACGAGGCACACGAGGTTCTCGGCGACAAGGACAGCCGCAAGAAATACGACAAATACGGCGAGAACTGGGTGCACGCCGACCGCATCGAGGAGATGCAGCGGCAAGGTGGATTCGGCGCGGGGCCCGGAATGGGTGGCGCGTTCCGTTTTGGCAGCGCAGAGGGTTTCGGCGGGCTTGGCGATATTCTCGGACAGTTCTTCCGGGGCGGCGGAGGCGGGAGCGAGTCGGCGTTCCGTCAGCGCCCCCGACCCCAGCGTCCGCGCGATGTTCCTGTGGAGATAACGCTGCAGGAGGCATTTCACGGGACGCGGCGCTCGATACGTGTGCAGGATGGCGAGGGGGGAGCGCGGACAATTGAGGCGCAGGTTCCGGCAGGCGTCGATAGCGGCTCGCGCGTAAAGATGAGCGGCGCAGGGCCACGGAAGACAGACCTGTATCTGAAAGTAACGGTCACGGCGGATTCGCAGTTCAGTCGCAACGGGTCAGACCTGACGACCGAGGTCAAGGTTCCCATGCTGGACGCGCTACTGGGTGGCGAGGTGATCGTGCCGACGATTGGGGGATCAGGGGTAGCGCTTCTCATCCCTCCGGAGACGGACAACGGCCAGACATTTCGCATCGCGGGCAAAGGCATGCCGAAGATGCGTGGTACCGGCGCGGGCGATCTCCTTGTGAAGTTGAGCGTGACACTGCCCAAGGATCTGCAGGAATCCGAGCGCGAATTGCTGACACAGCTGCGCGAGATGCGTGAGACAGCAGGAGGTAAGGAATGAGCTTCCGGAATCCGAGCGATCCTGTGTACTCCATTCGCGTCGCGGCGCGGCTGGTCGGTCTGCATGTGCAGACGCTCCGTTACTACGAGCGGAACGGGCTTGTGCAGCCGCAGCGGTCCCGCGGCAATGTGCGCTATTACAGCGACTCGGACGTTGAGCGCATCCAGAAGATCAAGTCGCTTATCGACGAGCTTGGCGTCAATCTCGCCGGCGCTGAGGTCATCATGCGGATGAGTGGGCGCATGGCCGAGATGGAGCAGCGCATCAGGGACCTGGAAGGTGCGATTGAGCGGCTGACGGGTGTCAGGGCACTGGGCGAAGGATCGGCAGATGGTGCTGAAACACAGAGAATCAATCGCAATGAGAGCGAGGAGACACAGTCATGATGAGCCCTGATCGCTTCACGGATGGAGCGCAGGAAGCACTCGCCGTGGCGCAACAGACGGTGATGGACATGAGCCACAGCCAACTGGATGTGGAGCACATCGTCTACGCGATTTTCCAACAGCCGGACAGCCAGGCGGTGGGCGTACTCGAACGGCTCGGCATCGACGTTGACGCGATGGCAGATCGTTTCGAAGGCGTTTTAAACAGCGCGCCAAAGGTGGCGGGCGGGGCAACCCAACTCTATCTGACGCCACGAACTCAGGGGCTTTTGACAAGTGCGACAATGGCGTCCAAGCGACTTAATTCCGAGCAGATCGGGACAGAGCACCTGCTGTTGGGCGCGGTGGGCGTGAACAACGGGCAGTCGGATGCGATCTTCAAGGAATTCAACCTGACGCAGCCGCGGCTTGAGACGGCGCTGAAAGAAGCGCAAGGCGGAGTGGACGCAAAGGGTGGACCTGAAGGTGGACGCCCCAGTGGCGAACGGTCAACCCGGGCGCTGGAACGCTACACGATCGATCTGACCACGCTGGCCGAAGAGGGCAAATTGGACCCCGTCATCGGGCGGCAGGTTGAGATTCAGCGCGTCATGCAGATTCTCACCCGCCGTACCAAGAACAATCCGGTGATCATCGGCGAGGCGGGCGTCGGAAAGACGGCAATCGCCGAGGGGCTGGCACAACGAATCATTGCCGGAGATGTCCCGGAGTCGCTGAGCCATGCGCGCGTCCACGCGCTTGATATGGGGGCGCTGGTTGCAGGGGCGAAGTTTCGGGGCGAGTTTGAAGAGCGTGTGAAGAACGTTCTCAACGACGTGCGGGCCGCTCACGGCGACATCGTGCTATTCATCGATGAACTGCATACGGTCGTCGGCGCGGGGGCGGCGGAAGGTTCTATGGATGCCTCAAACATGCTCAAGCCAGCGCTTTCCCGCGGCGAGCTGCAGGCGGTGGGAGCGACCACGCTGGATGAGTACCGCAAGCACATCGAGAAGGACACGGCGTTGGAACGTCGTTTCCAACCGGTGTATATCGAGGAGCCGTCCGTGGAGGACGCGATCCGGATTCTCCAGGGTGTCGCGCCGCGCTACGAGGCGCACCACAAGGTGACGATTACGCCGGAGGCACTGGATGCCGCCGTGCGGCTGAGTGCGCGCTACATCACGGATCGCCAGCTGCCGGACAAGGCAATCGACCTCATAGACGAGGCGGGGTCACGGCTCCGGATCGACGCGGATTCGTTTACGCCTGAACTCAAGCAGATGAATCAGCGGATGCGCCGCCTTGAGGACGAGGATGAGGCGGCGTCACAGCGGGAGGACTACGAGGAGGCGGCGCGCATCAAGCAAGAGCGGGCGCAACTTCAGAACGAGTATGAGTCGGAGCTCTCAACATGGAAGCAGGAGAAGAGCATCCGCGACACAGTGGAGGCGGAGGACATCGCCACACTCATCTCGGAGTGGACCGGCGTGCCGGTGAGCCGAATGCTGGAGGAGGAGACGCAGCGTCTGACGCGGATGGAGGAGGAACTACATCGGCGCGTGATCGGGCAGGAGCAGGCCGTGACCGCCTTGTCCGACGCTATCCGTCGCGCGAGGGCGGGCCTGAAAGACCCGGAGCGTCCCATCGGCAGCTTCATCTTCCTGGGGCCGACGGGCGTAGGAAAGACGGAGTTGGCGCGGGCGCTGGCGCAGTTCCTGTTCGGCGATGAAGAGGCGATGATTCGCCTCGATATGTCGGAATACGGCGAGCGTCATGAGCTGTCGAGGCTGGTTGGCGCGCCGCCCGGGTACATCGGCTACGACGACGGCGGTCAGCTGACGGAGCTGGTGCGGCGGCGTCCGTATCGTGTGATCCTGTTCGACGAAATCGAGAAGGCGCACCCGGACGTGTTCAACATGTTCCTCCAGATACTGGACGTTGGGCGGCTGACGGACGGGCACGGCAGGACGGTGGACTTCCGCAACACGGTCATCATCATGACATCCAATCTGGGCACCGAGATTCTTCAACGAGAGCAGATTGGACTGTTGCGCAACGCGAATGGGGCGCAGGCCTTCCAGGACCTACAACGTTCGGTTGATCAGGCACTCAAGAAGGCGTTCAGGCCGGAGTTCATCAACCGCATCGACGAGATCATCGTGTTCGAGCCGCTGAGTGAGGGGCAGATCCTGCAAATCGTTGACCTGATGGTGGCTGAGGTGCAGGAACGGCTTGAGGAGAAGAACCTGCAGATCACGTTGACAGACGCTGCGCGAGAGTGGCTGGCCAAGGTTGGCTTCGACCCGTCCTTTGGCGCGAGGCCGCTGAGGCGTGCCGTGCAGAGGCACGTTGAAAACGTGCTGGCGCGGGAGATTCTCGAAGGTCATTTTGGTGAGGGCGATAACATTACAGTGGATGTTGGCGACGAGGAACTGAGTTTCACCAAGGTTGAGGGCGTAGTTGAAACGCCCGAGCCTGCGACGGCAAGTGTGTAATGACTGACTATCCGCTGGGCGAAGGGTTCGCCACCGTTGACGGGATGCGCCTGCAATACGTGGAGGCGGGGCCGAGTGACGGGCCACCGCTCGTGTTCCTGCACGGGATCGGCGGGGGCATCGAGGATTGGTGGGCGAACCTGGGGTATTTCGGCGAGCTGGGGTATCACGTCTTCGCGCCGAGTTCGCCGGGGCACGGCACTTCCGATTATCCGCGTGATGGCTGGAATCCGGCTGAGAGTGGTAGGACAATCATCGCGCTGCTGGACGCGTGGGGGGTCGAAACGGCCTCGCTGATAGGGCATTCCGCGGGCGGAATATCGGCGATATTGGCGGCGCTCGAGAATCCGGAGAGGGTTACAGGCCTTGTGCTCGCCTCGCCGGGCGGTCTGACCCGGAGGGTTGGATGGCCGCTAAGGCTGGTAACGATTCCATTCCTGGGCGAGGCGCTGTGGCATCCGCGTCTATTGGCAGGGCATCGAGCACGCAAGACGATATTCGCAGATGAAGACCTGGTGAATCGCAGGATCATGGATGAATGGGTATCCCGACACCGGGATTCGCAACAGCGCAAGGCGTTCTTCAAGCTGCTGCGTGAGGGGCTCACTATTCAGGGTCTGAAGGATAAGTACGATTTACGGCGTCGAATGCGCGCTATTCACTGCCCAACGCTGATTATCTGGGGGCGGGAGGACATCATCGTGCCGCCGCCGGAGAGGTGGGAGGGGCGCCTGGTGTCATGGCCTGAGGCGAGCTTTATGGAGGTATCGCCGTCCGGGCACTGGCCACAGGTTGAGCAGGCTGAGGTGTTCAACCGGGAGGCTGCGGGGTTTCTTGAGCGAGTGGCGGCGGTGGCAGAGTCCTAGATTCCTCGGCTGCGCTCAGAATGACAGCAGTCGCACGGGGATTCGATGGTGCGCGGGAATGAAAGTTAGTGGTGTGAGGATGGCAGGTTGAGGCAAGCGTTTGCCGTGCTTACAAGGTCTTTCGTACTCGCTTAAACGCGCTGAGTCGGCGTTTAAGTCCTTGTCATTTAGGGCATATAATCGGCTTATCTTGTGATGTTTGCGCACCTGCATACACATTCAGAATTCAGCCTGCTGGATGGATTAGCGCGCATTCCTGATCTCGTCGGGCACGCTCGCGAGCTTGGATTTGAGTCCCTTGCCCTAACGGATCACGGCAACCTGTACGGCATCGTCGATTTCTACCGAGAAGCGCAAGCGGCCGGCATCAAGCCAATCATCGGTGTCGAGGCATACGTTGCGCCGGGGAGCCGGACGGACCGGATACCAGGGGATAAGCAGCCTTATCATCTCGTCCTGTTGGCCAAGAATGACGAGGGCTACCACAACCTGCTGCGTTTGGTCAGCATCGGCCATCTCGAAGGCTTCTACTATCGACCCCGCATGGATCGGGAGGTGCTGGAACAGTATGGTTCCGGGCTGATTGCGCTTTCGGCGTGCATGGCGGGTGAGGTGCCGAAGGCGCTGATGGAAGGCCGTCTTGACGATGCGCGAGAGGCAGCGCTTTGGCACAAGAAGACGTTCGACGGCTACTACCTTGAGATTCAGCGGCATCCCAGCATTGCTGAGCTAGACCGACTGAACAGCATGGTGCTGGAGTTGGCACAGGAGCTGGATATTCCCATCGTCGCTACGAATGACCTGCACTACACGCGACGCGAGGATGCCGAGGCACATGATGTTTTGCTCTGCATCCAGACGAACTCGACAGTCGATGACACAAACCGGATGCGAATGGATGACGACGGATTCTACTTGAAATCCGAGGCGGAGATGCGGGAGTTGTTCGCGGACCTGCCGGAGGCGATTGAAAACGCGGGACGCATCGCGGACGAGTGCAATCTTGACCTTGAGTTCAATCGATTGCTTCTGCCGCAGATCGAGCTGCCAGACGGGCTTTCGTCATTCGAGTACCTTGAGCGGCTCTGCTACGAGGGGTTTGAGGAAAGGTACACGGAATACACAGACACAGAGCGTGCGCGGGAGCGGGTAGCGTATGAGTTGGACGTTATCCGGCAGATGGATTTCGCCGACTATTTCCTCGTCGTTTGGGATCTGGTGGCGTATGCGCGCAAACAGGGAATCCTCGTGGGCGTACGTGGGAGCGCGGCGGCGAGCGCGGTGCTTTACTGCCTCTATATCACGAATATCGAGCCGTTGAGGTATGACCTCGTGTTTGAGCGATTCCTGAACCTTGAGCGCAAGGAAATGCCGGATATCGACCTTGATATCGAGGACGAGCGGCGGGATGAGCTGATCGACTATGTGACGCGACGCTACGGACAGGATCGCGTGGCGCAGATCATCACGTTTGGGACGTTTGGAGCGCGGGCGGGCATCCGCGACGTTGGGCGGGCGATGGGGATGTCGTTCGGCGAGGTGGACCAGGTGGCGCGGTTGCTGCCGGCGGGGGCACATCCATCGTCATTGCAGGATTCTCTGGATCGGTTGCCACAGTTCCGGGACGTCTATGACCGTGATCCTGAGGTCCAGAAACTGGTGGATACGGCGATGCAGTTGGAAGGGATTGCGCGGAACGCGAGCACACACGCGGCGGGAGTCGTTATCTCACGCGAGCCGCTGGTCAACGTGGTGCCGCTTCAGCGGCCCGTAAAGAGCGCGGGTTCGGACGACGACGGCGTGCCGATGACGCAGTGGGACATGCACCGCGTGGCAGAGGCGGGGCTTCTCAAGCTGGACCTGCTTGGTCTGACAAACCTAACGACGCTGGCACGAACACGGGACCTGATTGAACAGCGGCACGGCAAGCGCATCGACATCGACTCGATTCCACTCGACGATTCAAAGACTTTTGACCTGCTGTCTTCGGGCAAGACGATGGGGCTGTTCCAGCTTGAGGGACAGGGAATGACGCGGTGGATTCAGAGGCTGCAGCCGCGGTCGCTGAACGAGGTCTCGGCGATGATCGCACTGTATAGGCCCGGGCCTATGGAGCACATTCCGCGCTATATCGACAGCAAGAAGGGTGAGATTTCTGCCACGTTCCCGCACGACGACCTCAGGGACATTCTGAATGAGACGTACGGGGTCATCGTGTACCAGGACCAGGTGCTGCAGATTGCCCAGCGCTTTGCGGGATATTCGCTTGGGCAGGCGGACATCGTGCGCAAGGCGATGGGCAAGAAGGTACGTGAGATCATGGAGGCGGAGGAACAGGGATTCCTCGCCGGGTCACTCAATCAGGGTTATTCGGAACACGACGCGCGCGAGATCTTCAGGCTTATTGAGCCGTTTGCCGGGTACGCGTTCAACAAGGCGCACAGCGTGAGCTATGCCTACATTGCGTACCAGACGGCGTATTTCAAAGCGAACTATCCGCGCGAATACATGGCATCACTGCTGAACGCACATTTGGGGTCGCAGGATCGGGCGGGTGCGGACGCGGAGGAATGCCGTGCGCTCGGGCTGACGGTCGCGCCACCGAGCGTGAATGCAAGCATGGAAGAGTACTCCATTGAGGATGTCGCCGATCCCAATGACGATGCGTCCGAGGATGATGCAGTAATTCGCGTGGGGCTATCAGCCATCAAGAACGTGGGGTACGGCGCGGCGCAGGCGCTGGTGGAAGAACGAAAGGCAAACGGGTCGTTCAGGGATCTTGGGGATTTCATCGGCCGCGCGGACCTCACTTCACTGAACCGGCGAGGTCTGGAGAACCTGGTCAAGGCCGGGGCGATGGACGAGCTTGGTGATCGAGCCACGCTGCTGGCGAACGCGGAGCGGATACTTTCCTCCGCCGCGCAGGAGCAGCGTCAACGGAACTCATCGCAGTCCAGCATGTTCGATGCGATGGCGGGCGAACCTGCCCTACAGATGCCGACAATTGAACTTACTCCCGCAGAGGTGGTCTCAGACGAGGAGAAGGGTGTCTGGGAAAAGGAATTGACGGGCATCGCGTTCTCCTATGACCCATATCGGGCGCTTCGGGCGGCGAACCTGGGAAGCAGCGTGACGCCGTGCGGGGAAGTATCTGTTGGGATGGAAAAAGACCAGATTTCGGTGGCGGGGAATATCACGAGCGTCCGCACGTTCCTGGTGCGGGGCGAGAGCGCGGCAGAAGTCGAACTACAGGATCAATCCGGAGCGGCGCGAGTCATCGTTTGGCCGGATGTGTACAGAAAGACGACAGACACCTGGCAGGTGAATACGGCTGTGCGTGTCAGGGGTTCGGTCCGGGTGCGAGAAGAGGAGGCGTCCATCGATTGCCGCCAATTCGAGGTGCTAGTAGAGAACGGGACGCCACAGGAGTCTGCGTCTAACCGTTCGCGCGCCACGAATGGCCGCAACGGCCATTCGTCTGAGCAGGCCGTGAATGCTGAGAGCACGGATGGAGCAGTAGCTGTTGCGGAGCCGCCCGTAGAAGTCACGACTCATGGCACGGTTGAGAACGCGCCGGTTGAGACAGCCGCTGAGAACGTTCCGGCCGAGAAACCTGCAACGGGCGATGGGGCCAGTAAGACGGATGTATCGAACGCACCGGCGAAGGAGACTCCAAAGGCTGCTAACGGGAATGAGAATGGGAGCCCGGCTTCATCGAATGGGTCAAGCGAGGCGTCTGCACGACGTGTACTAATTTCCGTGATGCTGCACGAGACGACTGACGAGGAGGCCGACGTGGATCGGCTTAACCGGGTGGTGCAGGCGCTGCGGAGCCATCCGGGAGAGAGTCCGGTTCAGTTGGTAATCATGCAGCAGGGCGAGCAGTCCGTAATGACGATGCCGTTCCAAACGGGACATTCCGAGGAACTCGAGACTGAGATTTCAAACATCCTGGGCGGCAATTTCCTGTCCGTTCAGCAGATGTTGATGTAGACGATTCGCCTCAGCCTTTCCTAGCTCCTGTAGTCTGGTTGTCATGGAGTGGACGCACCTGACGACGACCTCTGACCAGTTGAGCGCGGAACTGCTGGTGCAGGCGCTTTTAGAAGAGGGTATCGAGGCCCTCGTCAACCAAGGGGACACGAACAGCTTTCTGGGCGTGACGGGATACCCGTGTCGCGTAATGGTGCGGGCGGACGCCTGGCGGCAGGCGGTGGGCTTCCTGGAGAAGTGGGAGGAAGACTAGGAGTTCCAGGGGCCGATGATATCCTCGGTGCGCCAGCCTCCGTAGAAGTCACCGTGAACCAATTGAACAGGGAGGTCGTCGACGTAGGCGGCGTCGAGCTTCCAGGTATAGAAGGCCATGTATTCCCTGATGTCCTCGTACTCGTCCTTCGGATTCACGTAGCTCCAGATTGCCGTTTCGGCTTCCCGATCCCCAACTCGGACGCCCCAATAACTGGCGTCCCCCTTGAAGGGTCAAGTGGAGGAGCGGTCTTCAGCGACGAGGAACTCCTTCCGTACGTCCTCGGGCGGGAAGTAGTAGACGGGTGGCATGTCCTTCTCAACGATGCGGACGCCGCGCGTTGTTTCCGCGAGGACTTCTCCGTTGAATTCGACCCGTAGTCGACGGTTCACCGGCTGAACCGGACCGGGAGACGGCGGGTAGTCGGCTGCTGATTCGCGATCTGCTGTTGTCATTTGTTTGCTCCTCTTGGTCTTGAGGGTATGGGGGGATTGTACGCCTTTTGTTCAGTTGACGCGGATTAGCGGCGGGCGAATTGACGTTCGAGCTGGGCGGAGCTGAGGTGAACCATGGTGGGGCGGCCATGGGGGCAGAGGCGAGGGAAATTGGCATCACGGAAAAGAGTGAGCAAGGACTCCATTTCCGACATGGAGAGAGGCTGGCCTGCGCGAACGGTGGAGTGGCAGGCAATAGTGGCTGCGATTCGTCTCTCCCGCATATCGACAGCGTCCGGCGCGGACGCGATTATGCTATCCGCGGCATCAATGCCTCCCTGGGCGACGGAGTCCGATGACCCGGCGGGCACAGCCTGCCCGCTGAGCGCTGAGTCGTCAATTTCGCCACCGGAACGCTCATCAAGGACTTCCAAAAAGGCCTGCGGCGCCTCTGATTCCTTGAGGGAGGCGGGCATAGCGCGGAGCAGAATGGCATCGTCACCGAACGGCTCCCACTCGAAACCGTAGGAGGAAAGGAGGTCGCTCAGCGGGGCGATATTGTCCAGTTGACGAGTGGTGAGCTGGACTGTGGCCGGCGTCAACAGGCCCTGCGAGTTCGCGGCTCGCTCGCGGCGCTCGGCAAGAATCTGTTCAAAGACGACGCGTTCATGGGACGCGTGCTGATCAATGAGATACATGCCGTCCGGCCCCTCCGCGACGATGTAAGTGAGGCCAACCTGACCGACGGGGCGGAGTGTGAATTGGGACGGTGGGGATTGTGTGGGCGTAGTGGAGGATTCACTCTTGGACGCCTGGTCTGTGAAGAGGGGCGGGGCTTCGAGTTGGACTTCAGCGTCAAGGGGTGCAGAAGGTATCTGCGGAGCGGCTGAGACACCGTCCTGCCCGCTCGTTGAGGGAGCGGCGACGATGCCGTTCGCGGCGAGAGTGCGGCGGATGGCGCGTTGGATTGTTGCGATAACCTCGCCCTCGCGTCGCAGGCGCACCTCGGCTTTGGTGGGGTGGACATTGACATCGACCTCATCGGGCGGGACGGAGAGGAAGAGCACGACGAGGGGGTAGCGGCCTCGCTGAACGATGTCGCGGTAGGCGTCGGCAATGGCGTAGTAGAGGATACGGGCCTCGACCAAGCGTCCGTTGACGAAGAGAATCTGGCCAGTGCGTCGTGGGCGCGTCGTGCCGGGCTCGCTGGCATACCCGGTAACCGTTGTCCCGCCCATGGTTGTGGGTTGGATGGGAAGCATCCCCGATGTGGTGTCCGGCCCCCACATTTCAAGAAGGACATGGGAGGCATCGCCACTACCGGGGGAGTGAAAGGCAAGTCGGCCATCGACGATCACGCGCAGGGCAACATCGGGATGCGCGAGGGCGTATTGGGTGAGGACATTGACGCATCGCGTGGCCTCGGCGGCTGGTGAACGGAGGAATGACAGTCGGGCGGGGACTTTCTTGAATAGGTCGCGAACATAGACGGTAGTCCCGAATGGCGCGCCTTGCGTGCCGTGTTCGATGATTTCATTGTCGGCGGCGATGACGTAGTGGCCGCCCTTTGAGTCCGGATCACGGGAGACGATTGTCATGCGAGCGACGGCGGCGATGGATGCAAGGGCCTCACCGCGAAAGCCAAGCGTACCGATACTCTCAAGATCGCGAACGCTGCGGAGTTTCGAGGTGGCGTGGCGCATGACGGCGAGTTCAAGTTCATCTTCCGGGATGCCCGACGCATCGTCCGTGACACGGATGAGGTCGAGCCCACCGCGAGCGATTTCAACTTCGACCTGCCCCGCTCCGGCATCTATTGCGTTTTCGACCAGCTCTTTGACGACTGACGCCGGACGCTCGATGACCTCCCCGGCGGCGATCTTGGAGGCGACATCTCGATCAAGGAGTTGGATGGCCATGTCAGGCGTCGCTCGCGCCGTTCCTGCCCTGCTCTGCCAGACGCTGCAGGTCATAGAGCTTGGCAAGGGCCTCAAGAGGCGTCATCTGTTCGGGGGAAAGGCTGAGGATTTCCTTTTCGACTTGCGTGGCTGTAGACGCAGATTCGTGTTGCGGAGCCTGGATGGAGAAGAGGGCGGGCTGGGCCACACTGGCGGAGTTGGATGTCCTATCGTCTTCGAGGTGCTTTAGGACTTCCTGTGCGCGGGCAACGACATCACGCGGCAGTCCGGCGAGTTGTGCGACGTGAACGCCATAAGAACGGTCAGCCCCGCCGGGAACAACCTGACGCAGGAACACGACTTTGCCCTCCTCCTCGGAAACGAGGACATGAAGGTTGAAGGCGCGGGGGAGGGTCTCACCGAGTTCGACAAGCTCATGGTAGTGAGTGGCAAAGGCGGTGCGTGCGCTGAGACGGGGGTGGTTGTGGATGTGCTCCACGACGGCCCACGCGATGGAGAGGCCATCGTAGGTGCTGGTTCCCCTGCCCGTTTCGTCGAGGATGATGAGAGAGCGGTCGGTTGCCTGGTGAAGGATGGCGGCCGTTTCGATCATCTCGACCATGAAGGTTGACCGACCGGTTGAGATGTCATCGTGGAGGCCTGCTCGGGTGAAGATGCGGTCGACGAGGCCGACACGGGCGCTGGCAGCGGGCACAAACGAGCCGATCTGCGCCATCAGGGCGACGAGTGCGATTTGTCGAAGATACGTGGACTTACCGGCCATGTTGGGGCCGGTGATGATGGCGATGGGCCGGTCTTCCGTGAGGGAGATGTCATTAGGGACGAACGGCTCGTCGAGGACTTCTTCCACGACGGGATGGCGGGCTGACGTGGCTTCCAACACGCGCGAGTCGTCGATCTCGGGACGAGTGAAACGGAGTCGGACAGCGTTCTCGGCAAAAGCCGCTAGAACATCTAGGCGGGCGACAGCGCGGGCGGTGGCAAGGACGGACTCACCCTGCTCCACCACCTGGCTGCACACTTGGCGAAAGATTGCGGACTCAAGCTCCTCGGCACGCTGTTGCGCCTCGGAAATCTGAACCTCAAGCTCCTTGAGGCGCGGCGTGAAGAACCTCTCGCCGCCCGCAATGGTCTGCTTACGGATGTAGTGTTCCGGCACGCGGGAGAGGTGCGGGCGCGTGACCTCGATGTAGTAGCCGAAGACGCGGGTGTAGCCAACCTTGAGCGTGGGGATGCCAGTGTTGTTGCGCTCCTCCGTTTCGAGGGCTGCAACAGCAACACGGGCGTCAGAGGAAATCGCGCGCAGGTCTTCCAATTCCTGCGAGAAGTCTTTGCGAACTACGCCGCCCGCAGAAAGGGTTGCGCCCGGCTCGTCGGCAATAGCTTCGTTCAGAAGTTTGCGGGTTTCATCGTGTGTTTCGATGTCGTTGAGAGTCCACGCGAGGGGGCAAACAGTTTCGTCGTCCCGCGCAATCTCAGGCAGAGGGGCGGCGGTGAGCACGGAGTGGATGCCAGAGACAGCCTCAAGGCCGCGTCGGACGGCGACAACATCACGCGGGGCGGCGGAGCCGGAGCGGATGAAGTTGATAAGACGCTCAAGGTCCGGGAGGCCATGCATGGCACTGCGGAGGCGTGAACGGAGCATGGGGTTTTGAACGAGGGCCTCAACGTTGTCATGGCGTTCGATGACGGCGTCGCGGTTGAGGAGAGGTCGTCCGAGCCATTGGCGTAACAGGCGGCGTCCCATCGGGGTCTGCGTAGTGTCAAGGAGGCCAAGCAAAGAACCTCCGCGTGCGCCAGAACTACCCTCAAAGAGTTCAAGGGTGCGGACAGTCTGTGGATCAAGGACCATCGTCTCCGCTGTCCGGCGCGTGGAGAGGGACTGGATCTGCGTGAGCGCGCCACGCTGCGTTTCCTGCAGGTAAGCGAGAACAGCGCCCGCCGCGGAAACGGCGAGGGGCGAGTTGTCACAGCCGTACGGTTCCAGTGAGTGGACACCGAAGTGCTTTAGCAGGCGTTGGCGGGCATCGTGCTCGTTAAAGCTGGAGGCGTCCATGGCAACGAGGGCAGCGTCCCCCAGCGACGAAACATCCAAGTCTTCCGGGACGAGCAACTCCGCGGGAGAGAGAGCAGCGAGTTCGGTTTGCAGGTCATCCACGGGGATCTCAAGGGTTGCGAATTCAGAAGTCGAGATATCGGCGTAGGAAAGACCGGCGCGCTGGCCATCAACGACGACGGCAGCCAGGAAATTGTTTGCGCTTTCAGGCAGAAGATCGTGCTGGAGAATGGTGCCGGGCGTGACGACGCGAATGATCTCACGGTCGAGGATTCCCTTGGCGGTCTTGGGGTCGCCGAACTGCTCGCACACTGCGACACGGTGCCCTTTTTCTAGCAAGCGGGCGAGAGAAGCATCGAGAGAGTGGGTTGGGACACCGGCGAGGGGAACACGGTGGCCGCGGCCAAGCTCTTTTGACGTGAGTGCGATGCCGAGGTCACGCGACACGATTTCCGCGTCTTCGCCGAACGTCTCGTAGAAATCACCGAGTCGAAAGAGCAGGATTCCGTCAGGAAATTCGGCCTTGATCCGCTCGTATTGTCGCTTGAGGGGAGAACCCCTTGTCGTCATCGACCGACCCCAGCTGTTTACCAGTCCACCACGCCGCTTACCCCCGTTGAGTCATTGTATAGCGGAGCAGGGTGGTGAATATACAGGCAGCACGGAGCGGGTTAGGATTCGTGGATGGAACGCATCGGGGCTTGGGGACGGAATGACGGTCAGCGCTGAGCGGGGCGCGCCGTCGGGGCAGCGCCTGTATACAAGCTCGTTCGTCCTGCTGTTCCTGATGGAATTCACGATCTTCGTGACTTTCTACATGCTGCTGCCGACGGTGCCCTTGTATATCAAGGAGCTTGGCGGCACAAACTCCACGGTCGGCCTGGTCATCGGCATTGCCGGGCCGATTGCCGCGTTCGGCGTTCCGCTGTATGGGTTGGGCGTGGACCGATGGAGCCGCAAGGGCATGGCGGTTCTCGGCCTGGGGATCAACGTGGTGGGCGCGCTGGTCATGATCATCGTCGTATCACCGCTGACAATGCTGCTGCCGACAATCCTGCGGCGTGTGGGGAGCGGGGCAACGGGAGCCGCAACCCGGACATTGATCCTTGACATTGCACCGCCCAACAGACGGGGCGAGGCGATGACCAATTTCGCCACGTCACACAACATTGCCATCGCGTTCGGACCGGCCGTCGGGCTTTGGATTTACCACGGTTTCGGGTCAACGGAGCTATTCCTTGCCTGCGCGGCGTTGATGGCAGGAGCGACGCTGTTTCTCTTCCCAGTGAAGGTTCGTCCTTTAGCCCGGGGAGAGGGGACTGCTGGACGCCCTCAAACCAACCCTCCTGCACCGGGGGAAGGAGCAGCCGCGCGGAAAGAGACTTGGGTCGATAAGCTGATCGTGCCGGAGGCGCTGGTGCCGGGAATCACGGTGCTGCTAATAGCAGCAGCCTATCTGGCAACCACAACATTCGTGTCCATCCTCGGCGAGACGAGGGGGGTGCCAAATTACGAGTGGTTTTTCGTGATGTACGCGGTTGTGGTTATAGCCGGTCGACTCCTGACGGGTCGGGTCTCTGACACATATGGCCGGGCAATCATCCTCTTGCCGTCGCTGGCTCTCACCGTCGGCTGCATGATCACCCTGGCATTCACATATTCGACCGTCGGATTTTTAGCGGCGGCGTTCATGCTTGGACTGGGGTTTGGAACAGGACAGCCGATGTTGCAGGCCGTCGCTGCCGACTGGACACCACCGGAGAAATACGGGCGGGCGATGGCCATGATGATGGGCGGGTTTTCATTCGGCTCGGCGGCTGGAACGGTATTCGTTGGCGAGGTGAGCGAGCGGCTGGACTTTGAGGCAGCCTTTCTCGGGCTGGCGTTGACGGCTGGCGTTGCCCTGATTATCGCGTGGTGGGGGTTCCGACGGCGGCGGATTCCGTTGTTCATCACGCCGGAACGCGGAGCGGTGTAAGGAATGGATGCCCAATGAGGAACGTGGGCGCTACAATTTGAAGGCAAGGCGCGTGAAGGTTCACAAATCGCGTGCTGGGTAATTCAATAAATCGGAGGATATTCGGCAATGACCGTGGATTTTGTCAGCAACGAAGAGACCATCCAGGCCGCGCGCAAGAACCTGGATCAGGCCGGATGGGATTACCTGGTCGGCGGGTCGGAGTCGGAGACAACGATGAGACGGAATCGTGCCGCGTTCGACCGCGTCGCATTCCGCCCTCGCGTGCTGCGCGATGTGTCCCAGATGGACCCGTCCGCCGATTTCCTGGGCCACAAGATGCGCATCCCCGTGATGCTCGCGCCGGTTGGTGGAATGCAGCGATTGCATCCAGAGGGAGCGGGCGCCTCCGCAAAGGCGGCCGAAGCGTTCGGTACGATCCAAACGGTTAGTTCCGTATCCGAGCCGGGGCTTGAAGGCACGATGGAGGCGGCGAACGGCCCAAAGCTGTTCCAAATGTATATCCAGGGCGACTGGGAATGGATTGAGGGGATGGCGCCACGCATCAAGGCCGCCGGTTATCACGCGTTCGTCCTGACCGTAGACAACGCTCGATACAGTCGACGCGAACGACCAATTGTTGGACGCTCCGTTCCGGCGACTCTGAATGTGCAGAGAGTCTCACCCGGCTCAGCGGTGACGTGGGATCTGGCAGAGCGCATCCGCGACCTGATAGGCCTGCCGTTCGCGGTCAAGGGCATCCAGACGGCAGAAGATGCGGAAATAGCCGTCGAGCGTGGCTTTGAGATCATCTGGGTGTCGAACCACGGCGGACGTCAGATCGACCATGCGCTGGGCAGCCTTGATACGCTGCCGGAAATCGCAAAGGCTGTTGATGGGCGCGCCAAGATCGTGTTGGACGGCGGAATCGTCCGCGGGAGCGACGTGGTCAAGGCGCTCGCGCTTGGCGCGGATTGCGTAGCGGTCGGCAAGCTGCAGGGTTGGGGTCTCGCGGCAGGCGGCGTCGACGGCATCGTGCGGGCACTGGAAATCATGGAAGACGAGCTGCTGAGCGCGATGGCGCTGATTGGCGTATCGAAGGTCGACCAAATCGACGGGGCCTACGTGACGGAGGGTTACCCGGTGACGCCGCCACATGAGATGAGCGCGTGGGTGAATATGCCGGACGCGCGGATTCCCTAGGGGCGTGAGTGGATTCCCGTTTTCGCGGGAATGACGAGGTTGAGGTCTACCAGTCGCCGAGGGTGGCTTTGAAGCAGCCATCTCGATGATCGTTGACCATGCCGGTGGCCTGCATATGCGCGTAGCAAACCGTTGATCCGACGAACTTGAAGCCGCGGGCCTTGAGGTCCTTGGCCATAGCATCCGACTCTGGCGAGGTGGCGGGCACATCCTCCCAACCAAGAATCGGGTTGGGGCTGCGCAGTGTCTTGTAGTTGGTGAACTGCCAGATATAGCGATCGAACGAGCCGAACTCTTCCTGGATTTCCATGAACCTCTGCGCGTTGTTGATGGCGCCAAGTATCTTGAGCCGGTTCCGGACGATACCTTTGTCCTCAAGCAGGCGCGCAACATCATCGCCGCCAAATTGCGCAACTTTCTGAACATCAAAGTCGGCGAAAGCCTTGCGGAATGCTTCGCGCTTGTTGAGGATAGTGCGCCATGAGAGGCCGGCCTGGAATCCCTCAAGAATGAGGAACTCAAACAGCTTGTTGTCGTCATGCAGCGGCGTGCCCCACTCCCCATCGTGGTAGGCAATCATCCGAGGATCGACGTCCACATCCGGCCAGCAGCGGACTAATTCAATTGATCCTGTTTGTGACTCAGTCATGCCGGAACCAGAACCTTGATGATGACGTTGTAGCGCGGCATGGAGCAGGCATGGGGGAGGGATTCAAAGGAGACAACTTCAGCGCTGCGCCACGTCTGGTTGGGGTCTTCGGCATTGATGACAATGCCGGGAGCGGGCTCGAGGGGCTCTTCATCACGGATGTGTATGCCGAGGGGCCGACCGTCATCGTGGGCGCGGAGGTACCATGTTGCGGCGGTTGCGACCATGCCGACTAAACAGCTGCGAGGCGAATGCGGCCGCTGGCGTTGCCGAACACTCCGCCCTGGTAGAGACGCTCATCCGCGCTATCTTCCCGAAGCGGCCACGTGGGGCCGGTGAATCGAGATTCGAGCACCTCAGAGGTGATGCCGGCGTAGTTTGGTACGGCTGCGGCGATGTCAGCAAGGATTGTATCGGCATTGTCATACCCGAAGTCCGATGCGCCGAGGTGGCGGGTGATCTCAACCGGGGCGCGCCAGACCGCCTGTGCATCGCCCGGGGCGTCCTTGATGGGGCGGACGCGCTGGACGCGGCGCTCGGCGTTCGTGTACGTTCCCTCGCGTTCGACGGCGGCCGCGGCGGGAATGAGGACGTTGGCGAGCGATGCCAGCTCATCGTCGATAACAAGGCCCTGCACGACCAGGAACTCAAGGCGACCCAGCGCGGCGAGCAGCCGCGCGCGGGCAGAATCGCTGATTTCGGCGGGGATCCCGCCGGTCCAGTACAGGGCTGTGACGGCGCCAGATTCGATAGCGTCAACGGTCTCGTCAAGCGTGGCGGCATCTGCGCCAAGCACATCGCTGACTCCCTGCACGTTGCCGCCACCGGAGTGCAGCACATGGAGACCACCGCCCTGCGCGTTGGCGACGTTGCCCGTCACTGAGGCGATTGCGGCAATCAGTGTAGCCAAGCCCGGAGCGTCATTCTCGCTCTCGCCGTAGATGAGAGCGGCGGGTGTGGACGTGCCGATGATGCGGGCGACCCAACGGAGGTCATCGGCGGAAACGCCTGACTGAGCCGCTGCGTCTTCAACGGTTGTTCTCTCGAGGCTTTCAGACAGGTCAGCGAGGCCGTCTATGGATTCTTCAACGAATTCATCGTGCACAAGATTGGCGTCGAGCAGCGCGCGGAGGATGCCACGCAGGACGGCAAGCTCAGCACCTTCCTCGCAATTTAGCCATCGCTCGGAGGCGCGTCCAAGCTCCGGGTAGGCGACGTGGCCGATGCCGATAAGAGTGGCGTCGTTGTAGTTGACTGCCTTGTGAACCTGGTAGGCGGCGACGGGATGGGTGACTTCTATATCAGAACCAATCACGAGAACGGCGCGAGATTTCGCAATGTCCCGGATGGGATTCACATTGGCGGCGCTGCCGAACATGGCGGCGAGCTCTCTGCCCGCCTGAACCGACACGGACGCCGCCATCGCAACACGCTCAGTCTCCAGGGTTTCACGGGCGAGACGATTCAATGCCCACGCGTCCTCATTGGCGACGCGAGGAGAAATCACGACGGCAGCAGAACCGCCGGCATGGCCACGGAGGCCGTCCGCAGCGGCAGCAATCGCATCGTCCCATGACGCCTCACCAAGCGCTCCGTTGGCATCCCGAATCATGGCGCTGATCAGGCGGGCCTCATTGTTGGACTCGTTGGCGAGTTCAAACTTACCGTGGATGCAGGCAAAGCCGCCATTCGCGCCGCCCTCGATGTCCGGTGTCACGCGCAGCAGGCGACCATCCTGAAGTTCAGCGGTGACCTGGCAGCCGATCTCACACTCCGTGCAGACGGTTGTGACGTTGGTATCCGGCAGGCCGGCCCACTTGTTGTCCTTTTCCGTGAGCGCGCCCACGGGGCAGACATCCACGCACGCGCCGCAGAAGATGCAGCCGGTGAGCGGGTCAGAGAGGGGAACATCATTGGGCGTGCCAGGGAGGATTCGGTCGCCACGGTCGACCATGGAGATGGCTTCCGCGCCGATGACCTCATCACAGACGCGGACGCAGCGGGCGCATGAGATGCAGAGGTTGTAGTCCCGGTCGATGTGCGGGTCTTCAGTACGTATGGGCAACTCACGGTAGTTGTACGGGAGCAGCTGTTCCGTGACGCCGACGATTTCGACAGTCGCCTGCAACTCACACCGCTGGTTCTGAGGGCAGACAACACAGCGATCGGTCACGGAGACGTTGCGCAGGCAGATATCGTTGGGGCCGCAATGAACGATGCGGTCGCAGGTCAGGCATCCGTGCGGATGCTCGGACATGAGCAGGTTGAGAACGGACTGGCGCAGTTCGACGGTTTCGTCGGAGTTGGTGCGGTAGGCGGCGTCCGGCATGGCAGGGGCGACACACGCGGCAGCAAAGCCGGGGCGATCGACCTGTTCAACCATGCACATGCGGCAGGCGCCATAGGCCTTGAGCCGCTCGTCGTAGCAGAGGGTGGGAATGTAGATACCGGCCTCAGTGGCCGCCTCAAGGATGGTAGACCCCGCCGGGGCGGTGACCTGCCGCCCGTCAATCGTAATGGTGATTGTGTTGGCGGGGGCTGCCTGCGTCACGTTCGAAACCTCCGAAGCGCTTGTGTTTCTGTGTTCAGACTATCCCACGCGGGGGGCGCACTCAAGTTTGGAGTTTCAGTGGGCGGCGTAGACGTTGGAATCGCCGCGTTCTCCTTCCACCATCTCATCCGGAGAACGCGGTGGCAGGGGCGGTTTACGGGCAGCGGCAAAGAGGAACGCGCCGGCCGTTGTCACGAAGGCCATGAGGATAAATGCACCTGAGTACGAGTCGAACTGGTCCTTGAACTCTGCAGCCACCACAGGGCCCAACATGGTGCCACCCTGCACTACAAGCGAGGAAAATCCCATGATGGTCGCAAAGGAGCCGCGGCCAAAGTACTCGGCGCGAATCGCCGTCATCAGCGGTCCCCTGAATCCCCACGAAAGGGCCTGAACGACTGCAAACGTGAGCAGAATCGGGATGGCGTATTCCGGATTTCCTTGTGGCAGGACAAGGAGGACGAGGGCGAGCGTGTGGCCAAACATACAGGCAACGATGATGAGCCGCATCTCAACCTTCTCTGCGAGGAAGCCCGTTGCCAGCTGCGCGCCAATCATGATTGTCGTCAGGAACGTGTAGATCCACGCGCCGGTCGTTTTGGAGATTCCCAGATCATCTTCAAGATAGGGGATGAACTGGGCGTTGATGGCGGATACGGCGAACATTGCGCTTGCGTGGCCGAAAGAAACGAACCAGAAGGAGGGGTTCTTCAGCGCCTCTCGCGCAGTGAATCCCCGTGCAACCAAGCTGAGAATCGGCCTCGCCGTCGCAGGAACTCCGTCTTCGTCCCGGTCACTTTCGTCCGGTTTCGCACCGTCCGGCAGGTAACCGTATGGCTCCGGTGAATGCCTGAAGAGCATCGTCAGCGGCAGTCCTAAAACGAGCACAATCACGCCGGACCACATGGCGAGACCTCGCCAACCCAACATGTCCATCCCAAAGACGACGGCCGGCACAGCCCAGCCCGATACGCCCCAACCGACGGAGGCCAGTCCCATCGCGCGGGATCGTCTCTTGTCGAACCAGTTGGCGATGGCAGCGTTGATCGTGATGAAGCCGCCGAGGCTTGATCCAATTGAGATGATCAGGTACGCGCCGTAGTACTGCCAGAGTTCCTCGACATTCGCAAAGAGAAGGAAGCCACCGGCATAGAGGAGCACGCCTACCTGGAGAACGCGGCGAGTCCCGAACCGATCAACCAACCAGCCCTGAAACGGTCCCAAGACCCCGCTCTCCGCTCGCGCAAGTGTGAAGGCGAGGGCGATATTGCGCCTCGACCAGCCAAAGTCTCGCTGAAGGTGGTTGAAGTAGACCTGGAACGCCTGGAAAAAGAGTCCGCCGTTGAGAACCTGAATAAGGAACGCGCCCAATACAATCCACCAGCCGAAGAAGACCTGGCTGGGATTGAATCGACTGCCGCTTCTTAGTCGGAACACCTACCTGTAAGCCATGAGGACAAAGATCGTATTCAAAACGTAGAAAAATCGTAACACAGATAGGGGTGGCGGGCGGGGAGCAAGCCGCCTGCCCGGTACCGGGCAGGCGGCCATTTTTGTGTCGTCTTTGCAGCCGTTTCCTATGCCGCCATGCCGCAGGTGCCGGGGTTGAGGGGGCACGTGGAGCAGTTGGCAGCTGACGCGTTGTGCAGTTCCATAGTGCGTTTCGATGGCTGGGCGGGCTTCGTCGGCTGCTCTTGGAAGAGGGGCATCTCGGCCTGTTTGGCGGGGCTGGGTTTGTGGCCCGGGAAGCGCAGGAACGGGAGGGCGCGCTTCATCACGACACCCATCGCCTTGAGTTCCCTGCTCTGCGTAATCGAGTGTTCTTTACGCTGCCCGATGATGCGGCTTGCCGCCAACGGCCCGACGCCGGGGACGCGCAACAGCTCTTGCTCGGTCGCCTGGTTCACGTCAACCGGAAAGCGTTCGTAGTTGGTCATCGCAATCATGAGCTTCGGGTCGGTGCGCGTGTCCAGAAAGCCGTCGTCGCTGAAGGCGGGACGCAGTTCCTCCGAGTCGTAGCCGTAGATGCGTGAGAGCCAATCCATCTGATAGAGGCGATGCTCACGCGCGGGCGGCGTTGCGGGATGTTCTTCAAGCGGCGTGTACTGTACGGGGCGAAACGCCGAGTAGTAGACGCGCTTGAATCCGTAGTTTCCGTAGAGGCTCGTCATACGCTCATAGATGTCCCAGTCCGACTCATCTGCCGCGCCCACGACCATCTGCGTAGCCTGGCCAACCGCGCCGCCGTAATTCTCCTGCATAAGATCGCTGATACGCCCCATCGGCTCGATGATGCCCTTGTCAAAGTCCTTCATCTTGCTGACCTTGCGGAGATGCTCGGCGGACGGCGACTCAATATTGATGGACAGACGCGCGCCGAGCCGCTGGCTCGCCTCCAAAAGAGATTCGTCGTTGGTGCCGGGCATCACTTTCAGATGGATGTAGCCGCGGAATCCGTATCGCGAGCGGACGGCATCGACAACATCCAGCAGGCGCTCTTGCGTGGCGTTGGGATTTTTGAAAATCCCTGAGCTGAGGAAGAGCCCATCCACCATGTGGCGTTGGTGCATCTCATTGAACAGCCGCGCGAGTTCGTCCACCTTGAACCCGTAGCGCCTGCGCGGGACCCAGTGGGAGTTGGGGCAATAATGGCAGTCCATGATGCAGTGGTCGGTGAACATCACACGCATCAGCGAGATGCGTTTGCCGTTCGGCATGGCGGCCTTGTAGACGCCGGCATGCGGAGTTACGCCGCCGCGCGGTCCCACACGCTCGTTGCCATTGCTCAGACGCGCGGTTCCGTCCGAACGCTCGGCAGGCGAGAGAATGTCATCCGTTGCCATTCCGCCCAGATGACGGAGCTTCTCATAGACATCCGGAGTGCTTTTGATGAGCATGGCAGCCTCCTCTTATAGAACTATTGTTCTTATAGTAGCAGGCCGGGAGAGTGTGTCAAGGGGTGGGGAGTAGGCTTTTTCTATGCCCGCTCATGCCCTTCGACAAGCTCAGGGTGAACGGGTCGGGTTTGGTTGGGAAATGGAGATTTTAGATTCTTCGCTGCGCTCAGAATGACATCAGGGGCGGAGGGTGTAAAGCCAGCCTTCGTCGTGGGCGAAGCCCTGCTGGGCAGGGTTGGGATGGTTGAAGGCGTCGGGGTTGCGGCGCCATTGCAGCGCGCCGGCAAGGTTGACGACGGCGTCGAGGCAGTCCGCATTTGCACGGCAGGCGAGGCGAACGTGTTCAGGGAGTGGCGAGCCAACCCACTCTTCAACGATTGCGAGTATCTCGTGACGGCGCCGGAGGTTATTGTCGCCGTTCTTATAGCCGATGCCAGAGTCACCCCTGGCACGCAGGAGTTGACCGGGCATCAGTTCCACAAGGGCTACCTGCCAGCGTGAGGAATTGGCAGGAAGCGGCGGAATGCTGAACCGGCCGCGGGCCCGTGCGAGGAGGCGGCCTAGCATGGCCATGCCGTGATAGATCATTGGCACCATGTTGGGGTTGGTGACGTGGAGGGGTGAGAAAGCGGGGGCTACATCGCTGGCGCGGCGGGGTTCGCCATAGGCGGCGACATACTCGCGTGCCACTTCTTCAAACTCAGTCTGCTCTGTGGTGGACATGCGGTCGCAGGAGTCCATGAGGCCCTCGCCCCACCGAATGAAGCCTTGTGTGACCGCAAAATCGGCAGGGAGGCCAAAGGGGAAATCAAGCGCGGCGACGGCGGGGCCCTCAATGGTCAGCAGAAGCTGCTCAAGGTCAGTACGGCGAATAGGAAACGGGGTCTGCCATTCGATGCGGCCACCATCATCGACGGCGGCTATGGCAATCCACGTCGCGTTATCAGCCTGAGAGCCGCTGAAATCTACGCCGATGAGGGTTGTCATCTGCTCGACACCTGCGCGCGTTGGTTCCCCTTATCTGAGTGCGTCGGCGGCTACCAGTTCTTTCGTTTCTTCCTGGCCAATGCCAAGGATCTCAGTGAGGATGTCGTCCGTATGCTCGTTGAGCATCGGCGCGCGGCGCAATTCACCCGCGTACTCGCCGTTCACTTGCCACGGCACCTTGGCAGTACGACGTGGACCGGCCTCGGGATGGTCGATCGTGGCAAAGAAGCCGCGTGCCTGTTGGTGCGGGTGCTCGACAACTTCCAGCGGATCAAGGATGGGAGCGACGGACACGCCTGCGGCGGCCAGCTGGTCGGCTGTCTCGTATTTGTCACGTGAAGACGCCCAAGCCGCGATGATCTCATCAAGGGCACTCTCGTTCTGCTTGCGCGATTCAGGCGTGGCAAAGCGATCATCGTTCGCAAGGCCGTCTATGACGCTGCACAAGCCGGCCCATTCAGCGTCAGTACGGGCAGTGATAGCGATCCATTGGTCATCGCCGCTCGTTGCATAGACGTTGTGCGGGGCGTGGAACGGGTGGTGTGAACCGTCGCGAATGGGTGTGTAGCTGCCCGTCGCTCGCGCGACCATCGGCTCCGTGATGAGCGTCATCAGGGCTTCGGTCATTGCGACATCGACGTGATGCCCCATACCCGTTCGCTTGCGGTCATGCAGGGCCGTCAGCGTGGCCATGGTGGCGTAGGTGGCGGAAACAACATCCGGGAAGTAGGAGCCGAGCAGTCGGCGGTGGCCATCTGTGTAGCCGGTGACATCCGCAAGGCCGCAGAAGGCGTTGATGATGCTGTGCAGACCGCTGTAGTCCTTGAGCGGGCCGCTCCTGCCAAACGCAGCGACAGACGTGTAGATGACACGCGGGTTGAGATGGGCAATGTCGTTGTAGCCAAGGCCCCATCGCTCCATCAGGCCAGTCGAGAAATTCTCGAGCACGATGTCGGCGGTGGCGCAGAGGCGGCGAGCGACATCCCTGCCCTCCTCAGTGCGGAGATTGATGGGGATGGCGCGCTTGCCCATGCTGAGGGTGTTATATGCGCCCGCGCGGTTCATGCCCGGGATCTGGGCGGCGAACGGCGGGGAATTGCGAAAGTCGGCAGGGTTCTCACGGCTCTCCACCTGGATAACATCCGCGCCGAGGGCGGCGAGCCACTTGGCGCAGTACGGTATCGCGATGTATTGGCCGAAGTCCACGACACGGAGGCCCTGGAGGGGCAGCGATGGGGTTGAGGCAGGGTGCGGCGCGGCAGCGCCATTGACCGACGGCGCGGGAACGGAACTGTCTGCTTCCGGCTTGCCGTCCTCGTTTCGCGGGTAGCCGGTCAGGATGAACGGCGCGCCGGTGAACGGGATTTCCTGTCCGTCCTGCGTCTCTATATGGCGAACGTAGCGGCGTGCTTTGACGTGCTCATGGGTTATCACCTCTTCAAGGGAAGTTGCCCAGAACGCGGGGATGTTTCGAGCCTGCAGTTCAGTGGTGATTTCCTCACCGGTGTACTCCATCGTCCAGTTGGTCATGAGGACGCTGACAGCATCCCAGTTCATGGCACGCTTTGTGCCGTCGTCAAAATCCTCGGTGTACGCCCATTCGGGGCTGCCCATGACCTCAGCGAACTGCTCCCAGTGGCGGGGACTCATGGCGACGATGACGATGTAGCCGTCCTTGCACGGGATGTAGCAGTTGGGTTGCCGGGCTAGGACGTTCGGGCCACGATCAAGCACATATTCCAAGTACTCGCGCTGTGTGACCGGATGGTAGTTGAGGGCTGTGATCGCCTCCAGTTCGGACAGCTCGATGCGCGTGCCGGTCACTCTCGGCCCTGTGCCGTTGCCACTGCCGGAGTCGGCATAGAGCGTGGCGAGCGTTCCAACGACGCTGATTGCGCCGGCCATCAGGGATGGAACGGATGCACCTGTGGGCATGAGCGGCGGCTCATTGGGGAGGTCATAGGTCGTGTCAGGCGGGCCGGGGGTTGTCCACGCCATGCCGCAGAGAGCCCATGTTGCTAGATCGCTTGGCGGCAGATCGGCCAACGGGGCGTCTTTGCCGTAGGGCGTAAGGGAAACGACGCTCAGGTGGGGATAGCGGGAATGGACGGCATCCCAATCCACAAACGGGGTATCGCCGTCGAACATCCCGATGTCTTCGATGAGGATGTCCTGTCCATCCAGCACTGCCAGCAAGGATTCGGGCGTGACGGTTTCTGCGTCAGTGTCAGAGCGGTGGGCCTTGTTCGCGTTGAGGGAGCGGTGGAGGAGCGGATCCCATTCCGGCATCTCCCGTCCCTTGAGACGGACGTAGAGATTTCGCATACGGCGGACGCGGTCGACGTCCGCGCCAAGTTCGCCGAGGAGGCGGGCGGCGTAGGCTCCTGCAAGCGAGGCCGTAACGTCGACAACTCGCAGATGAGACAGCGGACCTGACATAATCGCCCCCTTTGGCCAGACTTATCGGCCTACCCTACTGAACGATAAATATACCGACCGTCACCCCCAGATGCTACAACTTTGCCGTTTTCAGTGACTGTTTTTCCGCGGACAAGCGTGCGGACAGGCCAGCCGGTGTAGGACATGCCCTCATAGATTGAGTAGTCGGCGCGGCCCTGCAGGCCGGCGGCGGTGACGGTCCGGGTTTCGTCCATGTCAACGATGGCGATGTCGGCGTCAGCGCCCACCTGCAAGGAGCCCTTTTGCGGCCACATTCCGAAGATGCGAGCGACGTTGGCCGACGTGACCTCCGCAACTCGTTCAAGCGGAAGACCACGCTCACGGACACCATTGTGGAGCATGACGGGCAGAATCATGGGCATGTTGGGCTGGCCCGGCGACGCGCTCCAGATGGTGCCCTGCTTGCGATCGCCAAGGCGGGCGGCATGGTCAGAGCCGATCGTGTCGACCGTGCCATCAGCGATTGCCTCCCACAGCGCAGCCTGATCTTCGGGGCTACGAAGAGGCGGATTCTGTTTGCCGAACGTGCCAACAGGCGACTCATAGGTATGGGAGAGGTAGTGGGGACACGTTTCGACATAGGCGCTGCCGCCATCACGTCGGAACGTGCGGACGGCTTGAAGGGTTTCGGCGGAGGTTGTGTGGACGATGTAGGGAGGAGAGTCGGTCTCGCGGCCAAAAAGCATCGTGCGAACGGCGGCTTCGGCCTCGGTGAACGGCGGACGTGACTCATGCCACGCCTTGAGATCATCGCGGCCTGATTCTTCCAATCTCTTACGGATTGACCACACAACTTCGATGTTCTCCGTGTGGACGCACAGGACCGATCCAGGACGCTGGCCGAGTTTCTCCATTATTTCGTACATGAGGCCATCGTCGATGGGCGGGAGGCCGATATACGCGCCTTCCTCGCCGCGGAAGCTCATGAAGAATTTGAAACTGCCGATACCGAATTCATCAATGTACTTGTCGATTTCGGCAAGCTGCTCGCGTGTGGAGATGATGGCGTGGAGGGCGTAGTCAATCAGGCTCTGGGAATCGCCCCACTCCCGGTATTGCTTGTACTCAGCCTCATACGGATCGTTGGACATGAGGAAGTGGATGAGGGTAGTGATGCCGTGTAGGGCGGCGGCGCGGGTTTCGGTCTCGAAGGCCGTCTCAGCCTCGCCGAGATTCAGGTGGGTGTGAGGGTCAATGACGCCGGGGAGGATGACCTTGCCCGTGGCGTCGATGGTTTCGGTGGCTTCGGCGTCCGCGCCGGGTTCAAGATGAGCAGCAACGCGGCCCTCAGTAATAGCGAGGTCCAAGCGGCGGAGGCCGCCGCCGTATGGCAGCACAACGTCGCCGCCGCGGATGAGTGTGTCGAATGGCATATGGGTCTCCGTTCGGGTGAAGTTCTATGGGGAAATCATATGGGATTCAGGTGGAAAGGGTGCGTTGCCTCGCACAAATGAGACTCTAGATTCTTCGCCGCGCTCAGAATGACAGGGCGTGTTCTGGATTCCCGCTTTCGCGGGAATGACGGAAAGGGCTAGGGGACGTCCATGTTGCGGAGCTGGACGAGGGCGAGGACAAGGAAGGCCACAACGACGGCTGCTGCGCCCCAAAGGGCAACGTTGAGGGCGATCTGGGAACCGGCGATTGCGCCGATGGTGTCAAGTGGTTCCCCGCCGATGTCCTGCATTGTGATAATGCTGTAGCTCCTGATGCTCAGGTATCGAATGCCACTAAAGATACCGGCGGCGATGCCCTCCCAAACAAAGACATAGACGATGGCAATTCCGAGGGCTTGTCCGGAGATCAGTCCCAGCCACATGAATGCGGCGGAATAGGCGACTATCCCGATAGCCAGCCCGGCCACGACTCCCAGGATGGGTTTGATCACGGTCTCGTAGTCAAAGGCCGACTCGCCATTGGTATCGCCGACGAATGCCACTGCGGCGGTCGCTCCTCCGAGGAGAACGAGCGGCACGGCGGCAAGAACGATGACGGCAACGTATTTGGCCGCAATAATCTGCCACCGCGCGACGGGTCGCAGGACGATATAGGACAGGGTGCGATCTTCCACGTCCTCACCGAGGGCAGTTGTGGCAAGGATGGCAACGACCAGGGGCAGCACGATGGGTATGAGGACGAGACTGATCGTCGGTCCGAGGATGATGTCCTGGTAATCGTCGGTGAGGTTGCGAATGAGAATGGCGAGCGCGACGGGGAGGGCAGCAAAGAGCCATAGGATGGCCTGTCGGCGTGTGCCGGTGAGCTGGCGGAGCGTAAGGAAAAAGACCGTCAGCATTTTCTATCGCTCCACGATGTAGGTGAACACGCTTTCCAGCGATTCGTCCTGCGGTTCTACGGTCTGAAGCACCGCGCCCGCGTCACGCGCAACGCCGGCAAGCTGCAACTGCAATGACGGCAAGTCGTTGGTCAGGAAAAGGATGGAGCCGTCGTCCTCCATGGTGACGGACGTGACGGCGTCACTACCGATGAGGCCACCGGCCAGAGCGCGCGGGTTGGTGGAAGTAACGCGGATCTGATACGGACGGTCATCCAGCAGGGCGCGGATGGAGCGGAAATCACCAGAGGCAGCGAGTTTGCCGCTAACCATGAGGACGATGTTGTCCGCAAGTGTCTCCACTTCTTCGAGGATGTGAGAAGAGACGACTATCGTTCGTCCCTCTGCGGCGAGGCTCCGCGCGAGATCATGAAACTCCAGCCGTTGGCGTGGATCGGTGCCGTTCAACGGTTCATCCAGTACGAGGATGGGTGGATCATGCACGAGTGTGGCGGCCAGGCGCATCCGCTGCCTCATGCCGCGTGAATACGTAGACAGGCGTCGGTTCTGCGCGTCAGTCATGTTGACGGCTTCAATCGCGCGCTGCACGGAGTCGGGAATGTTGTCCAGCTTGTGCATCCGAGCGGACAGCTCAACGAATTCGCGGCCCGTATAGAAATCGTAGACAGCCTGATGTTCCGTCATGACACCGATTTGGCGGTAGAGCTGCGTATCGCCGCGCACCGGCTGTCCCAGCACCCTCACTTCTCCACGCGATGTTGCGGATAGGCCGGTCATCATGTGGAGAAGCGTGGTTTTTCCCGCGCCGTTCGGACCAAGGAGGCCGGTGATGCCGGGGCCGAACTCCAGCGACACCTCGTTGACGGCGACGACATTGCCGAACCATTTCGACACGTTGTCAACAACGATGGTGGCGTCCGAAGAAGGCTCAGTGTTGTTGTCCACAGCGGCCTCATCTGTACTCATGCCGCATACCTCCGATAGCGCCACCACATGAGCCCGAGGGGTACCAATACCCACACGAGATAGGCGGCGATGGGGTAATAATCCGGATGTTCATCGACCAATCGGCGGTAGTTGTTCGACTGTACATCCTCAAAGAGCAGATCGGTGACGAATACTGTCGCTCCCGTGGGATCGGTAAACACAACCCACTTACTGGTTTCAGGATCCAGGAGCGATTCCGGCTCATCCAACTCAAATACCCGGACATTTCCGCCGTCGAGAGCCTCTTCAACGTCAGTCCGTGACATCAGGTACTGTCGTGTCTCTCCTGATTCGAGCTCCACGGAGATCATGACTTCCACGTTGTCCGGCATGGAGCGTGTCGCGTCCAGAAATTGCTCAGCGGCGGCAAGCTCTTCATCCGTGATGGGCCGTTCTTCGATTGTTTCAAATGACGATCCATCGAAATCAATGGGCTCGGTCAAGACTCCCACGGCCGTGCTCAGAACCAGGACGCCGCCGATAACAACTGCCGCGGCGTACACGCGGCGGGGAGTAAAGGCGGCAACCGCCATCGGTATGGATGTGATGAATGCGCCCATAGCGGCAGCGGCAACAAGGACTCTGGGAAAATCGAGCCAGTTATCGCGAAACTCCTGAGCCGCGTTCTCTGACAAGAGAATGTATCCGGCGAGCAACAGCAGTGGGCCGCTGAGGATGATGACCGTCGTCACGAGAAAGAACGCAAGCCAACGCCCCGCGAGATAGTCAAATACACCCATCGGACGGACGAGGTAGAGGCTCAGGACATTCTCCGTTCGGTCAGGAACGATGAGGCCCGGCGCGAGGATGGCCGCGACAATCATCAGAAGCAAGGTGTTGATGGGGAAATAGTCGCCCAGTTCAACGGGGCGATCTATGATCCCGCCGCTTATGGCGGCGATGACGAGGATGACTGCTGCCGGAACGACAGATACCAACACCATGAGCACGGGCAGGATCTTGGATCGCCCACCTCGGCCAAGCCCAAGAGATTGGCGGACGCCGCTGACGAACAGGGCAAGGCGCGCGCGGTTGCGACCCTGTCGGGGGCCGTCATAGCGCTGGTAGCCGATGTCAAAGAGTTGGCCTGAAGGACGGGATTCCATACGCGGTCAGTCCGTTGGTTCGTCGCGGAAGATTTCGGTCAGCATGCGGCGGCGGTAGGCCATGCGGCGGAGGGGGGCTTCAGCCTCGATGAGCGCATCCTGGATGGCCGCAAGATGCTCGCCGCTCTCATGCCCGACCAGCACGGAGTTGCCATCTCGCTGAGCCTCAATACTACGGGAGGTCAGGGCGGCAATGAACTCATCATGGCGAGAGTCGATGTCAACCGACAGGACATCAGTGTTTTCCGTGAATCCGGAAACGCTGCCCTCATGCGTGATGCGGCCCGCCTCCAACACGATGATGTTGTCGCACGTCCGCTCCACTTCACCCATGAGGTGGGATGAGAAGACGATGCTGATGCCGAAGTCGCGTCCGGTCCGCTTGACCAGATCAAGCATCTCCTCGCGCCCGCCCGGGTCGAGTCCGGCAGTTGGCTCGTCAAGCAATACGAGGCGGGGATCATGGACGATGGCCTGCGCAAGTTTTACGCGCTGCTTCATGCCTGTGGAGTATTCACCGATGCTGCGGTAGCGGGCTTCATCTAGACCGACGTGGCGCATGGTGTCCGCTGCGCGAGTGCGTGCCTGCGCGGGCGGCAGGCCGCTGACCTGCGCCATGTGGGTCAGGAACTCCGAGGCGTTGACAGACGTTGGGAGACAGTCATGCTCGGGCATGTAGCCGATGAGGGAACGCGCGTTGACATCGTGGTAGGGCTGGGCTCCCATCACTTCGGCAGCGCCCTGTGTGGGTTGAAGCAGGCCGAGGAAGAGCTTGATTGCTGTGCTTTTCCCCGCGCCGTTTGGCCCCAGGAGACCCGTAATGCCATCACCGACGGTAAATGTGACGTTATCGAGGGCGAGGACTCTACCGTAGCGCTTCGTGAGATTGGTCGCTTCTAACAAGGGGGGTGCTTGCATACTGCAAGGATAGCGGATAAACCAGAATTATGCGCTCTTAATCGGTTTCCTCTTCAAGCTGCTGCCATGCCGCGAGGCCGAGGATTTCATTACGGTCATTGAGAGGCATGACGCGGTCTGCAAGATTGACGTTGCTGCCCTGCTCTTTCAAGCTGTTCAGGCTGTCTTGCACAGCTTTGGCGGCCGAGCCGATCGCGAGTCCGGAGTAGCCGATAAGGCTGTAGCCCATGCCCGAGAGTTGAGACGCAGGCAGGAGGGGAGTCTTCCCTCCTTCTGTCAACACGACCATGAACTTGCCCTGCCCGACCAGTTTCGGGAACTGTTCCAGTTCCTCCACCGTGCTTGGGCCGGCGAGGAACGCCATGTCCGCGCCCGCGTCAAGATAGGCGCGGGCACGCCTTGCCGCGCCCTCGATTCCCTCACTCTCCACGGCATCTGTGCGGGCGATGACGTAGAAATCCTTGTCGCGGCGCGCGCCGAGGGCGGCTTTCAGTTTGCCCAGCATCGCCTCTACCGAGATGACGACTGTTCCTGCGAGGTGGGCACAGCGCTTGGGGTCTTCCTGGTCTTCCATGAACAATCCCGCCAAGCCGGCGTCCTCCATCGCACGTACCGTGTGAGCAGCTTGCAGTGGGCCACCGTAGCCGGTGTCGGCATCGGCGATGACAGGGATGTTGACGGCGGCAGCGATACGGCGTGCCTGCCCTACGACGTCCTCTCGTGAGAGCAGTCCGACGTCCGGCAGGCCGAATGCGGAGGCGGCAACGGACGAACCGCTGATCCCGGCGGCGGGAAATCCTGCGGCCTCTATGAGCTTGGCGGAAAAGGCGTCATAGGCGAATGGGACAACGAGAGGTGTGTCCGCATTGAGGAGGCTGCGGAGGATTGCAGGTTTAGACGTCATGATTCAGATTCCCGCTTTCGCGGGAATGACATCACGCGGTGGCGGCACTTTGCTCGCGTGCGGGCACGGCTTCCAGGATGGGTTCGAGTTCGTCCAGGGGCATGACATCGGCATACTTTTGCGCAATGTCAAACAGGTTGATGGCGTGTGACGCCTGCCCGCGATCCCAGACGCAGTCCTCCGGCACGATGCAGCGGAAGCCGTAGCTCATGCCGTCAACGACAGTGCCGCGTACGCATCCGCTCGTGGTGCAGCCGACGACAACAAGGGTATCTGCGCCTGCCGCGACAAGCTGCGTGACGAGGTTCGTCCCAAAGAAGATCGACGGGAATCGCTTGTAGATGATGACATCGCTGGGTTCCGGGGTAAGCGGCTCGACGATCTGCGCGCCGCGGCTGCCGGGGAGGTTGTAGTCGGCTGAAAGTGAGGGAATCTTGTCCGTGTAGCGCGCGCCCTCTTGCACGCCGGTACGCTCGCCCTGCGCGTACATGACCGGCCATCCCTTGGCGCGGAAAACCTTGACCAGTTGCTCGATTTTGTCGACTGCGTGCCAAGCATCCTCACCGACGGCGGTGGCGTACTGTTCCATCGCTTCCTGAATGGGAACGGGGCCTTCACCTGTGGTGCGATATTGGGCGTCGATAATCAGGAGTGCGGGGCGTTCGCCCACGCCGACGCTCGCGCCAAAGCCGCTCTTGGCATAGATTTCGCGGTCGCGGTCGCTGATGAATGCGTCCCACGGCCGGGTGCGCGGCGGCTGTTGTCCGTTCGTACTCATTGGTTTCCTCTGTTGGATGTCGTTCAGTTTTTGGAGATGAGGGGATTCAGGAGGTCGGCCAGAGTAGCGATCGTGCGCGTCTGCACCCAGACCTTGCCCTCTCCACGGAACTTCATAACCAGGCCCTCTCCGCCTCCGATCAGAGAGACGAGCCCTCCGACCTTTCCTATGGAGTATTCCACCCCGTCCGAGAACGCGACAAGATGGCCGGTGTCCACGACCAACTCCTGATCGCCTGAGACGGTGAGTTCCTTGATTGCACCATAGCAGTTGCAGTAGATCGTGCCAGTGCCGCGCTCCGTGTAGGCGCGAAGAAAGAAGAGGTTTTCTCCGCTGAACATGCCGCGCATCCCCTGGAACTTCGTGTCCAGCTCAACGTTCAAATCGGATGCCAGGAACGAACCACCCTGTATGTACAGGTTCTGACCCGGCTCAATATCAAACGACTTCATGTCCCCGGGCATGGTGGAGGCAATGCCAATCCAGCCACCGCCGGGGCCTCCGGTAAACGTGTTCACAAAGAACGATTCACCGGCGACCATTCGGCGCACTTTGCCGAAGAGGCCGCCGCCTGTCATGCCGGTGTGCATTTCCACGCCCTGCGAGGTGGCCATGGCGCCGGGCTCAACTTTGATCGATTCGCCCTGATCAAGCTCTACTGTCATATACGTGTACGCCGGATCGAATTCAGTCGTTACCTTCATGCTTTGCCTCCCGTTCAGATTAGGTTGCTGGATTGTGGGATAGAGAACTCATACCACTATAGCGCCGAGTCATAGTGGGCTTGTGTTGGCTGCCCCGCCAATCTCGCGCCAGGCAGCCAGCACTTGTGCCAGCTCATCGGATGTTGGGGCGTCTCGTGTGCCGGAACGAGAGACGTTGATGCCGGCGGCGGCCGTCGCACCAAGCAACGCATCAGTGAATTCCTGTCCTTGGGCTTGGAGAGCGGCCAGGGCGCCATGGAAGGCATCACCTGCACCGACGCTGTTAACCGGATTCATGCCCAGCTCGGTAAGCGGGAGCGGCGGCACTTCAATGAGTTGGCCGTTTGCAAGGTCAATGACGGTTGCTCCCTGTCCACCCTTCTTGAGGATGATGCGGTTTCTCCATCCGTCGGCCAAGAGGCGGACAGCGATTTGACGCGGGGCGTCCTCCTCAAAGAGCGTGGCCGTTTCTTCTTCGTTCAGGAGGAGGGTATCCATGCGGCGGGCCATGGGGAGAACGATGCTCTTATCGCCCGTGACCAGCACGCCGGGGTCCCATGAAACACGGCAGTCGGTTGCGGTGGTGATATACAGGATCTCCTCAATAACGGATAGGGGCGGATCGGTTATGGCGCAGGAGCGGGAGCGAGAAAGCACGGTGCGGGCGGCAGGTTGGCGGGCGTGCTCCGGTGCAAGAAAGGCGTTTGCACCGAGCGCGCTGGCGATGACGTTCTGACTGTTGGCGTCAACGAGGATGAAGGCCTGGCCGGACTCAGTTTCGGGAATCGTCGCTATGCCGTCCGTAGACACTCCCTCTGACCGCAGAATATGGCGCTGTTGGTCTGCGATGGCGTCATCGCCAAGCGCGCCGACAAAAGTGACGGAATCCGGCGCGAGCAATCGAGCGGCAGCGACGGCGACGTTGGCGGCGGTACCGCCGGGAACGCGCGCAACTTCGGAGACCGTGACTTCCTGGCCGGGGGACGGCAGCGACTCCACGAACAGGGTTACGTCCCAGTTGATGGCCCCGACGGCAACAACGAGGGGCGCTTGCGTAGTCGTCACGCCTCCTGTGTCAGCCGCCCCAACAAGAGTTCAAGGAAGCGCGGGCCGTCAACATCAACCGCAACGTCTACGCGTTTGGCATCCGCGGGGCGGCGTGGCCGCCTGTCCGCTATCGTTTGCCCTCGCACCGAGCCGTCCTGCGTGATGATCTCAACGGCATATGGCTGTATCTCAAACACTGTTGGGTCGATAACGTAAGCAACGGCTTGCGCGTCATGGATATTGACGACGCCGAATCGCTCGAGCACCTGGGTGCTGATGAGGGCCGCGAGCCGGGCGTATGGGTCTGCGCTATCGCGGAGTCGTTCATGACGTTCGGGGTTGATGGAGCCGGTGGGATCAGTAGTCACGTCGAGGCCGATGGCAGTAACCGGGATATCCCCGTCAAATAACTCAGCGGCGGCTTCCGGATCCGCCCAGATGTTGAACTCGGAAACAGTCGTGACGTTGCCGTGGCCGTACGGGGTGAGCGCGAAAGCGCCGCCCATGAGGACGACTCTGTCCAGTCGCGCAAAGGCTTCCGGAGCCTCGCGCATCAAATGGGCGACATTCGTCATGGGGCCTGTCGGTATGAGGGTTATTTCATCTGGCTCGTGCGTCATAACGATATCGGAGATGAACTGAACGGCAGTGCGCTCATCAAAGGTCATCTGTGTGGGCTGGGGGACGGGAGCGCTGCCAAGGCCATCGTTGCCGTGGACGTGGAGCGCGGCTTCAGGTTCTCGAGTGAGTGGTTTGGCAGCGCCGCGGGCGACGGGTATTTCCGTCCTCCCCGCCGCTTCCAGCACGCGCAGCACGTTATTCGCCGTGTTTTCCAAAGGGGCGTTACCAGCTACGGCCGTGATGCCGAGGATCTCCAATTCCGGTGAGCGAAGCGCAAGCAGGATAGCGAGGGAGTCATCAACTCCCACGTCCATATCAAGGATTATCTTAGGCAACGGGCTGTTCCTGACGGGTCAGGGCCGCGCAGGAGCCGGTGCGACAGAATTTTTCATCTATGTGCTCCTCAAATTCCGCGCGGAAGTAGCGGATAGCGTTGTTCAGGACGCCGGGGGCAAGTTGGCCGAGGCCGCAGAGCGAGCCCTGCACCATGGCGGTGCCGACGTTCTGCATCTTGGCAAGGTCGCCCTCCTGCCCGAAGCCTTCCGTGATGGTGGCAAGCAGGCGGGAGATGTGCGTCGCCCCCTTGCGGCACGGGAAGCATTTGCCGCACGATTCCTCGTCGATGAACTCGGCGATGTTTTTGACGAGATCGACTATGCAGGTGTCCTCATCAAGGGCAAGAATACCGCCGGAGCCGAGCGGGCTGCCCTTGGCGGTCATAGCCTGGAACTCGGCAGGCATATCCATCTCATCAGCGGACATGATGCCGCCGAGCGGGCCGCCGCACTGGAGAGCCTTCGGCTGTTTGCCGTTTCGGATGCCGCCTGCAACGTTTTCAATAACTCCAGTAAGATTAATTCCAACGGGGATTTCTGCAATTCCCGGTTTATTTATATGGCCGGAAAGTGACAACATTGCCGTGCCGGATGCGTTTTCCGTACCGATGGCGGCGAATGCCTCCGCACCCATCTCGAGCACGTGAGGGACATAGGAAATCGTCTTGACGTTGTTGATGGTGGTCGGGCGGCCAAAGATGCCGTAGGCGGCAGGGAACGGCGGGCGCGGGCGCGGCGCGCCGCGATGGCCCTCAACGGATTCCATCAGGGCCGTCTCTTCGCCGCAAATGTAGGCGTGGCCGGTGGCCTCAATCTCAACCTCGTGGGAGAACTCGGTGCCCATGACATTGTCGCCGACCAGTCCGCGCTCCTCCATCTCATGGAGGGCGCGTCGGAGGCGTTCAAGGGGCAGCCGATACTCCGCGCGGATGTGGATATAGCTCTTGTTCGCTCCCATCGCATATGAGGCGATCAGCACACCCTCGAGCAATCGATGGGGATCATTCTCGAAGATCGCGGCGTCGGTGAACGCGCCGGGGTCGCCTTCCTCACCGTTGATTGCGAGGTAGCGATCGCCGGGGCCGGGCGGGCCCATGAAGCTCCATTTGACGCCGGCGGGGAAGAGCGCGCCGCCGCGGCCGCGCAGTCCGGAGTTGCGGACGGTATCGACCACGTCCTGCGGCGACATCTCATTGAGCGCCTTGTCCAGCGATTTCAGGCCGCCGCGCGCAACGTAGTGCATCAGGTTGCCCGGTTCAATGTGGCCGAAATTGGCCATCAGAAGTCGGAGTTGGTCACGCATCCAGGACTGTTCATCGAGGAGAGGAATATCTACGCCGGCGATGGGAGTGTCGCCCTGCACACCGAGAGCCAGGTCAGGCCGGAGATTGCCATCGACAAGCACATCACGAATAAGGTCATTAACTTTGTCTGCAGTCACATTCCCATAAGTGATGCGCGGCATGTTGGCGGGAGCGATATGAACGACGGGATCGGCCCACGAGAAGCCAATATCGCCGACTTCAAGCACGCGGGCTTTGATGTTGAACGTGTGGAGCGCGCGCCGGACGGCGTCAAGCGTTTCGCCTGCGCCGACGGTGAGAGCGGCGGCGGAGATGCCGACGCTGACGCGAGCAACGGACGGATCATCCCATTCCGCCCATGCGGCATCCGCTTCTTGCTTAAGGGTGGTGTAGAGATCAGACGGCATAGTTAGGAAGCGACTCCCATCTTTCGGGCGAATTCGGCGGCGGTGTCCGGCGTTAGCTGGCCGCGCCATCGCTGGTCGTAGGCCACGACGGGGGCCTGGTTGCAAAGGCGCGGGCAGGAAATGGTGCGTACTTCGACGTCTGAATCAGCCACCGCGTCACGGATAGCGCGCTCTATCGAGCGAGCGCCGGTCACGTGGCACGGGGCATCGATGCACACGTCAATGAAGTGGTCGCTGCCCTGCCCCACGGAGAAATCGGAGTAGAAGGAGAGGACGCCCCAGACCTCGGGCTGCGAGTAGCCAAGGATTTCAGCGGCGTCATCAACGGTCGTTTCGGGGATGTAGTTGAGCTGGTATTGGACATCCAGCAGTGCCATGAGCAACGCGCCCTTGTGGCCGACGTAGCCGGAGATGATGTCACGTGCGCGCTGGCGGGCGTCCGGGTTAGCGCCGTTTGACCGATTGGAAGCCGTCATGTGGACAGAATAGCAGAGGAGGGAGATGTGGTTGACATGCTCATTCGTTAGTGGGCAAGCTTTCTTGGATACACGTACAAGGGTCTCAACACCCAGATATATACCGGAGGCTCTAGGAAATGTCTTGGTCGAACTGTGGCAATTGGCTAATTTATGCTGTAGCACTCATCATAGCGTCTGCTGTACTGATTGGATGCACTAACGAAACGCCCGAATCAACAGCTACCCCGCAGCCACCGCCAGCACCTACTTCCACTTCTACGCCGACACCTACCCTCACCCCCACGCCGACACCTACTCTCACCCCTACGCCGGCACCCACGCTCACTCCCACGCCGACGCCTACTCCCACACCTGTTCCCACTGCTACGCCGACGCCTACTCCTAGCCCTGAAGACCTTTACTATACCCAGTTCGTTACCGTCAAAGGTGTCACTATCAAAGGAAATGACGCAATCGATCCAATGGCCCTTAGCTCAGCGGCAGGTATGATTGGCCCTATGCTATCCGGCCGGCCAGACATTGCCGAGTGCATAGCTGAAACAGGCATGGAAGTGGCAATCATTTCAAAGGATGAAAAAATCACTGCGTTGCCAGAATATGCTCATCTGGAGGACGTAACAACTACAACTCATGATGGAAGGTCGTGGGCATCCTTACGCGGCCTCAACAGCACAAGACTAGGCCTCGCGTTAATGGCAATCTCAGAAGAAAAACTACTCGGACTTAATGTGGGTCCCGTTTGGCGCATCGCGCATACCACAGTCCATGAATTCGCTCATAGCATTCAAAACCTCTGTTTCACGGCAGAGGATCACAGTGAGTGGGATGCCTTTTATGATTCGGCTTTGCAAGACAACCTCTATCCGGAAACATATCTAATGTCTAATACCAGAGAGTTCTTTGCAGTATTTAGCACGGCTTATTTTGAAGTGTACTCATTCCCATGGTATAGCCTCAGTAACAGCCGCGATGACATAGAGGACGACCATCCGGCTATCTTTGAGTTCCTGGATGAAGTGTACGGCGGGGCAGAACTCCCGACGGAGTTAAAACGTCTGACTGCAGAATAAACGCCGACCGTATACACCGATCGGCATCTTGATGTGGCGACATCATAAGGAGATTTCGAGATGTGCCGGAGTATTAAGCGCTTGAGGGTCAGTGACGGGCCGGCGGCGTCCGAGGATGAGATTCGGGAGGCGGCGCTGCAGTTCGTGCGGAAGATCAGCGGCTATCGGGTGCCTTCACAGCGCAACCGAATGGCGTTTGATCAGGCCGTTCAGGATGTTGCTCTTGTTTCGTCAACACTCCTTGACTCGCTTGCTCCCACCGCTGCTTCCATGAGGAAGACGCCGATGGCGATGAACCAGACGCCAATAAGCAGCTCGCCAAAGAAGAGGTTGTAGGCGCCATAGACGATCATCACGGCTGCGCCGAGTTGGCCGATGAGTGACGCCGTTCGCAAGGCGCGTCGTCGGTCTCCCGTAATAACCCAAAGGATGGCGTTTAGGACGCGGCCACCGTCGAGCGGGAAGGCGGGAACCAGGTTGAAGATGCCCAGAACGATGTTGGTGAGGGCTATGTAGTAGAGCATCGTTTGGGCAAATAAGGTATCTGCACCGGGGGTGCCGAGGGTTGGCTCAGGTCTCAATAGCGCAATAGCGAGGAGGCCAATGGTGAGGCTGGTTAGGGGACCGGCGATTGAGACGAGGAGTTCCGCCTTCGGTTTGGCTGCGTCGGTTTCCATAGCGGAGACGCCACCGAATATGAACAGTGTGATGGCTGTTGCTCTCATGCCGAGTCGTCGCCCGACGGCGACGTGGGCGAGTTCATGCACAAGAACGGACGCGGCAAGGGTGACGGCAATCAGGGCGCCGGTCAGCCACAGTTGGGGCACGCTCCAGTCAGGGTTTCGATCCGGGAGGATGGCGAGCGCAAAGACAGCGGTAATGAAGACGGCGACGATAGGCCATGAGATGTGGACTCTCACCGCCGTGCCGAAGAGGGTAAAGAGTGTCAGGGACCGGGACATGGATCAGAAGAGATTGGTAGCGGGGGCAGGACTCGAACCTGCGACCTTTGGGTTATGAGCCCAACGAGCTGCCACTGCTCCACCCCGCGTTGTGATGAAACGTGAATCCAAGTATACGCGCCGCTATCACTGGTGGCAAAGGAGATTATGGCGGTTGGCGCCTAAACAAGTGAATGGGTCAAGAGTAGATTTCTGTGCTGACCTTTGATCTTCTTTTGTGGGTGGAAACGAGGTAGTAAGGGCTAAGCCCTCGGCCGATTAGTACCGCTAAGCTCCACACATTGCTGTGCTTCCACATGCGGCCTATCAAACTGGTAGTCTTCCAGTGGCCTTACCTCGTTAACCGAGTGGGAGGTCTAATCTTGGGAGGGGCTTCGTGCTTAGATGCTTTCAGCGCTTATCCCGTCCGGACATGGCTACCCAGCGGCGCCTCTGGCGAGACGACTGGCACACCAGCGGTCCGTCCTTCCCGGTCCTCTCGTACAAGGGAAAGCTTCCCTCAAACCTCCTACGCCCACGGCGGATAGAGACCGACCTGTCTCACGACGGTCTGAACCCAGCTCGCGTAACGCTTTAATCGGCGAACAGCCGAACCCTTGGGACCGCCTTCAGCCCCAGGATGCGTTGAGCCGACATCGAGGTGCCAAACCCTGCCGTCGATGTGAACTCTTGGGCAGGATCAGCCTGTTATCCCCGGGGTAGCTTTTATCCGATAAGCCACGGCCCTTCCACACGGTACCGTAGGATCACTTTGCCCGACTTTCGTCCCTGCTTGGCTTGTAGGCCTCACAGTCAAGCTCCCTTGTGCCAATGCGCTCCACGGGTGATTTCCATCCACCCTGAGGGAACCTTTGGACGCCTCCATTACCTTTTGGGAGGCGACTGCCCCAGTCAAACTGCCCGCCTGACACGGTCTCCCTGCTTGATCAGGGGTTAGCATCAAAACCAAAGAAGAGCGGTATTTCAAGGTTGACTCCATGCCGGCTGGCGCCGACACTTCACAGTCTTCCGCCTATCCTACACATCTCTGGCCCCAACACAATGCCAGGGTACAGTAAAGCTCCACGGGGTCTTTTTGTCCTGCCGCGGGTAACCCGCATCTTCACGGGTACTTCAACTTCACCGAGTCCCCCCTCGAGACAGCGCCCAAGTCGTTACGCCATTCGTGCGGGTCGGAACTTACCCGACAAGGAATTTCGCTACCTTAGGACCGTTATAGTTACGGCCGCCGTTCACCGGGGCTTCAATTCGAAGCTTGCACCTCTCCTCTTAACCTTCCGGCACTGGGCAGGCGTCAGCCCCTACACGTCGGATTACTCCTTCGCAGAGACCTGTGTTTTAGTTAAACAGTCGCTCGGGCCGGTTTTCTGAGACCTCCAGAGCGCAGCGGCGTGAAGCTGCCACGCCCAGAGGCACCCCTTCTTCCAAAGTTACGGGGTTAGATTGCCTAGTTCCTTAAGGGGGGTTATCTCGAACGCCTTCTCCGTTTTCGGAGCACCCACCTGTGTTGGTTTGCGGTACGGGCGCCTGTGTGCCATAGCATACGAAGGTTTTCTGGACAGCGTGAACTCAGCGGGATCGCCCTATCGCCGTAGCGAGAAAGCTCTCCCCTCTCCTCACCTACCTATATCCGGGACGGATTTGCCTATCCCGGCATCGGCTGGGATCAGGGACACACCATGTCCAATAGGCATGCCCCGCCTATCCTCCTGCGTTACTCCGCAGCTTTAAACGACACACCGGCGGCGCTGGAATACTAACCAGCTGTCCATCGCTTACGGCTTTCGCCCTCAGCTTAGGCCCGGCTAACCCTACGTCGACAACCGTGGCGTAGGAACCCTTGGGTTTTCGGCGCCCGGGATTCTCACCCGGGTTCATTGCTACTCATGCCGGCATTCTCACTTCCCTGCGCTCCACTCAACCTCACGGTTGGGCTTCACTGCACAGGCAACGCTCCCCTACCACTCCCTCCTAGGGAGGAAGTCCACAGCTTCGGTGGCGGACTTAAGCCCCGGTACATTGTCCGCGCAGAGTCCCTCGACCAGTGAGCTGTTACGCACTCTTTCAAGGGTGGCTGCTTCTAAGCCAACCTCCTGGCTGTCTGTGGAACTCCACCTCGTTGGACACTTAGACCGCACTTAGGGACCTTAGCTGGTGATCTGGGTTGTTTCCCTCTCGACGACGAAGCTTATCCCCCGCCGACTCACTCCCATGGTCTGGACCTCCGGCATTTGTGGTTTGATTGGGTTTGGTAAGCTCTCGCCCCCTAGCCCATTCAGAGCCCTACCTCCGGAGGTGAACCCATGGGGCTGCACCTCAATGCATTTCGGGGAGAACCAGCTATCTCCTGGTTCGATTGGCATATCACCTCTACCCACAGCTCATCCGAGAACTTTGCACCGTTCACCGGTTCGGGCCTCCACGAGCTTTTAGACTCGCTTCACCCTGGCCATGGGTAGCTCACCAGGTTTCGGGTCTAATCCGTGCCACTTTGGCGCCCTGTTCAGACTCGCTTTCGCTACGGCTGCAGATGGCCACATCCTTAACCTTGCGACACGGATTAACTCGCCGGCTCATTCTTCAATAGGCACGCCATCATCCGCCCGAAGGCGGACTCTGACCGCTTGTAGGCACGCGGTTTCAGATCTCTTTCACTCCCCTCCCGGGGTGCTTTTCACCTTTCCCTCACGGTACTAGTACGCTATCGGTCGTCAGGAGTATTTAGCCTTGGAGAGTGGTCTCCCCGGCTTCCCACAAGATTTCCCGTGTCCCGTGGTACTCTCGTCCGCGATGCACGGAGCCTTTCCCCTTCGCCTACAGGACTATCACCTTCTCTGGTGGCTGTTTCCACAGACCTTCGGCTGGAGTCCGGTTGGTAACTCCGCGAGAGATCGCGGGATCTCTCCCATCACGTCGCGCAACCCCGGACAGACATAGGACCCGCGTCCGTTAGGCCTCTCCGGTTTGGGCTGTTCCCCGTTCGCTCGCCACTACTGAGGGAATAATCTCTTTTCTTCCAGGTACTTAGATGTTTCAGTTCCCTGACTTGCCTCCATCCGGCCTAATGTGTTCGGCCGGCGGTGACCCGCGATAAAGCGGGCCGGGTTTCCCCATTCGGGCATCCCGGGATCAACTTGCTTGGCAATTCCCCCGGGCTTATCGCAGCCAAGCTACGCCCTTCTTCGGCTCCTGACGCCAAGGCATCCACCACGCGCCCTTAGTAGCTTAACCCTACTATCGTTTTTAACTCGTTTCCGTTTTCATTGAAGAACCGCGGTCAGTACAATACTGACCATTCTTGACCTATTCACTTGTTAAGGCGCCAACCATCCAGCACCCGTCCGAAGACGGGCGCGAACTACCACTATACGGACGCCGGGAAGCGCATGTCAATGCGACACGCGGGCATTTTGGATGTGAACAGCCCTTCGACAAGCTCAGGGCGAGCGGGTTTAGATTTCGATGAGCGCGCGGCAGAATTGCGCGCCCTGTTCAAGCTCTGAAATCCTGACGCTCTCACGTACGGTATGGGCGTCATGCATGGCCGCGCCAACAACGACGGCCTCAATGCCGTTGAGGACAAAGACGTTGCCGTCCGTGCCCCCGCCGGATATTGCAAGTTCAGGCGTCATGCCGAGAGTCGTGAGCGTGTCCTTGACACGGGCGAGCAAGCCGGCGTTCTCATCCAGCCGATAACCAACGAACTGCTCGGTGAGTTCACAGTTAATGGTGGCTTCCGTCCAGCGTCCTTGGGTGTCCTGGACGATGTTGAGGAGATAGGAGCGGACGCGCTCCAGGGCTTCAGGGTCATGGCTGCGAGTTTCCCCGTGCAGGTTTGCGTGTTCCGGCACCGCGTTGCGAACACTGCCCCCCTCAATCAATCCAACATTGAAGGTGGTGTTCTCATCGAGACGGCCGATTCGCATCTGGACAATCATCTCGGCGGCAATCTGGATGGCGGAGATGCCCTTTTCCGGTTCGACGCCCGCGTGAGCGGCTCGTCCGGTGATGTCAATATCGAATGCGAGATAGGTGGGACTGCCGGTGGTCACATGGTATGCAGGGCCCTCACCGTCAAAGACTATGGCTTGCTTGCTGCGAAGCATAGAGAAGTCGAGATTCTTCGCACCGACGAGCCCTATTTCCTCCTCGCGCGTGAGGGCGATTTCAACCGGGCGACGGGCTGCGCCATCGGCTTGCAAAGACTCAAGCGCCTCAAGGACCACAGAAAGGCCAGCCTTGCAGTCGCCGCCAAGGACTGTGGAACCGTCCGTGTGGATAACGTCGCCATCGATGATGGGATTCACACCACGGCCGGGTTCAACGGTGTCCATGTGGGCGGAGAGGAGAACAGGGTCATCGCCTGGCTCACTGGCAATGACGTTGCCGTAGGCGTCACGCGAGACCTTGAATCCAAGTGCGCTTAGGCGGTCAGTGAGCACGTCCGCAATGGCGGCTTCTTCACCAGATGGGCTGTCAATGCGGACGAGGTCTGTGAAGGTCTTTACCAATCGGTCGCGGTCAATCATGTATCGTGTTCCTCTTGCTACAGCATGATCATGGAGTCGCCGAAGGAGTAGAAACGGTATTCCTGGGCAATTGCCTCGCGGTATGCGCGATCCACCAGTTCTTTGCTCGCGAAGGCAGAGGCCAACATAAGGAGGGTGGAACGCGGGAGGTGGAAGTTGGTGATCATCGCCCCAATCACTTTGAACTGGAAACCCGGGAGAATCATGAGTTCAGTCTCTCCAATCTCTGGAGCGATTCTCCGTGATTCCCCTTGACCGGCCGCAAGACCCTGGTTAATGGCGATTGTTTCAAGCGCGCGGACGGGAGTTGAACCGACGGCGACGACACGGCGACCCTCTGCAAGCGCCTGCGAGATGGCCTCTGCAGCCTCATCCGGCAACTCGTAGCGTTCCTGTCCCATGACATGCTCGCGCGGGTCATCGACCTTTACAGGCCTGAATGTGCCAGGGCCTACGTCCAGGGTGAGGCGGGCAATGCGGATACCCTGCTCTTGCAAACCGTCCATCAGCTCCGGTGTGAAATGGAGACCGGCGGTAGGAGCGGCGACGCTGCCGGGTTTGGATGCGTAGATGGTCTGATACCGTTCGAGGTTCGGGATCTCCTGCCGGATGTACGGCGGCAAGGGAACCTGACCGACATCATCAAGGACGAAGCCCTCCGGCAGGGTGACGAGCCGGGTGCCGTCTGTGTATTGCTGTCCGACATGGACTCGCGGCGCGCCGGGGGCGTCCAGCTCCACGATGGTGTTTGCAGCGACGCGGCGGGAGGGCCGCACCATCGCGGTCCACATGCGCTCATTTGCCTCAACTCCCTCACCGGTTCCCGCCACGGGACGAATCAGGAGAATCTCGACACGTCCGCCGCCGTCTCGTTTCGTTCCCAAAAGGCGGGCGGGGATGACACGGGTCTCATTAACAACGAGGACATCTCCCTCCGTGAGGACGGAGCCGAGATCATAGAAGTGCCTGTGCTCAATCAGGCCGGAGTCGCGGTGGATGACGAGGAGACGGGAATGGTCGCGCGGCTCAACAGGCTGCTGTGCAATGAGATGTTCCGGCAGTTCAAACTCGTAATCGGCCACCATAAACGGGGCGGAATTATCGTTGCCGGTATCGTCAGATGTCATTGGATGTGTCAGCCTTGCGCAACGGTCTGTACTGGTGATTCTACAACGGAGACGGTTCCCGTCATACCAGCGTCCGGATGACCGGGGATGGAGCAGATGAGGGCGAATTCGCCCGTTTCCGTTGGGGTGAACCGGACTGTTTTCTTTGACCCAATCCGCATTGATCCCGTTGCGACGCCGAACTCCTCAATGACGAGATCGTGGTCCACCGTGCCGAGATTTCTGAATTCGATAACAGTTTCCTCGTTCACGGGAATCTCGATGGTGTCCGGTTCAAAGGCGAATTCGGTTCCAACGATGATATAGGTGCCGTCCGGCTGGAGGCCTGTCGCGCCGATGTCATTACTACCCCCACAACCGGTGGCGAGGGTGAGGGCCAGTATCGCGCACACGGCGGTGAGCCACCCTGCTCTCCGCATCAATCTGCAATCTGCGCCTTCGCAGCGGAGACGGTGTTGCGAAGCAGCATGGCGACGGTCATGGGCCCGACTCCGCCCGGAACGGGTGTGATGGCGCTTGCCACTTCAGACACGGAGTCAAAGTCAACGTCGCCGACGATCTTGAAGCCCCTTTTCTGGCTCTTGTCTTCAATGTGGTTGATGCCCACGTCGATGACGACAGCACCCGGCTTGACCATCTCGGCGGTAATCACTTCAGGAATGCCGACAGCCACAACGAGGATATCCGCCTGTTTCGTAACCTCGGCGAGGTCGGGATCGGTTCTGTGACAGACGGTGACGCGCGGATAGAATTTCGGATCGCCCTGCATCCATGCTGTCGCGATAGGCTTCCCGACGATGTTGCTGCGACCAACAATAACGGCGTGCTTGCCACCAAGCTGGACACTTTCCCGTCGCAGCATCTCCATGACGCCGAACGGGGTGGCGGGCACGAACTGGGAGTCGCCGATGGCAAGATGTCCGATGTTGAGCGGGTGAAAGCCGTCCGCATCCTTGTCAGGTCGGACACACTCAATGATGGCGTGTTCCTCAATGTGTGGCGGCAGCGGCAGTTGCACGAGGATGCCATGGACGCGTCCTGCACGATTCAGCGACTCAATGAGATCCAGCAGGCCATCCTGTGAAACGGAGGAGTCTATGCGGTGAATCTCTGTGTAGATGCCAACTTCACGGCATGCACGTTCCTTGTTGGCGACGTATGTCTGGGAGGCGGGATCATCGCCCACAACGACGGCGGCAAGGCCGGGCATGATGCCCTTTGCCTTGAGCGCGGCCACATCACGCGCGACTTCCTTGCGAATGTCTGCCGCGATGCTCCGGCCGTCGATGATACGTGCGGTCAATGGCGTTCCCTGTCTCTGATTGCCCCTCCTTGAGTATAGCGTCCGCGACGGCAGGGACGGCGCGTTTTCCGTTCTGCGATAATCTGGGGACTGCATCAACAGAGGAGTTTTTTTGCACAATGCTGACCACCGGAATCGATATGTGTGAGGTGTGGAGAATAAGAGAGGCCCGTGAGCGGTTCGGGCAGCGATTTCTGGATCGCGTTTACACACCGGAGGAGCAGCGGACCAGCCGCGGGAGAGACCCTGAACTTGCAGCACGATTCGCGAGCAAGGAGGCGGTGATGAAGGCGCTGGGGACGGGCGCGCGCGGTGTTGGCTGGAAGGATATTGAAATCCTGCCGATGCGCGGCGGCAAACCGGAGGTGCGCCTGCACGGTCGGGCGAAGGCCGTAGCGGAGCGCATTGGGCTGACCGACCTGACCGTAAGCCAGACACATTCGATTGAATATGCACTGTCCATCGTGGTGGGGACGGCGGAGTATCCGTCGCCCTACCATGCGCCAGGGTAGGAGGCCGCCCCCCACCCTGACTCTCTCCTCAAGGGGGCGGGGATGAAGCTACATCCAGTGGCAGACAACATCCATAAGATATTTGTATGAGAGTTGTCACAGCCGCGGAGATGCGGCGTATTGAAGAGGATGCGATAGCGGCGGGCACAACCGTCGAAGAGTTGATGCAGCGCGCCGGGCGCGCGGTGGCGGACGCTGTCGGAGAGGTGCTTGGCAGCCAGATTGTTCAACGACGAATTCTTGTCCTTGCAGGCCCCGGCAAGAACGGCGGCGACGGGCTGATTGCTGCGCGGATACTACGGCAACGCGGGGCGAGCGTTTCGATTGTGTGCCCTGTTCCGCGAGCAGACGACCCGTTGCTCGAAGAATGCGTAGCAGCGGGTTGCTCAATCACGCAAGGTGATTTGGCCGATTTAGACGTGACTCTCACTAAAGCCGAATTAGTTGTTGATGCCCTGCTCGGCACGGGGCAGTCACGCGCCATCGAAGGCCCGATGCTTGAGGCGCTGGATACAGTGCGCGGCACGACGGGTCGGTCAACGATTTTGGCCGTTGATTTGCCGTCGGGACTCGATTCGGATACGGGGGAGGCGGACCCGGCAACGCTGCCAGCGGATGCGACGGTGGCGCTTGGGACAGTCAAGCGAGGTTGCCTGACCGTGAGGGGCACGGAAGTCTGCGGGCAGATTCGCGTTGCCGGTATTGGTCTCGAATCATTCTCGCCTACGGATGCGGGCATCGGCGTGCTGACAGCGAACGAGGTTAGCAGACTGTTGCCAGATCGAAGAGCGGCCGGTCATAAGGGGACATTTGGGCACAGTCTCATCGTTGGGGGGTCGGATCAGTATCGCGGCGCACCCGCATTGGCGGCACAAGCGGCTGCGCGAGCCGGATCAGGAACTGTTGCCATCGCTGCGCCTGATTCAATAACAACTTCTCTGGCAAATACCGCGCCGGAGGCGACACATATTCCGCTGACGAGCCATCCGCAGACCGGCCTGACCGGAGCAGGAGCCGTTTCGCAACTCATGGCCTCATTGCAGACGAAAGCGCCGGATGCGTTTTGCGTCGGGCCCGGCCTAGGGCGGTCTGTCGGAACGGATTCGTTTGCAGACGTCTTGCTTCGTGAACTACCTACAGACACGCCCATCGTGCTTGATGCTGACGCATTGAATCGACTAGCTGAGAAATCCGAGTGGTGGAAGTCGCTGTCCGGCCCGATAGTCATCACTCCTCACCCAGGTGAGATGGCGCGGCTGCGCGGAACATCGGCTGAAGAGGTTCAACAGGACAGATTTGGGATTGCCAAGGAAAAGGCTAAAGAGTGGGGCGTGACCGTGGTTCTCAAGGGCGCGTACACGGTCATTGGGAGTCGGGATGAGCCGCCGTCCATCTGTCCGTTGGCGTTGCCTGCCCTTGCATCGGGCGGAACGGGGGATGCGTTGGCGGGCATCATCACTGGTTTCCTCGCGCAGGGACTAGCGGCCTCTGACGCGGCGCGGGCCGGGGTTTATGTACACGGAACGGCGGCGGCGCTAGCTGCTAACGCAAACGGCAACATGGCCTCGGGGCTGCTGGCCTCGGACCTGATTGAGAAGATTCCGGCGGCGATGGGGGTTATTGCACGAGGAGAGGGGCCGGTTCCACCGATGTTTGCCTAGCGCCAGCCGATGGCGCGGAGCCATTCCTCGAACGTGAGCGTTGGGATTCCCCACTTGGCCTTGAGGGCGGGAATGTCCTCGTCGTAGCCGTATTGCTGGTACCACCTGGTCATGGCGATAGTTGATGGGGGAGAGACGCGGGGCCAGTCCGCCTCAGGGATCTGCTCATATCGAACGTCGTGACCGGCGACCCTACCCAGAGCGGCGGCAATATCGTTCATGGTGACAGTCTCGGCGGCAATATCGATTTCCTGCCCGGCGTACGTGCCCGGGTTGTTGAACGCGGCGGCAGCGAACGCGCCGATGTCGTGCCCGGAGATGACCTGCAAGGTTTTGTCCGGCGTCAACATCCCCCGAATGACACCGTTGGCGATGCCCTCGCGGTCATAGAGATAGTTCTCCGCGAACGAGACGGGGCGGAGGATGGTGTACGGGATACCAAGCCGGCGGATGTGGGCGATGACCTCAAGTTTGGCGTCCCAATACGAGACACCGCGATCCGGCTCCTTTGCGCCGCAGGAGGCGGTGTAGACCAGATGGCTCACCCCTGCCCGCTTCGCCGCGTTCGCGACGGCGATGCCCTGCCGTGCCTCGTGCATCGGATCATCCTCAGGAGCCTGATCCTGCACTGAAAAAACGCCGTATGCGCCCTGCATGGCGGCATCGAGCGACGCAACATCATCCATGTCTCCCGTCACGATTTCTACGCCGCGCGCGGCGAGCGCTTGCGCCTTTTCGCTCTGCGGCGAACGCGTTAGACCGCGGACGTGCCAGTTCTTGGACGTGAGCAGGTGGCCGACAAGGCCGCCGCCCTGATTGCCAGTCGCGCCGATAACGAGGATTGTGCGGGTTGGGTTGGTCATATGTAATTCTCCTTGTTTCCAGATTGTTTCAGATTCGCCGCTCCGATGGATAGACCTGACGCGTATAATTGCGTGTGTCTTTTGAGAGCAACTGCTATCGGGGGGCCGAGTGACGGATGCTGTTGGCCGTTGATATAGGGAACACGAATCTGAAGTTTGCCGTCTTTGACGGTGAGCAGGTGGTCGTGTCCGACCGTCTCTCAACAGGGGCAAGCAGCTCGCCCTCCGATACGGCTGACTACATGTGCTCTGCGCTGGCGCGCTTTAGCATTCGTGAATCCGACATCGACGGCGTTTCTCTGTGTTCGGTCGTGCCGCCTCTAACGACAATGATGGAGCGTGCGGCGGCAGACACGTTCGGCGTCTCCGCTCTTGACGTCAAGACAGCAAGGAATCGCGGCGTTACGCTGGATGTGGACAAGCCGGACGGCGTCGGCACAGACAGAATCGTGAACGCGGCAGCGGCGTACGGACTGCATGGTGGGCCGGGTATTGTGGTCGATTTCGGCACCGCGACAACATTCGACGTGGTGACGGAGGACGGAGTATTCATCGGGGGCGTCATCGCTCCGGGTATTTCGTTGGCATCGGAAGCACTGACCGCACGCGCTGCGCAGTTGCCGCCCATTGACCCGGTGTTCCCTGAGAAAGTCATCGGGCGTGACACGGATCAGGCGATGCGCTCCGGGCTGATGTACGGGTATGTTGGGCTGATGGAGGGAGTGATTCGGCGAATACGCGCTGAGATTGGCTCGGAGGCTCGTGTGATTGCGACGGGTGGGCTTGTTGAGCCGATTGCAGAGCGGACGACGATCATCGACGAACTGGAGCCGGATCTGACACTGCAGGGACTTAGGCTAATCTGGGAGTTGAATCAGGGATAGACGATGAGCAGTGCAGACGCGATAGCAGGCAAGCGGGTTGTTCTGGGCGTATCCGGCAGCATCGCGAGCTATAAGGCGGCGGACATCGCCTCCAAGCTGATGCAGGCGGGGGCGTTGGTGGACGTTGTGCTGACCCGCTCAGCGCAGGAGTTCATCACACCGCTCACGTTCCGTTCCCTGACACATCGACTGGTCATTACTGACCTATTTGACGCGAACTCCGAGGACCCACTTGAGCACGTTGAGATTGCGCGTCAGGCGGACGCCATCGTCATCGCGCCTGCAACGGCGAACGTGATGGCCAAGCTGGCACACGGCCTCGCCGACGACGCGCTCTCGACCATCGTTCTCGCCACTGAAGCCCCGGTGTTGATCGCGCCCGCGATGGAGCACCACATGTGGGCGAACACAGCGACACAAGCGAATGTGGCAGCTCTGAAAGAGCGTGGCTTTGAATTCGCTGGGCCGAACGAAGGCCGTCTTGCCTCGGGCGCAGTCGGCAGCGGCCGACTCGTCGAAACCGCGGAGATTCTTGAGGCGCTGGGGGGGATCCTCTCTGCGAACCAGGACCTGGCAGGGCGGCATATCGTCGTCTCGGCGGGCGGGACACAAGAGCCTATTGATCCGGTGCGCGTCGTGACGAATCGTTCGTCCGGCAAGCAAGGGTATGCGTTCGCGGAGGCGGCACGGGATCGCGGGGCGCGCGTGACTTTAGTAACGGCAGCGAGTCTCGCCAATCCGGCGGGTGTCAAGGTCGTCAAGGTGGAGAGCGCTCGTCAGATGCTTGCAGCTGTCTCGGATGCCCTAAACGACGCGGCGGACGCGCTCGTCATGGCGGCTGCCGTGGCGGACTGGGAGCCGATCTCTGCAGCGGGCCAGAAGATGAAGAAGGTCGAGGGGCAAGATCGCCTGACCATCGAGATGCAGAAGACGCCGGACATCCTCGCGCAGGTGAGCGGCTTGCCGGGCATCAAGGTCGGCTTTGCCGCCGAGACGGAGGATCTGCTCAATAACGCACGCGCCAAGCTGGAGGGCAAGAAGCTGGACATGATTGTCGCCAACGACGTTTCCGCGACTGATGCCGGCTTCGCGGTGGACACGAATCGTGTCGTCATCCTCGACAAGTCCGGCGGTCAGGAGGATCTGCCGCTGATGTCGAAACGCGAAGTGGCGGACTCCGTGCTCGACCGTGTTTGCGCCCTTTTCAGCGGGTGATCAACAAGGAACTCGCGTGACCGGAACGGATACCCGATTCGTTTCCCTGGTTATTCTCGCCGCGGGCAGTTCGTCGCGCATGGGTCGACCCAAGCAGACGCTGCCATGGATGGGCAAGGACTTACTGACGTACCAAGTTGAGCAGGGCGGGCTTTCGGGCGTGGACGAGGTGATTGTCGTGCTTGGTGAGGACGCCGACGACTATCGGCCTCTGCTGCCGGAGTCGCTTGAGCGAGTACCGGTCTACAAGATCATCGAGAATACAGACTACGAACGAGGCAAGACGACTTCCGTGCTGGCCGGGCTGGCCGCCGCCGATCCTCGCGCCACCGACTGGATCTTTCTCGCAATGGACGCGCCGAAGCCTGCGCACATCACTGATATGTTGGTGGAGGCGCATCATGCAGGCGGGCTGCCGATCACGTATCCGTGGCACGGCGGCATCGAGGGGCATCCGCCCGTTATGAACTCTTCACTGCGTTCCGAGATCGAGGCAATCACAGAGGCGGAACGCGGTCTGCGTGAGATCACGGAACGTGATCCTGATCGTGTGAATAGGGTCGAATTCGCAGACCCTATCGTCATCGTGAACATGAACAGCCCGGAGGACTACGAGCGGGCGCTTGTGGTGACGGGGCAGGCCGAGTCCTCCTCACCTTAACCCTCTCCCTGAGGGAGAGGGGACTTATATTCGCTACAATAGAAGCCACTATGATTTTCTATCCTGACTTTGCTGCTATGTTGACGCCCTGGAGTCTCCGGTAATGACATCGACCGTTGACCGTGCGGCCGAGATGCCGCCCGCGTATGACCCGGCGCGTTTCGAAGAGGCGCGCTACCGGTGGTGGGAAGAGCGCGGTTACTTTAAGCCAACGATTGACCCGGCCAAAGAGCCCTTCGTCGTCATCATGCCGCCGCCGAATGTCACGGGGCAGCTGCATCTGGGACACGCACTGACGGCGGCAATCGAAGACATTTTAGTTCGATGGCATCGAATGCGCGGCGACCCTACGTTATGGCTACCGGGGACGGATCACGCGGGCATCGCAACCCAGTATGTCGTTGAGAATCAACTCGCGTCGCAGGAGACGGATCGACGCAAAATCGGACGCGCACAGTTCACTGACCACGTCTGGGATTGGGTGCGCGAGTGCATGGACCTTATCCAGTATCAGCATCGTCGGCTTGGGGCATCCTGTGATTGGTCTCGGGAGCGGTTCACGCTGGACGAGGGACCGTCCCGCGCCGTGCGTGCGACTTTTGTGAATCTTTTTGACAAGGGGCGCATCTATCGCGGCGAGCGGATGATCAACTGGTGCCCGACGGATCACACCGCCCTGTCCGACCTTGAAACCGAATACGAGGACACCGAGGGAAAGCTCTGGCACATCAACTATCCGTACACAGACGGTTCGGGGCGGTATGTAACCGTTGCGACAACGAGACCGGAGACGTACCTAGGTGATACGGCCGTCGCCGTGAACACGAACGATCCGCGCTTCGCGGACGCTATCGGATCGACTGTCCGGCTGCCCATTATCAACCGTGAGATTCCCATCATCGGCGATGACTACGTGGATATGGAGTTCGGGACAGGCGCGCTCAAGGTGACGCCTGCGCACGACCAAAACGACTTTGAGATCGGACAGCGACACGGGCTCGACATCATCGAAGTCATTGACACAGACGGGGCGATGAACGAGCACGCCGGGCCGTATAAGGGACTTGACCGCTTCGAGGCGCGGCAACAGATCGTGGCGGATCTTGGGGCGCAGGGGTTCCTCGAAAAGACCGAGGACTACCAGAACCGCGTAGGGCGATGCTACCGTTGTCAGTCGGTCATTGAGCCGCGCGTCAGCATCCAGTGGTTCGTGGACATTCTGCCCCTCGCAGAACCCGCCGCAGAGGCCGTGCGGGACGGTCGGATCAACATCGTGCCGGAGCGGTTCACTGGAACTTATCTGAACTGGATGGACGGCATCCGGGACTGGTGCATCTCCCGCCAGCTATGGTGGGGGCATCGCATTCCGGCATGGTTCTGCGGCCAGTGCGACGGCGAACGGCTGGAGATGGTGTTGCGCGAGCCTGTCACGGACGCAGACGGACAGGATGTATGGTCGGCCACATACGCGGAACTCACCGACATGGGCCTGACCCACAACGAGATCGTCGCGCGTTCGGATCGGGCGGATGCGGGCAAGGACACGACACCCATCGTGGCCGCGGAAGATCCGTCCGAATGCTCCTCCTGCGGCTCAAAAAGTCTCGTGCAGGACCCGGACGTGCTGGACACGTGGTTTTCCTCGGGACTCTGGCCGCATTCCACGATGGGTTGGCCGGAACAGACCGAGGATTTCCTCTATTTCTATCCGACATCCGTGCTTGAAACCGGATACGACATCCTGTTCTTCTGGGTGGCGCGAATGATCATGCTAGGCATTGAGAACACCGGCGATATTCCTTTCCGCACCGTCTATCTGCACGGGTTGGTACGTGATGCGCAGCGGCAGAAGATGTCAAAGACGCGCGGCAACGTGATCGATCCACTGGAGAGCATCGCCGAGTACGGCACGGATGCGCTCCGCATGGCACTGACCATCGCCACCAGCCCAGGTAATGACCTTGCGATGACGCCGGGGCGGATGGAGGCCGGACGCAACTTCGCCAACAAGCTGTGGAACGCGGCCCGGTTCGTCGTGAGGTCGATGGAGCAGGCGGACACACAGGTTGGCAGCGAGATGCCCACACCGGAGCACCGCGAGGACCGGTGGATCGTCTCTCGTATGGCGAGCGTGACGGCGGACGTGAACCGCCTGCTTGAGGATTTTCAACTGGGCCAGGCCGAACAGATCATCCGCGATTTCCTGTGGGATGAATTCGCGGATTGGTATATCGAGCTTGCCAAAGTTCGCATTCGCAACGGGGATGACAGGCCCGTCCACTATCTTGTTAGCGTGCTTGAGCAGTCGATGCGCCTGCTCCATCCCTTCATGCCGTTCGTGACCGAGGAAATCTGGCAGAGCCTCACCGCTCGCGCACCTGAATTGGCGCGGGGCATGGACTCAATCATGATCAGTGCTTATCCGGAGGCAGATGTGGGATATGTCGACGGGGCGGCGGAATCCGAGGTTGCGGATGTTATCAATGTGGTTCGGGCCATTCGCAATGCACGCGCCGAGGGCAACGTTGAACATTCGCGCATGATCGAGACAATCGTTGACGCGGTGCCGGAATCACAGAAGGCCATCGCAGATTCGCGAGAGGCCATCGGTGTGCTGGCTCGCGTGTCCTCTCTCAGCGTGCTGGCGCCCGAGGATGAGCGGCCTGATCCCGCGTCCGTGATGACGGCCATCCTTGACGGCGTGACAGTTATGGTGCCGCTGGCGGGGCTGGTGGACGCCGACGCGGAGCGGTCACGGCTCTCAAAGGAGTTGGAGGAAACGCGCGGACGCCTCACCGGGCTTGAGCAGCGGTTGGCCAATGACAGCTTCCGATCCAAGGCGCCGCCGCAGGTTGTGGCCAAAGAAGAGGAGCGGCTTGAGGAATCACGTCAGCGCGTGCAGCGCATCGAGGAGCAGCTGGCACGACTCGGCTAAGCAATGTACTACATTCTGATTTATGAATACGTGGCGGATGTGTTGGAGCGACGGCCGGCGTATCGCGATGAACACCTGGGGCTTCTGAGAGACCTCAATGCTCGCGGGATTGTGCCCATTGCCGGGGCGTACGACGATCCCGTTGACGGCGCGTCCATCGTGTTCCGTACTGACGATACGTCCGTCATCGATGACTTCGTTTCGAAGGATCCGTATATCAACAACGGCCTGGTCGCCTCGTGGCGGGTCAGGAAATGGAACGTCGTGATTGGGGGCGACCCTTCGACAAGCTCAGGGTGAACGGACGGGTTGCTATGGGATGAGCGGACCGGCGTCGCTTTATGGCGCGTCGTCCCATACCTGCGGCTGGAAGTTGAGTTCACTCGCGATTTGGTTGGGGCCGTAGCCCGCGGGGTCTTCCTTGCGGGTTCGCAGGTCTGCGTAGAGCAGGAAAATCATGATGGCCTGAATCGGCCCCGAAATCGCGGGGGAGATGAGGTTTGTATACCAGTTCCCGACCGTGTCAAGTCCTGCTCCGGTCGCGATGAGACCGGGAAATCCGATAGCAAAGACGGCGAGCGTTGTCATGACAACGACGCCGAACGTCCGCCACCAGAAATTCTCCGTCAGTTCCCAGCTGCGTCTTAGAGCGGCAACTCCGATGAGCCCTTCAAAGGCAATGACGGGCCAGATGAACGTCCAGCGGATGGCGACATACGCCGTTATGACCACCGCGCCTATAAAACCCGTAAAGGAGAGTAAGCCAAACAGAGCGGCAATCAGGGTGGCATCTATCGTGGCGTTTGCAATTAAGAACGGGACGAGGAACAAGAGCGTCCAAACGGCGAACACCACCCCAAGTGCCATCAGCGTCGTGATGATGAGGCTGCCAACGCGCTGCAGAGAAAACGTCAGGGCCTCCGAGATCAGGACGCGGCCAACAACATAGTGCGCCCCAATGACGAACATGTAGGCGCCCGCAGCCACGGCAGTCACCAGCAGAGCAGCGCTGACGATGAGCGCCGCCTCGAGTAGAGCCAGCGGCAAATCATCCAACTGAAGTTCGGCTATCTCCTGGAGCTGCTCATCGGTTGGGACTCCGTCTATCGGCACACTTGCTCGAATCTCATCGATTGCCGGCTGATTCCCTACAGGCAAGATCGTGTCGACGCCGTACATGACGCCGAATACAATGGCGGCGCTGACTACCGAGATAAGAAGCAGGCGGACAACGCGAGCCAGGTAGACGGACCAGAGTTCCGCGAAGAGTTCATTTACTCCCCGCTCAGGGAATGCGTCCTCACTCCGCACGTTCATGCCTCCGGAAACCGGTGGAGGCCAAAGCGGCTGCCTTGGGAATCAGCGTCGACGTTCACGCGCCGGCCCGGCCGCGCCTAGCTGCCTCCGCCGGCTGCGCCCATGCCGCCCGCGCCGCGCTGCTGCAGCTCGATGAAAACCATCTTGGTGCCGAGCGGATGCACCCACGCGACGTTTGCGTTGCCCTCTTCGCGCTGGATGCGGCCACCCTTCTCTTCGATATTCTTGATGGTTGCCTCGATGTCATCGACCTCAAGGCAGACCATGTACATGCCCTCGCCCTTGGGGTTTCGTTCGTTCTTCCGCTCTTCCATCATGCGAGCAAGGGCGGTCTCGGGGCCGGCAGGGGTCATGACCTCAATAACGGGCTGGCCGTTGTAGCCGAGCATCTGCGCCCGAATGCCAAACTGGTTGCCGCGGGCCTGGTTCAGCTCCTCAAGGCCGAAGAGGTCCTTCCACAGTTGGACGCCCTCTTCCAGATCTTCCACCATGACGGCGTTGTAGCGAATATCCGTGATCATCGTCTCCCTCTCCCCGCGCCGCTAAGGCGCTTTCCCTGTGATGTGTACCGCGAGTGTGGCCAATGGGAACGCGTCGTGTCAACGACAATGGCCGCAGGTGGCACCCGCTTACGTCTACGAGTCGAACTTGGGGCGTTCAAGGAGCGCGGGTGGCCAGACGGCGCTGTCCACGACGCCAACGAACGGCAAGTTTCTATAGAAACCCTCGTAGTCGAGGCCATAACCCACGACAAACACCGGGTCTATCGAGAAGCCGACGTAGTCGATCTGAACTTCCACCTCGCGATGGGCGGGCTTGTCCAGCAGCGTGCACACTTTGACAGAGGCGGGGTTCTCCGCGAGGACCTTATCGACGAGCAGCTTGAGTGTAACCCCGGTGTCCACGATGTCCTCGACGATTAGCACATCCCGGCCCCGCAGACTTTCACGGAACGGATTGGGCATCTCAACGGTGTGGCCGCGTTCGTCAATGAACCGATCAACGTGGACAAGCTCCACCGGCGCGGGAATGTCCATTTCCCGCACAAGGTCTGCGAGAAAACAGATGACGCCGTTCAGCGCGCCGACGCAGACGACCTCGCCGTCCGCGTACTCGGCGCTCAATTCTGCCGCCAGTTCTTTCACGCGGCGTTGGAGGCGCGTCTTGCTGATGAGGACGCGGTCGACGCCCTTGGCTGCAGGACCCGCGAGGCCATTACTCCGCCGAGGTTTCACTGTGTCAGAGGCCATGTGAAAATCATAGCGGACGCAGGGCTGCGGTGGCGAGGAATCATGGGGTTCCTTGACCCTGTTTGACGCGGTTCCCATACTCGAAAGTGCAATGGATATTCTCGAGTTGATAGACCGTATTCGGCAGAACCATGCGATCGAACACGCGACGATTGCCGTTCTTGGGCGGAAGCATGACCAGGTTGGACGGCTCGGCGGCAGCGCCAAGCAGGATGGGTTTTTCGTTTACGGCCCCACGACGGCGGACCGCATCGAGGATGCCGCCAAGGAAGCAGTCGAACGGCTGAGGGCTGGGGAATCGCACCTGGCGATTTCGCCGTTCTGTGGCACGAATTTCCTGCTGGGCGGCATGACGACTGCCCTGCTGACCGGAATGATTCTCGGCACGCGGAACCGCGTCGGGCGACTGCCGCAGGCGATGGGGCTTTCGGCGCTGGCGCTCATCGGCTCGTTCAGAGCGGGCGGGTACGTGCAGCGCCGGTGGACAACGAAGGCTGACATCGGCGGGCTGGAGATCAAGAGCGTCTCGCAGGTGAGCGGGGCGTACCGCCCCTTGCACCGCGTCTACACGTGGCTACCGGACGTGGTGGACACACCGCCGCCGAACGGGGCGACCTCAGAAGATAGCTCGCAGAGCGAGTAAACGGCGCGCTCGATTCAGAGCGTTATCATGTTGGGGATGCCGCGATCCAAGCGCGTCCCTGTAGCTCAACCGGACAGAGCAGCGGACTTCTAATCCGCAGGTTGTGGGTTCGAGTCCCACCGGGGACGCCAGAATCGCTCAGGTTCTTTACCTTCTCACTCCTCCACGGCTATCACGCCTTCTGTGCGCAGCCGCTCCACGTGCTCCGGGGTGTAGCCGGTTAGGCCTTGGAGGACGGTTTCGTTGTGTTCGCCGAGGTCGGGGGCGGGGCCGAGGTCGGCGACGGGGGTGCGGGAGAAGCGGAGGGGTGAGTTGACGACGGGGATGTTGCCGACTCTCTTGTGAGGAACGTCTACCATCGCGCCGCGTTCCTGAACCTGTGGATCGGCCAGCACCTGGTCGATACGGTTGACAGGGCCGCAGGCGATGCCGAGTCGGCCAAATTCACGAAGCCATTGCTCGGCGGGCTTTTGGAGAAACGCCGCCTCTAGCTCAGGAAGCAGTTCATCATAGTTCAGCGTGCGGTGGTAGCCGTCGACGTAGCGCACGTCATCGATGAGGTCGACGCGGCCGATGGCGGCACAGAACAGCGGCCACTGGTCATTTACGCCGCCCACAATCGCCATAACGATCCAGTCGTCCGCCGTCTTGAACGCCTGGAACGGCGTGAACGAGGGGTGGCGGGTGCCGATGGGGCCGGGAACGTGGCCGGTGGAGACGTATCGCCCGACGGCGGCCTCGAGGATGGCGAGTTGGCATTCCAGCATGGAGACATCGATGTACTGTCCCTGCCCGCTGCGTTCCCGTTCCTGCACGGCGGCGAGGATGGCAGTTGTGGCGAAGAGGCCAGCGATGATGTCGCCGAGCGAACTGCCGGGACGGACAGGGCCGCCGCCGGGTTCTCCGGTGATACCCATGATGCCGCCCATGGCCTGAACGATGATGTCCAACGCAGGACGCTGAGCGTAGGGGCCGGTCTGGCCGAAACCTGAGATGGAGCAATAGACGAGGCGAGGATTCACCGCTTGAAGGTCCTCGTAGGACAGGCCGAAGTCACGCATCGTGCCGGGGACAAAATTTTCCACGAGCACGTCACACTCGGCGGCGATGTCCTTGAGTGCCTGCTGCCCGTCCGGGTGTGCGAGGTTCAGTGTGACGCTCTGCTTGCCGCGGTTGACGCTGACGAAGTAGTAACTCTCGCCTTCGAAGAACGGGCCTGTGCCGCGGGAGAGGTCGCCGCCCTCGGGGCGTTCAACCTTTATCACCTCCGCTCCCATGTCGGATAAAATCATGGTTGCAAACGGGCCCGCGAGGATGCGGGTTAAATCGACGATTCGGAGACCGTCAAGTGGTCCACTCATACGTATATGCCTTCCACCAGTAGAGTCTCGCGCCACAGCGCGCCGGGTTTCATTGTAGGCATGGGGCGGGCGCCGACGCGCGGCAGTGACGGCGGCGTGGAGCGGCCATGATCCCTCTTTCAGACAGTGCCGGCGAGCGGCATGGCACAGCGTGGCTGACCATCACGCTGATCATCATCAATGCCCTCGCATTCCTGTACACCGTCATTCTCGACCCGGAGCAGAGGGCGATATTCCACTTCCGTTTTGGTGTGGTTCCTTACGAATTCACGCACGGAGAGCTTTTCGACCAGATAATGTCGCTGCCTGAATACGCGGCCATCGCGCCCCTCGTCCCATCATGGATGACGCTGTTCACGTCCATGTTCCTGCACGGGGGATGGGCGCACATTTTGGGCAACATGGTGTTCTTATGGGTGTTCGGAGACAATCTTGAGCACCACTTCGGGCGGCTCGGCTTTCTGGCGTTCTACCTGGCAACCGGAGTTCTCGCGTCCGTAACACACATCCTGTTCAACTGGGACAGCACGATCCCGGCAATCGGCGCGAGCGGGGCGATAGCCGGGGTGCTGGGCGCGTACCTGCTGCTGTTCCCACGGCGTCGGGTTCGAACGCTGTTCATGATGGGACTCATCACGGTGATGGAGATACCGGCGGTCTGGCTGCTGGTGATGTGGATTGTGATCCAGTTTTTCCAGGGAGTCGGCGGGCTTGTCGTGGCAGGGGGTGGTGGCGGTGTAGCCTATTGGGCGCACGTAGGCGGCTTTGTTGCTGGCGCGGGAATCGTCGCGGGATGGCGCATCCTGAAGCGGGAAAAGGTATGGCAGCCGAACAGGTATGAGACGTACCGACGGATGCCGTATCAGTACGATGATGACGATGACGACTACTACGAACCGCCGCCGCCACGGTACCCACCTCGGCGACACCGGTAGCATTTCAGGAGGCGAACACCGGTGAACGAATACGAGCCGCAAGACCTCATCGGCCTGGCGGGCATGGTCTTCTACGGTCATCATGGCGCGACCGTGGAGGAGCAGGCGGTGGGTCAGCGATTTGTCGTCGATCTTGAGATGGCCATGGATCTGTCCATTGCAGGGCATTCCGATGATCTTTCTGACACGGCTGACTATGGGCGGGCATTCGAGATTGTGCAGGGAGTGGTGGAGGGGCCGCCGCACGCACTGTTGGAGAGCCTGGCGGAGGAATCAGCCCAGCGGCTTCTTGATGAACTTCCTATCGAGGCAGTGCGTATCCGCGTCAGTAAGCCGTCCGTGCCCATCAGGGGAACGTTGGACAGCGCCTGGGTAGAGATGACGCGACGGCGGTAAAAGGGAGCAGATTGCCATGACCTTGCCCGAAACGTTAGACACGGAGAGGCTGGCAGAGCGGGTTGCGGCGGGCGACACTGCGGCAGTGGCAGCGGAGCTTCGTGAACAACTGCCGGCGGACGTGGCGGATGCCATCAATCAGCTTCCTGAGCACACGCGGGCGGACATCCTCTCCCATCTATCTGCGCGGGAAGTCAGCGCAATGCTGGAGTATCTCGTCAGGCATGGTGAACGCGCAATCATGCCCCTGGCTCGCCTCCCGGGCGAAAGCCTGACAGCGATCTTCAATCGAACTCCGCTCGGCACTGCCGCGCGTACCCTGCGGGCGATGCCGGGAGAGCTACGCTCAGAGATCGTTGGAACTCTTTCCGAGCAGGATTTTCTGCGAAATCTCCTCGCCCAGGAAGAGGAAACTGCAGGAGCGCTCGTCACAACGGAGTTCCTTGCCCTGCGTGAGCGGATGACCGTTATGCAGGCGCAGGTCGCCATACGCAACGCTGAGGCGCTTACACGCCGTCTTTCCCGCGTTTTTGTGGTGGATGAAGAGGGCAGGTTATCGGGCAGCGTCAGTTTTCGGCAGTTATTGCTCGCCCCACAGGGCGCCGCGCTGTCCCGCGTCATGGACCACGATCCGATATCTGTGCCGGCCGGCACGGATCAGGAAGAGTGCGCGCGAATCATGGAGCGGTATCGGCTCGACACGCTGCCAACCGTGGATGAGGACGACCGACTGCTAGGGTTCATCGACCTGCCGGAGATGATCCAGGTTGCCGAGGGCGAGGCGACCGAGGACATGTACATGATCGTCGGGCTCAATGCCGATGAATCCGTTCAGACCGGCATCGTGCGGTCGATGCGCCTCCGGATGCCGTGGTTATTCGTGAACCTAATCACGGCATTTGCGGCGGCAGCCGTCGTTGGAATGTTTGAATCGACTATTGCCCTCGCGGCCGTCTTGGCGGCATTCCTGCCCATTGTGGGTGGACAGGGCGGCAACGCGATCATACAGACGGTGACGATTGCCGTGCGAAGCATCGCGCTGGGCGAGTTGACCTTGCGGAATGCACGACAGGTATTGGGCAAGGAGATAGTGCTCGGCTTGGCCCACGGGGTGGCGATGGGACTCGTCGCCGCGGTAGCTGCGTTCCTATGGTCGCAGGAGTTGGTGCTGTCAATCGCGCTGGGTGTTGCGATGGTCATCAACATGCTGGTGGCGGGGGCCGCCGGTGTGTTGATTCCGCTGATCCTGCGACGATTCGGCGTCGATCCGGCCCTGGCCGCCGGGATATTTGGGACGACCGTAACGGACGTTGTGGGATTTGGGGTGTTGCTGGCTCTGGCGGCGTTTTCGATTGGAGTGCTGGGCCTGTAGGAACGGCTAGAAGTCTTAGCGCTCCACTTTCCACGGGTCTGCGTTGGAGTTGTAGCCGTGGATCTCCCAGAATCCACGCTTGTTCTCCGGCATGAGCTCCAGCGCCTTAATCCACTTGGCGCTCTTGTACGCGTAGCGGTCAGGCACGATGAGACGGGCTGGGCCGCCGTGTTCCGGTTCCAACGGCGCGCCATCGTGGCGATGAGCAATCAGGACATCGGGATTCAAGAGTGCCGATAGTGGGATGTTCGTTGTGTAGCCGCCATAGCAGTGGGCCATGACATGTGTGGCGGTTGGGCGGATGCGGGCCTCGTCGAATAAATCACGGACAAAGACGCCTTCCCACTCATTGTCGAGTCGTGACCATCCGGTAACGCAGTGAAAGTCCGCGGTCACGGCATCGTTCGCTCGAGTAAGGAATTGCTCCCACGTGAGGCGAACCGGATTGTCGACGTGGCCGATGACCTCAAACGTCCACGTAGCGAGGTCAATCTGCGGAGTCTGTCCGTAAGAGAGGACGGGAAACTTCTGCGTAACGGCCTGACCGGGTGGAACGCGATCCTTGTCCACAGCAGCGGAACCACCGAACATGCGCTGCGCCTTGTCGAGAATGCTCATATGGCTATTCTACATAGAGGGAGGGGAGGGAATGATGACTAACGAGGACTATGCCCACCCGGAGTACCTGGTGGAGGCGGATTGGCTGGCGGAGCATTTGGATGATGACAATGTTGTTGTTGTGGACTGCGACGTTGACGCGGGCTACAACAGGGGTCATATCCCGGGCGCGGTCCTCATTCCGGACAACTTCGTGAAAGACCCCGACACGAATCGCACGCTGATGATGACGTCCTCACAATTTAAGGAGATGTGTGAGGGATTGGGGATCGGCGATGACACAGCAGTAATCTCTTACGACAATGCGCAGAGTGTGACGGCGGCCCGCTTGTGGTGGGTTCTCAACACATATGGACACCGGAACGCGCGGGTGCTGAATGGCGGCTGGCGCGGCTGGGTTAACGGCGGCCACGTAATCAGTTTCCAGCGTCCGGCGCGGGCGGAAGGCGTGACATTCACCCCGAACCTTGACGACTCAATGCTCGTGAAAGTCGACGAGTTGAAAGAGGCGTGCACGCTGGCGGACTCCGTCGTTTGGGACGTTCGCACAGATGGCGAATGGGACGGCTCCAACAACCGTGCCAACGCGCGAGCGGGGCATATTCCCGGGGCCGTTCACCTTGAGTGGCTTAACCTGATGGACCGCGAAACGCATCGGTTCAAGTCGGCATCCGAGATACGACAACTGCTTTCTGAACACGGCATCACGCCGGACAAGAACGTCTACACGTATTGACAGGGTGGCATCCGTGCGGCGCACGGAGTATTCGTCATGCGGCTGGTTGGCTACGAAAGCACGCGGAACTATGACGGGTCCATGCGGGAATGGGCGAACCGGGACGATACGCCGCTTGAGGTTTGAGGGCGTTCGTGCCCTTCGACAGGCTCAGGACGGGCGGTGGGGTTTAGGCGCCAGTGGAGCCGTGTCCGCCACCGCCCCGCTCGGTCTCGCCAAGGCTTTCCACGAATTCCAGTGAAACGTCGGCGCGGATTCCAACGACCAGTTGCGCGATCCTGTCGCCGCTGCGGACAACGTGGGGCGGCCGGTTTCCCACGGTGTACATGGTGACGAAGACTTCTCCCCGGTAGTCACTGTCGATCGTCCCGACAGTACCCATCACCCCCCTACTGCTGAGGCCGGAGCGCGGGCGAACCTGGACATCAAGAGTGGGTGGGAACTCGAGAGCGATGCCGGTTGGAATCAGTACGGGATCAGTGCCAACGATAATCTCTTGTTCTCCATCCTGCAGGCAGGCGTAGATATCAAAGCCGGTCGAGCCGGGTGTGGCGCGAAACGGCAAACTTGCGCCCTCACGGAGCAAGGCGACATGGATGACTGTCCTGGAATCGGATTGCACCTACCCACAATAACGGAATGGGGCGCGGTGGGCCGGGCGGCCCTCCACGCCCCGTGAGTTTCCAAGTATCGAAATCTAGCGGGAACGCCGACCTAACGTGCCACGAGCCAACATGACACCAGTACCGGCCAGCGCGAATCCAAGCATGGCGATGAACAGCAGCGTCATGGAACTCAGGGAAACATCTCCGCCCTGGATAGGAGGCGGCGGTTCCTCCCTGAACAGGGCGAACTGACCGGCCCGGGCGACCTTGGCCGTAACAACCATATCGAACGGGTTTGTAGATGTTTCGACGGTCAACCACATATTCCTGCCGGCATCCCAGGCGCGAACGACGAACGCATCCGGGTCATTGTCCGCCTCTTCCCATTCAGCATCTGTCAAATCCAGATTGAGCATCATGGTGGGGTTGAAGCGGGCTGTGTCGCTCGCATCCTCGCCGTCAATGGTGACGGACACGGTAACGGCTCGGCGCAGGTACTCTGCGGTGCTGCCGCTCGGCTTGCTCGGATTGGGAGCAATCAGCGTGGGCATCGTCTGGCTTTCTTCCAGCTGAAGCGGCTCAATGGTGATAGAAGCCGACGGCATCTCATTGCCATTCACTTGCAGCGCCCGAGGCTGAACCATAAGGGATCCCGCCACATCAAAGCCGGGGAAGAATGAACCCGGGATACCCAGGTTGACCCCTGAATCATATTCAAAGGTGGCGGTGACGCTGTCTTCTTCCTCCGCCGGGGTCTCTTGCGCCAGGGCGACGGTAATGGAGGCAAACAGCAGTCCACCAACGATTCCCAGCACGCCGAGCAACTTCAGGCGTCTGCTTACGCCCGCATGCGTCCATGGCATGACACACTACTCCTCTTTGGGCCTGAGCCCCACTATCTCAACTGCTCCCGTATCCCGCGCCTTGACCCTCGAAGGGTCACCCATGTCCAAATCAAAATTAGAAATTTGTTTTGAACCAGTTTTGGATTATAAGCCTGTTTAGGCTATTGGTCAATCGGTCAGACGTTCAGATTGAAGGCAATGCGCGTCCGGTCTGGGAGTGCATCACTCGGACACGGCGCGGAAGATTGAATCGGGTGGCCGGGTTGGCCTGCCATCCCTGAACACGGCTCTGTCGGGCCAGAGTGGGAAGGACATCTGTCACCCAATCCGCGTTCACTCCTGCCTTCTGTAAGGGCTCCACTGCCTGGGGTTCGATGATGTAGATACCAACTCCGACAAGAATCTCCGGGTCAGTCGGGAACGGTGGATCAACCAGTATTTCCTGCACGAGACGGGAGGAGGAATCCGTTCGCGCACGGGGCAATCCTGCTGTCTCCTCTACTTCGCCGGTCAAACAAATGGTGACATCTGTGTCCACGGTGCAGTGTGCGTCGTACATGGCAGTGAGGTGGAAATCCGTGACGAGAGCGCCGTCAATCACGAGTGTTGATTCAGTTATTTGCTGGCGAGCAGCCATAAGCGCGCCGCCTGAGCCCGGCGCGCCGTCCTGTCGGATGTGCGTCGCCCTGACTCCCCACCTGCTCCCATCGCCGAAATAGTGAACAACCATACCGGGTAAGGCGCGCGAAACAAGCCATACCTCTGTCATTCCTTGCCCTGCCAAATGTCGGAGAAGCACATCGGCGGCGGGCATGCCGTCCACCTCTCTGAATGCCGGATGTGGGCCCGCAGCGGGCAGGACCGCACGCGGGTCAAGGCCATCAATCAGGACGACGGCCCGGGTGAGCCTGGCAGGACGAGTCATGCGCCCAGTTTCTCATTCTCGCCCGCGTGTGGGAAATAAAAGGGACTTATATACCTATGTACACCGACATCGTAGGCGATCACCATGAATGAGTATGCCCTACGAGAGGACTTTGACCCACCGCTCGATTCTGGTATTGAGAGAGCAGTATTAATCCTGCGTCGTGAGGGAATCCACACATACGAATCTTGTCAGGGCGGTAAAGGCCATAGCTACCCAGAGCCAGCCGTCCGTTTCGAGGGCGATCATGGCGAAGAATGGCGGGCGCTTGGGGTGGCGATCTATAACGGGTTGCCTGTCAAAGAGATTCGCCGTGTGTGGTCAGTTATTCACGGTCAACCAGAAGGGCCTGTCTCCGAAATCGTGTTCTGGGAACAGGTTCCTCTTCTCAGCAACCACCGGAAGCAATAAGGCTTACACACTCCAGGCATCGTCGCCTTTGGCCAGTTCCTGCTCGCCAGTTCTCCTGCTCAATGTTGTTCCCCGTGGTGCAATTGGTGCATTCGTGATACACGGTTGAATTCACTGAATGCCATGGTGCGGTTTGAGCCATGCTGTTCCTCCTTGTGGATAAGCGTACATCACACCTTGACAAATCCGCCGCCATAGTGTACACTAAGTACATAAATCAGGAAGGCGGTGAACACGGAAAGAATGGCGAAGGCACCAGGCAAGTCATACCGCAAGGGCATAACCCTTGTGGATGCCGTCAAGAGGTTCGGTGACGACACACAGGCCGAGGAATGGTTCGTGTCGTTGCGCTGGCCTGACGGCGTCCGTTGCGTGGACTGTGACAGTGACAACGTTCACACGCGCAAGCCTTATGCCAATCGCAAGACCACACAGTACCACTGCAACGCCTGCAAGAAGGACTTCACCGTCAAGACCGGCACCATCATGCACGATTCCCGCCTGCCGCTTGGCAAGTGGGCGCTCGCCTTCTACCTGTTCTCCACGAACCTCAAGGGCGTGTCCAGCATGAAGCTGCACCGCGATCTAGGCATCACGCAGAAGTCCGCATGGTACATGGCGCATCGGATCCGCCAAGCGTGGGATACGGCAACTGAGCGATTCGCAGGCCCCGTCGAAGTGGATGAGACCTACATCGGTGGCAAGGAAGACAACAAGCACGGGAACAAGAAGCTACGCGCTGGACGTGGCACGGTCGGCAAGGCTGTGGTGGCGGGTGTCAAGGACCGCGAGACCAACAAGGTCAGCGCACGGGTCGTGCATTCCACGAGTGCGGCAACGCTTATGATGTTCGTCCACGAGCGCACGGAAGAGGGCGTACAGGTCTACACGGACGAGCACGCATCCTATAGCGCCCTGCCGTTCCTGAATCGCAGGCACGGCGTCGTGAAGCACTCAGTCCGTCAATTCGTGGACGGCATGGCCCACACAAACGGCATTGAGAGCCACTGGGCGATGCTAAAGCGCGGGTATCACGGTATCTACCACAAGATGAGTCCCAAGCACCTGAACAGGTACGTCACGGAGTTCGCGGGGCGGCACAACGACCGCTCACTGGACACCCTTGAGCAGATGGAAGCGATGGCACGCGGCATAGACGGCAAGCGCCTGCCCTACGCCGATCTAATCGACGGCTAAGGCGTGTACCCCTGCAACTCACACAGGTGGATATAGGTTTCGAGGCCGGACTCAATCACCCAGAAGGCGTCGTACACGTTGACGTATTGTTCCGCAGACGCCATGTCCGAGAGCACAAGCCGACCCTGCGCGTCTAATCCATATTCCCCTGTGCTTATGATGGCTCGCGCAAGCCTGGTCAGATTACGCTCTATCCCTGCCTCGTCAAGATTCTCCATGAGAGCAAGTAATTCAGACGCCGCATCACACCCGCGCTGTACGCTCACGGGCACGCGCGAGGTCTGCGCCGTGTTGCGTGGTGGCTGTGTCGGGAACGGCGTTACTGTGACTGCGCCAATCGGGGGTGCGGTTGGCCTCACGGTTGGTGGGGCTATTGCCGTGGCCGTTGCTGTGGGAGCAGGTGTGCTTGTTGGACGCGGAATGAATGTCGCCGTAGGAGTCGGCGTGTGCATGACAACCCGTGTGGCGCGTGGAGTGGGTGTAGCGGCTTCTGCGTCGCATCCTGCGGCCAGAATCAATAGCAAGGCAAGAACAAAGACGAGTCGCATAAGTGTGCCCCCTGCGGTCTTGGGATCGGACTGTTTGCCTACCAGTCGAACCACGCATTGGGCCGCAGGGGACATGTGTAGTCCATCCCTGAGTAACCCAATGCGGGGAACTAGGACTGGTAGGCTCTTTCAGACTAGAGGGCAGAGAGCAAGTCGGTCAAATCCAGGTCTTTTTTGATCCAGAGAATCGAGGTACAATGGTCTTGACGGGAAGGAGGTCACAACGCAGTGTCAATGCATTGTAGAGTGACTAACTTCTCCGAGAAAGTGGCCCGTATGGGGATTGAACCCATCATGGCTCCCTTCGTCAAGGGGAGTTGCCGTCCGGTGGCACGGGCCACGGAGATGGTGCCGGGGGCGGGATTCGAACCCGCACGTCCAACGATGGACACTGACTTGAGAGGCCAGCGCGTCTACCGTTCCACCACCCCGGCATTACGACAAAGGCTCTGTTGCGACACATGTGTCGCAACAGAGCCTCCTTCTCGCGTCCCCAGTATACCAGATACGGATTTATAGCGAGTTGTAAAGCGAGATATAGCGATGCCACGCGATAAGAAAGAACGCGGTCGCCCGATGGAACGGCGTTACCCGCCGCGCATTGACGCGACGCCGGACGAGATAGCCCGCGTTATGTTCTCAGGGACTTTCCCAGGGAGCGGCAAGCCCAAGACCTACGAGTGCGCTCACTGTGGGCGTGAGGTTAGCTATCCCGAAGTCCTTTACGACGACGGGCGATGTAAGGAGTGCCGCGCATGAGTTACGTGTGGGAATGGGCACGTGAGAACCCAGGTTGGGCGATTCTAATTGTCGTAGCGCTCATATTCGCCCCTGTTGCAGTAGCGGAGTTCTTGGTTCAACTGGTTTCGGCTCTCGTGGGAATTGTCATTGAAGTGGGGACAGCAATCTTCGCCGCGTAGTGTGCATAGGTATATAAGTCCCAAATAAAAGGGGGCGTCCCCTGGGACGCCCCCTTTACGTACCGTTTCGTTCGCGGAAGTCTAATCCGGTACCAGGATGACCTTGCCGGCGACCTCTTCAGTCTCAAGCAATGTTTGTCCCTGTCCGGCATCCTTCATCGGCAGGACACGGTCGATGACCGGCTTGATGTGACCCGCCTGCACCTGGTCCAGCGCATCCTGCAACTGGTGGACGGTTCCCAGGGTGGAACCAACCAGCTTGACCTGTCGGAAGAAGATATGGCGGAGGTCAATGTTGGCGTCGTAGCCGCTGGTTGCGCCGCTTGTAACGACGGTGCCGCCCCAACTGGCAAGCTGGATACTGAGTCCCATGGTTGCTTGGCCGGGGTGTTCGAATACAACCTGTGCGCCGCGCCGCCCCACGATATTGCGCATCTCTTGCCGGACATCCTGTGTCTTGCGATTAATCAGGTACTCCGCGCCGAGCTCCTTGCACAACTCCAGCTTCTCGTCGCTAGAAGCAACGGCAATCGGGTGCGCCTGGAACAGCCTGGCAATCTGGATGGCCATGACACCAAGACCGCCCGCCGCGCCCCAGATCAGGACATGGTCGCCGGGCTTAATCGGAGCCTTTTCAACCAGCTTGCGCCACGTGGTGACGAGGACAAGCGGGAATGAGGCCGCCTCTTCATGAGTGAGATTGGTGGGCTTGGGAACGGCGTTCTCCGCCGGCACTCTCACATACTGACCATGCGCGCCGTCAAGCGCGGGCCAGTCATAACCCCAGATGTTGCATTCCTGTCCCGTGCGGTTGTTGAAAGCCGGGCGCCCACAGTGCACGACAACTTCGTCTCCGATGGAATGAGTTGTGACTTCACTGCCCTTATCCACGACAACACCGGATGCGTCGCTGCCAGAGATATGGGGCAATTCCACTTCCATAGGGGCACCGCGGCGTCCCCAAACATCGTTGTAATTGATAGCCGTTGCCTTAACTTCAATGACGACGTCATTCGGCCCAGCCTTGGGGTCATCAATGTCCTTCCATTGCAGGACTTCCGGACCCCCATACTCGTCGAAGACAAGTGCCTTCATACCAATCTCCCTTCCTCTATCCCCTTATCGTCGTGGTTGGGCGGCGGACGTCGTGCGACGCGCTGCCCGATGGCTCACTCTAGCACAGGGTAGCGCTAGGGGGCGCGGCTGGGGCGGGCCATCTGCTCAGCGGCGATGGCCTGATCCTCTTCGGTGAACGCATCGTTCATGTACTGGAAGCCGGCGCGCATCCCCTGCTCTGCCGTCACGCGATCCACGTCCTGCAGGCCCTTCGGGAGATCCTCCGGGGAGGCCGCGTAGGACACGTACATCAAGTTCTCGGCGTACTCGTACGCCTGGAACATGCCCTGCGACTCATAGTAGTAGTTGATGGCACGCTTATTGAGCTCCGTGGAGGCAGGCGGCAGCTTGGAGATGGTGTTGGCGAGCGTCCAGACGTGATCGTCGAGTTCGTCACGCCCAACAACCTCACTCACGAGGCCGACACGCAACGCCTCCTGGGCGTCCATCATGTTGCCGGTGAATGCAAGCTGCTTCATCTTCTTCATGCCGACCAGTTCCGGCCAAATCATGTACGTCGCGACGCTGGCATAGCGCGCTGGCGGATAGCCGAAGAGCGCGTCATCCGAAGCAATGGTGATGTCACAGTGGCAGGCCAACTGGCCGCCCCCCGCGAGGCTGAATGAATGGCACTGAGCGATGACCGGCTTGCGGTTGCCCCAAATCCAGCGGCGATACATGGTCGTGGGGTGGTCGCTGGTAATCATGGCCAGGGCGTCGCGCGGCAGGTTGCCCTCGGACTGCACGTTCATGTCGTAGCCCGCGGAGAATGCGCGCCCTGCGCCCTTGATGACGATGCAGCGGACGGTCTCGTCCTTGTCCGCCTCTTCGAGAGCGCTGCCGAGGTCTGCCAGCAGCGCGCGACTCAGCGCGTTCAGTCTCTCGGGGCGGTTCAGCATGATGTAGGCGACGTTGCCGCCAGCTGCCTCACGCAGTTCATAGATAATGTTCTCGTAGTCCGCCATCTCTACCCTCCTATCCCTCAGTCTTTTCCAATACTCTCACGTTCAGTCATCGTCTGTCAGCGCGGCGCGGGATGCGCAATAAATCTCCGGTGCCAATCGTGGATAATGCCGCGGTCCCGGTCAAAGGCGAGATCAGGCAGAGCATCAGCCGGGAAATACTCAACCGCCAGGCTTTCGTCGCCAGGCCGCGGCTCTCCCTCAACGATGTGACCGCGATACACGACTAGGATGACACGGTTGCCGGTCTCTGAATGGAGACCCAGCAGGCCGTCAAGCTCGACAGTGACGCCGACCTCTTCCTGTGTTTCACGAATCGCAGCATCCTCCACCTTTTCACCCGCGTCAACGAACCCGGCTGGGTATGACCACAAATCTTTGCGTGGGTGGTGGGCGCGCTGCATGAGGAGCACACGTCCCTGTTCGTCGCCGATCAGGACGCCGACCGCCACCTTGGGATCCGTGTAGTGGACATAGCCACATTCATCACAGGCAGGGCGCATTGAGCCGTCAATCTCACGCTCGACAAGTTCTTTGCCGCAGTTCAGGCAGAACTTTGCCTTACCGTGCCCGTGCATGATGGGCGGGTGACCGCCTTCGTGGTTATCGGCCATCCATCGGCCTCACTACTGAGTGCTTACGCCTCGACCCTGGCTCGGCCTAGCGGAACGGGCCGTCGCGCGCCTCAAGGAACGCCCTCATACCCTGCTCCATGCGCACTTTGCCGAGGTACTCCCGCTCCGGCACATCCGGCACAAGGCCCTCAATCATGCGGATCATCAGGTGGTCTCGCTGACTCCTCTCAAAGCCCTGGGCGTTGTAGACGGCGCTGACGGAGCGCTTCATCATCTGGAGCGCGAAAGGCGGCACCTGCGCGATGCGGCGAGCCATCGCCATCGCTTCATTGAGTGCCTCGCCCGCGGGGACGACCTTGTTGACCATATCCCACTTGTCGGCGGTTTCGGCGTCGATAAAGTCGCCAGTGTAGTAGAACTCCCTTAGGTGGCGATTGGCTGTGATGAACGGCATTAGCACATGCGGCGAGTGGGCGACGTGGCGGATCTCCGGCTCTCCGAACTGGGCACGCTCGGACGCCACAATCAGATCACAACTCATGGCAAGGACGTTGCCCGCTGCCGCTGCGGGGCCGTCCACCGCCGCAATCCACGGGACACGCGAGTACCACGGGCGGACAACGAGTTCCGCCTGCCAGTGGGTGCGCGCCCAGCGCTCTGTGGCGCTATAGGTTGGCCTCTCCTGGTTGGGGGTAAGGTCGTACCCCGCGCAGAATGCCGGACCCGCACCTGTGATGACGACAATGCGGACGTTATCGTCTGTCTCGACGGAGTCAAAGACATCCTCAAGTTCATGGAGAAGATCCGGGTTGAGCGCGTTGCGGCGCTCGGGTCGATTTAGCGTGACTTGCGCGACACCATCATCACCGACCTCGTAGATAAGATTTTCAAAATCAGCCATGTGAATGTCCCTCCCCCAGAATGAACGTAGCGACCATCCTCAGCCGCCCATTGAGTATACGTCAGGAGAGGACGGGCAAGGTAACGACGTAAAGGAGGGGTTTCTAGACGTACTCTTTGACACGTTCAGCGAGACGTTTGGTCATGCCGGGGGCGGCGGAGAGGTCATCGATCGTGGCTTCGCGGATGGCGTCGAGGCTGCCGAAGTGGCGCATGAGCATGCGCTTGCGTCGCGGGCCGATGCCGGGCACTGCGTCCAGCATTGATTCCATCCCTTTCTTCTGACGCACGCCGCGGTGGAACGTGATGGCGAATCGGTGTGCCTCATCGCGGGCACGCTGGACAAGATAAAGGGCGGGCGACGTTCGCGGCAGCATGATCGACTCTGCCATCTCCGGCAGGAAGACTTCCTCTTCCTGTTTGGCCAATGACGCGAGCGGGATCTGGTGAAGCCCAAGCTCGACACGCATTACTTCAGCGACGGCGTTCAATTGTCCCTTGCCGCCATCGATTAGGACGAGGTCAGGGAGCGTCATGAACGAGCCGTCTGCCGTCTCTTTCTTTGAACCACTACGATTGTCCTTGCTGCGAGACGGGGCTGACTTGAACTGCGCGATGACTTCCTCAGCGTCTTCGGCAGTCGATGCAAGCCCGCGGGCAGCGCTGCCAAGCGCGCCGGAGCGTTGGAACCGCCGTCGGATGACCTCCTGCAGCGACGCGAAATCGTTCGCGCCTTCTACTGTTTTAATTCGGAAACGACGGTAGTGGTCCTTGAGTGGCTGCCCGTCCTGGAAGACGACCATCGACGCGACGGAGTTCGTTCCCTGCGTGTTTGAGATGTCGTAGCACTCGATGCGGCGCGGGAGTTCCGAGAGGTTGAGCTGCTCCTTGAGTTCCGCCAACGCCGTCTCCGTAGCAGCCTCGTCCGCGAGTACTTTGATACGAAGGGCTTCAAGGCCTTGCAGGGCGTTTTCTGCGACGAGTTCCAGCAGCTTCTTGCGCTCGCCGCGCTGCGGGACGATGAGGCGCACCTTGCGGCCTTCTCGTCGCTCTTCAAGCCATTCCGTGATGGCGGGGCCGTCTGCGACCGGCGACTGCGTCAGGATGCGTGGCGGGACAACTGGGCTGTTTACATAGAACTGCTTGATGAAACCGGCCAGCACTTCGCCATCTGTTTCGCCGAGCGTGCCGTCGAGCAGGAAGTTGTCGCGCTCCAGCAGTCTCCCGCCGCGGACGAAGAATACCTCCGCCCATGCCTCGTTACCGGCGCGGGCGATGGCGATGATGTCCTCGTCGACGGCATGTGTGGAGACGGCCTTCTGCTCGGCGGAGACGCGATTGATGGCATTGAGCTGATCACGGAAGAACGCAGCGCGTTCATATTCGAGGCTGTCGGACGCGTCCATCATCTTGCGCTTGATGTCCCGCGCGATGGTTGCCTGCTTGCCTTCCAGGAATGCGGAGACCTGTCCGATGACATCTCGGTAGTCCTCATTGGATACCGCGCCGATGCAGGGGCCGAGACAGCGCTTGATGTGGTAATCGAGGCAGGGGCGCGGGTCTGTGCCCGTAATCTCTTTAGTGCAGGAGCGATAAGGGAATAGCTTGTTGAGCAGATCAAGGGTCTTGCGGACGCTCGACGCGCTGGCATACGGACCGAAATAGCGGGCGCCGTCGTCCTGCATCCGTCGTGTGATGTAAACGCGCGGCCATTCTTCGCGCACGTCAATCTTGAGGTAGGGATAAGTCTTGTCGTCTTTCAGGCGGACGTTGAAACGCGGCTTATGGCGCTTGATCAGCGTGTTTTCAAGGATGAGCGCCTCCGCCTCGGTCGTCGTGACGATGCAGTCGAGGTCTGAGGCGCGCTGGGCGATCTGGAATGCCTTGGTTCCCGGCGTCAGGGCGTCCGAGCCGAAATAGGAGCGCACGCGGTTGCGGAGAATCGCCGCTTTGCCGACGTAGATCGGCTTGCCGCGCGCGTCACGAAAGATGTAGACGCCCGGCTGTGTGGGCAGGCCGCGGGCGACCTTGGCGAGATCAATGCTCATCGTGCGCTCATTCTATCGCGCCGCGGAACGAGAGGGGGTTCTTCGCTGCGCTCAGAATGACAGAAAGGCGTCTCAAGGCGACGGATCGGCTTTAGAGGAAGACAGCGGCAGCGACAAGGGCGGCAGCAGTGACAACTGCGGCAAGGCCGATGGAGCGGAGGTCTCCCACGGAATCACGCCGAACTCGTTCTTCACGCTGCGCTTCAAGCGCGCGTGCGGACGACGTCGCTCCGCGGCGGAGCGCGCCAACGCCTCTACCCCGTGTCCGTACGCCGCTTTGCGCGGCCACGGGTGTCTGTGCCGGCGCGGCGGCGGTAAGCTCAGGCGCTATCGTCGGCGTTTCTTCGGCTGTCGTGGGAGGAGCGCTGACACTTGCCGCCCTCACGATGCGTCCCGGTGAGACAGGCGGGGCCGGGCGAGGGCGGCGCTCAGTGGCTGAGCCGCGTCGCTTTCGGTCACGCCTGCTTGGTTTTCCAGGCATTACTTTCGTCTCTCCATTCCCGCGCCGTCTCTTTGAGGTTTCAGCTTAAGTTTCATCGCAAAGGAGTTGTTCGTCCAGCGCGCGTGCTCCTGTTGCAACCATTTGCGCATAGTGCTTGATATCAAGACGGTCAACGCGGAGCACCATATCGAACCAACTGGGGTCGAACGGATCGACACCGAAGAACTTTCTCAGAAAGGCCTGCCGGTGGTGTTCCTGATCGTCGACCTCTCGACGCGCCTCGTCCACCGACAAACTGTTACGGTTGGCCCAGCGTTCAATTCGCGCGTCACGCGGCGCCAAGGCGAGGACGTTGAAGACACGGGGGCTGTTTCTGAGGATATACGTCGCTCCCCTGCCGATGATAACGACACGGGGTAGGCGGGCAAGTTCCTGGATAATCTCTGTCGTCACCTCCAGGAAGCGCTGATCATCGAGAGTCTGCTCATCGTTACGTGGTTCCGCGGCGGCCTGCTCATAGGTGCGCGAGAGAAGCGGCTCGCCGCTCATGTAGGGGTCGGCAGTGTAGCTTGCTGCAGAGCGCTGAATGAATGTCTGGAAGACGCGAGCGATGCGATCAGTCAGGCTATCGACGCGCATGTCCCGCGCATCCCATTCTTCAATGCTCATGCCGGTGCGATTCGCAGCTTCGCTCAGGAGAAAGTTATCAACGAATTCAGCTTCGAGTTCTTTGGCGACTTCCTGGCCAATATCCTGGCCGCCACTGCCGATCTGACCCGCAATCGCTACAACAGCCATGACGCCCCCCGTCCCCCGCGAGTTCTACTTCGTGCGTCTTCGCCTAGCGGACGCCCCCATCATGCCACGCTGGGTAGCTTTAGGCGATAGAAGGGTCAAAGCCAAAAGGAGAGGCTATCCGGCGGTGACGGCGTCGCGCTCGTGTTCACGGCCGTAGCGTGCACGAGGATGCGCACGATCGTATTCATCACGCAGTTGGTCATGGGCCAAGCGTGTGTAGATCTGGGTGGTAGAGATGCTGGAGTGGCCGAGCAATTCCTGTACATGCCGAAGAGCAGCACCACCACGCAGCAGGTGCGTGGCAAAACTGTGGCGAAGGGTATGCGGCGTGATGCTGTGCGTGATTCCCGCCTCGGCGGCAAGCGATTTGAGAAGAAGCCAAAAGCCCTGCCGAGTGAGGCGGTTGCCGCGTCGATTCAGGAACAACGCGGGTTCGTCACGTCGGCGGCGCAGCCTGGGACGGGCCTCATCAATGTAGACGCGTAGGGCGCGAATGGCCTCAGGGTAGACAGGAATAATGCGCTCCTTGTAGCCCTTGCCGCGGCATCGTACATAACCTTCATCAAGATTGACGTCGGCAACGCTCAATGAGACGAGTTCCGAGACACGCATTCCCGTGGCATAGAGGAGTTCAAGCATGGCGGACGCGCGCATGGCCTCCGGCGTCGTTTTGCCTCTTGGTTGATTCAAAAGCGATTCCACTTCATCCACACCGAGCGGGGACGGCAGCGCCCTTCCGACCTTTGGTGAACTGAGTCCCTCAGAGGGATCGGATTCGAGCAGGTCATGTGTGGTCATATAGGAGAAGAAGGACTTCACGGCGGCAATCTTACGCGCAATGGTGGTTGTAGCGTACTCCCGGGACTTCAGATGGCTGACAAATCCCAGGAGATGGTCGCGTGAAACGTCCGCCCACGATTCCGCCGGCGCCAGGTCCTCAGACGGGTCTGCAAGCCACTCAGTCAGCTGCGTCATGTCACTGCGGTAGGCCTCCGATGTATTAGCGGAGAACCCTTTGACAGTGGTGAGGTACACAAGGAAATCTCGCACACCCTGATCAAGCATTACGGGGCCGTCCTTTTTGAATAGTTATGGATGTGTTACGTCACGTCTAGAGAAGAATATCACAAAGTCCGATGAATAAGACCTTTCGTGGCCGGGTGTCACCGATTCGTCAGATGTGACAGCGGGGGCATAGAATAGTGTGACGGCAGGTTGTGGAGCCGCACGGCGCATGACCCGGCCAATTCTAACCAGTGAGGTAATACAGGTTGAACGTTCTTGCCGCCATCAACATCGGGATTGACCCCACGATTTTTGAACTTGGCCCGTTCCTTGTGACATGGCACGGATTCTTTACGGCGGTTGGCATTGTCGCCGTCGTTATCTGGGCCGTGTACATGGGCCGCAAGCACGGCATCCATGAGGACGCCGTTTACGGCACCGCCGTTTGGGCCGTGCTGGGTGGTTTGATCGGCGCGCGGCTGGTTCATGTGATTGATAACTGGGACTATTACGCGACGGATCTGCTGCTCATTCTCCGGATCTATGAGGGCGGAATCGGTCTTCTCGGAGGCATCCTCGGCGCGACGCTCGCCGGAAGTTTCTACGCATGGCGGCATCGCTATCCCGTAGGACGCATGGTGGACCTTGTCACGCCGGGACTGTTGCTCGGCATGTTCCTCGGACGGTTCGGAGACATCATCAATGGCGAGCATCTGGGTGAGACGCTGGTGCGGCCATGGGCGTTCCTGTACACACATCCGGGCAGCCCAGCGAACGGCGAAGGGCCGATGCACCCGGTAATCGTGTACGAGATGGCGCTGGACGCCTTCATTGGAATCGTCACTTATTTCCTGATTGGAAGACTGCGGCCGGACGGCTCGGTCTTCTTCATGTACCTATTGATGTATGGGCTTGGCCGATTTGTCATCCAGTTCATGCGGCGAGACGCCGTGTGGTTTGCCGGACTTCAACAGGCGCACTTGTTGGCCATCCTGCTGGTGGTAGTTGCGCTGGCATTCCTGATTACACGCGTGAGATTGGCAGGACCAGGTGATGACGACTCCGGCGAGTCAGACGACAACTCGGAGGAAGAGCCGGAGGACGGTCAGGCGGACGCGCCACCGCAGCCGGCGTAACTCTCCCCAGTCTAGTTTGAGGGGCGGAAGTCCTGGACGTTGAGTTCCAGCCTGGTTTGGCGGTTTGAGTTGGGGCCGCCGTCGTTCTCCTGGAGCTGAAACGCGACAGTGATCTCTCCCCTCGCCTGCCCTGCGTTATCGCCCTGTCGGAATGCGATGGCATTCCATTCCAACCCCGTGTCGGGTTCCGCCAGTGCGAGCCTTAGGTGTGAGCCATCTCCAACTCTCTGTGACGATATGACGCGCATGTTCCGGGAGAGGAACACCGGTTTCCTGTTGCCCTCGCCAAATGGTTCCAGCTTTGTCATGTGAGAGTTGAGTTCCGCGGCGATGCGCGAGGGCGCGCCCTCGGCGTCAATATCGAGCGTGGGATGAAGATCAACGCCGTCCAAGGCCTTGGCGGCCAAATCATGCAACCTGTCACGGAAGGCGGGGAGGTTGCTTTCGAGGGCGGAGAAACCGGCGGCGCGATGGTGACCGCCGAACCGTGTGAGCAAGTCCGCACACTGCTTCAGGGCGCCGTCGGCATCAAACTCCTCAATACTGCGCGCGGAGCCGTGAACCAGACCATCGCCGTACGTTGAGTAGACGAAGCTTGGGCGATAGAACTCTTCCATGAGCCGACCGGCCACGAGGCCCAGGATTCCCGCAGGAATGTCGGGCGCACCTGCCACGATAACGGGCGCTTCCACAGCACCATCAGCCATGTGTTCTCGTACTCTGTTGTATGCCTCCTCGGTGAGTTCACGGCGGCGCTGATTGAGCTCATCAAGTTGGACGGCGAGAGTTCGGGCTTCTTCCTCGTCCTGTGTGGAAAGCAAGCGGAGGGCATCATCCGCGTGGGTCAGTCGGCCGGCGGCGTTGAGACGCGGGGCAATCTGGAAGGCGATGTCCTCAGATGTGAGGCCGGCGAGAGGGCGGTGGGAAATTGACGCAAGAATATGGATGCCGGGACGTCTCGTGTCTCGCATTCGGAGCAAGCCCTCGTTGACCAGATACCGATTCTCGCCGATCAGTGGCATAACGTCCGCGACAGTGCCGAGCGCGACCAATTCAACGAGATCAGCGGGCAGGTCTTTGCCCATCTCTTGATACAGGGCCTGAGCAAGTTTGTAGGCTACCCCCACTCCGGCAAGTTTTGGCCACGGGTACGCGGATTCCCGTCGCATGGGGTTCACGATGGCGGCGAAATCGGGCAGACCATCGCCGGGCATGTGGTGGTCGGTGACGATGATGTCCATGCCCTTTGGCGCCGCGCCGTCATTGACGCCGCCGACGCCGCAGTCCGCGGTAATGACAAGCGTGCAGCCATCTTCATGGAGCGTCTTCAGCGCCGCGCGATTGATGCCGTGCCCCTCGGCTCGGGAGGGGATGTAGGTACTTACCTGTAGGTCGAGGTTCTGCAGCGCCTCACGCAGAAGCGCCGTGCCGGTGACGCCGTCGGAATCGAAGTCGCCATAGATTCCGATCTTCTCCTCGGCGAACATGGCCTGCCGAATACGGTGGATGGCGGCGTCCATACCGGGAATATCGTTCGGGTCTCCGCTGAGGCGCTCGTCAGGCCGAAGGAACAGATCGGCTGCGTCTGATGTCTCGATGCCCCGGTTGACGAGGAGTTGCCGGAGCGTCGGTGGGAATGCGGTCAGGACCTCTCGCGCCTGCGGAGACGGCGGTTCCGGCAGCACCCACCGGCGTTGGACCGTCATGGCGGGCGGCGGCTAGTCCGCGAACTTGCGGAAAATGATTGCCGTGTTGTGGCCGCCGAATCCGAATGTGTTGGACAGGGCGCTGTTCACAGGGCCGTTGCGGACCTCATGCGGCGTGTAATTCAGGTCGCAGTCGGGGTCTGCATTTTCGAGGTTGATGGTCGGAGGGATCTGGTCGTTCGCGACGGCAAGGGCGCAGATGGCAGCCTCGAGCGCGCCGCCCGCGCCGAGCAGGTGCCCGTGCATCGACTTTGTGGACGAAATCGGCACGGCGTACGCTGACTCACCAAAGACGGTCTTGATGGCCTTTGTTTCCTCACGATCGTTGATGGGTGTCGATGTGCCGTGCGCGTTGATATAGCCGAGCTCGCCGGGGGCAAGCCCTGCCCTGTCGAGCGCCTTGCGCATGGCGCGCACCGCGCCTTCGCCGTTCTCCGCGGGATGCGTGATGTGATAGGCGTCTGCCGTGGATGCGAACCCGGATAGCTCGGCGATGATGTTCGCGCCGCGCGCTTTCGCGTGCTCAAGGTCTTCCAGCACCAGCACGCATGCGCCTTCGCCCATCACAAAGCCGTCCCGATCAACGTCAAAAGGTCGGGAGGCTTGCGCGGGATTGTCGTTTCGCTTGGTGGACAACGCGCCCGCCTGGCTGAAACCGGCAAATGCGATGGGCGTGATGGTCGCCTCTGCCCCGCCCGCCAACGCGACCGTGGCATCGCCGCGTCGAATCAGATCAGCCGCCGCGCCGATTGAATCCGAGCCGGAGCAGCAGGATGAGGTGACGGAGTAGGCGGGGCCGCGCGCGCCAAGCGCAATGGACACCTTGGACGCGCCCATCTCCGTGACCATCATGGGCATCAGGAACGGGCTGACACGGTTGGGACCGCGAGTTGAAAGGGTTTCGACGGCATTCTGGACGGTGCCGATGCCGCCGTAGCCGCTGCCAATGATTGTGGCGACATCGTTGCGGTTATCGTCCGTGACCTCAAGACCGGACTCGTTGACGGCCTGGTCCGCGGCGGCCATGGCGAACTGGATATAACGATCGGTCTGACGGACTTCCTTGCGATCCATGAAGGTGGACGGGTCAAAGTCCTTGACCTCGCAGGCGATGGTTGTGGGAAACGGCTCGACGTCAAAGAGGGAGACGGTGTCCGCGCCGGACTGCCCGGCGAGCAGCCCATCCCACGTGGTCTTCGTATCAAGGCCGAGGGGCGTCACCATGCCGACGCCGGTCACAACGATTCGAGTCACTCTCAATAACTCCTACAGAAGATTCCGCGCCTGCCGTCGTTTGGCGGCTGGCTAGATGATACGGGGACGCGCGGCGCGGGGACAAGAGAGGGGGGTGGCAAAGCCAACGCCATCCGACCAACCTCGCTAAACTGGTATGTGCCCGCTTTGGCGGGGCTTTGGGCGTTTAAGCACCCTTCGACAAGCTCAGGGTAAGTGGAGGTAGTTAGTGAGTCTGGCGGTGTTGTCTGAGGGGTTGAGGCGGCGGTACGCGTACCGTCAGCTGGTTGAGGCGTTGCGCGCCGGGCAGCCGGAGCCGATCCTGTTGGATCCGCTGGAGGGCGCAACGCCGTTCATCATTGCGAGCCTGTGGCGGGATCTCGGGCGGCCCGTGCTGTGGCTTCACGCGGGGGCGGAGGACGCGCGGCGGGCGCATGAACAGGTCAGCGCCTATATACCGTCGTCCGCAGCAAGCGCTGTCATTCCCTACCCTGAGCCGGACGCCCTGCCCTACGAGCAACTGGCCAACGACGCATCAACGACACGGGAACGCCTGCGGGCTCTCTCCACGCTCGCGGACTTTCGGGCCGGGTCGCAAGAGGCGCGTCTGCAAGAACTCATGGCCCGCCCTGCACCGTTCATCATCGCGAGCGCGTATGCCGCGGCGGCGGTCACGCTGCCGCCCGAAGATTTTCAGGGCGCGTCATTCACGCTGAGCATCGGGGAAGCAGTTTCGATGGACGGCATTCTCTCGGACGCCGTGGAACTGGGGTATGAGCCGGTGGCAGCGATTGAGACGCCCGGGACCGTGAGCCGTCGGGGCGGCATCGTTGATATCTGGCCGCCGCAGGATGAAAGCCCGGTTCGCATCGAGCTGTTCGGGGACATCATCGACAGCATCCGCTCATTCGACGCGGCAACGCAGCGGTCATCCGAAGAGGTGAACGAGGTTGTCGTGACACCGGCGCTGGAGTTGCTGCCGTCCGCCGTGCGGGGCATATCGCCGCCGGACATGGACGTGCTTGGCGATGACGAAGCGGCGGCATCCGCGGAAGAACTGCGGCGTTTTTCGGAGGGCGCGGCGGTGCCGGGCGTTGGGTTCTTTGCGCCGTATTTCCATCGATCAACGCTCATCGACCATCTGCCCGATGAAACACTGGTCATAGTTGACCGGCCCACCAGCGTGAGAACACGCCTTGATGAGGTAATCAGACGTGGGCTGGAGATCCGCGACGGACAGATCGAACGCGGCAAGTTGCCGCGCGCATTCCCAAGCCCTGTTGCCACGTCGGAGCGGCTTGAGTTGTCGCTGGCGGACGTGCCGCGACGCCTGCACCTTGAACCGTTCGCACAGGGATCACCTGACGGACTACAAGAGGGGGCACGGTCGTATGGGAGTTTAGGATTCTCGCCGCCGGAGACGTACGGCGGACGGATCGACCGTCTCAGCAGCGATATCCTCGGCGCGCGCCATCGCGGAAACGCAGTGGTGGTCGCTTCGCTGCAAGCGCAGAGATTGGCGGAGATGCTGCGGGAAAACGGGCATGAACTCTCGTTGCGGTCGGACATGGACGCCGTGCCGACACCGGGGAGTCTTGTGATTGTGCAGACGGCTTTGGCAGAGGGATGGGAGCTGAGCGGCGGGGAATCAGGTGTTAGCGGGTCAATCATCACGCTGTCGGACACCGAGATCTTCGGATTCATCAAGAGGCCGCGTCCGGTGCGGCGGCGCGTTGTGCGCCGCGACGCGTTTCTCTCCGATTTCATAGAGGGCGACTACGTCGTTCACGTTGAGCACGGTATCGCGCGGTTCAAGGGTACGGTGCAGCGGTCAACGGAAGGGGCGGAACGGGAGTACCTGTCGCTGGGCTACGCGGGCGGCGACACACTCTATGTGCCAACGGACCAGGTAGATCGCGTGGCGCGGTACACGGGCACGGGCGGGAATCCGACGCTGACGCGACTGGGCGGCAACGAATGGGCCAACACCAAGCGACGCGTCAAGGAGGATGCGCTCAGGTTCGCGGAGGAGCTGCTGAGACTGTACGCGGAGCGGGAGGTAAGCTCACGTTCACCGTTCGGAGGGGAGACGGCGTGGCAATGGGAGCTGGAGAGTTCGTTCCCCTACCAGGAGACGGAGGATCAGCAGCAGGCCATCATCGACGTGAAATCGGACATGGAGGCGGGGCGTCCGATGGACCGGCTCATCTGCGGCGACGTGGGTTACGGCAAGACGGAGGTGGCGGTGCGCGCCGCGTTCAAGGCGGTGGCGGCGGGCTCGCAGGTGGCGCTGCTGGTGCCGACGACTGTGCTGGCGCAGCAGCACTACCGGACGTTCATGGAGCGATTGGAGACGTTCCCTCTGCGGGTTGACATGCTGTCACGACTGCGGACGGACGCGGAGCAGAAGGAGACCGTGGCGGCGATGGCACGTGGGGAGGTGGATGTTGTCATCGGCACGCATCGCCTGCTGTCCAAAGACGTGAGTTTCCGCAACCTGGGGCTGGTGATTATCGACGAGGAACAGCGGTTTGGCGTGCGGCACAAGGAGCATCTGCGCAAGATGCGGGCGACGGTGGACGTGCTGACGATGACCGCCACCCCTATCCCCCGCACGCTACACATGGCGCTGTTCGGCATCCGCGATATGAGCCGCATCGACACCGCGCCGGAGGATCGGATTCCTGTCACGACGTTCGTGGCGGAGCAGGAGGACCGGACAATCCGCGAGGCGATTTTGCGCGAGACGGACCGGGGCGGGCAGGTCTTCTTCGTCCACAATCGCATTCAGGACATCCATCGCGTGTTGGAGCATTTGCAGGAGCTTGTTCCGGAGGCGAGCTTCGGCGTGGCGCACGGCCGGATGCCACCGGAGTCGTTGGAAAGCGTAATGAATTCCTTTGCGGCGCAGGAGTTCGACGTGCTGATCTGCACGACGATCATCCAGGCGGGGCTGGACATGCCCAACGCCAACACACTCATCGTGGACGACGCGGACCGACTCGGCCTGACACAGCTCTATCAATTGCGCGGGCGCGTCGGACGTTCGTCGATTCGCGCCTATGCTTATTTCCTGTTCCGTCGCGACAGAGTGCTGACGCCAACGGCGGAGCGTCGCTTGCGTGCCATCCTGTCTGCCGCCGAGCTTGGCGCGGGATTCCGTCTCGCGATGAAAGACCTTGAGATTCGCGGGGCGGGCAATATTTTGGGCGCGGAACAGAGCGGGAATGTGGCGGCGGTCGGTTTTGACCTGTACACGCGGCTGCTCTCTGAGGCAATCGAGGAGGTCCGCAAGGGCAAGTCGGCAAACGTGCCGGACGAGCCGGGGCTGACGGGAGGGCGGTCATTGTTGGCGGCGGGAGCCGCTCGCGCGCCTGTTGATCTGCCCGCCGACGCCCGCATCCCGCCGGACTATGTGGAGGACACGGGAACACGGCTGGCCGTGTACGAACGGCTGGCGAATCTCGTCGATCCTGATGAAGTGGAGACCATACGCGGCGAACTGCGGGACCGGTTTGGGCCGCTGCCGCAGCACGTGGATGACCTGCTGTTGGCCGTGGAGGTTCGAGCGCAGACGGGTCAGCTGCGCGGCATGGTGCGGGCCATCGCGACGGAGGGCACGGAGATTGTCGTGCGGCTCAGGGACGTGTATTGGCTGGACCGTGAGGCGATACGGCGGGCGCTGCCGAATGCGAATGTCGGGCATCTGCAGATACGGGTACCGGCGCGCGCAGGGAGCGGTTGGCGCGAACAGTTAAGCCAGCTGATGGATGAGTTCGGGCGGATGAGCGGAACTGCCGCAGCGGTGACGGTTTAGTTAGTCGCGGTCGTGGTTGCGGCGGCCCCGGAGGCGATCCCACAGAGACGGGCCCTGGGATCGATCCTTATAGAGAGTCTGCCCGCGCCATCGCTTTTCGTACCCGCCGGGCAGATTTGCGGGAGAGCCATTCTTAAAGTAGTTCAAGTAGGCCGCACCCAGCAGAATAAGACCACCGAGAGCCAAGACCGCGCCGAGCGATCCTGACATGCTCCAAAGCAGAGCGGCGCTGATAAGGAGAAGGAGTCCGAAAACGGCGGCGTATTTCATGCCGCCAAGAATAGAGCGTCGGGAATTGTCTGCGGAACGCCGCTGCTGAGCTCGACGGGAACGGCGAGGCGGCGGCGGCAGGCTGCCCGCCTTTTCGACGATATCCTCAATCTCACGCTCGAGACGATCACTCATGTGTGTCTCTCCCTGTGCCCCAGGCGCTCTCTGGTCGCATTCTACCCCGCGCCGCAACACGCCGCACGCGGAGAACACGCCGTCGTTGGCAGTATACTCTGACGATGAACGATTCACAGCAACTGCCCTCGCTCCAGTCGGACGCCGTCCGCGCCGCGCTCGGTTCATACGAACCCGAGTTCATCGATGATAAGTCACTGATGCCGTCCGCGGTGCTAATCCCCATCATTGAAGGGACGGATGGGCCGAGCATCCTGTTCACCGTTCGCACGTCCCGCGTAGAACATCACAAGGGAGAGGTGTCGTTCCCGGGCGGGGCTCGCGACCCCGAGGACGAGTCCATCACGCACACGGCGATTCGCGAGACGCATGAGGAAGTCGGTATTGAACCGGACAAGGTCGAGGTTCTCGGCAGGCTGAACGACCACCAAACACGGACGGGCTACCACATCACACCGTTTGTGGGCATCGTCAGGCCGGGGGCGGACTATGAACATGACCGGTTTGAGGTGAACGAGATCTTTGAAGTCGCGTTCGCCGATCTATGGGAGACGTACTTGAAAGGCCGTCAGCCGTTCACGTACGGCCAGAACACCATCATGGCGTATGAGTTCCACCACGACGACTACCGCATCTGGGGCGCAACGGCAGGCATCCTGGCCGAGTTCTTTGACGTGTTGAGGGCGGCGAGCGCTTAGATAGCCTGCCGAGTAGGCTTCTCTTTGCATCCCTGCCTTTTCGTTTAAAGAAGGGGAATTTTCAGATAAGTTCCTGCTTTCTCCTCTTGACAGCCACGCACTAAGTCTTATAATATCATTATCAAGTTTAGTGCAGGAGATTAGGAACAATGACGATGATGCGATGGAATCCATGGCCGAGCCGAGCCTCGTTTGGACGCGGCCTGGATCGCTTCTTCAATGACACGCCCAGCTACGCATGGTGGCGCAATAGCGGCAACTTGCGGATCGACGTTGAGGACAAGCCTGATCACTACAGCCTGACGGCTTCCTTGCCCGGTTTCGAGCCTGATGACGTCGACATCTCCATCACGGGCCGAACGGTCACAGTGTCCGCAGAGTCCAAGTCAGAGACGGACAAGACGGAGGACAGCTACGTCCTGCGTGAGCGGTACAGCGGCTCGCTGATTCGACGCCTCATCCTCCCCGGCGCGGTCGACGCGGCTAAGGGCACGTCCGAATTCAAGAACGGCGTGCTGAGCATTAGCCTTCCCAAGGCGTCGGGCGCGGAGACCCACAAGGTGGCGATTGGCGCCGGGGAGTAGTTCTTACTTGCCTCCCCATGGGAGAGGCTCGGCTTGAGGGCTGGGCCTCTCTTGCTTTTTGACGGGAATGGGGGGAATGGCTAGCCGTCGTCTGCGATGAGGACGGCGCGGGCAGGGGCGCCGTCGAGGCCGGGGGTTTTGAGAGGCAGGAAGGCGAGGGTGTATTCGCGACCAGCTTCGACGTTCGTGAGGTCAAGGCCCTCCATGATGACGCCGTTCGCGCCGAGGATGGCGAGATGCGTCTTAGGGCCGTCGCTACCGAATCGCTCAATCGATAGATAGTCGATTCCGACCGACCGTACGCCTTTCTCTACAAGCCATTCGGCGGCTTCGGGAGTCAGGAAGACGAAGCGTGGCTGGAAATAGTCCCTTGTCCAGAGCACGGAATTGCGTGTCTTGAGCAGAAGGCGCTCTACAGGTGTATCCGGCATTGCGGCTTCAAGGTGCTCAACGGTGATGCCCGTGCCCATCGTCAGTCCGGTGAGGTCCGCAACCCACGCTGGCCCAACAAGCATTTCAAGGGGCAGTGTCTCGGTCTCTGCGCCACCCTCAATGTAGTGGGCGGGCACGTCGATATGCGTGCCATTGTGTGAGCCAATCTCAATGCGGGACAGCCTCATCCGGTCCTTGTGGACGGTCTTCTCCGTGCTAGCGAAATAGGGGGCGTCGCCTGGGTAGACGTGCATCCCCTCCTTGAGGGTCTTCAGCGGGACGGAGATGTCGATGACGCGCACGATGTATGAAGGATGACCGAATGGTGTCCTGCCGTTATCCGGTCAGGGCAAGGCCGCCGTCGACGGCGATAAGTTGTCCGGTGATGTACGAGGCGCGATCCGTACAGAGGAACGCGACGATCTCAGCGATTTCCCACGCATGCCCGCGTCGCCCGAGCGGGATGTGGTCGGTCAGCTGCTGCTTGATCTCCTCCGGCAGGTTTTCGGTCACGTCGGTGGAGATATAGCCGGGCGCAACGATGTTGGCCGTGACGTTTCTCGCGGCCAACTCCTTGGCCACGCTGTATGTGAATCCGGTGAGGCCGGACTTGGCGGCTGCATAGTTGGACTGGCCGGGGTTGCCGGCGAGCGCGACGACTGAGGAAATATTGATGATGCGTCCCCAGCGCTCGCGCATCATTGAACGGATGACAGCGCGCGTGCAGAGGAAAGGCCCGCGCAGATCCGTTCCAATGACGGTGTCCCAGTCATCGTCCGTCATGCGAAGAAGGAGCTTGTCTCGGATGATGCCTGAGTTGTTGACGAGGATATCGACCTTGCCAAAGGTATCTACCGCGCCATTGACCATCGCCTCAACCTGATCGGTCTGCGAGACATCGGCTTGGAAAGAAGCGCTTTCGACACCGAGGCCCTTGATCTCCTCGACAACCCCCTGCGCAAGATCGCCGCTCGCGTTGTAGTTGACAACGATATTGGCGCCCATGGAGGCCAGCTTGAGGGCGACGGCCTTGCCGATACCGCGACCGGAGCCGGTGACGAGGGCGACATGGCCTTCGAGTTCCTTGGATTCCTGCGTTGCCAATTCGGCCTGGGTCTGCATGTGTCTAGGCTCCCGGCGAGGCGGCCGGCTCAGCGGCCTGGCTCCTCGCATGAATGGCGCTCAATTCGGCCTTGATGGCGGCAACGATGTTGTGGTCCTTCAAAAGCTCGGCCGTGCGGATAGCGCCATGAACCATGGATGCGCGGGCACGGCCATGTCCGACGATGACGATGCCGTTGACACCCAAGATCGGGCCGCCCGCCGTCTCCATCAGGTTGATCTTTCGGAAGATGCTCATGGCGATATCACGGGCTTTTTCGGGGCCGATTTCAGGGGCAAGCCGCTCGCCGAGGTCACGCGCGATAGCCTGACCCAGGCCTTCGCTGTACTTCAGCAGGGCATTACCGACAAAGCCGTCCGCAAGAATGACGTTCGCCTTGCCCTGCACGGCCTCATGTGCCTCAACGTTCCCGATGAAGTTTAGGCCGGAACCCTCCTGCAGTGCCGTGTACGCCTCCTTGACCTGCTTGCTGCCCTTGGTCGGTTCCTCACCGACGTTGAGTAGCGCGACACTGGGGTTGTCAATCTGCAGGTAGGCCCGAGCGGTTGCAACACCAATGGCGGCGAAATCAAGGAACTGCGTGGGACGGGCGTCAACATTCGCGCCCATATCGAGCCAGATTGTGTTGGGAGCGTAGCCAAGCGCCGGGCCACCTAACACGGGGCGATCAAGATTCTCAAGTGTGCCAAGCAGGAAGTGGGCGCTGGCCATCAACGCGCCGGTGGAACCCATGCTGACGACGGCATCAGCCATGCCCTCCTTAACGAGGCCGGTGGCGACGAGAACGGAGGCCTTTGGCTTGCGGCGCAGGGCAAGCGCAGGCTGTTCAGTTTCTTCAATAGCATCATCGGATGGGACAACCTGGATGGCGAGTCCGCTGACATCCTGTTTATCCAGCTCGGCCTGTACGCGCTCCGGCACGCCGACCAGAAAGACGATTGCTCCCTCACGCGCTGCTGCAACGCCACCACTGACGATCTCGGCGGGGGCATGGTCACCCCCCATGGCATCCAGCGCCACGCGGAAACCGCGTCCATCAGTTGGGGGCGTCGTCACGATTCCATCCTCCGATCAGGCTCGCCCCACGCGGGGACGGTGCGTCTTCACTCCGGCACTGTCAGTGTTGCGTCGCCGGTCGCGAGGCGTTCGCGGGGTTCGGCTTTCCAACATTCTACGATGCAATGCACGTCTATTGTGCCATCGTCTCGTGAATGGCGTGACCGCTCTTCTGTGGATACCTCTACAACATCACCCGGGCGGGCGGGAGCGCGGAAACGCGCGCGCATTCTGCCGCTGGCGGACCATGCCACGCCGTATACCTTCGAGAGCGCGTCAGACATATAGCCGAACAGAATCATGCCGTGAGCGATTGTGCCGCCAAACTGGGTAGTCGCCGCGAAGTCGGCGTCAAGGTGAAGCGGGTTGTGATCGCCCGATGCCTCGGCATAGGCAATGATGCGCTCCTGTGTCACTGTCCGTGTGAAGACCGGGCCGGGGCTCTCTGCCATTGACCAACCTCACTCCCCGGCGGGAAACATAACCGTGCCGGTGCCCGTAGCGAGCTGCCGACTGCCACCGGCTTCGTCAGGGTGGCTCTCGACGTTGAAGTCCAGCGAGACCAGTGTCAGGCCAGCCCTGTTCGAAACGTTGGCGACGACGGCCTCACACACGGCCCGCGTCCCCACAGAGATCGGAGCCCAAACACGGATTTCTTGTGAGGCATGGAGGGAACCAAGGGGAAGTGAAACGTGTTGAAGGAGCACGCCGAGAGAAAGGGACGCCATAACGGACGGCGGAACGAGTTCTACCCCGTTTTCATCCTGAGGCAGGGCGGCCTCAATAGAGTCAAGGAGGCTGACAACGGCCTCGCGACTGAGGTCAAGCGGAGTTGGCGTGAATTCCTGCCCGGCGTTAACGGTTTCGAGCCCTGCGCGAGCGTTGGGCTCAGGCGCTGAGGAAGTCAACCAATGCCCTGTTGAACTCGTCCGGCTTGTCCAGGTTGGAGAGGTGGCTGGCGTCCGCGATTGTGACCAGCGTTGAGTTATAAATGGCGTCTGCCATTTCCTGCGCATCTCCGGGCGGAGTGATGCCATCCTGATCGCCAACGACAATCAGTGTGGGCACGTGGATGCTGCCCAAAGTATCAGTCTGGTCGCGGCGCACTGCCATGCCACGCGCCGCTCCCGCAACACCTGCGGGAGAGGCCGCGCGAATCATGTCAGATGCCTTTGCGACTACATCCGGCTTGCTGTTGACAGTGGCTTCAGTCAACATCCGCGCGGGCAACGCTTCCGCAAGGCCGCCGACGCCGTCCGCCTCAACCTGCTTGGCGAGATTCTCCCGTCCTTCCGCTGCTTGTTCAGAGTCCGGGAGATGGCGCGTATCAAGCAGCATCAGGCTGTCAAGATGCTCCGGATAGGCAGCGGCAAAGGCCAACGCAACATAGCCGCCCATGGAGAAACCCCCAAGCGCGACCTCGCCGAGAGAGAGTTCCTCAACGAGTACGTGCAAATCTTCGGCAAGCATCTCCATCGTATAGGTCTCGCTTGTCGCGCCGGAATCGCCATGTCCGCGCAGATCGTAGGTGATGACACGATGGCTGCCGGACAGTGCCGCAACCTGGTCGTCCCACATGGACTTGTTGTAGGGAAAGCCGTGGATGAGCACGACAGGCGGCCCATCGCCTTGCCCCTGGTCTGTATACGCGGTTTCGATTCCGTTGGTCTGCACGGTCGGCATAGACGTATCCTCCCACCCCAAATAGTGAAATCTTTCGAACTGACTAGAGTGTAACAGCGCTCAGACTGGCACTGCCATAGGCGCGGAAACGGGCATCGCTGCGCTACAATGCCAGAACACAGTTTGAAGTTTTTCTCGGGGGGTATGACAGTGACATCAATCGCAGGGAGTGGTGGCTCAAAGCTTGTCGGAACGTCAGTTCCGCGCGTGGACGGGCCGGAAAAGGTGACGGGGTCTGCGATATACGGGCTCGACGCGCAGATGCCCGGCATGTTGTGGATGAAGATCCTGCGCAGCCCGTTTCCCCATGCGCGCATCGTATCCGTAGACACGTCGGCCGCCAGCGCGCTCCCAGGCGTGGAACTTGTCCTGACCGGCGAAGACCTAAAGGACATGCTGACCGGATCCGTCATCAAGGACATGCCGCTGCTGGCATGGGACAGGGTCATGCTGGTTGGTGACAAGGTTGCCGCCGTCGTCGCAGACGATGAGGACATCGCCCAACAGGCTATTGGGCTGATTGACATCGAGTACGAAGAGTTGCCGGCAATCATAGAGCCTGAAGACGCGATGACGGACGACGCGCCGATTCTGCATCCGAACGCGGCATCCTATGAAGGCATGCCCCCGATTGATGAGCATCCGAACCGTTACGCCGGGGTGCATTTCGCCAAGGGCGACATGGAGGCAGGATTCGCCGACGCAGACCACGTGATTGAGCGAACCTACAGGACTCCCCTGCTCCACCAAGGCTATTTGGAGCCGCACGCATGCCTCGTCTACGTGGATGATGAGGGCATCCTGCAGATATGGAACGCGAACGACACCCCGACGGGCGCGCTGCAAGAGATGCAGCGGCTGTACGGCCTTGATGATGACGCAATCAATTTCAACTTCAACTATGTTGGCGGCTCGTTCGGCGGAAAGTCGTCGGGCACGGATGTTGCGCTCGCGTATGAGTTCACCAAGCGGACTGGCAGGCCGATCAAGTGGACGATTGAGTACGACGAAGAGTTTCAGAACATGACGATGCGCCACCCGGCAACGATGCGGGTAAGGGCGGGCGTCAAGAACGACGGCACAATCACGGCATGGGAGTCCGAGATTCACTTCGCGGGCGGCGGCTACGCAGCATACGCTCCTATACCAGCCATCATGGGCATCCTTGAGATTGTCGGACCCTACCGCATTGCAAACGTCAAGGTGGATTCGCACCAGGTGTACACCAATACTTCCCCATGCACATACGCGCGTGCGCCCGGGCACGTTCAGGGCCACTTTGCCGGAGAATCACACATGGACGTGCTGGCGCGAGCCATTGGCATGGATCCAATGGATTTCCGGCTGCACAACGTCGTTGAGCCCGGCGAGGAGTATCCGACGGGCGAAGAGTGGCAGAACGTCCAGGCCGGCGCGGCGCTCAGGCGCGCGGCCGAGGCGGCGGGCTATTACGACCCGAAGCCGGAAGGCGTGGGCCGGGGCGTGGCAATCGGCAGCCACTCACAGATCGGCGTGACCGGGAGTGTGGCAGTCAAGGTGCTGGAGGATGGCCGTGTCGAAATCAACCATCCGGTCTTCGATCCCGGGACGGGAACGGGGACCATCATCGCGCAGATAGTTGCCGACGAGCTTGATATTCCGATAGATCGCATCGACGTCATCACATGGTCGACTCGTGAGGGCAAGACGGGAGACATGGGCATTGCAGGGAGCCGCGGCGCCCGGATGTTCAGCACGGCGGGTTTCAATGCGACGCAGGAGGTCAAGGCACGCTTGCAACGCCTCACATCAGAGTTCATGGGTTGGGATGAGGAACGCCTGACCATCGAGGCCGGTCATGTCGTCAATGGCGCGAACGCGGACGAGCGGATCGCGATTGAAGACATTGCGCGGCGCTTTGGCGAGCCTGTTGGCGCGCGGACGGATGAGATGGAGGGGTTTGACAGCCCGTGGAACGGCTACGGCGTCCACGTCGTGGATGTGTCCGTCGACCCTGACACGGCAGAGGTGACGCCGTTGCGCTATACGGCAGTCCATGAAACGGGCCGTGTGCTGAACCCCATGGGATTCACAAGCCAGATTGAAGGCGGCATCGTGCAGTCCATTGGCTCGGCGTTGATGGAGGGGTTATTCTACGATGAGAGTGGGCGCGTCATGAATCCGTCATTCGCGGACATGAAGCTGCCAACTGCTCGCGACATTCCTAGCCTGGACGTCGTTGTGATGGAATCCGACGACGGCCATGGCCCACTCCGGGCGCGTGGCATCGGAGAGCATGCAAACAGCATGGCTGCGCCGGCCATCGCCAACGCAGTCGCAGACAGCATCGGGGCGCGTGTGGACAGCCTGCCAATCACAGCGGAGAAGGTCTACCAGGAACTGAAGTAGTAATCGCCGGGGGGACCGGAATGAGTGGTGCCCAAAATGATGGCGGTGGTAATGACCATGGATCTCTTGCGCGAGCATGGGAGATCCTTGTCGCACGAGCGAGAGAGGGTCGGACGATCTCCTACGGTGAGATGGCAACAGCATTGGTTCTCAGCCCTCAGAGTGGCCAATTCACCGAGATATTGAATGAGCTGTCACGCACCGAAGAAACGGCAGGGCGGGGCTTGCTGGGCGTGTTGGTCGTAAGAAAGCGGCAAGGAACACCTGGGGCCGCATTCTTCAATCTCGCCCGCGAGGTTGGTCGTCGATTTGATAATGAGAGAATCTTCTACCTGGAGGAGTCGGAAAGAGTCATCGCCCATTGGCAGGGACGCCCGGCTGATGAACTGGATATTCTGCACGACCATGTCGTAGAGGAATTAGAGCGCCTCTACTACAGTACGCATCCCACGGGACTCAGGGACTCTGCCAGCACCCCGACCGGGGAACCTCGCGCCTCTTCAGGTGTTGGCAATATCATCAAGAGGATATTTGGCCGGGGATCCCGCTAGGGATGTCTGCGAGAGAACCATGGTCTATGAGCCGGATCCCCTACTGACTTCCCTTGCGCTTGGACGACAGCGTGAGAGGGAGGCGGAGGGCGCAGACGCCGACGTGCCGATTGACGCGGAGTTGATTGAGCGCGCTCGACAGATTCTCATTCCAGTTGCGCGGGCGGGCCAGCGCATTACGTACGTGCAGTTCGCCGCCCAACTGGGTGACCCTGCCATCAACCCCAGCAATGCACGCCAACTGCTAACGATGGTATGCGAGATTGAAGGCGCTACTGAGCGTCCACTGCTTGGTGTCGTCGTGGTTTACCAGCACAATAAGCGGCCCGACGCCCGGCTCTGCGACATTGTTCGCGAGATGCGCGGATGGGACTGCGATGATGAAGAGGCGTTCCTCAAGGAGATGGCACTGGTCTACGAGTATTGGCGTCCTGTCTGACGATTCTCGGTACGGAGACGCGAGAGAGAGTCCATCTATGCCTATTGAACTTCGTGATTTGGCCCGGCTGCCGCCGTCCATCGAGAACATGGCGTTCTCCAAAATCAGGGTGGAACGCTTGTCGGAGGAAGAGGCGACACGTTTCTTTAACGGGCTTTATGAGGCCGCCCTGCTCTCCCATGACGATGGCGATTGGTCTCGGGTGGACGCATATCTAAGTGAGTGGGAGCGTGATCTCGTTTCGCGGGTCAATCCCAATGCCATCTCATTTGATTCTGCGCCGTGGGCGGCATTTGAGAAGCCGCTCTCAGAGGCTCGCATTGCGCTGCTGACAACAGGCGGGGCCTATGTGCGAGACGCGCAGGAGCCGTACATCGATGACGACCCGTCTTACCGGGTGATTCCCTCCACCACGCCGGTGTCTGAACTGGCAATCTTCCATGAACACTACGACAAGTCCAACGCGGAGAAAGACATCAACGTCATCTTTCCAATCGAACGGCTGCGAGAGATGGAGGGAGAGAATCAGATTGGGTCAATCGCCGCGAGCGCTTTCGGTTTCATGGGGTACATCGTCGGTGACAATATTCCGCGCCTTATGGATGAGACGGCGCCGGAAGCGGCTCGAATGCTCCTTGAGGAGGATGTCGACGCGGCGTTGATCGGAACAACTTGACCGATGTGCAATCAGTCCGGAGGGCTGATCGCACGAGTGCTTGAAGAGCACGGGATTTCAACCGTCGTGGTGAACCAGGGCTTGCAACAACCCATGCGGGTCAAACCGCCACGCTCACTCTATGTGAAACACCCGTATGGTCAGCCGTTCGGGCAGCCCGGCAACGTGGAGCAACAGCGCACCATTGTCGAAGACGCGCTGGATTTGCTAGAAAGCGTCACGGAGCCGGGAACAATCATCCACTCGCCATATCGATGGCGTCGGGAGGATTTTTCTGCGATTCGCAGGGAGCAGAGCAGTCAGAAGTAGCCAGGGCGCGGGTCGGGCGGCTAAATGAGCTAGTCCTCGTGGCCCTCAATCAGATCTTCGGCCAACGCGTAATCAAGCTGAGCAAGGTCCTGCCGCAGACGGCGGGCCATCGGAAGCATAGTGGAGGCCGTCATTCCAGCGCCAATGAATCCTCCCAGGAGCGGGATGGCCTTGGCGAATCCGCGCGTGAACGTGTCCTTGGTGATCTTGACGCCGATGTAACGGCCAACGCGCTTGGCCAGCATAGATGAGGCGTGATGCGTCACAGCCCGGGCGGAGAGCTGTTGAAGGCCTTGCTTGGCCGCGCCAACGCCCATCATCGCTCCGACGAACATCGTAATGTCGGCTTGGGCGATCTCATCAAGCTCGCCCTCGTGCAGAAGATCCGGCCAACCGTAGAGGTAGGCTAACTCCTGCGCCATCACAGTCATGTGGAAAAAATACTGGGCAAGGTCTGCCGGGATTGTACCCAGCATGGCGAATCCGCCGGGAATGCCGGCTGCGAAGGATATGCCTGACGCGCGGGCAACATGATTCCTAATCAGGACGTTTGCCCGACCCTCGATCTTTTCGGTATCGATGCCTGCCAGAGCCGGTCGGGCCTCGACGGCCTTTTCAATCTGCTCTTCATCAGCAATCGACTGGAGAGCGGAGCGCAGGAAGCTTTCGCGATCTACCTTGACACCAGGCACGGCTAGCGCGGCATGGAGGACACGCTGCCAGACACGGTCGTCATGACCGGACTCAACGAGTTCAAGGGTGCCGTGATCTTCCTCAAGCGCGGATGCCTCGTGTTCAAGGCGCTCCTCGGCAATATGAGCCTTGCTCTCGGTTTCAATGGTCGGAGCTTCGCTGTTAGCTCGTTCTTCCGACATCATGCCCTCCCCGGGCAACCACCTTATCCCATCTAATGATACACGGGCGGTCGAACTCACCACCGCGTCAGTATGAGCGAAACAGCGCTCCCCACGGCGTTTCCAGCGCTTTCCTGGCTCTGCGGCGACCGATCGCATTGTACCAATAGCCATTGAAGTAGAGATTTGACGCGACGTAGGACCAAGGAGCGATGACTGTTCGAAGCAGCAGGTGTTCAAGGCGCTTAAGAGGGCCCCAGTAGATGAGCTTCTGACCACGGCTGGCGAACGTGTCCTCGCTCGCCTTAAGGTGCCAGTTCACCTCGGACACATCTTCACCGACTATTTCGATCTCTCGTGGATCGCCGGTTCCCAAGCCCGCTTCATGCGCAAGACGAATGAACTTGACGGACATCGGGTCGATCCCCATGAGCTTGGCGGAGACGGCGTCGATGGCCACCTGATCCGCCGACGCGAGCAAAATGTTCTTGGTCTGCCATTGCATGGCGCGCGGGCCAGGCCCATCGCCGACAAAAGTGCCGTCCATGACGGCAAACAGGCCGGGGTGAATCTCTTTCTGGATTGCCAGCAAGTCGACGAGCGTCTCGTGAATGACGGAGTGCGTCCAATGGCGGCGATGATTCAGCAGGCCGCCGAATGCGTTCTTCATCGCGCCGGTCATTGTCGTGAAGACATGGGTCTTCATGGTTGGCAGGTGGATGATGTTCTTGCCGGGGAACATGGCGGGGATTCGCAGACCCTCGGGGAAGATGTCACCCAGCACGCGCATCTCCGCTTTCGGCTGGAACTGCATCCACTCCACGTCCTCGAGGTGCGTATTCGGGATGCCGTGTTGCTCGATGACCGGCAGATGCTTGTTGTTGACCTCGCCAACCTTTGCGTCAACGACAACAGTGCCGTTGTGCGCTGCAATAATGTCTTGGTAGCCATCTTCCTTCAGCGTCTTGATGACGCCGTCCAGCTGCCACGGCGTTGTGGAGCAAGCCGGGTACCAGAGCTGCCAGGAGATGTTGATCTTGAGGAGGGTGGCTGCTGCGGCATCAAGCGTCTCCTGATAACCCGCAAGGCGCATCAAACGGCCGATATCGTCCAGCACCGTTTCAGGTGTCGTGTACACGACGGCCACACGGGATCGGGAGAGTGGCGCCGCATCCGTGGCAGGATTGCCCAAAACTGTCTGCGTCATTGTTTCTCTATTGGGATTGGGGGGTACTGCGTACCTTTCTCTATACTTTAGCCGATGAGCACCATAGGCCGTGTCGATGCGCACGTTCATGTCTTCCACCCCGACGTGGCGGAAGATCGATTCCGTTATTTCCCGCAGGATGCCGCGTTCCACGAGATGTATCAGGCACCGGACGCGGAGATCATCGTTACCGAGCAGTTGGTTAATGCGATGGACATTGCAGGGATCTCGCGATCGATCGCGTGCGGATTCGGGTGGAGCACGAATGCGCTGTGCCGCCAGGGGAACGACGCAATCATCGAGGCCGTCCGACTCTATCCGAGCCGTCTGGCGGGGTTCGGTACCGTTGCACCACGCGACTCGCTCTCAGAGGCAGTCGCGGAGATCGACCGACTCGCCACAGCCGGTGTCCGTGGTTTGGGTGAGCTTCGACCGGACACCCAGGGACTGCTTGAGATGCAGCCGGATGACATCGAGGCATTTGCGGATCATGTCCGCGGGCATGGCATGGGGTTGTTGATGCACGCCTCCGAGCCTGTTGGGCGGATGTACCCTGGCAAGGGAACGGCGACGCCCGAGCGTCTATATAGACTCCTGGAGCGCCTGCAAGGCATACCCATCATCCTTGCGCACGCCGGAGGCGGTTTGCCGTTCTACGCGAATCTCAGGGCATCTGAGGACGTGTTTGCGGACGTGTACGTGGACACGGCAGCAATGCCATATCTCTATGACCCGGCCACGGTTCGCGCCCTTATTAGCTCCATCGGCCTCGACCGGGTGTTGTTCGCGACGGACTATCCGTTGATGCGGCAGGAGCGGGTAATTCAATACCTCGATAAGGCCGGGCTGACATCAGATGAGATGGAGCGTGTGCTACAGCACAACGCGGAAGAATTCTTGAGGAGAGTGGGGGTTTGACGACAGACTCCCTTGCCCTACCCTCCTTCCGAGCGTTTGTCGCCGTTGTCCCACCGGCGAGTGTCAAGGCAGAACTTGGCGCAGTAGTCGCGCAACTCAAGCAACACGACGCAGATGAGGCAGTGCGGTGGGTAGCGGAGGACGCACTACACATCACGTTGGCGTTCCTTGGCCAAATCCCGGAAAGCATGGTCGCGCCGATGCTCGATGCTCTCAGTAAAGAGACGGCCGGCACAGAGTCCTTCGAATTGGCCATAGGAAGTTTGGGAACGTTCGGGGATAGGCGGCGCAAGGGCGGCGCGCAGGTGGTGTGGGCCGGTCTTGGGGAAGATATCGATGCGCTACAGGTGCTGTATGAGCGGGTGGCGGCTGCCGTGAGGAGTGTCGGTCTGCGGATAGAGTCCCGTGCGTTTCAGCCGCACATAACGCTGGGACGCGTGCGGCGCGGACAGAGATGGCGGCTTGACCCTGCACATATGCTGACAATTCCTTCGACCGCATTCCTGGTTGACACAGTGACACTGGAGGAGAGTCGGTTGGGACGCGGGCCCGCCGAGTACGTGGAGCGGGGGCAAGTGTCTCTCAGCGGACCATAGAACGAATTCCTTACCGGCCCATACAGATTGGTTCGAGGTCAAGAGACAATTGTCATAACGTTTGACAGTACTTCCCATAACTGCCTATAGTTGGCCAAGACTTCATTTTCTTCCCTCCCTTGGTCACCCACACTAGGCCCGCATCATCGGCGCCTTGGCATTCCCTCCCCGGGAACTCGTCCTTCTCCTTCTTAGTCGGCCCTTTCTTTTCGCCACCCCTCCTGCGGGCAGCGCATATGGAGGTGTGTTATGCGTATTCCTACACTTCCTTCCAACCTCCGTCTCAATTTCCGCCTTCTCTCCATCTTTGTTGGGTTTCTCGCCGCAATCTTGCTGGCAGCTTTAATGTCGACCACTGCCACCGGAGTGCGGGCTTTGGAAAACCCTGTCACAGGTGTCGGCGTCGCACCCGGCACTGAAAGCGGGCAGATCGTCATCACCTGGTCGGAGCCACTCGAACAGCCTCAGGATTACCGCGTGTCATGGGCTCCCGAAAACGGGAGGTTTAGGGCTCTGGCCGCGAATGAGGGCAACGCCTTCGTTACCGAAACCAGATACGTCGTCAGCGGTCTAACTCCGGGAGCCAGGTACAAGGCAAAGGTACGCGCGCGCTTTGGTGAGGGACGAAGATCGGCCTGGAGCGAGGTGGCTTACGGCGATGCGGCCAGCGAGCAGGCCGTGAAGAAGTCCTCGGAACAGGTAATTGCCCCGAGACAGCAGCAGCAGGTCCAAGTCCCGATTCCTACAACCTCGGATGAGTGTGGGGATCAGGTAGCTGATGGAACGGCGACCAGCTGCGCGGCCAACAGCTTTGGGATTACCACGATGCGAGACGGCGGCGTGTACTACATTGACTGGACGGTGTGGCATAACCGCAACGCGGACCGCCTGGAGCACTACACCATCCAGAGGCTGATATTCACCTACAACTTCAACATCAGGCACGCGCTTGACGACACGCCGGCCAATATAGAAGGTACGCCGGGTGTCTCCCTTGTCCGTCCGGATACATGCGTCCCCGCTGCGGTCGCTGATTCGCTTGGCTCTTTGAGTCATTTCGAATGGCGCTGCGATGGGCTTTCGAACGTCCGACAAGACATTGACGGCAATGTGACGGCGCCAGAGACACTTGTTGATTCCGCTCTCAATTGGCAAACGCCCTACCTCTCCGGGACTATAGCGAGGCCGGGCTTCCATCGTGACACTCCGATGACGGGGATGCGGATCCCCGCGCGACAGCCGACGGACAGAGATGATCAGCCAACTGCGGCAGAAGCGGCGGATACTGTTGAGCTTGAAGCGGATGCGGTTGAGATGCGCCTCTACCTGATTACCGCACAATTCAACGATGGAACCTCTTACTCCCGCCACATGCTTGTTCATGGGTAGGTGCTGCTCGGCACGCCTTGGCCAAGGCCGGTCCGGATAGCCGACTGCCCGAATCAACGCGTCCTCCCACCCCATATGGGATAGGGTCGGCCTGAGAATCTCAGGCCGACCCGTCAGGATTGCCGAGCGTTGGGAGGGTTGCTTTTGATTGACGAAAGTCGGGTTCGCAAGTAGGATTTATGAAAACTGAATAGGGAACTAAAGGCGACGAACGAGAGTAGTATCGTCCATCGTCAGGCAGCAGAGAGTCGGGGATTGGTGGAATCCCGACGCCGGACCGGATGAGAATGGACTCGGGAGCCGCGGACCGAACGGGGTGGCGCGCGCTGCAACTAAGTAGGCTCCGACGGGTTGGGACGCCGTTACACGTCCACGGTATACCCCCAGCGGCTAAAGCCAACGGGAAGTACCTAGCAAGCGCTCTCGCTGTACAGCGAGGGAACAAGGGTGGCACCGCGGGAATCCACGCGAAACGAGGACCCGTCCCTTTGAGGGGCGGGCTTTTTGTTTGTCCCTCTAAATCAGAGGAGAACGAGGGAGAAGCAGAAAGGCGGGATTAGAGATGGCGACATATTTCCCAAGCGTGGACGAGGTATGCGCGATGCGCGGCCAGGGCAACACCGCGCCTGTCTGGCGCGACATTCCCGCAGATATGGAGACCCCCGTCACCGCTTACCTCAAGGTGGCGCAGGAAGCGCCCTCGTTCCTGCTGGAGAGCGTGGAGGGCGGCGAGCGGGTCGCTCGCTACAGCTTCATCGGCACCCTGCCAACCAAGGTCATCAGGACCGGGCAGGGAACGGCGCACGGCAGTATTGACCCATTGACACTGATTGAGAAGGAACTGGAGGGAGTCAAGCCCGTCCAGGTTCCCGGATTGCCGCGGTTCCTCGGCGGCGCGGTGGGCTTCATTGCTTACGAGGCCGTCCATCATTTTGAGCCGCGTGTGCCACGCAACGAGAATCCCGACCCAATGCAGTTGCCGGAATCCGTGTTCATGCTGACCGACACGCTGCTCATCTTCGACCACGTAAAGCATGTCATCAAGGTCGTTAACTACGTGTCGCTGGACGGGGATGATGAACGGATTTACGCGTCCTATCAGCAAGCCGTAGAACGCATCGACAACATCATCTTGAGGCTACAGACGGGCAGCCTCGACGGCAACGCGTGCCTCGATCCCGGTGACGAGGATGATTACCGGAGCGAACTGACATCCAACCACACGCCGGAGTCGTTCATGCGTCAGGTTGAAGAGGCGCGGGAGTTGATCACCGCCGGCGAGTGCATCCAGGTGGTTCTGTCCCAACGGCTCGCGCGGCGTACATCAGCGGCCCCGTTTGACATCTACCGCGCGCTGCGGACACTGAATCCCTCGCCGTACATGTACTTCCTGGACATGGGCGACTTTCACATCATCGGCTCGTCCCCGGAGATGCTCGTTCGCGTTGAAGACGGGATGGCAACGACGCATCCGATTGCAGGCACGAAGCCGCGCGGCGAGACACCGGAGGAGGACGACGCGCTGGCCGAGGAGCTGATCACAGACGAGAAGGAACGGGCGGAACACATCATGCTCGTCGATCTGGGTCGGAACGACATCGGCCGGGTCAGCGAGCCGGGCACGGTCAACGTCACCAAGCTCATGGAGATCGAACGGTATTCACACGTGATGCATATCGTTTCAAACGTCACGGGCAAGCTGCGAAAGGGCCTGACTGCATTCGACACGCTGCGCTCCTGCTTCCCGGCGGGAACATTGTCCGGCGCTCCAAAGGTGCGGGCAATGGAGATCATCTCCGACAAGGAGCCGCACGAGCGCGGGCCGTACAGTGGCGCCGTCGGCTATTTCTCCAAGATTGGGAACATGGACATGGCAATCTGCATTCGAACTGTCGTGATGAAGGACGGTCTGGCGACCGTGCAGGCGGGCGGCGGTCTTGTGTACGACAGTGTCCCGCGCTCTGAATACGAAGAGTCTTTGGCAAAGGCGCGTGGGATGCTGGCGGCGCTGGACGCCGGAGAAGACCTTACAAATGACCGCTTGAATCGGGCCGCAGCCGAGCCGGTAGGAGGCGCGCGATGATTTTCCTGCTCGACAACTACGACAGCTTCACATACAACCTGTACCAATACCTGTCCGAGCTTGGCGAGGACGTTGTCGTTGATCGGAACGACAAGACGACGGTGGAGAACATCGCGGAGATGCAACCGGAGAAGGTGGTCATTTCGCCCGGCCCGTCGAATCCCGCCAACGCGGGTATTTCCAAGGACGTTGCTCGCTATTTCGGTGAGAAGGGGACGCCGGTTCTGGGCGTGTGCCTCGGCCATCAATGCATCGGAGAAGTCTTTGGGGGAACGGTGGCCGGAGCCGGGGAAATCATGCACGGCAAATCCAGCATGATTTACCATGACGGCAAGGGTGTTTACGAGGGGCTGCCAAATCCGTTCGAGGCAATCCGCTACCACTCGCTCGCCATCCTGCCGGACACTGTGCCCGCGGAGCTTGAGGTGACGGCGCGGACGGACAATGGCGTGGTGATGGGCGTGCGGCACCGCGAGTATCCCATCGTGGGCATACAGTTCCATCCGGAGAGCATTCGGACGGAGGTCGGCAAGGACCTGCTCCGCAATTTCCTGAAGATGTAGTTACGAGGCAAGATTGGCGCAGAACATTCAACAGCAAGGCGAGGGATCAACGGCATCGGCGCCGACCGAGCGTGAACTGACGCGAGGTCAACGGCGGACACTGCTGATTACTGCCGTAACCGGGCACGGCATCAAGCACTTGATGAATGCCGCCTTTGCGGTGCTGTTACCGGAACTCAAGACCGGACTTGGTCTCACGAATACGCAAGTCGGTGTGCTCTCCACATCTCGCTTTCTGACCGGCGGGCTGGCAAACTTCCCGGCCGGCTACGTAGCAGACCGATTCACAAAGCTCCGCGCGATCGTGCTAGGAATCTCGATTGCAGGCATCGGCATTACCTATGCTCTCGCCGGGCTAACGACGTCGTTTTGGCTCGTCACGCTATGGACATCGCTGATGGTGCTCTTTATCTCCCTGTGGCATCCAGCCGCGATCGGCTCTCTATCGCGGCAATTCACAACGGAGCGCCGACCTGACTCCCAAGGCCTGATCGACAAAATACAGCGTGGCCTCGCCATCGCTCTGCACGGCACCGGCGGGAGCATCGGTGAGGCCCTCGGCCCGATCATCGCGGGTTTTCTACTGGGGTTCTTTGCTTGGCAGGTGATCTTCCAGGGCGCGATTATCCCTGGGCTGATCCTCGGGTTCATCATCTGGTTCGTTCTGCGACGCGTCCCTGCCGACATAAGCCAAGCCGCATCTTTTGGCGAATACCTAGTCGCACTGCGCAGACTCTTGCGCAATCGCCGTCTGCTCCTGGTGCTGTTCTTTACGGGCGGATTCGCCGGCGCCCAAGCCACCATGTACACATTCCTGCCTGTCTATCTGCGTGAGGACATTGGCTTGACATCAGGCGCCCTGGGCTTCCACTTATTTCTGCTTCATGTGACCGGCATCTTTTCTCAGCCGGTAATGGGATGGCTTTCCGACCGTATGGGCCGCAAATTCGTGATGGTTCCCGCGATGGCCATTCTTGCAATTGCTTACTTCCTGTTCGGCGTTGTTCCCGAGGGACTTCCGCTGATTGCCACAATCCTGATTGCGAGCCTTTTCTTCTATCCGATGATGGCGATTTTCCTCGCGTCCGCGTCCGACCTCGCGCCGCCTGATGTCCAATCCACGACCGTTTCGCTCGTTTTTGGTGTTGCAACGCTCTTCGGGTCTCTCGCCCCCCTTATCGGCGGTCGGATTGCAGATGAAATAGACTTGCCGACGACTTTCATTTTCTGCGCCGCGCTGGTCATGTTCGCCGCGACTGTTGCCCTAGTCACACGGTGGGAGGCTAAACCATGATTCGAGAGGCAATCGCACACCTGATTGAGGGCCGCAGCATCTCGCAGGCGGAGGCCGAGCAGGTGATGACGGAGATCATGGACGGCGAGGCAACGCCCGCACAGCTTGGCGCGTTCCTCATGGCTCTGCGCACCAAAGGTGAGGGCGTCGACGAGATTGCCGGACTCGCGCGGGTGATGCGAGCGCGGGCGTTGCGTGTGGAAGTTGACGATCCTGATTCCTTGCTGGACACGTGCGGTACGGGCGGCGATGCATCTCACACGTTCAATATCTCAACGACGGCTGCGCTGGTGGCCGCAGGGGCGGGGCTACGCGTTGCCAAGCATGGCAACCGCGCCGCGTCGTCCGCGTGCGGCTCCGCAGATGTGCTTGAGGCAGCGGGAGTGACTATAGAGCTTGAACCGGAGCAGGTGGCGCATTGCATCGACAGCGCAGGCATCGGCTTCATGTTCGCGCCGAAGTACCACCCCGCAATGCGTCACGCGGCGGGTCCTCGGCGGGAAATCGGCGTGCGGACGGTCTTCAACATCCTTGGGCCACTAACGAATCCGGCGCACGCGGGGCATCAGCTAGTCGGAGTGCCGCGCCCGGAACTCGTGGAAACCATCGCCCGGGTGCTGGGCGAGCTGGGAGCAAAGCGGGCCATCGTGGTGCATGGAGCAGACGGGCTGGACGAGATTGCGCTGAGCGGGCCGTCAATCATGGCGGAATATCGCGACGGCTCAGTGACGGTGCAAGAGATCACGCCTGAACAGTTCAGGCTGACCCATGCCGGCGTCGATCAGATACGAAGCGAGGACGTGGAGTCGAGTCATCGCATATTCACGAACGTTCTCAACGGAGAGACGGGACCGTACCGGGACATTGTTTTGATCAATGCGGCTGCGGCGCTGGTGGCCGGAGAGGCGGCGGACGATCTGGCAGGCGGGCTGGAGGCGGCACGGGAGTCTATCGACTCAGGCGCGGCGCGCGACAGGCTCGAACGGCTGGTGGCGGCGAGCAAGGATTAGGGAGCAGCCTCAACCCTTCGGTTGATCTGAAGCTCCAGCCCAAGTGACTCAGATCACAATAGTATCGCCTCGCAACACGACGAGTATGAAGAAGACGACAAGCGTAACGCCGACAAGCGTAATGAGCGCCACAAGCAAGCGTCGTCCGGCGAACTTCTTGAAGCTCTCGCCCTCCTTGCGGCGGGCGCCTTCTCGTAGTTCCTGGTCAAACATGGAAAGCGGTGTTTATCTGTTGCGACAGCTGTTAGGCGGCACGAGCGCCGTACATCAGGAGCACGATGACGGGCAGCGCGGAGATGCCGGCAACGATTGCGAGGTAAACGAGCGCACGTTCAAGCGTGACCGGACGCCGGTGACCCTCATGGGTTTCACGGTGCTTCTGCACCGCCTCTTGCGGGTCAGGCGTATTCAGGTGAAACATGTCCCAATTGGACATGGAAGCCTCCCTCGCGGCGTCATGCCGCAATGAGTGGCATTATAGACGTGCCTCCCCACAGGTCAAGGAAATCGATTCAATGACGACCGGCACATATCTGGATAAGATCCTGCCGCAGACGAGGGAGGACCTCGATGACCGCATGTCGTCGCAGCCTCTTAACGAGGTCAAGGCGCGGGCCAATGACGCCGAGGAAACACGAGATTTCTATGACGCGTTCTCGGAGGATCGGCTGCACCTCATCGCCGAGGTCAAGAGAGCGTCGCCGTCAAAAGGTGATCTTGCGCCGGACATCGACGCCGCAGAACTTGCCCGGGTCTATATCGACAACGGCGCATCGGCGCTGTCGGTGCTGACGGACAGACCGTTCTTCAAGGGTTCGCTGGACGATCTCAAGGCTGTGCGGGAGGTTAGTGCGGAGTCCGGCACGCCCATCCTGCGCAAGGATTTCGTCATTGATGAGTACATGATCTACGAGGCACGGGTGTGGGGCGCGGACGCCATTCTGTTGCTTGTCATCAGCCTGTCCGACGGGCAGTTGCAGGACTACCAAGGCTTGGCCAATGAACTGGGTATGGCGGCGTTGATTGAGACGCACGACGAGCTTGAACTGTATCGCGCATTGGACATCAAGCCGCGACTGTTGGGCATTAACAACCGTGACCTTCGCACGTTTGAGACTGATTTAGCCACAACACACGGCCTCGCGCCGCGTGTCGGGGGCAGCACGCGCGTCGTGGCAGAAAGCGGCATCTCTTCCACAGAAGACGCGCGCAGCATGCGGGCCGCCGGGGCGGACGCCATACTCGTTGGCGAGGCGCTGATCACTGCAGATGACACTGCTGCAAAGGTGCAGGAGTTGAGTTCGATCCGCATTCCCCGCCTGACCGGCATGGAGGCCACAGTACCGCCCGAGGTGATCCAGGAGACGATACCGCAGTTTGGCGGCGGGCCGCCCATGCCACCCATGCCGGGCGGCGGCGTCCCGGGCATTGGCGGGTTTGGACCGCCGCGTTTTCCGGGGATTCCGGGCGATTTTGGGCCACGGAACAGCTGATGGGACTAGTCATCAAGATGTGCGGCAACCGGTCGGCGACCGACCTGGTCAATGCCGCCAACGCGGGCGCTGACCTCTTGGGTATCATCTTTGCCGACGCATGGCGGCGCATCCCCATCGACTATGCCCGGGAGATTGTCGCAACTCTGCGGGGCGAGGCGGATCACGTGCCCCCCGTGGTCGGTGTGTTCGTCGATCAGCCTGTTGCCGAGGTGAACGGGACGGCAGACGAGGTTGGGCTGGACATGATTCAGCTGCACGGGACAGAAACCCCGGACTACTGGGAGCAGATGGAAAGGCCATTGATTATCTGTCGGCGCATATCGTCTGCCCTGACTCCTGAACAGGTTGAGGATGAGCTGGGTATTGTGGCGGATTTCATGCAGCAAACCGGCTCGTTGAGCCTGATTGAGCCGCACGTGGAGGGTGAGCCGGGAGGCGCCGGCGTGAGTCTGGATTTTGCGTTGGCAGAGCGGCTGGCGAGACGGTATTCATTCATCCTGGCTGGCGGGCTGGGGCCTGACAACGTTGGCGAGGCGATTCACTCCGTCCGCCCATGGGGGGTGGACGTTTCAAGCGGCGTCGAAACGGAGCGGGTGAAGGACCCCTCCAAGGTGGGACGATTCGTCTATGAGGCGCGGCGGGCGTCAACGGACTCGGTCGGCATGCACACAGGTGGCGAGGCAACCCGATGACTATCGTCAAGACGGGCGCAGATGCGGAAGCGCCGGGACGCTTTGGGCGATTCGGCGGCCGCTATGTGCCGGAGACGCTGATGGCGGCGGTCACGGAGCTAGAGGAATCGTACGCGGCGGCCCGCGAAGATGCGGAGTTCCTCGCGCGGCTGGACCATCTCTCAAGCACGTATGCCGGCCGCCCAACCCCACTCAGTTTGGCTGAGAGGCTGACTGAGCAGAGCGGCGGGGCGCGCATCTATCTCAAGCGGGAGGATTTGGCGCACACGGGCGCGCACAAGATCAATAATGCGCTTGGACAAGTGCTGTTGGCTAAGCGCATGGGCAAGACGAGGATCATCGCGGAGACAGGCGCGGGACAGCACGGCGTGGCGACCGCCACCGTCTGCGCGCTGCTGGGTCTCGAATGCGTTGTGTACATGGGCGAGGAGGACATTCACCGCCAAGCCCCCAACGTGTTCCGCATGCGGCTGCTGGGGGCGGACGTCGTGTCCGTCACGGCGGGTTCGCGGACGCTTAAGGACGCGGTGAACGAGGCAATGCGCGACTGGGTGACGAACGTGGCGAACACGTACTACGTCATCGGCAGCGTTGTTGGGCCGCACCCCTACCCTGTCATCGTGCGCGATTTCCAGGCCGTCATTGGGCAAGAAGCACGCGAGCAGATGCTTGAGGTGGAAGGCCGTCTGCCGACCCATCTCGTGGCATGCGTGGGCGGCGGGAGCAACGCGATGGGGCTGTTCCACGCGTTCTACAGCGACTCGGACGTTGCGATGATCGGCGTAGAGGCCGCGGGTCACGGCATCGATACGGGAGAACACAGCGCGAGCCTCGGCGCAGGCAAGCCGGGCGTGCTGCACGGGTCGTTCTCCCAAGTGCTGCAGGACCAGTGGGGGCAGGTAACGGAGACGCACAGCATTTCCGCCGGACTGGATTACCCCGGCGTTGGTCCGGAGTTGTCGTACTACCAGGAGACGGAGCGCGCGCGATTCACGAGCGTGACGGACAGAGAGGCTCTGGAGGGATTCAAACTCTTGGCGCGGACCGAGGGAATCATCCCGGCATTGGAGTCATCGCACGCAATATTTGAAGCCGCTCGCCTAGCCGCTACGCTGTCACGGCAGGACATCATCCTGGTGAATCTCAGCGGACGCGGCGACAAGGATTTGGCCACCGTGACCGACGCACTGGGCATCGAACTGGATCGAACATAGGCCTCAAAAAGACGCTACCCCCTGACATTCGCTCGGCCTCGAATGAGAGGGGGCAGCGCAGCGCGGGGAAAGCAGTGAGGTACAGTTCACATAGTTACTGCCGTCCCGCGCGCGAACACACCGTCGTTTATTCTATCACAGTTAGGTCAAGTAGGGAACGGTTAGCGGGATTTACGGTAAGGAGAGCAGGTAGGATTCCAGGGCGAGGCGGGCGTTGGCGTTTTGGCGCAGGGCCTGCATCGTGAAGAGAGTTTCATTCAACGCCGATTGCGCATCTCTTAGGTTGACACCAATCTCTCGTACCTGTTCAAGGTCGTCTGAATCCATTATGTCCTGCGGTGTGCCGCCCGCCACGACAAGCGCATCACGCCAGATCGATGCCCATGCCTCAAGTCGAGCAAGCAGGCGCTGGCGGTCCGCGTAGAAATCGTCGGCCATCCTGCCGGCGCGCCGTAGCAGGTCGGCAACAGGCTCGCCGCGAACGGCAAGAATGTCATCAAGCGCGGCACGACGGGCATCCAGCGGGGCCGTATCCGCGAGCAGGCTCAGCGCGTATTCCAAGCGGCCACCTGAGAGCTTGGCAAGGCGGTTAGCATTCTCGTCGTCCGCGCCGTTCTCCCGCAACGCCTCCGCGACCTGGTCAAACGGGATGGGGCGGAGTGGAACAATCTGGCAGCGGGAGCGGATGGTATCGAGAATCGCTTCGTCATTGGCCGTGACGAGGATGAGCGTCACGTTGGGATGAGGTTCCTCCAAGGCCTTGAGAAGGGCGTTTGCGGCCTCACGCGTGAGCGTGTCTGCATCGTCGATGATGATGACACGGCCGGTTGCTTCGTATGGCTGCAAGTTGGCGGCGGCCTGAAGGTCGCGCGCGGCCTCGATGCCGATAGAGCCTGTTCCGGCTGGTGAGATGAGCATGACATCCGCGTGGTGGCCGCTGGCAACGCGCTGGCACTGGCGGCACTCACCACACGGCCTGCCCTGCTCCGCTTCACACAGGAGCGCCTTTGCGAATTCACGGGCGAGCGCCAGCCCTCCGACACCGGCGGGGCCGGTCAGCAGCCACGCGTGGGCGAGCCTTCCCTGCTGGATGCTTCGGTCAAGCAAGCCGATGGCGTCTTCATCGGCAGGAACTGTCCACGCCATCACGAATCAAACATCGAGGCGCATCAGGTCTTCGAAGGTTTCACGGCGGCGGATGGTTCGGGCCTCGCCATTAGAGACGAGAACGACCTCCGGGCGAGGGTTGGCATTGTACGTGGACGACATTGCGATGCAATACGCGCCGGATACAGGGATAGCGAGTATGTCACCGGCGGCGGGCGTCGGCAGTGAGCAATCGCGGACAAGGATGTCGCCTGATTCACAGTATTTCCCGGCAATGGTCACCGTGATTTCCTCGGGATCTCCCATGCGTGAAGCCAGCACGGCCTCGTATTGCGAACCATAGATGGCAGGACGGATATTGTCGCCCATGCCGCCATCGACAGAGACGTAGGTGCGGATGTCCGGCAGGAGTTTTGTCGCGCCGACGGTGTAGAGCGCAACACCCGCCGTGCCCACCATGGAGCGGCCGGGCTCAATGGAGATAGCAGGAAGTTCGAGGCCGTGAACATCACAGCCCTGGATGATGGCCTTGGAAATGGTGGAGATGTACGTGTCCGCAACGGGGGCTTCATCCGTGGTGAGGTAATTGACGGCAAAGCCGCCACCGGGGCTGAACATGCGCAGCGAAAATCCGTACTTGTCCCGCATCTGCGCCGCGAATTCCATCGTAATCTGAATGGCCTCCTCATACGGCTCAAGCTCAAAGATGGGCGAGCCGAGGTGGAAATGGAGGCCGGCAACGTCAAGCCTCGACGATTGCATGGCGCGTGCGATGGCCTCTTCCGCTTGCCCGGTCTGAATGGCGAGGCCGAATTTGCTGTCGAGCACGCCGGTTGTGGTGTGCGCGTGTGTGTGCGGATCGACACCAGGGGAGACGCGGAACGATACCTGCTGCGTTTGTCCAAGACGCTCAAGTATGGAATCAAGCAGCGCAAGCTCATGGAGGTTGTCGACAACGATGGCTCCTATGCCAGACTCGACGGCTCGTTCAAGCTCCTCCTCACTCTTATTGTTACCGTGGAAATGAACGTTGGCAGGGTCGACACCTGCTGCCTGTGTTGTGGCCAGCTCACCACCGCTCACGACATCAAACCCGACGCCTTCCTCCGCAAGTAGGCGGAAAAGCGCGACATTCGAGAATGCCTTGGAGGCGTAGATAATCGAACTTTCGCCGGGGTAGTGGGCGTCCAACGCCGAGCGGAAGCGACGGGCCGAATCGCGCAGCTCAACCTCATCGAACACATACAACGGTGTGCCCTGCTCGCGAGCGAGTTCAACCGCATCAAGTCCGCCGATTTCAAGATGGCCGTTGTCGCGCGCCTTCGCAGACGCGGGGAAAACTGAAAGGGCGTCAGTTCCTCTCATTCGTGGGAGTTCCTCTCGTTAGTGAATTCGTCTTTTCGAACAGGGAGCTATATCTAGGTTAGGCGATATGAGTTGCCTGCATCGACTTCAACGGCCAGGCCCTCTCCAGTCAGCTTGATGAGGTGGGCAATGATCTGCTCACGTGCGGCGTTCCAGCGCCATTCCTCAAGGTTTGCCGCGCCGTAGAGTCGCTCCCGCATGGCATCAACTTCCGTCACGCCATCCCGCAGGCATTCCAGGATGGATTGGTCACGGGAGTTGCGATGCTCAATGAGCTCGGCCAGCTTGGCTGCGGGATCCGTGACGGGCGTGCCGTGGAATGAGAGCAGGAGATTCGCGTTTTGGTCAGCCAGTTTCTGTAGTGACGCAACATAAGCGGCCATGTCGCCACCCTGGTCAAGATGAACGGCGGTCGTGCCCCGGCTCAGTACACAGTCGCCGCTGAACAGGACACCATCCGGCTGGAAGAGATAGCACATGCTCCCACCGACGTGGCCGGGTGTTGCCAGGGCAAGAATCGACTTGCCGCCTCCAAGGTCAAACGTCTCGCCGCCCGTGAGTGGCACGTCCACAACCTGACCCACGGATTCATTGATAGCGTCCACGTCCCCCGCACCCGCATGGACTGTGACTCCGGAAAAAGCCGCCTTGAGCGCTGCTGCCCCACCGCTGTGTTCGCCAAAGCGGTCCGTAATCAGGAGAACGGCGGGAGCAGGTGAATCTCCGCGAAGGTGGTTCACCGCATCAATAACACGCTGTGAGACATCGTCTTCGCCGTGGCCGGCGTCGATGAGCACGCCGCCGTTCTCGCCCCGCACCCAATAGACATGGGGGGAATCGTCATCATCGGGGCGCAATGTGATGGCGATAACGCCAGGGGCGACTTCACTGGTCATATGATTCCTCCGCGCCGCGACGAATTGCCGGGTTGAACACGCGCAATTTTGGTCGCGGCGTGCAAGAATCCTAAGAAAGCGCGGTTAAAGGTGTCAATGCAAGCAGCGAACTGACAGGGGAGTTTCAGGAATGACGCTGACGCACAGCGAAATGGATCTACGTATCTACAGCAAAGAGGTGGGGAGCTGGGGAAACAACTTCTATGTTGTCATGGACCCACTGCGCAACGCGGCGGCGGTCATCGATGCTGCGGCTGAGGCTGATCAGATACTGGAGGCTGTCAAAGGCATGGACGTTCTCTATATCCTCACCACGCACGGCCACTCCGATCATTGGGGAGCTTTGGAGGAGGTTTCCGCCGCGCTGCCCAATGCCATCGTCGCCGCGACACCGGGCGATGCAGGAGATCTGCCTATTGCGCCCACCCTGCTGCTGTATGACGGCGATACGCTTCAGATTGGGATGGCGCCCCTGCGGGTCATCACAACGCCGGGACACACGCCGGGCAGCGCGTGTTTCATCACGGGTCAGCACCTGTTTACGGGGGATACGCTCTTTCCCGGTGGACCGGGACACTCGCGCAGCCCCGAGAATCTAAGGGAGGAAATCACGAGCATTACAACCAAGTTGTACCTGCGGCCTGATGAGACCATCGTCCATCCGGGGCACGGAGAGGGAACGACGATCGGCGCAAGCAAGGCGGAATACGCGGTGTACGCGGCTAAGCCGCATCCTGATGATCTGCACGGCGACGTGCTCTGGCTGGAATCGTGACCGGCTCACAGGGCAGCGGCGATACACACACCGTGCCTACATCCACGACCATCAGCGGGTACACGATGACCGAAGCGCTTGCGCCCTATACAAAGAGCATTCTCCCGAACGGAATCAGACTCCTGACGGCATCAATGCCGGCGACGCGCGCCGTGTCCATCGCATTCTACGTCGGCACCGGCTCCCGCTTTGAGCGCGAAGAAGAATCCGGCGCGTCGCATTTCCTGGAGCACATCCTGTTCAAGGGCACGGAGCGGCGTCCGCTGGCGCAAGACGTATCCGAGACCATTGAGCGTGTGGGCGGTTTCATGAATGCCAGCACCGACCGCGAGGTGACGATCTATTGGGCGCGCGTTGCTCGCCCTCACCTGTCCATCGGCATCGATATTCTGTCCGACATGCTCTTGAACTCGACGTTCCCCGCTGACGAAATCGAAAAGGAACGCGATGTCATCTTGGAGGAGATTCACACGTCGGTCGATTCACCGGCGCAGCGCGTGTTCCATATGGCAGACAAGATCATGTGGCCGGACCAACCCCTGGGCCGAGACATCGCCGGAACCGAGGAGAGTATCCGTGAGCTGTCACGGGACACAATCATCTCTTACATGCGTGAGCAGTACGACCCGTCACAGGTGGTTTTGTCGGTGGCAGGACAGATTGAACATTCGGAGATTGAGCAGATTGTCGCAGAACTGCTGGAAGCGTGGCCGAGTGGGAATCCGCGCCCGATGCCGCCCGTGGACGACAAAGAACCGGAAAGCCGCGTCGCCCTGGAATACCGCAAGACCGAGCAGGCCAACATCTGCCTCATGTTCCCCGGCATGTCCGCGCATGACCCTGACCGGCGCGCGCTGTGGCTGCTGAACTCTATCCTCGGCGACGGCATGGCGTGCCGCCTGTTTCTTGAGCTTCGGGAGCGTCTTGGCATCGTCTATGAAGTGGATATGGACGTGATGTATCTACAGGACACCGGCGCGATGGCGGTCTACGCGGGAACAGTCCCCCAGCGAGGGCCGCAGGCGCTGGAGGCCGTCATCAAGGAACTGGAGCGGGCAACGAAGGACATTACCCAAAGCGAGCTTGAGCGGGCACGGGAGTTGTCCAAGGGGCGGATGCTCCTGCGCCTGGAGGACACACGCAGCATCTCAAGTTGGCTGGGCGGCCAAGAGATTACCTTCGGGCACATCGAGACCCCGGAGGAGGTCGTCGAACAGTTGAACAGCATCACCGTGGATGACGTGCAACGTGTCGCGCAGCGCGTATTCAACCCTGAACGATATCGCCTTACCGTCGTCGGGCCGTATCGCAGCGACCGCAGTTTCAGGAACATCATCGAGGGGCGTTAGATGACGGCCATGGTGAGAAGACTTACCCAAATGCTCACCGTCGTTGTCATCCTTGCGGTGCTCTACGAGGAGCTGCGCAAAGGACCGGAGAATGAGCGCTGGCACGGACGCGCGCTCGGATTCGTGCCCTATGATCTCAGACCACCGAGCCTCCGGCAGATACGTGAAACGTATTGGAATCCAGATGACCCGCGCATCTTTCCGGGCCGGGTAGCCGGCATTGGATGGGGCGTCAATTTCGCCGCCCTCTTTGATCGCATCAGCCGGATGTAGGACTTACTCCCCTCGACCTAACCCCCTCCATTGGCGAGAGGGGATTGGCGGTATTGACCGCTTGCAATTATGTCGACACGTAACTTGTGCTATAGTCCACGCGGTGCCTGTCTGGGACCAACGGGGAGTGGGGGGAGACCGTCATGACGTACAGCGACCGCACGCTGACGTGCTCCGAATGCGGCAACGATTACGTCTTTACCGCGGGCGAACAGCAATACTATTCAGATCGGGGCTTCCAGAACGAGCCCAAGAGGTGTCATGCCTGCCGAGTTGTGCGCCGCGCGGACATGGCGCGGCGGCGGGAGACGCGCGATGCAGCGCCGGCAGAGCAGGATCGGCCTCGACGGCAGATGTATCCGGCTACGTGCGCAGAATGTGGGCGCGAGACTGAGGTGCCGTTCGAGCCACGCGGGATTCGGCCCGTTTATTGCGCCACGTGCTTTACGCGCCAGCGGAACTCACCCCCCAGCCGTTTCCGCGACTGAATTCACCGCGAAACCGGTGTCTGCCCCGTTCCTTCTTGAGACTGTGCTATTAATGGACGGGTGGCCGCGAGCCGAGTAAAGGCGTGGCCGACACGAATAGATTAGGAATTGAAACGGAGGAAAGTGGCGAATGACGTATGTAGTCCTGCGTGAGGGTGAAAGCCAGGAGCAATTGATCAAGCGGTTCCGTTCCGTGGTTGAACGTTCGGGCATCCTGAGGCAGGCAAAAGAGAAGCGCCACTTTATCTCGAAGCAGGAACGAGCCCGCTTGAAGGCCCGCAAGGCGCGGCGCCGACGCAACTAACGCGAGTTCATGGCCTGAGACGAATGACCATGACTCACTCACAGTCCGCATCTTCCGCTACGGCCGGGGCCGAAGATTACTCGTTCAACGCATTTGCCCGGCAGCCTTTCTACCAGGAAGAGAACAGCCGATTGGTTGATCTCATCGGGCTGCAGACCGGGAATCGGGTCATTGACCTTGCCTGCGGCCCGGGCGAGATCACACGCAAGATCCTGGACAAGGTGCGCGGAGAAAGCGCATGGATCCTGGGCGTTGACATGTCGACGGAAACATTGGAAGAGGCGCGGCGGCAGTTCACTGACGTGACGGACGCTGAGATCTCCTTTGAAAATGCCCGCGCGGAAGACCTTTCGAATGTTATCTCAGAGCCGGTTGACGCCGTGGTTTTCTGCAATGCCCTTCACTTGGTGGACAACAAGCCGGATGTGCTTGCGGGAATCGCTGACGCGCTCAAACCCGGCGGCCTTTTTGCGTTCAACAGCACCTTCTATTCAGGCTCTATCGTGGAAGGCACAGACCCGTTCTACCGTCGGTGGATGATGCGCTCACTGCGTTTACTCAAGTCGAAACACGGTTTGAGTCCTGTGAAGAACAAGGTCATGGCGCGGCAGCAGTTGACACCGGAGGAATACAAGGGCCTGCTGACGGACGCGGGTTTCAGCATCAGGGATGAGCGTGTTATTCCGATTGAAGTGCCGATTGAGGGGTGGCTTTCTATCTGCTCATTCTCAGACTTTGTGGAAGGGGCGCTGCCGGGCGTGCAGATAGAAACGGCGAGCGAGGTGCTGCGCGCGACCATTCGCGAGACTTTCCGCGACATGGAGCTGTCCTTCGTGCCTCGCAACTGGCTCGAAATCGTGGCCGTGCGCAACTAGCGCCACGCCGAGCGGCAGGGCGGAGACCTTCCGATGCCGGACATCACCCCAGACGAGTTTCGCCGTGTGATGGGTCGGTTTACCACCGGCGTCACCATCGTTACAACTCGCACAGGTGATGATGTGCATGGCACAACGATGAGCGCAGTCTGTTCCGTATCGTTGCAGCCACAGCTCGTGCTCGTCTGCGTCGACCATGAATCGGATATTCACGCGCTCATCCGTGAGAGCGGCGTCTTTGCCGTAAACATCCTGCACGAAGGGCAGGCAAGTTTGGCCGTCGAGTTGTCCCACAAGGGCACACCTGAACAGCAGGCAGCGCATCGGCTGGAGAACTTGCCTCATCGAAACGGCGAAACGGGCGCGCCGCTTTTGGAAGACAGCCTGGCTCACGTGGAATGTCGTGTTGAGAACACCATGGAGGCAGGGGATCATACGATTTACATTGGCTCTGTTATTGCGGCAGGTGCGAATTCCAGCGCTGATCGGCCATTGCTGCACTACGAGGGACGGTATGAGTCCTTACGTGGGGACAGATAGCATTCACCTTTGTTGACAGTGATTCCGTTCCTACCTACAATTTGAAGTCGCGCCCCCTACTGGGGACGCAGGGTACTTGTGCCTGTTTTTCGTGTTTGGTAACGCGGATAGTGGGAACAGTCTCAGTCCTTGTCTATCACTGACATGGGACTGGACATACGAAGCCCAGAGAAGCAGAAGAAATGCGCCTGCCCGCGCGCGTGCGCGTCGGGTGTTGAAAAAGGAAAGCAACGGGATGCCGACAGTCAATCAGTTGGTACGAAAGGGTCGCAAGCGACCGCGGAGTAAGTCAAAGGCACCCGCCCTGCAGGTGAGCTACAACGCGCTTACCAACAGGGTTGTGCGGAATCAGCCTTCGCCTCAGAAGCGGGGCGTCTGCACCCAGGTCCGAACAATGACGCCCAAGAAGCCCAACTCCGCGCTGCGCAAGATCGCCCGCGTCCGGCTGACAAACGGGACTGAGGTCACGGCCTACATCCCCGGCGAGGGACACAACCTGCAAGAGCACTCCACGGTGCTCATCCGTGGCGGCAGAGTGAAGGACCTTCCGGGCGTCCGCTATCACATCATCCGCGGCGCGCTCGATTCCGGCGGCGTGAATGGTCGCAAGCGGGGCCGCAGCAAGTACGGAGCCAAGAGAAACTAACGCCATGTCACGACGTCGACGGGCGATCAAGCGCCCCATCCTTCCCGATCCACGCTACGGAAGCGTGCTGGTGACCAGATTCACCAACCGCGTGATGCAGCGCGGCAAGAAGAACACGGCCCGCAGCATCGTCTATGGCGCGCTGGCAAACATTGCCTCCAACGGGGATGACCCCATCGAGACCTTTGAACGGGCGATACGCAACGCGACGCCGCTGCTCCAGGTTCGGCCCCGGCGCGTCGGCGGCGCGACGTATCAAGTGCCCGTTGAGGTGCGCGGAGAACGCGGGTTGACGCTCTCTATGCGGTGGATCATCGATTCCGCTCGTCAGCGCACGGGACGCCCGATGCTCGACAAGCTGACGACGGAGATCATGGAAGCGGCGCAGGGACAGGGCAACGCGGTTCGACGCCGGGAAGAGATGCACCGAATGGCGGAGGCCAACCGAGCTTTTGCCCACTACCGTTGGTGATCCGGACTATCTAATACAGCGCAGGGGAAAACAGTAATGGCCACCGACTTAGCACTCTCCAAGATCCGAAATATCGGATTTATCGCGCATATTGACGCCGGCAAGACAACGGTGTCCGAACGCGTACTGTATTTCACGGGCCGGACGTACAAGCTGGGCACCGTGGATGAGGGCACGGCCGTCATGGACTGGATGCCTCAGGAGAAGGAACGCGGCATTACCATTGTGTCCGCAGCGACGACCGTGGACTGGAAGGACTTTACAGTCAACATTATCGACACGCCCGGGCACGTCGATTTCACCGCGGAGGTTGAGCGCAGCCTCCGCGTTCTTGATGGTGGCGTTGTTATTCTCGACGCCAACGCGGGCGTCGAGCCGCAGTCGGAGACCGTTTGGCGGCAGGCCGACAGGTACCATGTGCCGCGTATTGTGTTCGTCAACAAGATGGATAAGATCGGCGCGGACTTCTTCGCGTCGATCGATTCAATTCACGTCCGCCTGAACGCTATCCCCGTCCCCGTTCAGATTCCGTGGGGCAAGGAGGATGATTTCCGCGGCGTCATCGATCTGATTCGGCAAGTCGCCATCACCTGGGAAGACGCCGACGGCGCGACGATGGTGGAGCAGCCAATCCCGGATGAGTTGGCGGAGGATGCGGCCCGCTACCGCGACGCCATGATTGAGCGCGCAGCGGAGCAGGATGACGAGTTGATGGTCAAGTACCTCGAAGGAGAGGAGTTGACCGAAGACGAGATCCGCCGCGGGCTGCGAGCCGGAACGGTCAAGATGGCCATCTATCCGGTGTTCTGCGGGACAGCCCTCCGTAACAAGGGCGTGCAGCCGCTCATCGACGCCATCACTGACTATTTGCCCTCCCCACTGGACGTACCGCCTGTGGAGGGAACCGATCCACGCGACGAGGATGTAACGATTGAGCGAGCGCCGGATCCGTCCGAGCCGTTCTCCGCTCTCGCGTTCAAGGTTGTCACCGATCCGTTTGCGGGTCGGCTGGTTTACCTTCGTATCTATTCCGGCACGGGCAAGGCCGGGGCCACCGTTCTCAACACGAGCAGGCAGGGACGAGAACGCCTGGGCCGCCTGATCCAGATGCATTCCAATCATCGTGAAGAACTCGAGGAGGCGACGGCTGGCAATATCGTCGCCGCCGTCGGACTCAAGGACACCTTCACCGGCGATACAATCTCCGCCGTCAACAGTCCTGTAGTGCTGGAATCCATCCGCTTCCCGGAGCCCGTCGTGTCCGTGGCCATTGAGCCAAAGACGCGGGAGGAGGAAGAGAAGCTGGTGGATGCCCTGGTCAAGCTGGGGCAGGAGGATCCCACGTTCCGCTCTTCCCATGATTTGGAGACAGGACAGACGGTCATCTCCGGCATGGGCGAGCTCCATATTGAAGTAATTGTCGACCGTCTCAAGCGGGAGTTCCGCGTCGACGCACGCACCGGCCGCCCACAGGTGGCATACCGCGAGACGATCAGGAGCCAGGCACGGGCTGAGGGACGCTATGTGCGGCAGACGGGCGGACGCGGCCAGTACGGGCATGTCTGGCTTGAGGTCGAGCCGCTGGAGCCGGGCAGTGGCATCGAGTTTGTGAACAAGATTGTTGGCGGCGTTGTGCCGCGCGAGTACATTCCGGCTGTTGAGCAGGGGGCGCGTGAGGCGGCGCAGAACGGACAGTTGACCGGATTCCCCATCGTTGACATCCGCATCACCATCGACGACGGCTCTTTCCACGAGGTGGACTCATCTGAGATGGCGTTCAAGATGGCGGGGTCGATGGGATTCAAGGCCGCCATCGAACGGGCCCGGCCCGTCGCACTTGAGCCAATCATGAAGGTGGAAGTGGTCGGCCCGGCCAAGTCCATCGGTGATGTAATGGGCGATCTACAGAGCCGGCGCGCGCAGGTGCAGGGAATGGAGAGCCGGGGCGACCTCGGAATTGTCACCGCTTTCGTTCCCCTCGCAGAGATGTTCGGGTATGCTACATCTCTGCGCTCCGCCACGCAGGGACGCGCAAGCTACAGCATGGAGTTTGATCACTATAGTCACGTCCCGCAGCAGGTGGTGGAATCGCTCACCAAGCGTCCGGCAAGCGTTGGTGCGCGTTAGGCGGGGCACTAGGAAAGAAAAATGACGACGGTACGGCAACGGCAGAAGATACGTATCACGCTAAAGGCGTTTGATCACCGCCTGCTGGATGCGTCTGCCGTTCAGATCGTGGAGGCCGCGGAGGGGACGGGCGCGCAGGTGTCCGGGCCGATCCCGCTGCCGACGCGCATCAAGCGGTTCACTGTGATCCGCTCGCCGCACGTCGATAAAGACTCGCGCGAGCAGTTCGAGATTCGGACGCACAAGCGAATCGTCGATATTCTCGACCCGACATCACGCACCATTGATTCATTGACGCACCTGGATCTCCCAGCGGGCGTCAGCATCGAAATCAGCTCATAGGAATCACACCAGGTATTTTCCGACCATGCTCTCCGCACTACTAGGAACCAAGCTCGGCATGACGCAATACATCCATGAGGATGGAACGGTGTCCGCCGTGACGGCCATCCGTGTGGGGCCATGTACGGTGACGCAGGTCAAAACGGCAGCGACGGACGGCTATGACGCGGTACAGATCGGCTACGAGGCTGTCGCCGAACGCAAGCTGAACGGACCACGCCTCGGCCACTTGTCCAAGAACGACATCGGCCCGCTGCGTCATTTGAGAGAGGTGAGGGCGCAAGGCGATATGCCCGAGGTTGGCACCGTTGTGACGGCAGATCAGGTATTTGAAGTTGGGGAGCAGGTTGACCTTACGGCGCGATCCAAGGGCAAGGGTTTCGCCGGCGGCGTCAAGCGCTGGCATTTCCGCGGTGGCCCAAAGACGCACGGCCAGGGCGATCGATGGCGCGCGCCGGGCTCCGTTGGCGCCGGCACAACTCCCGGCCGGGTTCGCAAGGGACTCAAGATGGCCGGTCAGATGGGCAATAAGCGAACGACGCAGAAGAGCGGTCTCGTTGTGGCCGTGGACGCGGAACGCAACCTTGTATTCGTGCGCGGCTCTGCGCCCGGGGCGCCGGACGGAATCGTCCTCGTACGCAAGAAGGCGAGCCGCTGATATGGAAGTCGACGTCCGGAATACAAGTGGGCAGGTCGTTGACCACGTTGAGGTGAGCGACCTGCTCTTCAATGCGCCGATCTACGAGGCTCTCGTCCACCAAGCGCTCGTGCGGCAGCGCGCGAACGCTCGCCAGGGAACACATTCCACCAAGACGCGTGCAGAAATACGCGGCGGCGGGCGCAAGCCGTGGCGGCAGAAGTATACAGGCCGGTCGCGGCAGGGCAGCATCCGCTCCCCTCTGTGGAGGCACGGCGGCGTGACGTTTGGCCCCAAGCCGCGCAGTTATCGGCAAGACCTCCCGGTTCGCATGAGGCGACAGGCGCTGCGAAGCGTGCTGACAAGCAAGCTGGCGGACGGAGACTTGGTTATCATCGACAGCTTCGGGTTGGACAAGCCGCGCACAAAGGACGTTCTGGCAGCGCTGCAGAGCCTGGAGATTAATGCCCCTGCCCTCTTGGTGACGGCAGAGCCTGAGGAGAACCTGATTCGCTCGGCGCACAACGTGCCGCGGGTCAAGACACTGCCGGCACGCTATATGAACGTCGGTGATCTGCTGGCGCATCGCAAGCTGGTGATCACGCTGGACGCCATCCGCAGCGCGGAAGAGTTGTGGGCGAAGAGCGGCAGAAAGGCGGAGCGGTAGTCATGGACCTGCATCCGCTTGAAGTTCTACGCCGCCCCGTCATCACGGAGAAGTACACGGCGCTCCAGGACCAGAGCAAGTACGCCTTTGAGGTGCATCGCAAGGCCAACAAGAAGCAGATACGCGAGGCGGTTGAGATTGCATTCCGCGTGCGCGTTTCCGCTGTGAACGTCATGAATGTCAAGGGCAAGACCCGGCGCGCCGGGCTGAAGACGTACCAGACCAAGCCGTGGAAGAAGGCCGTTGTGACCCTGCAGGCAGGCGAGCGCATCGAGGTCTTTGAGGGCGTGTAGGGGCAGAGTGATGGCAGTCAAAACAGTCAAACCCACATCGCCTGGCCGCCGCGGCATGGTGCTGGATGCCTTTGACGACATCGACAAGGTTCGTCCTGAGAAGTCGCTGCTGGAGCCGCTGAAGAGCAACGCCGGGCGCAACCATTCCGGCCGCATCACGGTTCGCCATCGTGGCGGCGGTGTGAAGCGTTCCTATCGCGTTATCGATTTCAAGCGAAACAAGCGCGGCATTCCGGCGTCCGTGAAGACGATTGAATACGACCCCAACCGCTCGTCACGGATCGCGCTGCTGAACTACCACGACGGTGAGAAGCGCTATATCATTGCCCCTCTTGGCCTGCAGCGCGGCGACGTGCTTGTTTCCGGCCCGGAGGCCGAAATTCGCGTCGGCAACGCACTGCCGCTGGGAGTGATTCCGACGGGCACGACGGTACACAACATCGAGATTCATCTCGGCAAGGGCGGACAGCTAGTCCGCGGAGCGGGCACCGGCGCCCAGGTCATGGCGCATGAGGACAAGTACACGCTGCTCCGGCTGCCCTCGGGTGAACTGCGGCGAGTGCTCTCCGCCTGCTACGCAACCATCGGGCAGGTCGGCAATCCCGACCACAAGAACCTGTCATGGGGTAAGGCGGGCAGGAAGCGTCTCAAGGGCTGGCGTCCGACGGTTCGTGGCTCAGCAATGTCGCCGCGCGACCATCCACATGGGGGCGGTGAGGGCCGCTCACCCATCGGGATGCCGGGACCGAAATCGCCATGGGGCAAGCCGACACTCGGCAAGCGAACACGCAGAAACAAGAAGACGGACGTGTTTATTGTGCGGCGACGCGGCGGGCGCAGAGGCTCACGCCGCTAGGAATCTGAACGGAAACGGACGAGAACAGGAACGCTGAGGAACAATGTCGCGATCAGTCAAGAAGGGGCCGTACATTGAGCCCAAGCTCTTGCGCAAGGTAACCGTCGCGCAGCAGACGAATTCGCGGGCGGTCATCCGCACGTGGTCGCGCGCGTCAACCATTGTGCCGGAGATGGTAGGGCTGAACATGGCGGTGCATGACGGTCGGCGGCACATTCCCCTGTTCATCACGGAGAACATGGTGGGCCACAAGCTCGGCGAGTTCGCTCCAACACGCACATTCCGCGGCCACGTTCGCAATGAACGGCAGGCGAGGCGCTAGGACGGGTTTGACACCATGCAAGTAACCGCGCGAGCACGCCGTATGTCGCTTTCCGTGCGCAAGCTGCACGTCATCACACAGACGCTTCCCGGCATGTTCGTGGACGATGCGCTCACGCAGCTACAGTTCATGGCGAGTCCATGGGCGAAGGAAGTTGCGAAAGTGGTGCGCTCCGCAGCGGCGAACGCGGAGAACAACTACGACCTGGACCCGAGCATGCTGCGCATCGTGCGCATGGACATTGGGCCGGCAGAGACACTGCGGCGATACAAGCCGCGGGCACGAGGGCAAGCCGGCAAGCATTTTCGCAAGCACAGCAATCTGACGGTCATCGTAGATGACGAGGAGAACGGCTAATGGGTCATAAGGTTCACCCGTTTGGGTTCCGCCTCGGGTACATCCGTGACTGGCAGACGCACTGGTTCGCGGATCGCGCGGAACAGTACCGAACGAATCTGCAGGAGGACCTGCAGATTCGGGATCACATCATCGATAAGCATCGTGACGCCGCCGTTGCTCGCGTTGAGCTTGAGCGAAAGGCGAGCGAGGTGCGGGCGCTCATTCACACGGCACGGCCCGGCGTCGTCATTGGGCGCGGCGGGCAGCGTGTTGAGGAGCTCCGGCAGGAGCTCGAGAACTTGACGGGCAAGCGCGTCCGCGTGGATATCAACGAAATCCGTCAGCCCGAACTTGAGGCAACACTGGTTGCGCAGAGCATTGCGGACCAGATACAGAGGCAAGTCTCGTTCCGCCGCGCCACGCGGCAGGCCGTTCAGCGGTCCATGCAGGCCGGGGCGCAGGGAATACGTGTCTCGGTCTCCGGGCGGTTGGGCGGCGCGGAGATCGCGCGCACCGAGAAGGCGATGGACGGTCGCGTGCCGCTTCACACGCTGCGCGCCGATATCGACTTCGGCACTGCGGAGGCACGAACCCAAATGGGGCAGATCGGCGTCAAGGTCTGGGTCTATCGCGGCGATATTGTGACGGAGGCGACACCGGAGGAACTGGCGCGGCGCAGCGCCCTGATGTCCACGCCCGTGGCGTCCTCAGAGGATGGCGCGGCAGATGGCGCGGTGGCTGTTGCCGAGAGCGCCGCTCCTACCGCTGAAATCGAAACGCCAGCCGTTGAGGATAGCGCTCCCGCCGAAGCCGAGGCGGCTACTCCGGAGAGCGACGCTCCTGCTGAGACCGAAGCTCCGGCCCCTGAAGATGCCGCCCCTGCGGAGACTGAGGAATCCGGCGCCGACGAGGACGACGAGTAATTCGGACAAACCGATATGTTGCAGCCACGACGAGTCAAATATCGCAAACAACACCGGGGCCGGATGCGCGGGATGGCGCAGAAGGGCAACACAGTTGCGTTCGGTGAGTTCGGCATCCAGTCGATGGAGCCGGTTTGGCTCACAGGCCGCCAGATTGAGGCGGCGCGGCGAGCGATGACTCGCCACGTCCGGCGCGGCGGCCAAATCTGGATTCGTGTCTTCCCACATAAGTCGATTACGAAGAAGCCTCTGGAAACGCGGATGGGATCCGGCAAGGGCAACGTGGACGGCTGGGTGGCCGTGGTGCGACCCGGCAAAATCCTGTTCGAGATCGCAGGAGTTCCGGAAGATGCGGCGCGGCGGGCAATGCGCCTTGCGCAGGACAAGCTGCCCATCCGCACACAGATCGTCACTCGTGATATGGAGTAGCCCAGGATGGATATGGAAGAGATACGGGCGCTGAATGACGACCAACTCCAGGAGGAGTTGGAGAATGCGCATCGCGAGTTGTTCAATCTGCGCTTTCGTGCAGTGACGCGACAGCTGGCCAACACGAGCGAGGTTGGCAAGGCGCGCAAGAACGTCGCTCGTTTCAAGACCGTAATTCGTGAGCGGCAATTGGAAGCCTTCGCGGTGGGGGAGACAGCGTAGATGCCCGATCAGAAGACACGTGTAGGCCGCGTGGTCAGCACGAAGATGGAGAAAACGGTCATCGTGACTGTTGAACGTCAGCGCACCCACCGCTTATACAAGAAAGCCGTCCGTCGCCTGACACGATTCAAGGCGCACGACGAGAACGGCGTGTGCGCAGAGGGCGATCTGGTTCGCATCCAGGAGACTCGGCCGCTTTCCAAAGACAAGCGATGGCGCGTTACCGACGTGCTGGAGCGAGGCATCGTCGCGGCGCTGCCTGATGACGCAGGAGCGAGTTCGGAATGATACAAGTCCAGACACGTCTTCGCGTCGCGGACAATTCCGGCGCTCGCGAAATCCAATGCATCAACGTACCCGGCGGCACGCGTCGGCATTATGCATCCGTGGGCGACATCATCGTCGCATCCGTCAAGGAGGCACAGCCGAACGCGGGCGTGCGCAAGGGAGACGTGGTTCGCGCCGTTGTGGTGCGCGTGGTCAAGCCGTACCGGCGGCCTGACGGCTCCTATATTCGATTCGATGAGAATGCGGCAGTCATCCTGACTGAGCGCGATCTGCCGCGCGGTACACGTATTTTCGGGCCCGTCGCGCGTGAACTGCGTGACAAGAATTTCATGCGAATCATTTCTCTCGCCCCGGAGGTTCTGTAGCGATGGCGGCGAAGATCAAGAGAAATGACATGGTGTACGTGGCCGCCGGCAAAGACCGGGGCAAGCGCGGCACGGTTGAGCGCGTAATTCCGGCAAGGAACCGTGTGGTCGTGCAGGGCGTGAATATTATCAAGAAGCATCAACGGCCACAGCCGGGCGTCCGGCAGGGCGGCATTATCGAACTGCCAAACCCGCTTCACATCTCCAACGTAAGGCTGATATGCCCTCACTGCGATAAAGCGGTGCGGGTGAGTTTCGGGACACTCGAAGACGGACGCAAGGTCCGACGGTGCAAGTCATGCAACGAGACGATCGACTAGACAACGAAGACATAGAGCGCGATTTGCCGTTCCCTGTTCCGGCGGGGGCGTCGACGGACGACGCGCAAGAGGGCGAAGAGGCTGAGGCTCCTGCCCGTCAGCGCCGCACATCCGGACGGCGGCGACAGGCCGAGGCGTCCGACGAAGGGCAGCAAGAGGCCGCGTCGACGAATGGCTCCCGCCCGGCGGAGATTCCGCGCCTGCGCCAAATGTATATGGATGAGGTAGCCCCTGCCCTGATGCAGGAATTCAATATCACGAACACGATGCGCGTGCCGAAAATCACGAAGATTGTGCTCAACATCGGCGCGGGAGACGCGCGTGATGAGGCTCGCGTGCTGGAGGGAATTCAACGCGATCTCACGACGATTTCCGGCCAGAAGCCAGTCGTCACACGCGCCCGGAACTCCATCGCCGGTTTTCACATCCGCGAGGGGAACACCATCGGCGCGTCCGTCACATTGCGCGGCGCGCGTATGTGGAACTTCCTGGACAGGCTGATGAACGTCGCGTTGCCGCGCACACGCGACTTCCGTGGCGTTTCAACCAGGGCGTTCGACCGGCGCGGCAACTACAGCGTCGGGCTGCGTGAGCAGATTATCTTTCCTGAAATCGACTACAACCGTGTGGATCGCATTCGCGGCTTGCAGGTGAACATCGTGACAACAGCGCAAACGGACGACGAAGGGCTCAGGCTGCTGGCCCTGCTAGGGATGCCGTTCGCGCGTGAGGAGATCACTAACTGATGGCAAAAAAGTCGAAGATTGCCCGCTGGAAGCGCCCGCCCAAGTACAAGGTGCAAGCATACAACCGTTGCCACGTGTGCGGCAGGCCGCGCGCCTACTACCGCATGTTCGGTCTGTGCCGCATTTGCCTGCGGGAACGGGCGCTAACGGGGCAGCTTCCGGGCGTCCGCAAGGCGAGTTGGTAGAGGGGAGAGCGCAAACACATGACTGTTAGCGATCCCATCGGCGATATGCTTACCCGCATACGCAACGGCTTGATGGCCCGCCATGAGAGCATCACCGTGCCGGCGTCCAAGACCAAGGTCGCCATTGCAGAAATCCTTAAGCAAGAAGGGTTCATCCGCGACTTCTCAATCTTGAAGGGGTCCACACCTCAGCAGGTTGTGCGGATGCAGATGGCATATCGCGAGGGCAACAGCCCCGTCATTAATGGACTGAGGCGCGTGAGCAAGCCTGGACTGCGCGTGTACGTGCAGCGCGGCGAGATTCCACGCATCTTTGGCGGCCTCGGCATCGCGGTCGTCTCGACATCCAGCGGTGTCATGACAGGCCGGGAAGCGTGGCGCAAGGGTATTGGAGGGGAGTTGCTCGCCTACGTCTGGTAGGTGGGACGCGTTGAACAGATGTCTAGAGTAGGACGAATGCCCATACCGGTACCGGGAGGCGTGCAGGTCACGATGACCGACGGCCCTCAGGGGACGGCAATAGCCGTCAAGGGGCCGCGCGGCGAATTGACCCGCCAGTTCCATCCCACCGTGCGCTTTGAACAAGAGGACGGCGTAATCACGGTCTACCGCAAAGACGAGAATGACCGCGCGTCTGCGGCGTTCCACGGTCTGTCTCGCGCGCTGCTGGCCAACATGGTGACCGGCGTGTCAGAAGGCTATCGACGTACCCTGGAAATCCAGGGCGCGGGCTACCGCGCGCAGCAGACAGGCGCCGGCATCACGCTGAGCGTCGGTTACTCCCACACGGTTGAGGTTCAGCCGCCGGAGGGCATCACGCTGGAGGCGGAAAGCAACACGCGCCTGCACGTCGACGGCATCGATAAGGAGCTTGTCGGGCAGGTTGCGGCGAATATCCGCAAGGTGCGCAAGCCGGGCGTCTACACCGGCAAGGGCATCCGTTACCAGGGCGAGCAGGTGAGGCGCAAGGCGGGCAAGGGCGCCGGACGCAGATAGGCGGAGTAGAAGCAGACATGCCACGCATCAAGACAACGAGAGAGGGGCGAAGCCGACGCCATCTGCGGCTGCGACAGCGGGTTTCCGGTACGGAACAACGGCCTCGGCTGTGCGTCTTTCGCAGCCTGAACCATATCTACGCGCAGGTAGTTGATGACTCACGGGGTGTGACTCTCGCCTCCGCCTCGACACGAGACAAGGACATTCGAGACGAGGCGAGCGGACAGAACAAATCGGATCACTCCAAGATGGTTGGCGCAGCAGTCGCGCAGCGAGCGATCGCCGGCGGCGTCAAGGCTGTCGTATTTGACCGGGGCGGCTACCAATATCATGGTCGGATCAAGGCCGTTGCCGAAGCAGCACGTGAGAACGGTCTGGTTTTCTAGGGACGAGGAGCGGACGGAGAAACGATGACGCTAGGACGCACACGCGGCGCGCGAGGGCGCACACGGGAACGACAACGCGACGCGGATCGGGAATCGGACGGCCTAACCGAAAGCGTCGTGACGATCCGGCGCGTGGCAAAGACCGTTGCGGGCGGACGCCGTTTCACGTTCAACGCGCTCGTCGTTGTTGGCGACGGCAAGGGCAAGATCGGCTTCGGGCTAGGCAAGGCGGCAGAAGTGCCGCTTGCGGTACAGAAGGGCGGCGCCATTGCCCGCCGTTCTTTGATTGATGTCTCGACGCTCGAAAGCAGCGTGCCGCAGCAGGTCGTCAGTCGATTTGGCGGCGCGCAGGTGCTTCTACGTCCCGCCGCGCCGGGCACGGGTGTCCGCGCCAGCGCCGCCGTGCGCGCTGTCGTACAGGCCGCCGGTGTTCGCGATATTTTGACGAAGTCGCAGGGCAGCAATAATCCGATCAACGTGGTGCAGGCCACCATCAAGGGCCTGCAGATGATGCGTGACCCGCGTCAGACAATCTCCCTGCGCCGCATGGTGCGGGGAGAGGAGCCGTTGCCCGAGAAGGAGCCGGACACAGCCGCCGATTATGCTGGGCCCACGCCCGTCTCGCCGCAGCCGGTGAGCAGCGACACATTCCTCGCGGAGAACGCTGAGGAAGAGGAGCAGGCCACGGCTACCGAATCGCAAGAGACCCAGACAGAAGCCACTGACCCTGAGCCGGAGTCTTCTGAGGAGACGGATACTGCCGCCACCGAAGCTGAGGAACCGGCAACAGCAGAAGCTGATGAGCCTGCGACAGCGGAGGCAACCGAGGAAACGGAAAGCTCTGATGATAGTGATGACAACGAGGGCGCAGGGTCATGACAAAGGTGCGTGTGACACTCACCAAGAGCCCGATTAACCAGAAGTCGGACCAGGTCAAGACGCTGCGGGCGCTGGGTCTGCGGCGCATGGGCGACGAGCGGGAGCACGATTACTCGCGCTCGATTCGGGGGATGTTGATCAAGGTGCGCCACCTGGTGACCACGGAACTGAGGGAAGAGGGAGGCGCGAGCGCCGATGCATGAGAATGATCTGCGTTCGCCTGCCGGATCCCGTAAGCGCAGGCGGCGCTTGGGAAGGGGGAATTCGTCCGGCCGAGGCACCTACGCCGGCAAAGGCCTGAAGGGACAGAAGTCTCGTTCAGGCGGCGGGGTGCGTGCAAGCTTTGAGGGCGGTCAGCTATCGCTGGTCAAGAGACTGCCACACAAGCGGGGATTCAAGAATCTCTTCCGCGTGGAATATGAGCCGGTGAATCTCTCGAGCCTTGTGGACCTGCCCGCCGGCTCGGAGGTCAGTCCGGAATCACTGCGTGAACAGGGCATTATCAGGTCGATCAAGAAGCCAATCGTCATCTTGGCGGACGGAGAAATCGAGCAGCCGCTCACCGTTCGTGCCCATCGTGTGTCCCGTACCGCGCGTGAGAAAATCGAGGCGGCGGGCGGCACCATTGACACTCTTCCCAAGCCCGTCATTCATCGGCCCCGATAAGAGGAAGCGCATCGCGTCGTGAGTTACTCATCGACGACTGAGCGGCGTCAGCCGCGCCCGGCCTTGATCCAGGCGATGATCGATGCCTGGTATCAACCTGACCTTCGTCGCCGCATCATCTTCACGCTCGCGATTCTTGTGATTTTCCGGTTCATCGCGCACGTTCCGGTGCCGGGCGCAGACATTGTCGCACTGCGGCAGCTCTTCCAGAGCAACCAGCTGCTCGGATTCCTGGATATCTTCAGCGGCGGCGCGATGCGCAACCTGTCCGTTGCCGCAATGGGCGTTTACCCATACATCACGGCCAGCATCATCCTGCAGATCATGATTCCGGTGATTCCACGCCTGTCTGCGCTTGCGCGAGAAGGTGAGGCCGGCCGGCAGAAGATCAACCAATACACACACTGGATGACGGTCCCCATCGCCGCAGCATCCGCCTATGGTCAGCTTGTCCTGCTGAACAGGCTCGGGGTTCTGGGCGCGCTGTGGCCTTATCCGGGCGGCGAGTTCCTGCCGACGCTCGCGATGATTGTTAGCATGGCGGGCGGGACGATGCTGCTGGTATGGCTGGGTGAGTTGATCACGGAGAGCGGCATCGGCAACGGCATCTCCGTCATCATCTTCGGCGGCATCGTGGCCGGGCTGCCGACACTGTTCGGACAAGGTGTGTTTGCCAACGATCCGATTGCCCTTGCGCTCGTGGGATTTGCCGGACTGGCGACCATCTACTTCATCGTGGTCTTTACGGAGGCGCAACGTCGAATTCCCGTTCAATATGGACGAAGCGTGACGCGGCAGGGCCGCGTCTACAGGCAGAGCGGTTCGACGTTTATCCCGTTGCGTGTGAACTCCGCCGGCATGATTCCGCTCATCTTCGCGTTCTCCATCCTGATCTTCCCGCCGACGGTCGCGAGCTATTTCCAAGAGGCGGACAATAACATCGTCGCGGGCGTTGGCGACTTCTTTGCGCGGAACCTGGGGCCGGAAGGGTTCATGTACTGGCTGCTCCTCTTCTGGCTGGTTGTCGCGTTCACGTTCTTTTACACGATGGTCACGTTCCAACAGCAGAATCTCGCCGAGTCCTTACAACGCAACGGCGGATTCATCCCCGGCATCAGACCGGGGCCACCGACGCATAACTACTTGATTCGTGTGCTGACGCGAATCACGTGGGGCGGCGCGATATTCCTAGGAATCGTCGCCATCGTGCCGTTCTTCCTGCTGCTCGCGACCGGCGTGAGCACATTGTCGATTTCCAGCACTGCCCTGCTTATCGTCGTTGCGGTCGTGCTGGACACCATGCGTCAGTTGCAATCACAGCTCCTGATGCGGCAATACGAAGGCTTCTTACGGTAGGCAGGAGTCCAAAGAATGCGAATCATCCTTCTTGGAGCGCCGGGCGCAGGCAAAGGAACGCAGGCAGCTACCCTGCACGAAGAACTGAATGCGCCGCACATCGCGACAGGCGATCTTTTCCGCGCCGCCCTCTCTCAAGGCACCCCACTCGGGCTGGAAGCCAAGTCATTCATGGATCGCGGCGAGCTGGTGCCGGACGACGTGACCATTCGGATGCTGCTTGAGAGAATCTCGCAACCGGACGCTGCTGACGGCTACATCCTTGACGGGTTCCCACGCAGCCTTGCTCAGGCGGAGGCGCTGGACGAAGCACTAAAGAGCCGCAATGAGAGCGTCGACAAGGTTCTTTTGGTCGATGTCTCAGAGGATGAGTTGGTCCGCCGCCTGAGCGGCCGCTGGATCTGCCGCGCCTGCCAGACGCCCTACCACGCCGTTAACAACCCCCCGAATACCGAGGGGGTTTGCGATACAGATGGCGGTGAGCTATATCAGCGAGACGATGATAAGCCCGAGACCGTGCGGAATCGCCTGGGCGTATACCGTGACCAGACTGCGCCGCTGATTGACTACTACACCGCACAGGAGATCCTGACGAGCATCAACGGCGAACAGGGGATCGAAGGCGTTAGGGCGGACCTCCTGGCTGCGCTCAAGTAGGTTCCAATCCTCCAGACCTCACGATGGTACTTGGCCGAAACAATCAATCGCCGACAGTGAAGTCGGCACGCGAGATCGACCTCATGCGCAAGGCTGGGCATATCGTCGCTGATGTTCTGAACATCCTGCGTGACTCAGCCAAGCCCGGCATGACGACATCACAGCTGGACGAGATTGCTGGACGGGAGATACGCGGACGGGGCGGCGTTCCATCGTTCCTTGGCTACCAGGGCTTTCCCGCACATATCTGCACGTCGTTCAACGAGGAAGTCGTTCACGGTATTCCCGGCCCCCGCAAAATCAAGGACGGGGATGTTCTATCTATCGACTGCGGAGCAATCTACGACGGCTACCACGGTGATTCCGCAATCACATTCGCCATTGGCGACGTCCCCGATCGAATCAAAGAACTGATTGAGGACACGCGCCAGTCGCTGATCGCGTGCATAAACGCGGCCCGGCCTGGAAACGGCCTCCTGGACTTGACGACCGCTATCAGAGACTACGCCGAGCCACGCGGCTACAGCATGATTCGCGGGTACGGCGGCCACGGAATCGGCACTGAGATGCACGAGAATCCCTGGATTCCGAACAACGTGGCCGATTTCGATAGCACGGGTCGACGGGGATTGCGGCGATTTCAGCTGCGTCCCGGAGTCACGATTGCGCTGGAGCCGATGTTGACTCTGGGAGGCTGGCAAACATTCGTGGAAGAAGATGATTGGACGGTCTCAACCGTGGACGGGAGCTTGTCAGCTCACTGGGAACACACCATCGTTGTGACGGAAGACGGGCCGGAGGTTCTAACCAGTCGGACGGGGAAGCCGTGACATAGCATTTTGTATTCGCGCTATGGCATACTTATAGTTCGTGTGGCCTATCTGATGGGCAAGGTATGACTCAAAAGAACAAGAAGGAAACAATTGAGGTTGAGGGCACCGTTCGGGAAGCTCTCCCAAACGGCATGTTCCGTGTGGACTTGCCGAATGAACATTCGGTGTTGGCACATGCCTCCGGAAAAATCAGGCTCAACTTTATTCGCATCCTACCCGGGGATCGCGTCCTGGTTGAGCTTTCGCCGTATGACTTGAAGCGGGGACGGGTGACGTACCGGTTCCGCTAGATTCAACAAACATCAGGGAAAACAAGCAGAGAAAAGGGACAGCGCGACATGAAAGTATCAGCGTCCGTGAAGGTGCGGTGCAACAAGTGCCGTATCGTTCGGCGCAAGCGTCGACTGTTCGTGATCTGCGCGAATCCGAAGCATAAGCAGCGACAAGGCTGAACGGGGAGCACGGGACGGACCGATGGTACGAATAGCCGGGGCGGATATTCCTGATAACAAGAAGGTTGCCTATTCTCTTCGTTACATTTACGGCGTCGGTCCGCGCCGAGCCGGCGAGATCCTCGAGCGGTCCGGGGTCGACCCCGACCGGCGAGTACATGACCTAACCGAGCAGGAGATGGCGCTGCTTCGTGAGGCCATCGAGCGCGGCGGGTATCTGATTGAGGGCGACCTCCGCAGGGAGATTGCAATGAACATCCGCCGTCTCATTGAGATTGGCAGCTACCGTGGTGTCAGGCATCGAGTGGGGCTGCCTGTACGCGGTCAGCGGACGCGCACCAACGCGCGTATCCGCAAGGGCCCCAAGCGCACGGTGGCCGGCAAGAGGCGGGCTGCCCGCAAGTAAATCACGGCCTACTACTGAGAAGAGAACAGGGCCAACTCGCCAGAACGTGCGAGTATCTGACTGCCCGCCGAAAGGAGCAATAGCAACACATGGCGAGACGAGGACGCCAGCGTGTACGCCGCAGGGAGCGCAAGTCCGTGCCTTATGGGCGGGCGTATATATACGCCACGTTCAACAATACGGTTGTCACACTGACGGACCCGGTTGGGAACGTGATTGCATCCGGCAGTGGCGGCGCGGTTGGATTCCGCGGTTCTCGCAAAGGGACGGCCTTCGCAGCGCAGCGGGCCGCTGAAGAGACGGCGCGGCGCGGCATGGAGCATGGCCTGCAGCACGTTGAGGTGCGTGTGAAAGGCCCCGGCAGCGGTCGTGAGGCCGCAATCCGCTCCCTGCAGGCAACCGGCCTTGTCGTCACCGCCATCAGGGATACAACGCCGATACCGCACAACGGCTGCCGACCGCGAAAGCGCCGCCGCGTCTAGTCGCTGAAAAAGGAATTCACAAGTAAATGACGCGAACAGCGGCACACAGATTGTTTGCGGTCATGCGAGCAACCAGGAGGAACACGTAAGGAATGGCTCGATATACGGGGCCGGTCTGCCGGCTGTGCCGGCGACAGGGAATCAAGCTCTTCCTCAAGGGAGAGCGTTGCTATACACCGAAATGCGCCATTGAGCGGCGCCGCAGCGCCCCCGGCGAATCAACCACGGGCAATCGCCGCCGACGGCGACTCTCGGAGTGGGGCATCCACCTTAGGGAGAAGCAGAAGGCTCGCCACATTTACGGCGTGCTTGAGCGCCAGTTCCGAAGGCACTATGCAGTCGCCGCCCGGCAGCGCGGCGCGACGGGCGAGAACCTGCTCAAGATCCTTGAGACACGGCTCGACAACGTTGTCTATCGGCTCGGATGGGCCAATTCCCGCAAGGAAGCGCGCCAAATGGTATCGCACGGACATTTGGCCGTGAACGGCCGCCGCGCGCGTACACCGTCCATCAGCGTCAAGGAGGGGGCGGAGATCACATGGGTCCCCAGCTCCACCAACACAACCCAATATGAGATCGTCCAGTACCAGGCGCAACGGCGGCAGGCGCCGGAGTGGCTGCAAATGGATGCGCGGAACATGGTAGGCCGGATGCTACGGCAACCCGAGAGGACCGATATGGACATCCGCATCGATGACCGTCTAATTGTTGAGTTTTATTCACGGTAGAAACTGCGGGACGCTAGGGCGCAGACTGCACACGCATACCTGTGCGGCAGGGAGGCCAAACTCTTGACCTTGATTACTGAGGCAGAACTACAGCTAGATACAGGCGCGAGCCTTGCTCCTGAGATCACGACAGACCGGTCGCAGGACTCGTACGGCCGGTTCATCATAGAACCGCTGACGCAGGGCTTTGGCGTGACACTCGGCAACGCTATCCGGCGCGTCTTGCTGAACTCGCTGCCCGGAGTGGCCATCACCGCGGTGCGCATTGAGGGCGCACAACACGAGTACTCCACCCTGCCTCACATTCGTGAGGACATGGTGGATTTCCTGCTGAACGTGAAAGACATCCGCATCCAATCCATTACAGGACGCCCCGGCACAATGCGGCTTGATGTGAGCGGGAAGGCAGGAGAGGTTACCGCCGGCGACATCCAGCGGCACGGCGATTACACGATCGTCAACCCTAATCTCGTGCTGCTCAATGCCGATAGCAAGGATGCCCAGTTGTCAGTCGAATTCACCGTCGAGCAGGGAACCGGCTTCCGAGCCGCAGAGACCTCAGTGGAGGATCCTATCGGCATCCTTCCTGTGGACGCCATTTTTACGCCTATCCGCCGTGCAAACTTCGAGGTTGAGGCAACGCGCGTCGGCCAGGTAACAGACTTTGATCGGCTTGTCCTTGAAGTCTGGACTGACGGCACAATCACTCCCGAGGACGCCGTCCGCAAGGGAACGCAGATCATCATCGAGCAACTACAGCCGTTTGCTTCCCTCGGCGAGTCGGCTGCTCTCCCTGCAGGGCAGCCCGGTCTCAGTGTTCCGCCTTCACTTTCCGCGATTACTGTCGAGGATCTGCATCTCTCCACACGAACACAGAACAGCCTGCGCCGCGGCAACCTGGCGACGGTTGGACATGTGCTGGAGAAGTCTGCGGTGGAGCTCCTTGAACTGCGCAACTTTGGTGAGCAGTCTCTCAATGAGCTGGTCCAGCGGCTGCGCGAGATGGGGGTGGCGATTCCGGAGGACGATGAGGATCGGGCCTGGCGACGCGTCCCGCTGGCTACACTTGTGCCGAGCGCCGAGGCGACGGTAGGCGCCGGGGCTGAACGGGGAACGGATGGAGACGCCGAGGAATCCGATGATCGGGCGGTCTTCTCGATGCGCCCGGATGAGGATGTCTCCGAGGTGGACCTGACCCACTATTCGCGCCGCTCATTTGCCCCGGACGATGAGGACGAGGAATAGGATTCACAGACATGAGACACCGCGTTTCAGGCCGCACGCTCGGCAGAAAAACCGCGCCGCGGATGCTGATGTACCGCAATCTGACGAGAGACCTATTGCTGCGTGAAGCTATTGTCACGACCGAGGCAAAGGCCAAGGAGACGCGCAGCTTTGCGGAGCGCATGGTGACGCTTGGCAAGGACGGCGGGCTCCCGGCTCGTCGGCGCGCGCTCAAGTTCATCCCGGACAAGGACGTGGTGGACAAGCTCTTCCGGGTCTATGGAGAGCGGTATCAAGACCGACCCGGCGGCTTCACTCGGATCACCAAGATTGGGCCCCGACAGGGCGATGCCGCGCCGATGGTGCGGCTGGAGCTTGTCTAGGTAATCGAGCGATGTTGACCGCCGCCCTCAGCAAGACCAGCGACGACGTAACGCCGCCTCTTTTGGCGGACAAGCTCATCGTACTCACCATCGAGTACGCGGGAGCGCGCTACCAGGGGATGCAGCTGCAGAAGCCGGGGGTTCCGACAATCCAGGGCGAAATCGAGAACGCGCTCCTGAAGCTGACCGGACAGCACTATCGCATTGCCGCCGCAGGACGTACTGATTCAGGCGCGAGCGCCCGAGGGCAGGTCGTCAGCTTCCAGCCCGTGACTGAACTGCCGCTTGATCGTTATGTGACAGGACTGAACCACTATCTGCCAAATGACATCAGCGTGACAAAGGCACAACTGGCCTCCGGAACCTTTGACGTCACGCGGGACGCCCGCTCACGCCACTACCGCTACACCATCATCAACCGCCCCTCGCCGTCCGCGCTTCTGCGTCAGCAGGCTGCGCACGTCAGGGAACCACTTGATGAGGCGGCGATGGCAGAGGCAATATTCGTCCTCGACGGCTGGTTGGACGCGCGGCCCTTCACTGGTCCGTTGCCTGCAGACCGCAACCCTCTGCGCCGCTACGACGGTGCAACAGTGACGCGGGACGATGACATTGTGATGATTGATTTACGCGGCAGCGGTTTCCTACCCCACCAGATTCGGCGCGTCGCCGGCGCTCTCGTACAGGTGGGCACAGGGCAGATGAGCGTGGCAGAGTTTCATCGGCTCTCACGTGAGGGCGAGCCCGGCGAGGCAACGTGGACGATGTCCGCCGCCGGTCTCTGCCTGATGGGCGTCACTTACGACGACGGAATTCTTGAAAACTGAGGCAATCTCCATGGCACGTGTACGAACATACAGCCCCAGGAAGAGCGAAATCGAGCGCGGATGGCGCGTCATTGACGCGGAGGGTGAGACGCTTGGGCGTCTCGCCACGCGCATTGCGACCGTCTTGCGCGGCAAGGACAAGCCGACCTATACAGCGCATATGTCGGTCGGCGACAACGTTATCGTGATCAATGCCGAAAAGGTGCGAGTGACCGGCCAGAAAGAGGACCAGAAGACGTACTATCGGCATACACAGTACCCGGGTGGGCTGCGCGCGGTCACGCTGTCTACACTCCGGGAAAAGCACCCGGAACGAATCATTCAGAACGCTGTGAAGGGCATGCTGCCCCACAATCGGCTTGGCAGGCAGAACCTTCGCCGCTTACACGTCTACGCCGGGCCTGAGCATCCACATGAGGCGCAAGTGCGCGCCGGCATGGGGGCAGCGGGACGCCGCAAGCAGGCCGAGCTGGAGGCACAGGCTGCTGCGCCGGAACCGGTTGCCACTCCCGAGGAGGCGGCACCGGTCGTGCCGCCGACCCGCAGACGACGTCGCGCAGCCGCGCAGGAATCACAGGACGCAACCCCGTCGGAGCCGACTGCTGTTGAGACGACGACGGAGGCTGCACAAGGCGAGGGTGAGTCCTATCGTGCCTTTGCCGTCCGTCGGCAAAGCCGGTATGCGGCTCAGCTCGCGGAGATAGACAAAGATGGGGTGGTTGACCGCAACGACGCTGCCAAGCGAATGGGCGTGTCGGCCAACTATGTCTGGTCGCTTAGAGAGATTGTCACTGGCAGTGAGGCTGGAAGGGAATTGGACATTCCTTTTGAGCTCCCAGAGCCTGACACCAGCCCCGAGCCGATTGAGAAGGACGCCCTCAATGCGTGGCGCACAGAGTACGCTCGCAAATTGAGGGACGCGGGTCTCCCACGCAAGCAGATTGCCATCGTACTCGCAATCAGCTATGACGCAGCAGGGAATTTGCTTAGAGAAGACCCGCCCGCGTAGCAGGGATAAGAACGGAGCGACTCCCGGGGAGGAGAACGGAAAAGCATGACGACAGCAGGTCGATATTTCCAGGGAACGGGGCGACGCAAGCGCGCCGTGGCGCGCGTACGCGTGACACCGGGGGGCGAGTCCATGTTTGTCGTGGACGGCAAACCACTTGAGGAGCGATTCCCACTGGAAATTCATCGCCGCTCAATCTTGCAGCCGTTGGTCGCGACGGATTCCCTGCGACGGTTTGCGATTTCAGTAAGGGTCACGGGGGGCGGCGTGACAGGGCAAGCGGAGGCAATCCGTCACGGACTGGCCCGTGCCCTTTCGGACCTTGATGAGTCGATGCGCCCCGTGCTCAAGAAGGCGGGATTCCTCACACGCGACGCCCGCGAGAAGGAGCGCAAGAAGTACGGCCTGTTCCGCGCCCGGAAGAAGCAACAGTACTCCAAGCGTTAGTTTTTAAACTTCGCGATCAGCCTTGAGTGGCCCGTCCTGTTTGCAATCCGCGTTCCGGCTTTAGCGGCTAGAAGAAACCTCAGATTCCGGCTAGGTCTCTGCCCGCGCCGATAAGGCGTTGGACGCGCTCCATGGAACGCGCCTCGGCGTAGATTCTCAGCAACGGCTCCGTGCCGGAGAACCTGATGAGCATCCATGAACCGTCTTCAAGCATGAAATGGTAGCCGTCCTTGGTTGAAACCTCCTTGACGGCCACCCCCGCCAACTCCGTCGGTTGACTCTCCGCCACGTTGCCCATTACCTCGGCGCGGCGGTCGGCAGGGAATTCAAGGTCAAGGCGGTCATACTGGTGCGGCCCGACGGTTTCGTAGAGCCAATCAATCAGACCGGACAGTGAGCGGCCCGTCCGCGCCATTGCATCAAGGATGTAGAGCGCAGAAAGCACGCCGTCACGCTCCGGCACGTGCCTGCGGAATCCGAAGCCGCCGCTCTCCTCACCACCAATCAGCGCGTCCGTCTCCATCATGCGCGGCCCAACGTACTTGAAGCCGACCGGTTCTTCATACACAGGCACGCCGTACTTCTCACCGAGGATGTCGATCATGCGCGAACTCGTGATTGACTTGACCAGCGGGCCACGCTCTCCCCGAATCTCCAGCAGATAGAAGGCGAGCAGCGCGAAGAATTGCAGGGGTGTGAGGAATCGACCCCGCTCGTCCACGCCCCCAACACGATCCGCGTCACCGTCCGTCGCCAACCCCACACCGTAGCCGTACCGAACGACGGCTTCACGTAGTTCGCCAAGATTGTGTGAGATGGGCTCCGGCTGTCTCATACCTGGAAAGTCGGGGTTGCGTTCGCCGTGAATCTCTATCAACTCTGTCTTGCCGCCACCAAGCAGGTCCGCGAGGTAGCCTATGCCCGCGCCGTACATCGGGTCGACCACCACGCGTAAGCCTGCGTCCCGGATGCGTTCAACGTCCACCAGAGAGTGGAGTTGGTCGATGTAGACCGGGCGGGGGGCAATCATGGTAACGATGCCGTCCCGCTTCGCATCATCAAGGGGCATCACAAGCGGCGGCCCGGCTGACTCAGCCTCATGGATCCGGCTCTCCACGGCCACGATGATTTCCGGCGATGCAGAGCCGCCATAGTCCGGCTTGTACTTAAAACCATTCCATTCAGGCGGGTTGTGACTGGCCGTAACGATGATAGCGCCCGCAGCCTTTCGTGAGATGACGTTGTAGCTGACGGTCGGCGTCGGCGCCCACGTCTCGCAGAGGTAGGACGGTACGCCTTCCGCGGCCAGCACCTCCGCAATGGCGGCGGCAAACCGCTCCGAGCCAAATCGCGTGTCATAGCCGACGATGACACCCTGTCCTGCCGTGCCTTGCGCTTTCAGGTACTGCGCGACGCCTTTCGCGCAGTAGCGCACGTTTTCAAATGTGAACTCTTCCGCGATGATTGCCCGCCAGCCGTCGGTTCCAAAGGCAATCTGAGATTGGGTGGAAACGGTCACTATTCTGCGGCCTCCAATCCATGGATAGGAAATATAAGCTCCTGCACGCGTTTGACGGACTCCTCCGCCTCTCGCCATACGCGTGCGTCATCTGCCTCCAAGAGATCAGGAGCAGGGGCATCTCGCAATTGCTTCAGTCCGTACGTCTCTTGGTACGAGTCAGGTATTTCATCAGGTAGTTCCACATCTGCCATGACGGCGTAGTCCATCGCCCAGCACCGAGCAACAGCCGAGAGATCGTACCCGCCCCCACCCATGGCCAGCCACTTGCCGGGGGATAGAGCGCCCAGGGCCGCAACGGCCGAAGTGTGCCCTGTCGACGTGAGCCGCAAGTGAGTGAGCGGGTCATCTATGTGCGTGTCAATCCCCTGCTGTGTGACGAGGACATCCGGATTGAACGCACGGATAAGGGGCGCAACGGCGTTTTCTAAAACCTGCCTGTATGCCTCATTGTGTGTGCCGGGAGCGAGGGGCAGATTCACCGCGTAACCGAGGCCGGCCTCCTCGCCCATCTCTGTCGTCTCTCCGGTGCCGGGAAAAAGTGTGCGTCCCGACTGATGGATGGAGATCGTCAACACACGATTGCTGGCATAGAAGGCGTTCTGCACACCGTCGCCATGGTGCGCATCGATGTCAATATAGGCGACCCGCTCCGCGCCGAGTGCAAGAAGTCGCAGGATGGCGATAACGGCATCGTTGAAGACGCAGAAGCCGTAGGCAAAGTCGGGGCCGGCGTGATGGTAGCCGCCACCTGCGTTGAACACGACGTCGGCTTCGCCGTTCCACACCGACTCTGCCGCAACGAGGGAGGCTCCGGCGGCCAGCGCCGCTGCCTCATACATGCCCTCTGAGATGGGATTATCGCCCCAGTCGCTGAATCCATAGCGGTGTTGCCGATGGAGGTCTTCCCCGCGGCTAAACGCCTCTACGGATTCCACGTAATCACGGCCATGGAACGTCATCAGTTCCTGGGCCGTGGCAACACGAGGCTCAATCACCACGGTATCAGGCCGCTCAAACACGCCGTATGCCTGCAGCAACTCATAGACGAGGCGCAGTCGCATGGGACGCAGCACGTGATCCTCACGAAGGATGTTTCGCGTGAGTTCCGGGCTATACATGAAACCTGCTGTCATCGGTAGTACCGCGTTCCCCTGATCTCCCCTGTCGTTATGGTACAGGGCTGTGGACGGGTTAGACAGTCAGTGTCATGTCCGCTGCGCCGAGAGTAATGTCCCAGCCTGTTTCGGCACGGAGGACGTCGATTTCGCGTGCAATCTCCTGCTCATGGGCCGGGTTGCGATGAACGACGATGACGCGCGGCGTCCAATCGGATTCCTCAACGATGCTCACAATTTCCCCACGCAGCAGATCAGGAGTCATGTGACCATTGCGAACTGCGTCTTCTGCACTCGCGTTGGAATAAGTAACCTCAGAGATGAGGACATCCGGCGGAGACGCTGCAAGGTGGGCCAAAAAACCCGGTGCGGTGTCGCCCGTATAGTAGAGACTTCTCTCGCCATTGGAGACACGAAATCCGAGCGCGGGCGAGGTGTGGTTGGCGGCATTTGGCGTGACAGCAAGATCCCCAACCGTAATCGATTCGTCCGGTTCCAGCGGATGAAACTGGGCACGGGGTTGCCCATCCTCACCGCTTCGCTCCTGGTACGCGGAATAAATCACGTTGTTCATCAGGTGAGCAGATAGGGCATCAAGCGTATCTTGCAGGCCATAGACGTGGAGTGTGCCTGCTAGCGGAGTCGCGTACGCCAGTGCGGGAACATCACGAATATGGTCGTAGTGGCGATGCGTGAGGAACGCATGGCGAAGGTCTTGCAGTTCCTCAGGGGTCAACGAACGCGTCAGGCTGCCGGCATCGAGAGCAACATGGCCGTCAATGACAATACCTGCCAATCTCGTAGCAACGGATTCCGCGTTATGGGCTCCGGTAAGGCGGATAATCATATGCCAACGGAAAACGTAACCCGGCTTCGTCGAGGAATATTACCGGACAGCAGGCGGCATCAGGTCGTAGTAAGGGTCAAATCAATTCTCACCAGGGGATTGGAAACGTCAGAGACATAGACCCTCTTCTCCGGGTCATCAATCGCGACCTCGAAGCAGTTAACGTATAACCTCACTTCTTCCCCGACATACCCCGCTTCTTCCGGCGGTTGAACGGTCATGAGCGGCAGTTTTCCTGTCTCAACGACCAATTCAACGTCCGTGACGTATCCCGCTATCCGCGCCTGAATGCTCGTCCCGATCGGCGCCGGTTGACCGTCTATTGTGACGGTTCCCTGGTAGAGCCGCGGGAAGGGTGGGAGCGGATTGATACTTGTGACAGGCGGCTCATGCGTACGGAAACAGGTAGCGCCTCGCTTAAGGTCTTCTGCGTTGGACAAAATCGATCGGACGGAAATACCCAGGCCGGACGCGGTGGAGCCGGGCCCAAGTACTTCGACGATTCTCGGCGAGACGATGCCGACAACGTCCGTATTCAGGTTGAAGATGGGCGCGCCGCTCAGGCCCTCGGCGAATTGCCTGTCGATCTGGAAGAATAGGGTTACCCCGATCTCGTGCCGGGCCTGAATCCTTCCACTCGCCCCGGTTGGCACTTGCCCACCGGCTCCACCCGGGTACCCAACAGCAACAATACTCTCACCGGCGGGAACAAACGCGTCCCCCACTAGGCTTAGCGGTGGAATCTTTGCATCAACTGCCAGTCGGAGGATGGCCACATCCCGAAGTTCGTCCCTGCCGACAAGGGTTGCAAGCACCGAACCGGTCGTTGCATGCGTGACCTGGATTTCTCTGGCATCCAGTGGAATTAGCTCAGAGCTGGTGACAATATGCCCCTCTTCGTCGAGAACGAACCCTGTCCCCTGGAGGTTTCCAACATTGATGCGAACAATAGAATCCCCCACCTCCGCGACCACGTCTTCCGGAGTTCGGATTGGTTTTGGCGTTGCCGTGGGAGTTGGCAAGGGTGTTGCCGTTGGCAGAGGTGGGCGTGGCGTCGCAGTTGGCGTCGGCGTGATAGTTGGCGTCGGCGTAACCGTCGGAGTGTGGGTCGGGAGCGGAGTATACGTCGGGATAGGTGTTGCCGTGGGAGTGGGAGTCGGCGGTTCCCCATTGCAGGCGCTGCTTAGCCCGATGGCAAGGATGCTGCCCACCGTAATAACCCCGAGCAGCATCGGCCTCATCTTGGGGACAAAAGCTCTAACACCCCGCGTCATCAACGATTAACCACATTTCTCCTGTTGACTAGCGCGGGTACCGTGATTCCCGTCTGTCGACAGCTATACTTTGACAATGGCCGCTCCAGGCAGCCGCGTCGATCGGCCTTCCCGCGCCGACTTCCATTCTACCGTACTTGTGACGGGTGGAACGGGGGTGATGGGGACTGTGGTAGCAGATTGTCTGCTCGCAAAGGGTCACTCAGTACGTGTCTACTCGCGGCGATCCACACAAGCACGTGTTTCGCCGGGCATAGAGCCCTTTGATGGCGATATTCGTGATGCAAAAGCCCTGGCGGCAGCACTCAACGGCGTGGATGCTGTCGTGCATCTCGTCGGAATCCTGCGCGAGACAGGACACACCCAGACCTTTGGCGGGGTGTTCCTGGAGGGCACGAGGGCTGTCATAGAGGCTGCTCATCAGGCAGGCGTCGGGCGGTTCGTCCACGTGACGGGCATCGGGGCGGACCCGGATTCTCCTGACGCGTTTGAGCGGACACGCGGATTGGCGGAGCGTGAAACCCGTGAGTCAGACCTCGATTGGACCATCTTGCGGCCATCCGTGATTTTCGGCGTGCGAGGCAGCATGTTCGATCGCATGGCTAGGAGCGTGAAGAGTACATGGCCATTCGCAGTGGTGCCGCGGCAGGATGGCTTGTACCAACCAATCTGGCGAGATGATGCCGCACTGTGTGTCGCCACCGCCCTGCAAAACGAGAGTCTACTGGGCGGCACGTACGAACTGGGTGGTCCGGACACCTGGACATACAGCGAATTGATTCGGCTGGCTCTGCGCCAACTAAAGCTCAGGCGAATCGTGTTGCCGCTCCCATCTCCTCTGCTGTTAGCCGGGGCGGGTCTTCCGCGGCTGGTGGGAAAGAGAGCAATGGTCACGGCATCTGAATTGCGTCAGCTCACTCGCGATAACCGCACTGATCCCTCTGTGGTGCGCAAAACATTCGGCATCGAGCCGACAAGCCTGTCTGACAAGGTTGATGAGGCGTTCACTCTCTGACAAGTCGCTGGCGAGATATCATAAACTAGAACGAGATGGGAAGTAGAGGCCGCCATCCGCGGGCGGTTCTGCCTCCCTCATCAGCGCAAAGGGAAAGTTCATAATGAGCACCCGTTGGACAGGGTTATCGCCCGTGACACGGCGCGCTCCGGACGCGCCACAGATGGACCCCAATCGTGTTGCGCCTGCGCGTACCGCAGGTCGCCGACGTGGGCGTGTCGGCGTGCGTCGTCCCGATGAACTTGAGCCTTTGCGGGATCGCTTGAACAGGTTCCGCCCCGGTCAGTTCCGTCTGACACTGCAAATGAAGATCGCCCTGAGTGGTCTCTTCTTCGGGACATTTCTTGTCGCAGGCGGCTTATTCGTCGCTTATCTGAATGCGGATGAGGCGCGTATTGAACAATTCGGCCTGATCGGTGCTTTCGTTATCAGCCTTACGTCAAGCGCGACGGTCGTGCTGCCCGCGCCCGGCATCCTGATCATCCTCAGCATGGCGGAGATTATCGATCCGTGGCGGCTGGGCGTCGTAACGGGCATCGGCACTGGACTTGGCGGCAGCACGGCGTACCTTGCCGGAGTGCTTGGTCGTGGCGCGATGGGGGAATCAAACAGGATCAAACAGCGCATGACGGACCTCTTCAACAGCAAGTGGGGAGTGGTGATTCTCTTTCTCGGCAACCTGATTCCTTTTGCGCCCGGAGACGCAATCAGCGCCATCGCAGGCATCTCACGCTTTCCGCTGATTGCCTTCTTCATCTACGTCCTCATTGCCTCAATCATCAAGATGATTGCTCTTTCATGGCTTGGGCGGATTGCGCCAGATATCGCACCGGCTTTCCTGGACATCGCAGGAACTTTCCTGGGCTGAAGAGGAGCGCCATTTCGTGAAGATCGCTGTCGGGGCTGACCATGCAGGCCTTCCGCTCAAGGAAACGGTTATCGCGCGTATTGACGCGTTGACGCACACGCCAGTTGATCTCGGCGCACACGAATTTGACGCGGATGACGACTACCCGGACTTTGCTCTAGCCGTGGCCACAGAGGTGGCAGAGGGCCGTGTAGACCGCGGTGTCGTGCTGTGCGGAAGCGGCGTTGGGGCAAGCATCGTCGCCAACAAGGTACGAGGCGTGCGAGCCGGCGTCTGTCACGACACGTACTCAGCCAGACAAGGCGTGGAACATGACGACATGAACATCCTGTGTATCGGCTCGCGCATCATCGGCTCAGCGCTTGCCGACAGCATCGTTACCGCATTTGTTGGCGCCACGTTCACGGGCGAGGAACGGCATGCGCGACGCCTTGAAAAGGTCAAGGCAATCGAGGCATCAGGCGGAATGCCACAATAGTTCAGGATATTTGAGGGGATCAGAGGGGGCATCCTGTGACGACATCGGATCTAAAACCCAATGAGTTTGTGTCAGCAGTATCAGCGGCGGTGGACGAGTTGAGCGATGAACTCATCCGCATCAGCAAGGATGTTCACGCGCACCCTGAACTCAACTATGAGGAGTTTTATTCGTCCGCACTCTTGGCAGATGCCATGGAACGGCACGGCTTCACTGTTGAGCGTGGGACGGGAGGTGTTGAGACGGCATTCAGGGCAACGCTCGAAGGCGGCGCGGGGCCAGGCCCGAATGTTGCATTCCTCGCTGAATACGATGCTCTTCCTGAGATTGGACACGGCTGCGGCCACAATCTAATCGCAATCTCCAATATAGGCGCGGCGCTTGCGCTGAAGGCCCTGATGCCGCGCCTGCCCGGCACCATACAGGTCCTTGGCACGCCGGCGGAGGAAGGCGGCGGCGGAAAAATCCGAATGATCGACGCAGGCTCATTCGGCGACGTGGACGTTGCGCTTTCGTCACATCCGGCGGCAAACCGCACCGTCATCCCCAACTCGATTCCGGTTGAAGAGAGCTGGAGCCTGGCGATGGTCGGCTATCGATTCGCCTACCACGGCAAAGCCGCCCATGCCGCGGTCTCCCCCCACCACGGCATCAACGCGCTCAACTCCGTCATCCACCTCTTCACGGGAATCGATGCCCTCAGGCAACACCTGCGAGAAGATGTCCGTATTCACGGCATCATCACGGACGGCGGCCGGGCGCCGAACATCGTCCCGGACTTCGCCGCCGCGAATTTCATGCTGCGTTCGCGTGACCGTGACTACCTGAGTGAAGTAGTAGAGAGCGTGAAACAGGTGGCGGAAGGAGCGGCGACGCTTACAGGGGCAACGCTTGAAATTCTTGACGCGCATCCGATGTATGAGAACGTGCGGCCAAACGAGCCTCTCGCTCGCGTAGCGCGGCAGTACGCAGAGGCTGTGGGAATGAACGTTAATGACCCACGGCCTGGCGCTCGCGGCGGCGCATCGACGGATTTCGGAAACGTGAGCCAGCGGATGCCGTCGTTCGCAGTGAGCTTTGCGGTAAGCGAGACACCTATACCGGGGCATTCGATCCAGATGACGGAGGCAGCGCTGTCTGATTTAGCGCATGAGAGCGCGTTGGGCGTAGCGAAGTCGCTGGCGCTGACCGGTATAGACGCGCTGACAGATGCGGATTTCCTGCAGGCGGTGCGCGCAGACTTTGAGGCGAGGAACGGCAACTAACAGCGTAGGGGCTGGTTCAATGGCACGCGTCAAAATCGACAACGCCAAGTTCATCATGACGATGAACCCGTCACGCCGCATCATTACCGACGGGACGATCATTTTCGATGACGACCGCATCACGCATGTGGGCAAGGCCGTGGACCTGGCAAACGCGCCGGCAGAGCAAGTCATTGATGCGCGGGAGATGGTGGTCACGCCCGGCTTCATCAACGGGCATATGCACATTTCCTATGCGCATGCGACACGCGGCATCTTCCCCGACGATCTCAGCCCCCGCGACTATTTAGCCAACGTGTTTGCCCTGCAGCAGTCCATGACGGAGGAGGAAGAACACGACACCTCCCTGTTAGGCATTACGGAATTGCTGCGTGGGGGGACAACGACGTTCGTGGACCCCGGAAGCACACGATTCCTTGATGCCTGCATGGACGCCTATGAAAGAGCCGGCTGCCGCATCGTCGTCGGGAGGCAGGTCACGGATCGGACGAACCCCCTCAACCTGCCCATCTATGAGACAGGAGAGGCCGTCGCGCTGACGGGGCGAACAATCGACGCCTACGACGGCGGTCTTGACGGCCGCGTTCACGCGTGGGCGATGCCGTTTTCAGTTGACTACTGCTCGCCGGAGTTGCTCAGGGAACTCAAGAAGATGGCAGACACCATGGTCACGCGGCTCACCCTGCACCACGGAAATGGCCCGGCCACGGTGCGCGCGTTCCTGGAGCAATACAACATCCGCCCAACAATGTGGCTGGAGGATCAGGGAATCCTCGGCAACAATGTCGTGTTGTCCCATATCATAGGACTGGATGGCAAAGAGGTTGCCTCCATGGCGCGTACGAACACGTCCGGCATTCTGTGCCCAACGGCAGCGATGAAGATGGGCTCCGGCCTCTCACAGCAGGGAATGGCGCCGGAAATGATTCAGAACGGCGTAACGCTGGGACTCGGCACGGATGCCGGCAATAACTCGAACCTCATTGAAACGCTCCGATCCATGTATCTCATCGCCATCCTGTTCAAGGACGCCCGGACGGACACACGGATGGTTCCTGCAGAGACCGCGCTGGAAATGGCGACGATCGGCGGAGCAACGGCCCTCGGACTGGATGATGAGATCGGCTCCATCGAGGCGGACAAAAAGGCAGACCTTGTGATGTTCGACACGCGCCGCGCGCAGTGGCGAACGCTGTTCAACCCGGTGAACAGCCTCGTGTACAACGGGGATGGTCGCAGCGTCCACACGGTGATTGTGGACGGGCGAACGGTCGTGGAGAATGGCGAAGCGACATTCGTCGATGAATGGGAATTGGCACAGCGGGTGCAGCGTCACGGAGAGTCCATGCTGGAACGCACCAACACGTCGTTCCCGCCCCGCTGGCCGGTAATCTAGGGGCTGGACGGCACGCCGTTTGCGCTTTCGCCGGAGAGACCGAGGGTGCTAGTCCGGCAGAGATCCTTCTTCGCGCATCACGTTGGCCAGCAAGCCGATACCATCCTGGATTTCCTGCGGTGTGGGGAAGCTGTAGTTGAGCCGCGCTCGCTGTGAACCCTCTCCGATGGGTGAGAACTGGTGCCCGCCGAGGTAGCGCACACCGCGCTCCTGCGTAATCGGCTCAAGCGCCTGCATATCCGTGCCTTGCGGGAATTCCGCCCACACAAACATGCCCGCCTTGGGAACCGTCATGCTCACAAGCGGACCGAAGTTTTCTCCGAGCGCGGCGACCATCGTGTCTCGCTTGTGCCTCATCCGATCGTTCAGGTGGCTGATGCGGGCATCCATGTGATCTTCCATGAACTTGGCAACAATGAGGCCGGAAAGATAGTCATTGCCGACGTCCTGCTTGTACGCCGCCATCCGTTCAATAAGGCGCTCGTCCCCCGCCACCCAGGCCACGCGGACGCCGGGTGAGAGAATCTTGGAGAATGTGGCGATGTAGATGACGCGTTCCTGTGCTCCGTCTAGCGACGCAATGGCGGGGGGCATCTCGTCCACGTCCAGCATCTGGTCCACATAGCAGTCATCTTCAAGGATCAGCGTGTCGTATTCCCCAGCGAGGGCAAGCATTTTCTCGCGGCGGTCAGACGGCATGATGGAGCCGTCCGGATTCTGCGGACTGGGAATCGTATAGATGAACTTGGGAGTAACGCCCCCGGATTTCAGTTCGTCGAGCTTCTGCTCAAGAAGGTCCATCCGCATACCGTCTTCATCTCTGTCGATGGTGACGACGCGGAGTCCGCTAGCAATGAACGCGCGCACCGCGCCCTGGTAGAAGAACCGATCAGTAATGATCGTGTCACCTGGGTTGGTGAGGGTTTCAAGACAGAGGGTGATTCCCTGCGCCGAGCCGTTGGTGGTAAGTACCTCAGTGATAGTCGGCCACGTCATGCCGCGATGCGCAGCCATCTTGTGGAGGATGATTTCACGCGTGCGGACAGGGCCATACGTGGGCGGATAGCGAGCGATGATTTCCTTCTCTTCGTGGATGACTGCTCGCGCGGCTTCCGCCAACTCTTCGATCGGCATGACATCCGGGCCGGGATTGGCCCCACCGAAGTCGTACTGAAAAACTTCTTCCTGCCACGTGGGTACGGGCCTCTCAGGCACCGTCCAAAAGCGGGAATAGTCGATGCTGCCCATAAGCCCTCCACCTCTCATTCCCTTTCACACGGTTCACCACCGCGCTGCGCGGAGAGTAGCACAAAGCGTCCCCTGATGCCGATTATGCAATCGGCATCAGGGGACAGCTAAGAATCGGGTTGGGTTTATTCGGTTGGCCAGCCGGCCGGGATTACACCCGCGTCAAGGGATTCCTGAACGGCGTCAGCGATATCACTTGGCACCCACGCGGACCAGACATTTTCGTTGTTGTTGAGCCACCACAGCGCGGAATCGGCAGTGTCAGCATTGGGATTGTCCTGCTGCCATGCCACGACCGTGCCGAACTGCGGAATGTCAAAGGTCCATTCCTCGAACATGTCGACGAGCTCAGGCGCGCGCTCAGCCAAATCCGTGCGGACGGCGATGACGATTTCCGCATCTCGATACGCACAACCCATGTCCGAGTCCCAGCATTCCTGGGTGAACGGGGGCTCTTCCAGCCTGACAAGGTCAAGCAAGAGCGCCGGATCGTTCGTGCCCCACTGGTAGCCAAGCCACGGCTCCTGGCGCTCATAGGCGCCATACAGGTCTGCGTTGGCAGCGGCGCCGTCACCGGGGTTCACGACATGGACATAATCCGCCAGCCCATACGCTTCAATCTGCGCGGCGTTGACGTTCTCGCACGCCCATCCGATGACGCAGGAAACCAGGCGGGCCTTGCCGTCGGACTCAGCGGTGGCGAACAGCTCCTGGTACTGCGGATCCTTGAGATCCTCGATGCTGTCCAGGTCCGGGTATTGTTCCTGGAGATAGGCCGGAATCACGAATGCCGACTGCCAGTCTGCACCCAGGCTAAAGCCGACCTGCTGCACCAGTCCCTCGTCGAGCGAGTCCTGCCAGGCATCTTCCTGGTTGGGCAGCCAGATCTCCATAGTCACGTGCGTATCACCGGCACGCAGACCCTGCAGCAGCGGCAGTGTTGCCCCGAAGACAACATCCGTCGGATATCCGTAACCTTCTTCAATGATGTACTGTGCGATGCGATTCTGAATCTGCGCGCTGGGCCAGTTCAGATCACTAAACACTACAGGGTCTTTCTCTTCCTCCTGCGTGCATCCTGCGACGGCTGCCACAGCCAGCGCAGCGATGGCGAGAGCAAGAATAATTAGCTTTCTCATTGGGTACCTCCCCTTCCTTATCGCGATTATATCTTATCGAATCTTCAGAGATGTTTCTGGGTAGGGCACTCTGGGCCGTTACCCTGCGGTCACAGCCTCCGACCGTCTGGCAGCCACAGCCTGCGTCAGGCGGTCAATAATGATAGCAAGGAATACGATCGCAAGGCCGGCAAGCAAGCCGTTTCCCGGCTCGTTCTTCTGAAGCGCGCGATTGACGTTGTCACCCAGTCCGCCCGCTCCAACAAGGCTGGCAATGACGACCATTGCCAACGCCATCATCGTGGTCTGGTTAACACCGGCCATGATCGTTGGCAGCGCCATTGGCACCTGAACCTTGGTCAAGATCTGCCAATGCGATGATCCAAACGCCCGCGCGGCGTCGACAACGTCAGGCGCGACTTGCCGAATGCCTAGGTTGGTCAGGCGGATAACGGGAGGCATGGCATAGAGCAACGTGGCAAAAATCGCGCCCGGCTTTCCCAATCCGAAAAAGAGAATGCCCGGCAGCAGATAGACAAAGCTGGGCATTGTCTGCATGCCGTCCAAAATCGGTCTCATCAAGCGATCAACAAAGTCGCTTCGAGCGCCGATTATGCCAATTGGAAGGCCAATCGCAATACACACGGCGACGGCTACCATCATGAGTGCGAGGGTCTCCATCGTGCGATTCCACAAATCCATAAACCCGATAAAGAACAACGCCGACACCGCGAAAGCCAGCAGCGGTACTCGCCCTACCGCGTATGCCATGAGCGCGAGCGCGACAACGACGGCAGGCCATGGCGCCCATTTTAGGCCCCTTTCGATGTAAACGAGGGCGTATGTGACTCCTGTCCCTAACCCGTCAAAGGCCCAAGCCGCCTCTCGTGTCAGCCAGGAGACACCACCGTCAATAACGCCCGCGACTACTTCTCTTGCACTTACCGGCAGCATCACCGAGCCATCGGACGATTGCTCGTGAGCGACAGTCGTGGGGAATCCCATGTTTGAGCCCCAGATGACCAGGGAGACGATGAGAACAATCAGAACAGCGGCAAGTCCCAACCAACGGCCTCGAGGCAATTCACGGCCGTTTGTAGCCGCCGTTTCTTTCTCAACCTTTGTGGACTGAGGGGCCTTGTCCATCACTACATCGTCGGTGCTAGCCACTGTCGTCTCCGATCCCTACTCCCCCAGACAGCAGTTCATCACGCCGAATCGCTCCGACGAGCACGCCATTTTCCTCAACGACTGCAACGGCGTATGAAGCTTCCTCGACGATTGGAATAATCTCGTCAAGCGAGGTATCCGGATCAACGATGACGGGGTCCTCAAGCTTGGCGTCTTCCAGAGTTTGCGTTCGTCGATTGGCGAGTGATTCCGCTTCCTTTTTTGTGAGCATCCCTCGCAGTTTGGAATCCCTCCCAACGACAAACAGGGAGTCACTACCCATGTTCTCCATGATAATGAGGGCTGCCCCAGGCCCCTGGCGCGCGTTGACAACATCGCCCGCCTCACTCATCACTGTCCGTGCCTGGATGAGCCGCGTCGACGAGACATCGCGCACGAATTCAGATACATAGTCGTCGCTCGGCAGCGCAACAATCTCATCCGGTGTGCCCTCCTGGATGATTTCTCCGTCACGCATGATTGCAATGCGGTTTCCAAGCTTAATCGCCTCATTGAGATCATGAGTGATAAAGACGATGGTCTTGTGCAGATCCGCCTGGAGCGTGAGCAGCTCGTCTTGCATCTGCCGACGAATGAGCGGGTCCAGACCGCTGAAAGGCTCATCCATGATGAGGACGGACGGATTGACCGCGAGGGCGCGGGCAAGGCCGACACGCTGCTGCATTCCGCCGCTCATCTCACGGGGGAAGTAGCGCTCCCAACCATTCAGGCCGACTTTCTCGATCGTTTCACGCGCGATGTCAAGTCGCTCTTCCTTTTCCATGCCCTTGACCTCAAGACCGTAGGCCACATTTTCCAAGACACGGCGATGCGGCAGGAGAGCGTAGTTCTGGAAGACCATTGCGACGGTTGACCGCCGGAAATCGATCAACTGGTCCGTCGAAAACTGGAGAATGTCCTCACCGTCGAAGAAAACCTCCCCGGCGGTGGGATCGGCCAACCTGATCAGAGCCCGGGCGAGAGTAGATTTGCCACTCCCGGATAGGCCCATGAGGACATAGACCTGGCCGAAGTCTACGTTGAAGGAGACATCCCGCAGCGCTGTGACCAGCCCGAGTTCTTCCTGGATCTCCGTACGGGTCTTCTCGGCATGCTCGGACTCAAGAGCGCGCTCGGGACGGTTGCCGAACACCTTCCATACGTTCTTGACTTCAATCTGATGTTCGGCCTGCGTCATAACACCCATTTCTTCGGCGGATCGACATGGAAAAAAGTAAGGAATGCGTGTAAACCACGTCGTTCAGCCCCCCCCTGCATGCGACACCACACTGTAGCCGATTAGCCCGCAGTCGTCCAATCGCCTATTGAACCCGTGAAAGCGGCTGCTCAACAGGGCGCGAAAATACCCGGATTGAGGATGGATTCGTTGGCGTCAGTACCCAATTCGTGGCACAATAATTGTTGCGTCTATTAAGTTTCTAAGGAACAACCGGGAGGGGCACATGACGGGCAGACTGTTTCTACTCGCATTGGCTATCGTCGCAGGCCTGATGATTTTCGCGGCCTGTACAACGGAGGAAGACACTCCTGAGCCGACCGACAGCGAGCCGATGGAAGAAGAGATGATGAGTCGTCTCGCGACGGTGCAGGAGCGCGGAACGCTGGTTTGCGCCATCAATACCGTCTTGCCGGGCTTCGGCGCACTCGATGCGGACGGCAACAATGTCGGCTTTGACATCGACCAGTGCCGCGCAGTAGCGGCAGCAGTTCTTGGCGATGCCAACGCTGTTGAGTTCCGTCAAACAACCGCCGCACAGCGTGGCCCGACTATGCAGTCCGGTGAAGTTGATCTGATGGTCAGGAATACAACCTGGACTACCGGTCGCGACGCGACGTGGGGTAACTTTGCCCAGACAACGTTCTACGACGGCCAGGGATTCATGGTTCCGGCCAGCCTTGGCATAACTGATCCGACCGAGTTGGATGGCTCCTCAATCTGCGTGTTGTCCGGCACGACAACTGAGCAGAACCTGCAGGACTTCATCAGCCAGAACGGGCTGGATATCCAAGTCCTCACGTTCGGTGAGCAGCCACCGCTGACTGAGGCGTACCTGGCCGGTCAGTGCCAGGGAGAGACCACAGACAAGTCCGGTCTGGTCTCACTGCGAACCACGTACGACAATCCTGATGACCACGTCATCTTGGGCGCCACGATCTCCGAGGAGCCGCTCGGTCCGGTCGTCCCACACGGTGACGACCAGTGGTACGACATCGTCAAGTCCACCATTGCCATCCTGATCTACGCCGAGGCGTTCGAAATCGACTCGATGAACGTCCCGACATCGGCAACGGGCAACGCCGCTGTTGACAGGCTCTTTGGCCTAAGCGACACGAACTGGGGTCAGGCAGATCTTGGCCTCAGCCAGACGGTGGCGCAGACCGTGATCCAGCAGGTCGGCAACTACGGCGAGATCTACGACCGCCACCTGACACCGCTGGGTGTGACGCGGGAAGGCAGCCGTAACGCGCTTTGGGTATCCGCGCCATGCAGCATGTGCCCGAAGGGCGGTGAGATTTACGCCGCGCCGCTGCGATAAGCGAGGAACTCGATCGTAAAGCGCCTCACAGGCGCAATGATCGGAACGTAAGGGCGGTGAATTGGTGTTGCGACACCAATTCACCGCCCTTCCTCTTTCCCTGCCTCTGCCAAATATTGCGCTATAGTCAGAACTGAACAGCCAGGGTGACGTTTGGGGGACGGAATCGGAAGATGGCCGACCAACCACGGGGGATTCTGACCTACCAGGGCATTCCCGTCTGGCGCCACGCGGTGCTCATCCAATGGGCGCTGCAGATCATTTCAGCCATCGCAGTCGTCACACTCGTTGTGTGGTTCTTCTCCAATGTTGCTTTCGCCATTAACGATCGCGACATCCCGTTCGGCTGGAACTTCTTTGGCCGCTCATATGGGACGCCGGTTCCTGAACACGCCCTGCCTTTCAACGATTCAACCGACAGTTACGCCTACGCGTTGCTGGTGGCCGCCATCAATACCATTATCCTTGCCGTGGCCGGCGTCATTCTTGCGATTATTGTCGGTACATTAATCGGCATTGCTCGCCTTTCCCCAAACTGGCTGCTGTCCCGGCTCTCTCTCGTCTACGTGGAGTTTTTCCGTAACGTCCCGTTGCTTGTGCAGCTCCTGTTCATTTTCTATTTCATCCTCGTGCTTCCACCCATCACTGAAACGTACAACCTGTTTGACGTTCTTTACATCAACAATGCGGGGATCGCTATGCCTCAGCCAACGCTGTCGTCAGGCATCGCGCCCGGTCTCGGTTGGGTTGCCGCCGCAGGAGTTGGCGTCTTTTTGGGGTACACCGTCTACAAGCTGCGAAATCGCCGGGAAATCGTAACCGGCGCAGTATCGTACCCGCTCCTCACGGGCATCGGCACCGCTGTTGGCATCGCAACAGTCGCGTGGGTGGCAATTTGGGCGATGGCGGGCGACACGCCGTTGGGCTTGAGCATTCCGGCCCCGGATGATCGTTTTGGCCGCATTGAAGATGGCCTGCGCGTTCGGTCCGGCGCAATCGTGATGCTCGTCGGTCTCGTGATGTACACGGCGGCATTCATCGCGGAGATCGTCCGCGCGGGAATTCAGGCCGTCGGCCGTGGCCAAACAGAAGCGGCGCTGGCCGTGGGACTTAAGCCGGTGGGTGTGCTGCGTAACGTCACTTTCCCTCAGGCCCTTCGCGTTATTATTCCGCCTCTCATTAGCCAGTGCCTCAACCTGACCAAGAACAGCAGCCTGGCTCCGGCGGTTGGTTTTGCCGATCTGACCAATGTGGGCATCACAATGACCCAGACCGCCCCTGCCATCAACATCTTCCTTGTCATCATGTTGGCTTACCTGGCAATGAGCCTGGCCTGGTCGGCCGTCGGCAATTTCTACAATTGGCGAACACGGATCGTGGGGACGTAGGCGATGGCGGCACGAGAGACTACGCCGGGCGCGATCCTGCCGCCCCCGCGAATGACCACAGGCAAGGTCGGGTGGATCAGGAATAACCTGTTCAGCTCGCCCGCCAACGGCGTCACGACGGTCGTTGTGGCGGCATTGACCCTCTACCTGCTCTGGCTCCTTATGGACTGGGCTTTCGGGACAGCGGATTGGACTGTTATTCCAACACTGGGCGGCACACTTGTGCTCGGCCAGTACAACTCCGATTCGGTATGCCCCTCAAACGATTGCTTCTGGCGCCCACAGGCTTCCCTGCTTATCGCCGTGACGTATATGGGCATCTTGTGGGCGGTCGCGGCGACGGCGCTGGTGAGAGGCGTGGTGCTAACGACTGCTTTTGCAGCGGCGGCAATGGCCCTGATTCCCCTGCCCTTCGATGAGATGGGCATGGACGTGCGCCTACTGCTCGTGGCCAATATCCCGGCAGTCTTTCTGGGACGCTGGTTGGGCCTCCACACCCCCGTGGGGTCAACCAGAAATCTGATCATCATCGCATTCCTCGGCTTCATCACCGTGTATTGTCTGCTGAGCGGTACCATCCTCGGATTCGTTGACATCCCCGGCCTCCACACCGTTCCATCACGGTTCTGGGGTGGATTGATGCTCAACATTCTGCTGGCAGCAGGAGGAATAACGGCCAGCTTGCCGATCGGGATTATGCTGGCGCTCGGCAGACGCAGCAATCTGCCCGTCGTGAAAATGCTCTGTATCGGCTTCATCGAGTTCTTCCGTGGCGTCCCGCTCATTACGCTGCTGTTCATGTCACAAACCCTCGTGCCGCTTGCGTTTCCCCGGGATTTCCCACTGGACGAGGTACAACGAGCCGGCATCGTCATCACGATGTTCAGCGCGGCATATATGGCGGAGAACATTCGCGGCGGCTTGCAGGCCCTGCACCGGGGTCAAACGGAGGCGGCCCGAGCCCTTGGTCTGCCGCCGTGGAATACAACGACGTTCATCACTCTCCCACAGGCCCTCCGCAACGTCGTGCCGGCCATCGTTGGCCAGTACATCAGCCTGTATAAGGACACAACCCTGGTCTTCATCATCGGAATGCTCGATATCCTGCACATGGGTAGCTCGTTCATTGGAAGCAACCGTGAGTTTCTCCCGCACAGCCGTGAACTCTTCCTGTTCATTGCGCTGGTCTTCTGGGTCTTCAACTACGGCATGTCATATGTGAGTCGGCGCGTGGAGAGAAATCTCGGCGTTGGCGAGAGGTAGACTACCGCGCATGAGGTATCCTCGCAGAGCAAGGAGGCGCCGGAATGACTAATGGGGATGCATCGGACAACGGTGTTGAGGACATCATCATCGCCCGTGACGTTCACAAGTGGTTTGGGTCATTTCACGCGTTGCGCGGTGTCTCGACTACCGTCAAACGCGCTGAGAAGGTCGTCATCCTCGGCCCATCCGGTTCCGGCAAGTCAACGTTCATCCGCACCATCAATCGGCTTGAGGAGCATCAGCGCGGCGAGATAATCGTTGACGGCATAACCCTCTCGAACGACGTCCGCAACATCGACGCGATTCGCCGAGAGGTTGGGATGGTTTTCCAGCAATTCAACCTCTTCCCGCACCTGACCGTACTGAACAACATCACGCTGGCGCCCATGAAGGTACGGCACATACCGCGAGCGGAGGCAGAAGACGCGGCCATGGGTCTCCTGGAGCGCGTAGGCATCCCGGAGCAGGCGGAAAAATATCCGGCGGAGCTCTCCGGTGGTCAACAGCAGCGCGTCGCCATTGCACGCGCGCTCGCAATGCAGCCCCGGATCATGCTGTTCGACGAGCCGACGTCAGCGCTTGACCCGGAGATGATTAAAGACGTGCTGGATGTGATGACTGAACTGGCACGATCCGGAATGACCATGCTGATTGTGACGCATGAGGTTGGGTTTGCACGGGAGGTGGCAGACCGGGTAATCATGTTTGACGAGGGCATGATTGCGGAAGAGGCCCCCCCCAACGAGTTCTTCATAACTCCTCAGAGCGACCGCGCCAAGCTTTTCCTGTCACAGATCCTGCACTGAATACGTGCGGTGGTGGGCCTAGCGGGATGATACTGCGAACGTTTCGCTGGGAGGTCCCTTTGTAGCCGGTCAGCGTTGTCGTAGGGCCAATCATTCCTTCGGACCGACCTTATTCTCCCCGGGAGTGTTGTCAGTTCAAGTTACAGCAAGCCCTGAATACTCTGGAGTGCAGAGGCCATTAATGCACGAAACATACATCCATGCCTAGCACCTAGCCGTTGGTCTTGTGTCTAATCAGCACCGCGTTCACGATGTTGGAACTCGGAATGAGAGTCTCGTGATCTTCTTCGCTCAGCACCGTGTGCATCAGGGATATTCTAGACACGATTCCCGAATTGCTACCTATCGTCACGCGATCCCCCACCTTGATGGGTCGTGCTATTGCCATGAAGAGCCCTGCCAACGCGTTGCCCATCACAGCTTGTCCCGTAAAGCCAGCGACTAGACCCGCGAAACTGCCCAAAGTCAATGCTGCGGCTGCGTTGCTAGTTAGAACAGAAACTACAGCGGAAATTACTATCCCGTACGCCGCTATACGCGCTACGATTCGCAGTGCGCCAGCAACGTCTGGGGAAGTGCGCCTTTGAGCAATTGCCAGCAACACCTTGCTTCCACTCTCTACTGCCGGAATCCCGAAGAGAACAAGCAGGATGGTGACAACATAGCCCCTATATGGTGTAACGAAGCCAAGCGGGTGATCCTCGTCAATCCAAGCCGTGAGCACTAGGAGGCTAGCAAGGGTAACGACAGATGATCCCGCCCAGAATAGGGCCCAGGCTGCCGAAGGCGTGGACCTAGATTGATCTGTGTTTTCGGAAATCATCCGATCCCCCTGGCTTGCCACTGAATCCTACCCGCACAACCCGAAAGGCGAAGTTGCCCAGCGGGAGGAAACGATTGTGACTTATATGCCAATGTGCACCAATCGACAATCACGAGCAAGACGAGCTACGTTTACTAGGGAACTGATATAGCAGTCTACCCAGGTTTGGGGCCGTACTGATTCTCCCCGTCCTCGCTGTTCATAAACTCGCACTCAATCAGAATTGCGACTATTCCGATTATCGGCAGGAACTCAATCAGGCTCCACCATCCAGACTTCCCGCGGTCGTGCCACCGTTTGCAATTGATTGCATAGTGAGACCACATGGAAACGCCTAACACACCCAGTATGAGAACAAATGTAACAGGAGAGTTGGCATCAGGATCAAGGTCGGACATCATGGCACCAACAATCAAGAGCAGGAAGAGAGAGACCATCAGGTGCCCTACCGTTGCTAACCACCATGTTCCAGGTCCAGTGCGCCCCTTGAACTCGAAGAATAGATTTCCAAAGCGACTCAGCATAACGTTATCCACTTGCGGCAGAGACTTTACTAGGACGACTCTGCCGCATGAGAAAGCGGTTAGGTTAGCAGGCGGGCACTCCTGCAACCAAAACCGTGCCGCTTTCTCATTACTTGCTCTAACTTTACAAGCCGAGCATCTTTCGAATCTCCTCAGCCTGTTCGTCGCTCACGATTCTGGTGACCTTGCTGGAAGGGTCCTCTTCCGCGACCCCACGGATAGCTTTACGTCCGTTCTTAAGGGTCACTAACTCAGGGTTCTTGATGTTCACTGTCTTCCTCAGCTTTAGCGAATACGCCGTCAGTTCTTCCATTCCTGCCTCCCTATTCTTGGGTTTCCCGCGCATGCTCGCCACAGGTTTTCCACAACCCTTCCACCTTCCCGGCCAATGTAGGCTGGGGCCCAGTTCTCGGCGTCGAGCGCCGGAATCATGCCCTTAATTCTCATCGGTCAGCCGCCGCACGCTATCGACGACTCGCGCTACCGGTAGCCTCATTATAGCTGCTCAAGCCCACTTCGGTCCTGATTTTTGCGGAGCGCCTGAGATTACACAAGAAATACATGTGATATGGGCCTAAAATACACAATCATTCCACGAGGATTGGTAACATCAAAACGTAGCGGGCCTGCCTGGGACATTCGACTAAGCAAGAAACCAGAAATTGAATCGGATCGCATCGTCCCAACCGAGCTCGCCGCCGCCACCTGCGCCGCCGCAGCCAAGGCCTTAGTAGTTGCACCGCGCTAAGAGACGCTTGCCATCGGATGGGGCTTGGAAATTGAATGGCGAGTGGATCGGATATAGGAACAGGAGAGGAAGTTTTGTGGGTGGTGCCTAGCTGTTTCTCTCAGCGACTAGTCTACCCTGATCATCACGTCTGACGTGTCATTGGCGGGGGAGTTGACGAGCGTCGAGACGAGGTAGGCTTCCATCGTGTCCGGTGGGTAGGGGATCAGAAGTTCATTCAACGCGGTGGCGTCATCGATGGTAGGGTCTAGCCAAGCGATTTCGTGTTCCGGTTGCAGAATGACGGGCATTCGGTCATGGATGGGGCGCATGAGGTCGTTGGGCGTGGTGGTGACGATCGTGCAGGAATGGATGGTCTCGCCTTCGGGGTCTGTCCAGTTTTCCCAGAGTCCGGCGAAGGCGAAGGGTTCACCCGTTGTCAGAAGGATGCGCATAGGCTGTCTGGCCTTGCCTTTGCCTGTCCACTCATAGAATCCGTCTGCGAGAATGAGACAGCGGCGGCGGCGCAGGGCCGTACGAAACATGGGTCTTTCCGCCAGTGTCTCGGCCCGCGCGTTGATGGCCTTGTTGCCGATGGACATGTCCTTCGCCCACGAGGGAATCAGCCCCCACCGCATGTATTCCCCAACGTTATGTCCGTCCTCCCAGCGCACTGTGAGCACATCCTGTGTGGGCGAGATGTTGAAGCGGGGCGCATAGTCGGTGAGGGGATTCTCGAAGTCGAACCGCAACTGGAGTTCGCTCAGGTCGCTGATCAGGCTGAATCGTCCACACATTTTTTGAACTGACCGCCTTGGCGGTGCTTTCAACTTCTCGTTGATGTAGTTTATCGCGGCTCAGTGCCAGTCGTGGGCGTTCGGCATGGGGACATCTGTGTTGATGGCGCGGATCTCGGAGGCGATGATGTTCGTCGTGCCGTCCCAGCGAGAGACGACGCCTCGAACCATGATGACGCGGTTCCGCAGGGCACGGCGCGACCGCGCGAACACGTCCTGCCAGAGAATGAGTTGAACGTCACCGCACTCATCTTCGATGGTGACAAAGACCGTGCCGTCTTTTCCGCGCGGGTGCTGCCGTGCGATAGGCCACCCGGCCACAAGCACCTCCTGCTCTTCGGGCATGTCGTACACGTCGGACGTGCGGAGGACACGGTCATTCAGCGTAGGGCGCACGAACTCCATGACGTGGCCGCGCGGGTAGATGCCCATGACACGGTACTCGCTCACCATCTTCTCGTACTCGGAGAAATCCTTAAGTTGGGGGATGGCATGATCTGTGGACGCGGCGAGGGTGCGCTGACCGCTCCTGAGCGGGCGGTTGGCAAGGCCAATGTCCCAGAGGGCGTGCCTGCGATTGGATGCCACATCATCGAACGCGCCCGCCATGACAAGCGATGCGCCGCCCTGCTGCTTGATGCCCGTCCTGCTCACAAGGTCAGCGGGGTTACCATATCGGCCTCTTGCCTCTCGTTCCTCCACGATGGTGCGTGCCGCCGACTCGCCAACATCCTTGATGAGACCGAGACCGAGCCGCACCGCTCCATCCTCCGGCACACACTGGATTTGGCTGCGGTTCACGCAGGGATTGAGGAACGGCACGCCAAAGCGCCGCGCGTCCTGCTTGAGGGTCTCCATCGGATAGAAGCCCATTGGCTGGTTGTTGGTGAGAGTGACGAAGAACTCCAGCGGGTGGTAGCGCTTGAGCCACGCTGCCTGATAGGCGGTGATGGCAAAGGCGTGGCTGTGGCTCTCAGGAAACATATAGTGACCGTTGACCTTGCCGAAGATTTTTTCCGCGATGTCGTCCGGTACGCCGTTGCGCCGCGCGCCTTCAAGGAAGCGCTGCCAGTGCATGGCAATCAGGGCGGAATTATTTGAGCGGCCAAAAGCGCGGCGAATCTCGTCCGCCTCCGCCGTCGTCACGCCGGCAACGTCCGCCAACAACTGCACGACCTGCTCCTGCCAGACGATGATGCCGTAGCCGCGTTCCAGCGCGCGCTTCTCTAGCGGATGGTCGTAGTCCCAAGGCACACCGTGCCGGTAACGCTCCACGAACTGGCTCACGGAACTGCCTTGCACGCCGACGCCGGGGCGGATGAGTGCGACCTGGTAGGCGAGGTCAAGGAGATTACGCGAGCGAAGGCGCTGCGCCATCTTGAGCTGCGCCGGTGATTGGAGCAGGAAGACGCCCTTGGCATGACCCTCGTTGATCATGTCGTAGACGTTGTTGTCGTCCGGTTCCACTCGGCTGAGGTCAGGGCGGCTGCCTGTCCGTTGTTCCACGAGGTCGAGCGCCTGTTCCAACTGGTCGAGGACGGGCAGCGAAAGCAGATCGATCTTGGCGACGTTGGCATCGGCGATGGTGTCCTTGTTCCAGTCGATGATGTAGCGCCCATCAATCGCGCCCTCACGGATGGGTGTCATCTCAGAGATGGGTGAGCTGCTGAGGATCATGCCGCCGACGTGTTGGCCGAGACTGCGTGGGGCATCCATGAGCTGGGGGGCGAGTTCAATCAGCTCTCGCCAGCCCTGTGATTCCACGCGGCCCTTATAGGCGGGCAGGCGCAGCATCTCTTCTTTGAGGTCGTCGGCGTGGTGGGAGTGCAGTTGCTTGGAGAGGAGGGTGAGGTCCTCTTTCGGAAGGCCGAGCGCCTTGCCGATGTCCTGGATGATGCCCTTGACGGAGTAGGTGCTGATTGCGCCGGTGAGCGCCGCGTAGTCCGGGCCGTAACGCTGGTGGACGCGATTGATAAGCTCATCGCGCAGTCCGCGCGGGAAATCGAGGTCGATGTCCGGCAGCATGGACATGTCTTCGGAGATGAACCGCTCCAACGTCAAATCCCACTTGATCGGGTCGATGTGGCTGATGCCGATGAGGTAGCCGACGAGCAGGGCGACGGACGAGCCGCGCCCCCTGCCCGGCGGTCTCTCTTCTAACGGAATCTCCGGCGGGGTCAACCCTCGCTCCTCCATTATCTGCTGAGCCAGCAGCACGATGTCCCGATACAGCAGTAGGAAACCAGCGATGCCGTGCCGCTTGATAAGGGCAAACTCTTCATCAAGACGGGCTTGGACACGCTGCGAGATACCGCCGTAGCGCCGCATGGCGGCCTCGAAACAGAGGCGCCGTAGGTAGCTGTCGGTGGTGTAACCCGCGGGCACGTCCGGCTCCGGCAGTTGGTAATTGATGCTGTCAGCCAGGTTGAAGTCGCACTGCTTGGCGATGCGGCGCGTCACGTCGATGATTCCCGGGTACTCCCGCTCAAAGAGCCGCGCCATCACCTCGGCAGATTTCAGATGAAAATGGTTGTTGGGGCGAATATGTGGGAGGGCTTGGTCGATGGTGGTGTTGTGCTTGGCGGCGACAAGCGCGTGTTGGAGTCGGTACCGCTCCGGCGCGTGGTAGTGGACGTCGTTGGTGGGGACGAGGCAGACAGCCGCGTCCCTGGCAAGGCGGGCAAGTTCGCGGTTCCGCACCGTATCGCCTCGAATAAAGTTCTGCTGCAACTCCACAAAGACGGAATCCGGGCCGAACCAGTCCATGTAATCGCGCAGAAGTTTCTGACCATCATCATGCCGTCTGTCCAATGCAAAGCGTGAAAGTTGACCATCGCGTCCGCCTGCGATGAGCAGGACACCCTCGGCATGCTCAGGCAGATGAACGGGGTCAAGTCGAGGTTCGCGGCGGTCAACGCCGTTGGCGAGCGTGAACAGCCTTGAGATGTTGGCGTAGCCCCGCTTGTTCTTGGCCAGCAGTGTGATGCGGGAGCCGTCGCAGAGGGTCAGTTCGCCGCCCGCGAGCGGCTTGATCTCAAGGCTCTTGGCAAGTCGCGCGAATTCCAAAGCACCGCAGAGATTCGTGTCCGTCAGCGCGAGCGCGTCATAGCCGTATTCCTTCGCCCTCGCCAGCAGTTCATGGACATGCGACGCTCCCTCTCCGAAGGAGTAGAAACTCTTTGCGTGCAGTTCAACGTATGGAGATGTCATGTCGTAGCAGTGTTCAAGGCACGTGCTGGTACCAGCAGTCGTCGCGCCGATCCCGAAACAGAATCAACTCGGGGCCATCCTCCCGACTGACGCGGTAGTAGGTTCGTGTGAGGGGCTGTGGCAGCCACCAGAGATCGAAGCTCCATCGGTCTTCGATGTTGGCAATTCTGTGCCATTTCTTGCCAAGTTGAACGGCCAACGGCTGACGGTTCGGGCCTTCCCGAACGGCCAGCGCAGTCGGTGTGGCAAGAGGTGTCGCGTCGTCGCCGGTGGAGGAATCAACGGGCACGCGGAGGGCGCGCATCTCCGGCGCGGGGTGCCACGGCGCAACATCCAGTACCTGATAGAGGCCATTCCCGCCTTTGAGGTGATCGGGTAATCCTCTGCCGATCTCCAGCAGGCGCTTATGCCGGTCACGCCGATGGTCGCGCAACAGCCCCATCTGCATTCCCGCGTCGCCGCTCAAATCGCTCAGTGTCACGCTGATCTCCTCGACTGGCGCGAGCGGGTGGTCCTGCTCCATCTGTGGGGCGATGAGTTCCGACGCACGTTCCCATGAACCGGCAGGCTGCTTGGACCGCAGCGTCCGTTCCCACGCGGGGGCGTTGAGAAGGAGGCAGTGAAGTGTAACGGCTCCGGCGTAACGGCCACGCATTCGCGGCGCGGCATACGCGCGTTTGAGGAGTGTATCCACGGTGACAGTGACCAGTTGCAGGGAGCTTGACGCAAACGGCAGGGACATGCGCTCCGATACTGATTCCTCATACGCAAGCGGGATGAGAGAGTTGTCGTCGTTGCCGCGCGAGAGACGCCATGCTGCGGTGCCCTCACTTCCGAACTGATCCACGAGCGCGGCCTCTGGCATCGCCGCCACATCGCCCAGTGTGCGGAGGCCAAATCGACGCAGGCCAAAACAGGTTTCCTCCTTTATTGGCAACAGGTCAACGGAGCGCGGGGACAGGAATTCTGCCGCGTCGGACGGGACGATAGTAATCCCAAGCGGAAGGCTCATTGTGGCGGCAACGAACGCAGGAAACTTGCCCTCGCCGATGCCGATGCGCGCACGCAGGTAACTGGGAATTGCCTCATGCAGCGCGGCAACAAGCACATCCTCGCCACCATACATCTCGTCCAGCCCGGCCACCCGCACATAAGCCGTTCCGAGCTCTGCATCCTCAACCTGATCGCTGACCTCTTGCAGTGCGGTGAGTGTCTGTTGAAACACACTGCGATACGTCGGCTCATCTGCTTCCAAAATCAAGGTGTCGGCCTGTTGGGAGAGGGCCTGTTCCGGCGTCATGCCGATGCTGATTCGAGAGGCCGCGGGCGAGTGGTCAACGACGACGGGCTTCTTCTGCCCACGCGCGACAATCACAGCTGGTCGGTCTGCCAATTCCGGCCGTCGCCGCATCTCGATCTTCGCCCTGAGATGCGTGATGAGCACACACGCAATCCGCATCGTTTCCCCCACCGAACGATTGGTAAGAGGCAGAGTAAAAGAACGTGCGTTCTTGTGTCAAGGATTGTGGATGGGGAGTCCGATTAGCCCTGTGGTGACTGATTCTTCGTCGTGATCCCAAGGCCTGCCTCGGGACCAGCTAGCGCGGATCGGCATAGACAGCTAGTACAGCTGCATACTGCGCCGGCAACGGGTTTCCGCTTCCCCTATGAGAGCAACCCGCTAACAATTGTTGAACTTTTGTGAGTGATTCCGGCCGCCTGGGACAGATTCGCGAACTCGGCCCTTGTCTCCGAGCCCACCAGTCTTTAGGCTATCTGAATCAGTACTTTTGTTCTGTTTTGTTCCAAGACACAAGCCTCAACACCGACAAGCCGAAAGGAGGCGCCCCGATGCAAAAGACAGAACTCAGCGAAGGTCACGAACTGACACCGGAGCAACAACAGATCGTCGATGATGGCCTCCGCATCTTCGCCCGCATGATTGCCAGACGGGTCATACAGGAGCAAGAGCACACGGAGGCTCTTGATTCCAAGCGAGAAGGGCATCACCGATGACTGTCAGGGCAAGGCGTCCACATGTCGGGATCCGCACCCAACGAGTCTACGAACTGCTGGAAAAGCTCAACATGTCCCAGAATCAACTGGCTGAGCTCGTAGGCGTATCGTCCGGCTATATGTCGATGCTTCTCACCGGGCGGCGCTCAGCGTCGGGAGCCGTGAGACGGCGTATGCAGGAGGTACTGGGCGTCATCGAATTCGGCGAGATCTTCGAGCTGGAGAGAGTGAATGACACATAGCACATATCTCCCCAAGCGCTTGATGCTCTTCGGAGCGGATCTACCGGATGATTTCGCCGACCGAATCGAGCTGCTGCGTCAAAGGACCGGCCTCTCGCGAGAGGCGTTTGCGCACTGTCTTAACGTCGATCCCCGACAACTGCGCAAGTGGGTGAAGGGTGCCAGACCGGGTGCAGACGGCCTGTTTGCCCTCTTCACGATGGCCGAGCGGCTGCCCGACGGCCTGACGCTGCTCTTGCATGGGAATCCGACGGGCAGGTCGGCTCAAGGGAGGTTTCGATTATGACAGCTGCGCAATCGGCAGGTCACGACCAGCCCGACTTCCCGACCCGCCTGCGGGCATTCAAAAAGTTGTCGGGCATGACGAACGCGGAGATCGCCCGGGCAATAGAAGCGCCGGTGGATGTGGTCAAGGCTTGGCAGCGCGGGAGTTTGCCGAGGGGTATTGCCCTGCTTCGCTTCATGGTCCTTGCCTCAAGGATTGAGGACGGCATGGACACGATGTTCCCGCTGCTGGCCGCCGACCTCCGGGAGTTGGATGCAAGGCGGCAAGCCCGGTATGGCGCGTAGGAATCCGGTCCTACTCACTCCCCGCCCGGCATTCCCCTCCGACTTCCCCGCCTGCCTGGAGCGGTTCAAGGAGGCTTCGGGCCTCACGTGGCGAGTTCTTGCGCGCGCAGTCTATGTCAACCCTCGCCGCATCCACTACTGGCGGCACGGGACCCTGCCGGACGCCGTCCATTTCTATCAGCTGCTCACGCTGGCAGAACAGCTCAACCTGCGGGACGTCCTGATGGGACAGGATGGATCGCGCGAGTCAGAGGATTCTCAATAGTCTGATTGCGAGAGCGCCGGAATGGGGGACTACACCGTGGTGTTGTCCGTGGCCACCCGATCCACCTGGCCAACCTTCACCACGAGCGGCAGGGACACACCGGTCGCCCTTGTTTCCTGCTCGGCGACGCGGTTGAAACGGGAAACGGCAATCTCGTCTTCAAGAACAATCAATATCTGTGGCAATACCCCATGGTCGTCGAGCGGGCGTTTGGACGAGTAGTAGCGGAGGTATGGCGCAAGACGCTCGCGCATCGTGGAGGGCCTTACGGCACGCCGTTCATATTCGAGGAGGAACGCCTTCGTCTCGTCGCCGCGCCGGAGCATCAGGAAGGCATCGGGGTGGATCGACCGCTGGCCGCCCTCGTGCATGAAGTAGCGTGAGGCGCGATGCGGTGGATCGACCTGAACGATCTCCCATCCCTGCCGCCTGGCGGAAGCCGTCATCGAGGCAAGGTACGAGTGAACGGCGTCCGTATGGCCGAGATGTCGAAGCAGTTGCCGGCTCCTTCTGCCCCGCACCGCGTCCCACCCGCGGCTCAATTCGTCACCGCTCTCACTGATGCTCCAGCGCCGCCTCGCGGTACCGACGGATGCTCGATCCCTTCGTGCCAGGAGTGCCAACCCACGATCGGTGACCGCAAGACGGATGCCGCTGGCATAGAACCGGTTCACCAACCCCCCGTCACGCAGCCTCCCGAGTATCTGGGACAACCATGTTGGGTGCAGGTCAAGCAGAGTACGCAGATTCTCGATGCCGATGCATGGCCAATCCGCGATCATGTCGAGGACGTGCTTATCCGACGGACGGAGAATCGCAGGGAGCGCGTAGTGCGGGATGTCCGAGAGATCCGTTGCGAATGTCTGCTCCTCAGGCATGGTCACGCGGCTGAGGGGCGGTTCGGTCGGTACCCTACCGCCTCTTGGGGTCCTGTCGACTATGGATGCGATATCGAGGGTCGCCTCCGTCGCCGGCGTGTGCCATACAGCATCGTCGGCTTCGACCGAGATCAAGGCCTCCTCGGTCGCGACGAACGCGGGGATGCGCTGGCGGGACAACAGCCGGATCGCATACCGCATCCTGATCTCGTCGGATACGAGTAGCATCAGCGAACTCGGCGCCGGGCCGTCATGAAGGCGTTCCACTCTCTTGGTGAATGTAGTCCGGTCCGCCATCGGCCCCCATCGCATGATCCCGATCACCCGGCCCTCAGAGAGCATGGCCGTGGCATCGAGTGCTGATGCGCGATGGATGCGTAGTCGCACGGACGGCGATACCACACGCATGCCTTCAGCCAGTCCATAGATGCTGGCCAGAGCGTCTAAGCGTCCGAGTAGTAGGCGTTGGCACTCTGCCGACACCGGCTTCATTCGCAGGAATTCGTCGACGCCCGTTCCCTCAAGCCGCGCGGCCTCCCTGACTCCGTCGGCGGTCAGGGAGAAGCGTTCCGTATGGGGCTTAGCCTCGGACGTATATGCGAGGGAAGCCACCAGGCCCGCACTCTCAAGACGCTCAAAGGCCTTGTAGACGCCAGACGCCGAGGTGGACACGAAGGTCGCCATCTCCGCTCTGGTGAGAAACGGCATCTCGGAGAGAAGCCGCAGAATGTCCGAAATCACTGTGGTCGTTCGCATGGCCTGTCCCTTTCTCCGCAGCGCGGGTTCCTTTCACCGTCAACGAACCGCTCGTTTCCCGAGCCCTTGGGGCACTGGCTGCCAACGTCGCACAGCGGCTGACGAATGCTACGTGACGTCGTTCTCCTCCTCGTTTTCGGCCTCATCCACTGTTCGGCGGTACTGCTCGACCAACCGCTGGAGGCTCGCGTCGCGTGCGCTCAACGTCGCGTGGTTGATGGTGTAGTCGACGGTCGCCGCTCTGATGTGTTCGGCCAGTGCAACGTTGCCCGTTTCGGGCTTCCGAACCTCCATCGAGAACGTCGGGAGCCGCTCCGTGCCGACCGTTGCACGCACGTAACACTGATGGACGGGCAGTGACGTGATGTCGTCTTGGGTCACGCTGCCAGTACCCAGTTCGCCAACGAGTTGGCGCGCGTCAGATGATGATGTCTGGAAGACAGCGAGACAGCCGATGTTGGCCAACAGGCTGGACCGCATCGTTGAGGAGAGGTCGTCGAGCCTGGAGAGGCTCTGCGTGGCGAGCACAAAGCTCGCGCCGAACTTGCCCAGTTCCGACAGCATTGACTCGTAGTCGACTCCCGGCATCGACTGCATCTCATCGACGACCACCAGCACCCCACGGCGCTCGGCGACAGGAAGGCCACCCTGTTCACGGATCACGCCGTCGACGAGGTTGAGCAAGGACGAACCGACGAGGGCGGACACGTCACGCCCCGCAACTCCCTGCGCCGTCGAGACAAGAAGGATCCCGCCGTCGCGAATCGTGCGCCGGATGTCGATGGTGGAACCCCGCTGTCCGAGGATGCTTCGCGCCTTCTTGGATGTGGCGTAGTACGAGAGACGCGTCTGAACGGGGGCCAGCGCCTCCGACCTGTACTGCTTGTGCCAGCTGGTGAAGTCGCGGGCCCACCATTCGAGCAGATGAACATCGTCGACCCGCTTGAGCACCTTCGACCTGAAGGAGCCGTTCTTCGACGTGAGCAGTGCGAGTCCGTCGAGAATCGTGTACTGCCTGTCCTCTGGCATCTTTTCGTTGGCCTCGTGGAGCGTCTTGACCACCTGCTCCAGGATTGACTGCATCCGCGGCCCCCACTGGTCCCACAGGCCGCGCGCAATGCGGACGACGGAATCGGCGGTGCGATCCCGGTCGGTGAAGATTCGGGTATCGAGAAGATTGACGCCCGGTGCTCCATTTGGATCGGCCAGGTCAATTAGTCTGACCTGGTCCGCCAACGATTTCGGGACGTGTTCCAGCAGGGACGCAACGAGGTCGGCGTGAGGGTCGATCACGACGATGGCGTCGGCGTCGCGCCCGGTCTCCTTCTCCCTCATCTTGTGGGTCACGATGTGTTGCATGAGTGTCGACTTGCCCATGCGCGTGCGGGCAACATACAGGTGGTGCCGACGCAGTAGATCGTCCGGGAATCGCACGTCGCCGCCGGAGTTTCCGGTCGCACTGCCGACGTGTGCGCCGAAAGCCAGGTCCCTTGCCGACGGCAGCAGAACGCGCGAGCCGGAGCGGCCCACGGGAGGAATCTCGTCACCGGGGTTCGGCGGATGCCACAGGCTCGCCACTTCCCTCACTCCGAAGACGCTCCGCTTGCCGAAGAGGCCCGGCGCGGGCGGGTGCAGACTCACCTCCTCGGGCACGGCGCGTATCTTGCCGAGGACGAAATGCGCCCCTGCGGCGTTGTCGTAGTGGCGGTAGGCCGTGGCTACATCGCCCAGAAGCTCTGTCGCGCGACGCCTGCCGTCCTTTTGGGAAACGAATGCCGTTAACTGCACCTGGCCGTCGAAGGCGGTGCGCGATACCTTCTCCTTCACGTGCTGGGGGTCGAATGCCCTAGGAGACTTGCCCTTGAAGCGAGCCCACAGTATCGCGGCGGTCAGAAAGGAGAGCACGACGCCACCCGCGAGAGCGATCGCCTTGACGTAGTCTCCGTCTTGCCAGTAGTGCCACGTCCGTATGCCGACGAAGACCCCGCCTGCGAGAAGCATCAGGCGAATGATCTCGCCGTGATTCAAATTGGATTGTTCCAACCCGGGAGCGCGGTGCGCATTGCGATGCTGTTCCTCGGCTAGGTGTCCCGTCGACCACCGGGAGCCGAGGGAACGCAGCATGAGTCGGGTTACCATACGCTCATCCGGCCGCAAGGATGACACGGCGCCCACGACCGCAAGCATAGGATCGGACCCCTCACGAATGATGTCGTCATCTCTGAACAGGCGGAGTGGCACCTGGTCAGGTCCGCTCGACGTCAACTGCATCGTCCACGCTTCCTCGTTGTCGTCGAGTCGCATCGGGTCCGATTCGGGCCCGAGTTGTCTGACTCTCGCCTGCGGGTAGTGGATGGCGACCTGTCGCCGTACGACACTCGCATCAAGGCATCGGATGAGAAACCTAACACCGTCCGAGTCACCGATGATCTCTAACGAGAAGGGCTCAGGGACGGCGATGGATTGGAGCATGTTCTCGACGCCGAGCATGGTGCGTTCTCCCGTGCCCGGCGGCGTGATGGAGAGGAGGACGGGTTCATTCTTCTTGCTCAAACGAGGCAGTTTCTTGACCGGCGAAAAGGGATTCATACGCTGCCACCCTTTTTTTCTTCCGCGGCGATCCGGCTGCGCCCCGGCCGCCACTCGACGACATCGGTCTCCTCGCTGGTGGCCTCGATGCGAATCGGAAACCTGCCGCCCCTCGCAAGCAGCAGACCGTCGCCCCGGGGGCAGGAGATCAGCCAACGCTGCAGATCGTCCGGGAGGTCGAAGGCGTCGCCGACCGTTCCGATGGCCGCCGCGTCCTGTTGAAGCAGGAGCTTGAACGCGGCGTTCTGGAGCAGCGCCCTGCCGGAATGACCGGTGATGGCGCGGGACGTGTCCTCGGACAGCAGATCCTGCACGTCCTGCGTGATGAACTGCAGCCCGAGCCGGTGCTTCCGGGCCCGCTTAGCCATGCTGACCATGAAGGCCGCCCCTTCCGGGTGCTGCATGATCGACCAGACCTCATCGACGACGAGCAGTCGAGGCTTGGGATTCTGCGCTGCCGCCGTCCAGACCGTTTCGGTGCAGACCATCGCGGCCGCTGGGCGAAGTTCGGGCTCGAGCAGTCGGAGATCGAAGACGGTGACAGGAGCCTCGTTGGTCAGAAGGTCGTCTCCCTCGTCCGTCAGAAGATGCCGCAGGCTTCCCGTTGCGAATGGCCTGAGCAACTTGTCCAACACGCCGTCCCCGTGCTCCTTCAGGTATTCATAGAAGTCTCCGAATCCCGTCCGCTCGCGCGGTTCCATGTAGTAGGCGGCGAGTGCGTGGTCGAGTGCCGCCCTTCTCTCGGCACCGAGTGGTTCGCCGACCATGACCTCGATCAAACGTCTCAGGCTGCCGATGCGGAGCAACAGCTCCTCGCTGTCGGAGCGGTCGATCACGAAGGGGTTCATTCCCTGCCCCGGCACTCCAGGAGACAACACGCGTCCTCCCGCGGCGCGTGCCATGTCGGCATATTCGCCCTCGGGGTCGATCACGTAGGCGGTAACTCCGCGGCAGATGCCGCGGAGCACACCGAGCTTGGTGGCGAAGGACTTGCCGCTGCCCGAGCGGGCGAGGACGGCCGTGTTGGCATTCAGGTGTGTGCCATCGAACGGGTCATACACGATGGGCGAGGACGAGCGGAGATCGATGCCATAGAGCGTGCCGCTGCGGGTGTCGAAATCGGGAGGAGAGAAGGGAAATAGCCGGGCCAACGACGACGTATCCAGTGTTCGCCATGTTCCGACGGCGTTCAGGCCGATGGGGAGAGACGACAGCAGTCCCTCGCGCTGCCGGTACGGCAGCGTATCGAGCTTGCCTAAGGTGGCCGCGAAGTGCGCGCGGACACCCTGTGCAGTTTCCTTGAGTTCGTCTTCGTTTCGCGCGTAGAGCGTGATGGACAACGAGGAATGGAAGAGCCGCTCCCTGCCGCGCTGCACGTCATCGCGAAGCCGCCTCACATCCTCCAGCGCGATCTCCGCCTCCGGCGACATGGTCCTGCCCCGCCGCAGCGACAACGACTGGGCCGACTCGAACCGCACCTTCTGCCATTCGAGGGTGCGGGAAGCCTGGTCTGCAGGTATGGGGCCGAGGTGGATCGACACGTCCATGAGCGATCCCGACGCCATGAGGGCCTGGAGGAAGCCGGGAATCAGTGCCCGCGGCCACTTGCCCAGATGCAGAGAACGGGCGAAGGAGTCCCCCACACGAATCTCGCGCCGACGGATCTCAATCTCAAGGCTCTCCCCGTCCCCGACCTCGCGCGGAGAATTGCCCGCTGCGGACGCAACCATCAGCATTCTCAGCTGGCGACCGGTCATGGAATTAACCGCCAGACCCGCCCGTACCATGAGTCCTCTCAGATCTTCCATGCGCTCGAACTCGCAGACCGCGTAGAAGCGGCGGTCCACCACGCCCTCGCGGCTCTCCAGTTCGGTCAGCAATCCGCGCAATGAATTGGCCGCCGCGTCGGTCTGTGGAGGCAGGTTCGTCGGCTGATCTGTGGTCAGCTGTGCCCGCAGGCGACTGAGCTCCGGCGCGTGCTGCCTGATGAGGAGCTGTACGGGAAAGTCCATCGCGTTCAGCGCCCCAGTGAACGCCCCGAGCTTCGCCTCGTCGAGTTCGAGGCCGAGCGCTTCAAGGATTCCGAGCTTTACGCCGTCGATGCGGACGGGGCCGTCGTCCTCCACGTGAGACAGCATGAAGAAGCGGGCAAGCTGGCCCTCCCGGGCGGCAGCGTCAGGCTCATCGGCTTTTGTCAGGATGCCTTTCAAAGTGGACCTCCGTACGTTATGGAATCGGGACGATACCGTTGATGAGGACGAGGGTGAGGATCTTCGCCGACAGGACCAGGACGAGGCCGGAGAGGGCGAGCACGACCGCATTCCGCGCGCGTCCAGTCTCCCTGCCCTCCGCGCCCTCAGCCATGAGGACGAAGCCCGCCCAGACGACCGAGAAGACTGCCAGTCCCGCCGACGCATAGACCATGCCCGTCAAGACCTGGTCGAATGCGTCGAGCATGGCCTGTTGTTCAGGGGTGATCGCGCCCAACGACAGTAACGCCGTCGCCACGACTACTACGGACGCAACGCGCCGTCTCACCACGGCCATTCCCAGCCAAGCCTGTCGAAGAGATCTTCGACCACGCCGCTGCTCGCGGGGATCTGTTCCGCTACCTCCGGCGTCGGCTCGGGCGCTGGCAACGCAAGCACGGCATAGGGTTCGTCTGCCCATGCGGTCGCGTGCAGGTCAACGGTCTCATCCCGCCAGCTCATTGCGGGGTCTCGTTCCACGATCTCCGCCGTGACGTATGGCTGATAGGTGACGGGGACACTGGTCGTTGTGTCGATCGTCGTAGAGGGGATGGACAGCCAAACGGAGATACGGTGGTGCTCCTCGGTCCCGTCCTCGCACTCAATAAGCACGGTCTCGTGGACTTTTCTGCTGATCCCGGGACGGAGAACCGAGACGACATGCGATTGCCCCACTGTCCGTTCTGGAACGGTGCTCACCTCGATCAGGGGGGGTTGGGGAACGCGCAGCGTACCGCGCAGGTCCGCACTGAGCGAGATGTCGTGCAGGGCCGCGGCGGGATTCACCGCGAGGTTGAAGGATGTCGTTCCGTCGACAGCGAGCGGCACGGTTGCCTCATCGCTGCCGAGACGAACGTTGAGCCGTCCGGTGATGCCGGTGACCTCCGCCTCCCTGACGGTCAGAACCTCGACCGGCTCGGGACCGGAGACGGTTCGCAGCTCCATTGTCTCCACGACCTGCCGCTCACACGTCGTCGAGACCGATCCACTCACACCTGTACGGGTCAGGGACAGGGCGGTCAGTTCCATGTCGCAGAGCTCGCCGTCCATTGACGGGAGGGGATGCGGAATCTGTTCGCCGGACAGACTGAATCCTCCGGCCTGACCAAGTGAATCAACCCATGAGAGCGAGATCGATGGGTTGTCACCGTTCAGGGGTACGTCGAAGGTTGCCGTCTCGCCCTGCCCAAGCGATGTCTGGTCAGCGAATCGCAGCTCTCCGCCGTCGTCACTGCCATACGCCCTGGCGATGAGACTGACATCCGTCGCTGCACGCGCCGAGACCTGCGCCCGACCGCCGGAGACCGCGATGCTCTCGATGAATACCCGCCTCCCCAGGACCGGTGGCGGCAGCACGAGTCCCACCTCCGAGATGCGATATCCACCCTCGTCTCCATCGCCGTCTGCGATCGCCGCCTGGGGAATCACTGCGGCGACGGCAAGGACGATCATCGTTGCTGCGACGACCCACCGTCGGCGACCAAGGGAGATTCCCCGCGCGCCCCTGTCTCTCCTGGAGGGCTTCGATCCCTTGGGCTTGCGCTTCTCGGGTTCGTCAGCGCGACGGTTGGGTCTACCGCCGTCCCGCCGGTCACGCCGTCGGCACAGACGTCGGAATCGCCGCCGCCCCTTCTCCTGCATTCGCTCCAGCAATCCCGGGTCGGACTCGACGGCCAGGATGGGTGCGGGCCGGACGAGCTCCTCGACCCGCCCCGCGAACTGTTGCGGCCCCAGCCAATACTTCAGCAGGTCGGCGACCACCATCGGCAGTCGTCGTCCGCCAATCTGCCCCACCGCTGCGGCCGCGCCCACAATGCCCACGACCGCGGCGATCCCGATGCGCAGCGCCGTCGGTCCGGGTGCATAGTTGAATACCCCGTAACCCACTGCGGCAACCGCGATCAGTGACACGATCTGGGGGAACGTCAACCACAGCAGCACCTTGTCCTCGGCCTGTACGTGTGTCGGAACCTCGTGTTCTCTCATGTGCGCCTCCTCTGCCTGCCCGCTATGAATCCGGAGTAGCAGCCGGCGCGGCTGGGTCGGGCACGTCGATCTCGACAGCCGGGTCCACCACAGCATTCATCACCACGTCGACGATTCCGAAGGCCACCATGGCCAGAACGATGCCGGCGACGGCGGTCATCATCGCGCTCTTGCCGCGCTCCATCTGGCTTGGCGCGCCGCTCGCCGTCAGGTACTGGTACGCGCCGAAGATGAAGTACGCCACGCCCACCACGCCGACCAAGCCGAGCATTATGCCCACCAGGTTTGAGATTGTCTGCGTCAACTGTTCCATCGCTGCCCTCCTGTTCTCCTCTGCCTCTGCCGCTCACAACCAATCCCGTCAATCGCCCATGTCTGCGCTGCCCGCCCGACCATCACTCGTCGGTGCTCCTGAAGGTCCCTCCCTCGATGGACGACGCACCACCCGCTGCCGAGCGGATGCTGCTGCCCAGCGCCGAGACGCCACCTCCGACTGCCAGTGCTCCCGCTGCAATGCCCGCCGGTCCTCCCGCTCCCCCTGCAATCAGGCCGATAGCCCGGCTCGAACGGACGATCGAGCTCGGCAGGGACATGCCGAAGTAGAGGGTTCGGAGCCATGCGTCGAAAGTCCCGCCGTTGCCCAGCAGGGAGGGAACGCGCCCCGCCATGTAGATGAACGCCATCGAAAGCAGCAGCTTCCGAATCAGGTCCTCCACGGCCTCGAACGCCGCGATGGCCGCGAACTGATTCAGAAACCCGAACCCCAGCGCGATGGCGATGAGTTGTACACCCTGCTGGAAGACGGTCAGCATGAAGTGCCTCAGCCACTGCCGTCCCCAGCCCGCCGTGTGTGGCAGGATCCAGAGCCCAAGCGCAATGGGAGCCAGCGCCAGAAGGATGTCGATCAGCGCGATGCGCAGGATCATTTGGACCAGCACGTACAGCACGAAGAAGGCGTAGATCAGATACAGCACTGCCATTAGCAGTCCCATGCCGACGCTGCCCGCATTGATGGCCTGCAGGAGTGTGGACAGCCCGGACCGGAGGAAGTCTCCCCCCGTCACTCCCATCTCCGCCGCGATGAAGCCGGAAACGGCATCGGCCACGTCGATCACGAGGGCGCACCACCATAGCGAACTCGCTGCGCCAACCAGTCCCAATACAAGACGCGGCACGATCTCTCGCCAGCCGGCACGGCCTCCGCCCAAGTGCTCCTGGACGATAAGCGTTAGGCCGATCCAGCCGAGAATGACCACCAGCGCGCCCGACGTGACGGCCCACACGACGCGCCACGCCTGCCCGACGAGCGGGTGAAGATAGGTCAGTTCCGGCGGAGTGCCGGTCAGGATGTCACTCATACGGCGTCAACTCCTACCGGCACTCCGCCGCGTCCACGCCCGTCGCCCGCTCGACGATGCCGCAGAGCGCGCCGTGAACGCCCTCGATGATCCACCGCGCCACCGCCCGCGCCCATCGGTCGGGACTCAGCGCTCCCAGCACGCGGTCCCAGAGCGCGTCCGACTGATGCACGGGAATGACCGTGTGAAACGTGTAGACGTCCGCGCCGACCGCCTGTCGCGTGATCATTGCCAGGACATATGGTTCCTGCGGGTCCAGCTCGGGCTGCTCGGCCAGAACGGGATACTCGAACGTGTACTCCCAGCCGTCGCGGTGGCGACGCTCCCCGCCCCGCACCTGATAGACGGAACTCACCCACCGTCCGGTGTCGGCGTCGCGAACGCCGTAATGCAACAAAGGCACGCGGCGGTTGAAGACTGGCCGCGCCGTGAAGCTGCCGTCGTCGTCACGCTCGACGATATCGTCCGGATCACTCACTAGCTCTGTCTCGGCGGGCGGGGTTTGTGCCTCCGCCGGCGTAGACGGCCAGATCATAACCACGGCATTGGCCAGACAGCCGGTTAGCAGCACGGCCGCAAGCACCGCCCATCGGATGAGACCAACCTCACCAGTGGTCGCCGGGCTCGTCTCTCGTCCTCTCACATGTGCCTCCTGCTCGCGGACTCTCGATGCGTGAGGACAAGTGTTCTCGCCCAGTCGGTCGGGGAACAGGACGCCCAGAGAGTGCTTTCCACGGCACTCCTTTTGGCGCCTGTCTCTTCCAAGGGGCGTCGGGCAGCGTGGGGGGTGTACAGGGATTAGCCCTGTGACAAGGGAAGAACGAAATGGCTATTTAGCACGTGTCGACGCAGTGGAGAAGAGTTAGGGCGTGGATTCCTGTGAGCACTTGTATTTCGGTCCCCAGTGGACACAGGTGAACAAGAGCCCCTATTCAAATCGACAAGTCTTGCACGCCGCTTTCCGAGGAGATGGTACATCGGCCCAATCTGAAATCGACAAGCGTTGTCACTCCACGGGTTGGACAGCGACTGGAGGTGAACATGGTAACTGTCAGTTCGGTAGACGATCCGCGTGGCTTCATGCTGATGGCGGTGTTGCAGGAATCGGTGCGGTCCAGGGGAGAGCGGGCGACCGCCAAATGGTTGGGCGTGGATCGACGAACTCTGTTGGCATGTTTGGAGCAAGGAGAGCTGACGCTGAAGGTGAGGGCGGCTCTCGACAAGCAGGTGAGCAGAGAGGCCAACGCAGATGTCGTCGTCATTCGCGAGGAATTGGAGGCGCAGGGCACTCGGATCGACGAGCTGGCGAAAAGGATTGAGAGCTTCGGGACGGATTTCGAGCGCCTGGAGACGATGATCAAGGCCGTCCGGCAGGAATCCGCTAAGGAACTCAGAAACCTGGGCCGGCGTGTGGAACGGCTGGAGAGAAGGCGCAGTTCGGCAATCGGCGTGCCAACAGGTCCAGGTACCTCAGGTGCAACTGGGAGGTCGCCCCGCGGCGAAGGAGGTGGGTCGAGCAATCCCCTTGCGCCCGGTCAGGATGACCTGAGAATTGAGGTACCTGAGCAACCGACCAAGCCGTGGTTTCCTCCGAGAGACCACAAGGAAATCGTCACCGTGGAAGCCGCCAACGACGATTCCTACGTGTACGGCAAGGCGTGGCCGTTGGTCAGGGAGTGGAGAATGCTGCAGAGAGATCATCCCCTGACGGGCAACACTCTCTCGTGGATGGAGCGGCAAGAGCGACTGCTCGTCGTCGAGATGGCGCTGCTGGACGAGCACAAGCTCACACTGCCCCCGGATACCCAGCCCATCGACGACTTCTGGCGAACGCACATCATGAACTGGCGCAGGAACGATATCGAGGACATCAGGCGGAGAATCTGTCGTCGCAAGCTGTTCCGTTGGATCCGGCGGCTGGCGACCTTCGGGGCGTGGTGGGATTGATGCCGGCCTGCGCCGTGGGGGTCGCCGTCGCTCTGAGCCATCCCGTTAACTGTTGTTGCTGCATTGTTCATGAGAAGTGAGTAATCCGGTCCACAGGGGGCGAAATAAGTCAAAACCCGCTTGCCACAGCCACCCGTCCCGATAAGAATGGCAGGGTTGTTTGGCTTTCCAGCGTTTCCCAGCCCGAGAAACCTGGTGGGTTGTCCCACACGACCCAGATCGCGATGACGGGATCGAGTACTTTCTCCCCGAGCGGTCACAACGGGACAGTCGCCCCCCGAGGCGAGCGATGGAACAGAGCTAGGGACCTAGTCCGCGCCATTCCATCTCGAACGCGGGATCATCGCTCCCCGGGGCGAGAGACGGAGCACGGCTGGGAATCTTCTCTCAGGCGAGCCACCTCGAACAGCGGGACTCTTGGACAGGTTGCCGAGTGCGGCCTGTTCTCACTTGCATCGGCCGGAACGCCCTCGCGATTCGGCTGATTCGACTTGCCCGTCAGAACGACATCGGTCGTAGCTAGGCGGGCCTCTCCCACATCGCCGGTCTCGGCATCTGCCGCGGGCCGGCGTTTCCATTTCGGGCGGCAGTAACCGCGTGTCTCCACTTGGATGACGTCGGCGGCAGCGTCCATTGAATCCCATGAGAGCCCGCGTGACGGCACGGCATCCGGCCGGCGGCGGGCTTTCGCACTCGCACAGCGAATCGTAGATGGCCTGCGCCCGGATGCCGGCGTGGGCTGCAATTCAAAGGAGGCGCACATGCGCATCGTATTGATTCCCGTGAAAGCACTGGGGCTGCTGCTCCGTCACCGGTGCCTGCTGCTCATCGCCGCCGTGGCGGCACTGTTCATCCTGCCGTTCGCCCTGTCGAGAGACCCCGAGATCTGCGTCCTGAACGCGATCGGGCTCGCCTACGTCCTGTTCCAGTTCAGGCGCTTCGCCCTGGGATGGGCGGTCGGCAGGGCGGCGCGGGCGCCACAGCGCAGCGCGGCGGAGCGCGCACAGAAGAACGAAGCACGGAAGGGAGACCGAGATGGCGACGGCAATGGCAACTGAATTGATCGACGAGAGGCCGATGGCGGCATTGGAGCCGCTGGTGGACAGCGTGATCGCGGCAATCTTTGGAGGTCGCAACGCCGGCACGGAGCGGCTCAGCATCGGCAAGGCTGTGCATGAGGCACGACGGCTGCGGCGCCAGAACAAGCTGGGCGACGCGTTGCAGACGTTGGCTGATGCCGACGCGGCCTACGCCGCGCTGGAGCAGAAGCGGTGGCTCTACAACGAGTGGTTTGACCTCGTCCGCCGCTTATACGGTCGGCGGCAGGTCTACCTGTACACGCAGGGCGACGGGCGCGCCGCCGCCCTGGAACAGGTCTCCCGCGGCGACCTCGCGGTGGTCGCCGCAATCGGCATGAAGTGGCGGCCCGGCAAGGTCGTCTTGCGCCGCAGCCTCAGGGGGCTGCGGAACCTGCATGGGAGACCGGCGTGAACGCCGCCGCCCGCGTCGACTTCGCCGCGGTCAAGGCCCGGCATCCGCTCGCCACAGTCGTAGAAGCCGCCGGCGTGAAGCTGCGCGGAACGGGCCGCGTCCGGCAGGGCGTCTGCCCGTTCCACGACGAGGTCGAAGGGAGCTTCACGGTCTATGGGGATTCGCAGCGGTGGTACTGCTTCGGCTGCGGCGAGGGCGGCGACGTCATCGACTTCATCCAGCGGATCGAGTCGATGACGGTCGGCGAGGCTCTGCGGCTGCTTGGCAGCGACGGCACTTTCGTCACGGCAGTCACGTCAACCTCTGAGAGGCCGGAGGTCAGCGAGCCGCCGCCAGCCCGCGATTCCGCGGTCATGACGGCGGCGGCAGGATTCTACGCGCGGGAGCTGCGGCGCAGCCGAGACGTACTCGATTACCTCGCGGGACGCGGCATCGGTATGGAAACAGCGATCCGTCTCGGTCTCGGTTACGCGCCAGGGGCAGGTTTGCGCGAAACCCTGCTTGTCGCAGGGTTCGACGGCAAGCGCGTCGCGCACTCAGGGCTGTTCACGGAACGTGGAGCGGAGCGATTCGCGGGGATGGTCGTCATCCCGGACGTCGCCGACACCCGCGTGCAGTGGCTCGGCGGCCGAGCAGTCACGCGGGGAGCGCGTCCCCGCTTTCAGGCGGTGCCTGGCCCCAAACCGGTTCTCGGCTTGGGGCGAATCCCGCGCTCGGCGCGGTGGGTCATCGTCACGGAGGGCGTCTTCGACTGGTTGACGCTGACCCACTGGGGTCTGCCTGCCTGCGCCGCCCTGGGAACCCAGGGCCTTGAACGGATCGCGCAGGCGGTGTCGCGATTCGCCAACGTGTTCGCCGCCTTCGACCGGGACGACGCGGGCGAGGCCGCCGCCGAACGACTCTCCGCCCTGCTCGGCCGGCGTTCGGCGGTCGTCAGGTTCCCACGCGACTTCCTCGACGTGAGCGAACTCGCCACCGCCCCGGACGGCCGTGCCGCCTTCACTGCTCAGCTGGCCCAGGCGGCCCGGGAAAGGAGAACGGAAGGATAATCGACACGAATGACGGGACTGAGCGTCCCGCCCACGGGCCACTGACGGCCCGTTCACCTATCGGACAAACAAGGAGACAACATGGTCAGCACCACCGGCAATGGCCACAAGAACGGCGCGAAGTCCGCCGTCGTCACGCCTGTGAACGGCAACGACGCCATCCTCTGGGATGGCATCCCGCCGGGCATCGCGCAGGAGCTGGACACTCCCATCGACCCCGCCCTCGTCTCGCAGCGGAAGGGGCGCGGCGGCAAGACCTTCTCGTACATCGAGGGGCACACGGTCATCGACGAGGCAAACCGGGTCTTCGGCTACGGCGGCTGGGGCTACGAGCTCGCAGGCGACGTGACGCTGCGGGAGATCGACAATGTCGACAACAAGACTGGCGAAATCCGCCGCATCCAGGCCTACACAGCCCCTGTACGGGTTACCGTACTGGGAGCGCCTCCCCGCGTGGACATCGGCTTTCACTCGGTTGTGGAGGAGAATGCCGAGGGTCATGAGACAGCCAGCAAGGGCGCTGTCACCGACGGCGTCAAGCGGGCGTTGCGCTCCTTCGGGGCCCGGTTCGGAAACGCGCTCTACGGAGATCCGCAGACGGGCATCGTCGAGGTCACGAAGCAGACGTCCGTCGAGCCTGACGGCGAGATGCAGAAACTGCGGGCACGCCTGCTCGAACTCGGCGAGAAGCAGGGCTTTGCCGCCGAGCAGGTGGAGGCCGCTGTCAAGGCGCGCACGGGCAGGACCGTCGATCAGCTCACCCACGAAGAGCTTTCGGAGCTGGTCGCTGCGGCAGCGAGGAAGTTGAACGAGTCCATGGAACAGGAACCACCGTCCGCCGCCTAGACTCGCATCCCGACTCATCATGGCGGGGCTGTCCTGAATCGGGGCGGCCCCGCCGCTTCCTTTAAGGAAGGTGTCGCCATGACCCAACAGACACGCACACGTCCCCGCAGCCTGAGCGGCGTGACGACGGTGCTCACCACCGCACACGGCAACCTCTACCTGACGGTTTCGGTGGATGACACCGGCCAGCCCTTCGAGGTCTTCGGGCAGATCGGCAAGGCGGGCGCTTTCGAGAAGGGGGTCACTGAGATGGCCTGCCGCCTTGTTTCACTGCACCTGAGACGGGGTACTTCCGTCGCGGAGATCGTCGCGCAATGCGAGGGCATCCAGGAGATGCAGCCCTGGACGAACACGTTACCCGACGGCTCGAGCGGCTGGGTGCTCGGCATCTCCGACGCTATCGCCCACGTCCTGCGGCCGTTCGCGGACAGCAAGGGCGACCAACTAGGGCGAGCCGACTAGCCCCACTGTGCATTCCCTACAGGAGAACGCCGATGACAGCCACGATGCAGAAACACACGACCGACGCGGTGGACTCGTACTCGCGGCCCACCGCGCAATTCGCAGAGGACGGCATGCTGGAGGTCCGCGCCTCGGCGGCAGGAGACTGCCGTCGCGCCCTCTGGTATGCCGCGACGGGATACCCCGTCACGAACCCTCCGACAGACGAATCCCGGACCATCATGGAGGCGGGAACCGCGCTCGAGCCCGTCGTCCTCAGCGCGATGGAGCGCGCCGGATGGGAGATTCATGCCACGGATCGCGACAACCCGACATGGGTTTCCGTGGCTATCGGCCCCACCCTGCGGGTGACCGGCCACCCCGATGCCACGGGAGCCATGCCCATCTTCGGCGGGGAGGCGGTCATCGAGGTCAAGACCCGCAACCCCGATGCCTTCAAGCGCTGGCAGATGCTCGGTGCCGAACGCTCCCATCCGAACGCCGTCGCCCAGGCGGCCCTCTACACCCTCGGCTCCTACGGGGAGATGCACGATGCCGTCATCGCCTGCATGGACACGGGTTCGCGGACGTGGGACTACGAGATCATCCCCGGCGAGCGGCTTGAAAAGGCGCTGCAACACATATCCGAGCGGCTCGGAGAACTCGCCGCCCATCACGCACTGGTCGGGCCGGACTCCGACGCCCTGCCCGACCGTGACTTCACGGAGGAGTCGTGGCAGTGCCGCAGCTGCCCGTTCCTGGCGGAGTGTCAGCCCGAGGCGGCAGTGACGAGCGCCATCGAAGGGGAAGACAACGAGGTCGAGGAGGTGAACGACAACGAAGCCCGGCAGGCGGTCACAGACTACCTGTCGGCACAGGACGCGGTGCGCGGGCCGGAAGAAGAAAAGCGCACGGCGCTCACCACGCTCAAGGCATGGATGAGGACCCGTGATTCCGGCAAGGTGGAGATCAACGGCCACACCGTCAGCCTCGTGCGGGCGACACGGTACTCGGTGAACCATCGCAGGCTCAACGAGGCACTCGACCCCGAGATCAGGGCCGAGATCGTGACGGAGAACGAGTCCGAGTACGTCCGGGTCAGCTAGACGCTTCCCTCGTAGGAGCGCAAGACGGGGCCTGCGATCCCTCTTAAGGGGCGGCCTCGCCCCCTCATTCAACGGGCGCGGGAACAACGCGCCACACACGATACGGAAGGAGAATCGAATCATGGCAGGAACGATCAACAAGGTAACGCTCCTGGGATGGGTCGGGACCGATCCCGAGATGCAGTACACGCCGAGCGGCATCGCGGTCACCAAGCTGCGGCTGGCGACCGACCGCCACCGCAAGGACGGCGAGGATGAGACCGAGTGGCACAACGTTGTGGTCTGGAGCAACTCGGCGGAAGCGGTGAACCAGTACGTCCGGAAGGGGGAGCGCATCTACGTCGCCGGACGCATGGTCGAGAACACCTGGCAGACCGAGGACGGCCAGCCCCGCAACCGCACGGAGGTCCACACCCAGGAGGTCGTGTTCCTCGGTGGCGGCAACGGAAACGGCTCATCCAACCACGATTCCGCGGAGTACGAGGACGGCGTGGAGCCCGGCAGCTCGCCCTTCTAGGCGCGGAGACCATCCGACGCTCGGGTTCGGCCGAACGCGACACGGGGCCGACTCCCTCACTTGGGGAGTCGGCCCCGTCCCCCTTTAACAACAACTCAATGGGAGGAACGCCCCATGCCACGCAAGCGCACTCTGGAGCCGTCCGAGCTGATCGACGCGCTCCGCGCCAACATGCAACTCCTCGCTGAACTCTCGGTCAGATACGAGGTGGACACGAAGACCACCAGTCAGAACAACTCCAGGGTCATCATCTCCAGCCCCGCCGACGTGCACGCGGTGCTGCAGGACGAGATGGCCGACCTCGCCCAAGAACAGCTGCGAGTCCTGCTCCTCGATAGGAAGAACCACCTGGTGGGGCGGCGAGTCATCTACCAGGGCACGGTCAGCGAATGCAGAGTCCGGCCCGCCGAGGTGATCCGCCCCGCCGTCGTGGACGGCCTGCCGAACGTCATCGTCGTCCACAACCATCCCTCCGGCGACCCGACGCCGAGCCCCGATGACATCAGGACCACGAGGGACCTCAACGACGCCTGCAAGCTGCTGGGCATCGAGCTCCTCGACCACGTCGTCATCGGCGGCGATCACTTCGCGAGCCTCAAAGACCTCGGCCACATCAGCGACTGAGGCGTGACGCGGGCACGGATCCCGCGCCGGACAATCCCCTCGCTACAGGAAAGGACACCCCAATGACCGTTCAATCCGCAATGATCGACGCCGAGTCGCTCTTTACCGTGAATGCGGGCGGTTTCTCCGCCACGGCGGATGCCTTCGCACGCGATCCGCAGGACGGAACGCTCTGGTTCCTGTCGATGGTGGGCTCACAGACGGCCTTGAAGGCCATATGGGCATCCATGCTCAAGCAGCCGCCCGAGCCCGCCCATCTCATTCAGGGAGCCGACGGCATGGCCGTCTCCGGCGGCTACCAGCGTTGCGTCATCCCCCATTCCACCATCGGCACATGGACGACGAAGATCCAGAAACTCCCGTCGTCGGGCGGCTGGCACGCGCTCGTCTTCACCCGCATGGCAGAATACGCATTCGAGCGCGACGACTTCCTTCTGCTCGCTGAATCCGAGGACGCCGCCCCGGCGCTGCATCACCGCTTCCTGGATCGGCGCAGCGCCCTGCCGCTTCACCGCAACTGGGCCGACTGGCTCTGGAAACGCGGCCAGCGAAGGAAGGAGATCGTCAAGCTCGACTCGCAGGGCATCGTCGCCTACCGGTGCTCTCCCGATTCCGAAGAGCTGCGCGAGGACCTCTCGATGGCCGTCGGCATGGGCGCGCTCACCCTCCCGAGTGAGGTGGCCTCGGATGGATAAGACACTCAGGAAGGCGCGGCGGGCCAGCGTCAAGCGTCGCCAGAAGAACGTCCGCGCATGGAGGCGATTTGCCTCCGATGGCGGCATCTGCCCGTACTGCGGACACGACGGCGGCTCCCACCTGACCGTCGCGATCCAGCCCCATTTCTATCGGCCCGCCACGCCGGAGGAAAGCGGCGATGGACGGGTGACGCTCTATACGCACCGCATCGGTGCGGATCGGGTCATCCTCGTCAGACGCATCGCCATCGCCCGCGACGCGGACATCGTCACGGCCTACTGCACGACCTGCGCCAACCGACTCAGGACAAGCCAGGCGCTCTGCTTCCAACAGACGCACGGCGTCGGCGAGGTCGTCGGCATCCACGACACGGACACGGACTAGAGAGGAGACACACATGCGACTTGCAGGACAGGCCAAGGGCGGATTCTATCCAACGCCGGATCGGGTGGTCAACATGGTCGCCACCCTCATGCGCCCGCCCTACGGCTACGTCAATGCGGCGAAGGCCACCATCCGCGCCCTCGATCCCTGTTGCGGAGCGGGCGACGCGCTTGGCAAACTGACCGACCGGCTCCGCGAGGCTGGCAACACGGCCATCGCGACATACGGTGTCGAACTCCATAAGGACCGCGCCGAGGAGGCCGCCGAACGGCTCGACCACGTGCTCCCGGCGGATGCCTTCCAGACGTCCATCGCAAACGGAGCGTTCGGGCTGCTGTTCCTGAACCCGCCCTACGACTGGGAACAGGACGACAAGAAGCGTGTCGAACACGCCTTCCTCACCCATTGCACCCGGTACCTCATCGACGGCGGGGTGCTGGTCTTCATCGTTCCGCGCCAGCGCCTAGCGGTTTCGGCGCGGTTCCTCTCGACACACTACACCCGCGTCCGATGCTGGGCGTTCCCCGACCCCGAGCGCGATGCGTTCGACCAGGTCGTTCTGATGGCCGTCCGCCGCGCCGAACCCAGCCCCGACGGGTACACCGAGTCGCAGATCAGGGAGTGGGCCGAGGGGGAGCCGGAGACGCTGAAGCTGTCCCAGTACCCGGTCTTCAGTCCCCCACTGACGGCGGCGGGAGACGTCCTCTTCACGCGGCGAACGGTCGATCCCGTGGAGGCCGCCGCCGAGGCACGACGCGCAGGACTGTGGACGAACCCGCAGATCACGGATGCGCTCTGGCCAGCAAACGAGGACCGCACCCGCCCGCTCATGCCGCTAAGGCGCGGCCACATGGCCATGCTGGTGGCGGCGGGATTCCTCGACAATCTCCAGCTTGAGGCCGACGGCAGGCGCATCCTCGTCAAGGGACGCACGTCGAAGGAGATGGTCCTCGTGGACGACACGCCGGAGAAGGAGGTCTTCCGCGAGAGGATCAAGACGACCGTCGTCGCGCTCGGCCTCGACGACGGCGAGATCACCGACGTCGCCGCCTAGACGGCTTTCCATACAGGTCGCACCACGAGGTCCCGTCACCTCCCCCCACAAGGCGACGGGACCTCGCCGATTCACCTTAGCACCAAGAAGAAAGGAAGGACGCCAATGAACCTCGGCGAATTCATCGACACCTACAGGGACGCCATCGCGCAGCGCGTCGTCGAGTCCTACCCACCCCTGTACCGACCGTCCGACGCCAGCACCGTCCCCCTGCCCCAGCTGCTCCGCACGCCGCTCGGGGCGCAGGCGGACGCGATCCGCGGGTCGGCGCTCTCGCTCAGGGCCAATCAGGGCACGGCAGTCGTTGGCGAGATGGGCACGGGCAAGACATTCATCGCGACGGCCGCCGCCCACGCCGCCGGTTTCCGGCGCATCCTCGTCCTCGCACCACCCCACCTCACCGTGAAGTGGAAGAGGGAGGTCGAGCAGACGATCCCGAACGCCAGAGCCGTCATCGTCAGTTCCATCACGGACCTCGAAAGCCTCCGCCGCGCGGTCACCCTCGGCCCGCTGTTCGCCGTCATGTCACGCGAGCGTGCCAAGCTCTCCTACCGCTGGCAGCCCGCCGTCGTTAGCCGATGGGCGGTGTCCGGCGGACGGTCGATTCGGCTGGAGGAGACGCTGGAGCCGTTCCGAGTCCCCACATGCCCCGACTGCGCGGCGCAGATCGTGGACGCCGACGGCGTGCCCCTGTCGCATGGGGATCTCGCCCGTCGCAAGCGGAAGTGCCCCGAATGCGGCGGCCCGCTCTGGCAGGCTGACAACTCCGGTCCGCGCCGCTACCCGCTCGCCGACTACGTCAAGAACCACATGCGCGGCTTCTTCGACCTGCTCATCGGCGACGAGGTCCACGAATACAAGGGACGGGGATCCGCACAGGGCATCGCTGCGGGCGTGCTGGCCGACGCCTGCGGACGGTCGCTCACACTCACCGGCACGCTGCTCGGCGGGTACAGCTCCACGCTCTTTCACCTCCTCTACCGATTCAGCCCCGCCATTCGAACGGAGTTCGGGCGGTCTGAGGAGGGGCGGTGGGTCAACCGCTACGGGTTCGTCGAGCACACCATCGACAAGGACGACGACCGCTCGACGGAGGACGGGCGCTACAGCCGTCGGCGCAAGTACCGCAAGACGGTGAAGGAGCGCCCCGGCCTCGCGCCGTCCGCGCTCTTCCACCTGATCGGCAACTCGGTCTTCCTTCGGCTGTCGGACGTGGCGTCCGGACTGCCCGACTACGAGGAACAGGTCATGCTGACCGCGATGGACGGCGACGCCGACGCGACGGGCTTCTCCCAGAAGTCCGCGTACGAGAGGCTGTTCGAGACGCTGAGGCACGCGATGGTCAAGGCGTTGGCCGACGGCTCGCGGCGGCTCCTCTCCATCTACCTGCAGTCGCTCCTCGCCTACCCCGACGGCTGCACCCGGGGCGAGACGGTCTTCGATCCCGACTCCGGTGACCCGCTCATTCAGTTGCCGCCGCTGTCCGAAGATCGCGTCTACCCAAAGGAGAAGGCGCTGCTCGATCTCGTTGCCGCGGAACGGTTGGCGGGACGGCGCGTCCTCGTCTACGCGACACACACGGGCACACGCGACATCACGGGCCGCATGGACGACATGCTTACGCGGCACGGGTTCAAGGTCGCCGTCATGAAGGCTGACGCGGTCGCGCCGGAGAAACGCGAGGCGTGGGTCGCCGAGAAGGTCAGGAAGGGCGTGGATGTCGTCATCTGTCACCCGCGCCTCGTCCAGACCGGTCTCGACCTCGTGGACTTCCCGACCATCGTCTGGTACGAGACGGACTACTCGGTTTACACCATGCGGCAGGCGTCGCGGCGTTCGTGGCGGATCGGCCAGACGCGGCCCGTGAAGGTCATCTTCATGGCCTACCGGACCACCCTGCAGGCCGACGCCCTGAAGCTGGTGGCGCAGAAGCTGCAAAGTTCGCTGGCGGTCGAGGGAGAACTCCCCGAGGACGGATTGGCGGCGTACGGTGACGACGGCGACGACCTCATGCTCGCCCTGGCCCGCAAGCTGGTCAACGGCGAGGAGGACGACGCGGCGGACACGGTGGAAGCAGCTTTCGCCCAAGCCCGCGCCGCCGAAACCGAATCGGAATCCTACCTCGTCGACGATGGGTGGAAGACGTCGGAGCCCATCACACCCCCCATCGTGGAGATCGACCCGGCGGCAGAGACCGAGCACCCGCTCCAGGCCGCCGCTAACGCGGAGTCCGACGCAGACGAACCACAGCGTTCGCTCTTCTCCTGGGCGGAGTTCATGGCCGAGCCTGCCCAGCCGAAGCGACGCAGCGGGAAGCCCCAGCCCGCAAGCCTCTCGATGTTCGAGTGGGCGCTGCAGCAGGAGACGGTCGGCGCGGGACGCTAGACCGCCGAGTTCACGGGGAGGCCGCTACGCATGTAGTGGCGGCCTCCCCGCACGACAAGTTACGAATCGGCAAGGCCGAAAGGAGAAGCCCAATGGCACGCGTGTTTGTGTACGACGACAGAGAGTTCCCGGACCCGGACCCCGAGATGACCGTCGACCACGTGAAGGGAACGCTCGCCGATTTCTACGGAGAGATCGCAAACGCCTCCGTGAAGGAGACGAAGCGGGGCGACGACACCATCTACGAGTTCCAGCGGCGGGTGGGCACCAAGGGGTGCTCCACCCGGTAAGGAGGACATCCGATGGACACCCGCACCTTTGCCAGCCTGCTGGCGGCGACCCCGCCAACGGCACTGCGCATCATCGAGCTCACGGCGGAGCTCACACGTCCCGACGGTTCCCTCGACCTGGACGCCGCGGCCGCACGACAGAAGGATGTCGACACGGCCTCTGCGCAGGCACAGGACTACGCCTCGACCACGGGGCGGCTCAAGGAGGCGCTGCGGTGGCATCTGCGGCCCCGGCGCTCCTGAGCAGCCTCGCCCACGCGCTCCTGCGGCGTCCGCCGTCGCTGCGGGAGCTGGTGACGATTATCGGGTATGCCGATGATTATGCATGGTTCGCGGGGCTGGTGCGCCGGCTCTTCCCCGACGAAGCGGAGGAGACGCTCTCGGCCCCGGACGTGCGCGCAAGGGTGGAGCACTTCGCCCGGCTCGTCGGTGAGAAGCACTTTCCCTTGTACATGCCCGCGATCGAGTTCTGGAGCGAAACCGACGATGAGCCACCTTGGAGTTGGATGCGGAGGGGCATCCCCTTTGACCTGATGGGCTTCGGCTATGACGAAATCCACGAGCTGTGGAACGGCTACCGGGACGGAATCTCGGCCATGCTGCTGCTGGTCGAACCTCCGGAGTCCCTTTACGGGGATTTCGACGAGATACGGACGGCCTGGCTTGAGTCGGCGGTCGAGCGCATCCCGCAAGCGGCCCTGGAGCGGATTCCCGAGGGCGGCATACCTATAGAGACCCTCGCCGAGGCTGTGAAGGATACCCAGTTCAAGGGGGCGGCGCAGGCCGCCTCTTGGGTATTCGCCGGGACCGGCAACTTCTTCCTCGACCACAACTACGAGGATGGGTCATTTGACGGTTTCGCCGACCCATGGGAGGACGAGGTCATCGCCGTCGGGACGGAGGAGTGGCGGGAGGCCAGCGCGCTGATGGACTCGGTGTGCTCCCTGGCCGACTGGTTGGAATACAACCTCCCCGGCCGCTTTGCCGAGATGCTGGACTTCCTATTACCACGCATCTCGGAGCAACCACATGAACAGGAGGAAAGCGACCATGACGACTGATGCGGAAAAGACCGAGTGGTCCCTGCCGGGATCGACGGATATGCCCAGAGATACGCTGAACCTCCAGCTGGAGGTGTACGACGAGACGCTCCTGTTGCGTGGCTTCGAGGGCGAGTCGACATGGGTAAAGGCGGTCTCGGCGGACGAGATCGCAAACGTCTTCACTCAGCACTTGGGCTTCTCTTCGGGCCTGCTGCCCGAGGACGCCCTCTGGTGGAACCAGGGTGAGACCGGTCAGATGGTGGCCCTCTGGAGGCCGCCGCAGGTCTGGCCGGTCGCCTTGCAACAGGAGGCTTTCAAGGCCCCCGCGCGCCTCCGGCTTCCCATGCCGGGGCTGGTCTTCGTCTGCTCGCCGGGCCGTGCGCCCTGGGTCTACGCCGCGCTGGAGCGGCCCACCGACGCTGAGCAGAAACTCTTCCGGATCCCTGCATTCAACGTCTTCTCGGACGGGAGGGCCTGCCCCGGAAGCCACAGGTTCCCGGATGAGGTCGGACAAATACCGGAGTCCTTCTTCCAGTCCTACTTCTCAGGGACTGGGGACTCCCGCAACCGCTCCAAGAAGCACCCCGACAACCTGCACGCGCTATGGGAGGAGATTGATGGAAAGACCGAGTACCCGGTTGAGGACCTCGTTCCCCAGTGCACGGTGGCTCAGGCGATCGCGGCCTCTCGGGGGAGGCGATTTGGCTACCGCTGAGGCCGGGCCCGGACCCGTCGGCTACCTCGTCAGTCGCAAGGACGGGCTGACCGGTGTACAGGGCATCGGGTCCGACTACGTTCTCGGTGCGGGCGGCCTCTACGTCCAGTCCGAGAGCGCACAGCTGACGGCGCGGATCCTCGTCGCACCCTGCGGGGTGCACGGACTCGCTCCCGTCACCGAGAAGGTGGAACTCGCCCATGGCACGATCCCGGTTCGGCTGGTTGAGGCCGGACTGAGGTGGTTCAGGGACGACCCGGACACGGAACGGTTCTTCGCCGTGCGGTGGGACAGGAGCACCTACCGGCTGGTCGTCCCCCCGCAGGTGGGCACTGCAACGTCCCTGGCATACGCGCCGCCTGCCGGTGTGGTCGCGGAGTTCCACTCCCACGGACGCTCGCGCTCCTTCTTCTCGGCGATCGACGACCGGGACGAGCAGGGGTTCCGCATCTACGGCGTCGCCGGACGCCTAGACAGCGACCGGCCCGAGCTGAGCCTCAGGGTCGGCGTCTACGGCCATTTCGCCCCGCTGGACTGGCCGCAGGTCTTCGATGGCCTCCCCACCGGCCTCAGGTCGGCTTGCGAGGAGCCGGACACGAACAGACCAATACAAGGAGGTGACTGAATTGGCCCACTACCTGGACAACGCCTTCCTGTTGAACAACCCCTGGATCACGGTGGTTGGCTGCGGGGGAACCGGCGGCTTCGTCGCCGAGGGCCTCTGCCGCCTCTTCCAGGGGCGGGAGGCCACCATCGTCCTAGTCGACCATGACCGGGTCGAGCCCCACAACCTGCTCCGCCAGAACTTCTACCCCGGCGACGTGGGCGGCTTCAAGAGCCAGGTGCTGGCCGACCGGCTCGCTAAGGCCTACAACCGTCCCGTGGGCTACTCCGTCTATCCCTTCAGGGAGTACGACGAAAGCCCCGACGGACACGGGTACCCCGGCCTCATCGACATCGGTGAGAGCCTCGTCATCGGCTGCGCCGACAACGCCGCCGCGCGACGAGCGATGGCCGAGTGCTTACCGGGTCACCCGGCCCGCTGGCTCATCGACGCCGGCAACGACACCAACTGGGGGCAGGCGCTCGTCGGAAACGTGTCGGGCCGTGTGGACTGGGAGGAATCCGCCTTCGAGGGCGAAACCTGCTACTTGGCACCGGCGCCCACGCTCCAGCGCCCCGACCTACTGACGGCCGTGTCGACCAGGCCGCCGGACGTGGACTGCGCCGCGGCTCTCGACCTCACCGACCAGGACCCCACCATTAACCAGATGATGGCGTCGCTGGTGCTACAGGTGGTTCGCCGCATGGTGGCTGGCACCTGCCCATTCATGGCCCTCTACCTGGACATGGATCTGGGCACGGTCACACCCACCTACGTCACGCCAGAGGCGGTGGAACGGACGGTGGGACCATACGTCGAGTGATCGGGGCAACCGCACGAACACCCAGCAGAGAAATGGAGATACCGATGTCCAACGAGCAAGGAACCGCCGCCACGACTGTGTGGGAGGACAATCACAGCGGTCGGCGGAAGCACAAGCTGATGACGAAGGAGCTTGGGGATACGATCCCGGCCCTCTACACGAACGAGAACGTTGAGAACACCGACGACGTGATGGCATACGCCAAGCTCTTCTGCCCGTACAACGGTTGGCGCTGGTACGTCACCGAATGGAACGCCGAAACTGGCGAATGCTTCGGCCTCGTCCAGGGATTCGAGGAAGAGTGGGGGTACTTCGACCTGACCGAATTGGCCCAGGCAACGGTGCTCGGCGGCGTACCCGCCATCGAACGCGACCTCTACTGGGAGCCGAGGACAATAGGCGACATCAAGAGGGAGTCGTAGGGATTGGCGGCCTAGCCACCTGCTTACTTAGGCACGGCCAGAGCATCTGGAAGAAAGGAGAAGACCATGCCAGACGAGAACGGAACGGAAGAGATTCGCCCGGACGCGCCGAGCGCGGACGACGCTCTCTTCGGCGACGCGGCCGAAAAGACGGGCGACGCTGACGCCACCCCCACAGACGTGCAGGATGTCGGCGGAAATTCCGACCAAGTCGCACAGGGCTCTGTCGACACGGAGGACAAGTCTGTCGCCGCGGCGGAGGTGGACGCAGCGGAGGAGCTTAGGGTCGTCGTCTCCATCATGGGAGGCAGGGCCGTCATTGGGATTAAGCAGCCCTCGTCTGACCCACACATTGAGACATTCGACGACCATGACCTGCCCGCGCTTGCGCAGGAGGTCGTGGCGGTGACGGAGAGAGCCAAGGCCAAGTGGGAAGAAACCCCGAAACATCCCACTCACGAGAGGCCTGCACCCCCGCCCCGGCGTCAGCGTAGACGTCAGCAGGGGGCGGCGCAGGAGGCCACCGCCGAGACGGGAACCGAACAGACACGGCAGCAGACGCTGAACCTCTTCTAGGACAGCACGACAGCACATCCCGCGATGAGGGTAGGGACATCAGATCTGATGTCCCTACCCTGCGAGGCCATGTATGTGGGCTTCTTTTCTTTTTGGTCGAAAGAGACCTCGCACGCTAGAATGCAAGATAACTGGTTTGAGTGGGGAGGGATAGCAAATGCCCGAAACGAAGAGGCCCGCAAGGTCGCGCATGGCCCGAGATGAGTCAGCACGCCGGGGCAAGGATATGTGCCGGAACATCGTCTTGCTCACGTGCAAGCCTGTTGGCTTCGGTGCTTTGCAAAGCCACAGTGGCAGTCCACAGGGGAGTACCGAGTGATCGTGGAGACGATCAACTATGCGTACGAGTTGGTACACCACACAGAACCCATATGCAGGGTCGCTATCACGAGGCAATTATGGTTAGCCTTCCATTGATGAACTCGCTTGATGTGACGGAGTATGGTCTCTACCCTGGTGACCGGCCGGCAGATTTAGGGCTGCATATCCACTTTAGGGCAGGGCTAACGCTTATTCTGGGCGCGAATGGCTTAGGGAAGACCACACTGGTCACAATGCTCTACAGGTTGCTAACCGGTCCGTATGATATTGCGGCTCTTATGGGCGGGACCGACTTAGGCACTGCCAGCCTGAGGGTGTCTGCTCTGCGAGGCAGGAATCGAGGCGTCTTTGCTCAAAGAGTCGCCGACGAGGCTGTACAGGCATCCGCTCGACTTACATTTGAGCTCGGCACAGAGGAAGTAGTGGTCGAGCGCAATCTGCGAGACCTCTCCCTCCGCTCATTCAAAGTTGGTGACTCCGCTCCTTCTCAAGATGAACGCAAATACCAAGACGAAATGGTGAGGCTGGCAGGGGTGTCCACGTTCGGCGATTGGATTCTCCTGCTCAGATATATCGTATTCTTCTTCGAAGACCGTCGCTCACTCGTGTGGGATCCTTCCGCCCAAAGACAGCTGCTTAGGATCCTTTTTTTGGAACCAGAGCGGGGACAACACTGGACCGTACGAGAACGAGAAATCCTAGAGACAGACACACGAGTACGAAACATGCGTGCAGTAGTTACTGGGCAAGAACGTGACTTGGCGCGTGACGAATCCCTCGCCCTCGATGAACAAGGAGTAAGAGAAGAACTAGCACAACTCGAACACGATCAACAGGTCGCCAATGAGGCCCTCAATGAAATCAGCTCCGGACTTCCCGACATCGAGGCTCGGCATGAGAGCACGCGACTTAGGTACCTCACACTGGAACAGCAGCGCGAATCACAATATCGTGAACTTGAGGAGGCTCACCTCCATGCCATCAGTGCCCGGCTACCGCGGCACTCCGATTCGGCGCGGTACATTCTAGCCCAACTTGTGACTGAGTCCAGATGCCTCGCTTGCGGGAACGAAGTTCCGGGATTCGTAGAATATATGGAGTCTCGTATCCGTAGGAACGAATGTGTAGTTTGCGGGTCAGATGTCGCGGCTCTAGGAGATCAAGCTGGGGCAGAGGTTGCTGACGAGAGGATAAGGCGCGACGAACAACGGCTCCAGCAGTTTGACGTAGAGTTGGAGGCAGCTCGGAATAGCCTCGATGTTTCTGAGGCTGAGAGAGCCAGCGCCGTCACCGAAATCCAGCTACTCCAGACAGCGGTCGCCGAGCGTGCAGCCCGAATGGACTTCTTGCTCAAGCAACTCCCGCCAGAAGAAAGTCAGTTGCACGAGAGACAAGGGGAACTTGCTTCCATTCGGGCTCGAATTGAAGTGATGCAGAAAGACCTCGAGGACAAACGAGCAGCATTCGATACGATCATTCGTGAGGCGAATGAAATAGTGGCGAAGACAGCATCACAAGTGCAAGAAACCTTCGGCGAATATGCAAGAGAATTCCTACTTGAAGACTGCCGCTTAGTTTGGTCCCCAAGGCCGGCGCGGCTTGGACAGACCGGGCGACGATTCGATTTCCCGGCATTCCAGTTAGAGCTTGGGGGTAGCAATTTCACCGGAACCGTGCGCCGAGGTGAGCCTGGTGACGTTTCGGAAAGCCAAAGAGAATTTATCGACATTTCTTTTCGCATGGCCCTCGTGAATATCGCAACGCAACAAAGGACTACGAGTCTCGTTATGGATGCGCCTGAGTCATCCTTGGACGCCGTTTTCGTGGGTCGAGCGGCGCGAATTCTAGGCGCTTTTGGGCACCAAGAGGCAGGGAATCGACTCGTACTTACAATGAACCTCGTCGCAGGCGAACTAATACCTAGCTTGCTAAGCGAGGCAGCAAGCGAAAGCGATCTCGGTGATCGAGTAGTTGACCTATTGGCCCTCGCGGCGCCCACTGCCGCGCTCCGCGACTTACGCGGAGAATATGACAAGGCCAAAGAACTGTTGCTGAAGCAATCGGATCCGTCCGAATAGGTCCTTGTGAGCTCAAATGTTTCCGAGTGTGCGCATGATAGTGTCCATAGGCCAGCTCTAGACCAATGAGCATCGAATTGGGCGCGGCCTCGAATAATCTTGAAGCCTTGAGAAGGCAGGTGAGGCTCTTGATGCTGCTTGAAGGGACAGAACGCGCAGGCTTGACGCCTATTCGCTTGCGACCGTTTCACACGTTTGCGTATCTCTCGAATGTACTAGCTCCGGTCTGGCATTCTCGTGTATTCGATGGTCGCCTCCTTAAGAGACGCGGCGGTCCCTTCTACCCTTCTCTGCAGCACGATCTCGACCATCTTGTGGGACTCGGGTTAGTTTTAATCTCTGACTTTCGACACGTTCTCGACGAAGATAACCAGTACCGGCTGGATGGAGTCATCTCGTTGAATCGACAACTGGCTGGAGAGGTTCTCAGTTTCATCGAGAGTGTCCCACACTTCGCTGAGATCCAAGCATTCTTGGTGGAGATTGCCTACGCAGTTTCGGCCTTAAGCGAGTCCCAGTTCGAAGGCGTCCCGAGGGAAGATCCGACTTATTCTGATATCGGCGTGGCGTTCGAAAACGTTGTAGATTTCGCGGAATGGCGAAACCTCAACTATTCAGCGAACGCGGCGCGCCACTTTGCTTCATGGTCCGAAAAGGCCACGCGCGCTGAGCTCCTTCACCTTTACGTCAGACAGCTGCGCAGGAGGATCAGTGGAAACAGATAGCGAAGAACCAGCCGCTCTCGGCGGCTGGTCGGACGAAGATTTCGCGGCAACCGTTTCACAGAATCGAGGTGTTGGAGCCGATGCTGACCTTCCCGATGCAAACAGGTTCCTAGCCGGAGTCGTTCAACTATTGCGGCGCCGGTCTGCAGAGCTGGATAGAAGGAGGGAGTCAGATGATATAGATATTGCCATCTTCATCCTGAGGCCAAGACCGCCAGATTCCATCACCGACGCGCAGCGCCAGCCAATGATCGACAACGGCCTCACCAAGGTCAATGGACGATTGTGGATAACCGCCGCGCCTGTAATCTCAGCTCACTACGTCGAATTACCCGATGGCACTGACGATGGACGGTTCTCCTTCGTTGCAGATGACCACGACTTGGGCTCACTCCCAACGTTGATATTTGACCCTCGTACGGCGCCACCACAATTGCGATGGTATCCTGAGGGGCTCGTCCAGCCTGACAATATGGAGTTGATACCGCTGGAAGGTGCTGTCAGTCCCGAAGATGTATTCAATACAATTGATCGAGTATACCGGCGATGCTTCATCACTCCCGGAGGTCTCCCTCAGGGCGTCAATCTGTGGGCAGATTCCAGCAAATTCAGGGTACTAAGGAATGCCGAGGCGCTGATTCAATCTTTATTGATGGCCGGGCTGGCCATGAGATTCCCCTTTTGCACGATTCGGCACGAACAGAGCCAATTGACGGGGCGGACTGACCTTGAAATCGAGCAACCCGATCCCTTAGACCGGAGCCGAGTGACCCGCCACGCAATTATGGAACTAAAGGTACTACGAAGCTTTAGATCGAGCGGTTCAACAGTTTCTGACCATGAAACCGATGAATGGATCAAAGAGGGCGTACGTCAAGCGGCAGTGTATCGCATTGACAAGGAGTTTCAGTGGTCGGCACTGTGTTGCTTTGATATGAGAACCGGGGATCGGGATGATGATACGACTTTCAAGAATGTTCGTGAAGGCGCTGCTTCCTTACAAGTCAAGCTCATGCGCTGGCAAGTCTACGCTAGTGCCCAGCTTCTGAGACAGGCAATCTCGGATAACGTCAGCGCTCGTTCCTAAGTACTAGCAGTTGCTCACTCAGCAGTTTCTCTCCTCCCTGCTGGGGTGAGGTGCGTATGGATCTGAAAGGTTCCCTTGCTTGGACCCGCCACCCTTGGTCTCTGGCAAGCTCCTCCAGCACTTTCGCCACGCGTATCTGGACTCCTGCGTAGCGACTGTCCCCGACTACCATCCATACAGACGCGCCTGACACTAGACTCTGGCTCAGATGGCTCAGTACATCTAACAGGTCACTAAAGTAGCCACCTACCATTGCAGGTATTCTACGGTCCCACAGTCTTTGTTTTCGATGATCCAATTGCTCAAGTGTTTCACTAAGCGTCGTTGATCCAGTTGGTGCCTCCGGGAAGCCTCGCGAAATCTGGACATGGGAGGAAAGAGTTGCGGTTCTAAGTCTCGAGTTGGATTCGGAACCATCGAGATATCCTAGAGCCCAGAGCTCGACGTTGTAGATATCTGTGTAGTCGGATGAATTTGGATATGGAGGAGAAAAAACGGCGAGTTCACAGGGTTGGATGTCGTGGAGAGAGTTCCGACTATCTCCCCTCATTAAGTCATATGAGGTGACCGATCGATGGGAAAAGCGACGAATGTCTTCTATCGCGCGCCGAGCCACCATCGTGAATAACTCGTCCACAAGTGACGCTGAGACATGACGTTCTCTCCATCGCCGTCGATAGCGCCGTCCCTTACCGCTTACCCTCACGTTACTGACTCTGATGAGAATCCCCCCAAGTAGGACTCTAAAGAGACGTCTGGAGTCTTCACTGAGATCTTCAATTGCGTTGAGAAGGACAGCCACTCGCTCAGCCACTTTTCTATCAAATATCCAACGACCGTTGTGACCTGGCTCGACGAGAGTGCGAGGACCTGCTGTAAAGTTCACTCTCATGTGACGAGGGTTTTCGTGCCTACTAGCTTCAAGCACCAGATCAAGGTCACGCGTCAGCGTATCTGTAGATGCGTATGGGATCAATTTCGCTTCAATCAGATCGGCGAGATATGGATTCACCTCAGCCATAACCGGATGAACTCCCAAAAATTGGCAAGCGAGACCTGTGGTTCCTGACCCTCCGAAGGGGTCGATGCAGCGCCGTACATTGATCGCGCTGTTGCTCAAGGCGCGCTCTACAAGTTCGGGTGCAAACGCCTCCTTGAACTTACCCCAGTCCTGGAAGGGCAGGGTTGGAGCACCGGAATTGGTGCCAAGTGACGCCACTGGCCGACTATTAGTCCAGTGATGGAATGTAGATTGGGGTAGTTGTTGGCTCACAATCAGTCCTGTCGAATCCCCAACATAACAGGCTTCTTCTTCACTTCCCAACATCCGCTAGGTACGGAATGAGTTAGCAATCCCTGCCACGTCGCATTCACCTCCTGTCGCAGAGACACCTCCGACCTGCTGCTACCGCTTGGGCGTGCCCGGCGCAGTATGCCATCTCAGGCCCAGCGACGCCGCAAACGCGCGTCACAATTGTGCTGTCTGTGTTGGAATAAAGTACAACTGGATTGTACTACTCCTAAGCCCGGTCCTAACAGGGAAGTATCGCCTGGTTTCCTACATAGTTAGCCCACGATCGAGCATTAGGGTGGGTAGGTCTCATCGGATTCATGAGGGCAAGGCAAGCACTTGTAATCTAAGGGTACTCTTGACCCTTCCTACCCCACCATTTCAAACGTACATTTCATTGGCAGGATCAAGTGCTATTTCCCACTGAAGGGAAACTGTGCACCATGTATAAGGTAGTGGAAGAGATATCGATCCCTATTCGTGTGGCGAACAGCCCCCTAAAGTCCGCGCATTGCCGTCCTTAGTTCGACATTCTTAGTCCGTCATTTGTCTCCTGGCTATCGTCGTCCTCAGCCCGCTATCCATGGCTCTCATCGAAGTCCATTGGGCCACTCTTTCGTGTATGGGGAGCTACGTCGCAATCATGAGCACAAAGGCGCAGGTACAGGCATAGGTGATTCAATTACTGTCTATTCGCTTTGATCTCAATTTCGCGGCACCTTTCGACAATGACGGCGAATTCCTCGTCATCACCCAAGAGCATGCCGTCACTGACCATCTTCCCATAGTCCTCGGCCAGAGCATTGTACGTGGAGTCCTTCGGTACCAACTGCAATTCGCCAGACACGGCTGCCTTGTAGTCTATCCATCTGCCCGCCGCGTCTTTCGCTCGGAAGAACATTGCCTTGTGTTGCGCTACCTTTGTCGCTAGCGCTCTGTCAATCAGTGATTTCTCCGCAATACCTGCGTCATCCAGGCGAACCAGATCATACCAGTGCCGGGAGAGTCGCTCCCAACGCTCTCTCGGTTCTCGGCAGAAGACGTGGACGGCTGTTGCCTTCTCCCAGAATGTCCGCTCTGCCAACATGACGAATGGGTTGACCGAAGGAAACGACACTTCTGATATGTGCGGTGCCGCGTCGCACTCTATAGGCATCCTCTTGCGAGGTTCTCCGGTCGAACGCGCTCCGAATTCGACCGTTACCGTTGGCCTCGTAAAACCATAGCCGGACACTAGTGGCTCGTAGTGAACGAGTAGTTTGTCATCTTCGGCTTTCGCGCCCGACTTGGCTCCTAGGTCGGCCAAGCTGGCTTCTATGCCAGGTAGTGCCTGACCCCGAACCCACTCATTCAGCCTCTTCCTAATTTCCCCAGTCCATTTCTTCTCCTGGCTCCGCGTTCTAGGCAATACGTCTTCACCAGAACCCTCTACGAGGTCAGCAGCGATGGCTCGAATGTCATAGGTGATATCCAGGTCCTCCGAGAACCGACGGATGGCGTTGTACGCCTTTGACAATGATGTTCCCCCTTTAAAGGTGAGGTCGTTGCCAAAGGGACTCTCCATCAGAGCCCTCAGGGTTTGCACGACCCAGATGTCCTTCTCTAAGAGGTGGGCGGGTCGGCCACTGCGACTAGCAGCCACCTCTATGGCGTCCCTCTGATCAGCATCACTGAGCGAAAGAAAATGTATGTTAGCCATTTGCCACCAAAGTGCTTACGGGTTCCGCTAGCCACGCTGGCATCACGGCACGTGATTCTGATAACTCTTGAAAGTCCTCAAGAGAGAGTCTTTCTCTGATCGCCTTTAGGTGGGCCGCTGCTTCGTTGGGTCCCAGCCACGACATGGCCCGAATTACGTCCCCAGCCAATCTCTTGGGGGCTGCCATCTGCCAACGGGGAGCATGCCTCAATTCCACCTCAACTTTACCGAGCGTCAGTTTACGATTTGGCCCAGAAGTTAGGTAAACTGATCGTACTGGCACTTGCGTCGTTAGCCCAAGAGAGTTCGCCGCGGCACCGCCGGAAGGAACAATCGACTCTCCCCAGAGCTTTGCGAGGGCCTCAATCACTTCTTCTGTTCCGGGGGGACGCGAACCAAATCGGGTCTCGATTGGCCTGACATATACGCCCTGGCAGACTCGGATCAGTCGCCCAGTACGAGAAAGACGTGCCAATGCTTGATCAATAGCTGCCCTATTTCCAAGATGAAGTAGGGCACTGGGGCACAACAAGGTTCCTTCTGGCTTTCCAGCCACTTGATTCATGATCAGTTTCGGCAGGCTTGTCATTTGCTTGTCTCCGTCCAATATGTCAGAAATTCATTATACTGTCTGACAGTATTTTAGCAACCTTGAATCTTGTGAAGAAACCACATTGAACGGGCATTCTGTGCAAGCGTAACTACTAGGCTGACTGGCAGTAAAAAGGGGACAGTGGCCAACCTAGACCAAGCCAAGCCTCTGTAAGGTGGCTTGGAAACGGCCTCGACGAAAAGCAAGATTCACCACCCGCATACTTAGCCGGGAACGAGCCCCTCACTTGGTCTTCGGGTTAGGTTTGAATCCAGTGAGCCTAGAATCTTGTCTACGAAGCCTAGTGCCGTTTCTTTCACTGAGTATTCTGTTTATGGGGCGCAATAACAGATAATTAACCCTGCGTTCGACATACGGCAATCGATTCTGAATATCTAGGGGTGCGAGAATACTCAGCGGATCCCGGGAATGCAATCAGTGTTGAAGCCTGCTCGACTTCGAATAGAACGATTCCAATTGAAGAGAGAAATGACCAAAGACAATCGCAGCGAACAGATGAACAGCAGCCCACTCGATGAAACGCAGGCCCTCGAGGAGCTGCAGGCACTTGCCTCCTTACCGGGATTCATCTACGCGCTTGCCCAAGTGTCAGTCGCCAACTCCTACTTCGTGGCAGATGATGTACCTCATGCCTCAAACAGGCTTACGCCACAAGAGTTGACTCTTGCGGCAGCGTTCGGAGCAAAGAAGTCGCTGGATGACACAGTGATGCCCAGTGAAGAGGAGTTGAATGGCCACATCAACGCTCTCAACACTCTCCTGGAGCAAATTCACGATACCGTAAAGCATCAGTTGGAAACATTGGGGAGAGGAGGAAACCACCCATCGCGCAGGTTCTCGGCCGACCGAGCAAACGAGCCTGCCGAGCCACCTCGCAAAGGGGAGATGGTAGAGCCCTTGAACTATGCAGGAATGGGGTCATGTGACTTTCAACATCTTAACCTAGCCCCCGAGAAATATGCTCAAGACACTGGCTGGATCAAAGCGAATGTAGGACTCTCCATCGAATCAATGGTCAGGGCAGCCAAAGAACTTCAAGACTTGCGTGAGTACCGGTTGGCTCGCTTCTTTCTGGCCAGCACCCTGCAAGAGAGGAGCCGAGCTGCGGTGGCCGCGCTTACTTTCACCAGAGATGATTTGAGTTTTTTGACCGAGTCAGAATTCAATGTATTTCTAGACAGATTCTCTGTGACACCTGGGCATTTGGCACTGCCCGTGAATGCTGTGGGAGATGTGAATGACTTGGAGATCAAACCCATCATTCGGCTTGGCGAAGGCCGGTTTTTCATGCCGGTAGGCTTCATGCTTGCCAAGGCAATTTACGAGAGCCCAAATTACTGGATGTCAGAGGACAATGACTACAGCGATGACGCGGCTAAACATAGGGGCGACGCGACGGAGACTATCGCCTATCGTCTGCTCTCATCGGTATTCGGCGACAGTGCCCATAGGAACGTTGAAGTATGCGACGGCAAAAGAAGGGTTGGCGAGATTGACGTACTTGTGGTGGTAGGGAACCGTGCCCTCATTGTTGAAGCAAAAGCGAAGCGCCTTACAATCTTGTCACGAAAAGGGAGTGGACAGAAACTACAGGAGGATTTCTCACTAGCCGTTCAGGGGGCATATGAGCAAGCCCGAGATAATAGGCAGCGTTTATTGGCTGGCGGATTTAATGTTCTGGCCAGTGATGGTACGCCGATTCAACTGCCCCCAGCCTTTAAGGAGGTGTATGTAGTCTGCCTTACTCTCGACCATATCCCAGCTTTGCCCTACCTAGTTGACCAGCTTCTCGAAAAACAATCGAATGACCCTTACCCAGTAGTCATGAGCGTATTTGGCTTGGACTTGGTCACCACATACCTCACCGATTCAATCCAACTCATGCACTACATATACCAAAGAGCCACGTGGTCAGACCGACACTTTGGGACATGGGAAGGGCAATTGCTCGCACGTTACTTGCAGCGTGGCCTGGCGCTTCCACAGGATTCCATAAGAATAATGCTCCCCGAAGGCTCTTCCGATGACGTAGAGGCTCACTTTATGTCACTTAGGGGCAGGCATGACCTGATTCACAGACTCTATTGGGATGGTGACACTGAGCTTGGCATTGGGAAACTATCAACTAGATGGCAAGAGACTGGCTTGACACCGTTTCTCGATACTCTAAGGGAGCATCCGGATCCGCAGAGTACGGACGCGCTATTCCTGCTTCTTGATCAACCTGAGAGTAGCCTATACGACCTTCAAAGGCTAATTCAACGAGCTGTGCAAGATTGTGCGGAAGACGGAAAACTTGCTTATGGGTACTGCTCGTTAAACCAGAAATCTGGAGTTTCCGTCGCGTGTTTTCCTGAGTCGTTCGGGACCGAAGATGAACGCATCCCAGCTCTGGCATTTGCCCTAAAGCACAAGAGCAAGGCTGATGTGTGGGTCGCCTTTTGGCTCGTGCTTGGTGAACTAGGCATTGGCGCTGGCTTTACCGATAAGCCTTGGGAAGCCAGTGTTGAATTGGACGAGTCGGTACGAAGGTTCTTGCACCCCGATGAATCGGTTGTGGAGCTCAAAATGGGTGACCCGTGCTGGTGTGGTAGCGGTGAACTCTACGCCAAGTGCCACGCCAAAGGTACTTGAGTCGAACCTCCGATGGATTTCTTGATGCCACACTGTCAGGCGAATGGACGACAGAGGTCGTTCATTCGCAGATGCCGACAAACTCCCGCCCAGATGTTGAGGCAATCCGGAAGGACGGGACAGTCACTGAGAGCGAACGTAGTAAATCAGTCGGCAACAATGACCCTACACCCGGTCTTCAACAGCGATTCCGCCTGCGATTCCCTCAAAGTTGAGTTCCACCATTCGGTCAATTGTGTTCAGTAATCTCTCTTTCGTGTCCTTGTCCGCCGTCTGCTCATAGAGGCGGACTACCAACTCGGACAGATAATAGGCGTGGCCCGAAGCGGACGTTCTGATGTCCGACACTTCTGGCCCCCAAACCGCAATCGCGCGCTCAGCAATGGTGAGGACGGCAGGCGGCAGCGGCATCGACATGTCCTTTAGCCTATACAGAAGCAAAGATACTTGGGTCTCGAACGCGGCAGATTCTACAAAGGCATCTATTAGGTCGCTGCCGGACGAAAGATTCCCCTCATCGATATAGCGAAAGCAGCCCGCAGCCGCTTTCCTTACGCTAGCATCTGCATCATTGAAGAATCGCTTCAGTTCCTCGACACAATTCTTCGCAACGTCAGTTTGTTCGATGTTGCGAGCATAAACTTCGGCGGCACCTTGTCTCAGTTCTTGCGAACCCCTCCTGACTCTTTCGGCATCCGATTCTGCAAGATGCCGTGACTCGTTGTCGACCAATGCGGCGATGCAGATTAACCTTGCAGCCACTAGTCTGTTACCGGAATCTTCGGAATTCACCATGGTCAAGAGTATGCTTCGGACCTTCTCATATGACTTGAAGGCGAAGTGACGAAGGTAGTGTTCAAAGTACCTCGTACCAAGGATTGAGCCGGAACTTGAGCACAAGGAACTGAAACGATTGAGAGATGTCGCCTCACTGTTAGAAAGGAGTGCGAGTAGAGGCATGGGGGCCACGGAACGCACCGAGAGTGTCGGATCGTTGACGGCAGCCTCGACTGCATCCATTAGCAGTTCGGACCGTTCGGGCTGTTCAAACATAAGCACGGCGACAGTTTCAACTGCAACTCCCCTAACAGAGTTTATTGCTGCCCCGATGGGGGCATCATTTCTGTCGCCGCCCTGAGACAGCTGATTGAGCCACCAGTCTTTCTCGGGATCGGGGTCTTCTATCGCATAAAATGTGATGATGCGGAGAATACTCTCGGGTAGATCTTCTTTGGCTATCTGCCTAATGGCCCTACCGATTGAAAGGCCACAAGGTTGCCCGGGAAGTCGATGGAGCCGCAGGATCACCTCAACTAGTTCTGCAGTGGACACTTCATCAGGCCAGGCTATAAGGAGACCATCAAGAATGTGAGAAAAGAACTTTGGCGATAGTTCGCTCGACATCAGCTCGGTCACAAGTCGGAAGAAACGTACCGGTTCAACTTTGGCCTGTTGCTCAAGCTGCCGACCAAACAACACATCATCCCACTCCTTGTCTCCTGTAGGTCTCGAACTCCCGTCATGATGCTTTTGCATTGCGGCCAAGAGTTGTTCGTCATTCATGTACCCAAGGGCCCGGTCTGGAATTCTCGGAGGCACCATTTGGACATCCATGCGAGGGGTGAGCGATTGGATCTCAGGGGCTTCTTCACCAAACTTGCGTTTGAGTTCAGCTAACCGGCGACCGGCCTTCACGCCTAAGGCTTCTGACGGAAAGCTAGACAACAGTTTGAACTGCGACAAGCCGAACCCATCGCGACGTTCATATTCAGGCCTGTAGTCCAAGATGAGTGCTTGCAATCCGGCCAATAGGTCAGCGTTCCCTAAGTGAGCAGCCGTCTGGATTGCCAGTCTTGTTTCATCTAAGTGCCAGAGGTCTTGGTGGCCAATGAGAAACTCTAGGATCATGTTTGCATACTGCTCACGATTGGCCGCCCAAGCTCGGAGTCGTAACCCTTGGATGAGCTTGGGTGCATCTTGCGTGATAGAAGCAAAGAGACTGTCTAGGGTTTCGGGGTCTTCTTGGGACAATTTGCTCAGAGCGTCCGAAAGCCCTTCAATCAGATGTTGACGAACCGGAGCAAGAAAGTACTCCCATTGGCGACGTTCTTCACCCATGGCAGCAATTGCTACTCGAGGGAAGATCTCTGACGCGAATTGAGTAGGAGCTCTAGATGCCGACTCCCGAATAACCTCCTCGCTGAAATTGCTCCACCAAGCCCCGCCAATCTGATCGATGTCCGTTTCAGGCGGATCTAATTCCTCCTGTCGGTCAAGCCAGCATCCAATCGCTTCACAACAGAATCCCGGGTTTTCCCTGGACATCTTTGAGAGCATCAGCCACCAGTCACCAGCCCCACCTGAGCCACCTAGTCCATCAAGGGTACCGTCGCGAAGGAACTCAAGAAAAACGTCGAACATCTCGCGACTGTGATGGACATCCCCAAAAGTCATCCTAGAGGCAAATCGCGCCCTATAGGCACTATCTCCGTCGGCCATCCTCCGGAGGTGATATGCTGCGATTTCGGAGCGCAACAAGAAAACACCTGGCCATTGACACAAGTAGTAAGCTCGCTGGAGGCGACTTTGACTGCCAAGTTTAGTCCATTCGTCGAGATACCCCGACTCATTGAGCAAGTCGAACCACGGGACTCTGTTGTAGATGGCGCTTAGCATGTGACCCGCGAGTTTCTCGTCTAATCCTTCGAGTATCTGCCATTCGCCTAGCAGCGGGGTCGAAAGCTGTCCCAACCAGTCAAGCACCAGTCGCTTCAGATGGAATCGAATTCTGCCATCGTTCAGGAAACGACCTAGGACATCCAAGTAGGCTCCAAGATCTCCGTCCCTCAGGAATTCCAGGACCTGTCGAACTTGGCTACGTCGGAAGAGTTCTTGGGAATCACTAAGGAGCCATCCGACTAGGTCCTGTTGAGTCGCGACAAAGCCCCTCGCGAACGCATAGTCAAAAAATGTCGCATGGAAGAAACTCACTGTGGTGTCATCCATAACGACAGCCCCTTCAGAGGCCATCGCGTCCAAGGTCGAAACGTGTGCGTCTAGGCTAACCTTAGGTGCACGAAGGCGCCGGCGACTGCTCAACATGTTTGCGAGGCTCTTTACTGCATCTCGGAATGCACCAGTTCCTAGAGACGGGTCGACTCGACGTTGCAGCTCATCCCAATAGGCATCGAAGAGGCTCCTTCTTGACCAAGCAGCGTTTGGGGATCTATTGCCGCCCAGAAACAGATACAGGTGAAGGGGAATTCGCAGCAATTCAAGCTGCCTAAACTCAAGGATATCTTGCGGCACACCAGCCGCTGAAAGGACGGTCTGCACGTCTTCATCGCTCAAAAGTTCGACATCGATGCGCCTGGCCGCTGGAAACCCACCTTCAACCAGTCCTTTGAGGATGCGGTCATTCTCGAGATCGAAGGATCGGCAAGCCAATAAAATCAGTAGATTAGGATAATTCTTGGTCTCTCCGATCAACTCTTCCAAAATCTGGTGTCCCTGCGGATTGCGGCCGCCCACAAAACTCAACGCATCAACTTGGTCCACACAGAGAATTGCCCGGTGTCCTTCGGCGATCTCTCCGAGAACAGTCGCGGGAGATGTTGGCAGCCCCAACTTACGACCTAGATCCGTGGAGGAGAGAGCACCTTCTATAGCATCAATTGAAATAGCAAGATACGGGATCTCTTCGCCCGTAAGGATTTCGGTGACTTGCGCCAGTACGCAAGTCTTGCCCACGCCAGCATTTCCCGACAGCATGAGCGATTGTTCGCCGTGTATGAGGTCATCTGCTATCGACCTAGCTTGGTGCCGGACGATGTAGTTGCCGTTAATGAGCGTTCTCGTAGCACGGCCCGTAAAGGCCCCGTTTATCGCCTTGACCCGTTCTTGTACAGCGGCGTCGCGCTGTAACGGAGTCGCGGCAAATCCCCGAACATGCAGCGCGGCAACCAAGTCACTTTGGCTTACTGGATCGGAGCCCAAGTGTTGCCAGGCAAATTCGCTCAAGAATCTGCGGACATCTGCAGGGTCGAAGTCAGCTCCATCCGCTCTTTTCACTAGAGCCGGAATTCTACCATCGACTAGCCTAAGCAGTTGGTTGTGGCCAATAGTCTCGAAATCGCATCGCGCGAGCTTCTCGTGTGCATCGTGTGCATCCCTAGCAATGGAGACTATTCTTTCACTGAGTGATTTTGCCTGCATCTCTGAAAGCGCATCGACGAATTCTCGGTGGTCAGACAGTGCCTTAGCGCGCTCAGAGATTTCACGAATTTCGCCCGCGCTATCTTGGCTAACGAAGACGGCTCGGGCGTGTGGGTCCTCATCAAGATGCCCAAACAGGTCGCCAAGGATGCTCCTTCCGGTCGAGTCTTGGGCTCCTGTCAACCGATAGGGTGTCCACGCGCTTGCAGAGCCAGGAGCCTGGCGCTTAACGGAATGGAACTCCTTTGAGCTGTCAGGAAGCGACCTATAGAATTCAACACCCTGTCCGTCCGGGCCCTGAGGTTCGAACCTGATCTCGACCACCCTGCCTGAGATGAGGTCAAGTAGAGAGTCGGCAGTCCACGCCGCTTCATACAGGTCGGCAACCTTTGCCGCTGAACCGCCAGGGAAACTCGCCAGAGACATCACGACCACCTACAATGCGCTACCTGAATTGTACAGCTATAGTGTCGCCGGTTGAGCTGACTGTCATCGAATTCGTCGGTTATGCCAACCTTTCCTGTCATTGCCTTTGCCCCGGCCATAAAGCTGCTCTCGGCAATGCATTCAAGGCGGCATCTGGAATTTCCTACGATCTGTGCTACAGCCCTGGCACTCGACCTTCGGTGCATCAAAGACTAATCAGTTCTCTCGCTATACTGGCGCAAAGGGATCACAAGTATAGTCGCTGTCGACGGCAATCCTCGGGAGTTTATTCGTGGCTACGATAAGGGCCAAATACGAAAAGGGCGTCCTGACGCCTCTGGAACCCCTCGCCTTGGAGGAAGGGAAAGAGGTGGTCGTGTCCGTTCACAGTGACCCTACTTACCATGGGAAGGGTGACGGGATTTCCTTAGATTCCACTGATGACGAGTCCGACAAGTCAAAGGGGCTTCTCGGCCTTGTCGAAAGGATCGAGAAGCTGCGCGAATCTTACCCTCCGGATCTGTGGGAAGGCGTCCCGCCTGACAGCGCCAAGAACTTTAAGCACTACCTCTACGGCCACCCCAAGGCAAAGAACTAGTGCCCACGGTCTTTGCTGACACGGGATATTGGAATTGCCCTCATGAGCTCCGGTGATGAGTTGCACGAACACGCGATAGCGACCGCTGCGACACTCGGCTCCACCCAGGTAGTGACAACTCAGATGGTGCTCACCGAGGCGTTGAATGACACGTCACGCCTCGGCGAATCCCGTCGCGCATCTGCCGTCGAGATGGTCAGGCAGATATAGGACGATCCCTCGGTCGAAATCGCTTCTCAAACCGATGCGTATTTCTGGGCTGCTGTCGAACGATATGTGCCTCGCGCCGACCAGACTTGGAGCCTCACTGACTGCGCAAGCTTCTTGGTGATGGAAGCGTGTGGCATTATTGAAGCTCTGTCCTACGATCAAGACTTCGAACAGGCGGGATTTGTCGCGCTGTTGAGAGACGGTGAACAGACCTGACGCATGAAGTTTCAGCCCCTACCCTCACCAATCAACCACCAACTCAAACACGCGCTCAGTTCGCAATATCGACCCGTATCGCCCAACGTAGAGGTCTCGAACTCGGAAGCTCAAGCGGAATTCGCTGGGCCGGAGGTGGAGTGAGGGCCACCGATCCTCAGACTGTCGCTCACCACAGCTCTGCTATCGTTGCAACACAACGACCAACTGGAAAGTTCGCCATCCAGTCCTGTCAGGGGTAACTGAACTAAACTCGCCAGCAAGTGAAACGATAGCAAGCACTTTCCTTGAATCGTGGTTAGTCCATTCATAGTGGCCAAGTACGCTCATGTTCTCTTGCGCGGAATGTCCCTAGTCTCACCACTCCGAGACCAACTCAAGTGCTCACCTTGTTCGCAGGACTGAAGTGTATCGCCCTCCAGTGTTATCGCTAAGATCGCGGTTGTTCATCGTCGCCTACAATGTCGTTCTGCATAGGCATATAGATCTCGCTTCTTTCGGCGGTATCCGACAGGCTGCTCAAAAGCCTCCGCTTCGCAGGACACCGGACACAATCGTCGCGCTAGGCTCTATGGTGTGGATGTTCTCCACGTCCGTTTCAAACGGGTTCTGTGGAAGGACGATGAAGTCTGCCAGCAGTCCCGCTTTGATTGCGCCAATCTCCCTTTTCATACCGAGTTGCGCAGCGCCGTTGACGGTGTAGCCGGCAATCGCCTGCTCCAGCGAGATCCTGGCGTTGGCCGGCGGCAGCGCGACGGCGTCGGTCCCTTCAATTGCCCGCCTTGTCATGCTCATCTGCATGCCGATGAAGGGGTTCACCCGCGCGGGGCCGTGGATGACGTCGCTGGACAGCGTAATGTTCGCCCCTTCTCGCACGAAGTGGCCGATGACCTGAGAGCGGGCGGCACGCTCCGGGCCGATGTTGATCGCTCCAGCATCCCCGAACACCGTTCCGCCGAACCAGTGGGGCGTGAAGTTGGCGTGAACGTTCAGCTCGGCAAATCGAGCGATGTCCTCCTCTGCGACGGTGAACAAGTGGCTCAGCGTGACCTCCATCCTAAGGGGCCGTCCCAGCGCGTCCCGCGCCTGCTCGACTGCGTCCAGAAGATTCCTCGTCGCGCGGTCGCCAACGGTGTGCACGTGCAGGTTGATGCCGTGGGCGTCCAGTTCCCGGATGAAGCTGCTCATTCGCTCCGTCGAGAACAGCACGCCGCCGTAGTTGTCGGGGTCCGTCACGTAGGGCTCCAGCATGGCGGCCGTCAGAACGTCCTGCAGGCCGTCGTAGTGAATCTTGATGGTATTGAACCGCAGGTTGCCATAGCCGTACTCCTTCCTCAGGCGGGTGAGGGAGTCCACAGCGGTATCGATGTGTTCCGGTAGCCATACGTGGTACGTCGCCTCCCAGCGCAGCGGCATTCTGCCCTCTCGTACGAGTTCATGCGCAGCCTTGTACACGGCGTCGTCCATGTTGAAGTTTCCGGCGTCCAGCATCGTGGTAATGCCCTTGCTTGACATGTAGTCCAGGTACGTCTGCATCCGCTCCTTCAGCTTGTCGTGGCCCGGGACGAACCTGCCGCCGCTGTGGTGGGTCAGGACAAACTCCTTGAGCCAGCCGGTGGGTTCTCCGTCCTCGTCGCGCACGATATAGGAAAGGTTTTCGCTGGGGTCCGGCGTGTCTCTGTTGATGCCCAACCATCGGAGCATTGCGGAGTTGACCCATACGCTGTGCCCAGAATTGTCGTACAACACGATGGGTCTGAACCTGGCTATCTTGTCCAAGTCCCTCTTGTGGGGGCCGTCGGGAAGGTAGGCGGCGACATCCCATCCCGCATGGGAAATAACATAGGTGAATCGGTGGTCCTTTGCGTACTGCTGCAGCCAAGCTAGGGTTGCTTCCGGCGGCCCCGAGGGCATCCTGTCTGCGTCGGATTCGCTGTCGCCGGCGTCGTCTTCCAGGGCTGACAGATCGCCCCAAACGCTGATCAGTCCGGGGTGCGTGTGCGCGTCAACAATCCCCGGCATCACGAACTGGCCTTGCAGGTCTACGACCCTGCTACCTTCAGCGGCGAATCGCAAAGCATCTTCATCGGAACCCACGAAGGCGATCCTGTCCCCATCCGTCACCAGCGACTCAGCCCAGGGCAGGTCTTTGTCCTGGGTGAAGACTCGGCCATTCATGTAAACCGTCTCGGATGGAGGAGTTTCGTCAGGCGCTGCGACTTCTCGTGATTCAGCACAAGCGACAGTCAGCGCAAGAATGAAAAGCAAGGCGCTTATATACCTATGCACACTCACCCTGTCCATGTGAGCAACAATGCGGTTATGGCTATCAGGAAAGACGTGAAGACAGTAGCGCCAACGATGGCACGGAGGATACGGGTTTCCGCTCGTTGAATCTCGATACTTAGGTCATGGCGCACGGAATTCATATGTGAGTCCAGATACCCCTCGGTGATTGGTCGTGACGCCATCATGGCCTCCTGGTTTGTTCTGTCGGTGCAGTCCGCACACCGTCCGTCAGCGTGTTGCGTAGCGCAATTCTGGCCTTCCCCAGAAGCCCGCCAGTCAGGCCCAGAGCCGCAAGTCGCTCTTCAATGGATGAAAGGATGCGCCGCCCTCCCGGTAGAGTCGCTACGATGGACCGTCGATGGTCAACTCCAAACGCGTAGAGAGCATCCGGCCGTCGTCCGTGCAGATGGCTCCCGGGGCATCGCAGTCGGTGGTCACGGGCAGGATGATGGTCACGGCGCCGTTCGAGTCCGGCCTGACGTGGATGCGCCAGGCAATGTTGCTGCCCTTCTCGATCCGCTTCGCCCGCGTCACGTCCCCGCCACTCACAATGAAGGCGTAGTCCCGCAGGGTCCTGTAGCTGATGGGGAACTCCTCGCTGAACCGCAACTCGAAGGTGAAGACATTCTCCCCGTCGTGAGATGCCGGGACATTCGAGACCGTCGCCGTCAGCGGAGTCGCCGGCACGCCCGCCACGGCCACAGTGGCCGTGCTGGTCAAAGACTCCTCGTTGCCCGCGTCGTCGGTGAACGACACCGTTACGGTGACGGTCGTGCCCTCGTCCGTGTCGGTCAGGGTGTAGGTCGAGTCCGTCGCTTCCGATATGTCCGCGCCGTCGGCTGCCCACTGGTAGCTGTACGAGACGTTGGTCAGGCCGTCCTCGTCGGTGATGGCCGATGTGTCCGCCGTCAGCGTCTCGCCCACCTGGGCGATCCCGCTCATAGTCGGCGCTCCCGTGGCCGGGGTGTTGGGCTTCGCCTCCACGGCCGCCGTAGCCGCGCTGGTCAGCGACTCGTCATTGCCCGCGTCGTCGGTGAAGGACACCTCGACGCTTATGGCCGTGCCCTCGTCGGCGTCGGCAAGGGTGTAGGTTGAGCCCGTCGCCCCTGCAATGTCTGCGCCGTCGGCTGCCCACTGGTAGCTGAATGTCGCGTTGGACAGGCCGTCCTCGTCTGAGATGCTTGACGTGTCCGCTGTCAGCGTTTCGCCCACCTGGGCGGTGCCGCCGATGGTCGGAAGGCCGGTGGCCGGAGTGTTGGGCTTGGCCTCCACCACCGCCGTGGCGGTGCTGGTCAATGACTCCTCGTTGCCGGCGTCGTCGGTGAAGGACACCGTGACGCTGATGGCCGCGCCCTCGTCGGCGTCGACGGGGGTGTAGGTCGAGTCCGTTGCGTTGGCTATGTCGGAGCCGTCGGCCTGCCACTGGTAGCTGAACGTCGCGTTGTCCAGGCCGTCCTCGTCGGTGATGGCCGATGTGTCCGCCGTCAGCGTCTCGCCCACCTGGGCGGTGCCGTTGATGGTCGGGAGGCCGGTGGCCGGGGTGTTTGCCACAGGCTCTGAAACCTGGGCCACACGAGCGATTCGCGCCGGCAGCGTCTGGCCGTCCCCCCAATCCACATCCACGCCGTACCAGGTGAAGTTCGAGAACGAGCCCGACGCATCCGCAAAGGGAAGCTCAAGATCGCCTATGTGCAGCACCAGGTCCTCGGTGTCCATGATGGCCGTCAGAAGCGAGAGGTCGACCTGCCGGCCAGGCGTGTAGGACCACAGCCACTGCGCCTCGTGGTTGTCAGCGCTGACCTGGTTGGCGAACAGGTCGGCGCTTCCGGCGCCGACCGAGCCTGCACCGTAGTCCACCACCGTCATGTCGGCAGACCACAAAATCGTCGAGCCGGCCGGAAGTTCAGGCAGCTGCCCAATCGCCGCCTCCACCGCAGCCGTGGCCGCGCTGGTCAGCGACTCCTCGTTCCCTGCGTCGTCGGTGAAGGACACCGTGACGCTGATGGCCGTGCCCGCGTCGGCGTCGACAAGCGTGTAGGTCGAGTCCGTGGCCCCGGATATGTCCGCGCCGTCGGCTGCCCACTGGTAGCCGAACGCCGCGATGGTCAGCCCGTCCTCGTCGGCGATGCCGGACGCGTCGGCCGTCAGCGTCTCGCCCACCTGGGCGGTCCCGCTGATGGTCGGCAGGCCGGTGGCCGGAGTGTTGGGCCTGGCCTCCACCGCAGCCGTGGCCGCGCTGGTCACAGATTCCTCGTTGCCCGCGTCGTCGGTGAAGGACACAGTAACGCTTATGGCCTTGCCCTCGTCGGCGTCGGCCAGGGTGTAGGTCGAGTCCGTGGCTCCCGCTATGTCCTCGCCGTCGGCTGCCCACTGGTAGCTGTACGAAACGTTGTCCAGGCCGTCCTCGTCGGCGATGCCCGAGGTGTCGGCCGTCAGGGTCTCGCCCACCTGCGCCGTGCCGCTGATCGTCGGCAGGCCCGTCTCAGGCTGGGGTCGGGGCTCTCGATCCGACGGCCCCATGTCCTTGAGCTTGATCGTGTAGGCGCCCACGGCCTGGGGGTTGTCGGAGCCGACGGCGAAGTAGTGCACCCCGTCCGCGGGAGGATGCAGATCGACCACGAACCAGCGGGGAGACCAGCTGACCAGCACGTTGCCGTTCGCGTCGTACACGCCGTAGAGGTTCACCTCGTACTCGCCGTCACGGTCCGCGGGGATCACGCGCACCCGCCAGCGGCGGCCCTCGGTCAGCTCGGCTCTGAACCAGTCCTTGTCGCCGGAGGTCTCGATCACCCCGTCCAGCACGTCCCCGTCGGCCAGCGGCTGCGCGGTGTCGGGGCTGTCGCCGTAGTCGTCGACCACCGGCGCCGGCGCGGTCGGGACGACGCTCTTGGACGTCGGGGCGGCGTTCTTGGCCGACACGCCGCCGCCCGAGCCGTCACTGCGAGGCTGGCCGTCCGACTGGCCGCCCGCGCCCGACTGGTCGGTCACTTTCACGTACCAGCGGGTGTCCCTGCTGCTCCACATGCCCCGTGAGCCGGCGCGCGATCCCGCCACCACGAAATGGGTCGTGCTGGTCGCAGTGAACGTCTGACGGCTGGGATACGCCCCCGTGCTGTCCACCAGGTCGCCGTCGGCATCGCGGATGCTCATCAGATGCGCCACCGTGCGGCAGTTCTGGCAGCCGTACACGATGCTGCCCTTGACCTGCACCTGATAGCTGTTGCCGACCGTCAGGTTCTCGAGCTTCACCCAGTCGCGGTCGAAGGGAAACTCCAGCCGGAACTGATGGTACGAACCGTCAGCCGCAGCCGTCGCAGCCGTCGCGGTGCTCTCGGCGGGCTCGTCGTCGGCCGAGGTATCCACCTGGGTCACCGTCAGCCGATACTGGTTGCCGTCATAGGTGTACGACCGCAACTGGACGAAATACGTGCCCGAGGCGGGCGCCTTGAACGTGAAGGGGTTCAGATAGCTGATGTCGTCCTGGTGGAAATGCTCCGGCGTGCGCTCTTTAGTACACATCGTGCCCGACGGGCACTCCGGAACATCGTCGATGTCCTCCCGCCACGCCCCCGCCAGGCCCTTAGCACCCAAGGACTCGTCGTAGTACGGGTTCCAGTAGTCCGGCGTGTCCGGCGTGCGCTGCTCAGACGGCAACAGCCAATACCAGAACCGGTCCTGCTTCGCCCCCAGACCGTCGCCGCTGTAATCCCAATCCGGTCCATGAGTCGTCGGACCCCGGTTGTAGCGATTGTTCGCCAGCTCCCTGCGCTCCGAGTCCAGCACCGCAATCAGCGGCTCCCGCACCGGGTCAGAACCCCGCCCTTCCACATGCACCCGGTAATAGCGGCCCTCCACGAACTCCACCTCATGCAGACCGTGACCGAGCCTATACATAGTGGAACGGAGATTGCCAGTTGTGTCGATCAGCGCGGGGTTCGTCACCGTGCCGCGCAGGACCACCTGGAAACGATAGGCGTTGCTGGAGAGACAGGTGTCGTTGGTGCAGGAATACCCGAAGCTCCAGCCGGGCAGGCTGCGCCCGTCCGCAGCGTTATTGAGGATGAAAGCAACCCCGGCCAGGTCACTGTTCGAGGCCCCGCTCGTATCCGCGTACACCCAGTACGAGGTATCCGGCTCCAGCTTGACGGGCGAGGAAAGGGTGAAGAAGTTCTCCCCGGCAACCCAGGACGACGGGTTTGTGAAAGTGGCCAGCACGGTGGACGAGGGCCTTACGCCGCTGCGCGCGCGCAGCGTCACGGTCAACGGGACGGTCTGCTGGGCGTTATCGCCGATCAGCGCAACGCTGCTCAGGGTGTAACCGTCGGAGTTGGAGCCGGTGGTGAACTGCGCGGCGAGCCAGCCAACATCATTCAGGAGCTGGTGGCTGAACGTCGTCTGCCCGTCGTTGCTGAGCAGCACGGGGTTGGGGTCGGGGGGCGCGGGCGTGGCGCTGGCCGAGGCGCTTGCGCCCCAGCCCACGGAGTTCTGCGCCTGCACCTCGAAGTCGTAGGCGCTGCCGTTGGTCAGGCCGGGGACGGTCGCCGTCGTGCCGGTGAGCTCGGTCCAGCTGCCCCAGCTGGACGCGGAGCTCAGCTTGTGGCGGAGGCGGTACATCGTGACCGGCGCGCCGCCGTCGCTGGCCGGCGGGTCCCAAGCCAGGTCCACCCGGGCGTTGCCGGCGGTGGCGGTGAAATTCGTCGGGGCGCCGGGGACGTTATGGGTGGTGGCCGTCGCCGTCGCCGAGTACGCACCGTCGCCCACGCTGTTGGTCGCGGCCACCCGGTACCAGCGCTCCGCCCCGTCGGCCAAACCGGTGTGGGTGTAGGTCGTGGCTGTGCCCTGGGGCTGTGGTGACACGTCGGCCCAGTTCGCTGTGCCGGAGGGATCGGAGTCAGAGACCTGCAGGGTGTAGCCGGTGATAGCCGCGCCGCCGTCAGACGCCGGCGCGGTCCACGACAGTGCGATCTGCTTTACCCCGGCGGTGGCGGTCAGGGACGTCGGGGCGCCGGGGACGACCACGGGCCGCACCGTGCCCTTGACCGTGATGCGGAGCGATTCATTGGCGGAGACTGCCCAGTTTGCCCCGTTGTTAAAATCAAGGCTGTTTCGGATGCTCCAGCCCGCTGCCCCACCCGCGTCCTCGCCGTTGGCAGTGGTGGTGTCCAAACTCACGAATGCATTGCCGGCAGGAGCGATGACGATCGTGTACGTCGTGCCGGCGTCAAGCGTCGTATTGTCGGGGGCGGTGAACGCAAGAGTTCCAGCCGAAAAACTGCCCGGCGCGGTCAGCGCCGTACACGTGGAAGTTGGGAATCCCGAACCAGTGACGGTACACACAGAGACGCTAAAACGGTCACCGGCAGTGTCTTCTGAGATGACTTCGACGCTGGTCAACGTGTAACCGGCCGAGTTGCTCCCGGTAGTGAAGCGCTGCGCGCTCCTGTTCCTGCTAGTACGTTCGTCATCCCCGCCCTGGCCCACATTGCTGATCAGCACGGTTGTCGGCACGACTGTGCCGCGCAGGATCACCTGGAAGGGGGAGGAGTCATAGCAAAAGTCGGCATCGCAGGCTCTCCCAATGCTCCAACCAGCCAGGCTGCTGCTGTCCGCGTTCAAGCTATCGGCAAAATCCACTTCGAAGCTGCCGCCGGTGGCGGTCATGTACAGCCAGTACTTGGTGCTCGCCTCCAACTCGAACGGCGTCGACAGGGTGAAGACATTCGCACTCCCGCTGACCCAGAACGACGGGGCGGTGAACGTGGCCAGATCAGTGGACGACGGATTGTCTGAGCCGTCGTCGGCGCGCAGCGACATGGTCACCGTAGGTGTTCCTGTGACACCGGCCCGCACCGAGACGCTGCTCAGCGTGTACCCGGTGGAGTTGGACCCGGTGGTGAACTGCTGCGCGGCCCAAGCGTAAAGGGTGAGATCACTAGGACTATCCGTGCCTGGCGTCTGCCCGTCGTTGCTGAGCAGCACGGGGTCGAGGGAGACGGGCGCCGCGCTGGCCGAGGCGCTTGCGCCCCAGCCCACGGAGTTCTGCGCCTGCACCTCGAAGTCGTAGGCGCTGTCGTTGGTCAGGCCGGTGACGGTGGCGGTCAACGTGGTGGCCGACACCTCGGTCCAGCTGCCCCAGGTAGTAGCGGAGGTCAGCTTGTGGCGGTGGCGGTACATCGTGACGGCCGCGCCGCCGTCGCTGTCCGGCGCGGCCCAAGCCAGGTCCACCTGGGCGTCGCCGGCGGTGGCGGTGAGGCTCGTCGGGGCGCCGGGGGCAACCGTCGTCACCACCGTGCTGCTCAGGACCATCTGCCAGTAGGTTGCTGGATCACCTAGCTCACAACTGACGGGGACGTTACCGGTTTCCTTGAAACATGCTCCCCCGAAGCTCCAACCGCTTTTGCCGACAAACTGGTCGCTCAGGGTACGCTTGAGTACGGCAACATCGGCGCCAATCGCTGATGAGGTGTCGATGTACACCCAGTACTTGGTATTCGCCTGCAAAGTGACAGCCGACGACCGGGTAAAGAGGTTCTCCCCGTCAACCCACGACGACGGCGGATTGAAGGTCGCCAGATCAGTGGACGACGGCCGGTTCGAGCCGTTGTCCGCGCGCAAGGACACGCTGATCGGCACCGTATTCTGCGATCCACCGCCGAGCAACCTGATACTGCCCAGCATGTAACCACCGGAGTCGGGCCCGGTCGTGAATTGCCGCGCCAACCAAGTAAATCCGTCGAACTGAGTGCCGTCTGTAAGCGAGGTCTGCGCGGTGTTGCTGAGCAGCACGTCGGCCGGGACCGCCACCGTGCCGCGCAGGATCATCTGGTAGATGGCATCGGTATAGCAGGCGTCAGGGTCGCAGGAACGCTCGACGTCCCAACCGGCCTGGCTGCCGCTGTCCAAGTTCGAGCCGTCGGCATAAGGGACCTCAAAACTGGTCGAGGCCGTCATGCGCACCCAGTACTTGGTGTTCGCCTGCAATTCGACGGGCGTCGACAGGGTGAACACATTCGCATTCCCGCTAGACCAGGTCGTGGGAGGGGCGAAGGTGGCCAGATCAGTGGACGACGGATTGTCCGAGCCGTCGTCCGCGCGCAGCGACATGGTCACCGACGGCGTTCCCGTAAAGGTGGGGCTCACCGAGACGCTGCTCAGGGTGTAGCCGGCGGCGTTGGACCCGGTGGTGAACTGCTGCGCGGCCCAGGTGTAAGTGGAAATGTCATCAAGGCCGTCTCGCGCCTGCCCGGTGTTGCTGAGCAGGACGGGGTCGAGGACGACGGTCCGCGGCATCCGCAGCCGGTGAATGTGGGGGCTGCGGGTGGACCCGGCGGCGTTCTCGATGACGTACATGATGGTCCCGTCGGACCAGATGCTGTTGTAGTTGACGCCTTCGGAGGGCAGGTCGATGTCGAGGTCCGCGTCTCGGCTCCCGTCGGACAGGGTGTAGGCGTAGATCACCTCGTCATCCCTGTCCAGCGCCCAGATGATTGTTCCGTCGCTCCAGATGCCCCGGACTTCGCCGTTGTCGCTGTGCAGGTCGATGTCCTTGCCGCTGTCGCGGCTGAAGTCGGACAGGGTGTAGGCGTAGAGCTTGTTGTCGTCGCTGTCGGCAATCCAGGCCGTTGTCCCGTTGGACCAGAGGCCCTGGCGCTTGCCGTTGTCGCTGTGCAGCGCGAGGTTGACGCTGTTATGCGACTTGCTGCTGAAGTCGTACCGGAACACCCGGTCGTGGTCGGCGTCGGACACCCAGACGTGGGTGCCGTCGGAATAGATGCCCGTGGGCTTGATGTTGTTGTCGCTGCCGGCCCCGGGGTTGGTGAGGGTCCATCCCTCCGAGGTATCCTCGCTCCCGTCGGACAGGTCGAAGGCGTAGATCTGCCTTGAGGTCCACTGCCCCACCCACAGGGTCTCGCCGTCGGGGGACCACATGCCGATGGGGCTGGTCTGGGCGCTGTTCAGGCTGATGTGAACGCCGAGCCCCACCGCCGGCGTGGCGCTGGCCGAGGCGCTTGCGCCCCAGCCCGACGAGTTGTTCGCCTGCACCTCGAAGTCGTAGGCGCTGCCGTTGGTCAGGCCGGTGACCGTCGCCGCCGTGCCGGTCACCTCGGTCCAGCTGCCCCAGGTGGACGCGGAGCTCAGCTTGTGGCGGTGGCGGTACTTCGTGACCGCCGCGCCGCCATCGCTGGCCGGCGCGGCCCAGCTCAGTGCCACCTGGGCGTCGCCGGCGGTGGCAGTGAGGCTCGTCGGGGCGCCGGGGACGTCCGCCTTCACCGTGCCCTTGACCGTGATGCGGAACGATTTACCGCTGGAGGTGGTTCTCCAGCCGGGGCTCTTAAAGTGATAGGCGTTTGCGATGCTCCAGCCCGTCGCTCCACCCGTGTCCTCGCTGTCGGACGTGGTCGCGTCCCAGGTAAGAGTTTCTCCGCCGGGTGAAGTAATGAGGAGCGTGTAGGTCGTGTTGGCGTCAAGCGTCGTATTGCCGGGGGCAGTGAACGCAAGCGTTCCGGCCGCAAAACTGCCCGGCGCCGTAAGCGCCGTACAGTCGGAAGTTGGGAATCCCGAAGCATCGACCGTACATAGAGAGACGCTTGCATCGTCACCTTCAGGATCTTCTGAAACGATTTCGACGCTGGTTAACGTGTAACCGCCCGAGTTGCTCCCGGTAGTGAAGTTCTGCGCATAATCGATGCTGCCAGTATTTTCACTATCCGCGCCCTGGCCCACATTGCTGATCAGGGTGACGGGGGCGACCGCCGCCGTGAGGGTGTAGGTGCCCGTGGCGCCGGGGTTACTCGAAGAGGTCGCGACATAGAAGGTCCCCGTGCCGGTGGCGGTCCAGGTAATGCGGGCGTTATTGCCGGTGCCGCTGTTGTTGTCTGACGTAAGACTGGTGGCGCCGGTGCTGCCCCAGAGATTGAGGTGTGGGTCCGCAAGCGTTCCCTTGCTTGTGGGCGAGCCTTCCAGGTCGAACTGGTAGATGGCGCCCGACGTGACGGAGATGCTGAAGTAATCGACATCGCTGGCGCTCTCGATCTCGCCGGTGACGGAGCTGCCCACCGCGATGGAGCAGGTGGTGGTCCTGTCCCCGGCGCAGTCGTCCGCGTTCTGCGCGTTGGTCGGGGTCGGGGAGAGGAGCACAAAGGCGACGGCGGCCAGTGCTGCCAGGAGGAGGAACAGGGGGCGAGGAACGCCCGTCCGCGAACGGTGGGAAGGAGGCGTCCGTTCATGATGCCGCGCCCAACACTTTATGTAAGGGGATATAGAGCTAATGCCGGAGTTGGTCATCGGGTTTGCACGTCTCTCTAGAAGCCTTCATGGGACTCAGCCTCGCCGCCCCGATTCCATTGGTCGACCGGTTGAATCCCAGGTGAAACTATCCCGTCACGCTTGAGTACTGGCTTCTCACGATACAGCGCGTGTGTCGTATTTCTGTGTCTTGCAACCTCTTTTATCCGTGTAGTTATTGTGTATTTTCAATAAATTCGCTACACTCGCCCCAAAACCGGTCCTCAACGACCAACATGAGGCCATCCGGGCGCCGGCGAGGCACAAGAATTCCGCAGAGCCCGGCCCGGAATGGGGATGAGACATGGAAAACCGGTCCCTGGGGGAGCGCCTGACACGGCTCAGCGAGGCCAGCCTGCGCATCAACGAGAGTCTCGACCTCGACACGGTGCTGCAGGAGGTCCTCGAAAGCGCCCGGTCCTTGACCGGCGCCAGCTACGGCGTGCTCGTCGTGCTGGACGATTCAGGCGGCCTGCAGGACTTCCTGGGAGCGGGCCTGACCCCCGAGGAGGCCGAGCGGCTATGGGAGTTGCCGGAGGGTTTCCGGTTCCTGGAGCATTTGAGCGCCATGCCCGACCCGCTGCGACTCGCAGATTTCAGTGCCCACATGAGCTCCCTGGGTCTTCCCGAATTTCGCCCTCCCGTGCCGGTCAGTTCCTTCCTCGCCGCGCCCATCCGCCACGGTGGAGAGGGCGTGGGCAACATCTACCTCGCCCGTAGCGGTCCCGGTCAGGAGTTCAGCCGGGAGGACGAGGAGACCCTCGTCATGTTCGCGTCCCAGGCGGCGCTGGTGATCGCCAACGCCCGCAGGCACCGGGACGAGCGGCGTGCCAGGGCCAATCTGGAGACGCTGGTCAACACCTCGCCCGTGGGCGTCGTCGTGCTCGACGCCGACACCGGAGCCCCCGTGTCGTTCAACCGGGAGGCCGCGAGGATCATCGACGCCCTGCAAGACCCGGATCAGCCGCTGGAGCGGCTAATGGAGACGGCGAAGGCCCGGCGGGCGGACGGGCGGGAGCTCTCCCTTGCGGAGTTTCCCCTGGCACAGGCGATGAGCGAGGCGGAGACGGTTCGTGCCGAGGAGATCGTCATCGAGGTCCCGGACGGCCGGAGTGTAACCGTGCTGCTCAACGCCACGCCCATCCGCAAGGATGAGGGCGACGTGGAGTCCGTCGTCGTCACGATACAGGACCTGACACCGCTGGAGGAGATGGATAGGCAGCGGGCCGAGTTCCTGGGCATCGTGAGCCACGAGCTGCGGGCGCCGCTCACCTCCATCAAAGGGTCCGCCACAACTCTGAAAGAGTCGGCCAGGTCGCTGGACCCGGCGGAGATGGACCTGTTCTTCGAGATCATTGAGCAGCAGGCCAACCACATGAGCGCGCTGATCACCGACCTGCTCGACATGGCCCGCATCGAGTCGGGCACGCTGTCGGTCTCCGCCGAGCCGTCCGATGCCGCTGCTCTGGTGGATCAGGCCAGGAGTTCGTTCCTCAGCGGTGGAGGCAGAGACAATATGGAGATTGACGTCGAGCCGGACCTGCCCGCGGTGATGGCGGATCGGCGGCGCATCGTCCAGGTCATCGGCAACCTGCTGACCAACGCAGCCAGGAACTCTCCCGAGTCGTCCGTCATCCGGTTAGCCGCCGTGCAGGACGAAGCTCAGGTTGTTTTCAGCGTCGACGACGACGGCAGAGGCTTGTCCGCCGACCTCATGCCCCAATTGTTCAGGAAATTCTCACGTGTCGACGGGGACGAGCGTGGGGAGGGCATTGCCGGCTCGGGCCTGGGCCTTGCGATCTGCAAGGGGATAGTGGAGGCACACGGGGGGCGCATCTGGGCAGAGAGCGAGGGACCGGGCATGGGGACCCGATTCGCGTTCACTCTACCCGTCGTCCTAGAAGCCGGACACGCAGTACCGGTCATCGCCCCCGGCGCCTCAACCAGCACCCGCAGGATGAGGCGGGAGCGGCCGCGCGTTCTGGCGGTGGATGACGACCCGCAGACGCTCAGATTCGTCCGGGACGCGCTCGCGAATGCCGGATATGAGCCAATAGTGACGGGCGACCCGCAACAGGTGGCCCGTCTCGTGGAGGAGGCGAGGCCGCACCTGGTGCTGCTCGACCTGATGCTGCCGGGAGCGGACGGAATAGAACTCTTGGAGAGCATCCCGGAGCTTTCTGACGTGCCCGTGATCTTCCTGTCGGCCTATGGCAGGGATCAGATCATCGCCAGAGCGTTGGAGGCCGGCGCAGACGATTACGTAGTCAAACCCTTCTCGCCGACTGAGCTCGTGGCGAGGGTCCAGACGGCCCTGCGGCGACGGGCAGCGCCCGAGCTGGCCGAGCCATCGGAACCCTACCGGCTGGGGAATCTGATCATCGACTACACCGAGCGACGGGTCCACCTGGCGGGACGCCCAGTCCGGTTGACTGATATCGAGTACCGGCTACTCGTAGAGCTTTCGGTCAACGCTGGCCGCGTGCTGACCCATGACCACCTGCTGCAACGGGTATGGGGGCCGGGACACGCAGGCCACTCCGGTCCCGTACGCACATTCATCAGAAATCTTCGCCACAAACTGGCGGACGACGCCGACAACCCCAGTTACATTCACACTGAGCCCCGCGTCGGCTACAGGATGGAGAAGCCCCTGCAACAGGCGCCGGAGATTTCTCAAAGTGAAAGAGAGTAGCTCCGCGTCCATGGCGTGTGTCCAGCAGGCGTTCCTAGTTGCAGCCGCCCGGAGGATATGTTGAAGAACTCAGTCCGAAGCCCACGCTGCGTCATGCCCATATGGCGGGTGCTGCCGACTGCAGTATTCGTCATCATGACCATGCTGTCCGTCCCGTTGGTGGTGCTTGCGCAGGATGGAACACGAATTGACTTCAGCTTCGACTTCGAGAGCGGTGCCGAGGGCTGGACGGTCGGGTTCGCAGACCTGCCCGTGGACTATGATCAGGAGATCTTCGAGCTCGGTCAGGGGCATCGCTCGCTTCCAGACGGGCTCGAAGGCAATGGCGTCTACGTCCAGGGACACAACCGCAGTGACGACCTCTTCATGTATCTGAAGAGGCAGGTTGGCGGACTGATGCCGAACACGACATACGCGGTGGATGTATCCATTGATATGGCCACCAACGTACCGGCCGGGTTGTTCGGCATAGGCGGCTCACCCGGCGAGAGCGTTTACGTCAAGGCCGGGGTATCGAGCGTCGAGCCAATGACTGAAGAGGACAGCAACCGGTGGCTCAGGATGAACATCGACAAGGGCAACCAGGCCAACGGCGGTCAATCGATGGTTGTCGTGGGCGATGTGGCTCACCCCGACGTGGTGAACAGGGAGTACCGGATCAAGACCCTGGACAATATAGACCTGCCACTGAGCGTCAATTCGGACAGCGAGGGCCGGGTCTGGCTGATCGTCGGCACCGACTCAGGTTTCGAGGGTCCGAGCGCCCTCTACTACGACAGCATCTTCTACACACTGAGTGTCGTGGAGCCTCCGGCCACCCAGCCCGAGAGTTCGCCGACTCCCAACGCGCAGCCCCCGACCGTCGACGGCTCCGGGCTGCCGATCTGGGCGATTGGCCTGATAACCGGCATCGGCGCTATCCTCGCGGGTCTGGGGGTGGTTGCGCTGCGTCGGCGCCTTCGTCGGTAAGGAATCGGCGCTATGTCGGACATTCGGGCAGGCCTCCCGGAGCAGGCCGTTACGAGGCGCTACCAGGCAGTCGAGTCGGAATCCTTCACGGCGTCGGGCAGGCGGTAGCTGATGCCGTGTTCGTCATAGACGGAGCGCTGGAGCAGCCCGGCAAAGTTATTGAAGGAGTGGGGGGTGACGCCGGGGATGAAGCGCGCCGCAAGCATCTGCAGCCGCCGCTGCGCCCGGAAGAGCGCCAGCGCCCCGAAGGTCGACTGCTTCGGATAGTCGAGGGCATCGGCGAGTTCGTCGCCGATGAGGGCACGAGAGGCCCGGAAGACTGCGCTCGTGACCTTCTTCTTCTGTGTGGGGTCGGTGATATTCATGAGATCGGGGACGGCGGTGATGATGGCGTGCGCCATGGCGGAGGACTCGATGTCCGGGCGCGGTTCGCAGAGGTAGCCGATCTCCTTCAGGTGCATGGCCTCTTCGACGTTGTTGAAGAAGATCTCCTCGGGGACACCTAGGAGCCAGATGGTATAGCGCCAGATATGCATGAGATCGTCGCGCTCCTGGGACTTCATCTTGATGCCAAGCTTGCCCACCGCCTCAATGCTGTTGGCAGAGAAGCCGCTGGCGGCAAGCGCGATGTGAGCGGCGTGCAGCGGCAACCCCTCTGCCGCCACATCCCACTCGCCCGAATCGAGAAGCAGGCGACGGACGCGGGCGTGCGTGAGTCGGATGCGAATGGTCAGCTTCCAGCCGTCACCGTGGCGGTCAAGCCCCCCCGGGAGGGTGATCTCGACGATGTGGCGAGTGTTCTGCCTGAGGCGGCGGAGATTTCCCGCGAGTCGGCCCCGCATATGGAAGGACTTGCTTATGTTGGTACTGAAGCCGGTGACGATGGAGTCGATGAGCAGGCCAAGGAAGTACACGTCGGAGTATTTGTGGAAGGCGCGGATGCCGGGCATGACTCTTGTTGGGTCGAGCATGCCCTCGGGCGGGTCAAGCGAGTCGAAGAACGTTCTCAACGCCTGAGGGGCGTTGCGCAGAGTTTCGTAGTCGCCGTCCATACCCGCCTGAATGAACGCCTGTGCCCGCGTCGGCTCATGGTTGCTGAGAGCCTCCATGGCGGCGTCAGCGAGCGGGTCGGTGACAAGCGTGTGCCGGATGTAGATTTCCGCCAGTTCGGGATCTACTTCGCGAGCCCGACTGTAGCCCTCAAGGTAGGCAGAGGGAATCTTCAGGGGTTCGGCAGCGGCTGTCACTGAGAGTCCTCCAGTCTGCTGCGCGGTTCTACAGACCGCCGAAGGTCAAATACAGGCGGATCGGAAGCAGTCGGCCGTCTCGCGCCTGTACAGGTTCTTGATTCCGCGCAGAGCTCTACCCAGAAGGGACCCTGCGCGGAATCAAGAATGGCGGGGGGTTCAGGGATTAGGGAGGCATTCGACCCACGGGATAGCGAACGGGTTTTGGGATGAGGTCTCCGCTTCTCACCTGCGTTAGCACACCGGTCGAATGCCAGATAAACCCCCCTCCACCGCGTTGGGTGTACCGCTTTTCACGATACAGAGCCCGTGTGGCATCTCTGTGCTTTTCGACCCTCTATATCCGTGCAGTTATCGTGTATTCTTGGCAATCAAGCTCGAATTGACACCCTATCGGCTCCCAGCGAGCAGATCGAGGACATCCGGAGCCGGAGAGCAAGTCCTCCCCAGAGCCGAGCCCGGATCGGGGGCGGACGGATAGAACGCGTCCCTGGGAACGCCTGACCCGGCCCAGCGAGGCACTGTACGCATACTCGTAGTGTGTTATTCCTGACTTCAGATAAGAGATGGCGCTTGCCAATTATTCGATCGACTGTCAGCCGCGAATCAGTCGCCTGACAGGAACAGAGCAAGCCCCCATCAGACTTCGGTATGCAGTTATTTGTTGATGTCCCTCGTGGCCTTGACTGCTCTCGTATAGTTATGACAAGTATAGATGTAGCTCAACCGTGCCAAATGAACTAAAAGGAGGCCTGCATTGAAGCAGAATACTGATGCAACAATGCCGCAAGGCGATACGTATGAGCCTGTCGCTTTGTATGCACGGGTGTCCAGCGACCGGCAGGACGTTGATCTATCCGTTGCGGCTCAACTGAGGGCGTTGCGGGATTACGCGGCAAAGAACGGCCAGACCGTCGTGCGCGAGTACATCGATGAGGCCGAGAGCGGGCGTATCGCTGACCGTCCACAGTTCAGAAAGATGATCGATGCGGCTGCTGCATCGGACGCTCCCTTCAAGGAGATTCTTGTCTGGAAGTTTTCTCGCTTCACCCGCAAGCGCGAACACGCCGTCGCCTTCAAGTCCATGCTCCGCCGCAAGGGTGTCCGCGTCGTCTCCATCACCGAGCATGCCGACGACACCCCCACTGGCAAGCTCATGGAGGCCATCATCGAGAGCGTAGATGAGTTCTACTCGGAGAACTTGGCACAGGAGGTCACACGGGGAATGCGGGAGGCGGCGTCACGCGGTTTCTGGGTGACATCCAGCTCTCCATTCGGCTACCGGCGGGTCTACGTGCAGGACGGGGCGAAGAAACGGCCCCGTCTCGACCTCGATCCGCCCGCCGACACCGTCGTGCGCCGCATCTTCGACATGGTGCTCAAGGGGAAGTCACTCATGGACGTGACCAAGACGCTCAACGGCGAGGGCGTCTCCACGTCGACCGGCAGTCAGTGGCGGATCACCACAGTTCACAAGATCCTTGTCAATGAAGCGTACACCGGCACTCTTGTCTGGGGCACAGGTTCGAAGGACGGCACGCCGCCCGTCCGCGTCGAGAACGCATTTCCCGCCATCGTCACCCAACTGGAGTTTCAACGAGTCAACCGCCTGTTGAAGGCCCGCTCGCCAATGACCGTCCACCCGCGCCGTGCCGCCAGCCCTTACCTCCTCAGCGGACTCGCCACGTGCGCCCTCTGTGGGAAAGCCCTCACCGCGGCCGAGGCCAAAAGCGGCAAGTACACTTACTACGTCTGCCAGTCCATCATCAAGACCGGCACCGGCTCCTGCGAGACGCCGCGCATCAATGCCAGGTCGTTCGAGGAGACAATCGTTCGCAATCTCCGTGAGAACGTCCTCACTGAGGGCAACATCCGAGGTCTCGTCAGTGTCCTCGATGAAGAGATGGACGGCTTGGCACATGAGCAGCGTGGGCGGCTGGAAACAATCGAGGGCGAGCTTGAGGACGTGAGACGCCGACTAGCACGCATCTGGCACGTCATTGAGACGACCGACATGGAGATGGCCGACGCGGCCGAGCGCGTCCGAGAACTCAAGGACCGCAGAGAGAAGCTCGAACAGGCCGCCGATGAGGCCAGGGCAATATTAGCGGAACGGCGCGAACTGCTGGATCGGGCGGAGACAATCACTGCCTTCGCCGCTGATATGAGTGAGTATCTCCGAACCAGCGAACTGACTGAGACGCGCGCCTTCATTAGGTCATTCGTCAGGGAGATTCAGGTAAGGCCGGGCAAGGCGACAATCGTCTACACGATCCCCATGCCCGAAGACAGCCCAATAGGCGATTCGGATACCGCCAAACTCGCCCTAACCGACGGAGTTCGCAGTACCATCCGAGGTGGTGGAGCCGAGGGGATTCGAACCCCTGACCCCCTGCTTGCAAAGCAGGTGCTCTCCCGACTGAGCTACGACCCCACGATTGGATGACGGCGTTTATTCTAACCCGCCGATGCGCCGACGATGGCAAGGGTGATTATCGCCCCGGAGACGCAGATAGCTGCCATCAGGACGCTCAGTTCAAGCAGTCCGAACCCACGCCGACGTTTACGTGCGCCCCCGTACTCTTTAGCCATGACCTAACCCTCAACCGTCCCTGCGCTGTCTATCTATTATGCCGTGTAAGCGGACGCATGTGGCAGATGCCTATACTTCCGATGAGAGTCCTAACGACTCACCCTGATCCAATGGCAGCTCTCACAGACAGGAGAATCCCGGACGATGGCATCAGAAAAGCAGGTGACTATCTATACGGATGGAGCCTGTGAGGGGAACCCCGGCCCCGGCGGCTACGGAGTCGTGCTAATCCACGGAGACCGCCGCAGGGAATTAAGTGCAGGCTATCGTCTCACAACCAACAATCGCATGGAGCTCCTCGCCGTAATTCGTGGGCTTGAGGCGCTGAAGGAACGGTGTCGGGTGACGCTGCACAGCGATTCCCGCTACGTGATCGACGGCATCGAGAAAGGGTGGGCGGCACGGTGGCGGGCCAACGACTGGATGCGGAACAAGAGGGAGGCGGCCATCAACCCGGACCTGTGGGGACAGTTGCTGGACCTCTGTGATACCCATGATGTCGAGTTCAGATGGGTTCGCGGCCACTCCGGCGTTCCCGAGAATGAACGCTGCGACCGGCTCGCGGTGGAAGCGTCACAGAGCAAGAATCTGCAAGCAGATGAAGTCTACGAAACGGGTACGGGGCGGGCTCGGCGTCCGATGATGTGATTAGGGATCACGAACCGATACAGACAGACTTCACGGACTTATAAAGCCGGAACGCGGATCCTGACTTCACCGACCAGGCAAGGCCGGATCGCGAAGTCTAAAATTAACCGCCGGAGTCGGGGTCTGAGGAGCCGACGTCCTCACGGCCGGATGTGCCGCCGAGGGCTTTTTGAAGCGTGTCCCATGCCAGGACGGCGCACTTGACACGTGTTGGGTAGCGTGATGTGCCCTGCAAGGACATCAGATCACCCATTGCCGCCTCATCGACATCCTCGCCAAGGATCATGGCGCGAAAGTCATGAGCAAGCGTGTGGGCGTCCTCTAACGAGCGGCCTCGTATTGCCTCCGTCATCATCGACGCGGACGACTGCGAGATTGAGCAGCCCTGCCCGACAAAGGCGATTTCCTCAATTGCGCCGTCGCGGATGCGGGCAGTCAGGCGAATCTCATCCCCGCACACCGGGTTGAACTGTGTGAGGTCGGCATCGGGGGCGTCCAGGACGCGGTTGTTTCGGGGCAGTCGATAGTGGTCCAGGATCAGGTCCCGGTAGAGATCATCAAAATATGGCTCAGGTTCACTACCTGCCAAAGAGTTCACCAGCCTTCTTCAGGGCATCGATGAGTCGGTCAACGTCCTCATTCGTATTGTAAACGTAGAAGCTCGCGCGGGCGGTGGCAGGCACGTTGAGCCGGCGCATCAACGGCTGTGCGCAGTGATGCCCGGCGCGAATCTGCACACCTTCCCAGTCCAATGTCTGGGCGATGTCATGAGGGTGAATGGATTCAACGGCGAACGAAACGACGCCGCCGCGATCCTCCACGTTTGGCGGACCGTGCAGTGTGACACCCTCACCAAGCGACCGCATTTGCCGCAACGCGTAGTCCGTGATCTCGATCTCGTGCTGCCGTACGTTGTCCATGCCGAGATCAGTCAGGTAGTCAATGGCTGCGCCAAAAGCGACAACATCGGCAAAGTTCGGCGTGCCGGCCTCGAACTTCCAGGGCGGATCCTTCCACGTGAAGCCGTCCTCGCGCACCTCCATAATCATCTCGCCGCCGCCCAGGAAGGGAGGCATCTCATCGAGCAGCGCCCGCTTGCCATAGAGAACGCCCACGCCCGTCGGGCCAAGCATCTTGTGGGATGAGAACACATAGAAGTCCGCGTCCATGTCGCGAACATCGACGGCGACGTGCGGCGCCCCCTGCGCGCCGTCCACGATGGCGATTGCGCCGACGGCATGAGCCTTGTCCACGAGTTCACGCACGGGGTTCACGGTGCCCAGCACGTTGGAGACATGCGTGAAGGAGACGACTTTCGTGCGTTCCGTGATGAGCGTGTCGATATCGGTGAGGTCAAGGAAGCCCTCGTCCGTCACTGGGATAAATCGGAGAACCGCGCCGCGCTCATCACAGATCATGTGCCACGGCACGATGTTGGAATGGTGCTCCATGAGCGTGACGAGCACCTCATCGCCCTCGTTCAGGTTCGCGCGTCCCCACGCATAGGCGAGGAGATTCAGTGATTCAGTTGTATTGCGCGTGAAGATGATCTCACTGGAGGACTCAGCATTTATGAACGCGGCTGTCTTCTCGCGCGCGCCCTCATAGGCGGCGGTCGATTCCTCGGACAGTGTGTAGATGCCGCGATGGACGTTTGCGTTGGAGGTGCGGTAGAAGTCCGCCAGCGTGTCGATGACTTGCTTCGGCTTCTGAGACGTCGCAGTGCTGTCCAGGTAGACAATCGGGTTGCCGTTGATAACGCGGGACAGGATGGGAAAGTCGCCGCGGATGCTCTCGACGTCTAGCTGCGATGGGTGATCAGGCACGGTAACCGGCCTTGCGCGAAATAGCCGCGCTATTGCGACGCCGGCGCGACTGCGCTGCCTGCGCCGGACCGGATGAGGTCATACCCGTGTTCTTCAAGGTCATGAGCCAGTTCAGGCCCACCCGACCTGACGATTGCGCCGTCCAGCATGACGTGGACGGTGTCCGGCTCAATGTAGTTGAAGATGCGCGTGTAGTGAGTGATGAGCAGGATGCCCATTTCCTCGTGCCGCAGCTGATTGACGCCGTGCGAAACGGTGCGTAGCGCATCGATGTCCAGGCCAGAGTCCGTCTCATCGAGGATGGCGAGTGTGGGATCAAGGACAGCGAGTTGAAGGATCTCGCTGCGCTTCTTCTCCCCACCGGAAAACCCGGAGTTGACGTAGCGGGTGGCAAATGCGCGGTCCATACCCAGCGCGTCCATCTTCTCGTTCACCATCTGCCGGAACTCGACAAGCGGCATCTCCTCGTCACGATGGGCGTTCACCATCTGGCGCAAGAAGTTAATCAAGGTCACCCCGGAAATCTCCACGGGATACTGTGACGCCAGGAAAATGCCGTCAAGCGAGCGCTGATCAGGCAGATCGAGAGTGATGTCTTTGCCCTTGTAGAGGATGCGCCCGCCGGTGACGACGTAGCGGGGGTTGCCCATAAGCGTGTTGGCAAGGGTGCTCTTGCCGGAACCGTTGGGGCCCATGACGGTGTTGACCTTGCCGGTGGGAACCTCCAGGTTGACGCCCTTCAGGATCTCCTTGCCGTCCACCTCAACGCGGAGGTCCTCCACGACCATGACGGCATTTCCGTTCTTGCTTGACACTGATTAACGCCCCCTGCGTATGTGGTTGGAACTGGCGATTGTATCGGAAATTCGACGCGCTTGCAGCCGCGTCATCAACGCCTCGTGCGAATAGCTCATTCTCTTGCCGTCATTTTACGGAGTAGTGGCACAGGGTGACAAGCGAAGAGGCGTTTATGAGACCTAGCCTCCTCCGCCACCGGAGAAGCCGGGCTCCGTCATCTTGGCGGCGTCAAGGATTTCCTCCAGGGCCGCCTCGCCGAGCTCCGTTGTGCGAAGGGCCACCTGTCGCACCGTCTCGCCCGTCTCCGATGCCTCATGTGCGATTGCGGCAGCGGCATCGTAGCCAATGACCGGCGCAAGCGCTGTGCAGATCGCCAGTCCCTGCTCAACGGTCTCCGGCCCGCGCTGCGTGGAAACAAGCCCCTCGATGCACTGCTCGCGGAAATTGTCTGCCTCCGCGGCGAGCAGATCGATGGATTGCAAAATGTTGTAGGCCGCGACCGGCATCATGACGTTCAGCTCAAAGTTGCTGCCCTGCGCGTCGGCAATCGTGACGGTTACGTGGTTGCCCATGACCTGCGCTGCCGCCTGCGCCACGGACTCCGCGATGACGGGATTGATCTTACCCGGCATGATTGACGAGCCCGGCTGCACCTCCGGCAGGGCAATCTCACCGAATCCCGCGCGCGGGCCCGAGCCAAGCCAGCGAACGTCGTTAGCAATCTTCAGCATGCTGACCGCAACAGTGTTTAGGACACCGCTCGCCTCCGTGACAGCGTTCAGCGTGCTCTGGGCCTGGAAATGGTTCTCCGTCTCGCGGATAGGGAGGCCGGTGGAGGACGCGAGGCGCGCGCAGACCTTCTCAGAGAACTCAATGTCGCGTCCGATGCCCGTGCCGACGGCCGTTCCACCAAGGGGAACCTCGCAGAGTTCGTCGACTGCGTGGCGCAGCCGTCGCACTGCCCTCTCCATCTGACCCGCATGGCCAAGAAACTCCTGGCCAAGGCGAATGGGCGTCGCGTCCTGCAGGTGCGTGCGACCCGTCTTGATGACGTCCCAGAAGGCCGCCGATTTGTCCGCAAGCGCCTGTTGCAGCCGCTCCAATGCGGGTACGAGTTCTAAGGCGATGCCGTGCGCTGCGGCAACCTGTATCGCCGTCGGTATGACATCGTTGGACGACTGCCCGCGGTTGACGTGGTCGTTGGGATGGACCATGCGTGAACCGACCTCGCCGCCGAGAATCTGTGTCGCGCGGTTGGCGATGACCTCGTTGGCGTTCATGTTTGTGGACGTGCCGGAGCCCGTTTGAAAAATATCGAGCACAAAATGGTCATCGAGTTCGCCATCCATCGCTTCCTGCGCCGCGGCTTTAACGGCTGTGGCCATCTCAGGCGCGACGCCACCAAGTTCCTCGTTAACCTCTACGGCGGAGCGCTTGATAAGCGCAAGCGCCCGGATGAAGCTGCGGGAGAAGCGCAGGTCGCTGATCGGGAAATTGCGGACGGCGCGCTGTGTCTGCGCGCCCCAGAGGGCCTCGTCCGGCACCTCCATCTCGCCCATTGAGTCACGTTCGATGCGCATCGAGAGATCATCCTCCTGTTGTCGTGTGATCGATCACCGCAGCCTCTCAAAAGCCACGCCCCACCTCGTCATGATACTAGGGAGATTGACACGCTGCCGCCTAAGACTGGCGGCTATCCCCCGGATGGATAAAGAGACTCACGCGCTCCATTCATTGAAGAGGCGGCCAAGCTCAAGAATCCCTGGTAGCGACGAGCCGATAGCTGCTGTGAGTGCCGTCCGAGGAAATGCCGCGCGCGGCGGCTAGCCTCAGACTCTCCGGTGTTGGGCAGGACGGCATAGGCCTGCCGAGTCTTGTGTTCAATTTCCGTATTGGATTCAAGATCCGCCACTGCAAGCAGGAACGGCAGAACTGCGGTCGCTATTATGTCCAGTGCGCGCCCCCGGCCAATCAGTGCGGACGGTCTGCTACGTCGTAGCTTGCCGAAATCACTATGTGTTTCCCAGTAGCCCGTCGATGGAATGACCAGGGCATCGATTACTCGCGCCGCCGCATCCCGGGGATTCTCGGCCTTGCCGATTCCAACGCGCAGATTATTGAGCAGTCCCGGCCCCTGAAACCACCGCAGCACAAGTTCCACTGCCGCGCCCATCCGTCTGACAGGGTGATTGTCCGGCCTCACGCGAAAGATTTGCCACGATCCACGCGGCAGAAACTCCAGCCCCGTGTGTCGCGCCCATTCGGTCTCTGAGGATACGGTGAAACTGTCAAAGGCACTCCACGTCAGTTCGCCAAGAGGAAACCGTCCCTGCGCCCCTCTACTCCGTTGCGATGGCAGCAATCCTGCCGTCCCGAACAGCAGGCCAGTCAAACGCGCCACCCGTTCCTGTTCGTCGGGAGCGCCGTCCGACAAGCCACGCAGCGTCTCGATCGGCATCAGCCGCGCCACTTCCTGGAACGCCGTCATATTCCGCGTATAGCCGAGACCCCTAAAGAGAGCCTCGTACAGCGCCTGTTCAGGCCCGACGACGGCGATATCGCCCTCCATGGCCGCCGCTCGTTCCTCGAGCCGCGCGTCGCCCAGCGCATCGAGCATCATGGCTGCATCGCGTGCCTCTCCCGCGCCGAGATCCAGCAGCTTGGGCATGGTTGCCGTGGTCTTGTGGTTCAGTCGGCGCGTGCTGTGCCCCACTTCAAGCACAGGCGCGCCTGCAATCTCCACTATCTCCTGCGCGTCCTCCACGACGTGCAGGACGACGCTCGCGAAAGCCGGATTTGTTTCATGCCCGTGTGCGAACCAATCCGTGGCGCGCAGGTGCATCTCAACATCGCCGCGGATGATACGACGCGGCAAGCCGTGGAACTCAATCGCGATGACCGCGCCGAGGAAATCCGGCCCGTCGCCGGAGTTGCGAATCCCTGCTTGAATAACGTCGACGGTTGAACCCGTAACGGTTCTCAGGCGCTGTCCTCGTCTCTGTCCCGCGCCGGACTCCCACGCGTCGCAGAGGTCTTTCTCACTTGGCCAGGCACCCTGCGGCTCGGATACACGGGCAGCATAATGCGCCGCACCGTCACGAATAGTGGATCCTACGGACAGCCTGGCATCGCCATTGGAGTATCGAGTGCCGCGTAATCGCCGCTCCCTGACACCCGTCACTGAATCAATCCCGCGCATGACAGGATTGTAGCGCATGTGTTCAGGTTCTGGTCTGACCGTCTCCAACGATGGTCCACTTGTAGGAGGTCAGCTCCCGCAGCCCCATCGGCCCGCGCGCGTGCAGCTTGTTGGTACTGATGGCAACTTCCGCGCCCAGCCCCAACTGCGCGCCGTCCGTGAACCGGCTTGACGCGTTCACGATAACCGCCGCCGCGTCCACCTCGTCCAGAAACCGCGTGGCGTTCTCGTCGCTCGTCGTGAGGATCGCCTCTGTGTGGCCGGAGCCGTACTCCGCGATATGCTCCAACGCCTCGTCAATGGAATCAACAACCTTCACGGCGGCCGTTAGTGACAGAAACTCGCGGCCCCAGTCGTCCTCGACGGCTGTGATGACCCGTGTGGGAGGCTCGGGGCCAATCAGGGCGAGCGCACGCCCGTCTGCGTGGATTTCGACGTTGTCCCGTGCCCACGCCGCAACAACGGCGGGAAGCAGCTTTGGAGCGGCCTGAGCGTGAACAAGCAGCGTGTCCAGCGCATTGCACACCGTCGGACGCTGCACCTTGGCGTTATAGGCAATGGCAACGGCCTGCTCAACATCCGCGTCGGCGTCAACATAGGTGTGACACACACCAATGCCGCCGGTCACAACAGGAATCCGAGCGTTGTCCCGCACGAAGCGGATGAGGGTGTCGCTGCCGCGTGGAATCAGCAGATCGATCCCGCCCTCGTACACCAGCATCTCCCCGACGATAGCCCGGTCGGTGGATTCGATGATCTGCGCCGCGTCCTGAGGCAGGCCCGCATCCTCCAGCGCCTCGCGAACGATGCGCGCGAGCGTCGTTGTGGAGTTGATGGCCTCTTTCCCGCCCCGCAGGATGACGGCGTTGCCGGACTTGATGCAGAGGGCAGCGATGTCGATGGTGACGTTGGGGCGGCTCTCGTACACGGCTGCAATGACGCCGAGCGGCACGCGCCGGCGGCAGATGCGGAGGCCGTTGGGCAAGGTCGACGCATCGAACTCCTCGCCGATGGGATCCGCCAAGGCGATGGTGCCGCGAACATCGGCCGCCATTCCCCGCACACGTTCCTCGTTGAGAAGCAGACGGTCCAACAGGACGTCCGACATTCCGTCCGTCTGCGCCGCCGCACAGTCCCGCTCGTTAGCCGCGACGATTTCATCGGCGCGCTCTTCTAACAGGGTTGCGATGCGCTCAAGCGCCCCATTCTTCTCTTCAGTGGACGCGCGCGACAGCGGCCTGCTCGCCTTGCGCGCTGCCTGCGCCTTGCTGACGAGCTCTTCCGAAAGCTCTCCTGCGTCCGTGTTTCTTGTTGCAGTTGCCGTCATCGCGGTTACTCTTTTCCTGAACGGCAGCCGCGTAGCGCTGCCGTTGTAGCCGGTATCTATCTATTCTGTAATTGTATTTGCGCGGGCGGGGCTGTTCAAACGAGATAGCTGCCTGTCACAGCAGTGTCAGATGATCTCGGTGAACCATCTCCTCGCCATGGTAGGCGGCATCGGCGTTGTCCTCCGCCTGGAAGAATTGGCGGACCTCTGCGTTGTGGAGGCCTGCCAGGCGACGCATGAGGCCTGCGGGATACGACACCGCCCCTCGCGCCACCCCTGTCTCGTCCGGCCCAACGATCTCCACGATGTCACCGGTTGTGAACTCGCCGCGTACCTCGCGAACCCCAACTGCAAGGAGACTCGATGTGCCTCGCCGCAGCGCCTTTGCGGCGCCTTCATCAACAACAACCTGTCCGCGTACGAATAGAGGACCAAGAGAACGCCTGCGGGCGGACGGACGCCGCCGTCCCCAAGCCTCAAACCGCGTCCCGATGTCCTCGCCGCGCGCGATGCGCAGTAGCACGTCCGGGGCCTTGCCATTGGCAATCACAACCGATGTCCCCCACGACGTGGCCTCTGCTGCGGCACGAACCTTTGATGCCATCCCGCCACGTCCGAGCTCGCCGGGCATCTCAGCAGCCATTGCCAGGATGTCGTCCGTCACGCGGTCCACGCGGTGAATGAGCGCGGCATCGGGATTGGTGCGCGGATCACTGTCATAGAGCCCGTCGCGATCCGTCAGAAGGATAAGCATGTCCGCCGCCATGAGGTTCGTGAGAGCAGCTGACAGGGTGTCGTTGTCGCCAAGCGTTTCACTCAGTTCTTCCGAGGCAACGACATCGTTTTCGTTAATGATGGGGATCACACCAAATCCCAGTAGCTCGCGCAGGGTGCGGCGAATGTTGACGGCGGAACGACCAGCGGTGAATTCGGAACGAGTGATGAGAGCCTGGGCCACGGTGAGATCATGCTCGGCGAAAGCCCTCTCCCAAGACTGCATCAGGTGATGCTGCCCTATCGCCGCGAGAGCCTGCAGGGTCGCAACGCCCCGTCCCCTGCCTTCCAGTCCGATGATGCTGCGTCCTAGGGCAACCGCTGCGGACGTGACTACAATCACTTGTGATTGGGCGGCCACGATCTCCGCGACCTGTTTCGCAATTGACGCGATAAGACCCTCATCAAGCTGGTCGCCGCCTCCGGTCAGCACTCCGGTGCCGAGCTTGGCGATGATCAGTTGATTGCGGGGCAGCATCACGCCCTGCGGTCGATCTGATTCTGAAGCGTGATTCACAATAATTCTCGTATTAGTTAATTCGACCGTTCCGGAACACGTTGCGGAAACACTTTCCGAGGTCATTCCGAACTCAAGGGACAACGGCCTTTAAAAGTATATCCCCGCCGTTCCCTTGCCACTGCTACAATCGGCTTGCCGCCGGATGGCGGCGACGATTCGAGTGCTGGCAGGTGAGCGCCATTCGCGTCACGAGACTCTCTCTGACCCACTTTAGGAACTACGCCTCGCAGGAATTCGAGCCCGCGGACGGCGTCACTGTCCTCTCGGGCGATAACGGTCAAGGTAAGACGAACCTCCTCGAATCCCTATTCATTCTCGCAACCGGCCATTCACATCGCGCAGACACGGATCGAGAGGTCATCGGGTGGAGCGCCGCCCGTGAACCGATTCCGTACTCACGCATCGCGGCGGACGTGACCGCGGGCGATGGCGCGGAACGCAAGCTGGAACTCGTAATGCAACTCGCGCCGCGAGGGCAGGCCGTTGAATCTCCTGCCGTTGCCGAGAGGACGATTGGCCCTTCAGGCCTCAGGGGCGGCACCTTGCAGAAGGGCTACAAGGTCAACGGCGTTCGGCAGCGTTCTGCGAGCAGCGTCGGCGACCTTGCGGTTGTCCTCGCAGGGCCGGAGGAGGTTGATCTGTTCGCAGGCCCTCCGGCTGATCGACGCCGCGCAATCGATTCAACAGCGCTGCAGACGGATGCGGAGTATGCGCGGGCACTCCGGCGCTATGAGCGGCTGGTCACCCAACGCAATGCGGCGCTCAGAGACGCCCGGGAGCGCGGCGCTACACAAAGGACTGAGGACATGCGCCTGTGGGAACAGGAGCTCATCCGCGCAGGCTCATTTGTCTTGGGGCATCGGATCGCGCTAATCGACGTCTTGCAGAAAGAGATGTTGGCCGCCCACGCCGAATTCACGGGTCGCACCGGCCATCTTGCCCTTGAATATCGTTCAACAGTCACCGTCAGGGAGGATGAGAGGACATCATCCAACCTTCAACAGAACTTTGCCGATGCGCTGGAAGGCGCGTGGGCGCGTGATTCAGCCACGGCAACGACATCCGTCGGTCCGCACCGTGACGACCTGCGCGTGGTGTCCGGCGATGTCGATCTTGGGGTCTACGGCTCTCGCGGACAGCAACGGACGGCGGCGCTTGCGCTGGTGATCGCGCAGTCCGCGTATATCGGCCAACGGCTCGGCGATGAGCCCGTCATCCTGCTGGACGATCCACTCTCTGAACTCGATGCGGACCGCCGCGAGCGGGTTCTGCGCCACTGCCTGACGCCGGGCCGGCAGGTTCTCATCACCACTGCCGATGTCGAGCTCATTCCGGCAGAGGTTCGCGCTCATGCCGTGATGTACGCTGTCAAGAGCGGCAAGATTGAGCGTTCTTAGCACCATTCGTTCCTGTCTCTAACTTGACCTTTCACCCTATTCGGCGTAGCGTCACCTTGTATGAAAAGATGCCCTCAGAGGCGTCCCGCGATTGGGAGGATGTGCCATGACGAGAATCGTCAGCATTGAAGAGGCAGGAAATCGATTCAAGGACGGGATGCTCATCGCCACTACCGGCGGCAACGACCGCTCCTCCATGGCGTTGACGCGCGAAATCGTCCGCCGGGGCATCAAGGACCTGACCCTCGTTTTTACGCCCGCGGGCGGCATCCAGGGTGACATGCTCATCGGCGCAGGCGCCGTCAAGGCCATCGACACCGGCTCCCTCACGTTCGGCGAGCGCGGATTTGCCCCGAACTACCGCCGTGTGGCCAAAAAGGGAGGAATCGCCGCGCTGGACAGCACCTGACCCGTCACGCTCACAGGGCTCCAGGCTGGAGCCAACGGTGTGCCGTTCATCCCGTCACGCGGCGTGATTGGCACCGATCTCGTCAATCTCCATCCAAACTGGAAGATCATCGAAGACCCCTACAACGAGGGGCATGACATCCTGCTCGTGCCGGCCATTCGCCCGGACATCGCCATGATTCATGCCTTCAAGGCGGATCAGAGCGGCAACGTCCTTGCGCCCGGCTACGAGGACCGCATGGTGGCGCAGGCAAGCGACAAGGTGCTCGTGACGGTCGAGGAAATCGTCGACTATGACCTCTCCGAGGATGCGCGCGGCGGCCACCTCATTCCGTGGCCGTTCGTCAGCCTCGTCGTGCATACTCCGCAAGGCTCGCACCCCGGCGGCATGAAGCCCTACTACGAGGCGGACAATGACCACTTCTCCCGGTACATGGAGGCCTCAAAGACCGCGGACAGCTTCAATGCGTACCTCGACGAATTCGTGTGCGGGCACACGGAGGACGAGTACCGCAAGATGGTGACGCGCGTCGCTGTTCCCGCCTAGTCACGTTCAACGACACCCGGCACGATGCCGTTCCAGTCGGACGACTACACCATAGGCGAGTTGATGGCCACCCGCATTTCGCGGGAGGTTCGTGACGACACATACGTTAGTTCCGGCGCGGCATCACCTGTGCCGATGGCGGGTGTTCTCCTGGCGCAGGAGACGCACGCGCCGGACATGATTTACGTCCCCATTGGCGCGTCTAACCCTGAACTCAACCTCATCAGCGGAAAAGAAGTCTTTGACCTTGCTCAACGCGGCAGGCTGGACATCTTCTTTCTCGGCGGCGCGCAGATTGACGGCCACGGCAACATCAACCTCACCACAATAGGTGACCATGACAGGCCGGACGTGCGCCTCCCCGGCGCGGCCGGCTCCGGGATGCTCTACTTCATGACGAACCGCATCATCCTGTTCCGTTTGGAGCACACGCCACGAGTCTTTGTGGAGAACGTTGACTTCATCACGTCCGCCGGTTCCAGTGGAGAGCGTGTGGAGCGCCCGGGCGGTCCTCATATGCTCATTACTAACATCTGCGTGATGATGTATGAAAAGGATCAAAAGAGATTCCTGCTCGAGTCCGTTCACCCAGGTGTCACCGTCGATGAGGTAAAGGAAAACACCGGGTTCGAGATACTTATCCCCGACGAGGTGCCGGTGACAACTGCCCCGACGCCGGAGCAACTGGAAATGCTGCGTGGCTCCATCAAAGACCGCGTCGGCGGCGAATATCCGGGCTTCGTCGCGTCAGGGGGATTTGGCGGATAAATTCCTCAAAAAGGTGCTTGACGCTGAGCGCCGTCGGGACAACAATGGTTCATGGACGCTGTGCGATCCACAGGGGTTTACGTTAGGGGCACGATTTCGCGTGTCCCTTTGCTTTATGTAGCGCACAAAGCAGGCTGAACGGCGCCGCAATGCGGCGCCGTTTCGTTTAAGGGGGTAGGTCGCAATGGTCGCAACGGAAATCGCCGAGCGGGGACTGGATCTGGGCATCGAAAACGATGTGCCGGAATTCAAAACGCTACGGCGCGCCTACGGGTTTGAAGAAGTGGCCATCGTACCCGGGCAGGTCACCCTGAACCCGGAGCAGACGGATATCAGGTTCGCGATGGGCGACCGCATCTTCGACCTGCCGATACTCGCTGCTGCAATGGACGGCGTCGTTGACCCCAACTTTGCAGCCACGTACACACGCTACGGTGGGCTTGCTGTCCTCAATCTTGAGGGCGTCCACGGGCGCTACCCCAACCCGGAGCAGGTCCTGCAAGAAGTGGTTGAAGCCCCCGCGGATTCCGTCACGGCCACACTACAGCGCATCTACTCCGCCCCCCTCAAGGAAGAATATGTCGGCGCGACCATCGAGAAGATGAAGGCGCTTGGGGCGACCGTGGCCATCTCCGCCACCCCGGCCAATACCAAGCGGTTCATCGGAACAGTCGTCGAAGCTGGCGCGGACTATTACGTCTGCCAGTCAACCGTGACAACCGCGAGACACATCTCATCGAGCCCGGTCGGACTGCATTTCGACGATCTCGTGGGCCGCATTCCGATTCCCGTCATCGTCGGTAACGTCGTTGGTTATCACCAGACGATGGAACTGTTGCAGACAGGCGTGGCGGGCATTCTTGTCGGTGTCGGCCCCGGCGCCGCCTGCACGAGCCGTGAGGTGCTCGGCATTGGCGTGCCGCAGGTCACCGCGACCATTGAGACGGCTGCCGCGCGTAACGAATATCACCGGCGCACCGGCCGCTACGTTCCCATCGTCACAGACGGCGGCATCCGTTCTGGCGGCGATCTCTGCAAGGCACTCGTCTCGGGTGCGGACGCCGTCATGTTGGGTTCCATCTTCGCGAGCGCGGAAGAGGCTCCTGGCAAGGGTTATCACTGGGGTATGGCCACGCCGCATCCCGCCCTGCCACGCGGCACACGTGTCAAGGTGGGCGTCCGCGCGACGCTTGAGCGCCTGCTATTCGGTCCTACGGACCGCACGGACGGCACGGAGAACCTTGTTGGGGCTATCCACACAGCGATGGGCATGTGTGGCGCGGAGACCATCCGAGACCTACAGCAGGCGGAAATGATTGTCGCCCCCGCCATCAAGACCGAGGGCAAGCAACTGCAGTTGTCAGGGCAGGTCTAGGCGCGCCTCTTACTCCACCGCGGAGACCGTGAAGCCGAGTTTGCCGGCGGGAATATCGATCTCGAAGGAATCACCCTTTTTCTTGCCGATTAAAGCGCTGCCGACCGGTGATTCATTGGAGATGCGGCCACTCGCAGCATCCGCCTCCGCCCGGCCAACGATGGTCCAGCGTTCCTCCTGGCCCTCCGAATCGATAACAACGACGGTTGAGCCAACACGAACCTGGCCATCAGTCTGATCACCCTGATCCTCGATAATGACGGCGCGCCGCACGTTGTCTTCAAGTTGACGGATTCGGCCCTCAAGAAAGGCCTGCTCATTCTTTGCGGCGTCGTATTGGGCACTGTCAGTAATGTCGCCAAGCTCCTTGGCGCGTTGAATCATCTCCGCAACCTCAGGCCTGCGGATATTGCGGAGGTCTTCAAGTTCCTCCTTCATCCGCTCCAGCCCCTCGGCGCTGATATACACGCTGTTGTCTGTAGATGCGCTATCAGTCGTCATGTAAAACTCCAATCTGAGAATGGACTATGTGAGGCCTAGTCTGGCCGAACAGGATGCCCCAAAGTCCAGACAGTGTACTAGTCTTCGAGTCGTCCTGCCAGAGAGTTAAGGACAATTCCCGTAGCAACCTTCGGGAAGAAGTACGTCGATTTGGGTGGCAGGCGCTCACCGGCCTCCGCGGCCTCCGTCATATCCGTCATGCTCACTGCCTGCAGGAGGAAGCCTGCATCACAGCCGCCTGCGCGAACGGCCTCTATCGCCTCCGCGGCATCACGCGGATAGGACAGCCAGCCGCGAGTCTCCGCCTCGTGCTGGTCTGCGCCCACCCCATGCGTGAGCAGCACGTCCAAGAAAACACATGGCCCAAGCCGACTCCATGCCTCTGATTCTCCCGTTAGTAGTCCCTCAAAGATGCCGGGCTCCAGAGGGCGGAGCAGCTTGAGAACATCGCCGGGCGGCTCGATCAGGGCCATGATCGGCGCATCCTGTGCCCCGATTGCCGATGTGAATCTCTCGGCCGCCTCAGCATCGGAAAGGCCGCCGATGCTAATCTCTTCCGCTCTGAAATACGTCTCCACCTGCCGCATCAGCCGCGCTCGGGCATCGTCCGGCAACCCTCGAATCAAACGATGATAGGGCAGGCTGACCAAGCCAGGATCCTCGATGGATGTCAGCGCGGCCAGGATATATCCGGGCGCGTGCTCTCCGTCGTCCGCCTCGTCTGGCTGCTGGCCAAGATACGTTAGCGCCGTCTCATAACGGTGATGACCGTCTGCGACGAACAGGGGCCCGGATACTCCGAGCCTGATCGCCCCGGCCTCCCCCGTATCAGACACGTGCCAGACGTCATAGTCGTCTCCCGCGAGGTCTGTAAACGACGCATCCGGAGGGCGCGACGATATAGCCCGCAGCAGCATGCGAATCGCGCCGTCATCGTCCTCATACAGCGCCATGATTGGGCTGATGTTTGCGTGGAGCGCATTCATCAGCATGAGGCGATCACGCTTGGCGGCCTCATGCGTGTGCTCATGCGGCAGCACAGCGCCCCGCTCCCACTGCGCCAGCCGGACCGCGCCCAGGATCTCGAAGCGGCTTGTTCTCACACCACCGAGTGTGAACGTATGGCGAACAAGATAGAAATGCGCAGTCTCGTCGCGCTGCAGGAAACCGTTTGACGTCCATTCGTCCCACGTCTTGCTCGCTGAACCGTATGGATCCGCCGCATCGACGGCGGACGGCAGTTCAAGCCGGATGACATTATGAGGGCTGGACTCAAGCAGACGTTCCACGTCTGACGGCGCAATGACGTCATACGGCGGCGCGGCGAGAGTGCCGAGGCCTCCTGCGCGGGATGTGTCGTAGCGCCAACCGTGAAACGGACGAAAGAGCGCTTCCGTCAATCTAAGTCGCCTCCAGGATGCCGCCGGAGACCTCACCCTGCCCCTGCGCCCGACGCACAGCTTTCACTAGCTCCGGCAGGGCCTCTCCGGTTGGAGCGCGAACGACGATATCACACGCATCCGTGAGAGCCGTCTCATTCGGGTTGATCTCAATGAGCGTCGCGCCATTCAGTCGACGCGCCACTTCCGGTAGGGCGGCGGCTGGGTAGACGATTGCCGAAGTGCCCAGGATCAGGACGCAGTCGCTTAGAGAGGCCTCTTCCTGGCAGCGTCGAAGAACGTCCGGCGGAATCGGTTCTCCGAACATGACCGTATCCGTCTTGAGGAATCCCTCGCACGTGGGGCAGCGCGGTGGCAATCGATCCAGCGGAATCTCATCCCGCGTAAAGCGCTGGACGCACTCGATGCACCGAATCAGCGTGTGGTTCCCGTGAATCTCGGATATGTTCTCGCTGCCGGCGGCGCGGTGGAGATTGTCGACGTTTTGCGTTACAAGGTGGCGCAGCGCGCCCATGCGCTCTAGGTCGACCAGCGCGTGATGGCCGGGATTCGGCTCTGCAGTCTCCAGCGCCTCGCGCATTTCCGGCATGCCGTTATCGTTCAGCCGCTCTTCCCACCACTGCTGCGGGTCTCGGAGGAACCGCTGATAACCAAGATTGTCCGGTTCACCGTACTTCTTCCAGAGGCCCCCCGGGCCGCGAAATGTCGGTATGCCGCTCTCAGCGGACATGCCTGCGCCGGCGAGCGCAGTAACGTACGTCGCCTCCACAATGGTCTGCGCGGCGTCTTCCAGCGCGGCTCGAACCGAATCGGAAAGAGTCATGTGCTTACACCGTTCTCTTGAGGGCCTGTCCAGTGATTATAGGCGTGCTAGGCAGACACTGCAGATTGACTAATCCGCTGTTCCAACCTCTCAGCGTCCTCATTTGAGAGGTTGAAATACTTGGCCTGCGGATGATGGAAAACAAGCGCGCTGACTGAGCCCTCCGGCTCCATCATCATTTCCTCGGTCAGATTGACGCCGATCGTTTCCACCGGATTGAGCAGCCGCCACAGGATCTCCTGATCCTCCAGCCTAGGGCAGGCGGGATACCCGAACGAGTACCGCTTGCCCTGGTAGGCGGCGCGGAAGAGGTCCGGTTTGGTGATGTCGCTTGGATCCGCAAATCCCCACATCGCACGCATCCGCTGATGCAGCAGCTCCGCAAAGCCCTCTGCGCCCTCCAGCGCCAGCACTTGCAGGATGTGGGAATCGAGGTATTCGCCCTTGTTTTTCCATTCGTCGGCCAAAGCGCGCACCCCCGGGCCCACCGTCGTGACAAACGCTCCAAGGTAATCCGGCGCGCCGTTCGAACGCACGTAGTCCGCGAGACTCAAGCCTTCTCCCGAGCCCTGCCTACCGAATTGCAGCCGTTCCAGTAAGTTTTCTCCATCCGACGAGAGGATTAGGACATCATCGCCGTCACGGGTGGCGCGGAAGAAACGAAAGATGGCCGAGGCGCGGATATCAGGCCGCGACGCCATCTCACGCTGAATCTTTTGGACGCGCTCATGCAGCTCAGTCGCCCGCTCATTGCCGCTTCCAAGATCTTCTAGGAATCGACCGCGGTATCCCAGGTGTCGGACATAGAGCATGGTCGGGTTGACGTAGGAAAAAACCTCGTCGAGATCATGATCCAGCAGGATATGCTCAACCAGGTCCGGAGGATGTGGAGGCACATTCACGGGCGTGATGACCGCGGGCGCGCGACCGTCTGCAGATGGAGCAGCAGAACGAGCCGCGTCCTGATCACGAATGGTATCCGTCTCAGCCGCAAGCTCCGTTTGCAGCCGCTCCTTCTCCTCAGGTAAGCGGATGCGATTGGCGAGGTCGAGGCCAGTCATCGCGTCCTGAGCATATGCAACAAGCCCCTCGTATTCAGGCGCGATACGGAGGCGCGTGAAGCGATTGCTCAGCGCCGCGCCGCCAACAAGAATCGGCACGTCAACGCCCGCCTCCGTGAAATCACGCACCGTTTCGACCATCATCTGCGCCGACTTTACAAGCAAGCCGGAGAGGCCAATCATGTCCGGCCTGTGCTCGTGAAACGCCTCAATCAGCTCGCCCGGCGGCACCTTGATTCCACGGTTGATCACGCGATAGCCGTTATTGGACATGATGATATCGACGAGGTTCTTACCGATGTCATGCACGTCACCCTTGACGGTGGCCAGCAGAACCTTGCCTCGCGAGCTCGTTTCGGTCGTTTCCATATGCGGCTCGAGATGCGCGACGGCAGCTTTCATCACCTCTGCCGACTCCAGCACCTCCGCGACGATGAGTTCATTGGCCGCAAACAGCCGTCCCACCTCGTCCATGCCGGCCATCAGCGGGCCGTTGATGATTTCTAGCGGAGGCCGCTCCTCCAAAGCTGTATCAAGATCCGGCGGCATGCCCTCGCGCGTCCCCTCAACGACACGCCTCGCAATGCGCTCGTCCAGGGACAACCCTTCCATGCGGTCAACGCCCTGCTCGGCGGCGGTCGATTGTCGATTACGGTAATGGGCGGCAAAGGCGGCGATGGGATCGTCGCCCCGCCAGAAGATCAGGGCATCGCATAGCGCGCGTTCCTCTTCCGAGAGCGCCGCATAGCGCACGAGGCCGCCCGTGTTCACTATGGCGCTATCAAGACCGGCCTGCACGCAGTGGTACAACATGACTGCATTCAGCGCCTCACGCCCCGCCTGCGGCAGCCCGAACGACACATTAGAGATCCCGAGCGTCGTCTTGGCCAGCGGGAGAGCCTCCTTAATCAGGCGGATGCCCTCGATGGTCTCAACTGCAGAGCCGATGTAGTTCTCGTCCCCGGTGCCCACGGGGAATGTAAGTGCGTCAAAGATGATGTCCTCGCCGCGCAGACCGTACTTCTCGGTGAGCAGTTGATAAGAACGCTGAGCGATCTCCAGCTTGCGCTGCCGCGTGATGGCCTGTGCCTGCTCTCGGTCATCGTCGATGCAGCCAACGATGACTGCCGCCCCATAGCGGGCGGCAAGCGGCGCGACGGTGGCAAAGCGTTCCTCACCGTCCTCCAGGTTGATGGAGTTGATGATCGATTTGCCCTGCGTGCGCTTCAGCGCCTCTTCAATGACATTGACATCAGTTGAGTCAATGACAAGAGGCGCGCGCGTCTTGCGGACGAGCCGTTCCAGGAATGTGGTAATGTCGGCCACCTCATCCCTGTCCGGGTCCTGCAAGCAGACGTCCAAGGCGTGCGCGCCGTTGCGAATCTGGTCACGCCCGATCTCAGAAGCCTCCTCGATATTGCCCTCGCCAATGAGCCGCTTGAATCGGCGACTGCCAAGCACATTCGTCCGCTCGCCAATCAAAACGGGTTTCGTGTCCTCGTCAATCGTCAGCGTCTCAAGGCCGGAGACAACAGTGGTGGCAGATTCTACGGGCACGCGGGCAGGACGATTGGCCGTCACGGCGCATATCCGCTCGATGTGCTCCGGCACGGTCCCGCAGCATCCGCCGACGACGTTGACCCAGCCGGCATCCATGAAGGAGCCAAGCGCGGAGGCTATATCCTCGGGCGTCTCGTGGTAGTTGCCGTCCTCATCCGGCAGACCGGCGTTTGGAATCACCGCAACAGGGAAGCGTGAAATCTGTGAAAGCGTGCGGACGTAGTCACGCATAAACTCCGGCCCCGTCGCGCAGTTCATGCCAATCCACAGCAGGTCCCGGTGCGCGAAAGATGTGTAGAACGCCTCGATGTCCTGCCCTGCCAGCAGCGTGCCCATTGTCTCGATGGTGCATTGCACGGCGGTGGGAACGTCCGACCCAAGATCGGCGTTCCCGCGGTCGATGCCCTCTAGCGCGGCCTTGATGTTAAGGGCGTCCTGCGAGGTTTCGACCAGCAGGAAATCCACGCCGCCCGTGATCAGTCCCCGCGCCTGAACACGATAGTGCTCAACGAGTTCATCAAATGTGACGTTGGCCGTAACGGAAATTGAGCGCGTCGTCGGCCCCATGGATCCTGCGACGAAGCGGGGATGGTCATCGGTAGAGGCGTCGTCAGCCGCGGCGCGTGCAATCTCCGCGCCGACACGACTGATCTCTTCAGCTCTATCTGCGACGCCAAACTCGCCTAGCACGAGCGGCGTTGAGCCGAACGTGTTTGTTTCGATGATGTCCGCGCCCGCCTCAAGAAAAGAGCGGTGGATGCCGGCGATGTCGTCGGGCCGCGTCAGGTTGAGATTCTCCAGACAGCCCTCAAGCTCAGGGCCGCCGTAGTCTTCCGCGGTGAGGCCAAGCGCCTGAATGCGCGTGCCCATTGCGCCGTCCACGACCAAGACACGCTCGGTCAGCAATTCTCTTAAGCGCGCAAGACGCGCCTCTCTGCCATTCGTCGTGTTGATCTCCGTCTCCGTTCGCGCCTCACGGCGGCGGCGTGTTTGCCGATTGCAGTTGATTACCGTCTATTCATTGTAGTGTTTCGCGCTATGGGTGGGGGCGCGGCGTGGCCGCCGGATCAGCGCGCTACTGTACAATTGGAGAACGCAATCGCATCGGCACGCCGTGCAAGCCGCGTCGCGGCGGCGAAAGTGTCCGATTCCCAGGTTGTCGCGGTGGGGCTGTAGCTCAGTTGGGAGAGCGCTTCAATGGCATTGAAGAGGTCAGGGGTTCGACTCCCCTCAGCTCCATACTTTGATTGCTTTGCCGCATCGTGAGAAATGCATCAAGCGTAGACTGCCTTGTCTGCATCCTCCCCATCCCCACGCGGCGCGGCTCTCGGATGGTATAATTCCAGCGGCATGACGCGCCCCGCATAAGGGGCCGTTCGGCGTCCCCGGGTGGGGCGGACGCGGAAGAGTCCTGAGGGGGTACAGGCATGTCAGACGGGGTCGTTGACATTCGGCAGATGCCGAAGCGCGAACTCACTGAAATAGAAAAGCGGCAGGCGTCCCTGCTGTGGTTCTCGGAAGTCGATTCCGGCGATCTGGCGCTCGCTGGCGGCAAGGGAGCCAATCTCGGCGAAATGACGCGCAGAGGCGCTCCGGTGCCGCCCGGGTTCGTTGTCAGCGTCGTCTCCTATCTGAAATTCCTTACGGACAACGGTCTCGATGCCAGGTTGGGCGAAATCCTAGGCGGCGTTGATGTCTATCACTCCTCCAACCTTGTTGAAGTTGCCACGCAGGCTCAGCAGGCGATTCTCTCCGCGCCCATGCCAGCCGACCTCGCGGCTGAAATCACAGAGGCCTACCGGGAACTCGGCGAAGGGCCTGTTGCTGTCCGTTCATCCGCGACGGCCGAGGATCTGCCGGACGCCTCGTTTGCTGGACAGCAGCGCACCTATCTGAACGTTGAGGGGATCCAACAGGTCCTGGAGACCGTCAAGGGCTGCTGGGCAAGCCTGTTTGAGGCACGGGCCATCTTCTATCGCGCGGAGCAGAATTTCAACCAGCTTGGCGTCGGCATCGCCGTGCCGGTGCAGCGCATGGTGCAGTCCGAGATTTCGGGCGTCATGTTCACAGCGGAGCCGAATCGCAGCGACCGCTCGAAGGTTCTTATTGAGGCCGTTTACGGCCTCGGCGAATCTGTCGTATCCGGCGCAGTGACGCCGGATTCTTATTTAATCCAGAAGGACGGCATGGAGATCCTGGAGAAGCGCCTCGTGCCGCAGAGCAGGATGCTCACGCGCAATCCGGATGCCGTTGGCGCGGACGACCTGAACCACGAGGTTGATGTCCCCGTTGAGATGTCGCGCACGTACAAGCTCACGGACAGTCTGATTGCGGAGATCGCGCAGCACGGACTCAACCTTGAGGAGGCATACAATCACCCGCAAGACATCGAGTGGGCCATTGAGGGCAACTCTTTCTACATCACGCAGACGCGCCCAATCACGACCCTTGGCAGCGTCGGCGAGACCGAGGGCCTGGAGGTGGACGAATCCGTGTATCCCCTGCTCTTGCAGGGCACGCCCGCCAGCCCGGGCAGCGCCACCGGCACTGTCGTGGTCTTGCCAAAGATTGACGAGACATCTCTCAATCAGCTTGAGCGGGTCAAGGAGGGTGATGTCCTCGTTACGGAGATGACCACGCCGGACTATGTCCCCGCCATGAAGCGCGCCACCGCAATCATCACCGATCACGGCGGCCGTACCGCTCACGCAGCCATCATCTCCCGGGAGCTGAGCATCCCGTGCGCCGTTGGCACAGGGGCGGCAACGAATACCCTGACGGACGGCCAGATCGTCACGGTCGACGGGTCTACCGGCCGCGTCTATGAGGGCGCGGTTCCGGGCGCGGGCGAAGATGTCAGTGTGGACGACGCCGCGGCGAATCTGCGAACGAAGACGAACGTCTACGTAAACCTGGCGGAGCCGGATCTGGCTGACGTCATCGCCGCCCGCAACGTGGACGGCGTCGGGCTGCTCCGGGCGGAGTTCATCGTCGCGCGTATCGGTGAACACCCTCGCCTGATGATCGAAGAGGGGCGTGGTGAGGAGTACACCCAAAAGGTAGTTGACGGCCTGATGAAGTTCGCCGCCGCCTTTGATCCCCGCCCTGTTATCTATCGCACAACCGACTTCAAGACGAATGAGTACCGGAATCTGCGGGGCGGCGACCGCTACGAGCCGGAAGAAGAGAACCCGATGATCGGGTACCGGGGCGCGGGTCGCTACGTCAAAGAGCCGGATATCTTCGCGCTTGAGATTGAGGCCGTGCGCCGTGTGCGCGCCAAGCACCCCAACCTGCACGTCATGATCCCGTTTGTCCGCACCGTGGATGAGCTTGTCCACACCAAGTCGCTGTTGGAGCAGTACGGCCTGCGGCGCGGCGACAACGGCTTCAAGCTGTGGATGATGGCGGAGGTTCCCTCAAACGTGTTCCTGCTGGAGGAGTTCATAAATGTCGGTATCGATGGCGTGTCCATCGGTTCCAACGACCTGACGCAACTCGTCCTCGGGGTGGATCGCGACAGCGCCATCCTGGCCGACGATTTCGATGAGCGGAACGAGGCCGTCATGCGCGCGCTGGAGACCATCGTCACAACAGCTGCACGGCTTGGCATCACGTGCGGCATCTGCGGTCAGGCGCCCAGCTTTTTCCCGGACTTGACGGCCAAGCTGGTTGAGTGGGGCATCACGTCCGTGAGCGTCTCGCCGGACGTCATCAACCATACGCGTCGCATCGTCCATGAGGTAGAGATGGCGCAAGCTGCAGACGCAGCCAGGACCTAGCAGCCGTCTGGTCTGCCCTAACCCCAATTCGCCTGCGTGCGTTACACTAGATATTCATACTTCTCCGACCTACGGGGGCGCGGTGCATGATTGAGGCGCGTGGCCTTACTAAGTTCTACGGCGATTTTCCGGCAATTGAGGACGTTTCCTTTGCCGCCGAACCGGGCGAGGTTATCGGATTTCTCGGCCCTAACGGCGCAGGGAAGACGACCACTATGCGCATCATCACCGGATTCACGCCGCCCACCTCCGGCACTGCAGTTGTAGCGGGCCATGATGTTCAGGAGGAACCGTTGGACGCCCGTGCAGCCATCGGCTACCTGCCTGAAACCGTGCCGCTTTACACGGATATGACCGTGCGGGAGTACCTCCACTACATGGGAGAGCTGCGCGGCATGAGCAAGCCTCGTATCCGTGCCCGGGTGGAGGATGTGTTCGGACTCTGCCGCCTTGAGGAATACACGGACTCTTTGGTCAGCAAGCTCTCAAAGGGATATCGCCAGCGTGTCGGCATCGCGCAGGCCATCCTGCATGAGCCGCCCGTGCTCGTGCTTGACGAGCCGACTATCGGAATTGATCCGCGGCAGGTCGTCGAGACACGGCAAATCATCCGGGGCCTCGGCGGCGACCATACCGTGATTCTCTCCACCCACATCCTGCCGGAGGTCAGCATGGTCTGTGACCGCGTGCTGATCATTCACGAAGGACGGATCGTGGTCATGGACACGGCGGAGCGGCTGTCTGCCCGCCTCGGCGGCGTCTCCCGCGTCGTGATGGAAGTGCGCGGCCCGCGCGAGCAGATTCAGCAGGCTCTCTCCGGTGTAGACGGAGTTACGGAAGTCACGCTTTCAGACGCGGGCGGGCGTCAACAGTTCGTCGTGGAATGCGCGCCGAGCCGAGACATACGTGTCGAGCTTGCCCGTGCTGTAGCAGACCACGGATGGGGCCTCGTGGAGCTCCGCGCCATGGGCCTTTCACTTGAGGAGATTTTCTTGCGACTGACCACCGAGGACGAGGAGACAGCCGCGTGAACGTGCGAACAATCCGTACTATCTGGCTGCGTGAACTACGCTCCTATGTGAACTCGCCCAACGCCTGGGTCATTGCCGCCATTTTCCTCGGCCTCACCGGCCTCTCATTTGCCCTGAGTGTCACCGGACGTTATCCCGAGGCAACAATCCGAGGATTCCTTTTCGGCCCCATCGGTCCCATTGGCGCGTTCTTCCTGACGATCCTCATCGCTCCTGCGCTCACCATGCGGTTACTGGCAGAGGAGCAGAAGCTGGGCACGATGGAGCTTCTATTGACTGCCCCCGTCAGGGATATCGAGATCGTTTTCGGGAAATATCTCGCAGCGCTGACAATCCTCACGGGCATGTACTCACTCACTCTCTATTTCCCACTATTGCTTTTCTTCTTCGGCAGTCCGGACGTCATTCCCCTCATTACGGGGTACTTTGCGCTGTTCCTCGTGGGCGCCGTGGCTATCGCCGTGGGGATGCTAGGCTCTGCGCTCACGGCTAATCAGATTGTTGCCGCAATCTTCTCTCTGGCAATCCTGCTCGTGCTCTGGTTATTCAATGCGACTGCAGCGTTGGGCGATCCCGATCATGCATGGACAGACGTCGTGACGTTCCTTGCAATGAATGAACATGTCCGGGATATGGCCTTCGGCGTGTTCGACACGAGGGATATCATCTATTTCTTCTCTTTGATTGTGTTCTTCCTCTTCTTGACTGTGCGGGCCGTAGAGACCCGCCGCTGGCGGTAACCCGTCAATGCGTGATCGTCTATCCCTGCGTGGGGAGCGAGTATCCGAGGACATTGGCATAGCCCTGCTCGTCGTCGGCGCGGTCGCCATCATCAGCGGCGCGCTCCTGTACGCCATCGTCGCAGAACTCAGAGCATGGGCGCTTGTTCTATTGGGCGTTGGAGTAATTGCGCTGCTTGTCGGCGCATTCCTCAGCCGCGAACAGGTCGTTCGCATCATGTCAACGCGGCAGGGGCGGTACGGCGTCAACACTTTGGTGATGATTCTCGCCTTCACCGTGGTCCTGGCTCTTGTCAACGTCGTCAGCGTTGCAGCGAACGCCCGCGTCGATTTGACCGCTAATCGCGGATTCACGCTCGCAACCCAGACTCAGGAGGTGCTCAGGAACCTTGACCAGCCGGTGGAGGCTTTCGGTTTCTTCACCCCGGGCGATGAGGCTGCAGCAGCAACGGAACAACTGCTCCGCGAATACGATTTGCTGAGTGGCAACTTCACGTATGAAATCGTCGATCCGGAAACGGATCCGGCCAAGGCCAGCAGGTTCAACATCGATCAGAACGGTGTGGTTGTCTTTGCCTCGCGTGACCGTGTGACTCAGACGCGCCAGATCTCCGAGCAGGAGTTCACCTCGAACCTCCTCCTCGCGACAGGCACGCAGCTCCGAACCGTCTGCTTCCTGACGGGACACGGCGAGCACAGCATCCTGAGCACGACCGACATCGGCATGAGCCGCGCCAAGGAGGCGATGGAACGCGAATTGTACGTGGTGCGTGACTTCGGCTTTGCGTCCGCGGGGCAGGTGCCGGAGGAGTGCTCCGTCGTCGTCGTTGCAGGCCCAGATCGCGACCTGGTCGAGGAAGAAGGGCGCATTGACCGTGATCTGCTGGGGAACTATCTCGCACGCGGCGGCAACGTTCTATTCCTTTTATCAGAAGATACGCCGGATTCGTGGCTGGAACTGCTCTTCCTGGCAGGCATCGCCGCCGGCGGCGGCACAATCGTCGACCCGGCCAGCTACGCGCAGCCTGACATCACCACGCCAACAATCCGCGCCGATGCCTACCTGCCCGATCACCCCATAACCGCTCCAATGATTGACCGCTCCCTCGTAACGTTCTTCCCTCTTGTCACTCGTGTCGCGCCGTTGCCGCCGGAGGTCATGGAAGGCTCTGCCCTAACCGTCTACCCTCTGGCATTCACGACGGACCGTAGTTGGCTTGAGCGCGACGAAAGCAGCCTGGTTGAACCGCGATTCGACGCGGATCAGGACACCCGTGGGCCCCTCTCGATTGCCTCAGCTGTCGAATTCCCTGCCGACCCTCGTTTTCCGCAAGACACCGCAGGACGCATCGTCGCCATCGGCAACTCAGCGTTCGCGACGAATCAGTTCATCAACTCCGTTGGCAACCTGGACTTGATGATGAATTCCGTCAACTGGCTCACGGAACAGGAAGGTCTTATCGGCGTGCGAGCACGGCTGAACGTGCCTCGCATTCTTACACTCACACAGCGGCAGGCGAACTGGATTCTTTACTCATCCGTTGGCGTCTTTCCGGCCTTTATGATTCTTGTCGCGGGGTGGACGTGGTGGCGGCGGCGCTGAGTCACGCCCTCCGAGATAGTGCCGACAAGGAACGGCGCGTTCCATGAACTTCCGAATCACACTCGTCCTCGTGGTGATTGCAGTCCTCATGGGCGGCTATCTGTGGTTTGGACCACCACTTACCGAACCGGAGGAGGACGATAGCCCTACCTCACAGGAGTGGTTCTATCTGGTGGACGACCTGACAATCAATCGCCTGGATGTAACGTATTTCGGCACGGTCGCCACGTTCATCCGGGACAGCGAGCGGGTCTGGCATTACGGGGATCTGGAAGGCCCGCCGGTTAGTGAGGAGTTCGCGGGAACGCCTTTCCTTGCGGGCGGCGCGCGCTCTCCACGGCTCATCATGGAGAATCCCGACGAAGCCGCCCTCGCTCTATATGGACTCGATTCACCGCAGATTACCTTGGGCTTCCATATGGAAGACGGGCAAGCGTACACGGTTTATGTCGGTGATCTGACACCCGATCGCATCACGAACTATGCGCGCATTGACGGCATCGACCGTGTCTATCTCCTGGATCGCGCATGGGGTGAGCACATGGCCCGCCTCATCACAGAGCAGGACATCTTTGTCAGTACGCCAACGCCAACACCGGATCCGAATGCCACGCCGACTCCATGAAATGGATAGAGTTCAGCGTCGTCGTCACCGGTGAGACGGCGGAGGCCGTTACGGATCTCTTTAGCCAATACAGCCACGCGGGCGGCGTTGCGATTCAGGAATTGTCTGAACCGGACGAATTACGTACTGGCCCACAGTCCCTTACACAGAGCCGCCGCGTTCGCGTGGCAGCCTACACCCCGCTTCCGGAAAACGGCGAAGATGGCGCGATCGTGGCAGCCCGGCAAGGCTTGAGAGACGGCCTGTCCTACTTGGACATGATCACGTCCGTCGGCGAGCTGCATGAACGGACAATCGCCGACGAGGACTGGGAATCCGCGTGGCGTGAGCACTTTCACCCGCATCGCGTCGGCTATCGATCCATTGTCGTTCCGACGTGGCGCGACTATGACCCTGAGCCGGATGACATCGTAATCCACCTCGACCCAGGCATGGCATTCGGCACCGGCCTGCATCCCACCACACAGCTTTGCGCGCGAGAACTGGAGAAGCAGGTGCAGACAGGAGAAACGGTGTTGGATGTCGGCTGCGGCTCCGGCATCCTGTCCATCATTGCCGCTCAGCTTGGCGCAGTGCATGTGCGAGGGATTGATATCGACCCTGTCGCAGTCGCCGCAGCCCGTGATAACGTTGAACACAATGGCTTCTCAAAAGTAATTGAAATTCGGGAGGGCACCCTGCCCCGCACCGGCCAGGATCCTTTTTCAGTTGAGCAGCAGGATTGGCCGGAGACAGTCAAGGAGCACAGTGGCTGGGACATTGTGGTAGCCAACCTGACTGCCGAAGTACTAGAGGAGCTGGCCGCGCCGCTTGCCACCGCGACACGCCAGGGCGGGATACTCATCGGCTCCGGCATCATTGCTGAGAAGTTTGACATGGCGGCATACGCGCTAATGGAGGGCGGTCTGAGGCTCATTGACGCCGTATCCGACGAAAGCGGGGACTGGCGCGTAATCATCCTCATGCGCCCCTCAGTGGTAGAGATCGGGTAGATGGCGCCCATCAGAGCTGTCCTTCTGGACCTGGATGATACCCTTTGCGACTCGGAAGGGTTGACTCCCCTCCGCCTGCAAGCAGTCCATGAGGCATTGGCGGATTCCGTTGACCCGACACTGCTTTCTGAGGTTATGAGTGAGGCGTTGAACTGGGACTCGGTGGGCGTGCCGGGTCGATTCCGGAACCGCATGTCGCGCATGGCGGAACGGCTTGGTCTGGACGACGAGGCGACGCAATTCATGCGGGGCGTCTACAACAAGGTGCTGATGGATCATCTGAGTCTGTACGACGGGGTGGAGGAAACGCTGTCATGGCTCAGAGCGCGGTTCAAGCTTGGGCTGATCACGAACGGGCCGACAGACCTGCAGCGCGGCAAGATCGATGTGCTGGGGCTGGAGCATCATTTTGGCTGTATCGCCATTGGCGGAGAGGTGGGCGCGCACAAACCGGACCCAAAGATCTTTCAGTACTGCCTGGACGGACTTGGTGTTGAAGCGTCGGAGTGCATCTATATCGGTGATCGCACGGAGGCGGACGTTGTCGGCGCGCGTAACATGGGGATAGTCGCCATCCGCATCAGAAAGTCGTACCCTTTCCCGATGGACGATGAACCGGCGCCGGACTACTTCCTGGAAAGCGTGAATGAGCTGCCGGCTCTGATGGTCAGGGAAGGGTGGGCCGCGCCGGACAACGGCCAATAGTCCCCATTCCCTTGTCGAAGAGAGTACAGTGTGGGCATGACCGCAGCGCCCGCTCCCCCCGGAGCCAGTTAGAGCCTGCGTCGTACGCGATATGGGGGTAAGGGGAAGCACAATGAGCACACCCCGGGACAACCAGGACAGTGAGGCGGAGCATCAGGGTGATGGCCTCCGCGACGAGATCGAGGAGATCCTGCGTGAGCAGGGCGAAAAGCCCGTCATGCCACGTCCGCCAAGAGCGCGTGACGGCGGCCCTCTCAACAGCATGGCCGGGATGTTCCGCAGCTTTGGCGGCGGAAGCGGCGAGGGGCTTCGGCCCGCGGCCCGTGAATTCATGAGAGCCACCATGTTGCTATTCCTGTTGCGCCTGGCCATCGGGCTGGCCTTTGCCTTCATCGCCGTACGCATTCTCGGGCCTCGCGCCATCCTGCTTTTCATCGTCATTGCGTTGGCCGTTGTCGCCATCATCATCCTTCGCTACATGATCGCACGCAGGCGTTACAGTCGATAACGAACCCGTTTGATGGCACAATGAAGGCAACCTGACACGGCGGCGTAGCGCGTCGCGGAGTGGAGGATGCCAATGCCGCGAGGACAAGAGCCGGGCACACTTCTCTGGGCGGTCGGATGGGATGTCCTGCTAGGCGATATTCCTGAAGAAGCCGATCCTGTCGGTGTCGCCACGCGAGCCGCGGACGCGCTGGAGGCGCGCGCGCCTCAGAACTCATACGTTGCCCGCACCGTGTACGCCATGGGAACGGCATTCGCCCTGCCCTATGCCGCATGGCTTGGTTCCAAGTGGATCCTCGGCGCGGCCGGCCTCATCCACCGCGCCGTCTACCGTGAGGCTGCCACTGCGCTGCTCAAGGGCGCAATCTCCATCCGGGGCGGACTGAATGCTCTACGCGAGCTTGAAGAACAGGACGGTCAAGAGACTGGGCAAGAGGTCGTTTCAGACGATGTCACGAGGTTGATGCGCGAGGCGGGCATGAGCGAGTCTGTCACGGGAACCGCTCAGGAAGTCTCTCCTGAGGTGCTCCAACAGCAGCGCTCCCACGCGCTGCGCCGGTTGAGCAACGATTTCCGCGATGGTGTCGTAGGGCCTCTTCTGTATTTTGCGATCTTCGGCATCCCCGGAGCCGTGGCCTATCGGGTGGTCAAGACGCTCGCAGCTCGGTGGCGCAGACACGGTGATGATCCTCTTGCGGTGGCGGCCAGGCGCATCGACAGCGCGGCATCTATCGCGCCGTCCGTGGCATCCGGGCTATTTCTCTCCGCCGGCGCGCAGTTGACCTCACAGCGCGCGCAAGAGGCGTGGGAGACAAGCCGCTCGGAGGCCAGCGCTCGCGGCAATGTGCTTGAAGGTGGCTGGACTGAGTCGGCGATGGCGGGCGCTTTGGGCGTCTACCTTGACCCGGAGCCCGACGTTACCGGCTGGGAGACTGCCACGAACCTCGAGGGGCGCGCGATTGAGAAAGAGGACATAGAGCACGCCCGCCAACTCTTTTGGATCGCCACCGCATGGGCCGTCGCCGCAACGCTGGCCGCGGTAATCCTGCGTAGATCCATCTCCCGCAGGCGGTAGTCTAGCGCTACCGTAGCACGCCCTTCTCTTCCAACTCCCGCCGCCGTTCTGCGGACAGGGCCAACACCTCGTTGAAGACGTAGTCGTTTTGCTGGCCCTTTGTGGGACACGGTTGGCCTGCGTCGCCGGGCGTGTCTGACAGATTCGTGTCGATGCCCTGGTGCTCCATCAAGCCCGCATCCGCGTGTTCAGCCGGAACGATGGCCGCCGGGCGGCTCCGCAAGTGCGGATCGACGTACAACGTCTCGCCGTTCGCGACGTATGCTGCAGGAACGCTCGCCTGTTGCAGGATACGCATCGCGACACGCGGCGTGTACTGCTTGGTCCATTCGCTGATATTCGCGTCCAGGTCTTCCTTGTTGGCGATACGCGCATGCATGGTGGCGAATCGCTCATCATTAGCCCACCCCGGGCTGCCCATCGCCCCAACGAGCGCCTGCCATTGCTCCTCGGTATGAACCTCAATGGCACACCACTCATCGAACCCGATGCACGGATACACATCATGCGGCGCGTAGAACTCGCTGCGATTGCCCGCAGGCGGAGGGTTATGGCCGTTGATCATGTAGTCCATGTAGGCGACGGTGAGCAGGTGTCCCCCACCCTCCACCTGGGCAAGCTCGATGTACTGACCCTCGCCGGTGCGGTCGCGGTACTCAAGCGCGGCAGCCACGGACAGCGCCCCAAAGATGCCCGCGATATAGTCCGGAAACGGCATCTTGATCCGCGTGTCCATCGGCGCGTCCGGGTGTCCCCAGAGATTCGTGATGCCGGACACGCCCATGATTTGCTGGCCATAGCAGAAATAGGTGCTCAGCGGGCCGGAGTTCCCCATGCCAGGCATCGCCAGCATGATGATGTCCGGCTTGACCTTGATCAGTTCTTTGTAGCCCACGTTCTGGCGATCCATGACGGTGGGCCTAAAATTCTCGATGACCGCATCGCTCTTTGCGGCCAGCTCACGGATCAGCTGCTGGCCCTCGGGAGTTCGCATGTCGATAGTCGCGCTGATCTTGGTGCGATTCAGGTCCTGGAAGGTCGTCTGACCCGGAGCGCGGTTATCGTCCAGGTCTTCGGACTCAATCTTGATGACCTCCGCGCCGAAGAATCCGAGGAACATTGTCGCCAACGGCCCCGCAAACGCCCGTGTGAAGTCCACAACACGGATGCCGTCCAGTGGCTTGATGCTACTAGAGGCAACCGTTCCATTAGATGCGGCTCCGGCTGGCGCGGGCTCCCGTTCTAATTCAGCCAGCACCTCCTCCGTATGCTCGCCCAGCAGCGGCGCAGTTCGGCTTGGCTGCCACGGCGTCTTGCTGAACTTGAGCGGTGGGCCGGCCGTCTTGTACGGCCCAATGACGGGATGCTCCATGTCGATGAAGAACTCGCGCTCGCGGGCGTGAGCACTGTCGGCGAACTCGCCCGGCGTCAGCACCGGCACGATTGGCATTCCGATGGCCTGACCGCGCTCCGCGACATCATCGCGGTCGACCGTCTCCATGTATTCCTGCACGAACTGGTCGATGACCTCGCGGTTCTCTTGCCGCACCTCGCGCTCCCACCACATCTCGTCCGAGAGCACCGGGTGGTTGCCCATGAGTTCCGTGGCCATGCGCCCGAAGTGGTGTCGCATGTAAATGGACAGGTTCACGTAGCCGTCGTCACGCGTGCGGAACGTATTGACCGCGCCAAACGCTGAATGATGCCCCTCACGGCGCGTGATCTGGTTGATGTACGAATACCGTGAGATATAGCTGTGCTGCGCCCAGAGACTCGCCTCCTGCTGCGAGACATCCACGTGCTGGCCGTGCCCGATGACGCGCCGCGCCCGAATCGCCAAAACCGCGCCGTACGCCGCGTGCATGCACGCCAACTGGGTGACCATCTCGAAAGGGGCCATGACGGGCGGGCGGGTGTCGTCGCCGTTCGCGAACATCATCCCCGCGCTCGCCTGCGCAATGAGATCGCCGCCCTCAAACGTCGCGTGCGGGCCGGTCTGCCCGAACGGCGTTATCGAAACATAGACAAGATTGGGATTGGCAGCCTTCAGATCCTCATATCCCAGTCCGACAGACGCCATGTAACCCGGCTTAAAATCCTCTACGAGGATGTCTGAACGGGCAGCAAGTTTCGCGATGCTCTCCCGATCCGTCTCATTGTTGATATCCAGCGTGACACCGCGCTTCGAGCGATTGGCGTGGATAAACCGCAGGCTGCGTTCCCGGTGCTCGACGTTCCCTGCGAACGGCGGCAGCATCCGAGCAGGATCGCCACCGCGCGGCTCCACCTTAATGACATCCGCCCCCATATCGCCCAGCGCCCGCGCGCAATGCTGTGCGAGATACGACGTCAAATCCAAAACCCGCAACCGCGCAAGCGGCCCGGGGTGTGGTTCAGTGCTGTTAGAACTCATCGTTAGCCTCAGTCAGTTTCAGTGGGCGAGACGCCGTAAGTGGATTGCCACCATTCACTATCAACGGTAGTTTGTTCGACCATCTCTACTTTGACTCCAAGTCGCAAGCCCTTGAGCCTGTCAAGCAGTCCATCCCCATCGATAAGATCAATGAACACGGCACCCTCTCGGGTCGCCTCACGTCGAGCATCGGGAGTAAACGTGCCGGTCGTCATGAGGAGGCCACGTTCAGCTTGTCTACCCAGCGATCCCCTGAACTCGCGGACAATTGGTGCACCTACGCTTCCCTTGTAGCGCTTGCTTTGGAAGGACACCGGAACGCTAATGATGCCTTGTAGTTGAAGGATTCCATTCCCATCTATCCCGCCATCACCACTGCGGCCTGTGACGTTTACATCCGTAAAGCCGGCCTCTCGCAACAGTCTCTGACATAGTCGCTCAAATGCTGACGGACTCATTTCTTTGAGCATCTCAAGAAGCTGATCGCGCCAAGTCAACTCGGAGCCATAGGGTTCTGATTCGTCTTCATTAACGTCTGGGGTATCCGATACTTTGGGCTGTTGAAATCTGAGCTTCTCCACTGCTTGTCGACGCAATCTCGTGGGATCTACACTTTCCGTATTTTGGCCTAGGGCTGTAAGAGCCCATGTACCTGTCCCAGTGTTCTCTAACAGTCCGACTATTCGTAGATCAGTTCGTGCCCAACCCAGCCGGTTGTAGAAGGTCGATTGCCCTGAACTAACATTAGTCACTGAGAGGATGTCATCACTGAGACCCATATTTTCCATAACATGAGCTTCAATTTCTGAGATTGTCGCGCTGCCTCCAAGGTCACGGATTGCGGCTAAAGTCGGGTTATACAGAAGCGTCATCGTTGGGATATCGCTCTTATCGGTTGGTGGATTCATCCCATCTCCATAAATGGGGAGGCCGTGGCAATGCCACAGCCTCCCGCCAGCTGCCCTTTCTTGGATCAGGTTGCTTACGGCGCGCGACTCGGCCGGGCCATCTGCTCCTGCGCGACCTTGTCCTCCTCGATGAACCGATCGTTCATGTACTGGAAGCCCGCGCGCATCCCGTGCTCCGCCGTCACGCGGTTCACGTCCTGCAGGCCGCGCGGCAGATCCTCAGGCGACGACGCGTAGGAGATGGACGTGTACATCGACGCGAATTCCATCGCCTCGAACAGGCCCTGCCGATCGTAGTAGTAGTTGATAGCCTTCTTGTTCAGCGCCGTGGACGCCGGTGGCAGCTTAGAGATCGTATTCGCTAACTGCCACACGCGCTCCTCCAACTCATCCGTCGGAACCACGTCGCTGACCAGCCCGTGCCGCAGCGCGTCGTCCGCCGTGATCATGGAACCGGTGAACGCCATCAGCTTGGCCTTCTTCATGCCGACCAGCTCCGGCCATACCATCGGCATCATCATGCTGGCGTAGCGCACCGGCGGATAGCCGAACAACGCGTTGTCCGCCGCGATGGTGATGTCGCAATGGCACGCCAACTGCCCACCGCCCGCCAGCGTGAACGAATGCACCTGGGCAATGACCGGCTTCGGGTTGTTCCAGATGGCACGGCGATACATGTTCGCCGGGCCGTCCTCTAACACTGAATCCAGCGCCGGGCGAGGGCCTCCGCGCCCCGTCGTCTGAACGTTCATGTCATAGCCCGCGGAGAAGCCGCGCCCCGCGCCCTTGATGACGATGCAGCGAACGTCGTCGTCAGTGGCACCCTCGTTCAGCGCCTGCTCAAGCTCGGCAAGCAAGGGGCGGCTCAATGCGTTCAGGCGCTCCGGCCTGTTCAGCGTGATATACGCCACCTTGCCCTCTGCGGCATCCTTGGTCTCATAGATGATGTTCTCGTAATCGGCCATCGTTCTTCCCTCCCCGGATTCCCTTTGCGCGACTACAACGTCGCCTTTCTGCCAGCATGGGCCGCAAACGGCCACGACAGACAACGCGAGTGTGGACGCGACGCCGCGAACGTGTCAAGCACAGCCCACATATACTCATAGATAGATCGCCATGCTCTTCTTTCTCATTGACCTCATCCGACAGGACCCCGGCGCTGCCTTGCGTGTCGCGCCGTTCATCATGACCGCGCTCGGCGCGGGGCTGCTCATCGCCCTCAGCGTCCACGAGTTCGGGCATGCATGGGTGGCCAGCCGACTCGGAGACCAGACGGCCCGCGAGATGGGTCGAGTAACGCTCAACCCGCTCAAGCACCTCGATCCGGCAGGGACGTTCGTGTTTCTAGTCGTCGGCTTTGGATGGGGCAGGCCTGTACCGGTCAATTCCGCCATGCTGCGTGGTGGGCGGCGCTCGGTTGCCTATGTGAGTTTCGCAGGGCCGGGTTCAAACTTCATCACCGCCGCAACCTTTGGCATCCTCATGCGACTCTACGATGTCACACCCACCACCGGCATCATCCTGTCGAACCCCGACCTATCCATGGGCGCGTGGCTCGGCACGGCGCTTACCTACATCGTCGTCTACAACCTCTTGCTCGGTGTTTTCAACCTAATACCGCTCTTTCCGCTCGATGGCTCGCAGGTCACATTCGGCATCGCCCCGCGGGAAATCGCGCGGCAAATGCTCAGGTTCCAGCCATATGCCCCCACCGTCCTCTTTGGAATAATTGGCATTGACCTTATCCTGAATGTAGGCATCCTCCGCAGCATCCTCATCCCGCCTGTACAAATCATCGGGCGAGCGTTACTCGGACAGGACCTGCTGTAGGAGCGCGATTCGCGGGAGGAGCGGTCATGGCAACGGAACGGCATCGCATAGCCATCATCGGGCTTGGGCAGATCGGCGCGTCCATCGGCATGGACATGCGCGGATCGTTCAAGGGCGTGGACATCATCGGCCATGACAAGGACCCGGAAACCGCCGGCCTGGCACGCAGGCGGGGCGCGGTGGATGAGGTCGCCTACACCCTCCCCGGTGCCGTTGAAGACGCGTCCATCGTCATCGTCGCCGTGCCCGTCACCGCCGTCCGCGAGGTATTCACCGTCATCAGCCCCAACCTCTCCGATGGCGCAATCATCACGGACACGGCATCCACCAAGATGACCGTGCTCCAGTGGGCAGAGGAAATCCTGCCGCAGACCGTCGATTTCGTTGGCGGCCACCCCATGGCCGGCGTCGAGACGCCCGGCATCGAGGGAGCGCAGTCCGGCATGTTCCAGGGCGCGACGTGGGCCGTCATCCCACTCCCACGCACCCAGTCCAAGTCCATCGACACCACTGTCAACCTCATCAAGACACTCGGCGGCGAGCCGTATTTCGCCGACTCCGTTGAACATGACAGCCTCGTTGCCGCTATCAGCCACCTGCCAATCGCACTGTCCATCAACCTCATGCGCACCGCCGTTTCATCTCCAAGCTGGCGCGAGATGGCCCGCATGGCCGCGGGCAGCTTCCGTGATGTCTCTCGGCTCGCATCCGGCTCGGTTGACATGCACCACTCCATCTTCGCCACCAACAAGGATTTCATCCTCCATTGGATCGATACCTACGTCGAACAGCTCCAGGAGATGCGCAAACTTGTGGACGAAGGCGGTGACGCTTTGCAAGAGGCCTTGCAGGAGGCATACAACGCCCGTGATGCGTGGCTGCGCGGACGAGTCGGCGAGACGGAACAGGATCGACTCTACGACGAAGTGCCGACTGCAAGCGAGAGCGCCATAGGCGTGTTCGGCGGCGAGCGACTCGCCCGCCTTGCCGGCCGTTTCCGTCGCGGCCGTCGTTAGCGAGAGTGACCCATCATGGACACTGTACGGCTCGCCTCCCCTAAGACACTGCATCTTGATATTGAGTCGCCCGGCGACAAGTCCATCGGCCACCGTTCGCTCATCCTGAACGCCGCCGCCAAAGGGGAGGCGACTGTCACGCGATTCCCACGCGGCGCGGACACCCTCGCCTCGCTCGCCATCGTCCGCGCGCTCGGCGTCCGGGTTACAGAGGTTGAACGCGCTACAGACGGCCACTCGTCCACTCTCCGCGTCCGCTCCAACGGCGTACAAGGCCTTGCAGAGCCTGACCGCATCCTCAATGCCCGCAATAGTGGCACGACGATGAGGCTGATGCTCGGCCTCCTCGCCGGCGCTCCCCTTACTGCCGTTATGAACGGAGACAGTTCCCTGCGCGGCAGGCCGATGGGGCGTGTCGTTGAGCCACTCCGCGCTATGGGCGCGCGGATCTGGGGGCGCAACGATGGCGCGCTTGCGCCGCTGACAGTGCGGGGCTCCGACCTAACAGGCTTCACGTATGAAATGCCTGTCGCCAGTGCCCAACTCAAGTCGTGCCTGCTCATCGCCGGCCTCTCCGCCTCGGGCAAGACGACCGTCATCGAACCTGCTCCGTCCCGCGATCACACGGAGCGCATGGTGTCCGCCATGGGCGCGGGTATCCGCAGCGAGGGCAACACAATTGAAATCGAACCATCTGAAATGACTGCGACGGACGTCGTCGTGCCCGGCGATATCAGTTCCGCCGCGCCCTGGCTCGTCGCAGGCCTCGTTCATCCGGATGCTCGAATCACCATCCGCGCCGTCGGCATTAATCCCACCCGCACCGGAATACTGGATGTGCTGCGTGAAATGGGCGCGAATATGACCATTTCCAATGAGAAAGAGGTTGGCGGCGAGTCGATCGCAGACATCACCGTCGAGTCCAGTGAACTGCGGCCTGTTGAGGTGGGCGGAGCGATTATTCCGCGCCTGATTGATGAACTCCCCGTGCTAGCTGTCGCCGCTATGCACGCCAATGGCGTCAGCCGATTTCGAGACGCCGCAGAACTCCGTGTCAAGGAAACCGACCGCATCACGGCCACGTCGGGAGAACTCGGAAAGATGGGCGCGCGGGTTGAGGAAATGCCGGACGGAATGGTAATCTACGGCGGTGAACGGCTTGGGGGGACGGTCGTTCGCAGCCACGGGGATCACCGCATTGTTATGACTTTGGCAGTTGCGGCTATGGCCGCCCGAGGCGAAACGGTTATCCAGGGGGCTGACGCGGTTCACGTTTCATATCCGGCGTTCTTTGAGCAACTGGGCGCTGACGTAGCGTGATTTCGCGCCTCCCCACGACAAGGGAATGGGGGAGGCTGTGTTAGGTCCCGAGGTACTCCATATCGGCTTTGGCAATCACGTCATCATGAACCGTGTCATCGCAATAGTCTCACCGGGCTCCGCGCCCACACGCCGACTCATCCAGGAATCCCGCAGCCGCAACGCCGTCATTGACATGACCAATGGCCGCCGCACCAAGGCCGTGCTCATCACGGACAGCGGCCATGTCGTCCTCGCCCCCATCAACCCGGAGACCGTTGCCGGCCGCGTCTCTGCCAGCAAGGGCAACCGCGCGGACGGCGAATTCGAGGACTGAGCGCGCAGTTGCATGTCATTCTGAGCGCAGCGAAGAATCTAAAGCCTCCGTCACGCTTGACGACCAAGAGATGATCGTCGTCCGGTCGGGCCCGTCCGCATCCGGCAAGGACGCTGTCGCTGACCGCATCCTGAGTGAGCACCCCGACCGCATTTCACCTGCAATCACCGCAACCACTCGCCCACCACGTCCGGGAGAGATTGACGCCGTTCACTATCACTTCCTGACGCCGGATGCGTTCGCTGAACTGGAAAGGTCCGGTCAGCTATTGGAATCGGCGACCGTGTACGGTTTTCGATACGGTGTTCCGCGAGAATCCGTCCGGGCCGCGTTAGACAGAACGCCGATAGCCCTGGTCAAGACCGATGTACAGGGAGCAGCCTCCATCAAGGCACTGATTCCGCAGGCGCTGCTGCTCTTCATCACTGTTCCTGATTTCCAGACGCTTGAACGCCGGATGCGGACTCGTGGAGGCATGGACCAAGAGACGATGGAACGGCGGCTGCAAGAGGCGCGCAGTGAGATAGAGCGGCGAGATGAGTTCGACTACGTCGTCGTGAACGAGGACGGTCGCCTGGACGACGCCGTCAGGGAGACGTGGAAGATCATCGAGCGGGAGGCAGTGCGGCCTGAAAGGCGACCTCTGGGGCTCTAAAGGCACACGGACGGGGGCCTATTCGTCGAAATCGTCGTCATCACCCTCATCAGGTGGCGGAGCAGCTGCTCCATCTGATACTGTCGGCACGGTTGCAGACGTGCGGCCCCGGCGGCGTCTCGATTGCGCGGGCACGGCAAGGATGGCCTCACGCAGATCTGAAATTCGAGCAGCGCCACGAGTATCAGCAACCTCAACAACCACGGCGACAAAGCCCAGGTCACGTAGTTGTTCCATTTCTCCCGCGCCCCAGTCGACAGACGCCTTTGTCAGCAGTGGCCCTGCGAGACGACTGGCAGCAGCCGCAACTTCGACGGCTTGGCCGACGGTAAGATCCTTACCTGCGTCCGCCTCGATGACGTTTCCCTCAAAGGGCAGGCGTTCAAGCGCGCGCAGACGGCGCTCATCCGTATCGGCAGGCACAATGCCGTAATAGCCGATTGAATCGTCATTGAGCAGGCGCAGCGGTGTATCTCCTGCAACTACAAACAGGAAATCACAGCCCGCCTCATGCAGTGCTGAATGGGCCTTCTCGGTGAGCGCCTCTGTTCGTGCGCCCCACGGCGTTGAGCCAATGCCGAGCGGGGCTTTGGGAGTAGCTCCGACCGGTACCAGGACGAACTCTGCGCCCGCCTTAATGGCCGCCTCCACAGACTTCTGTGTCGGCTTCGCTATGGATGCGATGATCGCGAGAACGGGGATACGTTCGCGGGAGCCTGCGCTGAATCCGAGTGGGCGAACTGGGCCGGATGCTGCGCGTTCAAGTCGTTCGTGTAGTTTGCTCACCTCTGGATTATATCCTCTCTCTTTTCAGTTTCCGTCCGAATTGCCCGCGAACACGGGGGCTACAGCTATAGTTGGCCGCGGGCTATCAACTCAGAGGGCAGCAGCGCGGCATAGATCGCATCGTGGGCGGGCGTAGGTACGTGATGGTGCTGCCCAAGTCGCGGAATCACACCGACTTGCGCCTCCAGTTCCGATGGCTTGCCGGACGCAATATCGCGCTGCATGGATGCCGTTCCGTCAGCCGGAGCCAGATCCGCCAACTTCATCGCGCCCTCTACGGCGTCGGACTGCAATGAGACCCTTTCCGCAGCGGCAACGACTGCTATCTCTTCCATGCACGTTTCCAATAGTTCCCGGGAACGAGGAACGGATCGAAATACTCCAATCGGCACACGACTCACCGCGCCCACCCCTCCCAATGGCCCGACGAATATCAATTTCTCCCACATCGCCGCACGTATATCCGCGCGCGCCGTGGCGAATATGCCTGCGTCCGAGAGCGCGACTCGGAGTTCCTCCACGGATTCGGACACGCTGCCGTCCAGCTCACCAATGGTGATGGTCGGAGGTACGCCGGTGTGCCGCACAACACCCGGCTCTACGATGTCCGTGAAGATGCGGCATGTTCCCCCGATGACATGGCCACCCGAAACCTCTGCAGTGAGTTGGTCAGGCGCTTCCACGCCGTTCTGGAGTGGAATGATTATCGTCTTGTCGCCTACCAGCGGCCCAATCGCAACGGCCGCCTCCGGCACCATCCACGTCTTGACCGTGACGAACACCGCATCAACCTGCCCCACGTCCTCCGGGTTATCGGTCGCAGAGAACGTATCCGTTGGCAAGTCTGCGTCCCCTTCAGGGCTTTCGATACGAAGCCCCTGCGTTTGCAAAGCCTCCAGATGCGGGCCACGGGCGATTAGAGAAACGTCATGCTTGCCCGTCTCAATCAGCCGTCCGCCGAAGTACGCGCCCACGGCCCCCGCGCCAAAGACGGCTATCCTCACCGCTTTCCCCTACGCTGTGCCGAATTGACGATCGCCGGCATCGCCCAGACCAGGCACGATGAATCCGTGTTCATTGAGCCTCTCATCCAGCCCGGCGATATGGATGCGCACGTCGGGATGGTCACGCTGCAGCCGCTCAAGACCCTCCGGCGCCGCGATGAGGCCAAGGTAGCGTATACGCTGCACACCCCATCCCTTGAGCAAATCGCAGGCGGCAGACGCAGACCCACCCGTCGCGAGCATCGGATCCATCAGCAAGCAGGCTTGCACGTCCGGCTCGACAGGCTTGTTGGCGTAATACTGCATTGGTTCCAGCGTGCGCTCATCGCGACGCAGGCCAATATGCCAGACGACGGCATCCGGCATCATCTCCCAGAGCCCCTCTACCATGCCAAGACCGGCCCTGAGCACCGGAACCAAGCCGATGGACCCACGCAGTTGTTGTCCGGGTGCGGTCGCGAGGGGCGTAGAGACACTGATAGGTTCCGTTAAAAGGTCCGAAGTCGCCTCATAAGCGAGCAGGATTGTGATTTCCTTAACTAGTTCCCGGAACCGACGTGCGGGCGTCTCTGCATCTCGTAATAGCGACAGCTTGTCCTGGATGATGGGGTGGGACGATACGTGAACACCGGCTTTAGACCCAATCTGGCTCATGTGGATAGTGTAGCGTGCGACCTGACCCTGACGCATCACTTGCGCATGCGCCACCCTGCTAAACTCAAATAGAGGAGTAATGAGCCAAAAATGACTTCAAGCCTGCATGTTGACCTGCCCGGCGGCAAGAAGGGCCGTGTGCTATCCGGCGCGCGGCCGACTGGTCGTTTGCATTTGGGAAACTACTTCGGCGCGCTGAAGAACTGGGTTTCGCTGCAGGACGATTACGATTGCTTCTACTTCGTGGCGGACGTTCACGCCCTCACGACGGTCGAAGACACGGTGGGCCTCAAGCAGAACACTCGGGAAATGGTGCTGGATTGGCTGGCAGCGGGGCTTGATCCGGACCGCAGCACCCTGTTCATCCAATCGCGCGTCCCGGAGGTGCTGGAGCTCCACACGTACCTGAGCATGGTGACGCCGATGGGGTCATTGCAGCGCGTGCCCAGCTTCAAGGAGCAGTTCCGCGCCCGCGCCGAAAACATGAACTACGGCCTTGTGGGCTATCCCGTCCTGCAGACGGCGGACATCATCATCTACCTGGCAAACAAGGTTCCCGTCGGCGTGGACCAGGTCCCTCACGTGGAACTCTCGCGCGAGATTGTGCGGAGGTTCAACGGGCAGTTCGGAGAGATTTTTCCGGAGCCGGACGCCCTCCTCTCGGACACGCCGAGCATCAAGGGGACGGACGGCGACCAGAAGATGTCCAAGAGCCTGGATAATCACATTGAACTGGCTGCCACACCTGAGGAGACGGCGCAGCGCGTGATGTCCATGGTGACCGATCCGCAGCGCGCCCGGCGAACCGACCCCGGCCGCCCCTGGATCTGCAATGTTTATGCCCTCCATCAGATCTTTTCCGATGGAGACTACACAAAGACGGTGTATGACCAATGCACCACCGCGGCCATTGGCTGTGTGGATGACAAGCGCGCGCTTTCGGACGCAATCAATGAGTATCTCGGACCATTTCGGGAGCGGCGTGCCGAACTCGCGACGAAGTCCAATCTCGTCGAGGATGTACTTGCGGTGGGCACGGAACGGGCACGAGCCGTTGCCATCCGAACAATGGAAGAAGTGCGAGACCGCATCGGCTTCTTTTAAAGGCCGTTCACGCTCGGCGGCTACAGTATCCAGTCACTTTATTCATGGCTGACATGCAACCCGATACAACGTCTGCAGACGGGCTCCCTCTTGCCGCCACCGGACGAACGGCGCAATCCGTGGCCCTGGAGGCGGCGCAGTACGCGGGCAAGATCCATCTCCGGTACTTTCGCGGTGATCATCTCGGCGCCCGGGAGAAGCAGCATGCGGATGTCGTGACAGACGTGGATGTCGCCATCGAGCAGGCGTTGCGGCAGCTGCTGATGAGGGAGTTTCCATTCGCGGGGTTTCTTGGCGAGGAAACCGGGGAGTCCGAGGGCGACTCTGTCTACACATGGACAGTGGACCCAATCGACGGCACAGCCAATTTCGTTCGCGGTATCCCGCACTTTGCGACGACCATTGCACTGCTCAAGAGCGGCGTCCCCGTGCTCGGAATCACCTATGATGCGATACGCCAGGACACCTTTTATGCTGCCGCGGAGCGGGGTCTGACACTGAATGGCGTGCCGATGAAGCCCGATTACGCCACGAGCATTGAGGAAGCGAATCTCGGATTCGACATTGGTCCCGAGGAAGATCTGAACGTCCGCGCATTTGACATCATCCGGTCGCTTCTCCCGATGTACCGCGCGCGGCTCATGGGGTCGGGGGCGCTGGGGTTCGCATATGCCGCTGCCGGACTAATCGACGTGTATTTCCACCTGGCGCTCAAGCCGTGGGATGTGGCGGCGGGTTTGCTTTTTATTCAGGAGACCGCCGCGGACGCCGTTTCAATCGACTTTGACGGCGATCCGGCAACGCCGTGGAGCGGCAACTATCTCGTCGGCGCGCGTAATCTGCTAGAACGCGTAAGGACGGCGTAAGCTAGCAGCCCATTCGATATCACGTCGAAGCGCTACAAAAGCAACGGCGGGCGGCTCATTCATGAGCCGCCCGCCTATTTTGTTCCTGTTGGAACGGGCGGTGATTCAGCTAGTGACTAAATCTCCATCGCCTGCGCGACTCGCTCGCGGTGGTAGTCACCGTCGCCGAAGGAGACCTCCCACGCCTTGAGGCGGCGCGTGAACAACTGCAGATCATGCTCCTGCGTGAAGCCAATGGCGCCGTGGCACTGGTGCGCCGTGGCCGCCACGCGCTGCGCGGAATCACTGACCCACGCCTTCGCGGAGGACACCTCGAGATCGGAGGGCAGGCCCTCACCGAGCCGCCAGATCGCCTGGTAGGTGATGAAGCGGGAGCCGTCGACATCCGTCGCCATGTTCGCGCAGTAGTGCTGGATGGCCTGGAACGAGCCAATCGGCCGACCGAACTGCACGCGATTCTTCACGTACTCAACGGTCATGTCCAGGACCTCTTGCAGCGCGCCGACCATCTGGCAGCAGCGCAGCGCAGCGCCCTTCTGAAGGAGCAGCTTCAACTGGCCCCAACCGTTGCCGGCCTCGCCCAGCACATTGGCGCCCGGAACGGAGACGTTGTTGAACGTGACCTCGCACTGGTTGTCCGTGGCGATGGTCTTGAGCTTGTCAACGGAAACGCCGTCGGACTGTGCATCAACAAGCAATAGCGTGACGCCGTCCTCGCCGGAGCCGCCCGTTCGCGCCGCGACCAAGAGTAGGTCTGCCGCGTGAGCGTTCTCGACGAACATCTTTGTTCCGTTCAGCGTGTAGCCGTCCCCGGATGCCGCGGCCTCAAGGTTGATGCCATTGGCATCAAGCCGGGAGTACGGCTCAAGGATGGCCGTTGTCGCAATGAGGTCGCCCGCTGCGATCCTCGGCAAGTAGTCAGCCTTCTGCGCATCTGAACCGGCATCAAGGATGGCAACGGTTGTGAGCGCCGTGTTGAAGAACGGGCCGGGCATGACACCGTGGCCAACCTCTTCCAAAAGGATGCCCAGATCGACCAGGTTCTGGCCGGTTCCACCATGCTCCTCAGGAACGATCAAGCCGAGCCACCCAACTTGGGCAATCTTCTGCCACATGTCTGCCGTGAAACCGCGGTCATCTTCTTCCATGTCCCGGACGAACGTGCGCGGCGTCTCTTGCTCAATGAACTCTCGTGCCATCGAGCGCAACATTTCCTGATCTTCAGTCAGTCCCAGATCCATTTCCCCCTCCTGTATCCCTTACTCGTTCTTGTCCCCCACCGATGCGGGGCTTTATCTGCGTTGCGTATTCCGTTCTAGCGCGGAAGGCCAAGGCCCCTCTGCGCAATGATGTTCTTCTGAATCTCACGTGTGCCGCCGCCGATGCTCGTGCCGATGGATTGCCATCCGCGAGCGGGCAGGAAACCGTCGTCCGGCAGCGAGAAGCGTTCGTTGTTCGTCGGCAGCAGGTTGCCGTATCCGTCCATGATTTGAGCGAGTCCCCGATAGATATGCTGGAACAACTCATCACCGAAGAACTTGACCATTGAGGATTCCTTCTGCGGAATCATGCCCTCGCTCTGCATCCAGCCCACGCGGTAGCAGAGAGATCGCAAGGTCTCGATGCGAACACGCCACTCGGCAAGACGATGGCGAATCTCCGCTCGGTCAAGCGGTGTGTCGCCGCCCTCGTCGCGCACCATGCCACCCCAGTCGATGAACTGCTCTAGCGTACGGAGCAGCTGCGCGGGGCGGCCGATGTTGGATCGCTCAAAGGAGAGCGTCGTCATGGCGGCGTACCATCCACGATTTTCCTCACCGATGATGTTGTTAGCCGGAACGCGCCAGTTCTCCATGAACAGTTCATCCCAGCGATGGTTGTTTGTACCATCTTTGATGCCGCGAACCTGGATGCCCGGCATGTAGTTGCCGTCCTCATCCTTCAGGCGCGCGAGCAGATAGGTAATGCCGCGGTGCTTCGGAGCATCAGGATCCGTCCGCACAAGGATGTGAATCCAGTCGTTGCGGTATGTGCCCCAGATCTTCTGCCCACTGACGACATAGTCGTCGCCGTCGCGGACCGCGCGTGTCTTGAGTCCGGCGAGGTCAGAACCGGCGTCCGGCTCCGAGAATCCCTGCGCGAACTCGATGTCCGCGTTGGCCAGCAACGGCAGAAAGAGGTCCTTCTGCCAGTCCTGCCCATGCACCATGAGAACGGGAGCGACAAGGCCGCCGCCGAGGGACGCAGGCGCATCGTTGTAGGACATGACCTCGCGATAAGCGAGCTGCTTTTCGATGGAGGCATCCTGGCCGCCGTATTCGCTGGGCCAGTGCATCGTGTACCAACCCTGCTTGACGAGCTTCTTGGCGAACTGCCGGGCTACTTCATGCCCCGCCTCTCGCTCCTCTTCATTACCATGCCAGCCGGCAAGGCCGCCAGTCAGGTCGTAGCCCGGATTTTGCCATTCCTTCTTGACAAAATCCTCGGCCTCGTCCCGGATGGCCTGCGCCTCCGCGGAGAACCGAAAATCCATTACTCCTCCCTTATCGCTGAAATCGTCTTTTGGCTAGCAGTCTGTCGTGGGATTACCGCGGCAGTCCCAGGCCCCTCTGTGCAATGATCTGGCGCTGCACTTCAGTTGTGCCGCCGGCCACGCTGAGTGTGCCGGACATGAACGCGCGATTGTTCAGGAATCCCTCGTTCGGCATGTCAATGCCCTCTTGCGTCGGCAGCAGGTTACCGTACTCCTGGAGGCCGCGCGCAAGAGTCTTCATCGTCTTCTGGTACTGCACATCCGCCCAGAGCTTACTCATGGAGGATTCCTTCTGGGGAATCTCACCGCGGCTCTGCATCCAACCGACCCGATACGCGATCATGCGCAGGGTCTCGATCTCGATGCGGAGATTGGCCATCTGATGGCGGAACGGCGCATCATCCAGCGGGCTGAAGCCGCGGGTTGCCTTTAACTCACGAACAAACGCGATGTATTCCTCAATCTGGCGCTGCATGGTAGCAGGCGCCTGGATGTTGGAACGCTCAAAGGAAAGAGTCGTCATGGCCGTGTACCAACCGCGATTCTCCTCACCGAGGATGTACCGTGCAGGAACGCGCCAATTCTCCATGAACAGCTCGTCCCAGCGATGGCGACCAAGCGCGTCAGGAATCTTGCGAACCTGCACGCCTGGCATGAACTCGCCGTCCGCATCCTTGAGTGGTGCGAGGAGATACGTGATACCGCGATGCTTGGGCGCGTCGGGATCCGTCCGCACAAGGATATGAATCCACGGGTTGCGATACGTGCCCCAGATCTTCTGGCCGCTGATGAGATAGTCGTCACCGTCACGGACAGCGCGCGTCTTGAGCGACCCAAGATCGGAGCCTGCATCCGGTTCCGAGAAGCCCTGTGAAAACTCGAGGTCCGCGCTAGCAATGCCCGGCAGGAACTCATCCTGCATCCACTTGGGCGCCGCAAGCATCAGGACGGGAGCAACAAGGCCACCCCCTAGCGACGCCGGCGCGCCGGCGTAAGACATCGCCTCGCGATAGGCCAACTGCACTTCGATGGAGGCATCCTGCCCTCCAAACTCGCTGGGCCAGTGCATTGTCCACCAGCCCTTGTTGACCAGCTTCTTCTCAAATTCGTTGACGGCCTCTTCGGCCTCATCCACCTGGTGGTGCCAGTTAACAAGAATCTGGGTATCCCAGTTGCCAGGTTCCCACTCCTTGCGGGTGAACTCGATGGCCTCTTGTTGTATCTGTTGCGCTTCCGGCGTAAATCGGAAGTCCATGTAGCCCACTCCCCCTTTATCTACAACTCAGCCGACACAACGTGACGGCCAGCGAGTTGCCCCCCTGACTCAACCCGTGAACGATAGCACGCGCACGCCTCTAAGGTAAAGCCTCAGGAACAACTAGGGCCGTGGCGCAGGACCTATAACCCGATACTTGACGTCCTCAGCCCTTTCGACGAGTGGCAGGACCTCCACAACGACCCGAGACAGCCCCACAACCTCACCATTCGCGTCAAAGCTGTAATTGTCGCCGATAGCTCCGCTCCACGTGATTTCGTACAGGCAGTCCCGGAAGCCGTCGGCGTCGCTGTCATCGCCGGTCTGCTTGAGACACTCGGCGGCAATATAGACATCGTCATACGCAGACCCCAAGTGCCACGGCAAGGTCACGTAGTCATAGCGATCCCTGAAATCTGCGAGGACTTGCTGCGCTTTCTCGTTAGCAGGATCAAGGTCGGCTGTTATCGCCTTCACGCCCGTGGCCGCCTCACCGGCAATCTCAAGGGCTGTCGTTCCAACGGACACCGTTTCCGCATAAATCGGTCCCGTGTAGCCCAGTTCTCTGGCCTGTTTCATGATTGAGCCTGCCGAGAACTCGGATTGGGGCGCTATGTGGAGTGCATCCGGGTTGGACTGGAAAAGTTTGGTCAGATGCACGCGGAAATCAAGTGTGTCTGATTGGTACCGCTCCGCGGCGACAACCTCGCCGCCACGTGTTTCGAACTGCGCGACTGAGGTCCGCCGAACACCCTCCGCGTAGTCCGTCGTCTCAGTAATCGTTGCAAGCGTGCGGATTCCGTCTGCCCACAATGTGTTACCGGTATCCCTGCCTACAAAGACATCACTGATTTGTGTGCGGAATATGTAGTCTCCGGCATTGGCGATGTCAGGGTTGCTCGCGAGGCCCGAGAAGAGAATGACGCCGTCTGCTTCTGCCAGAGGAGCGACGGCAAGCATGGCGCTGCTGCACGAAGGGCCCAGGATGATCTTCATACCGTCAACCTGGGTGAGCTTGTTGTATGCGGCGATAGCATCCTGCGCAGCGCATTTTGAGTCCTCGATGACAAACTCAAGCGGACGACCGTCGATGCCGCCTGTGGCATTGATCTCATCGGCAGCCATCTGCTTTGCCTGGCTCGCCACCGTGCCATATGTCTCGCCCGGACCCGTCAGTGACTCCATCACGCCAATCGTGAACGAATCCGTCTGCTGTTCCTCGTCCGCCGAGGTACACGCGAGAAGGGTAAGCACCACTACCAGGGCAACGAAAATAGACCCGATTCGTATGCGATTGTCGATAGAGAGAGTCATTGAGGATTTGGTTTGCACTTGTGGTTCGCTATCTTCTCCACACACCTGAGGGCTTTTCCTACTTTTGCAGAATAACGTAGGGGCGGCCATATGGCCGCCCCTTTGACTCGTCTGTTGACAGGAACTACCTCGGCAACCCCAGTCCCCTCTGCGCGATGATGTTGGGGCCCAAAGCCAGTCCACCGCCACCGCCGAAACCCGTCGTCATGGAAAGGGCGTAGTTCGTGCCGTACTTGCCGTCGCCCGGCGCGCGGCTCTCACCCTTCAGCAGAGCGCGGTAGGGGCCGATTGCCTTGGCTAGCGCGGGCCAGAACGTGAACTTGGCCGTCGCCAATGCGCGATAGCCTGAAATTGCGCCTTCTGCCTGCGGCACCTCGCCGTTTGCCTGCATCCAAGCCACGCGGTAGGCCAGCATGCGGTCCGCTTCCAGCGTGATCCTGGCGTCGGCAAGGATATGGCGGATAACGTCATCCTTCAGCGGCGACTCGCCGTTGAACGTGACACCCCGCATCTCTGCCAGGTAGCGATCAAGCACGCCAATCAGTCGGGCTGCACCGTCGATGCCGGTTCGCTCAAAGTTGAGCGTCGTCATCGCCGCGTACCACCCACGATTGACCTCACCGATGATCTGATGCCGCGGCACGCGGACTTCGTCCATGAACACCTCATTCCAGCGTCGGCGGCCAAGCATGTCATACAACGGCCGCAGGGTGATACCGGGCATCTGGTTGCCCTCATCGTCCTTTAGCTGCATAGCGAGGTACGTGATGCCGCGATGCTTCGGCGCCTCGGGGTCAGTTCGCACCAGCACGTGGTACCAGTTAGCGAAGTGCGAGCCGGACGACCAGATCTTCTGGCCGGTGACGACGAAATCGTCTCCGTCCTCCACGCCGCGCGTCGCCAGCGAGGCGAGATCGGTGCCGGCATTCGGCTCGGAGAAGCCCTGCGCCCAGTTGACGGTGTTGTTGCGCATGCCGTCCAGGAACGTGTCCTTCATCCAGTCAGTGCCGTGGATCATGATCGCGCCCGCAACGTTGGCCTGCGGCTGCGAGGCCGGAGCGTTGTGGTAGGCCATTTCCTCTGAGTAGACGAGCTGGCGGGAGATTGGCGCGTCCTGCCCGCCGTACTCCTCCGGCCACGCCATCGTCCACCACCCGCGTTCAATCAGCTTTTTCTGAAAGTTCTCAGCGTGGTCACGCGCGCCGGGATTGTCATAGTCATACGACCACACGTTCATCGCGTAGGCGTCATAATCCTTGGGGTCCCACTCTTTGGCAAGAAACTCGCGCAGTTCGGCTCGGAAAGCCTCATCGGCGGGCTTCGTTGAGAAATCCATCCTGCCTCCCCCTCATCGTTCGACGATGATTTGCGATGCCGTCATGGCGACGACTCCGCTGTCATGCGCGCAATGTAGCACTGCGCGGGTGCAGGGTAAAGATGCGTCAGGGCGCTGCTACAGAGTGGACGTCCCGCCGATGATTGCGCCCATCACAGTGAATGTAACGACGTGATAGCCGGCGTTGATGACGAAAAGGGTTGGCGATTTCTTCTCGAACAGGTATGTGACGGCAAAGGCAGCAGCAACAAACGCCGCTCCAACCGCCAGCCCAATACGCAGTCCCTCAACAACCGATGAGTCCTCGCCAATGACCAGTGAAAGCACATAGGCCGCGATAAGCAACATGACTGCGGCGCCGCCGAACATGCGAAGCAGATTGCCCTGGTGGTCGTCCTCGGTGAAGCCGTTCTCACGCATCCATGGCTTGGCGAAGAGAATCGGTGAGTACCACGCGCCGCCGATCACAAACGCCACAACCGTCGCGGCAATGATGCCGATATAGTTCAGATCCGTATTGAACTCCATGGCCATGCCCCTTACTCCCACTGCTGACGCCCAGTGTAGAGCAAGTAGCCACGGGTGGCACAGGCAAGTTTACTCTGCTATCTGATCTTCCAGCGGTACTTGGATATCGAAGTCCTCGTTGAAGGAGTGGAACTCAGTGAGTTCGCTGCGAAATCCTAAGTCAGGGTAGTTATGATTTCTTGGGGCAGGACGCTCCCAATGAGCACGCCACAAAAGCAAATCTTCGACACCAATCCAGAAAGAGGCTACGTTTCTGAATTCAGGCAGCCGCCCCACAATCACCTGCCGCACATGATAAACGGCCACGCCGTCGAGCAACTCCGTACCAACTAGTCTCAAGTAGGTTTCTATTTCACTTGGGAGTTCCTCAGTCAACAAGAACTGCATAACGAAAGGCAAGAAGGTTTCTGACGAGACTATGAAGCCCTCGTCATGAAGTCTCCATAGCTGGCTGTCATCCTGGAGATAGTGGCGCTCGCCAATCCAGAGTTTCTGTTCCCTCGACACAGCGGAGAGCCCCCTTTCATCAAAGGTCGTCTTACTGGACTCCGCTCGATCCGGATACTCATACTTGATCTGTGTCAGATAGCAGTTTGGGCTCTGCCTCCTTTCGTTTCGGTTTCGATCGTCAAAGGTCTCGAGCAGAACCGTTGTGGTAGCAAATGATTCCAGTTCGCTCATAGCGTCGGCAGATTGACGCAAGAGTTCGAGTGGATCATGTGTTGCCGGAATCTCACTGCTCGATTCCGGCAACGGCGCAAGGTTGGCAGCGCCACTACATCTTTCAGGAACATTCTTTTGGATGGTGGTGGAGTCGGGGGCCGTTGGCGTGACAGTCGGAGTCTCTGTTGCCGTCGGCGTAGGAGTAAACATAGCTCTGGGAACCGCAGTCGGCGTCGGGGTAAAAGGCTCAGTGGTAGGCGCTACATCAGCCGCCCCATCATTACCGGAACTCGCCGTCGGCGTCGTCTCTTCATCACTGCATGCCGCGACCAAGAAGACCGTCGCTAGCGCCAAGGTGATAATAGTCACCCAACCAAGTCGTGGCCTAATCTTGCTAATCATTGCGCCCATCATACTTTGACCACGGCAAGGTTCCTACCGACTCTTCAGGGGTAGTGAATATCTCGACGTGCGGCGCTAGTCAGTCCGGTACACGTACCGCAGGTCAAACAGGCCGTACAGCGTGGCTGTCATATTGCCAAAAACGTTGCGAACGGCGGAGATTCTCTCTCCCAGCGTCGTATAGATGATGGGCACGTTCTCTGCCACGATCTCCTGTGCCTGGTGGTACAACGCCACGCGCTCTTGGCGGTCCAGTTCCTTGCTGGCATTGATGTAGAGCGCGTCGATCTTCGCCTCCCAGTCCGTGGCGGGTTCGGGCTGGTTGGGATACCAAAGGTGCAAGCCTTCACTGCTGTGCCAGAGATTTATTCCGCCGTGGGGATCCGTTCCTCCGCTGAAGCCGATGACGATGGCTTCCCAGTCGTAGGTGGTGGTTAACTGGCCCACGATCTCGCCAAAGTCAACTACCGAGTACTTAACATCCAATCCGATTGCTTGCATTCCCTCATGGGCGATTGAACCGACGGTTTGTCGGACGCTATTTCCTTCATTTGTTGTCAACGCGAACGCTATATTCTCGCCGTTCGCACCTTCACGGATTCCGTCGCCATCCGTATCGACCCATCCCAAGGCGTCAAGAATCTCATTCGCCCTATCAATGCTGTACTCGTATTGACGGACATTCGGATTGTGGAAGTCACCTGCGGCCGGGCTGATCGACGACCATTGCGGGTAGCCGAATCCGTGCTGTGCCTCATCGATGATGCGTTCCTTGTCAATCACGTGGGCGACAGCCTGCCGAAATTGCGTGTTGCTAAACCACTCAAGTTTACGGGGGGCTAGGTACAACTCCCCGGTCTCAGCGTTGCGTCCCGGATTCATGTTGAATGCCAGGAAGGTCGTGCCGAAGGTTGGGCCGCGCTTGAAGATCGTAAAGTTCTGGTCTTCCTGCAACGGCTCCAGTTGAGCATATTCCTTTCCGAGTACCCCATGAATATCGGTCTGGCCGGACAGGAAATACGTGAGTTCGTCCTCTAATTCGGGAACGATTAGATGCACGACGCGATCCAGGTACGGCAAGGTATTCCCGTCATTGTCTTTCAGCCAGTAATCAGGGTGCCGCGCCATGACGACGCGCTCTCCCGGAATATAGGTTTCGATGGTGAAGGGGCCCGTGCCGATGATGTCGGACGGGGCGGTGTTGATATCCCAGGTCGAGTTGAAAGTGCCGTCGTCTACGTGCTTCTCAAGAATGTGCCGCGGATAGATGGCCGTGCCCATCGCCCGCAGGAACGGAGCGAACGGCTGCGGCAAGATGCACACAACTGTATATTCATCTACCGCGACAACGGTCATGGGTTTTTCTCGCCACTCCCCGGTCTCCTCATCCAGAAAGCGGAAATTGAAAGCCGGACGTGCGCTCGCCGGGATGTCGTCGTTGTAGATGATGCGGTTGAAAGTGAACTCAACGTCGCGGGCTGTGAACGGCCTGCCGTCATGCCACCGCACGTCGTCGCGCAGATGGAATGTCCACGTCATCCCGTCCTCTGATGCCTCCCACGACCTGGCCAAAGAGGGTTCGACACGATCAGTCAGCCACGAGGTTTCGGTTAGGCCCTCAAACAGGTAAGACAAGACGCCGGCTGACGAGCCGTCAGTCGCAATCGCCAGGTTGAACGTCAGCGGATCGGAAATCGTAGCAATTGTGATTTCCCCTCCGTATTCGCCGGTGACGTACTGAAACGCGTCTGCGTTCGCCTTGAGTCGATCCGTGACGGACAGCCCCGCCTCGGCATCCGGCGTGGCCGTCAGCGTCGTAATGGGACGTGCGGTAGCTGTAGGTACAGGCGTGATCGTCGCTGTGGGACCAATGACACTAACAGAGGGCAAAGGCTGACCGGCATCCCGCGCACCCGGCGTTGGCTCCTCATTGCCGCAAGCCGCAAAGAGAGAAACGGCGACCCCGCACACCAACAGGATCAGTGCCAGCCGCCGCGTTTGGATAGTATGGGGCATGTTGCTCAACTCTCAATTCCTTCTTCTGTTCTCACCGGTCCTTCCCGGGGGGCAATCGGTCAATGCCTCATCCAAGCCAAGGCCGACTTCTGACATATTGTAGAGAGGTTTCCAAGCCTTATCTTCTTTCTGAGACCACGCAATACAACCTCAAACGTGTTTGCCGCAAAAATGAGACTCCCGCGCCCTTGGGGGCGCGGGAGTCCACTTAGCAATTTGCGGCTAAAGACCGCCCTCCAGTCTTAGCGCGGCAGTCCCAGTCCACGTTGGGCGATGATATTCGGGCCGAGCAGGATGCCGCCGCCGCCGCCGAATCCCAGTGACAGGGAGATGGCATTGTAAGCGCCATAGTAGCCGTTGTGGGGCGCCCTGCCTTCACCGCGATTCAGGATGCCGTAGTCGCCGATGATCTTGGCGAGCACGGGCCAGAAGTGCAGCTTGGCCGTCACCTGGTTGCGAAGGCCGGAGATCGCGCCCTCATGCTGCGGCACGTCACCCCGCGCCTGCATCCACGCAACGCGGTTGGCGAGCTGCCTGTCGGCCTCAATTGTGACCCGCAAATCGGCCAGCTTGTGGCGAACCATCGGATCACTGAGCACCGGCTCGCCATTGAACGTCGTCTCCTTGAGCATGTCAATGAACCTCTCAAGGATGCCGATGTGTCGAACGGGGCCCTCTGTGCCGGTTCGCTCAAAGTTCAGGGTTGTCATGGCGGCATACCAACCGCGATTGACCTCTCCCAGAACGTACTTCTTCGGCACGCGGAGGCCGTCCATGAAGACCTCGCACCACCGCCAGCGGCCCATCATGTCATACAGTGGCCGCAGGGTCAGGCCATCAGGCCGGGTGCCCTCTTCATCTTTGAGGTTGACCAGCAGATAGGTGATGCCCCGGTGCTTGGGAGCCTCCGGGTCCGTGCGGACGAGCACGTGGTACCAGTCCGCCAGGTGCGCGCCGGACGACCATATCTTCTGGCCGGTGATGACGAAATCATCACCGTCCTCAACAGCGCGAGTCTGGAGTGAGGCGAGGTCCGTGCCCGCGTTCGGCTCGGAGAATCCCTGCGCCCACTCGATGTCGCCGTTTGCCATGCGCGGCAGGAACTCGTCCTTCACCTCATCCGAGGCGTGGAACATCAGCGCGCCGGTGATGTTGGACTGCGGCGAGCCGTTGGGCGCGTTGGCGTAAGCCAATTCTTCCTTGTAGATGAACTGCTGGCTGATGGGATAGTCCCCACCGCCGAATTCCTTGGGCCAGGTCATCGTGTACCAGCCCTTGTCGACAAGCTTCTTCACGAACTCCTTGTCGTTCTCACGGGACTCGACCATATCGAAGTCCCAGGAGCGGACGGACATGCTGTGGCCGTCAAAGCCCTTGTCGTCCCAGTTCTTGTTGATGAAATCACGCACCTGAGTGCGAAATGCCTGATCCTGCGGGTCTTCCCGAAAATCCATCGGAATGCCTCCTGCCCCACCCATCGCTCGCGCGATGGTTGCCGCCGTCTGCGGGCACGACGGCCAATACCCGTCATAAAGCTAGCCGCACTCTAGCACTCGTGAGCAGTGGGGTAAAGAGACCAGAAACCGGGTTTCGCTAGCCTCCGTGGTGGAGGGGGGAGATCTGACCGTGAGGGTTGGTCGTGCACTCAAACTGGAGATGCCACCGGGCGCGCGCCTCCCAATACGCCGCGCGATTGAGCGCGTCCTGCCGTTGCCGCTGTGACCAGCCCGCGTAGTCGAATGAGGTCACATCCTCCGGCCCGTCGCGGAACCACTCCTGTCGCGCCCACCATTCGATGGGCGTCAGTGTGCCGCGTTCATTCAGCCCTGTAAGGGCGCGGTTGCAGTCCGGACATGCCTGCACCAGGTTGGCGAGGTGATCGCACCCGCCGCGATCAAGCGGGATAACATGCTCCCAGTTGGGCTTGGGCCCATAGTCGGTGAACGGATCGGCGCAGTACGCGCACTGCGCCCATTCGCGCTCCATCATGGCCGTGTTGTCCTAATGCCCAGGATGATTCCCACGCCCTACCTCGGCAGCCCCAGACCCCGTTGCGCGATGATGTTGCGCTGGATCTCCTTGGTGCCGCCCCCAAAAGTCCGCCCTGTCGAGAGGTAGTGGTTCGCGCCGATGTAGCCGCCCATTGGCGACCACCGAGCCGGGCCGCCGGGAATGAGCGTGCCCATGTCCTGCATCAAGCGTGCGGCTGTGCGGAATATCCGCTGCGTCGCTTCACCTGCCCACACACGGGCAAGCGATCCTTCCGCCTGCGGCATTTCGCCCTTTGTCTGCATCCATGCGACGCGGTACGCCAGCATACGCCCCAACTCGACGTATATCCGCAGATCCGCCATCTCGTTGCGCACAATGGGATTGTTGGTAAACGGTTCACCATTGATATTTGTTGTGCGGAGGTAGTCGAGGATCTTCTCCCACTCACGGAGCAGCGCCGCCGGAATATCGACGGATGCTCGTTCGAATGAGAGGGTCGTCATGGCCGCGTACCAACCGCGGTTGAGCTCGCCAATCAGGTTGCGGGCAGGGATGTGCACGTCCTCAAGGAACCACTCCGACCAGCGTCGGCGTCCCAGCATGTCGTACAAAGGCCGCAGCGAGATGCCGGGCGACTCCATGTCGATGAGGAAATAGGAGATGCCGCGATGCTTGGCGGCGTCCGGGTCTGTGCGGACAAGGATGTGCCCCCACTTGGCGCGTGGGTGATGCGCCGTGGACGTCCATATCTTCTGGCCGTTGATAACGAAATCATCGCCGTCCGCGACGGCCCGCGTGGTCAACGAGCCGAGGTCTGAGCCGGCGTTCGGCTCCGAAAACCCTTGCGCGAACTCAAATTCAGCGTTGGCAAGGCGTGGAATAAAATACTCTTTCTGCCAGTCCTGTCCGTGGATCATGAGCAGCGGCGCCACAAGACCGCCGCCCTGGGCGGACGGCGCGCCCTGGTAGGCCATCTCCTCGCGATAGACGAGCTGCCGTTCGATGCCGGCGTCCTGGCCGCCAAATTCCTTTGGCCAGTGCATCGTCCACCAGCCCTTTTGCACGAGCTTCTGCTCGAATTCATGCTGTAGAGCGAGGGCGGCGTTGTCGTCGAGGTGCCACGACGTATTCATCGTGGAGACGAGGTCATAGCCGCGGTCGTCCCATTCTCGCTGGACGAATTCGCGAACCTCCTGCCGGAAAGCCTCTTCCTCTGCGGAGAACCTGAAATCCATGCCGTTCACCCCCTTGCCCCGCCGTCGCCTCGCAACGGTACGCGGTCATGATACAGCGCGAGGGCGGAGCGTGGGGGATGTCATTTCAGGCGAAGCACATCTATCAGTCGCCTCAGGCAGGGAATGGGTCGTTTACACTTCTCCGGGCTTGCAGTTCAGCAATCGATACGTCCGAGAAGGTTTTTCCGTCCCACAACGTCTTGATATACAGCAAGACATCGATGATCTCCTGCCGTGTCAGCTTGTCTCCAAACGCCGGCATCCCGCTTTTGAAATCCGGCTGGCTCGGAATTGCTCCGCCATCTCTCACAATCCGATAAAGCAGACCGTCAGCATGGTGCCATGTATGGCCGTCGCCATTGAGAGGCGGCGCGTTCAGCGTGCCGTCCGCGTTCCGAATCTGCCAATCAGGATGACCCTGCCCCGCGGCGCCGTGGCACTCCGCGCAGTTGGCAACGAACGCCTCCATCCCTATCCCAGTGACATCCGCTGAAGATGAATCCCCATTGTCATCCGGCGGGCCCTCAACAAAGCCGGTGGAGCAGCTTATGCTCCCGAAGGCAAGCATAAAGACCAGAAGAACCGGAACCACTAGTGTCGGAACTGCAATTCTTCTTGTCGCCACGTCTGAAATTAACTGTCTATCAAACCTTCCTGCGGCATGGTCCACGGGGGCTGCGCCTGGCCTCTGAACATCTTTGCGGGAGGCAGCGATATGTCCGTCAGCGGCACGTCGATCAGAACCGGGGCATTTCGGGACAAGGCCTCGGGCAGGAGCGATGCCAGGTCTTGTGGATCACTCGCCCGAAGACCGATTGCGCCGAATGATTCTGCAAATTGGGCGAGATCGGGGTTGCGCAGTTCTGTGCCGTACGCGCCGCCGAAGTAGTTGTGGAGATCGCGCGCGACGTTGCCGTAGGCGTTATCCCGGAACACCACGGTGACGATATTGACGCCGTACTGCACGGCGGTTGCCAACTCGGTTGCGTTGAACATAAAGCCGCCGTCGCCCGTTACACACACGACCGGCGTATCGGGACGCGCCACCTTGATGCCCATGGCAGTGGGGAACGCATACCCCAGGTTGAATGAATAGCCGGAGTCGATGTACGTCTTTGGCCGATTCACCCGGTAGTGCGACCGCGCGTAATAGCCAAATTGCGTAACGTCCCAGGCGATGATGGTCTCCTCAGGCAGAGTGTTCCACATCATCTCCAGAATCGGATACTGCGGCTCCTCCTCGCGAACGTCGTAGTAGGCCACGAGTCTCTTCGTCACTTCGACGGCCTCTTCCGGGGATGGGCGATCCTGGGCGCCCGCCTCCGCAAGCAAGGGCAGCAGCGCCTCAATCGTCGCGCCCGCGTCTCCGTGCAGGGGAATCGTATTCGACTGGACCCGAGTCAACTCCGAATCATCAATGTTGATGTTGATGAGAGTGGACGATTCTCCGGCCGGATTGCCCATGGAGAATCGCGCGCCAATGCCGATAACGACATCGGCGGAGGCCAGAACCTCATAGATCTGGTTCATCTCATCCATCTCGGCGCGCGGGCCGAAGCACGAACCATAAGAGAAGGGATGGTCATCCGGAATCGTTCCCTTGCCGCCACTTGAGGTAACAACGGGGATATTGGTCTCCTCAGCAAGCCGCACAAGCAACGCTTCTGCATTGGATTGCGCCACGCCGCCTCCGGCGTAGATGATGGGCAGGCGGGACTCCATGATGACGCCAACCGCTCTGCGGAGATCATCGGCGCTAGGAACGATGTGGGAGACAGGCGCGGGATCACGCAGGGTCACCTCTTCTCGCTCAACTCCCGCCTCCGGCGGAAGTTCGACCAGAACGGGCCTTGGACGGCCTGTTCGCATCTGGCGAAACGCCTCTGTCATGGCGTCCGGAATATCCCGGGGCCGCAGAACCTGCCTGCGCCACTTGCTTACCGGCCGCACGACTTCTGCCTGATCGACGACCTCATGCACCGCTCCCAGCCCCTTGCCGATCAGATTACGTGGTATCTGGCCGACGATGGTCAGTATCGGAGAAGAGCGGGCATACGCCGTCGCGAGACCGGATGCCGCGTTGTACAGCCCCGCGCCCGGCACTACCAGGCACACTCCCGGTTTGCCGGAGACGCGGGCATAGCCGTCCGCCATGTGCGCCGCGCCCGCTTCATGGCGGGTGGTGATCAGGCGCAACGACGGCTCGTCACGCATTGCAGCAACGATGCCGGACATGTGGATGCCGGGGATGCCGAATACAACCTCGACGTCGTGCCGAACGAGGGATTCGACCAGCGCTTCACCGCCGCTCATCGTTGACATTGGCGCAATCCTTGTCGACCCGAGGCGTCTGCACCGCGAGTCATTACGTGGTGTTGGCTAGCGTTGGAATGCACCTAGCGGGGTAGGCCAAGTCCTCTCTGGGCAATCAGGCCCGGAGCAAGCAGGATACCGCCGCCGCCCGCGTAGCCCGTCACCATCGAAAGCGCATAGTTGGTGCCGTACATGCCGTTGTCCGGCGAACGGCTCTCACCCTGCAGCAGGGCACGGTAGGGCCCCATGATCTGCGCCAAGGCAGGCCAGAAGTTGAACTTGGCCATCATCGACGAGTACAGGTTTGCAATCAGGCTTTCGGACTGCGGCACCTCGCCCTTGGACTGGAGCCAGATGAGGCGCAGCGAGAGCATGCGGCCTGTCTCGACGCGGATGCGCAGATCCGCCAGCTGATTCCTGACAAGCGGATCATTGAGCACGGGCTCGCCATTGAACTTGAGGTTCTTTGCCATGTCGAGGAACTTCTCAAGCACGGCGACGTTCCTCGCGCCTGTGCCGCCGGCTCGCTCAAAGTTGAGCGTGGTCATAGCGGCGTACCAACCCCGGTTGACCTCGCCGATGACCTGCCGCTTGGGAACACGGACCTCATCCATGAAGACCTCGTTCCAGCGGCGTCGCCCAAACATGTCATACAGAGGCCGCAGCGTGATGCCGGGCATCTGCGCTCCGTCATCGTCCTTCAACTGCATGATGAGGTACGTGATGCCGCGATGCTTCGGTGCAGAGGGATCGGTGCGTGTAAGCACGTGGTACCAGTTGGCATAGTGAGAGCCGGACGACCAGATCTTCTGGCCGGTGACGACGAAATCATCACCATCCTCAACGGCGCGTGTGGTCAGGCTGGCGAGGTCCGTGCCGGCGTTAGGTTCGGAGAAACCCTGCGCCCAATCAATCTCGTTCTGCGCCATCTTTGGGAGGAACTCATTCTTGATGGAATCTTCAGCGTGGTACATCATCGCGCCGGTGATGTTGGCGCTGGGGCTGCCCTGCGGCGCGCCTGCATAGGCAAGCTCGTCCGCGTAGATGACCTGACGGGACAACGGGAGGCCCTGCCCGCCGTACTCCTGCGGCCACGCCATCGTCCAGTAGCCCTTCTCAACCAGCTTCTTCTGGAAGACCTTGGCGTCCTCGCGATACTCGGCACTGTCAAAGTCGTAGCCGAAGACGTTCAAATCAGTGTTGTAGTCCTTGGGATCCCATTCCCGCCGGACGAATTCTCGAATTTCCTGTCGAAACGCCTCATCTTCCGGCGCAAACGTGAAATCCATTGCTGTTTGCCTCCCCACCGGCGTGCCTGAGGCGCGCCGTCACTGTCAGCCGCTAAACGCGGTTTCTTTCCAATTCGCAACCGTTGTCAGCATACCACGCAGGTAGCTGTGGGGGACAAAAAGAGAACCTACCGCGGCAGTCCCAGAGCCCGCTGCGCGATGATGTTCTTCTGCACCTCTCTCGTCCCGCCACCGATGCTCAGACCCGTTGCAAGGATGGAGTTCACCCCCATGAAGCGCCCTGCAGGCGCCCACTTGTCCTCCGGACGCAGCTGACCATAGTCGTTCAGGATTGAGGCAATTCCCCGATAGATCCCCTGGTGCAGCGTGTCTCCCCACAGCTTGGTCTGCGACGATTCCTTGACGGGAATCTCCCCACGCGTTTGCATCCACGCGACGCGATAGGAAATCATCCGCGCCACTTCAATTTGCAGGCGCATGTCAGCCAGCACGTGCCGCACCCGCACATCATTCAACAGCGGCTCTCCGTTCACTTTCGCCTCACGCGCGTAGTCAATGAACTCCTCGACGGTGCGCAGCATTCGTGCCGGCCCGCCGATGTTGGATCGCTCGAAGGACAGGTGCGTCATCGTCGCGTACCAGCCACGGTTGACTTCTCCAACCATGTTGCGCTTGGGCACGCGCACCTCATCCATGAAAACCTCGCTCCAGCGGCGGCGGCCGAGCATGTCATACAGGGGACGGAGGATGATGCCGGGCGACTTCATGTCGATGATGAGATAGGTCAGGCCGCGATGCTTGGCCGCTTCGGGATCCGTCCGAACAAGCGCCTGCCCGTAGTCAGCCATCTCCGCCATGGATGTCCATATCTTCTGGCCGGTAACGACAAAATCGTCGCCGTCCTCCACTGCTCGCGTCTGCACGCTTGCAAGGTCAGAGCCGGCGCCCGGCTCGGAGAGAAGGCGGCAGAACTCGATCTCGGCAGTGGCATAGTGAGGCAGCAACTCGTCCCGGTGCCACTCATTTCCGTGGTACATCAGAACCGGGCCCACGAGGTCGCTTGCGCCGGATGACGGCGCGCCCCAATAGGCCATCTCCTCGCGGTAGATGAGTTGGCGGGAGATGGGCGCGCCCATTCCCCCAAATTGCTCCGGCCAATGCAGCGTCCACCAACCCTTGTCGGCGAGCTTGAGCTGCCATTCCTTGACCAGGTCTATAGCCTCATGGGTGTGGAGGTCATAGGATGCAATGGATGCGCCGACGGAGTCATAGCCTTTGGGGTCCCATTCGGCGTTGACGAATTCCCTAACTTCCTGCCGAAACGCCTCGTCTTCCTGCGAAAACCGGAAGTCCATTGTGTTTCTCCCCGCTCCTAACAGACTCTGCCGTGTCTCTCTCTGCCGAACATCTGCGGCATAAGCAATGTGCGCCTGAGCGCAGGGAATTCAGAACCTAAAGGGAAACCGAGAGACAGGTGACGGTCCGCAGAATACCTCCGATGGTATGGATACGGCTCGCAACGAGGCTGCCGACCGTGTTGAGGTCTTCTGCTTCAATCGTCGCAATGACATCGTACGGGCCCGTCACCGCATCAACGGATGTCATCTCAGGAACCTTCTTGAGCTCCTCCACAACATCCTGCGTCTTGCCAACGGAAGTCTCTACCAGTATGAAAGCGCGAGTGGCCACTTTAACCCCCAAAAATTCAGCCCACCAAAGCCCTTAAAAGCCGCTTATTCTAGGCGCGGACGGGCAAAAGTGTCAATTGACTGAGCCGCCGTCGAACCGCCACAGGAAGTACTCCGTCACCGCGTCAAGGTACTCCTCGGCATGGTCGCTGAATGCCGCGCTGTGGCCACCGGACGGGAACGATTGCAGGCGGGTCTCCGGGTGCGTAGCCGCCGCCGCGATCCGTTCTGAGTGATCGGCGGCGATCCTGTCATCGTCCTCTGCGTGGGTGAACAGCAGCGGGAAGTCGATCCCCCCCACAAATTCCTCGGGCTTGAGGGCCGACAGCCGTATTCCGTACCGTACTCGGGCCACGATCTCCATGCCCGGCTTCACGACGTTTACCGTCCACTCCGGAAGGGGCGTCCGATCAGCTACTTCAACCGCGAACAGGTCATCAATATTCGCAAAGGCGCTGTCGACAACGAGGGCGCGCAGCCGCGGCTCTTCCGTGGCCCCTAGAAGCGCGGCAACCCCTCCCATCGAAAATCCCAGCACGCCAATACGCTGCGCCGGGATACCGTACCTGTCCTCTGCCACATCCATCGCGCCCAACACGTCGTAGCGCTCGAAGTAACCGGCAGACATCACCTCGCCGTCCGATTCCCCGTGTGCCCGCAGGTCAAACATTAATAGTGAAAAGCCTCTCTCATGCAGGTCTCGAATCAATGGCATGTACACCTCCGGATCTCGGGCACGGTTAGAGTCAAGGCCGTGAACAACGATGATTGACGACTCCGGGCCAACAGCCTGAGCAGCTCTCGAAATCCACCAGCCCCTCAGCGTTATCGGGTTTTCCTCCGCGCGTTCTTCCGGCATGCGTGGTGAGAACTCGATGTCCTCATAGGCCATGCCATATTCAGAGGGGGTCGTTTCAACCGGCTCTCGTTCAGCAACCACGGCCTGCGAGACCATCGTCCAGGAAACGACGGCGATGAGGGCGACGAAAATGCCCAGGGCCGCCATTAGGACGCGGCCAATAAAGAATGGGCTCATTCGTCCACAGGAGCGCCGCCCGAGATTCCCGTCTCTCCCAGCAGCTCTAAACGTGTCTCGTCTCCCGCTTCAAGGCGCTTCACGTCCTCAGGACAGATCGCTAGGCCGTTCGCCCGCGCCATGGCGGTCAGGATATTTGAGCCTTGTGGGCCGGACAGCCGCGCATGCATCCGACCGTCGTCGCCGCGATACACATGAGCGCGGGCATAGACGCGGCGGCCGTCCTCATTCTCAATCGGGTCATCCAGCACAGCCGTTAGCGATGGAGAGTCCCAGGTCTCATGGCCCATCATCTTGCGCAGGGCCGGACGCGCCAGCATATGAAAGACGACCATTGCGCTGACCGGGTTGCCCGGCAGGCCAAGATGGGGGACATCTCTCCCCCACGGCTCGTCCGGCGTCCCTCGCAGTATTCCGAACACGACGGGCTTGCCCGGGCGCATGCGCACTGCCCACACGCGGACGTCGCCAAGTGACTGCAGGATTTCCTTCACCAGATCGTAGTAGCCGACAGAGACGCCGGCGGACGTGATCAGGAAATCGGCCTCTCGAGACTGCTCCACATGTTGACGGACAGATTCCTCCGTATCGCGGGCGATGCCCAGCGGGCGCGCGATTGCGCCCATCTGCTGAACAAGTCCCTGCACTGTGTATGTGTTGATGTCATAGATGTGTCCTACTCCCAGCTCATCGCCGGGCGCGGCAATCTCATTGCCGGACGCGAGAATCGCAACAACGGGACGGGGATAGACGGGAACAGTCGCCATGCCCACGGAGGCCAGTACGCCAAGCCGCGCAGGCGTCAATTCCGTGCCTTTCGCCAACACCATCTCGTCTGCCTTCACGTCTTCACCGGCGGCACGAATGGAGGTGCCTACTCTCGGGGAGGCGTAGATTGTGATGGCGTCCAGCGGCTGTCTAGTCGCTCGACGGCTCTCTTCGTCCGTGTCCTCAAAGCGAACGATGGCGTCCGCGCCGGGTGGGACGGGGGCGCCGGTCATGATACGCACCACAGTGCCCGGAGTGACGGTAGGTTCAGGCGGCGAGCCCGCCGCAATCTCACCGATAACAGGCAGCACAACGGGTGAGTCTTGCCCCGCCGCGGCCACGTCCTCAGCCCGCACGGCATATCCGTCCATGGCGGAGTTCGGAAGAGGCGGGATGGAAATTGCGGAGCGCACGTCATCCGCAAGCACAAGACCGTTGGCGTCGGCAAGCGGAACGCGTGTGGGCGTCAGAGGCCGTATATCGGCCAGGACACGCTCAAGCGCCTCCTCCACAAGAATCATGCCTGTGTCTGTCGTCATTGCTTCAATGCGCCTCTCAGTTTGAAGGGCGCATCCTCATCATGCCTGTGAACGGAGAGTCGCGCCCGTCTCTCGTTGCAGTTTATCCAGCAACTGCGTCTCCGCGACATCTACTTCAGTATCCGTCAGCGTGCGCGTTGGCGACTGCCAGACAAGTGAAAACGCAAGAGATTTCTTGCCTTCCGGCACTTGCGGGCCCTGGTAAACGTCCACGAGCGATGAACGCACGACGGATGGAAAGTCCCGGATGATGTCACTTACCATCCCCGCCGGCGCTCCCTCATCAATGAGCAGCGAAAGCTCCCGCAACACACCGGGATAGCGCGAAACGGACTGCCACGTTCGCTCGGCCTCGCGCCGATGTTCAAGGGCAGCGTGCAGATCGATCTCATATAGCACGACTCGTGGAGTGCGGATATCCAGTGCTGCGAGCGTATCGGGATGAACCTCGCCGATGGTTCCGAATGGCCGCCCGCCCTCGTCCGGCAGAAGGTGCGCCGTGCGCCCATGCGCCAGGATACGATCTTCGGCTGCTTCATACCGCGCGCGGACGCCTATCGCGCCAAGCAGGCTTTCGACAAGTCCTTTCGCGTCAAAGAAGTCCATCTCTTCAGAATCGGCATCGTTACCGCCGATCCACGAACGATTCGCCCGCATTCCCGCCAATACACCGGTCACATACGTCCGCTCCTCCGGCTGATGGCGGGGGCCATGTGGGAGATACGCCTGCCCGATCTCGAAGAGTCGGTACGATTCCCTGCCGATACCGCGTTCATTGTTTGCGAGAGTCCTAAGCAAACTGCCCCGCAGGGATGTTCTCAGATACTCCTGGTCGGGCGACATGCGATTCCAGACACGCAGCGGGTCCTGCGGCGCGTCCCCGGGAATCGTGGCCTGCAGCAAATCCATCGGCACGAGCGGATAGGAGATCGTCTCCCGATTGCCGAGGCGCACAAGAATGTCGCGCACGTCGTCCTTGATTTGTGTCTTCGGATCCGGCAGGTCAGGCTCACCTGTTGAGGGAAGCAGCGTGACGGGAACTGAATCATAGCCCACGATCCGCGCCACCTCTTCGATCAAATCGTCCGGAAGTCCAATGTCCGTCCGCCAATACGGCACAACGGCATCGATGGTGTATTCGCCATCCGGCCTGTCCGTGGCTGTCAGCCCAAAACCGAGAGAGCGCAGTGTACGCTCTGAAACCTCGCGTCCCGGATCCGTTCCCATCACCTGTTTCATGCGTTCTGACGTCATGGTGACCACGGCCGGTTCACGGCGATCCGGCCAGTCATCGGCGATGCCCTTTGCGGCCGTCCCCCCACAGAGTTCAACCAACATCTTGGCGGCGCGGCGAAGGCCGATGGGCGGGAGTGTTATCGGCAGGTTGCGTTCGAAACGTTGCGAGGCTTCCGTTCCTCGCTTACCGCCCACCTCGATGCGACGCCGCTGAACCGTGCGCCGTGTGCTGGCAAAACCGAATGACGCGGACTCCAGGATGATGTCCGTGGTGGAATCCGAGACTTCCGAATTCTCCCCGCCCATGATGCCGCCCAGCCCCACGGGCCCGTTCTCATCCGCAATCACCAGATCTTCGGTCGAGAGCGTGTGCGTGCGGCCATCCAGCGTCTCAAGTGGTTCATCCGGCGTGGCGCGGCGGACAATGAGCTTGCCGCCTGCGATGGTGTCCCGGTCAAATGCGTGCAGCGGCTGCCCAATCTCCAACATGACGTAGTTCGTGATGTCAACCACGTTGGAAATCGGCCGGACACCGGCGGACTTCAACCGCATCTGCATCCAGCCCGGCGCGGGGCCGACCGTCACACCAGTGATCAGGGCAGATGTATAGCGCGGCGCGAACTCCGGTGCGCGCAGGTCAACAAGATCCTTCGTCGCAATCGGGTCTCCGTCCTCTGCGTACTCCAGCGACGGCACCCGCACCGGGTTCCCTGTCAGTGCCCCAACCTCCCACGCCACGCCGAGCATGGACAGACAGTCAGGTCGGTTGGCCGTGACTTCAACATCGAGAATGACATCACCCAGGTAGTCTTCCAGCGGCATGCCGGGGACAGCATCATCCGGCAATACCAGAATGCCTTCATGGTCGTCGCCGATCCCAAGCTCACGCTCGGAGCAGATCATTCCCTCCGAGACCACGCCGCGGATGCGTGCCGCCTTGAGCGTCTCCTGATTGCCCGTTTGCGGGTTAGTCAGCGTCGCTCCCACGCGAGCCAGCACGATCTTCTGACCCCCCTCGACGTTGGGCGCGCCGCAGATAACCTCTAACTGCTCAGAACCCGTATCGACGGTGGCCAGCTTAAGCCGATCTGCGTTGGGGTGCGGGCCGAGCCGTTCAACGTGGCCGACCAAAACATTGTCCCAATCCCCGCCAACACGCTCGATTGCACCCACCTCAAGACCGGCCATGGTCAGCCGATGCGCCAGGTCTTCAGGCGTCAGGTCAAAATCGACGTATTCTCGCAGCCACTTGAGCGACACGCGCATCGCGTTGTCTTACTCCGTTCGACCTGTTGTCTCAGGCTCTTCAGCCTCGTCGTCGCCGTCTCCATGTTCATGCCCCTGGTGGGCGATGGCCTCTGCCGTGGCGAGGTCGGTCGGGCCTGCCGCAGCGTGCCTCATCGTAATGCGAAAGCGCGGAGGCTTGTGCGATGTTGACCGCACGAGGTACACATTCCCGCACGCATGGCAATGGAATCGATGCGGCACAAGATTCGACGGCAACTCGCTATGCCCTTCGTAGTACACGAGGGCATTGCAGTTGGGACAATTCTGCTGGGTCGGAACCGAACCGCCGTGCGTCATCATTCGGCCTTGGCGCCCTCCACCAGGCGATTATTCGTAGCGAAGATGTGCAACCGTGGCCTTCTCTATGTCCTGGACCTCTCTCACGACAGCCATACCCTCGGCAACTGACATCGGGCCGAGCATGTCACGCTGCGCATCTCGCATCCTATCAGCTAATTCCATGTAGATGACCTGCCGGTCGTCCACGGTAGACCTTTCTGCCGCAAAACCAAGGCAGCCCAGGAGCGTGCCTACTTCTTCCGGCGTCAGTGTTATGGTCAGCGTCACCGCGGCCTTCTCCGCCCGTTCAGTCATCTCATCCTCCTTCCGGATGTAGGAGCCCCTCGCTCCTTCCTTCGCGCTATTCCCACCGAGCTAAAACTGCTCAAGAAAATTCAAATCGTTGGCATAGAAATGCCGGATATCATCGATGCCGTGCCGCAGCATCGCAATGCGCTCCGGCCCCATACCGAATGCGAACCCTGTGTACTCATCCGGGTCGTAGCCGACTCGCCTCAGAACCTCGGGGTGGACCATCCCGGCACCCATGATCTCCAGCCAACCGCTTTGGCTGCAGACACGGCACCCGTCCCCCCGGCACACGAAGCAGTCAATAGCCATATCCACGCCCGGCTCCACGAACGGAAAAAAGTCGCAGCGGAAGCGGACGCGGCGATCAGGGCCGAACATGCGGCGCGCAAACGCGTATAGAGTGCCCTTCAGATCCGCAAATGTAATGCCGCGGTCAACCGCGAGGCCTTCAACCTGGAAGAAGACCGATTCATGGGAAGCGTCCGTCGCCTCATGCCTGAACACTCGTCCAGGGATGAGAACGCGGATTGGAGGCTGCTGTGCCTCCATGATGCGTACTTGCATGGGCGAGGTGTGCGTTCTTAGCAGCAAAGGCCGCTTGCCGTCATCGTCCTCGATGTCCAGCCATAGCGTGTCCCACTGATCGCGGGCCGGGTGATCTGCAGGGATATTCAGCGCCTCAAAGTTGTAATAGTCCCACTCCACCTCAGGGCCCTCGACAACACGAAATCCCATCGGCCTGAACGCGTCGATGATCTCCCGTAGCGTCTGTGTCGTGGGATGCAATCCTCCGGAAGGGACTCCGCGTCCGGGCAGAGTCACGTCAATGGCTTCTGCGGACAGCCTCTGCGCCACGTTCGCGTGTTCCAGGACGGCACGGCGCTCCTCGTAGGCATTCTCAAGGGCAGAACGCACCCGATTAGCAAGTTGACCGGCCTCGCGCCGATCCTCAATAGGAAGCGTCGGCAGCTGCTCCAAAAGCTTGGGGAGACGACCCTGTCGTCGACCCTGCCACGTCACGCGCCACTCCTCGAGCGCATCTCTATCGGAGATACGCTCAAGTTCAGCGAGCGCGCTGCTCTCAACGTCCGTTAGTTCGTCGGTGAGTGTGGACATGTTCCCCGCGCTTTTGTGACTGTCCGTACTCGATAACCGCAATCAAAAACGTCCGCCTCATGACGGACAACAGCGAGGATTATACCGTCTTTCCTATTGAGAGGTCAATCTAATGTGTGCCATCGCGTAAGCGGGCCCTGTGAGGAGTGGCTTACCCGTCGGCCACCTGTGGACCCGTCGGTCGGCTGAGGTTTCTAATGCGCAGCTCCGTCATGCGGACCTCTGTCTGCACGTAGATTTCGAATTCTTCCGGCGTCATCCCGGAGTGGCGGATGAGAGCTTTGAGCGCGCCGCGCTTGATCATCTCCGCGCCAGGCTCCCCCGGCACAGTCAGCACGGGCGGACGTTCGTCTTCAAACTCGCTCTGCCGTCGGTCGCCAATGTCAACCTGGACCTCAATCGTCTCGCACGTCAGTGGCAGATTGTCATCGGCGCGTGCGGCAAGGATTTCATACAGCTCATCACCCAGGTAGTCCATTGAATCCGCGGGTGGGGCCATATCGTCTTCTGCCCACGCAGAGAGTGACTGCTGAATCGCGGCATCAATAGCAGCGAGCGCGTCGTCTCGCGTTTCGCCCTGCCCCACGCAGCCCGGCAGAGCCGGACAATGCACTGAGTATCCGCCCGAAGGTTCGGGCTCCAGGATGACGGTGTAGGTCGCGTCGGACATGACCAATCAATTGTAGCCCGCCAAATGAGACTGGACACCACGCTTTTGATATAGGCAAGCGGCTAATCTGTGGTGTATGGATACGAGGCCGAAGACGCCTGCGCCGCCCCTTCTGGGACGGCGCTTCTACTACGGGTGGGTGATTGTCGCGACGATGTTCATCGTCTCGGTCGCCCAGACAGCACAGTACAACCCGGCCATCAGCGTCTTCGTCAAACCGATTACTGAGGATTTTGGCTGGAGCCGCACCACCTTCTCGACCGCAATCGGTATTGGGGGAATCGTCGGCGCCGGTCTCGCCGTTGTGATCGGCCCCATCCTGGACAGGCGCGGTCCACGGATACCAACGCTCATCGCATTCATGCTGCTGGGCGGGGTCGTGATGTCCTTGAGCCAGATTTCAGAAATCTGGCAATTCTACGCCATCATCATCACAAACCGCGCCCTCAACACGGGCTTTCTATCCATCGTCGCAGGTGTGGTCGTAGCCAAGTGGTTCATTCGACGCCGTGGTCGGGCCATGTCGTTCTCCATTACGGGCATCCGCTTTGGCCAGGCGATCTTCCCGCCTTACGCGACCTTTTTCGTCCTGCGTTCCGGCTGGCAGAGCGCGGCGATCGCGCTTGGAGGATTGGTGTGGCTTATGACTCTCGTGCCGGTCGCGCTGTTCCTGCGGCGGCAGCCTGAGGACATGGGACTGCGGCCGGACGGTGACAGTCCTGCAGATGAGGACTCCGACGGTCTTGAGTCGCCACAGTCATATGCCGCCAGCGAAGAAGTGTCCTTCACGTTGGCACAGGCGCTGCGCACGCGCGCCTTCTACCTAATCCTGTTCGCAACAAGCGCTCTCGCGTTCAACATCGGCGGCATCAACTTCAATCTGTTCCCGTACATGACCGACCAGGGAATGTCAGAGGCACAAGCCGCCATGATCCTGACGGTGTGGTCGCTGATTGGCGCGACGGGATCCCTGATCGTCGGATTCGTAGCCGAGCGAATGCACGTGCGGTTCGTGATGGCGTTGGCATTCTCGTTCGCGACAGCCGGTGTCGCGCTGCTCATTATCACGGATGACGTGCCAACGGCGCTGATGTTCTCGCTCGTGCACGGCTTGTCCTTCGGTTCGCTGCCGATGCTGATGAACCTGGTTTGGGCGGATTACTACGGCAGGCGGCATCAGGGGGCGATACGCGGTTTCACCACCCCCTTCCAGGTCATCGTGCAGGCGGGCGGCCCCATCATCGGCACACTCTCCTACGACTTTATCGATACATACCTGCCGGCGTTTATTCTCTTCGCCGCACTCTATCTGTTGAGCGCTGCCGCAATGCTCTTTGCCAAACCGGTCTCGCTTTCCGAGGTCGTAGCTCGTTGAAGGCCGTAGAGAAAAGAGAGGCGGATTCCATCCCTATTCCAGCCTGCCCTCCAGCGCGCAGCCGGTGTCATATTCGTAGCCAGCAAACCAAAAGGGATTGCACCACTGTTCGAATGGGGCAATCCGTCCGCCGGTGATTGTCACCTCATAGCTGCCGTCCGCATTGCGCGAGACGGCGACGGACACGCCACCCCCGATGTCCCGCGTCTCGCCGTCCGGGATCACTGAGTAGTCGTCCCTTCCCCACCCTATGTCAGTCTCGAAATCGGGGTTGCGTTGGTCATAGAGGGCGGGGCCAAGGCGGGAATAGAAGCCCGTGCCGGCAGATTGGTCGTAACGACTGATGAAGACTCCCTGGTAGCGTAGTGGTCGACGCTGGGCGGGTGCCGACGGATTAAATACTTGGGGGGATTCGTCAGTATAGGCCGGACTACGTTCTCCCAATACTTCAAGTGTTGTAAAGGCATACGGGCGGCCGGATGAGACAACCAGGAATTGATGGCTGCCCTCACGAGGAGGTTGCAGTGTATACCTGCCTTCCTCAGTAAGGTGAAGCGCGACTTCTTCCGGATGAATCCACCCTGAGGCATATCGGTTAATCGCCAGCGTCGAAGGCATATCAGAATTCCACCCTAATACGGGCAGCGACGTGAGGCCTGACATCATATCGACTCTATTGCTATAAGGATTAGGAATATCAGTCGGAGAGTCAGTGCCTGCCGGACGCCATAGAACCTCTGCATATGAATGTGGCCAAAACATCCAGCCATGGCCGATCTCATGAACAATCGTTGCCATATTGGCCTGACGTAGGCTAACCAGACCGAATTGCGCGCTTCCGTTCCACGCAAAACCGCCGCCGTCGGCGGTGACATCGGTAAGGAGAATGCGATTTATTCCGCCGAGAGCCCCATTGATACACTGTTGGCTTTCCGCCATTTCGCCGCGACAGTCCTGTAGACCAGCGGCGTGCATGTGTTGGGAATGCACATCTTCAGGAGAAGCTTCACCCTCCAGGTTAAACTCGACGCCTGCGTGGAACCGCATAGTGAGCTTTTCGTCGGAGATCCTGGCGTAGTAGGCGGCGACATACGTATTCAGAAGCGCCACGGCTTCGTCCATGCCCATCATCTCTCGGGCGCCGTCGTCCTCAAACCATCCAACCGCGCTTTGCGGCACCCGTACGATGTCCACGTCAATGTCCAGATTTCCCAGCGAGTAATAGGTGGGATCCGTGGGCGAGTCAAGGTGGGTAGCGTCAGGATATTTCTTCGTGGGAGTACATCCGTAAAAGCCCATGTTTCCGTAGCGCAAGTAGCTGCCATTTCCGTAGTAACGAATCAGTGACAAGGGGTCGGAGCCACCAAGATCCACCATTCCCGCTGCTATCCACGGCGACGCCTCCTTTGGGGGGGCATGGCACGAATACGGCTCTGAATCCGTCCACCACGGCCGCGATTCTAGGGAGGTGTTCCATTGCGGCCATAGTGCGGAAGTGTTCCATTCAACCGTTTCAGTAGGGACAAGGCGCGTTTCCGGCTCCGCCGTTGCGGCGACAAAGGCAGTGGCTACCGAAGTTGGCGCAATTACACGGTCCGCAGGTGTAGGCGTCTGCGTTGGACTGATTTCGTCTGCACAAGCGGCAATCAAGAGCACGAGGAGCATAACAATCAGAGCCGAACACTTACCTAAGGCCTCGGGACAACGTCGGGAGGCAGTGGACAGGAGAACTGATTGGGGGGTCATGGTAGTGGTTAACCATTCTCCACTCGGACCGGGTTTTGTCCCAGTATAAGGATTTTGTTCAGATCACTACCGGTGCCGCTTGCCTACGAATAGCCCGCAATTCTACTCTTGAAACAATCACAGGCATGTCGGAGCGGCTTTGCACGTTCCGGCCAATCAAATGAAGAGTCGGAGAGATGACGACAAACGAGAATGATCGGTTCACCCTGCTACCCCGGTCCGTAAGGCCGTCACACTACAAGCTGGAACTCACGCCGGATCTTGGAAAGGCTACATTTACGGGTTCGGTGGCCATTGATGTTCTCGTGACGGAAATCACGAACGTGGTTGTCCTAAACGCCATTGAGCTCGAATTAGGCGCTGCAACGTTCACGCCACGCGGCGGAGAGGCCTCAACATCAACAGGGATTACGTACAACGAGGATGAAGAGACGGCCTCCATCAGTTTTGGGGAGGCTTTGCCCGTCGGCGCCGGGACTCTTGAGATTTCGTTCACGGGGATACTGAACGACCAGCTGCATGGGTTCTACCTAAGTACGTTCCGGGACAAGGGCGGGGTTGAGCGGCGGATGGCGGCGACGCAGTTCGAGGCGTCGGACGCGCGGCGGTGTTTCCCTTGCTGGGACGAGCCGGCAATCAAGGCCACCTTCCAGGTTGATCTGATCATTCCCGAAGGATTCGCGGCCATCTCCAACACGCTGGAGTCCGCGCCTGAGCCGGAGGGTCCGGGCACGCAGCGGGTCAGCTTCCCAACCACGCCGATCATGTCCACCTATCTCCTCGCATTTATCGTCGGCGAGATGGAGTCCATCGAGGCGCGGTCCTCCAACGGCACGCTAAATCGCGTATGGGCAACGATTGGGCAGGTTGAGCTTGGAGAGTTTGCGCTGGAAACGTCCGTCCGCCTGCTGGACTACTACAACAATTACTTCGGGGTTGATTACCCCCTTGAGAAGCTGGATCACATTGCGCTGCCGGACTTCGCGGCGGGGGCCATGGAGAACTGGGGGGCGGTGACGTACCGTGAGGTCGCGTTGCTCTTCGATCCGGCAAGCTCCTCGCCCGGCACGCGCCAACGCATCGTGGAAATCGTCGCCCATGAGATGGCGCACATGTGGTTCGGTGATCTCGTGACCATGGCGTGGTGGAATGACCTGTGGCTGAACGAGAGCTTTGCATCATGGATGGCAGCCAAGGCGGCGGATACCCTTTTCCCGGACTGGGCCATCTGGACGCAATTCATCGCCACGGACGTCGCGCCCGGTATGGGTCTCGACGGACTCGAGAACTCCCACCCAATCGAGTCCGAGGTGCGGAATCCAAATGAGGTCAGCCAGCTGTTCGATGCCATCAGCTATGAAAAGGGTGCCTCCATCCTGCGCATGTTGGAGCAGCACATAGGCCCGGACGCCTTCCGCAGCGGCCTTAACAACTACATGCGCGAGTTCGCGTACTCAAACGCAGAGGGGGCGGACCTGTGGCGCGCCATGGGAGACGCTGCCCGGCAGGACATCCCCGGCATGATGGACTCCTGGGTGAAGCAGGTTGGCTATCCCGTGGTTTCCGCAGAGACGACACGAGCAGATTCCGGCTCGAGCGTCTCGCTGACACAGCGACGCTTTCTCTATTCCGGGCCGAATGACGATGAAACGCTATGGCACGTTCCCGTGCGCATCACGACACAGGGCAGCACGGATGAGGTGAGGACGCTGTTCACAGGCCGGACAGAGACCATCGATGTCCCATCGGCATCCGGCGACGGGTGGATCAAGATCAACGCTGGAGGCAGTGGATTCTATCGTGTCGGCTACCAACAGGACGAGCTTGACCGACTGATCGCCGCGGTCCGGACGGGCGAACTGTCTGCGCCGGATCGCCTGACACTGTTGGAGGACACATACGCGCTGGCCCGCGCCCGTCATATCCCGGCACGCAACTACCTTGAACTGGCGCAGGCATACGCGGACGACGAGGACTACAGCATCTGGGCTGCGATGTCATCGCAGCTCGGAGCCATCGAGGCGCTGTCTCGCAATGAGCCGTACCTCGCACGCTATCAGGAGTTTGCCCGCGGGCTGACGCAGACGGTCGCCGGCAAGATCGGCTGGGAACAGCCGGAGAACGAGGCGCACCTGCGAACGCTGCTGCGGGTGGTCGCCCTCAGCGCGGCAGGCGGCTTCGGCGATGAGGCCGTGCTGTCGGAGGCGGCGGCGCGATTCGCGCGGTTCCTCGAGGACGAATCATCGCTCCGGCCCGACCTGCGCGCCCTCGTATACAACCTGGCTGCGGAGCAGGGCAACGATGAGACCTTCGAGACCATGAAGCGGCTGGAGCGCGAGTTCGATCTGCAAGAAGAAAAGGTGCGCATGCAGATGGCGCTCACGCAGTTCAGCCAGCCGGAACTCTTGCAGCGGGCGCTCGATATGTCCGTCGACCAGGATCAGATACGTGTGCAGGACGCCCCGCGCATCCTGATGGGCGTAGGCGGCAACATCCGGGGTCTGAACCTGACGTGGGAGTTCATGAAGAGCAACTGGCCGGAACTTGAGCGCCGCTACGCAGGCGGGGGATTCGCCATCATGCGGCTCGTGTCCATCACGGGCGGATTCACGACCGAAGAGGCGGCTCAGGACGTGCGCTCATTCTTCGAAGAGCACCCAACGCCGGCCGCCACTCGCGCCATCCAGCAGTCGCTTGAACGCATCGAACTCAACCGCCTCTGGCTGGAACGCAACCGCACCGAACTCGCCGAGTGGCTGTCCTAAGAAGGACCTACCGCCTTAGTGGTTGTCTCTGTCGATATGTTCCCATGCGCCACGCCCATTCCATCGGGCCGAACCGGAATCGATTGAGCCATACGGGCGACCACCAGAGTTGCAGCGCCCAAACGGCGAGTATGAAGAGCAGAACCCCCGCGCGGCCAATCTCCACATCCGCCAACAGATAGGTCAGGATCGGGACACCAAGCGCCGTGTGCGCAAGGTAGTTGGTCAGCGCCATCCGACCGACGGCGATGAACCGCTCCTTGAGCCATGCGAATCCGCTTGTGCGCTGCCAGAGGATGATCAGGCTCATGTATCCAAGCGAGGCGGCAATGGTGCCAAGTGTGTTCGGCACCTCGCCGATGAACGAGACATCGCGGCCATAGTCCGCCGCGTGCGTTATCACGACACTGATTGTCGCGAGTGTCAATCCAAAGGCGAGGCCACCAATTGCCATCCTTCGATAGAAGCGATCAGACAGAGCGCCCTGCATGAACCCGGTTCTATAGAGCCCCGCCCCCGCCAGAATTAGTCCCAGCGCGCGCATCAAGTAACCAAGGGCAAGCACACCGGAGAGAATCTCATAGTCTTCTCCCGACGGCGTTAATCGGTCCTCAGGCAGGACCCATACGCCGTCCAGCGACACGTCGGTCGCGTTGACCCAGCTTTGGAGAAGGAATGACGGAAGCACGGACGCGAGGAATATGAGGATGCCCAGCATGATCATTGCGCGTGAGGGTAAGCGTCTCAGAAGCAGCAAGACGAATGCGGAAATCGCGTACGCCGTCAGGACATCTCCTTCCCACACGGCCATGTGGACGAGTCCCATGATGAGCAGCAGGATGTTGCGCCACGCGTTCAGGAGAGTTGGGCGCTTCTCACGACGGGCGGCCCGCTCGATGAACAGAAAGATGCCCGCGCCAAAGAGCAGGGAGAAGATGCCCATGAACTTCTGGTCGACGAGTATCTCGCCCAGGATAGCCACAGCCCAATCAAGACCCGTATCGGACCCGGCGGCGCTGATGTTTCGATACGGAACCGCGCCATATCGGAAATGAACAGCATTCATTAGCAGGATGCCGAGCACGGCCACGCCGCGGATTAGATCAAGGCTGAGAATCCGTTCAGATTCAGTAACCGGGCCGCCGGTCGCCGTTTCGCCCGTGGCTCGCGGCTGTTCGGAGGCCATGGGCTAGTACGCGTACAGGCTAAGGCGACCCTTGGTCAGAACGTCGCCGACATGCTCCTTGATTGTCTGCAGCATCGAGAAGTCATCTTCCCCGACGAAAGTGACGGCCTTGCCCGCGTTGCCGATGCGGCCCGTGCGGCCGATGCGGTGGATGTACTCCTCGAGATTGCCCGGCATGTCGTAGTTGATGACGTGCGAGATCTCCGGGATATCCAGCCCGCGCGACGCCACGTTTGTGGCGACCAGCACCTTGAGCTCGCCGGAGCGGAACGCGCGCATCACCGCCTCGCGTTGGTTCTGCCTCATGCCGCCGTGGATGGGCTGCACGGGTAAACGGTCACGCTGGAGTCGGCGGGCAAGCCGGTCAACTCCAACCTGCGTCCGGCAGAAAATCAAGACCTTCTCACCTTCAAGTTCGGTGCGCAGCACCTCTTCAAGGCCGGCCATCTTGTCCTGCGTGGCAACCTCGTAATAGACCTGGTCAATCGTGTCGGCGGCCCCAGACTCCTCGCCAATACCGATGTGAATTGGGTCACGCAGGAATCTCTCGATCATGCGACGGATAAAGAACGGGACAGTTGCAGAAAATAGAGCAGTCTGGCGAGAGCGCGGGGTGGCGCGCAGGATGCGGATCATGTCCTCTGCAAAGCCGATATCCAACATCTGGTCAGCTTCATCAAGCACGGCGATGCGAACGTTGTTCAGCTTGAGTGTCCCACGCTGCATGTGGTCTTGAACGCGTCCCGGCGTGCCAACGATGATCTGTGGGGTCTCCCACAGAGCCTTCAACTGCACGTCAATCTTCTGACCGCCGTACAGTGTGACGACCTTGATTCCACGGTGCTTTGCGAGGCGGCGCAGTTCACCTGTGACCTGTACAGCCAGTTCCCGCGTTGGCGCGAGGACGATGCCCTGCACCTCTCGGCGTGTCGGGTCAAGCAGCTCAATCATCGGGATGCCGAAAGCAGTAGTCTTGCCGGTGCCCGTCTGGGCGCGACCGACAACGTCTCGCCCTTCAAACATGACTGGAATGGCCTCCACCTGGATGGGCGTGGGTTCCTCGTAGCCCATGTCGTCGAGCGCTCGTCGAATCGGCTCAGACACAGCGACTGTCCCAAAGGTCTTGTTGCGCTCGAACGGTCCCGCCTGCACCTCAATCCGCGGAGCGGCCTTACGCCTGCGGGTGCGTGGTTCACTCGCGCCATTTGTCGACAGCTGATCCGGGCGTCCGTTCTCAGAAACCGGCTTGCCCTTGCGTCGGCGTCGAGGACGTCTACGGGCCGGGGAGTCATTGGGCGATTCAATCGTCCTGGTTTCCCGCTTTGGGAGGGAAACGCTGGGAGAGTCAGACCGTGATGGAGGGGAAAGGGTGACAGTGGATGCCGTCGGAGACGGCGGGGCCGTCAGGCGGCCAACGATTTTTCGAAGCACAAATTCCTCGTATGCAGGCGGAGAGGCCGCCACCCGCGGTGGCGTTCTCTCGGCTGAGTATCGTAGCGAACTGGTTGCCCATATGTGGGGCGGATGTTGCGGTGCGCGATTATGCGCCTAGAAGCGATTGGCACTATGGTTCCTGAAGCAGTCTGAGCAGTAGACGGGTCGGTCGCCGCGTGGCTGGAACGGTACTTCCGCTTCCTTGCCGCAGTCCGCGCAAGTGACGGAATACATGCGGCGCTCTCGTCTCTCAAAGTTGCCGGCCGGCCCCTGGCCCGATGTTGGCCCACCTGAAGTGTAGGTTCCGCCGACGTAGCCGCCCTCGCGGTCACGCTTGCGAGCGGCACGGCACTCAGGGCATCGAGACGGTTCGCGCGTGAAACCCTTGCTCGCGTAAAACTCCTGCTCGCCTGCCGTGAAAACAAAATCATTTGAACAATCTCGACACGTCAGTGTCTTGTCGGCCATGGTCATACTGTGACTCTCCTCCTGCACGCTGATTCATCCGACGACCACGATTCGCACGTGATCACCAGTCGGGGCCCGTCGCCCATGGGGTTTCCGCTTAGGTTGCCCCGACTTTCAGCGCCCAAGGATGCTGTGGCGTTTTCTGGCCGACTCAGTGTTTTGGTTCAGGCGATTGTGCGGTCGATAGTGTCCTAAAACACCTACTTCAATCGAATTATAGCAGACTGACATGACGGCAAGCGGCGCAACGTTCACGCGCGAACGCTGTCTTGCCCGCGCGGACGGCATTTACTAAGCTTGACGGCAAGACAGGCCGTAAGAGCTCTGTGCCTGCAGGCACTGTGTGGACAGGGCGCAGCCTGTTACTGCTTATCAACGAGAGAGCAGGAAGGGGCACGCAATGGATTTTCGATTTTCACCCGAGGATGAGAAGCTCCGCGAGGAGGCCATTGAATTTACCCGGCGTGAGTGGGACGCCAAGGGGATGGGCGACGGTCAGGGCATCTACTACGCTCTCTCCTGGGACCATGAGAACCACGAGCTTGAGGCGATGATGAGCGGCTTCGAGAAGAAGCTCGTCGACAAGGGTTGGTGGACAATGCACTGGCCGACGGAATTCGGCGGCAAGGGCGCAGGTATCGAGACGCAGATGGCGTACCGAGAGGCCATGGTTTACGCAGGAGCACCGGCCACGCTTGGCGGCGGACTCGTCGCGCCGGTCCTGATGGTGCATGGCACGGACGAGCAGAAGGAGTATTTCCTGCCGCGCATCGCCAATGCGGATATCTCCTACATCTCGCAGGGGTTCTCGGAGCCGGATTCCGGCTCAGACCTTGCCAGCCTTCAGACACGCGCCGTTCGTGACGGCGACGACTACGTCATCAACGGCCAGAAAATCTGGAGTACGTACAAGGCTGAGTTCATCCATATCCTCGTGAGGACAGACCCGGAGCAGCCGAAGCACCGCGGTATCACGTACTTGCTCGCCCGACTCAAGGACGAGGACGGCAACTATCTCCCCGGCATCAAGGTCAACGCCATCCCTGACGCGCTTGGTCGTCACCGCTGGGATGAGGTCTTCTTTGAGGACTGGCGTGTTCCATCGAACAACATCATCGGCGAGGAGAATCGCGGCTGGTACGCGGCGATGACAACCCTGAGCTTTGAGCGCTCCAACATCGAGGGCCCAGCGATGCTCATTCGCGTCATGGAGGACTTCATCGAGTACGCGAAGAACGTCCGCCAGTACGGTGAAAGCCCGCTGGACAATCCCGTCGTGCGGCACCAGATCGCCAATCTCCGACTGGAGATCGAGGCGATGCGGATGCTGTCATACCGCGTCGGCTGGATGCAGAGCCAGGGCGAGATTCCGGTGCGCGAAGCGTCCATGACCAAGTTCTGGGGCGACGAGATCACTCAGAAGGTCTACCGCTACTTCTCCCACGTGCTGGGCGAATATGGGCAAATTCTGCCGACGACCGAGTTGCCGCTGAAGCTGCCCGTGGGCGGGTTCTTGAACTCCAACGCTACCAGCACCATCGGCATCAGCATCGCGGGCGGCACCACGGAGGTCCAGAAGAACATCATCGCCCAGCGAGGTCTGGGCCTGCCGCGGTAGCAGCAGGCCAACTCTCGAAGTTAAGCGGGGTGGTCGAATGGCCACCCCGTCGACTTTAGCGGGTTTCCATCACCTCAGCCTCCAACCGCTCCCGCGCTGTCTCTATGGCCGTGGTGTTGGCGTCTATGCCGATCCAGCGGCGGCTGAGGCGTTCGGCGGCAACCAGCGTCGTGCCGGAGCCGCAGAATGGATCCAGGACAAAATCACCAGGGTTGCTGCTGGCCTCGATAATGCGCTCATAAAGAGCGAGGGGTTTCTGAGTTGGGAAGCCGGTGCGCTCTTTCGCCATGTTGTTGAGTGACGGGATATCCCAGACATCTGTTGCGCCCTTCAGTCGCCCCTTCAGTCTCTGCGATGTGGCAGGCGTCTGCGGCTTGTTGAACGTGTACCGGTCCGACTTTGTATAGAAGAGAATCACGTCGTGTTTGCGGGAGTAGCGCCTAGGTGATGACCCGCCGAGACCATACGCCCAGATAATCTCGTTTCTGAAATTGTCCACGCCAAAGACGGCGTCGATCAGCTGCTTCACATAGTGGCTGGACGTAGGGTCGCAGTGCAGGTAGATACTGCCGTCCTCACGCAAGACGCGCCTCATCTCCACAAGACGAACGGCCATGAAGCACAGATAGGTCGCCATGCTCTCGCCGGCGGTCTCCCGGGACGTTTCGACAGCGCGCTTGGCAGGCGGACAAAGCCGTTGCACTTCAGAGAGCCATCCAGGATCGATGTCCCGTTCCCATGACCAGTGATCGCTGAATTCGGCATCAGCGGCCGGGCGTCCGGATTGCGTGCTGACGTGTCGGCCGGTATTGAAAGGCGGATCGGTGGCTATGAGATTGACGGACTCATCAGGCATGGAGCGCAGAATGGGCAGGTTATCGCCGTGGTGGAGGCCGCCTGAATGGGAGCCCTTCGACGGAGACATGGATGGACTTGGCTGCGGGGCTAGAACGCCGGGCCCTCCGAGAGCGGGGACGGCATCGCGACGTCTGGGTATTTCTCCTGGAGCTGTTTCCATGCCCGATGCGCCAACTCCTCGCCGCGCTGCAGAATGTCGTCCTCGTCGATGTGAAGCAGCTTGCGGTCCCGCATAACCCAGTCGCCCGCCACCATAACCGCCTCAACATCCGAGGCCTGACCGTTGTTCACAAAGTCGGAGATGACGCGGAGCACGGGCACCATATGGGCGCGTCGCAGATCCGTTATGAACAGATCCGCTTGCTTGCCCACTTCCAATGAGCCAAGCGTCTCATCCATGCCCATGATGCGCGCACCCCCGATGGTTGCCCACTCCATGAGCTTCTCGGGCGATGGGTTGAACGGGTCGTCGCGCCGCACACGCTCCACAAAGTAGCCCGTGCGGACAGCCTCAACCATGTCCTCGGCCATATTGTCCGTGCCGATACCTATCCGGCAGCCCGCCTCTTCAAGGTCGAGGGCGGGAGCCGCGGCGCCGCGCCGAGCGGCAATCGCAGGGTTGTTGGACACGCCGGTGCCATGCCGCCCAAGCGCCCGAATCTCAGACTCGATAATCTCGCGGCAATGCGCCACAACAAGGCGCGGGCCGAGGAACTCGTTCTGCTCCAGATAGTGTGCGGGCAAGACGCCCCACGCGGCCATCACCCCAGCCACCTCCTGCTTGCTCTGTGACAGGTGGATGGTGTACCCGACGCCCCGTTCCTCCGCCAATTCACGCGAACGCCGCAGCATAGCCGGAGAGACGGAGTCCGTCGTCGATGGTGAGAAATAGACCGTCAGCCGACCGTCAGCCTTGCCGTGCCACGTGTCATAGACATCGACGGCGCGCTGGTAAGCGGCCTCCGCAAGCTCTTCGGAGAAGTCCGACGACGATTTCAGGAGCGTCCCGGCGCTGATGACGTTGTAGTTCACGTCGGTCATGGACTCGGTAAGAACGAAGCGAGCCCCGGTGTCGGCTAACTGCTGGGCGTAGTTGGAGATGCCACGGCCCTGCTCAAAGAATGTCGTTGTGCCGCTGCGAATGCCTTCAATTGCGCCAAGCAGCGCGAACACCTGCATCTCCTCTGCAGAGAGCATGGCCGCGACCTGCTCAGGAAAGCGCAAGGGAGACGGGAACCCGAGGTCTTCCAGGATTCCCCTGCTCAACGTCGCGGTCAGGTGCGTATGGCAGTTGAAGAATCCGGGATACACGGCCTTGCCGCGCCCTGACACCATCTCAGCGTTGGGATGGGCCCGCACTACATCATCGGTTGCGCCGACGGCGGCGATATTGCCGTCGTCGCCAATCGCAATCGCGCCATCGTAGATGATGCGACCCTCGGGATCAGATGTGACGATGATCGTGTTGTGAATCACGGTGGCCATTGTTGTTTCCCCCTAGCTCTGCGCCAGCAAGCGGGCAGCAGCTTCAATGTGCGCCGCGTCGATGCCCGCCTGCGAAAGCAGGTCCGCCGGCTTGCCTGAACCCGGCATCCCTTGCACCGCAATCTTGACGACACGCGGCGGGTTTCGAAGTCCCCCGAACGCTGCCAGAACGGCGTCGCCGATCCCACCCTCCGTCCAATGATCTTCGACCGTCAGGAGCGTTCCCGTGTCACTCGCGGCAGCCTCAAGCGTCGCGGCATCAATCGGCTTGACCGAGTACAAGTCGATTAGCCGAATGTTGATGCCGTCCGCCGCCATTGCATCGACGGCCTTGAGCGACTCATGCACGGTGATGCCGGCAGCAACGATGGTGAGCTTGTCATCATCGGAAGATCGCAGCACGCGGGACCCGCCCACTCTAAACACCTCATCGGGCTCATACAGGATGGGCGTCGCCTCGCGCGTTGTACGGATGTAGGAGATGCCGTCGAGATCGGCCATCGCGGCGACAAGCTGAGCGGTCTGGTTGCCATCGGACGGATACAGGACGGTGCTCCCGTTGATGGCGCGCATCATCGCGATGTCCTCCAGCGCCATCTGTGACGGGCCGTCCTCACCGATGGAGACGCCGGCATGTGAGCCTGACAGCCGGATGTTGGCGCGGCTCACGGCAGCCATGCGGATGAAGTCGTAGGCGCGGGTCAGGAATGCGGCGAACGTTGAAACGTATGGCGTCCATCCGCGTACTTGCATCCCAACTGCCGTCGCGACGGCCTGCTGCTCCGCGATGTAGCACTCAAAGAATCGATCCGGGTGCTCTTTGGCAAAGATGTCCGCGTGGGTGGAATTGCTGACCTCCCCATCAAGGGCAACGACATCGCCACGTCGCGAACCCACCGCAGCCAACGCATCGCCATATGCCCGGCGCGTCGCCATGCGCGATCCGACCTCGTACTTGGGCAGGCCTCCGCTCGGCGTGGCCTTGAAGACGTTGGCCTGGACGGAGTTGGCGGGCGTCTGAACCGTCACCGTTGCGCCGGTGCTGCCACCGAGTTCCGTAATGGCGGTTTCCGCGTCTGCGATGGGCCTGCCGTGGAAGCCGTTCTTGTCTTCAACCGCCGAGACGCCGCGGCCCTTCATTGTCTTGGCGATGATGGCGGTCGGGCGGCCCTCCGTCGCGACAGCCTCCTGGAAAGCGGCGTTGATCGCGTCAACGTTATGGCCGTCGATCTCGATGGTGTGCCAGCCGAATGCCTGCAGTCGGGCGGCGTACGCGCTCGTGTCCCAGCCGTACATCGTCTCGCCGCGCTGTCCCAGCCGGTTCACGTCGATAATCGCCGTCAGATTGTCCAGGTTCCAATAGGCGGCGTGCTCGGCAGCTTCCCACATAGAGCCCTCGGCCATCTCGCTGTCGCCGCAGAAAACCCACACGCGGTACGGCAGCTGATCGAGTCGCTTGCCCGCCAACGCAATGCCGACGGCTATCGGCAGACCCTGCCCCAGCGAGCCCGTCGCCACATCGACGGTGGGCAGATTCGGAACGGGGTGGCCCTCAAGGCGGCTGCCGATGGAGCGATACGTCAGGAACTCTTCTTCGTCGATGACGCCGGCCGCCTTCAACATGCTGTAGATCAGCGGTGAGGCGTGCCCCTTGGAAAAGACGAGATGGTCGTTGTTTGGGGCATCACGACGCTCAAGGTCATAGCGGAGGTAGTCACTGAGAAGGACTGAGGCAAGGTCTGCGGCTGACATGCTGGACGTTGGATGCCCGGAATTGGCCTGCGCCGCCACGCGCACGGAATCGACCCTGAGTTGCTGCGCGAGACTCTCCCACGTTGCGACATCACCCATCGAAATGTCCTCCCCTTTGCTTCGTCTACCCCCTATCAATCATCATCAACTTTTTTTCAAAAGGTGTCTATCGAATTGACCCTCAATCCCCGCGCCATTGATAATGCGGCCAACTCTTATGGCCATACGCACTGTTCAGGGCAGGACGCCCCAAATTCATCCGTCCGCGTGGATCGCCGAGAACGCCTATCTGATGGGCGATGTTGAGGTCCATGAGGGAGCGAGTATCTGGCCGGGCGCGGTGCTGCGCGCCGAAGGCGGACGCATTATCGTCCGACGGAACGCAGCCATTCTCGAACGCGCCGTCATACACGGTGGTGGAGTCGGCGCGATCTCCAGTACAACGGAGATCGGCGAGGGTGCGCACGTGGGCGTCGGCGCTATGGTGCACTCCATGGGCGTTGGGCGGTTCACCCGCGTCGGTGATAACGCAACGGTGCTGGAGGCGGCAACGGTCGGCGAGTGGTGCTGGATTGAGCCTCGTGCCGTCGTCCTGCCGCGAGGTGTGATCCCACATTACTCACGCGTATCCGGCATCCCCGGCGTCGCAATTCGCACAATCAACGACTTTGAGCAGCGGATTCTCTCCGTGCAGGGTCACAACACGAACGCTCGCGCAGCGGAACATCGCGCTGCAGAGGCTGATGGAGGCTCACCAATGATTCGACCTTTCAACGGGAAAGCGCCGAAGATTCATCCGACGGCATGGGTGAGCGAGGCTGCATACGTAGTGGGTGACGTGGAGATCGGCGCGCAATGCACGATCTTTCCCGGCGCGGTTCTGCGCGGCGACAGGGGCAAAATCATCATCGGCGACCGCACGAACGTGCAGGACAACGCCGTCGTCCACGCGAACGGCGACATCACTATCGGAACCGACAACACACTTGGCCACGCTGTGACGTTTCACGGGCGCAGCCTCGGCAACCACAGTCTGATCGGCAACAATTCGACGGTTTCGGAAAACGCGGAGATTGGTGATTTCTGCGTCGTCGCAGCGGGCGGGGCGGTCGCGCCATACGCGATCATCCCTGATGACTCGTTCGCAGCAGGCGTGCCGACGGAAGTCCTATGGCAGACGGAGCCGGCGCGCCGAGCGCAGATGGAGGAATCAGGGGGAGCCTACTACGCGCGCCTCGCCGAAGCATACCAGGCCGATGGCCTCGGCTCCTGGCCCCCGGGAGAGAATCCACCCGGTTAGATTTCTCTCACTTGCCTAGGGCGTTTTCGGCCATTTGCCGCAGGATTCGGATGCGCTCCGCGACGGGCTCCGGTCGCCCATAAACGCCGGTCCCCGCTACTAGCAAGCGCGCCCCGGCCCGCACGACCTGCTCAACCGTGTTCTCGTTGATACCGCCATCCACTTCAAGGTCAACATTCAAGCCGCGCTCGTCGATAATCTTGCGCATTTCAGCAATCTTTGATTCCACCTCAGAGATGTAAGGCTGCCCACCATAGCCCGGATCCACCGTCATTACCAATGCAATAGCAATGTCATCGAGAAACTGGATTATGAGGTCGATGGGTGTCTCCGGCTTTACCGCAATGCCTACCTTCGCGCCTGTCTCGCGTACCGCAGCAACCGTACCCACCAGGTCCGCGCAGGCTTCGGCATGGACAACGATGACATCCGCACCGGCATCCGCAATATGCCGGACGTGCCGCCCCGGCTCGGTCACCATCATGTGTGCCACTAGTGGCACATTGCCGGCATACGGCTTAATCGCTCTAATCATCTGAGCGCCGATCGTAATCGGCGGCACGAAGTGGCCGTCCATAACATCGATATGGATGTAGTCTGCCCCACCTTGTGCCACCGCCGCCGTTTCCTCACCCAGTCGAGCAAAGTCCGATGCCAAGATGGACGGCGCTATCTTTATGCCGTTGTGGTGCGACATGCAGACGGTCAGCTTTCGTCCAAGTCCAGACGGGCGCGCGCCGCAGCGACAGCCTCCCGAACCCGGATAGGCGCTGTTCCGCCAAAGGCGTTCCGTTTGGCAATTGCAGTTTCAACGGTAATTTCCAGAACGTCCTGTCCGAATTGCTCAGATGCGCCCCTGTAGTCATCGAGTGTCAAATCACGCAATGCTTTACCCTCGGTGAGCGCCGACTCCACGAGGGAGTTGACGATGCCGTGTGCCTCCCTAAAAGGCACCCCCTTTGCGGCAAGATAGTCGGCCAACTCCGTCGCCAACAGGAAGCCCCTCTCGGCGGCGGCGCGCATCTTGTCCCGCTGGAACTCAAGCGTCGGAACCATTCCCGCCATCATCTCAAGGCTGCCGAGCAGCGTATCCGCCGCATCAAACAGGGGTTCCTTGTCCTCCTGCAAATCGCGGTTGTAAGCGAGCGGCAGCGCCTTGACGCTGGTTAGGAGCGCAACAAGGTCACCCACGACACGGCCCGTCTTGGCCCTGACCAACTCGGCAATGTCCGGGTTGCGCTTCTGCGGCATGATGCTGGAGCCGGAGGCATATTCCCCGCCAACCCGCACAAAGCCGAATTCATCCGACGACCACACGATGATTTCCTCACAGAGGCGGGAAAGATGCGTCATGGTCAGCGCAGCGGCCGACACGAACTCAATGATGTAGTCGCGGTCGGCCACGGCATCCATGCTATTGCCGCTGACGGCGGTAAAGCCGAGATCCGCCGCCAGCGCCTCGCGGTCGATTGGATAGGCGGTGCCGGTGAGTGCGGCACTGCCAAGCGGCATGACATCGGCGCGCGTAAGAGCATCCCGTAAACGACCCGCATCACGCTCCGCCATCTCCACGTAGGCGAGCAGGTGATGGGCAAGCAGCACAGGCTGTGCACGCTGCAGATGCGTGTACCCGGGCAGAATGACACCGATACCTTTCTCTGCCTGGGCCACCAGCGCGAGGCAATAGGCGTTCAGGCGCGTCAATGCGGCAGCTATCACGTCCTTCACATACAGGCGCGTATCCGTCGCAATTTGGTCGTTGCGAGAGCGGCCCGTGTGGAGCTTGCCGCCAACGGGGCCGATGAGCTCGATCAGCCGCCGCTCAACGTTGAAGTGGATATCCTCCAATTCAAGCCGGAACGGAAATTCTCCTGAATCCAGTTCGGAGCGGATGGACTCCAGCCCGGCAATGATTGATTGCTCTTCATCACCGGTCAGCACATCGGCACGCGCCAAGGCCCGCGCCCACGCAATCGAGCCGACGACATCATGCAGAGCCAACCGCCGGTCAAACGGCAGCGATGCAAGAAAATCCGCAGGGTTCGTACTCAATTCATCTGCCATACATACAGGATAGCGGGTGGAACGAGAGGACATGGCAGTGCCAAGGCAAGCACAGTTGGCGGTTATTGGTCTAATCAACGCTGTTTGCTACAGTACCTGCACGCCATTGGCAGGCAGCCGATGGGAGGCTTACATTGGGAAATGTTGGGTTGAGGGGATAGGGAGATGGTGAAGAGCGACGCCGCAACGGTTGAGGAGTATCTGGCGAGCCTGCCGGAGGAGCGCCGGGAAGCAATGCAGGCAGTGCGGCAGGTCGTGTTGGCCAATCTCCCGGACGGCTACGAGGAGTGTATGGCCTATGGGATGATCGGCTACGTTGTGCCGCTCAGCCGTTATCCGGACACGTATAACAAGCAGCCGCTGGGGTTTGCTGCGCTCGCGTCTCAGAAGCAGTACATGTCGCTCTATCTGAATAACGTCTACGACAACCCCGCGACGTTGGAGTGGTTCACATCCGCGTACACCGCGACTGGCAAGAAGCTGAATATGGGAAAATCATGTGTGCGCTTTAAGCGCCTCGATGATCTGCCGCTGGACGTGGTCGGCCAGGCCATCGCTCACACGAGCGTCGACGATTTTCTTACCTCTTACGAGGAGTACCGAAATAAGAAGGCGGGCGGGTAAGCCCTCACGGCAGATTCCCGGATTACCGCGACATAGGTTCCGTAACGCTAGCTCCTACTCCTCCGGACGGACGCGTGCCTGCGTGCGGATGGGCAGGCCCCAGAGGTGGATGAAGCCCGGCGAGGCTGACTGATCAAACACATCGCCCTCGTCGTAGGTGGCAAGCGCGTGCTGATAGAGGGCATAGTCGCTCTTGCGCCCCACCACCGTCGCGTGTCCCTTGTGCAGCTTGACCCGTACCGCGCCTGTCACCGCCCGCTGGCTGCTATCCACATACGCCTGCAGGTCTTCACGCAGCTGGCTGAACCAAAGGCCGTCGTACACAAGCTGCGCGTATTCGCGAGAGATGGTCTCGCCGAACCGCACCTGGTCCTTCGTGAGAACCATGCCTTCCAACGCCTTGTGCGCGTGAATCAGAATCGTGGCGGCAGGGGCTTCATAGATCTCGCGCGACTTGATGCCGACGAGCCGGTCCTCGATGTGGTCGATGCGCCCAACGCCGTGCTCGCCGCCGATCTTTGACAGCGTTTCCACCAGGCCAACCGGCTCCATCTCCGCGCCGTCCAGCGCGATGGGCAAACCTTCTTCAAACTGTAATTCGACGTAACGCGGCTCATCCGGCGCTTCGTGCGGCGCGACGGTCCACTCATAGGCGTTCTCCGGCGGCTCGCGCCACGCGTCTTCCAACACGCCGGCCTCGATGCTGCGCCCCCACAGGTTGTCGTCCGTGGAATACGGCTTTTCCAAAGTTGACGGGACGGGAATCTCATGTTCCCTGGCATAGGCAATCTCTTCCACCCGCGTCATGCCCCACTCGCGGGCCGGCGCGACCACCTTGAGATCAGGTGCGAGCGCGCCGACGGACACATCGAGGCGAACCTGGTCGTTACCCTTGCCGGTGCAGCCGTGAGCGACCGCCGTCGCGCCCTCTTGCCGTGCCGCCTCAACCATCAGGCGTGCAATCAGCGGCCTGCCTAGCGCTGTCGCGACAGGATAGACGCCCTGGTAGAGGGCGTTTGCCTTGAGTGCGGGAAAAACGAACTCGCGGATGAACTCATCGCGGACATCGGCCACGTGCGCGCCGACCGCGCCGGACTCAAGCGCGCGCTGGCGAATCTCGTCAAGATTGTCAACGTTCCCCAGGTTGGCCGTCAGCGTGACGACGTCGTAGCCGTAGTTCTCCTGGATCCACCGCACGGCAACGGACGTATCAAGCCCGCCGCTATACGCAAGAACAAGTTTCTCCGCCATTGAACCCCCACTCTGGTATCTACATCGGAACGCTTCGGCCTCAATAGCCAAAGTGCCTAGTTATTCTATCGTGGAATGGCGGGCGCTTGGTACGGAAGCTCTGTGTGAGCTACTTCGCCGTTTTGGCGGCGGTTCGCAGGCAGCGGGTGCACATGCGCACCTGCGTGCGGATGCCATCAGCATCGTACTGCGAGATGCGCTGGACGTTGACGTTCCAGCGCCGACGCGTCTTGCGGTTAGAGTGGCTGACGCGGTTTCCGAATTGCGGGCCTTTGCCGCAGATTTGACACTTTGCCATGGTTGATAATTTGTCGTCGTTTCAGAATGATTCTCGCGCACCCGAAAAGGGCGGCTGTATCGTTACTACGCGAGGACGTATGCTACCAGAGTCAGTGGTGTCAGGCAATAAGGCGGGGAGGAACGATGACGACTTCTGGCAGCGACGGAACTCTCGATGGACAAGGGCTGCTTGAGGCCCTGACCGGCGGCGCGGAGTGGCTGCAAACGAATGTTGACGCCGTGAATGCGCTCAACGTGTATCCGGTGCCGGACGGCGACACGGGCACGAACATGATGCTCACCCTCCAGACCGCCCTTCGGGACGCGCAGGAGAACCCCGGCGACGGCACCGTCGGCGCTATGTCATACACCATTGGGCAGGGGGCGCTGCGCGGCGCGCGCGGCAACAGCGGCGTCATCCTCTCACAGTATCTGAAGGGCCTTGCACAAGGGCTGGACGGTGTTGGCGTCATGGACGGGCCCGCGCTCGCAAAGGGCCTGCAAGCTGCCTCTGACGCCGCGTATGGAGCCATGAGCAAGCCCGTCGAGGGAACAATGCTGACCGTGGGGCGCGAGGCCGGCGAGGCGGCAAACGCGAGCGACTCAACGGACGTGATCGACACTCTCCGCGCCGCCGCGGATGAGGCTGACGCTTCGACGGCCCGAACGCCGGAGTTGTTGCCGGTGCTCGCGAGCGCAGGCGTCGTCGATTCCGGCGGGCAGGGCATTGCCGTGCTGTTGCGTGGCGCGCTTGCGCGACTCACAGGAGAAGACCCGGGCCCGGCGCTTGAAGCGCCGACAATCTCCACCATCGACCCAAGTCTGTACGCTGGCGGCGAAGGCGAGGCATGGGGCTATTGCACGGAGTTCGTGCTGATGGAACCCACGTCAAACATGGACACTGTCCGCGCAACGATGGCGCTGTTCGGCGAATCGGAGTCTATCGTTGAAGGCGACGGTCTCATTCGCGTTCACCTGCACACCTCAGAGCCTGAAATTGTGCTGACCGAGGCCGAGGGGATGGGTCGGTTGGAGCAGGTATCCATCCGCGATATGGACCAGCAGCACCAGCAGTTCCTGGCAGGGCACGGCGAAGATATCGATGACGTTGTCTGCGGCGTCGTGTCAGTCGCGTCCGGTCCCGGCTTCGTACGAATCATGCGTGGTCTTGGCGCAGGTTCGATCATCTGGGGCGGGCAGTCCATGAACCCATCCGCGGAGGAGATCGCGGAGGCTGTGGAGTCGATCCCCGCCCCGGACATCATCATCCTGCCCAACAACAAGAACATCTCGGCGACGGCAGAAGTCTCTCGCGATCTCATCCACACCAAGACCGTCACCGTGCTGCCAACGGAGTCCGTGCAGCAAGGCATCGCGGCCCTCCTGTCTTATTCGGCAACCGACTCAGTCCAGGACAACCTGGACGGGATGAAGGGCGCGGTTGATGAGCTCCGATGGGCGGAGGTGACATTTGCCGTCCGCAGTGGCCAGGCCGGCGATGTGACGTACGCGGCGGAGCAGCCGATCGGCCTGCTTGAAGGCGATTTGGTCGTCTCGGGCGAAACGCCCGAGGCAGTGGCGCAGTCACTTGTGGAGCGCATCGCGCCGGAAAGTGAAATGATCGTCACGCTGTACTACGGCGCGGGCATCACGGAGGAGCAGGCTGGATCCGCAGTCGAGGCCATCAGCGCCGTCTGCCCGGATGATGTTGAGATAGAAATTCAGAACGGCGGCCAACCGCTGTACCCGTACCTCATCTCTGTCGAATAGACGCCCGCCGCTTGACAGAGGTCGGCGTTGCGCTCACGCTCACGCCAGTATTGGGGAGGGTGTGGGACGGCTCCAATGGAGGCGCCCACGGATGAGCGGACGATAAATGGCGGTTGAAACGCGGTCGTCACTCGGGATCTTAAATCCCCGTCGCGTGTTCTACGGGTGGTGGATCGTCCTGTCCGGCTTCCTGTTGATGCTCTTCTCGACGGGCGTCGGATTCTATGGCTTCTCGGCGTTCGTGAATCCGATTGCGGACTCGATTGCGGGCGGAAGCCGGGCAATCGTGGCGACGGCAGTTTCGATTCAGCGCGCCGAATCAGGAATCCTCGGGCCAATCATGGGGTTCCTTGTCGATCGCATTGGCCCAAGAATCATCCTGATCGCTGGCTTCGTCATCGGCGGAATAGGTTTCATCCTTGTGTCGCTCACACAGAACACAGTGCAGTTCTATGCGGCGTACATGCTCCTGGCCCTGGGACTCGGCGCGGGGTCGTTCCTGATCATCAGCACAGCCGTCACGAACTGGTTCAACCGTATGCGTGGCCGCGCGCTCGGATTCATGTTCCTCGGGCCGGGCTTTGCGGGTTTCCTTGTGTTCGGAATTGTCGAGTTGATCGAGATGTTCGGCTGGCGAACCACGCTTGCTGGCATCGGGGTTGCCATGTGGGTGATCTGCATTCCGTTGGCACTGATTACGCGGCGTGCGCCGGAGGCGTATGGACAACGTCCGGACGGCGATCCACCGACTGAAGAATCATCGGGCGAGCCGGTGCAACTTACCGGAGGAGGAGTGCCGGTCGGAGAGGCCTCCCTGATTGGAATCGGCAATGTGCTGCGGAGCCCGGGGTATTACCAGTACGTCCTTGCCCTCGGCATGCAACAGATGGGGTTCTCCGCGCTGGTCATCTTCCAGATTCCGGCGCTGCAGACCTTTGGCCTTTCGCCGCGGGAGGCGGGCCTGGCCGTCCTGATTTGGACGATTGGCGGCCTGCCGGGTCGCCTTGCCTCAGGCTTCCTGGCCGACAAGTTCGACAAGCGCTTTGTGCTGGCGGCGGCATTTATCATGCAACTTATCGGCTTGTTCTTCTTCTTGACGACGACCAACCTGAGCGACGCAATCCTCTACGGAGTCATCCATGGCATCGGCTGGGGAATGACAACGCCGTCCCGGCTGGCCTTACAGGGCGAGCTCTGGGGTCGAGCCATCTTTGGCCGGTTGATGGGAATCCAGACGGGAACATCTGCAATCGGATCCATCCTCTCCCCGATATTTGTCGGCTGGTGGTTCGACACACACGACGAATACAAGACGCCTATCTTGTTGCTATTCCTGCCACTGTTCCTGTGCATCGTGCTTATTCTCACGCTGCGACGCCCACAATTCGGCTGATATTTTTCTCGGTTCGCGATCGGGATTAGACGGCCAGACGCGTAGAATGCGGGCATGAGCGAGTGGCCACGACCCTGGCGATATATCTTTCACGCGGATATGGACGCGTTTTTCGCGTCTGTCGCACAGCGGGACGACCCGAGCCTGCGAGGCAAGCCTATCGTGGTGGGCGGCCCCCCGGAATCGCGTGGCGTCGTGGCCGCCGCGTCGTACGAGGCACGCAAGTTGGGGGCGCGTTCCGCAATGCCAATGGCAACCGCGCTGCGTCTCAGTCCTGAGATCATTCGCGTGGGGCATCGTAAAGGTGGTTACGGCAATATCTCGCGACAGGTCATGACCATCCTTCAACGCGTCACGCCGCATGTGCAGCAGATCTCCGTGGATGAGGCATACATGGACGTTACGGACGTAGCGGGACCGGAGATGCTGGAGCCGCTGGGCAGGGAAATCAAGCGGCGTGTGCGACGCGCGACGGGGTTGGCCGTCACAATCGGCGGCGGGGTGAACCGGACTGTGGCAAAAGTAGCATCACAAGTAGGCAAGCCGGACGGGCTGTTAATCGTTCCGCCTGCAACGGAGGATGAGTTCCTCGCACCGCTGGATGTTTCGCTGCTGAGCGGGGTTGGCCCCGTGACGCTCCGTGCCCTAAACGCCCGCGGCATTCGCACAATGGGAGAACTTGCGGCGGCGAACGACGACTGGCTTTCCAAGGAGTTCGGAACGCGGGGAGCATGGCTGAAGGAGCGGTCTTTGGGCGGCGGCTCGTCCGAGTTGGAGTTTGAGGATGAGCGGCAGGCAAAGTCAATCAGCAGCGAGACGACAATGCGCACAGACACGGACGACGGCGAGATATTGTCAGGGCTGGTTCGGGACCAGGGGGCGGAAGTGGTTCAGCAGATGCGCCGCAGCGGACTTAGAGCCCGCACAGTTCGCCTCAAGCTGCGGTTGGCGGATTTCACAACATTCACACGGCAACAGTCCCTACCTCGCCCCACGGATGATGAAGCGACGATCCTCGGTGTGGCAGATGAGCTGTTACGGAGAGAGTTGGCGCCGGGGCGGGAGTTTCGGCTGATCGGGGTAGGAGTGGCGTCATTGGAGCCTGCGTTGGATCAGCCACAGCAAGAAGAGACCGGGCCTGCGGCGGGTGGCCAGATACGTATGCGGCTTTAGGGATGGATTCCCGCTTTCGCGGGAATGACTGGGTTGTGTACGGTATGATTCAGATGCGGCGCTAGGGCGTCGCTGTTTGTATATCGGCCTGATGGGTTCAGGTCTATTCACCTGGGAGGGGAAGGAATCGTGACACAACTTGCGTCCTGGAACATCGTCGGCCACGCAACGCCGCGCGCAGAGGGCCCGGATAAGGTGACGGGCAGCGGAATATACGGGATGGACCGGACGCTTCCGGGGATGCTGTGGTGCAAGATCTTGCGCAGCCCGTTCGCCCACGCGCGCATCGTCAGCATTGATGCCAGTGAAGCGTCGGCGCTGCCGGGCGTCCACATGGTGCTGACCGGTAAAGACCTGGAAGGCGTGCGGACGAATCGAGCGCCCATCAAGGATGAGCCTGCGTTGTGCTGGGACAAAGTCATGTACGTCGGTGACAAGGTGGCGGCGGTCGTTGCAGAAGATGAGGACATCGCCGAGCGTGCCCTTGAACTCATCCAGGTGGAGTACGAAGAGTTGCCTGCCGTGCTGTCCGCTTGGGAGGCCGCGCAGTCGGATGCCCCAATCCTGCATCCCGATTTTGCCAACTACATAGGCGTACAGGACGCGCCGGAAACACCAACAAACGTCGTTGTGGCGCTAAACCGCGGGCGTGGTGACGTTGAGGCCGGATTCGCAGAGGCGGACGTGATCATCGAGGAGACGTATTCGACGCCACACCAGCACCAGGCGTATCTGGAGCCGCACTCCGTTCTCATTGACGTTGAGGCAGATGGCACCGCGCAGATATGGATGTCATGCCAACTGCCCGCCGCCAACTTCGGCGAACTGATGCGCGTCCTTGATCTGCCGCAGGAAAAGGTAGTCATCAATTCCTCCTATATTGGCGGCTCATTCGGCGGCAAGACGGATGCGGTCGGCGTGTACATCATGTACGAGTTCGCCAAGCGGACCGGACGCCCCATCAAGCTGGTCTTTGACTACTCCGAGGAGTTGATGGCCTCCAACCCACGCCATCCGTCCGAGATCACCATCAAGGCAGGCGTCAAGCACGACGGGACGATCACAGCGTGGCAGGCGGACGCCTATCTTGCCATCGGCGGATATGTCTCATACGCGCCCGTTCCCAACGGCCTGCGCGGCGTGTTCGAGATGGGCGGAGCATATCGTTGCGCCAACATCGCCATGTCCATCACGCACACATACGCCAACCTTGTGCCCTGCGGCTTTGCCCGGGCGCCCGGAATGCCGCAGGGCCTCTGGGCGGGAGAGTCGCACATCGACCTCTGCGCTCGCGCCATCGGCATGGATCCGGCCGAGTTCCGCACGAAGAATATCGTCCACGAGGGCGAGGCGCTGATGACCGGCGATGAGTTCCAGGCGCTGCGCGCGGACGCCACGCTGGAAGAGGCACTGCGGGCGGCGGACTATTCCGCGGCTAAGACGACGAACATCGGGCGCGGCATTGGAACCGGCCACCACTCGCAGGGTGGCGGCGCGGCAGCGTGCCAGGTGACGATCGCCACCGATGGCTCGATTACGGCTCACTTCTCCACATTCGATACCGGTGGCGGCACCTTCACCCTCATCGCGCAGGTTGCCGCAGAGCAGTTGGGTGTGTCGCCCCAGGACGTTGAGGCCCTTTCGTTTCCGAATAATCAGCTTGGGCCGTTGCAGGGCATCGGCGGCAGCAGAGGAGCGCGCGTCACGAGCACCGTCGGTCACATGGCGGCGGCGGAGACGGCGGACAAACTGCGACGACTGGCAGCCGAGTTCCAGGGCTGGGACGAGGAACGGCTGACTCTCACCGGCGGCAACGTCGTCAACGATGGCGGCGAGAGTATTGCGTTCGGGCAGATTGCCGCCCGGACAGGAGAGCCGATCGTCACACGCGTCGATATCCAGGAGGGGACAAGCCCCTACACCGCATTCGGCACGCAGATTGCCGAGGTTGAGGTGGACACGGAGACCGGCGAGGTGCGTGTGCTCAAGATTACCGCCGTGCATGAGACAGGCCGGGTGCTGAACCCGGTCGCGTTTTACGGCCAGCTAGAAGGTGGCGTCGTTTACGGCTTCGGTGAGACGGTCATGACCGAAACGGTCTATGACGAGTCCGGCCGCGTCACGAACCCGTCATTCGCGGACATGAAGCTCCCAACAGTTCGTGACCTGCCGGAGCTGAACGAGATTGTGTTGGAGTCGGATGTGGGCGACGGCCCGTACGCGGTCCGCGGCATCGGCGAGCACACGAACATCATGACCGCGCCGGCAATCGCCAACGCCATTGAGGACGCGGTGGGCGTGCGAATCACCTCTCTACCAATCACGGCGGAAAAGGTCTATTCGGCTCTACAAGAAAAGCGCAACGGAGGGTAACCCCGAGTCTCTACTCCATCACCCGTAGTGTGGAGGGGATGTCGGCGCGGCGGAGACGGCGCGTCGTCAGGAGCGGGGCCAGGCCCACGGCTATCACGCCCAGGATGACGACTGTCAGCACGGACGTCGCTGAGAATGTGATGACCAAACCCAGATCAGGCGTCGTTCGTGGCAGCAGCACTTCTGTGATGTAGAGCATCAGCCCAAAGCCGAGCGCCGCCCCGACAACAGTGGCCAACGCGCCCAGAATCGTGCTCTCCACAACGGCCATGCGAAGCACGGTTCTATATAGCACGCCGAAGGCAGCCATGGTCGCGTGCTCTCTTCGGCGTTCGTCCATGGCAATGTTGGCGGTGTTGTACGCAATGAGGATTGCCAGCAGCAGCGGAATCATCTGCATCAGCCGCATCACGCTGATGAACTGATTGAGCAGCTCCTCGGTCAGATTCGCCTCCTCCGCAACCGTCGCAACGGACACGACGCCGCTTATCGGGAACAGCTCCTCCTTGATGTCCACCACCGCCGCTCCCGGCCTCGCCATCGCCGTGATGCGATTGGTCATTGTGGGGATATTCAGCAGGTCCAGATGGCGGTTGTCCATGTACGCAGAGTTGCGGATGTAGTGCGGATGGATGGCGAGAACAGGCAGAGTGGTGTCCTGCAGTGAGAACGATGTCAGTCCTTCGCGCACGGGGTGCGTCAGGACAACGGAGTCGCCAACATCAACGTCCAGATCGGCAGCTGCCTTTTGGGCGATAACGACACCTCGTCTATCGGTGTCTAGTGAACCTTCAATGGCCGTCGGCGTCCAAATGTCACTGTCAAAGTCCATGAACCTGAGAAGAATGTCGATTCCCCCGTCGCTCCCCGGCGCTGAGAGTGACGCAAACGTGCGTAGCCCCGGTTCAATTGCGGTGATTGTCTCGGCGTCACGGACATTCTCAACGACGGACGAACTGACCGGCACCGGCAGGGCGAGATCGATTTCCAGACGTTCCGGTGCCGTGCTCAGCACCTCATCACGACCCTGCCGGAGAGTTTCAAGGTAGGAATCAAGTATCCCGACAAGAACAACGGTGACGGCGACGGCCGCGGCGATGCCCATGATGGTCAGGAAAGCACGGCGAGGCGCTCGCGCAACATTGCGGAACGGCAGCTGGGCAAAGGTCGCGCCAGGGATCGGAAGTCGGGTAATCAGCGGCGCGAGTCCGCCGCCTCGCGCGGCCAGATGCCCCGTTCTGATGGCATCAATCGGATTGACGCTGACTGCGCGCCAGACCGGATAGGCAATAGCGATGAGCATGACAAGCAGTCCGACGACCGTAACGGTTCCGAATATCCCGTACTGGAACGGCGCAACCCAGATGGGCAGCGGAACAAACTCGTTTAACACACCTTTCAGGGCTTGGGCTAGCAGCCATCCGACAATCAAGCCAAAGACGACACCGGTAACGGCTATCTGTGCGCCAACAATCAGGGGGCGTAAAGCAATCTGGCGAGGTGTGACGCCAAGCGCCATCGCCACACCAATCTCACGCCGCTGCGTCTCAACCATCCGGGACGTGAGGTTGAACGCAGCAAAGACAGCGCCGATGAAGAGTGCGAACGCGATGATGTTGGTGGTTTGCTGGTCGCCCTCAACATCTTCCGTGATGGAGCGATACGAGGGGTGATCAATGTCTTGCGTCACGTCAAAACCGACCTGCGGAAGCGCATTACGCAGGGCGCTTTCCAGTTCCCCGATGATGACGTCCCGCGAGGCGTCGTCGCTGATGCGAATAATCGCCTCGTGAACCAGGCCGGGGCGCTCAGCCACGGTCTGCACCGTTTCCAGTGAGGCAAAGACCACGGCATAGCTGGCATGGGCAAAGAAGGCGCCGCTTTCCGTGAGCACGAGGAAATGCTCCGGCGCGAGCACGTGGCCGACATAGCGCACCGTTCGCCCTCCCGCCAAAAGAGCCTCTCCCTCGGGCGGCAGGTTATATGCGAGGGCAAACTTGTGCTCAAGCAGCACGTCCAATTGCCCCGCATCCGACGGGCCCAGTTCGCGCCCCTCGGTCAGGTGGACACGGTTGACGGAGATGCCCTCCGGGTCCGCAAAGTCCATGCCAACCAGTAGCCCGGGCACAAGCAGTGTTTCAGTCCGTGTCTCGCCCGTTTCCTCGTCCTCGACCTCGTATTCCAGTTTGAGTTGAGTCGGAACCGACAGTCGTTCTTCGATGCCTTCAATGCTCTGAGCGGACGGAATGGACTCGATTGCCTCCGACAGTTGCCCCGTGGGAACAAAGCTGTTGTCACTGAGACCGACGCGCAGGTCGTACATGCGGGTGGCCTCAAAGCTGGCGTCATTCGAAGCCAAGCGCCACGCCGTCATGCTGTTGAACGAAGCAAAGCTGCCGATGCCCAGCCCGATGACCAGGGCGATAGTGACGATCTGGATCCAGCGTGAACGGAAATCACGCAGGGACCACTTGATTAGTAAGCCGAGTGTCATGGATGGGTTCGACTACCAGCGCAGATCGGAGATGGCGGCGCGTCCGCCCTCCGGCGGCCCGTCATGCACGATATTGCCGCTGCTCAGCTCGATAACCCGATCCGCCATTCGGGAAATCTCCCGGTTATGAGTGACCACCAGGATTGTCTTTCCGGACTCCGACTGTCGGCGCAACAGCTCAAGGATCTGGGCGCCGGTGGTGAAATCTAGTTCCCCCGTCGGCTCATCGGCAAGAACAACGGGATTGCCCGTGGCGAGGGCGCGAGCGATGGCCACACGCTGCTGTTCGCCGCCGGAGAGTTCGTGCGGGAAATGAGCAACACGCTCGCCAAGACCGACATCCGTTAGCACATCAACTGCCCCCGGTCCGTCGCCGTTGCGCTTCTCGGCAGCATCGATCCCGAACTGCACGTTCTCACGCGCGGTCAGTCCCGGGAACAGATTGAAGCTCTGGAAGATGAAACTCACCTTTGAGCGACGATACGCAAAGAGTTGGCCCTTTGACGCGCCGGTGACCTCCTGTCCGCCGACGATTACACGGCCCTCAGTGGGAGTATCTAACGCGCCGATCATGTTCAGCAGGGTCGTCTTGCCGCTGCCGGATGGGCCGAGAACGACGACAAATTCGCCTTCATTGATGGTCAGGTCGACACTTTCCAGGGCGGTGACGGTGATTGCGCCAACCTCGTAGCGCTTGGCAATACCTTCCAGTTCAATCACGACTGTATCCTTACTCGTCTCCAACTGCCCCACTATACAACCGCCGAATGGCCGTCAACTGCACGTTTCCTAAAGACTTGCATTATGGAACGCACGTGCTATTCTGTATAGAGTAGAACAAAAGAGCGCTTCCCGTTTGCATGCCTGCGTTGAATGGCAGTAAGGGGCGTTCAAAGGGAGATAGGGGACAAGCATGACGACGACACCAACGAGGCCACAGAACAAGCCATCGGCCGGCAGCGCGGCCTCACGAAATCCCGCCACGTACGGTTCCGGGCGGTATCGGCGCGAGGTCCAGTGGGGCCTCCGGCAAACGCCGTCCCCCGCGGAGCGCCGACGCGGAGTCCGCCGCGCAGCCTAACCACTTACTACGGCACTATCATCTCCACTGGGTCTCACCTGCGTTGACAGGGTGACGGGTTGTTGGCATTGTGCCAATAACGTCCGAACGGGAACGCAAGGACCATTTGGAGGCTGATGTGACGACCTCATCCCAGGGCACGGTGCAGATCCTGGCCGACAGCACATCCGACATCCCGCGGGAGGATGCCCAGAGCGCCGGCATTACCATCGTGCCTGCGTACGTCTTCTTTGGTGAAGAGCAGTTTCACGATGGTGTGGACATCGGCGGCGCCGAATTCTATCGCCGCCTGGAGCAGAAGACCGTTGTGCCAAAGACTGCGCAACCTTCACCTCAGGACTTTGCAGATGCTTTCACGAGCCTTATCCCCAACGGTCCGGTTCTTGCTCTAACCGTCACATCCAAGCTAAGCGGCACGTATAACTCCGCCCTACTTGGTCGTGACATGGTCTTGGAGAGCAACCCCGATGCGGTCATTGAAGTGGTCGATACGCTTCTCGTTGCAATGGGGCTTGGACAATTGGTCTTGGGAGCGGCGAGACGAGCGCAGGAAGGGATGGACATTGAAGAACTGACGGCTTGGGCGCGTGACCGGGCAAGCCGCACGCAGATGTATATCGCAGTAGACACCCTTGAGTACCTTGCTCGTGGAGGCCGTATCGGTAAGGCGCAGAGCTTCCTTGGGGGGCTTTTGAGCATCAAGCCGGTTCTTGAGTTTCGGGAAGGAGAACTCCATCCCCTGGAACGTGTTCGTTCCCGGGCAAAGGCGCATGGTGTCCTTGAGACCCATCTCTATGGAGGCAACGCCGCTGAGGATGTTGCCTTCGGAACGACGACGGATCATGAACGAGCGGCGGAGTTGGCTGAGCGAGCGAAATCGCAACTCCAGCTAGACGATATCCCGGTGTACTCTATCGGCGCTGCGGTTGGAACCTATGCGGGCCCCGGCTGCATCGGAGTTTCGTTCGTGGTGGACGGCTCGTAAAGGTAGGACAACTCGCCATGACACAGGGCCGCTTGCCTGTCGGCCCCAGCCGCGCATCACAAAACGAGTCGTCGTCTGCCCCTGCCGCGCCCGACGACCGCGTCGCGCGCAAAGTGGAAACTATCCGCCACGTTCTGCGCCTCGAGCGCGACCAGAACCATGCGAACCGTGCAGTCATCGGCGGACTGGACGCGTTCCTCGAGAGATGGATTGAAGACCCGGATATCAAGCGGACCTTGGATGACGCCGGCATCGGCTTGCCGGGCTATGAAGCCTTGCTGCCGGACGGGCGCGCCGCGTGGGTGCGCGAAACTCTGGAGCGGCTACGCGATTCAGAACCTGTGACGGAGCCCGAACGACAGCCGTCTCCACCTCGGATGGAAGTGCCACCGGACCCAGCGTGGGATCGCGTTCAGGAAGTGTCTACCATTCGCGCGAGACCGGACCAGCGATCCCCTGCAGAGAGAATCGCCCCTCCCAAGCCTGCAAGGCGCAGAACCTCAAAGCCCGCGCCAAAAGTCACGCCGGTCAAGTCGCTCGACGACCTGTTGGATCCACCATCACGAATGAAAGCAGGCCTCAGGAAACTGGGGGTTGAGACATACCGTGATGCGCTATGGGCGTTCCCACGGCGGTACGTGCCTGTCTCACCCATCGCCCGGCTGACCTACGGTGAGCAGACGGCGATCTCCGTTCGCGTTGAGAGGGCAGGCGGAGGAGGCTACACAAGGGGCCGGCAGGTGATGCGCGTCGAGGCGGCGGTCAGCGATGCCACTGGACAGGTGAAGGCGGTGTGGTTCGGCAACCCGTGGGTCCTGAAGAACCTCAAGAAGGGTTCGCGGTTGCTGCTGATCGGCCGGCTGGGAGAATATCGCAACCGGGCGCAGTTCCAGGTGGAGACATACGAGCAGCTTCGGGCTGAGGACAGGATGGATGCCGGCGAACTGGTGCCCATTTACCCGCTCACCAAGGGCGTAACCCAAAGCGGGATGCGTCGGCTGATCGGCCCCGCAGCGGAACGGGCGCTGCCACTTGTGCAGGAGTTCTTACCCGATGATGTCATTCGAGCAGCGAAACTGCCGGGACTGCCCGAGGCCCTTGGTCTTATCCATCACCCCTCGGACTTGTCGGACGATGAGCGGGCGCGCCGTCGACTGGCATTCGATGAACTATTCTTGCTCCAACTCGGGCTCTTGGAGCGGCGCAGGCAGCAGCAGCGGGAGCTCGGCGCGCCGATCCCGCGCAGCGACGAGGCCGTCAACAACGTGCTGAGCGCCTTGCCTTTCACCCTGACGGCAGATCAGAACCGCGTGGTGGAGGAAATACTGACGGACATGGGCGGGAGCGCGCCGATGATGCGGCTCTTGCAGGGCGACGTTGGCAGCGGCAAGACGGTTGTTGCGGCTTTGGCCCTCGTGACCGCCGCGGCAAACGGTTTCCAGGGTGCGCTGATGGCGCCGACGGAGGTGCTTGCGGAACAGCATTTCCGCACTCTCACTGGCGTCTTCAGCCACGGGAACCGGGAGGCCAAGGACGGAGGGCCGTATCGGGGATTCAGCGGCATCCTGCCGGATAGGCCGCTACGCATCGCTCGCCTCACGGGCAGCATGGCGGCAGGTGCGAAGTCGCAGCTGCACGACCTCATCGCGCGGGGCGACGTTGACATCGTCATTGGCACACACGCCCTGATTCAGGAGGGCGTCGTGTTCGACAATCTTGGTCTTGCGGTGGTGGACGAGCAGCACCGCTTCGGAGTGGAACAGCGGGCCTCGCTCCGCAACAAGGGTTTCGCCCCGCACCTGCTCGTCATGACAGCAACGCCCATCCCGCGAACGCTGGCGCTTGCAATCTATGGCGACCTGGATGTTTCGACGATCCATGAGATGCCTCCCGGAAGGCCCCCCATCCGCACGGCCATCGTCCCGCCGCACGAACGCGAACGGGCGTATGGATTCATCCGCAGAGAGGCGGCAGAGGGACGTCAATCGTTCATCATCTGCCCGCTTGTCGAAGAATCCGAGGCTGTTGCCGCAAAGGCGGCGGTGGCGGAGCATGAACGGCTCACGCGCGAGGTATTCCCCGATCTGAACGTTGGACTGCTCCATGGCCGGATGCGGCCGGCGGAAAAGGACCGCGTCATGGAGGCTCTCCATGGCGGTGATGTTGACGTGCTTGTCTCCACGGCGGTCGTGGAGGTGGGCATCGACGTGCCAAACGCGACAGTGATGATGATTGACGGGGCGGATCGCTTCGGCCTGTCCCAGCTGCACCAATACCGGGGGCGTGTGGGCCGGGGCACGGAGAACAGTTATTGCATCCTCGTCTCGGAGTCTGACACGGAAGAGGTCAACAAGCGGCTGTCAGTGATGGAGAACACGAGCGACGGGTTCAAGGTGGCAGAGGAGGACCTTCAGCTACGCGGCCCGGGTGAGTTGCTCGGCACGCGGCAGAGCGGGCTGCCGGACCTGCAGGTCGCGACGTTCGCCGATCTGGCCTTAATTGAGGAGGCGCGGCGTCATGCGTTGGCCATCTATGCGGAGGACCCGGACTTGTCGCAGGACCAGCACGCGCCGCTCAAGGAAGAGCGGGATCGGTTCTGGAAGCGGGCGAGTGACGCGCCGGAGGGCGGGTAACTACGTTACGGCTCCCGGTTCGCGTTCTATAGATTCCTCATTTCGCTCCCAATTCCCTTAGGTGGCATACTTTAAGTTCCCATGATTAAGGACACCATTTCCGACATGCTCTCCGAGGCGCTGCGCCGCGCGCAGGCCGATGGCGCGCTGCCCGCCCTTGAGCACCAGGACCCCGCCGTTGAGCGTCCCCAGAACCAGGAACACGGCGACTACGCCTCGAGCTTGCCGCTCAAGATGGCGCGGTCGGCGCGGATGTCTCCGTTGGCCATCGCGGAGATTCTCCGGGAGCGCCTGCCGGATCAGGAAGAGGTCACATCCGTGACCGTCGCCCCGCCCGGATTCGTCAACTTCGGCCTGGACGCGCGATGGATCATGCAGCAGGTGGGTACAGTGCTCGCCGAGGGAGACCGGTTCGGACATGGAACGAGCGGCGCGGGTGTCACCGCGCAGGTTGAATTCGTCAGCGTAAATCCAACTGGCCCTGTTCACGTCGGCCACGGTCGTGGCGCGGTACAGGGCAGTGCCGTCGCGAACATTCTTGAAGCGTCCGGCTTCACCGTTCAACGCGAGTACTACGTCAACGACGCCGGTAGCCAAATGGACAATTTCTTCGAGTCGCTCCATGCCCGCTATCTCCAAGCGTTGGGCAGGGAAGCAGAGTTTCCGACCGAGGGCTACCACGGCGCCTACATGGTGGAGCTTGGGCAGCAGCTGGCTTCAGAGTACGGCGAGCAATACGCCGACGGCGAGGATGGCATCCGTGCGCTCGGTGAAATCGGCATGACGCGCATGATTGATTCCATCCGCGAAGACCTGGAACGCATCGACGTTCGCTTTGACCGCTGGTTCAGTGAGCGCTCCCTGTTCGCGGACGGGACCTACGAAAAGGCGATCGACGAGGTCCGCGCAAACGGCTACACGGCTGAGCGAGAGGGCGCGGTCTGGTTCACCGGCACTGATCTGGGTGATGAGCGCGACAGCGTGCTGGTGCGGCAGACGGGCGCGCCAACCTATTTCGCCTCAGACATCGCCTACCACTATGACAAGTTCCTGGGCCGCAGCTTTGACCGCGTCATCAACGTTTGGGGCGCGGATCATCAAGGACACGTGCCGCGTATGAAAGCGGTGGTCAAGGCGTTGGAAGTCGACCCGGAACGGCTACAATTCATCCTCGTTCAGCTTGTCACCTTGAAGCGCGGTGATGAGGTCGTACGGGTGTCCAAGCGGACGGGCGACATCATCACGCTGGCGGAGGTCATCAGCGAAGTGGGCCCGGATGCCTGCCGTTATTTCTTCCTGGCGCGGTCGGCTGATTCACAGATGGACTTCGATCTCGAGTTGGCCAAGAAAGAAGCGCCGGACAACCCTGTCTACTACATCCAGTACGCCTTCGCCCGCATCTCATCCATCCTCCGCAACGCTCGTGAAAACGGAATCAACCCGGACGATATGTCGCAGGAGGCGGATTTCGACGCGCTGACGGAGGAGGCGGAGCTTCAACTAGCTCGCACGATGCTGCGCTTTCCGGAAGTCGTGGAACTGTCGGCCCGCAACCTGGAGCCGCACCATCTACCGCACTACGCCTATGAACTCGCCACGGCATTCCATGATTTCTATACGAAACACCGCGTTCTCGGAGAAGAACCGCGCGTGACACTGGCGCGGCTGCGACTCACGCAGGCAGCGGGCACGGTACTCCGGAACGCGCTCACGCTCATGGGGATGAGCGCGCCGGAATCCATGTAGCCTCCTGCGTCATTCCCGTGAAAGCGGGATTCAATCTCTCTAACTGTGCATAACTAGGTATTGACCCTTGTCTCCAGGCAGTTCATTATCGTCTAGTAATAACAGCCAAGAAGATGGGGAGGAGGCTGGTTTATGACAAGTCGAATGACATTCCTGCTGCTCGCGCTCGTGGCGGCAGCCTTCCTTGTCGTTGCGTCGGCGTGCGGTACAGCATCGGAAGATGAGGACGATACGTCCACTGACACGTCCGGCGAAGACACGTCCATGGATGACGATATGGACGATGACATGGACGACGACATGTCAGAGCCGATGGCTACTCATTCCACCAGCGGCGTGCCGATCGATCCGGACGCGCGCTACGGCGGAACGCTGATCATGGCGACGACGTCCGAAGGCCCTACCTTCAGCAACTGGGAGGAGGCAGCCGGAAGCGCGCCGCATTACGGCCATCCGGTGGGCAATATGCTCGTCTCCAAGCAGGACTGGGGCGACAAGGAGAACTTCATCAACGGCGACTACTGGAAAATCGTTCCTGACCTGGCCACTGACTGGGAGCAGGCAACGGACGGCCTGACGTGGACGTTCAATCTACGTGACGGCGTCACTTTCTCGGATGGCGTCGCGTTCTCCTGCGCGGATATCGAATGGATGTATAACACGCTGCGCACAGGCGACGGGCTGTTGCGCAACCCGCGCTCAGCCCACTTCGCAGTTCTGAATAACGTGACGTGCGCAGACGACCTGACGGCGGTATTCCATCTGGACCGCCCCAAGCCGTCGATGCTGGAAGTGATCGGGCTGCCCTATCACGTGGTCAAGCCAAGCCACCTCTACGCCGAGGACACGAATAGAATGCGCGAGGAGCCGCCAATCGGGACCGGACCGTTCGTGGTCGCAGATTGGCTCTCCGGCGAGAAGATGGTCATGGAGCGTAAGGACGACTACTGGGATGAACCGTTCCCGTACCTTGACGGGATTGAGATTCTGATTCTCAACAACCAGTCGCAGGTTGCCGGCCTTCGCTCCGGCCGCATCCACATCGGCGGCAGCGCCGGTGGATGGAACGGGGCGAACGCCAACACCCTCCTCCGCGAGTGCGACGTCTGCCAGAAGTGGGCGTCCGCCGTTCACCCCGGCATGATGTTCTCCGCCATCCCGAACTTCAATCGCGAGCCGTGGAACACCCAGCCGGTGCGTGACGCCATCAGCTTGGCGATTGATCGGAACAAGCTCATCAAGCTCGGATACAACGACTGGATCGCTCCCGGCACCGGCGGCCCGTTCCTGCCCACTAGCTACTTCGCGCTACCGGAGGATCGGCTGAAGGCCATCACTGGCCACGACTACAGTGATCCTGAGGCAAACCAGGAAAGAGCGCGCCAGATCCTTGCAGACGCGGGCTATGAGTCGGGCGAACTCTCAGCCACGATGATCTACGCCCCGTTCTACAGCGTGTACGCAGTCACCGTGATTGAAGACCTTGAGAAGGTCGGCTTCAAAGTCGTCGCCGGCCAACTCGAAACGGCCGACTACTACACACGGATGAACGCCGGCGACTTCGATCTGGGCGGCCACGCGGGATGGATCGGCGGGTTCGACCCGGACTTCATCCTGTATGAGTACTTCTACTCCGGTTCCGGCCGGAACTACGGCAAGTACTCCAACCCTGAGCTGGACAGGCTGATCGACGCGCAGTCCATTGAGCTCGACCGCGAGGCGCGGCGCGAGTTGGCGTGGCAGGCGGCAGAGATCGTCCTGAAGGATCAGGTGCGCACGATGGGCGGCTTCCAGCTGGCGATTCCGGTCTTCTCCGACCAGGTGGCCGGTGTGATGCCGACGATACCGTCGCAATCCTACGGAAACTTCTACCGCCACGCGCACACCTACCTGCTGGAGGACAACTAGCTCAAATAGACAACCCGACAAACGCGAGCCATCGACGACTCGCAGAGTGATCGAGTTGAAGGGGGCGCCCACCGCGGTGGGCGCCCCCGGTCTTTGCCCACCCGAATCAACCCCTAACTGTCATTCTGAGCGAAGCGAAGAATCTAAACCTCAATCCTACCCCCCAACCCCGTAACGCTGATCCCCTCATTCCTGTGAAAGCAGGAATCCATCGGGACTCCCCCGCTCGCCCTGAGCCTGTCGAAGGATGAGCGGCCACCCCCAATGCACCCTCTCCCTGGTTAGCGTTACGATGGATACTGTTCTGTACTGATAGCGTGCGCCCGTAGCTCAGTGGAGTAGAGCATCGGTCTTCGGAACCGAGGGTCGCGGGTTCGAATCCTGCCGGGCGCGCCACAAGATACAGCAACACAGGCGCCTCATCGCACATAGAACTGCATCGCCGAGGTATTTCAGGAGGACATTCCATGTGCCTTGAGTTGAGAAAACGCCACATGAGAGTGATTGACTCAAATGAGAACGAAGTCGCGAGCCAGATACGAAGGAACCATGGTCGTGAGCTTGAAGTTGTCGATGTCGCCCTCAATCAAATTCTCCAAGGTTTAGATGCTTTCGCCTATTCGAAGCAGCGACCGGATAGTCGACTGGAAGATGCCCAAATGTTCCTTACCGTGAGAAGCTTCAATTCACTGCACACTGCCAGACAGTTGTTGGAGCGCGGATACTACCAGCAGGCATCGACACTGGTGCGGATGGCCATGGAGGATCAGCTTGTCGCAGAAGACGCGGAAACGCATCCTCCAACGTTGGACGCGCTGCTTGACGCAAGAGGAGATTTCCGCGAGGGAGGCCTGAGATTTGGCGCAATGGCTGAACGAATCTCACCCGAAACCAAGAGAGCGTGGAAGGAGAAATACGGAGACCTTAGTGAACGAGCCGCACACCCACGGCGCTTAAGCTTGTTGACGCTCGCAACCGTACAGCGGACTGTACGCCCTGGTGGTCACTACGACGAATTCCAGGTGAAGGTGACAATCCTCTATCTCCTAGAACAACTCGGGCAGGTGCTACGTACAGTTGGACTTCTAACAGGCAATGTAGAAGGCTCATGGGTTGAGGGAGCTAGGCCGGCACTCAGGACTATGACGGATCTCTATCGAGAAATAGTCGAGTGGTTTGAACATCGTAGGCAGGTTGATTAAACACTTACCTCTAAGACCTTGACCTGCTCAGATAGTTCAATACATCCCTTCTTTCATATGGACAGTCATGGAGTTAGGCGTGCGCCCGTACCTCAGTGGAGTAGAGGGTAGTGGGTCTTCGGAGCCGAGGGTCGCGGGTTCGAATCCTGCCGGGCGCGCTACCCACCCCCAATCCCCTATACTGTCTGAACGGGATACCACATCACAGGGAGACGCTGAGGATGGCTACTACGACTACCAAGACAACAACGACTGCCAACGGTGCCGCGGCAAACGGCGTCGCCGCGCCGCGCGCGATGACACCCCAGCAGGTGCAGCGCTACAGTCGGCACATCATCATGCCGCAGGTCGGCAGCGTGGGACAGCGCAAGCTCATGGACGCGAGCGTGCTGCTTATCGGGGCCGGCGGGCTCGGCTCCCCGCTCGCCATGTACCTGGCCGCCGCCGGCGTCGGCAAGATCGGCATCGTCGATTTCGATGACGTCGATATCACCAACCTGCATCGCCAGCTCCTGCACGGGCACGATGACATCGGCCGCCCCAAGGTCGATTCTGCCGAGGACACCATCCGTGAGATCAACCCGGACGCGGAGATCGTCAAGATCGCCAAGCACATCAACTCCGAGAACGCCATGGAGATTGCGGAGGAGTTTGACATCCTCATCGATGGCACGGACAACTTCCCGACGCGCTATTTGATCAATGACCTCGGCGTGCTGATGAACAAGCCCGTCGTCCACGGCTCCATCTTCATGTTTGACGGGCAGGTGACCACGTTCCTGCCCGGGCAGGGCTGCTACCGCTGCCTGTACCCCGCGCCGCCGCCCCCCGGCATGGTCCCCTCCTGCGCGGAGGCGGGCGTGCTTGGCGTGCTGCCGGGCATCGTCGGCTCCCTCATGGCGACGGAGGCCATCAAGCTGATCCTGGGCACGGGCAAGCCGCTGGTGAATCGACTGCTCATGGTCGATGCGCTGGACATGGACATGCGGACAGTCAAGATCCGCAAGGACCCGAACTGCCCCGCCTGCGGCGAAAACCCGACCGTGACGGAGCTCATCGACTACGAAGCCTTCTGCGGCATGCCCGCGTTCGAGTAGCTGCGCTACGGCTCATATCCGCGATCAGGATTGCCGGCCCCATCTGTTTGCGTTCCACGTTCCGGCGCGGAAAGCCACCTTTGTTGCCCCATGAGCCACGTGACTGACCAGTTAAAATAGATGTGACAAGCGTGGGGAGAGAATCGTGACCGATATATCGACACGGACGCAGGACGAGGGTGGCGGCGTGGAAGGCGAGGGCAAAAACGGGGGTGAGAATGGCCATTCTCACCCCATTCTGCGACGGCTGTTGCCTGCGATGGCTGCTATTCCGGGATTCAAGGTGGACCGCAGAGCATTCCTGGGGAAACAGCTCGATCGCTATTACGCCCAGAACAGCATCGAGGTCGGCAAGGCAATCGCCACAACACCGCTCGCGGCCGGCGTGCCCATGGAAACGCTCGACAGGATGGCCGATGCGATCATCATGTCGCACATCGTGAAAGCGTCAAGCGTTTCCTTCGCGGCCGGTCTGCCTGGGGGCTGGCTGATGGCAGCAACCCTTCCGGCTGACCTTGCCCAACTCAATTGGCATGCAGTGGTCTGCGCCCAGGAGCTGATGTACCTGTATGGATGGGACGATCTGTTCGAGGACGGCGATCTGCGGCTGGACGATGAAACGGAAGTCCGCATCTGGCTGCTGGTCGGCGCGGTCTTTGGGGTGCGCCAGGCGACCGACAGCCTGCGAGAAATCGCGTATGCATCAAAGTCAAACGCCGCCTACCGCATCGCCAAAATTCGCCTGACCGCAACCCCACTCTATATTCCTCTCCGGTACGCCCTCTTTCGCACAATCGGCGTGCGGCTGACAAAAACCTCGTTCGCCAAAGGGCTTGGCAAACTGATCCCTCTTGCCGGTGGGGGTATCTCAGCGTCGATTACAGCAGTCTCCTTGCGCAGCATGACCAGGAACCTCAAGAATCATCTGCGAGACATCGCAATCTGACGCTGGCCGCCATTTCCCATCCATCCGCTTCCCGGTACATACCTACGCTGCCGACGCGATACACTAATCGAGCGGCGGATTCTCCGCCACGCTTAAATGACATGCAAGAGACGCAAACTGACACGGTAAAGTCGCGGTTATGACCGGCAGCATACTGGACACAATCGGCAATACGCCCCTCGTTGAACTGAAACGGCTTCAACCCAAGCCGGGCGTCCGCCTGTTCGCCAAGCTGGAGGGGCAGAATCCGACTGGCAGCGTCAAGGACCGCATCGCCCTGCTCATGGTGGAGAACGCAGAGGCGGATGGGACGTTGGGTGACGGCCGCATCATCCTCGAACCCTCCAGCGGCAACACCGGCGTCTCGCTCGCCATGGTCGCTCGGTACAAGGGTTATGAGGTCACCGTCGTACTGCCGGACAACGTGACGGATGAGCGACAGGCGCTGATTGAATCGTTCGGCGCGAACGTCGTCTTCAGCGAAGGACACCTCGGAACGAACGGGGCCATCGAGGTCGCACAGGAGATGGCCGAAAAAGAGCCTGATAAGTACGTGATGCTGTACCAGTATGGCAACGAGGCCAATCCTCGCGCCCACTACGACGGCACAGGCGAAGAGATCACCAAACAACTGCCCGAAGTGGACGTGTTCGTGGCGGGTCTTGGCACGGGCGGGACATTGACCGGAGTCGGGCGGCGGCTGAAGGAGCACAACCCGGACGCGCGTATCATCGCCGTCGTGCCGCACCCGGAGGAGCGCATCCAGGGGCTGCGCTCGCTGGAGGACGGGTTCATCCCGCCTATCCTGGACACGACAGTCCTCGACGGCCAGTTCATCATCACCTCGCGTGAATCGTTCGAGAAAACGCGGGAGTTGCTGGAGATGGAGAGCATCTTCGCCGGCATCTCATCCGGCGCGGTACTAGCGTGTGCTCAGCGGCTGGCGGAGCGCATGGACAACGGAAACATCGTCTGCCTGTTCGCTGACGGTGGCTGGAAATACCTGTCCACCGGCCTCTGGACGCGCCCGCTCGATGAACTCGACGCGGAGATGGGGCGCAAGATCTGGTGGTAGAGGACGGCGGCTCGCGTCCAAACACGCCGAAGGGATTCGGCTACCACTTCGTACCATTCGCAGCGGTCGCGCTGGCCATATTTGTCACTGACCAGGCAACCAAGCTGCTAATCGTCAACAACCTGCGCCTTTACGAGTCGATCCCCGAATCCGGCCTCATAAGGCTGACCCATGTGACAAACACCGGAAGCGCCTTCGGCCTGCTGCGCGGCCACACGGAGTTCCTGATTCTCGTCAGCATCATCGGTGTGTTGGGCGTGCTGTTTTACTACAGGTCAAACGGGCGGGAAAGCGCCTTGTTGCGTTACTCCCTCGCCCTGCTGTTGGGCGGCGCGCTAGGCAATCTGACGGATCGGCTAACCCGGGGCGCGGTCGTCGATTTCATTAGCGTGCAGGTGTGGAGCGACTACTATTTCCCAACGTTCAACGTGGCGGATTCCGCCCTGACAATCGGACTGTTCGCGCTGGCATTCTATGTCCTCCGTCATCGGGCATCGGAGAAGAGGCTTGAACAGCAGGCCATTGTCGAAAGCGCTCCCCCCACCACAACTCCCCCTTTCACGAGCGGAGAGGAACCTGCTGAGAATACGCAGACCGAAGAATCGTCCGTCCCGGCGCCGGATGGAGAATCTCTAGCTGAGCAACAGAGGACTGAGGATGGAGACACGTCTGACCGTCCCGCCTGAACCCTCGGAGAGGCGGCTGGATCGCTACTTGGCCGGCGCGCTCGCCGCCCGCGCCTCGCGTTCCGCAATTGGGCGGCTGATCCAGGATGGTCGGATCAGCGTAAACGGAGAAACGCCCCGAAAACGTGGACACGCCATTGAGCCCGGTGACGAGATCACGATTACCGGCGAGATTGAATCAGCGGGAACCGGAGAGCTGTCCGCAGAGCGTTCACCCCTCCACGTGCTCTACGAGGATGACGAAATTCTCGCCATCGACAAGCCGCCCGGCGTCGCCGTACATCCCGGGCCCGGCCACACTACCGGAACGATTGTGAACGCCCTGTTGGGGCGTGAGGGGCCGCTTTCCACGATTGGTGGCGATGACAGGCCCGGAATCGTCCATCGCTTGGATAAGGACACATCCGGCGTAATGCTGATCGCCAAGAACGACGCCGCACACACAGCGCTTTCGCGGCAATTCCAGTCTCGCAGCGTTGAGAAGGTATACGTCGCCTTGCTTCGAGGGTTGCTGGAGCCGCCAAACGGCGTGATCGAGGCATCGTTGGGCCGCGATCCGAGGCATCGGCAACGAATGGCCGTCGTGGCATCCGGCCGCCCCTCCACAACCCGATACCGCGTACTGGCGCACGTGCAGGGAGGCTTTACCCTGACAGAGGCAAGACCGCAGACCGGGCGGCCGCACCAGATTCGTGTGCATTTCGCGTCCCTGCGCCATCCGGTCGCTGGAGATGTCATCTACGGACGCGGCAGCCGCGATGCCGTCCCCCGCCTCTTCCTGCACGCGCAATCTCTGACATTCGCGCATCCCGTCAGCGGTGAAGCACTGGAAGTTCGATCACCCCTTGCAGATGACCTCTCGGAGTGCCTGGCAGAGCTGACGGCGGGAACTCCCGAGGCGCGGCTGGTCGATTCACTGGGTTAGAATGAGACTGCCATGTCAGTGACTCGAACACGCTACGCCCCAAGCCCGACGGGAGACCCACATGTGGGCAACATTCGGAGCGCGCTCTTCGCCTGGCTCTTTGCGCGCAGCACAGGCGGTGTCTTCGCGGTGCGGATTGAGGACACCGATCAGGAACGGCGCATCCCGGGCAGCGAGGAGCGGATTCTCGATTCCCTCCGTTGGCTGGGCATTGAATGGGATGAAGGGCCGGATATCGGCGGTCCTTACGGGCCCTATGTGCAGTCGCAGCGGCTTGAGGGCTACGGCGTAGCGGCAGAGCGGCTCGTCGAGCTGGACGCCGCTTACTACTGCTACTGCACCTCGGAGCGGCTGGATGCCATCCGGGAAGCCCAACAGAAGCGCAACGTGCCCACCGGCTATGACCGCCGCTGCCGCAACCTGAGCGCCGAAGAGCGCGAACAGGAAGAGGCGGAGAACGCCGCGCATCGTGTGGTGCGATTCAAGACGCCGCTCAGCGGACGCACAACGTTCACGGACGTCATACGCGGCGACGTGTCATGGGAAAACCGCCTCATCGACGATTTCGTAATTCTCAAGTCGGACGGCTTCCCAACGTACCATCTCGCCAACGTTGTGGACGACGTGGCCATGGAGATCACGCACGTCATACGCGGCGATGAATGGATGTCCTCCGCGCCGCGCCACGCCATGATCTATGAGGCGTTCGGCTACAGGCCGCCCGTATTTGCCCATCTCCCATTGATCCTCGGCTCAGACCGGACGAAGCTCTCCAAGCGGCACGGCTCTGTCGCGCTGCTCGACTACCGTGACGAGGGCTTCTTGCCGGAAGCGATGCTGAATTTCCTGGCGCTGCTAGGATGGTCATTAGATGACAAGACGACGCAGATGACGCGCCAGGAGTTAATCGCCGGTTTCTCGCTTGACCGAGTCTCGGCCTCACCCGCGATGTTCGACCGCGAGAAGCTGGAATGGCTGAACGGCGTGTACATCCGCGAGATGGCCCCGGAGGCATTCGTGGATGCGGCGCGTCCGTACATGGACAACGGTCTGCCGCCTGAAATTCATCGCCCACTCGATGATGAACTCGCGCGGCAAGCAGCCTTGCTCACGCAAGACCGGGCGCGGGTGCTGAGTGAAATGCCGGACTTGTCCGATTTCTTCTTCACGGATGAGGTCTCATTCCCGCCTGCGCTCATCTGGGCCGGGATGGGCGACAAGGCGATGAAGCGCTTGGCGGACGCTGATGAGGACTTGTGGAAGGTCTCTTTGCCGGATGACGCGCGTGTCGTCCATGAATGGCTGATCGCTGCCGCCAATGCTATTGAGAAGATTGAGCCGTGGAACCATGAGTCGATCGAAACGCGCTTCCGGGCCCTCGTGGAGGAGCTTGGCACGTCCGGCCGCAAGCTGTTCGGCGCGATTCGGGTCGCCTCGACGGGACGAACGGCAGCACCACCGCTATTCGTCACACTTGAAGCACTCGGGCGGGATCGCTCGGCGGCGAGGACGCGCGCGGCAGCCACGGCTCTCCTTGACACGCAATTGGCACGTTCGTAGCATGAGCAAGCGCGGCCCGGTGGTGTAGTCTGGCTTAACATACTGCCCTGTCACGGCAGAGATCACGGGTTCAAATCCCGTCCGGGTCGCCAGATTCGTTTTTGTGGAGAACGCGCACAATCATGGCCAACCCGTACCTGCTTGGCGTCGACGTTGGAGGCACGCAAACACGGGTCGCCATCGCTCGCAGGCCACGCGGCCCAATGCGGCGCACCGCGTTCTCATCCCCCGCCCGTTCCGACCCCAAACTGCTCATTGACGGCGTTGTTGAAACAGCCCATGACCTTATCTCCAGGACGAACGGCGAAATCGTCGCCGGAGTCGTCGCCTGCGCTGGCACGGTGGACACCGCAGCCGGCGTCATCGTGGAATCTCCAAATCTGCCGATGGTGCGAGAGTTCGCGATGGCGGATGCGCTCAAGGAGCATCTGAACATCCCCATTGAGATTGAGAACGACGCCACCGCCGCCGCCCACGCCGTCCATCAGATGGGCGCGGGGCGCGGAACGGTAGAGATGATCTACCTCACCATCAGCACCGGCATCGGCGGCGGCATCGTCTCCGGTGGCAAGCTGTTGCGCGGCATCGCCGGTGCGGCGGGCGAGTTCGGACACATGACCATCGGTATGAATACCGGCATCCAATGCCCCTGCGGGATGTCCGGCTGCTTTGAGACGATGGCCTCCGGCACGGCCATCGCCCGCATGGCCCGCATGCGCATCGAGGCTGGCAGCGACTCGATCCTCGTCGAAAAGGTGCGCGCGGAGGGCAGCGAGAGCATCACGGCGCGCGATGTCTTTGATGCCGCGGAGCAGGATGATGCCCTCGCGCGAGCGGTGGTCGATGAGGCGGGCTACGCGCTCGGTGTCGGCCTTGCCAACATCGTCAACATCTTCAACCCGGAGTTAATCGTGCTTGGCGGCGGGCTTGCCCGCGGCCAAGACGAATACGTTCAGCACGGCATCAGCGTCGCGAGGGAGCGGGCGTTCAGGCTCCAGAACCGTACCGTCCGATTTGAAGTGACGGAACTCGGGGACGACAACGGCCTGCGTGGTGCCCTGCTGCTGGCACGTGAGTTGGCCTCGCGCACACGCCGTGCAGCCCGGCGCAACGGCTGAAGAAAGGGGGCGGCCGGTTGGAGGGAACAGCAAACAAGGGCAGCGCCCTCGACTACGTCAGCATCACCCCCACGGACTATGACCAGTCTCGCGCCTATCCCGTCATCATCATGGTGCATGGGTTCGGCGCGAGCATGTACGACCTCGCGGGCCTCGCTCCGGCAATCCACCAGACAGGTTACCTGTACCTGTGTCCGAATGGCACCGTTCCATTGGACATCGGCGGCGGGCAGATCGGCTTCGGATGGACGACCCCGGGCGGTTTCAATGACCCGGAGGAGGCCAGGAGCACCGAGGAGGCTTTTGACGCCTTTATGGAGGAGATACGCGAACCGTACAAGCTTGAGCCGGGCAAAATCCTGATTATCGGCTTCTCGCAGGGCGGCGGACTTGCCTATCGATACGGCCTGCCCCGGCCCGACGTATTCGCCGGCGTCGGCGCGCTCAGCGCGTCCATCCACGACATGGAAGAGCTTGCTGCTCAACTACCTGAAGAAAAGACTCAACCCATCTTCGTCGGCCACGGTGACCAGGACCCGGTCGTGCCAATCGACCGGGGCCGTATTGCCCACGCGCAGCTGGAGGTGTGGGGCTATGGCGACCTGATCTACAACGAATACGCTGGCGCAGGCCACGAGATCACACCGACGGAGCTGCGAGACCTCTCACAGTGGGTCGCCCGCGTCCTGCCGCCTTTAGACTCGCAGACACCCGGCGTCTCCCCCGGCGGCATCATCCTGCCATAGGCGCACCGGTCAGTACGAAGATAGATGCGCATCGGCTTGATTTCAGATACACACGTGCCGGAGGCCGGGGAGCGGCTGCCGGGCGAGGTGTTTGATCTGCTTGCCGACGTCGACATGGTCATGCACGGCGGCGATATGCACATCATCGACGTTTTGGATTGGCTTGAGGCCATCGCGCCCGTCATTGGAGCACGGGGCAACGGCGACGGAGACGGTTTCCGCCCACCCTTCCCGGACGATGATCCCCGCGTCAAACACGCGCACGTCTTAGAGGCAGAAGGCGTCAGCGTTGGGCTGATTCACGGTTTCCCGTTGCCTGCCGAAACACCCTGGATCACGGCGGAGGCGCTCATGGAGCGCAACTTCGGCAAACCGGTGGATGTGATCGTCTGCGGCGACACCCACGTTGCTCACGTGGAGCGCACCGAGTCAGGCGTACTAATCGTCAACCCGGGCAGCCCCGCACTCCCACGCAACATCCGCGAGCCGGGCCACGTCGGCATCCTCACCATCGAGGACGGGCAGGCAACGGCAGATATCCTGCCACTAACGAGCTTGGCGTACTAGGAGCGACATGACTGATTCGGATCCCAGGTTGGCTCTATTGAAGTCACGTTTCGGTTACGACGATTTCCTACCGCTACAGTCTGAGATTATCGACCATGTTCTTGCGTCTCGGGACGCGCTGGTTCTCATGCCCACCGGAGGTGGCAAATCTCTGTGCTATCAACTGCCGGCGCTGTTTCTCGGGGGAACAACACTCGTTGTGTCGCCGCTTATAGCTCTCATGAAGGATCAGGTGGATGCCCTGAATGAGTCCGGCATCCCCGCCGGCTTTATCAATAGTTCGCTATCCACGGCAGAGGCTCGTCAGATGGAGATACAGGTTAGGCAGGGGAAAATTAAGTTGCTCTATGTTGCCCCTGAACGGCTCTCGCTTCAGGGATTTCGCAACTTCCTGCGTCAACTGGACATCAGCCTTATCGCAATTGATGAAGCGCATTGCATATCTGAGTGGGGCCATGAGTTCCGGCCCGACTATCGCAACCTACGCCAACTCCGGGAAGAGTTTTCTTCGACGCCAGTTATCGCCCTGACTGCTACTGCCACAGAGCGTGTTCGGGACGACATTGTTGGCCAGCTCGACCTGCAAGACGGTCACGTGTTCATTTCCGGTTTCAATCGGGACAATCTCAATTACACGGTGCGGCCCAAGAGTGACGCATGGGGAGAACTCATCAACCTCCTGGAGACCCATAGAGAACAGCCCACGATCATCTACTGCTTCTCGCGGCAAGAGACCGAGAACCTGGCTGCCGATCTAACCGAAAGGGGATTTGAGGCGCGCCCATACCATGCTGGCCTTGATGGTGAGAGACGCCGTAGCACACAGGACGATTTTTTGCGTGATCGAGTTTCGATTATCGTTGCGACCATTGCATTTGGAATGGGGATTGATAAGCCCGATGTCCGGCTAGTCGTTCACTACAGCCTCCCGAAATCAGTAGAGGGCTACTACCAGGAGACTGGAAGAGCAGGACGGGATGGACTGCCCGCGGAATGCGTTCTGTTCTATACCTACGCAGATAAGGCCAAGCAAGACTATTTCAACAATCAGATAGCAGACGAAACGGAGCAGCGCGTCGCCCGGGAACAACTCGCGCGAATGGTGGAGTTCGCCCAGTTAGCGACCTGTCGCCGACAGTACTTGTTACGCTATTTCGGAGAGGAATGGGAGCAGGAGAACTGTGACGCTTGCGACGTTTGCCTAAATCCCAGGGATGAATTCGACGCGACAGAAATCTCACAGAAAATCCTATCTGCGGTTATTCGTACAGGGGAGAGATTCGGAGCGGCACACATCATCCAGGTTCTTCGAGGGGCGCGCAACAAGCGCGTCCTGGAGCTGGAGCATGACAAACTGAGTGTCTACGGCATTGCAAGGGATTCCGCCACATCTGAACTCCGGGAGATTGTCGGCCAGTTGGTATCGCGGGGACTGCTGACCACCGTTGGTGAGAGGTACCCCGTCTTGGCAATAACGGCGGTGGGACGCGAGTTCCTCCAGGAGCGGAGGGCTATTTCCCTTTTCTCGCCTATGGACAGCGGCACGCAAAAAAGGGCGTCCGTGTCTGGGCATTCTTCAGTCGAAATGCCGTTTGATCAGAGGCTGTTCGCTGAGCTCCGTGCTTTGCGCCTACGGCTGGCCGACGAGAAGGATGTGCCGGCGTTTGTGATCTTTAGCGACGCGTCCCTCAAGCAGATGGCCGCTCGTTTTCCACAGAATACCGATGAGTTCACCCGCATATCTGGAGTAGGGTCGGCCAAGCTGGAACAATACGGAGTCGACTTTATGGCCGTCATTCAGGCCTACATCGCAACCCATGGGCAGCCGAATATACAAGCCCCGGAAGTCTCGCCGCAACGCGCACGGAATGAGCGGCGGCTGGGAACTACATATCGTGAAACACGCGATCTCCTGTCTCAGGGCATTTCAACCATGGAAATCGCTGAGAAAAGGGGCATCGCCCACACGACAGTTATCGGCCATATCGAACGCATCGCGGAGCAGGACGATTCGCTGGACCTGTCCCACTTGATGCCGGACGCAGACACCATGCAGGAAATCGAGAGGGCTTTCGACGTTTGTGGCGACGAGTATCTGCGGCCTGTGTGGGAATTCCTGCAGGAGCAAGTCAGCTACGACCACCTAAGGATCGCTCGACTACACCTGCGGCGCAAGCGCGCAATATCCACGGACTGAAGGTGCCGGGTCGAAAACGAGGCGAGACGCTAGCTCGGATCCGCCGCCCCTAGCGGCTTCCACTGTGGCAGCATCTGGTCGCCGCGCTCCTCGAAGTAGACCTCCACTGGCATATCAATCTCACAGGCCTCGATGTCGATACCCTTGACGTTCCCATTCATACGGACATCCTCATCCAACGTGATGACTGCGTAAATGTAGGGCACATCATCATTGAAGCCGGGATGGCCGGGCTGACGCACGACTATGAAGCTGTAGATGCGTCCCTTGCCGCTGACATTGACCCACTCCAGGTCATCGGAGAGGCAGCCGGGGCAACGCTCGCGCGGGTAGAAGAAGCGGTCGCCGCAGGTCCGGCAGCGCTGAATCATCAGCCTGCCCTCTTTGGTGGCCTCCCAGAATGGCTCTGTCACCTGGTCCGGTATCGGAACTGGCTTGGGTATCGTCTGCCCCTCTGTCATCGCCCCACTCCTTCAGTCGGTCCCCCCATGTAACGAGAAGAACCTATACGCTTGCGTCGATACCAGCCAGTACACGATAGCACTTTTGGGGGTGAGGCGCAGGGGTTGATGGTACCGTCTACATATGGATATCGAGCAGTTCGAGGAGCTGGTCGGACAGGCGCTGGATTCACTGCCACCGGAGATCGAGGCTGGGCTGGATAACGTCGCCATCATCATCCAGGACTGGCCATCGCCGGAGCAGATGGAGGACAACGGCATCCGCGACCGATACGGCCTGCTTGGGCTGTACGAGGGTATTGCTCTTACGGACCGCGGAGAGGGCTACAACATGGTCGCGCCGGACAAGATCACCATCTTTCAAAAGCCGCTCGAGGCGCTCCGACTCCCCCCTGCCGAAACCGTAGAGGAGATCCGTAAGACTGTGCTGCACGAGCTTGCCCACCACCTCGGCTTTTCTGAAGACCACCTGCATGAACTCGGCTACGATTAGCCCCACGCTCACCAAACTGCGACGACGCCTGCTCGCATGGTATCGCAAGCATGGCCGCGATCTCCCATGGCGCAGGACGGACGATCCCTATCACGCGATGGTCGCGGAGTTCATGCTGCAACAGACTGGCGTCAACCGTGTCCTCAACACATATACGACGTTCCTTGAGCGATTCCCGACACTCCAGACACTGGCCGATGCTCCCGTTTCCGAGGTCATCCGGGCATGGAGCGGCATGGGCTACAACCGCCGCGCAATCAACCTGCAGCGGGCGGCGCGGGCCATCGTTGACGAGCACGGCGGAGTCGTGCCGCGCAATCCTGCAACGCTGGCAAAACTGCCAGGAATCGGCCGCTACACCGCCGCGGCAATCACCTGCTTCGCTTTCCAACGCCCTGTCGCCGTCATGGACACCAACATCCGCCGCGTGCTGGGTCGACTGCTTGTGGGACACGACGACATTGATGCGGATGCGGGTTGGACGCTCACAGAGGCAGCAGTCCCATCAGACGGCGCCCGCGCATCGGCATGGCATCAGGCCCTGATGGATCTCGGCGCGACAGTCTGCTCAGCCCGTCGTCCCAAGTGCGGCGAGTGCCCCGTCAATGACCTCTGCGCTGCAAGGCCGCTCTTCGATGGCGCACACAAACCGCAAATCCAATACGCGGAGCTTTCCGAAACCCTGCCGTCGCTCAAGATCGCCGAACGGCCTCGACAATCACAACAAGGCTGGATCGGCACGACACGCTACTACCGCGGCCGCATTGTGGAAGCCCTCCGCAACCAAGACAACGGCGCAATGCCACTGGATGAGCTGGGCCCACTCGCGCGAGATGACTACACCCCCGCACAACATGCTGACTGGCTACGGGAGCTACTGACCGCGCTGGAACGGGATGGGCTGGTGGCGGTCAGTCAGGATTCGGTAGGGTTGCCCGAGTGGGTCTGTAGCCCCTCATACCCCCCACCCGCAAGCCACGTCTGAATCTGGGATTTCAGCCGCAGCCACGGGTCTCTTGCCGGCCTGAGTTCCTCAATTGAGAGTTCCGTGTAGGTCTTTCCGAGAGCCGGAATATACCAGAGACCCGCCAGCCAAAAGCCCTCGATACGCTTCTCGGACGGCTCACGCTGTATGACCCCCGTCGGGCCCTCGACCTCCCACGTCTGTACGATGCCGGACGGCGTGGCCATCGCAAGAGCCTCCCTCCACATGGCCTCGCGCTCCGCATCCGATTCCAGATGCTCCATCAGGGCCAACAGATGCCGGATCCTGTCCTCATCCGTGGCATCCTCGCCCGCCGCCCGCCGTGTCAGCAGACTGTCCCAGTTCGGGCCCAGCGCGGGGATATCGATGCCGCCGTCTGAGGCTATCGCTAACCCCCCGCTAATCCTCGCCCAGTCGACCACCTTTGCTTCCGCAATTTCACGGTGCGTGCTGCCCGTTTCCTCCGGCGGCTCGTGAGGCGGCAGTACATCCACGGTTATGAAGTCGAACGCCCAGCCTTCAAGGCAGTCGCGGAGGCGGTCAATCTTGGCAGGATTCGTCGATCCCAGTAGGATGCGCGGCGGCATTGTGGTGGTCAGTGATACGTGTAGGAGTAGTCGTCAAAATCATCCTGCTCATCAGGCTCCTCGCCCCCACCTCTCAGGCTCAGCCAAAGGCCGGCGGTGATGGCCGCGCCTGCGAGCAGTGGCGTCCATTCGCGGACACTCAACGGCAGTCCACTGTATCGCAAGCCGAACAGCATGAGTGCGGCGCCTATAATCACCGCGCTCAGCGTCATAAGCCGTCGTTCCCAACTGAGGAAGATGATACCGAGGGCAATTGCGGGCACAAGTGAGCCCACGAAGATCTGGAATCGATTCCACCCGCTGAGTGTCAATCCATCCCCGCCCGGTTCCACTTCACCCGACACGAGGAACCAGAACAGCGCCCCTATTCCAAACCCTATTCCTCCGCCGATCACGAAAACGGACGCTCGGTAGAAGAACGATCCCAATACGAGAAGGATGATTGCCGCGCCACCAGCCGTTGTGAGCAACGCCGTCCCTTCCATCGCAAGCAGCTCAGGCCCGGCAATAACAACCACCGCGCCGCCGGACACGCCCGCCGCAAGCGCAACGACGAGTCGGTACGCATAATAGCCGAGCAAGCACAGCGCGAGGCCGAGCGCTGCGAACGGCCACGCAAGCCACCACGGCAAATCCTCCGGCATGTACGTGAGGATTAATTCGTCGAGAAGGGATGCTCCGGTTGCGACCTCAGGCCCAGCGACTTCAGGCATGGACGACTACGTTGTATCCGCCGCCGCGCCTGCGCGTTGTCGGCGTGAGGAACGAGACGCAGTCTCCTTGGCGGGCTTGCCTGCATCACCGGACTTGCCATTGCGGCGTGCGGCGCGGGCAGGTTTGCGTCCGTTGCCATTCCGCGCCGCGTCGGTGATGCCAAGCGCCTCTCGCAGAAAATCACCGGTGTAGCTGTCACCGGCCAGCGCAATCTCCTCTGGCGTGCCCTCTGCGACAAGTTCGCCACCGCGTTCGCCGGGTCCGGGGCCGAGGTCGATAATCCAGTCGGCGTTCTTGATCATGTCCAAGTGGTGCTCAATCAAGAGCACGGAATTGCCGCCGTCCACGAGCCGATGCAGCACCGTAAGCAACATCTCGGCATCGGAGAAAGCCAGCCCCGTCGTTGGCTCATCGAGGATATAAAGCGTCTTGCCGGTCGCCCTCTTGGAGAGCTCGGCAGACAGCTTAACCCGTTGCGCCTCGCCGCCGGACAATGTCGTGGCGGGCTGGCCAAGTCGCATGTAGCCCAACCCGACGTCCTGCATCGTCTTGAACTTGTTGGCGATGCGTGGGATGGACTCAAACACCTCTACGGCCTGATCGAGCGTCATGTTGAGAACGTCACCGATGCTGTGGCCCTTGTAAGTGATCTCCAGCGCCTCCCGGTTGTAGCGCGCGCCCTTGCACGTATCGCACGGAACGGTCACGTCCGGCAGGAACTGCATCTCAATCAGTTGATAGCCCTCGCCCTTGCATGCCTCACAGCGCCCACCCTTGACGTTGAATGAAAACCGTCCGGGCGCATAGCCGCGTACGCGCGATTCCGGCAGACTCGCGAACAACTCTCGGATCGGCGTAAACGCTCCTGTGTACGTAGCAGGATTGGAGCGCGGCGTACGCCCAATTGGCGACTGGTCGATATTCACAACCTTGTCGATGAGATCGAGACCGTCCACGCCGTCGGACGCGCCCGGAATGTCTTTCGCGTTATACAGCGTCTGGGCAAGCCGCTTGAACAGGACTTCATAGACAAGCGTGGATTTGCCGGAGCCGGACACGCCCGTCACGCATGTTAACAACCCAAGCGGTATACGGATATCAAGATTGCGGAGATTATTCTCCCGCGCGCCGCGAATCAGCAGCTCACGCCCATCCTCCGGCTCACGCCGTGTCTCTCGCATGGGAATCTCACGTCTGCCGCTGAGATACGCGCCGGTGATCGAGTCTTCCGCCGCAGTCACGTCATCCAGCGTGCCGCTCGCGACAACCTCGCCGCCATGCTCTCCCGCGCCCGGCCCCATGTCGATGACATGATCGGACGCGCGCATGACCGCCTCGTCGTGCTCAACGACAATGACAGTGTTTCCAAGGTCGCGCAGCCCTTTAAGCGTCTCAATCAATCGGGCGTTGTCGACGGGATGCAGGCCAATGGACGGCTCGTCGCAGATATACACGACGCCCATCAGCCCGCTGCCAATCTGTGTCGCAAGGCGAATACGCTGCCCTTCGCCACCGGAGAGAGTTCCTGCGGTCCTGTCCAGCGTCAGATACTCCAGCCCCACGTTCACAAGAAACTCAAGTCGCGCAGAGATCTCTTTCAGAATCTGCCGCGCGATGGTCGATTCGCGGTTGTTCAGCGGACCTTTCTCGGTATCCGCCAGCCGCTGCGCCCACTCAAGCGCGCGGTCGATGCTCTGCCCCGTCGCCTCCACGATGGTCCTGTCATCCACCCGGACGGCCAGCGCCTCCGGCCGCAGCCGCTTACCCTCGCACACGGCGCACGGGCGGCGTGCCATAAATCGTTCGATCTCCTGCCGCTGGTTGTCCGACTCCGTCTCGCGGTGCCGCCGTGTCAGGTTGGGAATCACGCCCTCAAACCGCGCGCCATAGCGGACAACGCGGCCGCTTCGTGTTCGATGCCGAACCTGGATCCTCTCCACCTCCATTCCCGAATCAGGGCCGTACAGTACGAAATCGAGCTGTTCCGGAGACAGCTCACGCACCGGCGCATTCATATCTGCGCCCACCATGGATGTTGCCGACGCGAGCATCGACGTGTACCAGCCCGCCATCGTGCCGGAGCGCGCCCACGGTAGAACGGCTCCTTCGGACAGCGCGAGGTCCTTATTCGGAATCACGAGTTCGGGGTCAATCACGAGCTTGTAGCCGATGCCGGTGCACTCAGGGCAAGCGCCATGTGGGCTGTTAAAAGAGAATGTGCGCGGCGCGATCTCACCTAGTGAAATGCCGCACCGCACGCACGCGAACTGTTCGCTGTAGAGCTCCTCGTCACCGGAATCCGCGTCCAGGGTCTGCACAACGCCCTGACCGAGCCGCAATGATGTTTCAACGGAGTCGGTCACGCGACCACGAATCTCGCCGCGGTCCTCAGGAATAACAAGCCTGTCGACAACCACCTCAATCGTATGCCACTGCTGTTTATTGAGCCGAATATCTTCTGACAGGTCGCGGATTTCTCCGTTGATTCGCGCCCTGACGAATCCTCCGCGCCGCGTCTCATCCAGGAGGCCAAAATGCTCCCCCTTCTTGCGGCGAATAAGGGGAGCCAGCAGCATGATGCGCTTGCCCGGCTCGGAGTCCATGATGGCATCCACAATCTGCTGCACGGTCTGGCTCTCGATGGGGCGCCCGCAATTGTAGCAGGACGGATGGCCGATGCGAGCGTACAGCAAGCGAAGATAGTCATAGATCTCCGTGACCGTTCCAACGGTGGATCGTGGGTTGTGGGACACACCCTTTTGGTCGATGGAGATTGCGGGAGACAGCCCCTCGATATAGTCGACGTCCGGCTTCTCCATGAGTCCAAGGAACTGCCGGGCATACGCGGAAAGCGACTCGACATAACGCCTTTGCCCTTCGGCATAAAGAGTGTCGAAGGCAAGTGAACTCTTGCCGGAGCCGGAGACGCCGGTGATGACCACGAGCTTGTCTCGTGGAATGGTCACGTCAATGTTCTTCAGGCTGTGCTCACGCGCGCCCTTGACGTGAATAACAGAAGTGGACATGAACCGATTGAACTCCCTTTTCAACCCGTGTTAGTCAGTGTAGGCGGGGCGGCTGCTAGTCACAAGGGCGCGCTTACTCCCCGCCCGTCACCCACTTCCACGCGTCTACTACCACGTCAACGGCAACGTAGTTGTCCAGCCACCGCGCCCCGTGCAGCGCGTATTCCTGGAACTCCTTGAGAGCGGTGAGGGGAACCAGCCACAGGAGAGAACGCCGCCATGTCAGTTCATAGTTGGGCGCGAATAGCAGAACTCCCGCAACAAACACGAACCAGAACTCGAAGACGTTCGGGAAGAACAGCAGCACCCACCTGTCGCCGATGACCTCAAACACTAGGACACCGACGATGCGAAAGGCGAAAAGCCCAATCGCGATGGCGCGCGGCGGGCCCTCCCATCGCAGCGCCACCCACAGAAACGTCACCATGTAGACAAGGTCGAGCCACTTGTCCAGGGCCTGGTAGTTGCGAACGCCGCCCAGGTCGAGCAGGTTCATCATGAACAGGTCCGAGAAGTCGATCAGGATGGCAGCAATCGATCCCGCAAACGCCCACCGCAGGACAAGCAGCGCCCCTGCTATGCGTGCCGCCGAGATAATGAGTTCCTCTGCGTTCATGCGTTAGAGGATACGCGGGGAGAAAGAGTTACGGAATCAGCAGCAGTTTGCCCGTCGTTTGGCGGGATTCGAGGCGGCGGTGTGCTTCCGCCGCGTCCTGCAGTGGGAATCGTTCCGTTATCCGCAGCGAGAGCTTGCCATCCGCGATCCAGCCCAGTACGTCCCCCGCCCGCCATTCCAGTTCATCTCTTGTGAGCGTGTAGTTGAACAGGGAGGGCCTCGTCAGGAACAACGACTTCGCATTCAGGGCGAGGGGCGCGATCGGCGGCACGACCCCGCTTGATTGGCCGTACATGACCAGGTGGCCGCGTATGGCGAGGCTGGCCATGGAGCCTTCGTATGTCGTAGCGCCGACGGAATCGTAAGCCACCTGGCAGCCCGTGCCGTCCGTGATACGCATGACGGCTTCTTGGAAATCCTCCTGCGTGTACAGGACAACATGGTCTGCCCCCACGCCGCGCGCAAGTTGGGCTTTTTCCTCCGTCGATACCGTCGTGATGACCGTTGCGCCGCGCATCTTGGCCATCTGGATCAACAGCAGCCCAACCCCGCCCGCGCCGGCGTGAACCAGCGCTGTGTCATCCGGGCCCAATGCATATGTGGAATGGGACAGATAGTGCGCCGTCATGCCCTGCAGCATCGCCGCCGCGCCCTGCTCCGCAGTAATCCCCTGCGGCAGCACGATGAGTCGATCCGCAGGAACGACTACGCGCTCCGCATATGAACGCGACGCGCCGGTGTAGGCGACGACATCGCCGACCGATGGAGCCGTGACCCCTTGGCCGACCTCAACGACCGTGCCCGCGCCCTCGCCGCCGAGAATCGTCGGCAACGGCCCCTGCCCGTACAGCCCGGTGCGTCCATACACGTCCATGTAGTTAATCCCTGAGGCAGCAAGCTGCACGACGGCCTCGCCCGGCCCGGCGACCGGATCCTCCACGTCCGTGAATTCCAGCACCTCCGGCCCGCCATACTGCGTAATCTGAACTGCTTTCATGTTGCTACTGCCCCACCAAATCGCTTTTATTGTGAATAGTAAGTCAGATCGTCCGGCCATCTACTCGGCGTCGCTAATCTCGCGGTACACCTTCTCCGCCGTGATCGGCAGTTGCCTGATGCGAGCACCTGAAGCCGCAGCGACAGCGTTGGCGATGGCGGGCGACGACAGGACAATGGGCGTGTCTCCTATGCCGCGCACCTGGTAGGGGCCGTGGCCCGTATCGGATTCCAGCACGATAACGTCCATGCGCGCGCCGTCCTGCTGCGTTTGTAGCTTGTAGTCCGCGAAAGAGGGGTTGGTGATGCTGCCGTCCTGCTCGACAAGCTCTTCTGACAGCGCGTGACCGATGCCCTGCACGGAGCCGCCCTCGATCTGACCCTCAAATCCCATCGGATTCAGCACGCGACCCGTCTCGTGCGCGGCAGTGTAGCGCAGCAGAGTCACCTTGCCCGTCTCCGGGTCGACCCTGACCTCTGCTATATGCGCGCCGAACGAGATATAGGGGCTGCTGTCGCCCTCATCTACGCTGACCTGGCCGCCCACCGGCTCCCCCGCCCGAGCGGCAATGTCCTCTATAGCAACGGCGGCGGCTCGGCCCTCGCCGGAGACATTGCCGTCCTCGAACTTGATCGACTCCTCCGTCCAGCCATAGAACTCCGCGGCTAATCGGCGCAGATTCTTCTTGGCCTCCTGGCTGGCCTCAAATGCGGCGCGGCTCGAAACTCGAGCGCCACGCTGACCACCGATTCCCCAGTCGCGCACGCCGGCCTCCGTCGACCATGCCTCAACCGTGACCCGCTCGATGGGCAGGCCAAGTTCCTCAGCGACAATCTGGGCGAGGATCGTGCCAGTCCCCACGCCGGGGTCATAGGTCATGGTGTTAACGACAACACGGCCATCCGGGTGAATCGTCACGGCGGCCGGTGAATCGAAACCCGTATCACTCTGACCATGCAGTGCGATGCCACGCCCAACGTTTGGGAGCGGAGGCCGCGAGTACTCTGCCGCCTCAATAGCAGCACGTAGAATCTCCTCGGCCCGCAGAGCCTGGTAGCCGGGCAAGCCCGGCAGCGTAACGGGGCTCCACCCCCGGTCCGGATGCGCCTCACTCGAGGCGCGAACGATGTTGCGCAGCCGCAAATCCAGTGGATCAAGGTCCAGCCGGGCCGCGACTTCATCAATCATGGACTCAGAGGCGAAAACGGATTGCATGAGGCCGGGGCCGCGGAAGTAGCCGCATGGAACGGTATTCGTATAGACCTGGTTTGAGATGATGCGTACGTTTTCAACGCGGTATGGCTCCACCATAGAGGTGCGCAAGAGACCGCCGTACGCCGGAACGGGAGCGTAGGCCGCATAGGCGCCCGTCGCAAAGAACCCCTCAGCATCCCAAGCGATGATCATGCCGTCATTCCGCGCCCCGACTCGCACACGCACAACCGACGGATGCCGTGGGTTCATGGCGGAGAACTCCTCCGCGTAGTCCATGACCCACTTGACCGGTCGGCCCGTCTGCTTGGCGAGGAAATAGCCCACAGCCACGCCCGTCGGGTCCATCTTTCCGCCGAACGATCCTCCAAGAGGAACGGGGTGGATGATCACATCTTCTCGCGGCAAACCCATCACACGGGCAAGGTGAGGCCTGCGCCCCGTCGGCATCTGGCATGACATCCAGATATGGGCGCGCCCCTGCTCATCCACGTCGACGACGCAGGCGTGCGGTTCAAGATAGGCTTGGTGGACGCGCGGCGTGCGGAACTCACGCTCGATAACGACATCGGCCTCACGGAATGCCGCGTCTATATCACCCCATTCATGCACCATGCGGCCGTAGTTATTGCTTAGCTCATCGAGCTGCTCTACTCCCCGATAGGAGTTGTATTCCGGGTGGAGAAGCATTGCGTCGGGCTTTGCGGCCTCCTCAGGATCGAGCAGTGCCGGAAGTTCCTCATATGTGACATCGATAAGAGCGAGCGCGGCGTCTGCGATGTCCGCGTCCTCCGCAACGATGGCAGCCACCTTGTCGCCGATAAATCGCACGCGGTCCGCGGACGCCAGGATTGGCTCATCCACATAGAGGTTTCCAGCCCTGATGTCCGGAACATCGTCACCGGTCAGAACACCATGGACGCCGGGCAACGCGAGGGCACGAGACGCATCGATATTCGTTACACGGGCATGCGGAACGGGTGAACGGAGGTACTTGAGCCGGAGCGCGTTTGGCGGTGCCATATCAAGGGCATAGCGGGCGCGCCCGGTGACCTTGTCCGGTCCATCGACTGCGCGGACTGATTTGCCGATTACCTTGAATTCAGTCGTCATAGCGCCCCCAGCGGGATAGCATTCGAGGTTGCCGCGTTTGCCTGTCCAAATTGAGTCTAACGCAACAGCGCTGTGCCTTGCGTGCTGACGGCCAAAAGGGGCAACATGAGCGGGCGGTCGCCTCCGGTGGGTGCTAGCGTGAGGGGCCGACAGTGCAAATCAACACAGTGTGGGGGTGCTACATGGCTGACTACGAAGGCATGATTGCGGACATCACGACGGTCAAGGGCTATAACGGCGATGATATCCCGGCGTATTTCGCGCGGCCGCTCGGTCCCGGGCCGTTTCCGGGCGTGGTCGTGATTCACCACGCGCCGGGGTGGGACGAGTGGTACCGGGAGGCGACCCGCAAGTTCGCCCATCACGGCTATATGGCAATCTCTCCGAACCTCTACGAGCGTGAGGGATCTGGCAGCCCGGATGACGTCGCTGCTGCTGTCCGCGCCGCGGGAGGCGTGGCGGACGATCAGGCCGTCGGCGATATCCTGGGCTCGATGCAGTTCCTGCGCTCCCTGCCGCAGACCAATGGCAAGATCGGCGTTTTTGGTACGTGCTCCGGCGGGCGTCACGCCTACCTGGCAGCCTGTGCCGGGAATTTCGATGCCGTTGTCAACTGCTGGGGCGGGCGAGTCGTCATGTCCGACGATGAGCTGTCCGAAAAGATGCCCGTCGCGCCAATCGACTACACAGAGAATCTCAACGCGCCGATTCTCGGGCTGTTCGGCAACGACGATATGAATCCCACGCAAGCGCACGTGAACGCGCTGGAAGAAGCCCTCAAGCAGCACGGCAAGCACTACGAGTTCCACCGCTACGACGGCGCGGGACACGGTTTCTTCTACTACGACCGGCCCAACTACCGCATTGAGCAGGCGCTGGACGGCTGGGAGAAGCTGTTCCACTTCCTCGCGCAGCACCTGGCAGCCTAGCGAATCGTGGTAATGGGAGACCAACCGACATGTGTACCTGGATAGTTCAGACGGCAGAGGTGAAAGGCAGCGGGAAGTCCGCGGAGGGATGGATCCCGCTGACGAAAGCAAACGTGTGCTATGACCATCCCGCCCATGCGTTCATGGAGCACAGCGTCAATATCGACTTCGTGAATGAGAACGGCGGAATGAGCGAGCGCGTCGCCGTGGAGATCAGTGCGGAGTCGGCTCGGCAACTGGTAGGCGCGATAATTGCCGCCCTGGAAGAGGGAAGCAAGGAGCACGGGGATCTTCCCGCCGGCCTCCACGCGTGAGAAGGAACACGGCCTGTCGCTGCTTCCGCGGATTCGTATCATGGAAATACAAACCAGCGAATGAATTGAAGTCCGCAGAAACTGGCGCGAAAGGACGGATGACATGGTAAACGGAAGCGCAGACAGCGGAAGGCAGTTGCAGATGGCCACGCTTGGCGGCGGGTGCTTCTGGTGCCTTGAGGCCGTCTATGAGTTGGTGAACGGCGTGGAGAGCGTCGTCTCCGGCTACGCGGGCGGACACGTGGCGAACCCGAGCTACGAGCGGGTCTGCACCGGAACGACCGGACACGCCGAGGTCGCCCAGGTGACCTTTGACCCGTCGGTCGTCTCGCTAAGCCACCTTCTGGACATCTTCTTCACAATCCATGACCCGACGACGCTGAATCGCCAGGGGTATGACGTGGGGACGCAGTATCGCTCCATCATCCTGTACCACGACGATGAGCAGAAGGCAGAGGCGGAAGCCGCGATTATGCGAGTGAAGGAGCAGGGCCTGTATCGAGACCCGCTCGTGACGCAGTTGGAGCCGCTGGATATCTTCTATCCCGCTGAGGACTACCACCAGGAGTATTTCCGCAGCAACCCCGGCGCGTCCTATTGCCAAGTCATCATCGAGCCCAAGGTGGCCAAGTTCCGGGAGAAGTACCTGGCGGACCTGCGGGTCTAAACGAAGGGCGGCATGGCATGTGGAGGAGTGGACAAATGGAAGCCACGAACGACGCACAGTATCGCGACAAGCTCACGGACATGCAGTACCACGTGACGCGTGAAAAGGGCACGGAGCCGCCTTTCACCGGCATCTATTGGAACGAGCATGAGCCGGGCCTCTATCGGTGTATATGCTGCGATACCCCGCTGTTTAGCTCCAAGACCAAGTACGACTCCGGCACCGGGTGGCCTAGCTTCTATGAGCCGCTGGAAGGCGCGGTCATCAAGGAGGAAGAAGACCGCTCGTTTGGCATGGTCCGCACGGAAGTCATGTGCGGCACGTGCGACGCGCACCTCGGACACCTCTTCCCGGACGGCCCCGCTCCGACCGGCCTCCGCTACTGCCTCAACTCCGCCTCGCTGCGCCTCGACTCCGAGTCTGAGTAACGCCGTCCCGCAGGCGATATACTAGACGCGGCGGAATCAACAGGGAGGCGGAACGCAGAGTATGCCTGCAAGTCTAAAGGTTCCAACGGCCATGCGGCGCATCACCGACGGCGTCGACCGCATTGACGTGCCGTCCGGCCCGCTCATGGAGGCGCTCGAAGTATTGGAAACGCGTTTCCCGGGCATCAAGGCGCGTGTGCTGGACGACGTGACAGGAGACATTCACCCGTTCATCTCCATCTTCCTGAACGATAATGATATCCAGTATCTGCGCGGCCTTGAGACGCACGTGAAGGACGGCGACGAGATCGTCATTGTGCCGGCAATCGCGGGCGGCGCGTCATGATGTATCGAAGGCGCGGCCCTGATACCACTCAGACCCTCATGTGGGTAGGCGTTGTCCTTATCGTTCTGCTGCTGATCATCGCGTCGTTTGAGACCCGCGAATCCCACAGAAACGCCGGCTAATCGATCTTTCGATTTACTCAGATATATCAACAGGCCCGGACTCCTTCAAAGCCCGGGCCTGTCGTGCGATCGCACCGTTGTTTCGGGCGGTGTACTGGGCGTTCCTTCCGTTCCACCCGCTCCACCATTCTGACGGCCGTCATCCTGGTTTCGCGCGGCGGGGCATCGTGCGGGCGCCACTCACCGCCCTGTTTGCCTCGCTATGTTGGGGTGGCTGATCTGGTGCCGCTCAGCGGCTCAGCCGGTCCTCTCCACAGCGAGGCGCGCGTAAGGGAACTTACGTGTGACGTATTCCGCGTACAAACGCATCATTCGTCTTTCCTCCTTTACGCCGGCTCCCCGGGGGTGCCGATTCTTCGGGGCCGTAACCCCTGCAAACGGCACTCTACTCATCAAAAGATAACGTGTCAACATTGTGCGTTTCTTCACGAATCGCAGGCGTAGAAGGGTATTTGCGTTACAGCGTTTGAGGAGCATGGAAGCACTGGTTTCTTCACTGCGCTCAGAATGACAGATGGGTTGGCGGGGTATGCTGGTAGGACGGTTTGGCCCGATGCTTATACCTGATTCGTAATGGCGCTTGCGTACACACTCGGATTGCGCGCCCTCAGCCTGGTGGGCGTGGTTTTTGTTGTCCTTGTGCTGGTCGTCGTGACGCTCGGCGCGACGGGATTCTCGGATCGCATGTTGACGGCCATTGTCTCGGAGGAGATGCGGGGGCAGCGGCAGGCACTCGCCGAGACAATTCGAGACCCGGAACGCCTTGAAGAGACGCTGCGGGAACGGCGAATCGACCTCGAAGAGTTCTACGGGCTGGACGATCCCTGGTACACGCGCCTGCCCGCGATGGTCGGCCGCGTCCTCACCCTGGATCTCGGCTCGGCGCGCAACTTACGCAGTTTCGACGGCTCCTCGCGTGTCACGGATATCGTGCTTGAAAGAGTGCCTTACTCGATGATGCTGGTGACAACGTCGCTCGTGATCACGGCAATCATCGGTTTATGGCTGGGGGCAAAGCTGGCAACGCGTGTCGGTACGCGGAGCGACCGTCTCGCATCCTACCTGGCCGCCGCGTCGAACGCCCTTCCCGCGTGGTGGGCAGGCATCCTGCTCATTCTCGTCCTCTCCTTCCAGCTGCGGATATTCCCGTCGGGTGGGCTGTACAGCTCTCCACCGCCCGAGGGGGAACTGCTGCGCTTCATGGACCTGCTCTGGCACGCTGCGCTTCCCGTCCTGACGCTTGTGCTGGTCTCCGTGGGCGCGTGGACGTACGTGGTGCGGACGATGCTGCTGAACACGGCGCAGGAGTTCCACGTGACGGCAGCACGGGCGCGTGGGTTGCCGGAGGGACAGGTGATGCGCCGCCATATCCTGCGCGTCGCTGCCCCGCCCATCGCAACGAATATCATCCTCGCCCTCACCGGCTCCATCGGCGGGGCGATCCTGACCGAGACCGTATTCAACTGGCCCGGAATGGGGCGACTCTACTTCGACGCAATCACCACCGCGGATGAGGCCGTCATCGTCGCCCTGACATTCATGTTTACGCTCATGTACGTGGCGGCGCGCTTTGTGCTCGAAATCCTGTACGTCGTCCTGGATCCGCGTGTGAGGTATACGGCGCAATGAGACCGGGCGAGGCGCTTCGCGTCGTTCTCCAATCAGGCTCAGGCCGGCTGGGCATCGGCTTGCTGGCCACGCTCATCTTCGTATCACTGCTGGTGCCGTTCTTCTATCCTTTGGACTTCGGACTGCGGTTCTGGAACAACCCCATCGCGTGGGCGGACAACCCCAAAGCCGCCCCGCCCGCGTGGACAAACCTCGTGGGCGATCAGGCCCCGCGCCATCGCGTCTTTGACGCAGAGTCGCCAACGCAGATCGTCGAGACCGGCCCCGCGACAACACGCCTGTATTCCTTCACATTCGACCATGACTCTGAATCGCCGCCCACATTCCTCTCCGTGTCCGTTGGTGAGGTGAGCTTCTACGACCGTCCGCCGGTAATCTCAATGTCGTTGGCCCGGCCTGACGGGCGATCAGCGACGATTCTGCAAGAGGTCGTGCGCGGACAACGTCCCGATGAAACGCCGCCGGTAACACGCTTCGCGGACGAGCCGCGCCGCATCTTCTTGTCAGGGGATACCAACGCGCTCACTGCGGCAACCGACTTCCTCCAACAGGAGTTCGGACTACGCCTGAGCGAGGCGGAGATGCAGGGCAACCTGGAGGCGGCGCTATTCGGCACGCCGACAAGCAGCGATGCCGCAGAGTTTGAGCCGCTGACCGGTGAATACACAGCGACGATTCGCGTAATTACTTACGATTCGCGAGACTCGGTAGAGAGCGTGCGATTTGTGGCTGCGGGCGGTGTATTCGGCCTGATGGGAACGGACACGCAGGGACGCAACCTTGCGACGGGCCTGATGTTCGGGTTCCCCGTCGCGCTCATCATCGGCATATCAACGAGTGTGGCGGCCACCATCCTTGGAACCTTCTTCGGCATCCTCAGTGGTTTCTCCGGCGGAAGGACTGACACCATCATCCAACGGGTATCCGACGTGATGACGAACATCCCGCTGCTGCCGATTCTGATCTTTCTGATATTCGTTCTTGGCCAGAAACTGTGGCTAGTGATGACCATTCTCGTGATATTCGGTTGGCCCGGCTTGACCATCATCCTCCGCTCGATGGTGCTGCAGGTGCGCTCCGGGCAACTGGTGGAGGCCACGCAGGCGCTCGGCGCGTCGCGGTGGCGCATCATGTTCCGCCACGTCTTCTTCCAGATGGCCCCGTTCATCGTGGCGCAGATGATTTTCTTCACACCCGCAGCCATCCTCGCCGAGGCAGGATTGAGCTTCCTGGGCCTCGGTGACCCCTCCCTACCGACGTGGGGACAAATCCTTGAGCAGGGTTTCCGGACCGGCGCAATCTTCATCGGCTATTGGTGGTGGATACTGCCGCCGGGCATCCTCATCGTCATCACGGCCATGACCTTCGTTCTGCTCGCGTTGGCAATGGAGCCGGTGCTCAATCCGCGCCTGCGGGAGACGGCGGCATGAACGGCCAGCCTCTCCTCTCAGTGCGCGATCTGCGCCTGTCCTACGCTGCTGACCGCGGCGACGTGCGCGCAGTGGACGGCGTGTCGTTCGATCTTGGAGCGGGCCAGACGCTGGCCATCGTGGGTGAGTCCGGCTCCGGCAAGACAAGCCTCGCGCTTGCGCTTCTGCGCCTCCTGCCCCGCAATACATCCCAATTCGATGGCCGGATAACGCTCAATGGCACGGACTGCATGGCGCTCTCGGATGGCGATTTCCGTGATCGTGTGCGCTGGCGGCAGATTTCAATGGTGTTCCAGGGCGCGACGGAGTCTCTGAATCCCATCTACAAGGTGGGGCACCAGGTGCGGGAGGTGTTGACGGCGCGAGGAGGCCAGTCGCGCAATGCGGCGGACGATCGCACACGCGAGTTGCTGGACATGGTCCGACTGCCACCTGAGACGTTCAATCGCTATCCGCATGAACTGAGCGGCGGCATGAAACAGCGTATCGCCGTTGCCTCCGCGCTGGCGCTTGATCCCACTCTCATCCTGCTTGATGAGCCAACCTCCGCTCTTGACGTTGGCGTGCAGGCGCAAATCATGAACCTGTTCAAGCGACTCAAGGCCAATTTGGGCGTCGCGTCAATCTTCATCAGCCATGACATCGCGCTAGCCAGCGACTTGGCCGACTACATCGCGGTGATGTACGCGGGCCGCTTGGTGGAAATCGGCCCATCGGAGGACATTCTGGGCGGGCCGTCCCACCCCTACACCCAAAAGCTGTTGGCGGCCATTCCGCGCCTGCGCTCGGACACGCCGTTGGAGTTCATCCCGGGCGCGCCTCCAGACCTGTCCGCCCCGCCCACCGGCTGCCGTTTCCACCCCCGCTGCCAATTCGCGATGGATAAATGCCGCGTCGAGGATCCGGACAATTTTGCGACGGCAAGCGGTCAGTCGGTGGCTGCGTGCTGGCTGCTTGATGAGGAAACATCATGACCGTCCGGCCGGAAATAAGCACGGGCCCCATGCTCGATCTCCGGGACGTGGCGATGCACTTCAAGTCGCGCGGGCGGGGTTTCCGCACAACCACGGTGCGGGCGCTGGACGGCGTCTCACTGACACTGGATCGAGGCCAAACCATCGCCGTCGTCGGCGAGTCCGGCTGCGGCAAAACAACCCTGGGGCGTGTTTCATTGCGCCTGTTGGAGCCGACGGCGGGGCGGGTGCTCTTCGACAACGCAGACATCACACAGGTTAAGGAAAGCAACCTTAAGGGATTCCGAAGGCGGGCGCAGGGTATCTTCCAGGACCCGTTTACCAGCCTCGATCCCTATATGACCATTCGCCAGATCGTTGAGGAGCCGCTTGTCATCCATGGGGAAGGCTCGGCGTCCGAACGGTTGGAGCGCGTGGAGTGGGCGCTGGATGAGGTGCGGATGCGGCCGGCCTCAGATTTCCTCGACCGCTTCCCCCACCTTCTGTCCGGCGGGCAGCGGCAGCGGGTCGGCATCGCGCGGGCGTTGACGCTGACGCCGGAGTACATCCTTGCCGATGAACCGGTCTCCATGATCGACGCATCGAGCCGCGCCGAAATCCTGGCCCTGTTGCGTGAGCTGCAAGAGCGCCATCGCATCGGCTACCTCTACATCACGCATGACATCGCAACGGCGCGCCATTTCGCGCCCACAGCGGCTGTCATGTACCTGGGCCGCATCGTCGAACAGGGACCCACCGCGCAGTTGATAAGCAACCCTCTGCATCCCTACACACAGGGACTCCTGGACGCGGTGCCGGAGCCTGATCCGGCTAATCGCCTCGCGGAGCGGCCCGTGCTGCCCGGTGAAGCGCCCAGCCCGGCCAACGTGCCGAGCGGGTGCCGATTCCACCCGCGCTGCCCCGTGTTCATGTCTGGACTGTGCGACGTGGTCGAGCCGCCCCTCGTGCAGGTGGAGCCTGACCGCACAGTGGAGTGTCATTTATACGGTGAGGAAGGTAAGAAGCGGGCGGAGCAGGATGCACCAGAATCCGTATCTGAAAACGCCTAAATTGTTTGACGCTCCCCGTTGCGCTCGGCATAATTGCGTGGCGCGAGTGGTAGGAGCGTAGCTCAGTCCGGAAGAGCAACGGTCTCCAAAACCGTCGGTCGGGGGTTCGAATCCCTCCGCTCCTGCCAGCGCTCCATCCGTTCGCGGCAGGGCGCGCGCAGTGGGCTGGTCTTGCCGAGGTGGTGGAATTGGTAGACACGCTGTCTTGAGGGGGCAGTGGGCGAAAGCTCGTAGGAGTTCAAATCTCCTCCTCGGCACCACACCCGCTGGACATCGGCGCTATCATGGGTACGCTGTTAGGCGTCCGCAGGACGCGCAGTACGAGGCGACGTAGCCAAGTGGTTTAAGGCGGGGGACTGCAAATCCCCTATTCGTGGGTTCGAATCCCGCCGTCGCCTCCAGATTTCCCTACTCGTCCAAAGCCTGGATGACTCCGATGATGTTGCCCTCCGGGTCGATGAGGCCGCCTACCTTTATCCCAAACCCCGGCACTTCCTGCGCGGGGCCCATCGATTTACCGCCGAGTTCCTCCGCGCGTGCCGCATAGGCGTCGGCGTCATCCACCTGCATGTAGAGGCGGACGCCGGGGCGGTCGTTCTCATCCTCCGGATTGTGGTTATAGATCGCGCCATTGATACCTTCGTCACCGTCCTTTGCGGTAATGAGGCCGTAGGACATGGGATTGTCTGCGTTGATATCCCAGTCAAACAGCGCGCCATAGAACGCCTGCAGGGTCTGGGCGTCGCGGGCAGCAATCTCAAAATGCGCGATTGGGCGGGGCATTCGACTCTCCTCTCCGTCTCTCCATCTATTTCGTAATGGGCTTCGGAAACTCCGGCTATCTTCTAAGCCAGCGCGGCGTCTTCCAGTCTCAGGAATCCCTGCGCGTCGACCGAAAGACTGCTCACCCGCTCGGAGACAAGGATGTAGTCGCTGCCAAAGAAGAGGGGGAAAGCAATGGCCTCCTGGATCATCCTCCGTTCAATCTCCTGGTATTGCTCAAGGCGTCCCTCGCCGGCGGTCCTGGCCTGCTCCAGAAGTTCGTCGATCGCCGCAGAGCCCATCCTGCCATCATTATTCGGCGAGTCGGTATGGAAGAGCACGTCAAGGAAGTTGTGCGGATCAGGGTAGTCCGCCAACCAGCCGTATTCGTAGATTTCAAACCCGGCTTCAACGACGGCGGGGAGTTGGTAGAAGTAGGCTCTGCCAATATCCCGATATTGGACGCGGACGCCCAAATTCTCCTGCCATTGGCTGAAGATGGCGCGGTAAATTGCCCCCGCGTCTCCACCTCCCGCGACGAAGATTGCTGGTTGCTCATCGCCGAGTTGGCCGAATTCAGTACTGTCCAGCAGCGCCTTTGCGGCGACGGGATCATACGTGATTTCCGCGATATCTTCGTCATAGCCGGGGAGACCGGGCGGCATGAATCCGTGCGCAATCTTTACGCCTGAAGCGGCAAACTCGTCATAGACTGCTTGCCGATCCACCGCCCACAGGAATGCGCGGCGCACGTCGGGATCATCAAACGGCTCAACAGTTGTGTTGAAGGCCAGGTATTGGACGCTCAACGCATCTGTCTGGGTGATGTGGTCAACCAGCGGGCTTTCTTCTTCAACAAGGAAATCGTAATCTCCCGACCCAAGCCGGGTGGTCGCATCGACAAATCCCTCTTCCACCATCGCTGTGGAGAGTCCCGCGTGGAAGCGGAAGACAAGATTGCCAATTGAGTGCCGCGGGCCAAGATAGTTCTCAAATGCAGTTAGGTGCGCCGCTCGGGACCGCTCGTAGTGGGCGATGCGATACGGCCCGGTCCCAATCGCCGTGTAGTACCACGGATCAGGCAGGTCTTCATCGTCTGAATCCTCGGTTTGCTCATCGTCAGAGGATTCCCCGTTCTCGTCTTCCTCCTCCACGAGGCGGGGATCAGGAACCTCCGGCACGTTGGATTCCAGGACAACATACGCGGACGGATGCGAAAGCTTGGAGATGAAATAGCTCTTGGCCTCGTCGATGGTAACGACGAGCGTTGAATCATCAACGGCCTCAAGGCCCGTGACTGAGTCGGCTTCACCCGCGTTATATTCCCTCGCGCCGACAATGTCATCCAGATAGCTGGCTGCGCTTCCGCCAACGGGCGGCAGGTTGCGGTTGAGCGCGCGCTCCCACGAGAAGATAAAGTCCTGCGCCGTGACGGGCGTGCCGTCATGGAACTGAGCACCGTCCTTGATGGTGAACGTGTAAACGGTGCCGTCTCCTGAGACCTCCCACGTGGCGAGGTCAGACTGCGGAATCAGTTCCGAATCAAGGCGCACAAGACCGCTGAAAATCTGGCGAATGTACTGCGAGGACCCTGCGTCTGTTGATACCCCGGGGTCCATCGTCAGTGGGCCTCGATCAAGGTAGAGGACAAGGGTGTCGTCCGGCGGCGCTCCATACGGCTGTGGCGCGACGGTGCGGATGCTGGTGGAGACGGATTCGAGAACGTCAAAGTTGCGCTCATAGGTAGTGCGCGGCGCCTGTGTCTGGATACCCATGGCCATCGTTCCACGGGCGACAAAGGTAACGGCGCCGCGGTGTTCGTTGGAACCGGTGCCGTAACCATAGAAGACCTGGTGGGCTTCCGAGCCGTCGTCCAAAATGATGTCCGCCTCCGTAATGGTGCGGAATCCGCTCAGCCCGGCGAGGGGAGCAATCTGCTCCCGCGCAACATCGGCCGGATGCGCTTCCTCACCGAAGAAAAGCACGTAGCTTTCAGCCGTCAAGCCTTCAGTGCCCGTCTCAAAGACCGTGGCAACGCTGACCAGCCCGGTTTCCGGTCGCGTGCCGGTCCAGTTTTCAGGTACGTCCACGGTGTAGCCATAGAGGTCATCTGTATAGGTTGTTAAATCGGATGAAATAAGTGCTTCCGTTTCGTCGTCGTCATCCGTTTGAGTCGGTATGGCAGTGGGCGAAGCAGCGGTTGTCTCAGGAGTAGCAGTGGCAGTAGCGATTGATAGCGGTGTCGCCGTTGGAGTGGGGGTCGCCGGTTCAACGGTCTCCGGCGCGCTTGTCGTCTCATCGCCGTTGCATGCGGTGACAAGGAGAACAAGGCCAAAGCCAATGGCGAACGCAAGGATCAACGAGCGTGATGCGCTCCACCGGCCGAAGATGTGTGACACGTACTCAATCCTCCTGTGGACTGGTTCTTGGAAGGCGGCTAAATGATGCGAAATCGACGTTGCACTTATTATGATACGAGTCGGGTTCCGCGACCAACAGACCATCCCGGGGCCGACCGTTGGACAACATGCACAGCGCACCGGGACAATCCCATGGAGGTACTAAGCACATGCGGCGGAATCCATCTCGACTACTAGTACTAACGGCCATCATTGCCATCCTGTTAGCAGTCTCCCCGGCAGGTTTTGCCGGAGCGCAGGAGGGCGAGCGGCAAACGACGGCAACATCGGGCATTCTCACACCGGACTATCCCTATCTGGCGCCGGATGTACTCGCCTTTAGAGATCAGACGGCCCGGTACCTGTCTGGACGCGTTTCGCTGATGGCGCAGGGGCTGGACGCCAATGCGGACAGCATCGCCGGCGAGGGACAGACAGGCCCCGTTGCATCCGCGCAGGGTGCGCCTGATTCGCAGGGCGGCGTCCTCGTCCCCTACCGTGATCCCTCAGCGCGCTTCAGCCGCAACATCCTGATTCCCACGGACTTCAGCGCCGCCCCTCTGCAGACGGAGCCGCATCTGGCCGTGGACCCGCTCGATCCCGACCACATCGTCGCCGGAATGATCGACTATAACTTCCCCGGCACCAGCATGTACGTGACTTATGACGGCGGCGTGACGTGGGAGGGTCCGGCGGTAATCAAGCGCCCGCGTGAGGAACTCGGCGCGGGTGGCGACCCCGTTCTGGCATTTGATCGGGATGGTTCCATCTACAACACCTTCATCTCGCTTGACATCGAAGAGTTCACGGTCGGCAACCTGCTGGGGTCGGCGGTTGTCTCCAGCATGGCGCTGAGTTCCTCCAGCGACGGCGGATTCACCTGGACGCAGGGAACACCCGCCGTCAGGAGCGGAGTAACGTCTGAATTTGAAATCGATGCGCTTGGCCGAACCCGCGGAACGATATCCCTCGGATTCCTGGACAAGCCATGGCTGGCCGTGGGCCCCAATCCGGATGACCCGGACTCGGACATCATCTACATCTCCTACACCCACTTCAACACAACGTACCGGATCCGCTACACGGACGAGCTGGCCTTCCTCAGCGATCCTGTCCTTCAAACCACCATTGAAGTGGTCAGTTCGAAGGACGGCGGCATCAGTTGGTCCGATCCCGTTATCGTTAGCCCCATCATTCGGCAGGTGTTCGAGTTTGGCGGCTCAGAGCAAGTAACCCTTCAGGACAACCCCGAGGCCCTGCAATCGCCGGATGCAATCCCCGGCGGGCAGGTGATCGAGAGCCTGAAGCGCATCGTCCAGGGCTCCTACGTGGCCACGCATGACGACGGAACAGTCTACGTTTCGTGGATGGACTCCTCGGACGACGGCCCGTTCGAAGGGCTGGCGCAGATGTACGTCGCGAAGTCCGAGGACGGGGGCGACACGTTCGAAAGCGGTCGGCAGGCCGCGAGCTACCTTGAGCTGGGCTTCTCACCAAGAAGCAGTTTCTACCGATTCTGGGGATCGGCCTTCTCGCGGATAGCCGTCGGACCGAATGAGGAATTGTACGTCGTATTCTCCGCCGCGCCGTCCGGCGACCCGTCCGATGACGCGGACGTGCTGATGATCCGTTCCATGGACGAGGGACGCACGTGGAGCCGACCGCCCTTGCGAATCAATGATGACCGCACGTCCGGCATCCAGTTCTTCCCGGCGGTGGATGTTTCACCCGATGGCAAGATCCACGTCATGTGGGCTGATACCCGCGATGATCCCGGCATTGATCTTCGCTATCACATCTACTACGCCGTGTCCGAGGACAATGGGGAGTCGTTCAGCATCAACTCCCGGGTTACGGACTCCGCGTCCAACCCAAACTACGGCTTCCCCGGCGGCCAGTTCATTGGTGACTACATGGCGATAGCCGCCACCGACGAGGACGTATACCTTGTCTGGCCGGACACCCGCCTGGGAGAGTTTCAGGGCACGAACCAGAAGATCGGCTTTGCGCGCATGCGCCAGATGCCCAGCCCGTCCATCTTCCTCTCACCGGCGCGCGGCGCGTCCGCCACGACCGTGACGATCCAGGGATTCAACTTCCAGGCCGAGCAGGACATCTTCATCCTCGTGAGCGGCGTGCTCGTATCCACAATCGAGTCGAACGATGAGGGACGCTTCACAACGCAACTCTTCTTCCCGACTGCCGGCGAGGGGCCGCAGAGCGTCGCGGTTTTCGACGCGTCCGGCAACTCTGCCACCGCATCCTTCTACAACGAGTTCGGCTTCGATAACCTTCAGGAGACCGCCGCGGACATCGCGGACATCAAGGCTGCGCTAAGTTCGGACACGTTGGCCACCATTCAGGAGGCCTTGGAGCGCATCGAGTCCGGTGAAACGGACGATAACGGTACGTCCGGCGGGTGTGGCACGGGCAACGCCACGGCAGACATGGCGCTGGTAGGCCTGCTCGCTTTGGGCATCATCGGCGCGGCGCAGCTGAACGCGCGCAGACGCCGCCGTGCGAACAACAATGACGAGGTCGAGTCAGATGCGTAATTTCAGATTCCGTCTCCCGCTCATACTCGGCCTTGTGCTGATGCTCGGCCTCGTCGCCGGGGGTGGCGCGGTGCTCGCCCAGAGCGGTGATGACTACCGCCCGCCCCATGACCGACCCGGCCCCGCTGTGGACACCCTCCACTACCGCTCATTCAACGTTGACCTCGCGCCGCAGGAAATCCAGCGAGACGAGATGGACATGTACATCTTCAATCTCAAGACGGACGCGGCGCAGGCCCTTCGCGGCGATGATTCCATCGAGTTGTACGAGGCGCCGGCATCAACGATCTCGCTCATCCTGAACCCGGCCCCCGCGCCGGAGGGGCAGCTCAATCCGTTCTCCCTGCCGGAGGTGCGGCGCGCGGTTCAACACCTCGTCAACCGCGAATTCATCGCGCAAGAAATCTACAAGGGCCTTGCACGCCCCATGGAGACGCACGTCAACCCGTTTGACTTCGATTACACAGTTGTTGCGGAAATGCTGGCTCGACAGGACCTGTCCTACGACCCGGAGCGAGCGCGAGCGGCCATTGCCGACGCCATGACGGCGGCGGGCGCAACGATGGTGGACGGCTCATGGAACTACAACGACGAGCCAATCCGCCTGCGGTTCATCATCCGCGTGGAAGATGAGCGGCGCGAGGTCGGCGACCTGATCCGCGCCGAGCTGGAGCAGGCGGGGTTCCTGATCGCTCCCATCTATCACCAGTTCGCCCCGGCCATCCTCACCGTCTACAGCACGGACCCACAGTTGTTTGAGTGGCACGCCTACACGGAAGGTTGGGGTCGCGGCGCGGCGGAACGTTATGACTCCGCCACCATCAACCAGATGGCCGCGCCGTGGCTCGGCAACATGCCCGGCTGGCAGGAAACCGGCTTCTGGCAGTACGAGAACGCGCGGATCGATGACCTCGGACAGCGCATCTTCCGCGGCGATTTCAATGACCGCGAGGAACGCGATGCCCTCTACCAGGAGGTCACGCGTCTATCCGTCGATGAGTCCGTCCGCGTCTGGCTCGCAACAATCCTGACAACCTTCCCTGCCAATTCGAACATCCACGGCGTGACGCAAGACGTGGCGGCCGGGCCGAAACTCCAATGGACGTTCCGCGAGGCGTATGTGCCGGATCAAGACACGCTCACCGTCGGTCACCTCTGGGTCTGGACGGAGCGCAGCACATGGAACCCCGTCTCCGGCTTTGGCGATGTCTACAGCGCCGACGTGTGGCGCAACTTGGCCGATCCGGCAATGACGCGCCACCCGTTCACCGGCCTGCCTATCCCCATGCGTGCCGACTATGAGGTGGAAACCGCCGGGCCGGGCGGGAAGCTGCCCGTTCCCTCCAACGTTCAGAGATGGGACGCGGATGCGGGAGAGTGGGCGAGCGTGGGCGATGGCGTGGAGGCCACGTCAAAGGTCACGTTTGATTACAGCAAGTTCTTCCAGGCCCCGTGGCATCACGGCGAGCAGATAACGATGGCCGACCTGGTCTTTGACATCTACCAGACCTTTGACATGGTCTACGGCCCGGAGAAGTCGCAGGTTGAGTTCGCCCTCGCGACAACCGCCAAGCCGCTGCTGGACACCGTCCGCGGCTTCCGCGTGCTTGATGAAAACCGTATCGAGGTCTACGTCGATTACTGGCACTTCGTGGACGACTACATCGCCGAGTACGCAGTGCCCGGCGGTATGACCATGCCGTGGGAGGTGCTGGCCGCGATGGATGACGTGGTGTTCAACCAGCGCCGCGCAGCCTACAGCGACACCTCCGCCCAGCGGTTCGGCGTGCCCTGGCTCAGCCTGATGCAGGACCGCGACGCACGCACCGTCGACCGCGCGCTTGGCCAGTTCGAGCGTGATGGCTTCGTGCCCATGGCGGCGCTGACCATCGGCGGGCAAGCCCTCGTGACGGAGCAAGAGGCGATTGAGCGCTACCGCGCCGCGCAAGCGTGGTTTGATGAGCGCAGCCTGATGGTGATCAGCAACGGGCCGTTCTACTTGGAGCGATTCGATCCGCCCGCGCAGTTCGCCGAACTCAAGGCGTTCCGCGATGAGAACTACCCGTTCAGCCCGGGCGACTGGTACTTCGGCGCGGCGGAGCCGATCAGCATAGAGACCGGGAGCGTGGAGAGCATCGTCATCGGACAGGACTATAGCGTTGGTTCGGTGGTTGACGGGCCCGGCAACCTGGGCGTCCGCTACGTGTGGTCGGACCCCGCCACAGGGAACGTTGTCAAGACCGGTGACGCGGACATCGCGGAAAGCGATCCGCCCCAGGCAATCGTTCGCCTCTCCGCGTCCGAAACCGCGGCGCTCGTCCCCGGCCTCTACCGTCTCTCAATCACCGCCTACAGCGATCAGCTCTCGACCGTCTCCGAACGCGTCCTGACCGTGGAAGCCTCCGCCACCGGCACATCAACCGGCGACGACGGCGGCACAGCAACCACAACAAACGGCGAGGACGAAGACGCCGGCGCAGGCGGCTGCTTCACCGGCGCCCCCTCCGCAGACCTCCTCCTCCTCGGCGGCCTCCTCCTCGGCCTGGTCGGAGCCTCCCGCCGCCGGCGTTTCGTCACGTAAACCTCGGCGGATTCCGGCTTTCGCTGGAATCCGCCCCCTCCCCCCATAAAGCGCTAAACTATACCGAACATGACTCGTGCGCGTTCGGCGATACGTGACGACGCCCCTGCCGATGCCCTTTCGACAGAAGACGGCCCGGCGGCTGTTCCGTCACGCGTGGCGTTCCATGAGCTTGAGGCACAGCTGAAGGCGCGTCGCCTTCCGGCAGAGCGCATAGAAGAAATCCGTCAGGCGTTTGACACAGCTGAGCACGCCCACTTGGGACAGTTCCGCAAGTCCGGCGATCCGTTTATCTGCCACCCCCTTGAGACGGCGCTCATCCTGACGAATATCGAGATGCTGGACGCGCCAACGTTGCAAGCGGCGCTTTTGCATGATGTCGTCGAAGATTCCCCCATGACGCTCGACGAGATGCGAAAGAGTTTCGGCGCGGAGATCGCGGAACTCGTAGACGGCGTCACCAAGCTGTCTCGCCTCGCGGCGCAGCCAACACGAAGTGCTGGTGGAGAGGCCGCGGCGCAGCCGTCACAGGCCAGCGTCTACCAAGCCGAGAGCCTCCGCAAAATGTTCCTCGCCATGGCGCAGGATGTCCGCGTCGTTCTTATCAAGCTGGCGGATCGCCTCCACAACATGCGGACGCTGGACGCGCTCGCGCCGGATCGCCGTCACCGCATCGCGCTTGAAACCCGGGACATCTACGCCCCCCTCGCCCATCGGCTTGGTATCGACAGTATCGAGTCCGAACTCAATGATCTGTCTTTCTTCTACCTTGAGCCTGCGCGCTATCGGCGGGTTTCATACCTCGTGGCCGCGCGGCTGACGGAGCTCGAAACAGGAGTCGGTGAGGCGCTGACGGCTCTGCGAGAGACCCTGGCCGAACAGGGCTACAAGGACGTCGAGATTTCAGGCAGGACGAAGAGCATCTACAGCATCGCCCAAAAGATGGAGCGCTACCGCGAGATCGGGCGGGACTTTGAGGACATTAACGACCTGCAGGCCGTCCGCGTCGTTGTGAAGGACGTGCAGGACTGCTACGGCGTGCTCGGCATCATCCACGGCATGTGGCGGCCCTTGCCCGGCCAATTCGACGACTACATCGCCAACCCGCGAGAAACAGGCTATCAATCGCTGCACACAACCGTCGTCACGCCGGATGGGAACACGCTTGAAGTGCAAATCCGCACGGCGGACATGCACCAGATGGCGGAATACGGCATCGCGGCCCACTGGCGCTACAAAGAGGGCGCGGCGGGCGGCGAGTTCGATGAGCGCATCGCGTGGTTGCGGCAGCTGCTGGACTGGCAGCGTGACGTGATTGGCGGCGCGCAGGAATTCGTCGATCAACTCAAGCACGAGATTCTAGTCGATCAGGTCTATGTCTACACGCCGAAGGGCGATATTCGCGAACTCCCCGCCGGCTCCACTCCCATAGACTTCGCCTTCCGTATTCACACGGACGTCGGCTACGGGACCGCAGGCGCAAAGGTCAATGGTCGCATGGTCTCGTTGAGCTACACGCTCAAGAACGGCGACACGGTAGAGATAATCCCGTCCAAGAACCTAAAGGGGCCGAGCCTCGACTGGCTGAACCCTGACCTCGGCTATGTCCGCACAGAGTTGGCGCGATCCAAGATCCGCCACTGGTTCCGCGTTCAGGAGCGTTCAGAGAGCGCTGCGCGTGGCCGACAGCTCCTGGAGCGTGAGACGCGGCGACTTGGTGTCCAGCTTGATCCGCAGCACCTTGCAACGCTTTTCGGCTACCAAACGGCGGACGATTTCATCCTCGCCTTGGGAACGGGGCAGGTGGGCGTCAACCAGATCGCCACGCGCATCGCGCCTCCAAAGGAAGATTCCGACACGATTCAGATCCGACCGTCCACCGGAGAGCTCGCAGTGAACGTGCCCGGACTTGGTCCCACGCGCGCCCGCTCCGCGACCTGTTGCCGCCCGATGCCAGGCGAAGAAATCGTAGGCTTCATCACCCGAAACCGGGGCGTCACTGTGCATCGGACCGACTGCGACAGTGTACTCAACGAGGACGAGCCGGAGCGGTTGATGGACGTGAGTTGGCCGGATTTCGAGCAGAAATACCCCTCTAGCGTCGTCATTTCCTCACAGGATCGCGTCGGCCTTTTGCGTGACATAACGACACTTGTGTCAGCCGATCATATCAACATCACAGGTGTACGCGATAGACACAACGCGGATAGGACGGTTACGATAACTCTCACGGTTGAAGCCAGCGGACTGCCGCAGGTCAGCCGGATGATGTCCCGGTTGGAGGATCTGCCGGGCGTCATCAACGTCTATCGGACGTCGGGAAACAGCCGCCGCAGCGGCGCGACTGCCCCGCGGCGAAACGGTGGGGCGGCGCGCGCCAACGGTGCGGGCCGCAAATCTCCAAATGGCAAACAACGCAAGGGATAGCAAGGAGCGATAAGCAACGTGACAAAGGGAATCTCGGCGGCGAAGGCGCATAGGCGCTCTCTCAGAAAGCGCGACGTGAATCGTCACCGGAATCGCACAATCAGGACGCTAATCAGGCGCGCGCGTGAGGCCATCGAGGACGGAGCGGAGGATGCGCAGGACACCGTGAACCGCGCTATGGTCGCCCTTGATCGCTCGAAGGGCAAGACGCTGCACGGCAGAAACGCTGACCGGCGCAAGAGCCGCCTCGCCCGCCTCTTGAACAGGGCGCAGGCTGCCTGATCTCCTCGGCACGCGGATGGCCGAAATGTCCACATACACTGACGGGACTCCCCGGTTATGTGAGCCGAATCACGTGCCGGGGTGGCGGAATGGCAGACGCGGCGGACTTAAAATCCGCTTCCCCAAAAAGGAGTGTGGGTTCGAGTCCCTCCCCCGGCACCATTCAAACGACAACTCAGTGACGCCCTAAGGTCTTTTCCGACAAGCACATGTCCAGGGACAAGATACGCATCCTCCACACATCGGACGTGCATATCGGCGCGTTCACGGAACGATGGTCGCCCCAGCCGCAGAAGTGTCTGCGCGCGTTCAAGATCGTGGTCGATCGTGCGCTTGAGGAGAAGGTGGACGCCGTCCTCATCGCAGGCGATTTCTTCGACCACAACCGCATCAGGGCGGACGTGACAGACTATGTGATGGAACAGCTCGAACGCCTCCCCATGCCGACGGTTATCCTGCCCGGCAATCATGATCCACTGGAAAACAACTCCGTCTATTGGCGGATGGATCTTGAGGGCCGCACACCCAACGTCTACCTGATCAAAGACCCGCAGGGCGAGACTGTAACCTACCCTGAGCTCGGCCTCGCCGTGTGGGGCAAGCCACACATAAGTTACGACGAGGTGGACCTCTACCCCCTCAAGGAGCCGCCGCCGACCGGACCCGAGCCCTGGCAGATCGCCATTGGACACGGCCACTATGTCCGTGACGAAGCAGACGCGGGACGCTCCTACCCCATCTTCCCGAAAGAGATAGCCGACTGCGGGCGCGACTACGTGGCGCTTGGCCACTGGGACGCGCACATGAACATCAGCGAAGGGAACGTCGTGGCGTACTACCCCGGCTCCCCCACATGGGTGGGTTTGTCCTCCATCGTGGAGTTCTCAGACCCGGACGGCGCGCGCTCCGTCACCGTAACCTCCTTCCCCGTCTCCCCGTAGCTCCCCCTCGTCATTCCCGCTTTCGCGGGAATCCAGTGCGGCGAGCAACGCCGCCATCCTCCCCTCATTCCCACGAAAGCCTGCTCCGGTCACCCTGAGCTTGTCGAAGGGTGAACCACATGTGACACATCCATTTGCGCCACGCGACGCAACCGCGCTACAACCCCTTCGGGCAAGCAATCACAACACCGAATGGGGGAACATGCCATGACAACGATCAATAATGAGTACGAGTTGGCCGACGAGGCTGTGGGCGTGAATCAAGATGAAGCCATGCAGGAGAGTGATGAATCCACCTCAGGCGATCAGCCAACCATCGAGACCATGCAGACTGAACTCGCCGCGCGGGATGAGCGTGTGTCAGCACTGGAGGAGCAGGTCATCACGCTGGAACGCGAACTCTCGACGACGGTCTCGCGTTACCGTCTCGCACTGCTCGACACCGCTCCTGAAGTACCGGGCGACCTGGTGAGCGGAGCAACGGCCGAGGAGCTGGAGTCATCGCTGGCAAAGGCGAAGGGTGTCGTCGAACAGGTGCGAACCCGCCTGCTTGAAGGTATGGAGTCCACGAGTCAGGACACAGAACAGCCCGGCCCGGGCATCCCGGCAGGAGCCCCGCAGCGCACCCTCAACGACGCCTCAGCAGACCTCACAACCCGCGAGAAAATCACCCTCGGCCTGGAACGGATATAGGATATCTCTTCGCTATATGGAAGGCCCCCGCCACGCTCGGCGCGGCGGGGGCCTTTATCCCAATCGGAGTAGGGTGGTTTCCCTACCGCAGATTCCCCTGCAGCTCCTCGATGGTCTCCTCAGCGCCGTTGACCAGGTCCATGAGGATGTCGCGCGCGGGCCTGCGCTCCTTCAACATTCCACCGATCTGGCCGGACGGATTGCCGATCAGATCAAGCCTGCCCGCCTTGCGCGCAGCCTTCGTGAACGGCTCCTGGATCAGGCCCTGCAGCGGCATCGGGAGCGCCTCAAGCCCGGAGGCCGCCCACTTCAGCTTCACGGCGTTCTGGTACGCCCGCTGCTGCTTGCCGGATGAGAACTTGCTTGTCGTGAACTCATCGGAGCGCGCGCCCAGAATCTGATCCTTGTGCGCGTCCGGGATGTTATTCTCCTCTGCCACGAGGAACGCCGTGCCGACCCAGCAGCCCTGCGCTCCGAGCGCGAGCGCCGCGGCCACGTGCCGGCCGCTTCCGATGCCGCCCGCGGCCAGAACCGGTCGCGGGGAGACCTCGTCGACGACCTGAGGAACCAGCACAAACGTGGAGATGTTGCCCGTGTGGCCGCCCGCCTCCGTGCCCTGCGCCGTGATGATGTCAACGTTCGCGGCAACCTGGCGCTGCGCGTGGCGCACCGCGCCGGTCATGCCGATGAACTTCATGCCTTGCGCATGGCCCTGCTCTGTGAACCACTCCGGAGGCTCGCCTGTCGCAGCGGCGAACAGGGGCACCTTGTTGTCCAGCACAATCTCAATCTTCTTGCGTAGCAGCTCCGTGGACATCGGCGGTTGCTCGGAGACCTCCTCCGCCTCGAACCCATATTCCTCAATAAGTTCCTGCACGAGCGCGACATGCTGCGGATACTGCGGCGCAACCTGCGCATACAGCTCCCTGTTGCTCGTCGCAGTTACTTCTGCGCGCGTGGCGGGCACGAGGAAATCCATACCGTACGGCTTGTCGCCCACGAGCGACTGAAGCCGTCGTATTCCCTCGTCCATCTCATCCAGGTTGCGGAAGTTGTCGCCCAGCACGCCAAGCGCCCCCGCGTTGCTGATCGCGGCGACCATCTCGACGGGTGTTGGCGCAAGATCCTGGCTGCCGCCCACGGCCATGCCGGCCAGGAGTATCGGGTACTCCATGCCCAGCATGTCGCACAGTGGTGTGTGTAGCCTGTTTGCCATTGTGTCCTCCCTATCCCCTCTTTGTCCGTGTCAGTATCTGATAGACGGCTTGGCTTTGACTAGCGCAGGTTTCCCTGCATTCGCTCGATGGTTTCCTCGGCCTCGTTGACCATGTCGAGCAGGATGTCGCGGGCCGGCCTCCGGGCCTTAAGCATTCCGCCCACTTGCCCGGCGCTCGCCGCGTCGATGTCCAGCCGGTTGGCCGCGCGTGCGCCGGCATAGAGGGGCTCCATCAGGATGCCCTGCAGCGGCATCGGAAGAGGCTCGATCCCGGATGCAGCCCACGCCTCCTTGACAGGAGTCTTGTAGCTGCGTGACTGCTTGCCGGAGTTGTACCTCGTCAGTGTGAAATCCTCTGAGCGCGACCCAACGATCTGGTCCTGGTGTTCCCGCGGTATCGCGTTCTCCTCTGCGACGAGGAACGCTGAACCGACCCACACGCCCTGTGCGCCGAGCGCCATTGCCGCCGCAATCTGCCTGCCGGAACCCACACCCCCTGCCGCCAGAATCGGCGTTGGTGCAGCAACTTCTGCAACCTGCGGCACCAACGGGAACGTTGCGATGTTGCCAGTGTGGCCACCCGCCTCGGTTCCCTGGGCAATTATGAAATCGACTCCCGCGGCCTTCTGCCGCTGGGCGTGGCGAACAGCGCCAACAACGCCACCTACCTTCATGCCGTGCGCCCGCGCCACGTCCATGATCATGGCAGGGTCGCCCAGACCGGCGACGAAGATTGGAACATTGTGGTCGGCGACAACCTCGAACTGGCGACGGAGCAGATCCGGCGACATGGCCTCCGCGTCATCGTCTGTAGGAGGCACGTCCGGCAGATTATGCTCCTGCATCAACTCCTTGATGAAGCCGACGTGCAGCTGATGGTCGCGTTCCAGCCGCTCCCGCACCATCGCCTTGGTGTCCTGCGCGCCCATCTCCGCCATGGTGGCGGGCAGCAACAGGTCGATGCCCAATGGTCCGCTGGAAAGCTGCTTGAATTCACGGATGCATCGGTCAATCGTGTCAGGTTTGCGGCTGCCGCATCCCATGACGCCGAGTCCCCCTGCCTCTGTGACCGCGGCGGCCAGCCGGGGCGGGCTGGGCATTCGGTCATCCATACCAAGCGACATTCCGGCCAGCAGAATCGGGTACTTGATGCCAAGCAAATCTGTTAACGGTGTCTTCAGTCGATCCATGGTCTCATCCCCTCTCCCCAGATCATCACACCGTGCGCAGGCCGCGTCTTGACGCGTCGCGCCTGTCACCCAACCCACACTAAAGGTGACGGCTTATCGTAAACCCGCCATGCCCTCCCCGCAAGCTCTCTCGTAGCTCACACAATTCCTCCACAGGTAAACCGGCTCAATCGCCGCCTTCGCCTTGCGAAGACAAAAAACCTTGGGGGCGGCCGTGTTGGCCGCCCCCAAGAAGCTCATCCTCCGTCGAGGGAAATGGTTTTCCTGTTAGGTGGTACTGGGACGCTGGTGGCGACCGATGTAGCCGACAACCACCATTTTGCGCTCCTCGTCCCAGGCGAAAGCGACGCGAATCTGTCCCGGCGTGCGTCCGGTGCCCCGGCCGATATGCTCGTCCAGGGTGTACTTCTCACCGGCATCGGTCGCCTGGTAATCAGATCGGTACCTGCCGGGCGCGGCGTCAGGCTGGAACGGACGGTATCGCCACCCACACGTCGTGAAGAGCGAGACATCCAGGTTGTTCACGGGCTTCTCACCCGTCCTGGAATTGCGGTACGTCGTGGCCAGCCACTCCAGCGCGCTGTATACCTGGTTCGGTTGATCGAAATACAACTTGTGGTCTGAGTTGTTGTTCAGCGCGAGCCTAAGCTCGTTCGGCCAGCGATTTTCTACGAATTCCAGCACGGAAACGACATCCCCGAAGTCAGGGGGAGAAGCGAGAGTCTCTTGCACGTCAGCGTAACTGCGGACGACCTCCCCTGCCTCATCACGAAGATCAGTGTGTTCCTGCTTAAGGGCCTCGTAACCCTTCTGCGCCGCTTCGGCAGCCGTATTCAGCTCCGTGATCTGCCTGTGAGCGGCGTCTTGCGCTGCCTTTAGGACGGCATTTTCCTTCTGTAGCGCCTCCACCATCTCACGCAGATACTGTATCTCCGCGTCATCCGCCGCATCAGGGATCTCGGTTATTTCGACCGTCGCAGTCTCGGAATCATCCTCCACAGATTCGTCTTCCACAGGAACAATCTCTTCTATAGCGGGTTCCGGCATCGGCATCACCGCTGCCTCTTCTAGGGCAGCAAGCGCCGCAGAAATCTTCTCTTGCAGTTCTGCGCGTTCCGCCGCGCGGCGCATTTCCTCGCTGTAAGTTGCGCCCGTCTCCCGCGCCGTCTCATAGCGACCCAGCACGTCGGCGACCCTCTCGATGGCATAGGTGACGAATTCCGTGTTGCCCCATGGGCCGGTCGCGTTTGGCAGCCTCTCGTCTGCGTCCCACTCGAAGAACGCCAATAGATCGGTATGGGCGCCCACGACTTCAGCAATGCGGCCGCCAAGTCCGCTCTCGTCTTCCTTTTCCCTGGTCTCGTTGGCTCTGAGCTTTGCGATCTCTTCCATCAGCTTCGCAAGCGGTCCGTCCCACTCCGGATAGTCCGCCGACAGTGAGCGAAGCTCGGCGAAGAAGTCGTCGGAAACGTGCTGCGCGTCCGTCGTCGGCTCCTCTTCTTGTATTTCTTCTTCCTCGTGCGTTTCTTCATCCATGCCGGGACTCCCGCCCAACATCAACGTGATCATCAGGTTCACGTCGTCAGATGAATACTGAGGATGCGCCGACGCAATGGCTGCCGAGAGATTCTCGTCGGGTCTGGAACCGTTGCTTTGGGCCCTGGTGTTGACCGCTGCCTCCACGATCCCGCGCAATTCTGTCCGTGACTCGAGCCACACCGTCAGCACGGACTGCGCGATTGCATTGACAACAAGTGCCGCGTTCTGAACGGGCTGAATCAACATGATCGCCGGGGCATCTGGCACGTTCGACTCACGAAAACCACGAACGGACACATTCCCGACCAAAGCCTCGTTGAGGGCAACACGCGCCTCTTCCGAAACGCGCGCCCTGTTGGCGAGGGCCCACCGCACCACGTTCTTTTGGTGCTCCTCACCTAAAGACTGAAAGGCCTCTGTGTGACCCACAGCACCGGCTTCGCCGGTTTCCGGACGCAATGCGACAACCATTCTGCTGGCCTCCTGTTTCCCACGCGCTTCCCTGTCGTCACCCTGACGACTATTTAATGATAAATCAGCGGCGCAACAGTCCGCCGTAAACAATCGGAGTTTTTTGTCTCTCAGGCTAGGATGGAATCAGGAAAACACCCAGACCGAAAGGATCGATCCTATGCCCACCTTCGGCGACCTTGAACGCGCCCTCCCAAGCCTCTATGAATACAGGTTCTTCATAGCAATTGGCACGATTATCATCGGTGCCGTTTTCGCCTGGCTCGTCGTAAAGAAAGAATGGCATCGATTTGCGTGGGAGCACCGTGTCCCGTTCGCGATTGGTGGCGTACCAATCGCCATTGTCGGCCTGTGGCTCACATGGTCCCTGGCATCTCCGCTCTTCATCAACGTCACCGTTGAGGACGAGTTCCCGTTCGCCGCGCAGGCCGTCGTGCCTGAGGGCATGGAACGCGAGGATGTCGAGAGCGCCATGGCGGCTATGGCGATGGTGGATAGCCCCATGATGGTGGAGGACATGCCCTTCGGTTCATCGATGACCGCATCGTCCATGGTCCTGGCCGGAACGCCTGTCACCGCCGTCGAAAGCGAGATAATGTCCGACATGGTTCAGGGACTGGCGATGGGTGCGGCCGCAACTGACGAGGACACCATGACAGAGGCAGCAGACATGATGGCGCCCGCAATGGCCTCAGTGATGGAACAGCAGGGTGCGCCCGTCGCGCTTAAGGTCGGCAGTTTCCGCGATGCAGACAGCTTCCACAGAGGCAGCGGCGACGCGACGATCTATTCAGCGCCCGGCGGCGGTCTCTTGCTCCGGCTAGAAGACCTGAACGTCACCAACGGCCCGGCGCTCCACGTCATCCTTTCACCGCACCCGGATCCAATGCGCTCGCCGGACGTCAAGGAGCCCGGCTACGTGGACCTCGGCCCGATCAAGGGGAATCGCGGAGACCAGAATTACACCATTCCCGCTGGCGTGGACGTTTCCGCCATGGGCAGCGTCGTCATCTACTGCAAGCCGTTCTCCGTCATATTCAGCGTGGCCTCATTGAACGACGCATAGCCACTGACCCCTCCCCGGGTTCGTTCCTTCTCTTGCATCGCCGCTAGTCGGCGATGCACATTAAGGGCGTCTTGTCTCTCGCGCCAGGCATTCCGGGAGGAACCCCCACATGACACAACATCTCGCGCGAATCAGCGCCCGCAGACCCGTAGTCACCATAGTCGTCTGGATACTCGTCGCGTTCATTGGCATTGGTCTCAGCGCGCAACTCTTGTCGAGCGCATTGACCACGGAATTGAAGCTGGGCAGCGGATTCGAATCCCAACGGGCGGAGCAGTTGCTTGAGGATCGGATGCGAGGGCCGAAACCGATCACGGAGATGGTCATCGTCCAATCCGAAAGCCTGACCGTTGATGATCCTGCCTTCCAGACCCGCGTCACATCGCTAACCGGACAGATTCAGGCGTTGGGCGATGGCGTCGTCGACCAGACCCTGAATTACTACGCGCTAACCCAGGAGAATCCACTGCAGGCCGCTGTCCTCGTATCTCAGGATCGCCGCACGACCTTGGTTCCGGTCATCATGACGGGCGACCTGCAGGAGGCGGAAGACAACGTTCACTATCTTCTCGATCTTGCGAAAGAGGAGAACGGCAAGGATGGATTCCGTGTCCTGACAGTGGGTGATGCCAGCATCTCCCTCGAACGCAACGAACTTTCTGAGAGAGATCTGCAGCAGGGCGAGCGTGTCGGCGTTCCGGTCGCCTTGATTATCCTCGTGCTGCTCTTTGGCGCAGTCGTCACCGCGCTTGTCCCAATCGGACTTTCACTGATCTGTGTCGTCGCTGCGCTGGGACTTGCCGCAATCATCGGACAGTTCTATGAATTGGTCTTCTTCGTCCAGTTGATGATCATCATGATTGGCCTTGCGGTGGGCATCGACTACTCCCTGATCATCATTTCGCGATTCCGTGAAGAGTTGGAGAAAGGGCTGTCTGCCTTTGACGCCACAGTAAAGGCGGGTGAAACGGCCGGCCGAACGGTGTTGTTCAGCGGCGTCACGGTTGTTGTTGCGCTCTGCGGCATGTTCGTCGTCCCGTTCGGGTTCTTCCAATCGCTCGCCATCGGCGCCATTCTCGTCGTCATCATCGCCGTGGCGGCCAGCCTGACTCTCCTCCCGGCCGTCATCGCCCTCATGGGAACGCGTATCAACACGCTGTCGATTCCCAGGTTCGGCAGGTCACAGACATCAACAGGACCGAATCATGAGGGCGGCTTCTGGGATCGGATCACTCACATCGTCATGCGCAATCCCCTGCTGAGTGTCGTGCTTGTCGGCGCTCCGATGGTCGTCGCCACCTACTTCTACTTCGACATCGAGACTGGCCTGAACGGCGTGGACGTCTTTCCCGAAGAAGCAGAAACCCGGGAGGCCTTCTTCGTCATGGAGGAAGAGTTCTCATTCGGCCTGATTGATCCGACGGCGGTCGTTATTGACGGCGACCTGGCGGATCCCGGCGTCATGGGCGCGGTGCAACAGCTCCAGGGCGCGCTGCTGGCCGACCCTGCATTCCCATACCCGACGCTGCTCGAGCCAAACACTGCCAATGACCTGGGACTCCTGCGGGTTGTCATTCCGGGCGAACCTGCGAGCCATTCAGCCGTTGACGCGGTGAACACCATCAGGGATACGCACATCCCGGCCGCCTTTGACGGCGTTGACGCGGAAGTGCTTGTTGGCGGCAACACTGCCGTGGCGGCCGAGGTCTTCGATGTCGTCGCACAGTACACGCCAATCGTCTTCGCCTTTGTGCTTGGCGTGAGCTTCCTCATCCTGATGCTTGTGTTCCGCTCTATCGTCATCCCCATCAAGGCCGTCTTCATGAACCTCTTGTCCGTCGGAACGGCGTATGGCCTGCTCGTCCTCGTTTTCCAGCATGGCTACGGCAGGGATCTCCTTGGATTCCAGGAGGCTGAGGTCATCGATGTCTGGATACCCCTGTTCCTGTTCTCCATCCTGTTTGGCCTCTCCATGGACTACCACGTATTCCTGCTTAGCCGCATCAGGGAACGATTCGATCAGACCGGCGATAACCGTGAGGCCGTCGCCTTTGGCCTCCGCGAGACGGCAGGCCTGATCACTGGCGCAGCGCTCATCATGGTCGCCGTCTTCGGCGCGTTCGCCTCCGGCCAGACAATCATCAATCAGCAGGTTGGCTTCGGCCTCTCGGTCGCAATCCTGCTTGACGCGACGCTCGTACGGTCAGTGCTCGTCCCGGCAACCATGGAGATGCTCGGAGCGCGAAACTGGTACCTGCCCGGGTTCCTCAGATGGCTGCCGGATGTACGCATTGAGCCCGCAGAGGAACACGAAGCTCCCGCCTGAATAACAAAGGCGGCGCTCCCTTTGCGGGAGCGCCGCCCGTTTTTGCTTGGAACTGGTTACTATCCGGTCGGGGCAGGCCCCAGAACACGATAGCCTTGGTTCTCTTCAGTCCGCTCGGCAAGCGGCAGGATCTCGATTACGACGTTCGAAAGGCCCACGACTTCACCGCGACTGTCGAATGAGTAGTTGTTACCGATCGTGCCACTCCACGTGACGTCATACAGGCAATCCCGGAACGCATCCGCGTCCTGGTCGTCCTCCGTCTCCGTGAGGCATTCCGCAGCGATGTACACGCTGTCATACGCGGAACCCAGGTACCAGGGCAGCGTCACGTAGTTGTACTTGGCACGGAAGGCCTGGAGAACGCTCTGGCCCCTGTCATTGGCCGGGTCCAGGTCTGCAATGACAGCCTTGAGGCCTGTTGCTGCCTCGCCGGCAACGTCCAGCGCTGTCGAGCCGATGGTAACAACCTCGCTATAGATGGGGCCTTCATACCCAATCTCGCGTGCCTGCTTGAGAATTGAGCCGGCGCTGGCCTCGCCCTGCGCGGCAACAAACAGCCCGTCCGGATTCAGGCCACGCAAGATGGTGAGTTGTGCTCTGAAGTCCAGCGTTTCCGTCTGATAGCGTTCAAAGCCCACAACCTGCCCGCCAAGAGCTTCGAATCTCTCGGAAACGCCACGGCGCACGCCCTCCGCGTAGTCAGTTTGCTCGGAGATGGTGGCCAGCGTTTGAATGCCGTCTGCTCGCAGCAGGTTCCCCGTCTCAATGCCCAGTTTTTCGTCGCTGATTGCCGTGCGGAAGATGTAGTCGCCCGCGTCTGCGATATCCGGGTTGGTCGCCGATGAGGAGAAGAGAACAACGCCGTCTTCCTCAGCCAGGGGCGCGGCGCCCAGCATAGCTCCGCTGCACGACGTGCCAAGAATGATCTTGATGTTGTCCACGTCCGTCAGCTTGTTGTAGGCGGTGATTGCGTCCTGGGCGTTGCACTTGGAGTCCTCGGCAACCAACTCAAGCGGCGTGCCGTTGATGCCGCCGGCCTCATTGATTTCCTCCATCGCCAACTGCATGGCCCGGTGGGAGAGGTTCCCGTACGTTTCGCCGGGGCCGGTGAGCGCTGCCATTACGCCGAGGCGATAGGTCTCAGGTTCATCTTCCCCTTCGCAGCCCGCTGCAACGCCGACAATCAAGATGCAGGACATGACGAGCAACAGAATGGCAACGATTGGGTGCTTCATCTCTACCTCCTTGCCGACGACTCTTGCGGCACGGAACCATAGCTCCGGAAAGGGCGGCACGTTCAGCCGCAACCTCCCCTATTTTCTCTGAGGGGGGTGGCTATTAGAGTCTACACCCTAAGAATGCTCAATCGAATCAGCCTGAGTCTCATTTCGAACTGAGTAGCCACGGGGAAATCCGTCACACAAAAATATGGTGGGCGATAGAGGATTTGAACCTCTGACCTCAGCGATGTCAACGCTGCGCTCTAACCAACTGAGCTAACCGCCCACTGAACCCGAGTTATCCGCGTCGCGCGGCCATTTGCGGGTGAGAATCATTCTAGTTATGCGGCACAAAGGCGGTCAAATGTCCTTTGAGCCACTGCTAACCTCGCATACCGAGGCTGCGTTGTTATCTGTGAGACCTAATAAGCAGACACACAGGGCTGACCTGACCCGCCACTCCTCCCCGTCCCGCGTTTCGTCCATCTGTCGCAGGACACGGCAGGCAGGGAACGCCCGGAGTCATGTCAGAGAGGGGCACGGCAATGCCGTGCCCCTCTCACTTTTTGTCCCCGCGTTCCCCCGGCACGTACCCGCTCTCCTCAAAGAGAGTCCGCACCGGCAGGCCGATGATTGACGCCACCCGCGCCTCCGGGTGCGTCTCCAGGTACGACCGCACGATAGCGTAGCCGATAGAGTACCCCACCCACACAGGAACCCGGTCATCGTCTCCGTACAGGTACTGCCGAATCTCCAACGGATCGGTATCGTTCAGTCGGCTCTCCACGTTGGGCCAGATTGCGCGTTCAACCTCCGGCGAGAGCGCCGTGATCCAGTGCGGCTGATGCCCCGGCACGATGCCGCTCGCAAACACGTCCGCAATCCCCTCGGTCACCATGGCGTCCAACAGCGTGTCGGGCTCATTGTTCTTGACGTAGATCATGCGCCCGCCTGTGAGGCCGCGCGGAAATAGCCAATTGCGCACAAGATGGACGTATTCGTGAGCCGTAATGTAGGCGAGCGTTTCCGTCCAGTTATGCGCGGGCCACACGAACAGGAGCGTGACGCCGGAGCCAAGGCTGACGCCGTTCGCGTACTGCATCGCCTGCGTCAACCCACGGCTCTCACCATCCCCCATCAGAATGACAACGCGCGCCATAAGGTCCGGTCGCGGCAGGGCTTGTGAGCACCTGTAAAGCGTGTCCTCAACGATGCCGCGTGGCGAGGCGGCATCGGTGGCATTCACAGCGCGGATGAACGAGTTGAGTTCCGGGTCTCCGGTCTGCGTCATCGTCCAGTGCTCGCCGATGTCGATGAACGAGGGCTGCTCACCGGCGAGCAGGCGGTGGATGTACAGCCGCAGCCGCTGCTTGAACGACTCAAGCGGGGGCTGCTCGACCTGGTCAAGCGCCTGCTCGGCAAAATAACCCTCAAGCCGATAGGCCGGGACGACCGTCATCTGGCGCGGGAGCCGTCGCCCTGTCATGGCTCACTGCGCACAAATTCGGCGAGCAGTCGCACGGACGGTGGCGCTAGCCGATTGCGCCGGACTCTTCCAGCGCCCCGTATTCCTCATCGGAGAGGCCCAGGATGCCCGTCAGGACCTCCCGCGTATGCAGGCCGGGCGTGGGCGCGCCCATGCGCACGCGTCCGGGCGATTCACTGAATTTGATAGTCATGCCCGGGTGCTCCACTGGGCCCGGCACGTTGTGGTTCACTTCAACCACATAGCCCCGTTCACGCAGCTGCGGGTCGAGGTACAGGTCCTCGCCGGTGGCCGCCATGCCCGCGGCAATCCCGGCACGTTGGCACGCGTACATAACCTGGTGCGCGGAGCGCGTTAGCGTCCACGCGGAGATCTCTTCATCGAGAGCATCGTGGTTGAGTTGCCGGTCGGCAAACGTTGCGAAACGAGGATCGTCGGCAAGCTCCGGCCGTCCCATCACACCGGAAAGCGCGCGCCATGATGTATTGTCGTCGTCCGGGCAGGAGATGGCGCACCAACGGTCGCCGCCGCCGCACTGGTACACGCCCTGCGGCGCTGCGTTCGGATCGCGGTTGCCCCAAGCCTCCGCCGGTCCCACGCCAAACTGCGGCTCCAGGAACGCGAGGCCAATCATGCTCGCGGCGGCCTGGAACTGTGGAATCTCGATGTATTGCCCCTCTCCCGTTCGCTCACGGTGATGCAGCGCCGCCATGATGGACAGCGCAAGGTTTCCGGCGGTGATGAAGTCCGGGTAAGCATTCCGACCACGCGCCGGCCATTTCGCGTCCGGTTGCGCCCACAGGTAGCCGAGTCCGGTGAACGATGTCAGGCACTGCCCAACAGCCGTGAAATTCCTCATCGGCCCCATCGCGCCATAGCCCGGGCAGCTGACCATGATCAGGCGCGGATTGACCTGCTTGAGCGCGTCATAGTTGATGTTGAAACGGTCTATCGCGCCCGGCGCGTTGTTCTCCACGACGACATCTGCCTCACCCGCAAGCCGCCTGAACAGCTCTTGCCCCTCAGCCGTGTGTAGATCAATCGCGATGGATCGCTTGTTGCGGTTGTTCTCGCCGTAGGCTGCGTTGGTGCTGCGCCATGCCGTCGGATTGCGCTCGCGGTCGTGAACGCGTCCGTCCGGGAACTTGGTGGATTCCACCTTGATGACATCCGCGCCATAGTCCGCGATGAATCGTGTGCCGAACGGCGCGGCCCACACACGCTCGAACGCGAGAATTCGCACGCCGTCCAGCGGGAGGCCGGAGCCCTTTGCGCCGTTTGAGCCCCCGACCGGCACAGCCTGACGCTCTGCGGGCGCAGCGCCGAGAATCTCATCCTGGTGCTGTCCCAGCGTAGGTGCAGGGCGGCGGACGCTTAGCGGGCTGGCGCCGAAACGCGCCGTCCCGCCCGGAATCATGTACTTGCCCAAAACGGGATGATCCATTGGCGAAAAGAATCCGTACGCCTCCGCGTGCGGATGCGCCGCGAAATCAGCAGGGGAATTGGCGGGAGCAACGGTGACGTGCCGCTCCACTCCGCCGCTCAGGTACTCCTCCGCGGTCATGGTGCTGATGAACTCCCCGGCGATAGCTGTAATCTCATCCGCCTTGGTGTCCCGCCCACTCAACTCACGCATTGCGGGGTCGAGCAGCATTGGATGGTTGACCCAATTGGCAAACTCCACCCACTGTCGCGGCGACGTCAGAGCAAGCTGTACCCACACACCGTCGGATGCCTGGAAATACTGGGTGGGGCCGGTTCCGCCCTTGCTGCCGCGTCGCGGCATGACCTCGCTCATCGCGGCATAGCGCATGAGATTCATGGTCTTATGAGCCAGCACTTCGGTCATGGAGACATCGAGATGCTGTCCCCGACCCGTCGTGCGCCGATGCCACAGCGCGATTAGCGTGCCGAACGCGGCGTGGATGGAACTCAACTGGAAGCCTTGGTAGCGGGGCATGGTGACGGGAGGCCCCTCTGCTTCGCCCTCCGGGTACACGGAGCCGCTCAATGCGGTCACGGCGATATCCGCCCCAATAAAGTCGCGGTACGGGCCCGTCCGCCCAAACGGAGTGATGGATGTCACGACGACACCGGGATTGATCGCGGCCAGATCGTCGTAGCCTAGGCCGCGCACCTCCATCTCGCCGGGATGGCCGGATTCGAGAACGACGTCCGCGCTCTTGACCAGTTCAAGAAATCGCGCCCTGTCCTGCTCAGAGTCCAGATCAAGCGTGATACCGCGCTTGTTCGTGTTGAAATGGAGGAAGAAGAGGCTGTTGTCCGGGCCGGGCTCGCCGTGCGCGAACGGGGCCATGCGTCGCGACGGGCTGCCCGACGGCGGCTCGATGAGAATAACCTCCGCCCCAAGATCCGCGAGAATGCGCCCACACGGCTGCCCCTGCGGCCCGGTTAGGTCAAGCACGGTCAACCCGTGAAGCGCCCCTGTTCCGGCGGAACGTGCTCCGTTTGTCATGACATCCTCATTTCATAGCCTGGCCACAGGGTCACGCACAGAATAGGAGCGCCCGTGCACAGCGTCAACGCGGACATCCCTGCAAGGCTCACAATGGTTGTTTGGAGCACGGTTCTAGACTGGAACTATGGAACAGATAAAAGGACTCCTCCGCTCCGCAATCATCACCTCTGTTGCCAGCGTCTGCGCCGCTGTTGCCGTCATCGTCCTTATAGACTAAGGACATGCTACAAAGCCGAATGTACTTAAGATCGGCACACCTTACAGCGGTTGTCGGAACCGTAGCTGCACTGTTTGTCCTGATTCTTGCCGGATGCAACATCGGCGGCGTTGAACAGGAGACCATACAGGTCACCTACGAAGCAGAACCGGTCGTTCAGACACGAAACCCGACCGCCACGCCCGCATCTCCCGCTGCAACGTCCTCGTCCCAATCTGGGGCATCAACACCAACGGCGGGACAGCCGAACGCAACCCCCACGACCATCGAACGCGACCTGGACGTCGTGACAGTCCTCGCAAAGGACGCCATCCCCGCGATCCGTTCGCCGGAATTCGTGGACGCTACCGGAGCCGAAGCATGGATGAACGCGGATGAGCCGATCATCGGAGTTGAGATTGACGGCGACGCCCGCGCCTATCCCGTCGCCATGCTCAGCCGCCACGAGATTGTGAATGACACCGTGGGAGGCGTGCCGATTGCGGCGACGTGGTGACCTCTCTGCTATACGGCCATCGTGTATGGCCGAGAAGTCAACGGGGAACTGCTGACATTCGGCGTCTCCGGCAAGCTCATCCTCAACAACCTGGTCATGTTCGATGACCAGACGGACTCGGAATGGAGCCAGGCTTTCGGCACGGCCCTCTCCGGCCCGCTTGAGGGCACGGAGTTGGAGCTCGTCGCATCACGGCTGATGTCGTGGGAGGCGTGGAAGGGGCTGTATCCCGATACACAGGTGTTGGACAAGCGCGGACTCTATCGCAGGGATACCTATGAGACTTACTACACGGATCCGTCGGCCGGGATTCTCGGGCGGCAGGTCCGCGACCTTCGGCTCCCCCTGAAGGACCTTGTGTTGGGCGTGGAGATCGGCACGGCCAAGCGCGCTTACGCCTACGATGCCCTTGCTCAGACTCCCATCGCCAACGACACGCTTGGCGGACTCGAAATCGTGGTTATCCATGAACCGAAGGCCGGATTCGCGGCGGCGTGGAGCCGACTGCTGAACGATGAGGCGTACGCCATCGCTCAGGGGCCATTCGGCATGAACGCCCCGGAAGTCCTGACTTTCGAGCAGGCGAACGAGGCTCAGATCGGAAACGCCCCAACAGTTTCGGGACCCGTGATGCGGGACCGCGAAACGGGTTCCATCTGGAGCGCAAGCACAGGCGAGGCAATCTCCGGCCCGCTGGAGGGCGCAAGGCTCATCCAGATCCCCACAACGCCCTCATTCTGGTTCGCCTGGGTAGACCTCTTCCCTGACACCACCGTCTGGGGAGAGTAAGGGGCGTTGTCGGTCACAATATGTGCCGTCAGCATGCTATTCCAATCACCTGCATTCCGACTATACTGACATCAACTCAGCAGGTAGGTGAGATTTAGTCGAAGCTGTCAGTCTGTAGTCCGCAAGTCCTACCCCCCACGGGGGGCGGCAGGTCTCCCATAATCCGTCCGCACCGATTGAACTCCGCGGGCACCTTATCAAGAGGTGCGGTGCCGCCCCCCTTTCTTTCTCAATCATTTTCATTACGTGTCGGTGCATCGTCTGTACTTTCCTCCTCCTTGCTACAATGTCTGCGTCGCTCTGCGACTGGAGACAGAACCGGGGGATGGAGGGAAGAGATGACTGCGACGCAGGTTCAGGAAAAGCACGTCACGGTGAACGGCATACGACTGCGCTATTTCGACTACGGCAATGAAGGCGCGATGCCCATGGTGTGCCTGCACGGCCACACGGGGCAGGCTCATATCTGGGACGAGTTCGCGGAGGCCATGGCCTCCAATTTCCATGTCGTCACCATTGATCAGCGCGGCCACGGAGAGAGCGAACACGCCTCCACTGGCTATGAGCGTGATCGATTCGTTGAAGATCTCGATGAGCTGGTCGTTGCTTTGGGGTTCGATCGGTTCGTCCTCGTCGGCCTCTCGATGGGCGGCTGGCACTCTCTGCTCTACACCGGTGAGAAGCACCCGGAGAAGGTCGAGCGAATCGTTATCGTCGACATCGGCCCGGAACCCAGCGAGCGTTCGAAGACGGAGTGGGGCGACCGCCCTCCGACGCCCATGTCTTTCGCTAACGTCGATGAGGCCATGGCGTGGGCGCGCGAAGGCAACCCGTGGGCGTCTGATGCCCGCCTCCGCAAGGACATAGAAGAGAAGCTGAAGCAGACTGCTGATGGCTCATGGACCTGGAAGGCGGATGCGGCGCTGTTCAACGTCCCGCTCGCGGACGGCACGGATGAGTCGCTGATCAGCCGCTACTGGAAGGCACTGGAGACCATCGAGCAGCCAATCCTTGAGGTGCGCGGGTTGGAAAGCCCCCTGCTGGACGATTTGATCAAAGACAGCATGATGGCAAGGTCAAAGAACCTCTCATGGGTAGACGTGCCGAACGCCGGCCACGTCGTCACCGTGGACAAGCCGCAGGAATTCATCGCCGTCACCCGCGAGTTTTTGGGCGTCTAACTTAACGACGACTGCGTTAGGAGGGGCGGCCAGAGGTCGCCCCTTCGCCTTTGTCGGCTTACCCCGCCACCTCGTCCAGCACCTCCCGCCATTCACGAGTAGAGAGGCTGTCGGGATAGCCCTTCTTGAACGTAATGACTCCGTTACCGTCTATAACCACTGCAGACGCGTGACTATTGATGCCATAGTCGCGTGACAAGCCCACGTTGAACTCCGCCATATCCCAAACGTACCCCTGCTGTTGGGCATACCGGCGGATAGAGCTCTCGTCGTCGATTGGACTCGCGGCGATGCTAAGGACGGTAACCCGATCCGAGTAATCCCCGTACAGATCCTTGAGGCTCCGCAAATCGGAGCGACATATCGGTCAAGTGCTTGAGAAGAAATAGAGGACAAGAGCCTTATCTCCCTGCCTGAAATCCGCCAGTGACCGTGTGACACCATCGATGGTCATCACTTCAAAGTCAGGCGCGGATTGCCCAATTCGGTTGCCCGTTGGCGGTGCGGGTGGCTCCGGCTCGGTCGTGGGAGGAATGGGTGTTGGCGTGTCCGTGGGCGGAACTACGGCTGGGGGCTGTGGTGCCGGTGTGTCAGTCGGTGTTGGGTCCTCACTCTCCGGCGTTGTCCCGGCTCTTATGGTTGGTGGTGTCGGCTCCGCCGTTCCCGGCAGCAATGCGGGAGGAGTGGCCTGCGGCTCCCTCTCCAACGAACCCTCAACGGTCGGCTCTAGTGAGAGAGAAGCTGCATCATCTGGCGTCCCAATGCTAATCGAGCCTTCGGACACCGATGTGGCGGGCGCCGGCGTTGAAGCAGGTTGCGTTGGCGGAATAGTTGTGGCCGGCGGCCCCACTTCGTCCGTTCGCTCGCAGGCAACCGCGCCGATGACCAAGGCCGCCGCCACGATAAGCGCAATGAGTCGCAGAACTACGACAGTGCGCACAGCATGCAGAATCATAGTTAGATTCATCAGCGCCACCGCTACGCCGTCACCGCGTCCAGCGCCTCGCGCCATTGATCAGCATTGTTGCTTCGCCCGGCTGCGCGGAACGTAATCACACCATCACCATCAATGATGACCTTGGAAGGCTGGCGACTGATGCCAAAGGCGGACTGGACATCTCCGTGATGGACGGCCATTTCCCACGGGTAGCCTTGTCGTTCGGCGTACGAGACGATCGTATCCGTAGTCTCTGAAGGATCGATACCGACAGCAATAAAGCCGACCTCATCCTGGTAGTCTGGATACACACTCTTGGCGGTCTGCAACTCAGACCGACAGGACGGTCACCAGCTTGCGAAGAAATAGACGACAACGGGCTGGTTGGCCTGTTTGAAATCAGTTAGCGACCGCGTGACACCATCCGTGGTGGTAACTGAGAAGTCCGGAGCGAGATTGCCGACGCGGTTGCCAATCTCTGGCGCGGAATCAGTTCCCGTATCTGTAGTCGTGGCCGTGGGTGTATCGTCCGCTGCCTCAGTACCGCAGGCGACGGCCAGCATCATCAACGCCGCCACCAACAGCGCGCCGAGCAAGACGCCCTGCCACGTCTGCAGTCGCATAGTCACAAGCTAGTCTCCTCTGCGTTCAAGGCGGCGAGCCGGGCACGCCCCAACCGCCTCCACCGGGCGTCTCAATGGTAAGCCTGTCGCCGCGCGCTACGTCAATTGTCACAGTGGCCGGTAATTCGTCATTCCGGTCTGAATCCATTCTACGCAGGGTGTTGTGGCCCGGCGCGCCGTCTGCCCCTCCCGCAAGCCCCCACGCCCCGCGCGAGCGCCGTTCTGTCAACAGCGAGACCGTCGCATAGCCCAGAAACTCCACCGTGCGCACAAGGCCGTCCCCGCCACGAAATCGCCCCTCTCCACCCGAACCACGCCGCACGCCATACTCCAGCACACGGAACGGATACTGGTATTCCAGCGCCTCAATGGGGGTGTTTAGCGTATTCGTCATGTGGCTGTGGATAGCGGACTCCCCTGGACCATCCGGGCTCGCGCCGACGCCGCCCGCGAGTGTCTCATAATAGGCGAAGGGCTGACCCGTGTGCGGGTCCGTGCCGCCGATGGTTACGTTGTTCATCGTCCCCTGGCTTGCCGCCGGAATCTGCTCGGGCAGCACGTCTGCAAGCGCGCCAAACACAACGTCAACGATACGCTGCGATGTCTCCACATTCCCTGCGGCCACGGCGCGCGGCGGACGCGGGTTCACCAACGATCCCTCCGGTGTAATCACCTCCACGGACGCGAACGACCCGTGATTGGCGGGAGCGCGCGGCCCGGCTAGGCAGCGTACGCAGTATTGGACAGCCGAAACAGTTACTGCACGCACCGCGTTGATATTGCTGAGCGACTGTTCGGGTGACGTGCCTGTGAAGTCCACAGTCAGAGAGCCGTCGCCGTCGCTCATGATGGTCACGGCGATGCGCGGCCGTTCCGTGCCCGGTATCGGTGGCTCCATGTCGTCGGTGAACGTGTACTCGCCTGCCGGTATGTCTCGCAGTGCCGCCCGCACAAGGCGTTCGGCATAGTCGATGAGCGCCTCTCCGTGCTCGGTGACGGTCTGCCAGCCATAGCGGGTAATCAATGCCTCATACCGCCCTTCACCGATACGGTTAGCGGCGATCTGTGCGGCAAGATCGCCCCGCCTCTCCTCCGGCGTGCGCACGTTGCGCATGAACAGTTCAACTGCCTCCTCGTTGAGCACGCCCGCACGCGCCAGCCTGATTGGCGGAATAATGAACCCCTCCTGGTAAATCGTCGTTGACGCGGGCATGGAGCCGGGGGCCATGCCGCCCACGTCCGCGTGGTGGGCGCGCGTCGCCACAAACCCCGCCAGTTGTCCTGCCTCGCCATCCTCGACGCCTTCTGGAATAAACACAGGCGAAATCAGTGTCAGGTCAGGCAGGTGTGTTCCACCGAGATAGGGGTCATTGAGCGCGATAAGATCGCCGGGCGCGAACACATCAAACCGCTCAATGGCGGCCTGCACGGACGCGGGCATCGCTCCCAGATGAACGGGAATGTGTTCCGCCTGCGCCAGTATGCGGCCCGTGGCGTCAAAGACGGCGCAGGAGAAATCTCGCCGCTCTTTGATGTTCGGCGACCACGCCGTACGACCCAACACCGCCCCCATCTCCTCCGCAATCGCAGCGAAGAGCCGTCGGAAAACCTCCAGTGAGATCGCGTCAACGCTCATGCAGACGCCCTTTCAAGGATGAGGTTCAGGTGCTCATCGACACGGCCAATCCACCTCGGCGGCACATACGTGGTGCAATCCGTCTGAGTGAGCACAGCCGGTCCTTCCAGTAGATTCCCGACAAGCAGCGCATTCCGGTCATACAGCGGCGCGGTAATTTCCCTCTTGTCTGTCGTGAGAACGGTCTCGCCAAGCAGTGCATGGCTCACGTCCGGCCCGCCCTCCGCGTCGACGACAACGAATTCCGGTCGGCGAACCGGTATCGTCGCGCGCTGCCGTAGCGTTACAACCTCTGTCGGCCACTCGGCATGGCTATGGTCGAAGCGGCGCTGATGCGCGGCGTGAAACCGCTCCTCCAAGGAAAGGCCGTCTGATTGATCCACTGGAATCGAGAGCTCGTACCCCTGGCCCTGATAGCGGATGTCTGCCGAAGCGGAAAACGTCGCCTGTGCCGCAGGAAGGCCAACGGCTTCAAGGTCCTTCCGCGCGTCGCGCTCAATCTCGTCCAGCAACCATGCAATCTCCTCCGCCGACGTGTCTGACAGATCACGCATGGCAGTCCTCGAATAGTCGCGCGTGACATCCACGGTCAGCATCCCCCACGCAGACAGCGCCCCGGGCATACGCGGCACAAGCACGCTGCGAATGCCGAGTCCGTCCGCAAGCTCACAGGCATGCAGCGGCCCCGCGCCGCCGAACGCAACCAACATGAAGTCCCGCGGATCATAACCTCGCTCCAACGAGACCACGCGCAGCGCCTGCTCCATGTTGGCATTGGCCACCCGCACGACACCTCCGGCGGCTTGCTGTGGCGTTATATCGAGTTGCTCCGCGATTGCGCTCATTGCATCCAGCGCCGCGCCGCCATCCAGATTCAGCCTGCCCGCGAGTGGCCTGTCGGCCGGCAGTCGACCTAGCATGATGTTGGCATCCGTCACCGTCGGCCCGCCACCACGTCCATACGCGGCAGGCCCCGGGTCTGCGCCCGCCGACTGCGGTCCAACTGATAGTGCGCCGCCCGCGTCCACGCTTGCTAGAGACCCGCCGCCCGCCCCAACCGTATGAATATCGACGATCGGAACGCGCAGTGGATACCCGCCGATGCTCCCCTCGGACGTACGTTGAACCTCGCCGTCACATAGCGAAACATCCGTTGACGTGCCGCCCATGTCCAGCGTGATGATATGGTCGAAGCCGGCCGCTTTCGCCACTTCGAACGCTCCGACAACGCCCCCCGCCGGTCCGCTCAACAGTGTTTCCACAGGAAAACTGCCCGCCTGCCCGATAGTCATGCTCCCACCGTTGGACGACATGATCCGCACGGACGACTCAACCGACTCATCGATACGCGACAAATACGACTGCATGACGGGCGCGACGTAGGCATTCAGAACAGTCGTTGAAGTCCGTTCAAACTCCCTGAACTCAGGGACAACCTCACTTGAGAGTGAGATGGGCACGTCAGTAGGCAATCGGCGCCCCAACGCATTCCGAATCAACTGCTCATGCTCCGGGCGAAGAAACGAGAAAAGCAGAGCAACCGCCACCGAGTCAACACTGGACGTGGCAACCGCTTCAGCAAGCGCGTCAAGCTCAGCCTCGCTCGGAGCCTTGAGAATCTCCCCCTCCGGCGTCACCCGCTCATCAATCTCAAAGCGCAGTTCGCGGGGAACCAGCGGCACTGGTCGGGTGACGTGCAGGCTGTAGAGATCATCGCGCGCCTGCCGCCCAATCTCGATCAGATCCGCCATGCCGCGCGTCGTCACCAATGCCGTCCGCGCCCCGCGACGCTCAAGCACTGCGTTTGTGCCAACGGTGCTCCCGTGAACAACCTCGTCGCTCAGCTCGCTGCCTCCGCCGATCTCCCGCACACCGGCAAGAAATGACTGCGCCGGATCTGCGGGCGTGGACGGAATCTTGATCAGTCGAATTGAGCCGTCCTCACCAACGCGGATAACATCCGTGAACGTGCCGCCCGTGTCGATCCCAATCATGGGATGTTTCTCGGCTATGGGGGCGGCGGCGGCCCGCCCAAGTGCAGGGGGTCCGGGTCGTGATGCCATTCGTTTTCCCCGGACTCCACCAACAGTGGCGCTTCCTGCGCAACCTGCCCGTCAACGACGGCCTGAACCAGGAACAACCCATCGTTCTCCGCCTGTATACCGATGCTCATAAAGAATTGGTGCCCCTGGATGGGAAGAAGATTCGCTGTGATCGGCTCGCTGCGGACGATCTCCATGCCGTTGGGGTCCAGCACGCGCAGGATGAGTTCATGCGTTCCCTCTCCGTGCAGGCGGCAATAGATGGAGAACTGGAACGCCATCGGAAACTGCTGCGCGCCGACCGTGTCAAAGATGCCAATGACGTGCGCCCGACCGCGCTCATCACGGAACGAGTCCTGCCCCAGCAACAGAGCCGTGACGCGGACGCCGGTGGATTCCGTCATCGGCGCGGTGAATCACACGGAGTGTTCATGCCCCGCGCCTGCCCGGGCACCACGCGTTGTGTTCCGCCATCACGTCGTCCCAGCTCTCAAACCCAACGTGCAGCTGCAGCAGGTGTCCGCACTTCTCGCAGTCCTGGTGCTCGAACGTCTCGAACGGATCAACGTCCGCGCCCATCATCGCCTGCGAAGCCAGCTCAACCAGCGACGACAGCCGCTCCACGGTCAGATCGACCATTCCCTGGAACGTGTCCGGAGGCTTGGGAGCCTGGATGGTGTCCAGCGAAAACCGGGCGGACAGCACCAGGTGGTCGTGCCCGAGGCGAGGCAATACATTGCCCTCGATCCAGACACCTTGCATAGCCCGTGCCTCAATCGGCGTCTCGATCTCCAACTCTCGCGTGACCGTGTTCATTAGGGCGATATAGAGCGCCGTACGGAGCCCCGCCCCATCCAGCCCTTCGGGCAGTGCGGACGACGCACCCTCCCCGGAGAGCGGCGCATCACCATTGCCGATGGCCGTGTACACTGTGTCGCCCAGCGCCAGCAAAGTGTCCTTGCCCATCGGCTCGATTGCTGAAACCAGCCGCATGTCATCCTCGGTCATTTCGGCGAGTTCCCCAAGGAACTGCTGAAAGTAGCGGCGCGCGGCGGGCGTCGGCCCCAACAGCGCCGAACGGGACGATGACGTCATGCAATGAACTCCATGGGCAATGTGCTTTTAGGTTGGATTGAACGTTTGTAGTGTAGCACTGAGAGGGCGCGCCCTCAGGTTCGAGCCCCTTGCGGGGTGTTCAGTCGCCCCGGCCCCGTCTCCGGCAGCAGCACCCCCGCAACGAATAGCGTAAACGAGGTCGCGCAGATGACTGCAATTCCAATCACAAAGCTCCCGGTCTCATCGATAATGAACCCGGCAATGATGGGCGCAATGAAGCTGGATCCGTTGCCGGCGGCGAGAATGGCCGCCCAAATGGCCCCCGCCTGCTCCGGGTTTGTGCGTGGCAGCTCGATCGGGATGGTGAAGAGCGAAGGTTCATAAATCCAGTGCAGGAACCCCGACGCCAATACGGCGAGAAACAGGAGAATTCCGACGGGTGCGTACATCGTGGTCATCCCGGCTGCCCCGATGAGAAGGCCGGACCAGATGATAATGGGACGCCTGCGCCCCACAACCGTCGTGACGACACCCCCGATAATGTTCGCCGGAGCGCCCGCCAACGCGAAGATGCCCGCCATAAGGCCTGCCGCGGCCAGACTCAATCCGCGCTCCTCTTCAAAGAACGTGGGCAGCCAGGTGCTCAGGGCGATGAATTGCGCCCACGGGCCGACCACGGCAAAGGACAGCAGCCATGTCTCCCGACGCCGGAAAACGCTGAGAATGGCGCCGATCTTCACCGGCTCAGGAGGTATGCCGCCCAGCAATTCCCTTTCCCGCCACAAAACGACGAACAGAACTGCGCTGCCAGCTGCGACGAAGCCCTCTATGCCAATGGCCCATTCCCAGTTGGTCCAATCCGCCAACACCGGACCAAGGTACTGCGCCACCGCGAGACCCACGGTGATAAAGGCCAGAGCGATGGCGTTCACGATTGGTACTTCTCGCGGCGGCGCCCATCGCATGATGATGCCGGCTGTTAGTGGCACGACTGCGGCCGCCCCCACTCCTTGCACGGAGCGTAGGGCAACAAACCACCAGAATCCTGTCAGAAACGGCGTTAGGGCAGTGATTCCCAGAAGGGCCCACCCGATGCCGATCACGACGCGGATGTTCCACCGTGAGACAATGATTGCCGCGGGAATGGTTGCAGCCGTGAACACCAGGGTCACGCTCGTGACGACGAATCCGCCCTCAGATCGCGTCAGATCATACGCATCCGTGATCAGCGGCAGAACGGACGCCGGGGCAAGGAACGCGATCCCCAGCATGAGGTTCATGAGGACGACGAGCGCGTAGATGACGAATCTGTACGGAGGCGCTGCAACAGCCGAAGATTCGGAGGTATCGGTGTCAACCATTAGACAAACTATAGCGGTTGACTACGACGAGCGGGCATGCACCTGCAACCACGCGGCACGGAACTGACATGCAGCCAACTTCGTGGATAATCCCCGCTATCGTCATCGTCACGGTGTTTGTCATCTTCCTGACCGGCAATCTCTATATCGCCTTGCTTATCGGCCTGCCGATCCTCTTCACCATCGGGCTCATCATCCTGTTCCGCAGGACACGGCCTGAAACGCCGCCCGTGCCGCTGCCTGCCGGACCGCTCCTTGAGCCCGCGGAGCTCGAGGGACGCATCGACCGCATGGCCGTCGAGGACGTTGAGATCGAGGGCTCGGCGGAGGGGCTCTTTTCATCGGGGCCCAAGTACAACTCAATACTCGTCATTATCATCAGCGGCATCCGGTACCGGCTCGATCCCGCCCCTCTGCGGCGTGGCGGCTACGACTGGATGAAGGAGGGCATGTGGGTCAAAGCGACGTTCGACCGCCAATCCCGCGTCATCTACGAAATCGAACAGGCCCCTGGCCCACAAGGGTATGGCGGGCCCTAAAGTAGCTACCGAATAAGCCGCGCCTTCATCCGTGCGACGGCGAGGTGGTAGAACGCGGCGCCGAGCACAACGAGATAGAGAAGCCCCCAAACGGTCGTCATTGAGAGGCTCCCGGCAACAAGTTCACGAACGACAGCCACATATGGCGTCAACGGGATGATCCATGCCAACTCGCGCACGACATCCGGATATCGTTCCAGCGGAAAGAACACGCCGCCGAAGAAGTACATCGGCATCACCCCAAGTGTGATCGCGTAGTTGAACGTCCAGAACGACGGCGCGTGCGCAGTGACCAGCAGTGCCATCGATGAGAACAGGATGCCGCCGAGGAACGCAAGCGGCAGAATGAGGATAGCCATCGGTGAATCGACGAATCCCATCACGCTCAACACAAACAGGATCACAGTCGCGCTGAATAACGACCGCGTTGCCCCCCATAAGACTTCGCCGGTAATCACGTCCTCAATCGACAACGGCGTGGCAATCATCGCCTCGTACAACCCCCGAATCGCCATGCGCGTGTAGGAGCCGTATGTGCACTCAAAGAACGCAGCAAAGAGGGAATACCCGCCGACAATCCCAGGTCCGATGAACTTCACATAACTCTCGTCGCCGCCCAAGGAAACGTACGCGCCCAGCCCAATCCCCATCGCGCCCAGCACAACCAGCGGCTCCACGAACAGCGGCCCCACCTCCGCCAGCGCAAATCGCCTGAAGACCGTCCAATTCCGCCGCCACACACGGAATCCATAAGGAACACGGGCGGGTGTCAGGATCATGACTACTCTTCCAGCCCCCGGCCCGTGAGGCGCAGAAAGACATCCTCAAGATTGGCGGGGCGGGAATAAATCTGAGCGCCCGGCACGTTGGATTCAGCAACTTCACTGCCGTTAAGACCGAACGCGTGCACCGTGTCCGGCGTCTGCTCAATTTCCGCGCCGGCATCACGCAGATGTTCGGCGATGCGATCAAGCGCGCCGACGTCCAATGAATGCGCCTCGATGACCGTTTCGCCGGCGATGCGAAGAATCAACTCTGACGGCGTACCCTCGGCCAGTATCCGCCCCTCATGCATCACGATAAGCCGATCACACAGCGTTGCCGCCTCGTCCATGTAGTGCGTCGTCAGCAGCATCGTGACTCCCTGGTCCTTTAGGCGACGCAGCGTGCGCCACACCAGGTGCCGCGCCTGCGGGTCCAGTCCGGTCGTCGGCTCGTCCAGCACCAGGATTTCTGGTTCATTGATGAGACCACGCGCGATGAGCAGCCGACGCTTCATGCCACCGGAGAGCTCATCAACCTGCGAATCTGCGCGATCCGCGAGTTGAAAGAGTTCCAATGCGGTCTTGGCACGGGCGTCGGCCTCGGCGCGGCTGATGCCGAAATAGCCCGCGTACAAGCGCAGGTTGTTGATCACTGAGATCTCATCGTCTAGGTTGTCGCCCTGAGGCACGACTCCGATGACCGACTTGACCGCCCGCGCCTGCGTCTGCACGGACAGACCATTCACCAGGAGACTGCCGGACGTGACGGGCGAGGCGCAGGTGATCATGCGCATCGTGCTCGTCTTGCCCGCGCCATTCGGGCCCAGGAACCCAAAGCACTCGCCCGGCCGCACCTCAAAATCGATGCCTCGCACCGCGACGAGATCGCCGAATTCCTTGACTAGATTCTGCGCAACGACGGGCTTAGCGTCACCGACGGTTCCTACGCCGTCCACTCCAACCGCCGCCTGAGAATTACTTCCAACTTGAGCCATGCCACCACAAGCGTAGCACGGTGCTTAGTCAGGCTCTTGAGTGTTCTCTGGAGATCTGGCTGCGTCCTCATCCACAGCTCCGGCGCCGTATGCCGATTCACGTATCTCGATGTCAATGTGCCCAGGTAGGGCGTCCTGAACCGGGACAACACCAGGCAGTTCTTCCAGTCGCCGTGCTTGCGGCATTACATTGCGGTCAAAGGAACCAATCGAGTCATTGAATGACGCAGTGGCGCGTCTCAACTGCTCTCCAGCCCTCTTGTAGTGACCCATGAAAGTGTTAAGGCGGCTATAGAGTTCAGAGCCGGCTCTGCGAATCTCCTCTGCATTTTGCGCGAGGTGCTGCCGCTCCCAACCATTGGCTACAGCCCACAAAAGGGAAATCAGTGAACTCGGCGTCGCGATGGCAATACGTCGGCTCATCGCATATTCAATCAGATTGCCATTGGCGCTTAAGGCCGCGGCGAGAAACTGATCACCGGGTACGAACATCACGACAAAAGGCAGTGAGCCATGGACTTGGGTCGGATAATCCTTGCGCGCTAAATCCGTGACCTTTGCTTGCAGGGCGCGGGCGTGGCGAGTAAGCGCCTCCGTCGCGGCTTCCTCACTATCTGCTTCTTTTGCCTCCATGGACGCTGCTACACTCGCCTTAGAATCAATTACAATGACTCGCTCATCGGGCAAGCGAATCGTCACGTCCGGTCGCCCACCCCCATCATCAACAGTCCTCTGCTCCGCAAAGTCGCAGTAGTCTACCATCCCCGCCAACTCGATAATCCGTCTAAGCTGGATCTCTCCCCAAGCACCCACCTGTCCACTATCTGACAGGGCGCCTCGCAGGCCTGTTGTTTCCTGAATCAGGGCTTGATTCTGCTGCATAAGCGATTCGATATTCGGATTCAGTTTCGCGTAGTTCTCTGACAGGGGTTTGACCAGGTTCTCGAACTCTTTCTGGCTCTTACCAAAGTTTTGCTCGGCCAGCTTCAAAAACTGTTCCGAGTTTGCATGCAATGCCTGCCCCGCCGATGCCTGAAAGGCGGTGTTCAATTCCACTTTCGCGGCCTGGATTAGGTCTGAAGCTGTTTGTTGACTCTGCAGTTGCCCTTTCAGTTCGGCATTCTTCTGCCGCCACCTGAACTCCTGAACTAACCATGCCGCCAATCCCACGATGATTGCGCCCGCTGCCAGACCGACGACGACTTCCAAAGTAGATTCCTTTCTGGTTCAGGTGCGCGCGTCCAGGGTCAAGGTGCGCGTCTCATGAAGCCTAGCATGGCCCCACGTGTCATTCTGAGCGTAGCGAAGAATCCAAAGCCGCAATGGCCGCCAAAGGTGGACCGCGGCAATCTAAATCCGCGTACGAATCAACCCCGCTAGCGAACTTGGGCTGTAGGTACTACCTACCCCAGATCATCTCTTGACGCGCCCTTCGCGCGTCCCAACTCCCCGCGATCATGGGCACGCACCAGGGCATCGAACTCCGGAGGGTCTTCCTCATCCTCGGAGATATCCCGCGCGGGCGGGCCGCCCAGGCCGCTGTCCACTAGTTCATGGTTGCTGCGAACATAGCCCCGGAAATCGGACGCGCTTGACGGCGGGAACGATGGCCGCCCCTCTTGCGACGGATCCTGATAGACCTCGCCGATGATCACTTGGACGCCCTCTGCGGGATGATCGCGCAGAAACGCGGCCTCGTATCGATTACCGGCGTCCATCAGGGAGAATATCCGTTGGGCAAGTCGCGGATGAACGCGGCCGACCGGCTCCCCACGACTGGAATGCACCAGCAGCCTATTGCCTTCTCGGCTGAGAGTCAGAGTCTCACCGCTGCTCAGGTGCCCGACCGCTGTGCGGTCGGTCGCGTCAATGAGTGTTGCAATCGTGCTCTTGCCCTCTTCACTCATTAGCAAATGTGCGGAAAAGACGTTGGGAGCGGATGACCCGGAATCGGCCACCGTGACCTGACTGTCATACGTTGCCCCGGCTTCCTTGACGACAGTGGCCCGCCCGGATTTCCGAGTAAGCTTCTTCTGGCGCGAAGCGGGCGCCGTCGCTTGTGCTCGTTCCAGTCGATCGCGGTTGCGACGGGCGATAGTGTTCGTCGAATCCAGTTGAAGCGCCCCGTCCACGGCATCCCGCGCCTCCGCCAGTTCACCCAACTCAAGAAGCGCCTTGGCCAACCGGTTCAGCGCCTCGATATTGTTAGGCACAATCCGTAGAACAGCCCTGTTCGCCTCTACAGCCTTTCGCCAGTCTTGCGCTAACGCGGATGCGACGGCTGCATCAGTCTGCGTCTTTACTTCACGGGCTTGGGCGCGTTCATCAATCTGTGTGGTCGCCATGGAGGATGTCCTGCCTTCCGGGTTCGGCTGTCCCTCTTGATACGCAACTCAGCACGGGGACATCCACAGACGAGACACCACGACAACACAGCCACCACCCGGCACCAACGGCTGTTTCCGCCGCAGGCGACGGTCAAGCCCAGAGTCGTGATCCCTGCCGCCTCCCCGCGCCATTGGACGGCAGTTTTTCGAACTCAGTCCAAAACCTATTGTCTACCAACTGTCAAGCAAAAGGGGAGCAGCCCTACCCCCTTAGCCCCAGTATGTGATGGGCTAGGGCTTCCCCCGCAGCCGTATTCTCACGATCTCCGCCAGCGTCTGCGCGCCGTGGTGGAACCGAACCGTACTCATCTCGCCGTACCGCCACGTCACTGGCATCTCCATCACCCGCACCTCCCACCGACGCGCCAGGTACAGAATCTCCGCATCGAACGCGAATCCGTCCACCCGCTGCGCCCCAAACAGCTGCTCCGCCGACTCCGCCCGGAACGCCTTGAACCCGCACTGCGTATCCGACACAGACAGTCCCAGAATCAGCCGCGTCACGCGGCCCACCACACGCCCGCCGATGCGACGCGACAGCGGCTCCCCACTCCGCTCCGCCCCCGCCATAGACCGCGACCCAATCACAACATCCGCGTTGCGCGTCGCCTCGACGAACGGCGCAATGGTTTCCACCGGCACGGCAAGATCAACGTCCATGAACAGCCGCACATCGCCTCTGGCCTCCAACATCCCCCGCTTGACGGCGTGTCCCTTGCCTCGATGCGGCAGTGAGAGCAGCCGAATTCGAGACGATCTCTCGGCGAATTCTCGTGTGATGGACTCCGTGTCATCCGTGCTGCCATCACTGGCGATAATCAGCTCGGCGTCGGGATAGTGCGCGTCTAGATAGGCCGTCACCTCATCGAGCGCGTCCGGCAGACGCGCCTCCTCGTTATAAGCAGGAATAATGACGGACAGTGAGGGCCCGGCCGGTTCAGTCACGGGACGCCTCGCATCGCCTTAGAGAGGGATATCGTCCGGGGTTTCCAGGCTGAACGCGCGGTGCAGGGCGCGAACTGCGTCCTCCACGTGGTCCTGATGGACAACACAGGTGAGGCTGATCTCCGCCGTCGTGATCATTTCGATATTGACGTTGGCGTCGCGCAGTGCTCGGAACATCGCGCCCGCATAGCCCGGTGAGTTGGTCAAGCCCGCGCCAACGATGCTGACTTTGGCCAGATGATCGTCTGCCGTCACGTCCGTCGCGCCAAGTTCGGCCTGTATCTCCCGTGTCCGCTCCAATGTCTCCGGCAGGTCGTCACGAGTGACGGTGAAGGAAAGGTCGCTCAGGCCGTGTTGGCCCGCGTTCTGCACGATGATATCAACGCTGATGCCCGCGTCGGCTAACGGCGAAAAAACCTGCGCGGCGATGCCAGGGCGGTCCGGCACGCCCAGTAGCGTGACCCGCGCGATCCCCGCGTCATGCGCGATGCCGCGAACCTTGTTCCGATTCTCCATCAGCTCTCCTCCATGTATGCGCGTGCCGCCGGGGTCATCCAGCAGGCTTGAGGCGACAAGAATGGGCACGTCGTAGACCCAGCCAAGCTCTACGGCACGGTTATGCATGACACGCGCGCCCTCGCTGGCCATCTCCAGCATCTCATCGTAGTTGATATCAATCAGGCGGCGAGCGTCCGGCACGATGCGCGGGTCCGCCGTGTAGATGCCGTCCACGTCCGTGTAGATCTCGCACACGGGCGCGCGAAGTTCCGCCGCCAATGCAACGGCTGTTGTGTCCGATCCGCCGCGTCCCAGCGTCGTGACCTCAAAATCGCCCGTCGTGCCCTGGAATCCAGCAACGATGACGATGTTGCCGCGTCCAATCTCATCCTGTAATCGTTTGGGTTCAATCTGTGTGATGCGGGCCCGCGAAAAATCCGTATCCGTGCGGATACCCGCCTGGAATCCGCTCAGGCTGACCGCGCCGTGACCGAGATCACGCAGAGCCATCGCCAGCAAAGCCCCGGAGACCAGCTCGCCGGTGGACAGCAGCAGGTCCATCTCGCGCGGCGCGGGATTGTGCGAGATGCTGCGGCTCAAATCGATAAGCTGGTTCGTTGTCTGCCCCATGGCGGACACGACAACGACGAGGTCATCGCCTGCCTCACGCTCCTTCGCCACCCGCGACGCAACACGCTTGATGTGATCGGCGGAGGCAACGGAACTCCCGCCGTATTTCTGAACCCGAAGCATGGACTCTACGATGCCGAGACGACGTGTGCGCCTTGCCCTGACGGAGAAAGGGCCAGCACACGGCCCTCGATTGCCCGGGACTGCGCCGCGCTATTCATCGCGTCGGCAACTCCCCCGGCGCGAGCCGACGATGACATCGCCATAATCGTCGGTCCTGCCCCGGAAAGGAACGCCGTATACGCGCCGGCCTCTTTGGCGGCATGCGTAAGCGGTGTGAGACCTGGCACAAGTTCTGCGCGGTACTGCTGGTGCAGCCTATCCTCCGTCGCCAACGCAAGATCAACCCAGTGATGGGTGGTGAAGGTATGCACCAGGAGTGCCGTTCTCGCGATGTTGAAGGTGGCGTCACTCAGTGGCACTTGAGGAGGCAGCACATTCCGGGCTGCTTCCGTGGACAAGGGCGCGTCCCGCACAAAGGCGACACAGTCCAGGTCATCGGGAAAATCAAGTTGCCGCGCGACGGGTCGACCGTCCTCAGACATCACCGCCAGGCATGCGCCGCCCATCAAGGCCGGCGCGACATTATCAGGATGCCCCTCAATGCGAGTGGCGTCGGCAATCATATTGTCCATCCCACTGTCGCGCCCCACAACTGTGTTTGCGATGAGGAGGCCGGCAGCACAAGCTGCGGCGCTGCTGCCCAGGCCGCGCGCTAACGGAATCGCATTTGATGCAGCTATTCGCAGCGGTGGCAAGGTAGCGCCAAGGCGCGCGGCGCCGATATAGGCAGCGCGAAAGATCAGATTGGAGTTGGCGGGGCCTGAAATCTCGTTCTCCCCTTCGCCTCGTATCTCAAAGCGGTTGGCATCCGCCGGCTCCACACGCAGTTCCAACCAAAGGTCAAGCGCCATCCCCACGGCGTCAAAGGCAGAGCCAAAATTTGCCGTCGAAGCTGGAGCGCGCACGGTGAACGGAGTAAAGTCACTGGTCATAGCAGCCACGAGTTAAGTATAGGGGCTAGCAACCTACCCAATCTCCACTTCTCCGTTCCGTGCCGCCACCGCCTCCCACAATCGGTGTGCCCTCTCTTTGCCGTCCGACGCCGTCGGATTGATGACGAGCCTGCTGGAGCGCGTGTAGGAGCCAATCGTCTGTAGCTCACTGCGGTTCGGATTCCACATCCACGGACGGCCTCGGGCATCAACAAGCGTCGACTCAGCCAATGACCGATCAAATGGCACGGCGATAGGCAGCCTCAGCGATGCGTCAGGATCACCCTTCCACACCCAGAACCTGTCCAGCGTCCGCGAGTGATACGCCGCCCGCCGTATATGCGCGTTCGCGCCAAAGACGGTGAAATCGCGACCTGACGGATACGTCTCGACGTCTCGCAGAACGTCCGACACGCGAAAGAACGCAATCAAGTAGAATCCCGGCGGCCCAACGAATCTATCCTCACCGTCATGCCCAACCAATCGCGCAAGGAAGACGATGTAATCGCCGGGGCCGCACGACTTCAGTCCCGCCCCTCGCCCCGTCCTCCTGGGATCATCCCCATATGTGAACGTGCGAAACTCCGGGTCGTCATGCAGCCGATCGTTCCACCGCGAGACCGGAGCGTAGTTAGCGAGTGTCTTGTCCGGGTCGTTGTGGGCGGCGAGCTTGGGATAGGCAGGCAGCGTCGGCGACCACAGCCGCCGCTCCTCGGGAATAGGCAGAAACTCAAACGTGCCGTCCTCAAAAACAGGGCTGCGGAGCGCCCCGTGCGAGGCGTTCACGCCCACATTGACCATGTAAACGCGGGCGCTGGAATCGATGGTGACCAATACGTGCTCCGGTCAGCGGTTGTGCGGCGGCGCGACTGAAACTGAGCGAATTCGTGCAACAATCACGTATGAATCGTAGCAGTGATGCCGAGACCCTGACGCAGGCCGTCAAGGACGCCGCCTTGCAGGCGGGCTTTGATGTCGTCGGTATTGCATCCGCAGATATCTTCAATGAGCGCGGAGAGACAACAAAAAAGCGTGTCTCAGAAGGCCTGATGGACGGCCTGCCGTGGTTCACGGAGCAGCGCGTCGAACGCGGGATGGATCCGGCCAACATGCTCCCCAACGCCCGATCAATCATCTCCCTCGCCCTCAGCCACCACCACGAAGATTCCGCCGAGGCTCCTGATGAGCAGCCGCGCGGGCGTATCGCTCGCTATGCGTGGGGCGAGGACTATCACCGCGTGTTCGCCCGCAAGGTGAGGGCGTTCATCGAAACATTGCCGGAAATATCCGGCGTGGAGGACATCGGCACGCGCTGGTACACGGACACCGGGCCGATGCTCGATCGTGCCGTGGCGGAAAGGGCGGGCGTGGGCTGGTTCGGCAAGAACACCAACATCCTCACCTCGCAGGGCTCGTGGATGCTGCTGGCCCAGATCATCACGACGCTCGATCTCGCCCCGGATGAGCCGCTCAAGAAGACCTGCGGGGCGTGCAACATCTGCGTGGATGCGTGCCCAACTGGCGCAATCGTCGCGCCCTATGTGCTGGACAACCGCAAGTGCATCTCCTACCTGACCATTGAGAATCGTGGTCCTATCCCACGTGAACTGCGGCCTCTCATCGGCGACTGGATATTCGGCTGCGATGTTTGTCAGGACGTGTGCCCCGTCAACCGCAAGGCGCAGGTTGGAAAGGCCTATACGGAACTCACGCGGGATGCCGAGAATCGCGCGCGCCCGGAGCTTGTCGAGTTATTGGAACTGGACGACGAAGGTTTCCGCGAGCGATTCCGCCAAAGCGCCGTCTTACGTGCCAAGCCGGAGGGGATGCGCCGCAACGTGTGCGTCGCCCTGGGCAACATCGCCGACCCCGCAACAGTCCTACCGCTTGCCCGCGTCTTACGCGAGGATTCGTCTCCCATAGTCCGCGGCCACGCCGCCTGGGCTCTCGGCCGGATTCGGACGACAGCGGCAGTGGGAGCGCTGAATGACGCGCTCCAAACAGAATCAGACGCAGGAGCGCTGGAGGAAATTACTGAGGCGCTTGGCAGCGCTCAATAGACCCTACGGCTTCGGCCCAAAGGCGTTGTCGCCGTCTGTCCCCTCCATGAAGCCGCACTCCACGATTATCCAAAGAGGCCCTATCAGGGGAATGAAATTGACCAGCCCCCACCAGCCGGACTTGCCACGGTCATGAAAGCGCTTGGCAACAACTGCATAGTAGATCCAGATACTGAGTGGAATGAATAACACGTATGCCACTATTCCAAGGGCTGCGTGAACCACGCTAAGCACGACGACGGCGATTGCCGCCAGAATACTGAGGGCGATGATCGGCAGAACCCCCTTAATCCAGAAGTCGGAGCGATTGATTCGCCCGTCGTAGCTGAGAAGCACTGACTGGATTGGCATGTGACACCTCCACGCTCACTGCTTGCTGCCATCTCGGGGGGTAACTTAATCTTAGCAGTGGCTACAGTTGCGAATTAACTTCCCGTATACAACTCCCCGCCCGGCCTGAAGGACGCATACCCGAACCAGAACGCGACGTGGCCGGACACGCGGTCAGCGAACTCCCCGTTCGGTCCATTTAGTCCTTCCGGTGTCACCTGCCACTTCCCGCCCCGTGTATCAACCAGGCTGCCGTCCGCAGCAAGTTCAAACGTCCGATTCTCGCGCAGGAACGCCTGCACTCCTCCCCCCCCATCCTTAACCACGACGATGGGCACCTCACTCACCGTGTCATTGAGAACCACCCTGTTCCCCAACTCCTCAAGTGTTTCCAGCGGATACGCCTTGGCCTCACCACTGTCCAGGATGGCGACAAACACCTGGTCCTTTGGGCGTAGACTCAGGTCGCTTGCGCCAGGCCCACCTGGGAACATCAGGCTGGGGCTGGAGAAATAGTCGTAGTACGCCGCGCCGGGTGTGCCGGGCTTCTCATACGGACGCTCATGCCCCGTATCAAGTGACAGCACTGTTGTGTCGGGATGCTGGCTGTTCCACTCCCCCCACGTCGTCAGCGTCACCGGCAGGATCGGCAGCTCGATATCCTCCCCCACAAGCTCCCCGACCACGGGGATTCCCGTGAATTGGTTCCATAGGCTCTTAGTGTCGGCGTCATACATGAGCTTGTTTGATCGATACAGCAGCCCGGACGACCCAAACACATAAGGTTCCTGCCCATCACCCCGCCGCGTGTCATACAGGATGCCGGAACCGCACAACGTGCAATACGCCAGCGCGAACGGCTGCCCGCCCACCACGTCGTTCGTCATCTCGTGCCAGTTCATAATCCGCAGTGGATACGCGCGCGCCTCCCCGTTCAGGTACACCCCAAACACCTGCTCATCCAACTCAAGATAGCGCGCCTCGTGCGCCCGGATGATCTCGGGGTTGTCCAACGACGGGATGCCGTCCACAACCACCCCGCCCCACACGATCTCCTCCAGCCGAATCGTGTGCTCAACGCCGTCCTCCGGCAAAAATTCGCGGAATCGCTCATCCAGCGTGCTGAGGATTTCGCCTTTCCACCAGCGATACACTGACGGCCGCGCATCATACTCGGGGTGATCACCCACCCATTGAAGCCACTCGAACCCATCCGTCGAGAAAAAATCCTCCCCGGTCAGATCACGAAGCGTATCAAGGATGTGCGTCCTGTAGATCTGTCCATAGGGAAAAACATTCAACAGATCGACCAAAAACGGCGCATTGTGCGGGTCCCTCGTTAAGCGAATGAGGCCAACCCCCGGCGCTTGAAAGTCCGTCACCGACGCTCCCGTCGATACGTCCGGCCGCTCATACAGAGCGGCCGTCAACGACTCACGCAGCCGTTCATCGTTGAGCGTCGCAACACTATTGAACGTTGGCCGTGGCGTTGGAAGTGACGAGGTCCCAGCCTCCGCAGTCGGCGATGATACCGAGAATGGCGCGCCCTCCGGACGCTCCGGCATTGGCGTGGAAACGGGCGTCGCCTGCTCCCCGCACGCCCCCGCAAGCACCGCCGCCACGGCTAACAGCAGGCCGCCTGTCAGGCCAATGAGCCGACTCATAGCCGGCCCGCTTTGCCTTGACCGCTTTCAAGCTGCCCGCGTATCATCGTCATGCGCAATTCGCCGCTCCAGAAGCACTAATATTCAATGAGGTTTGCACGGGTGAATTATCTCTACGCGATGTACCGTTTCTTCATTCCGAGCCTTGAGGCCAAGCTTCGGCTGCTCGCTGCCGACGTGAGCATCCTGGCCGGCACCATGGTTGCTACCATTCTAATCCGACATTACATGTTCAGTTCACTTGAGGCTGGTGCGGACACTGTCACGGGCTTCCTTGTGGGATTCACCGCCGTCGTCGCATTCAACTCCATCGTCTACTTCGGCTCGCTGGCAGCGCCGGAGTCTGAGCCGGAAGCGTAGGCAAGCGCGCGAGCGGGTAAATCCGCCGCCTCTGGAGCTACGCCGCCGCACCGCGTCAAGACCGCCGAGGGAGTTGATTTATGCGTGGGGTCGGTGTGATTGAGTTCGGGGGACCGGAGGTCCTGCAAATTGTTGACCTTCCGGAGACGCACGCCGGAACCGGCGAGGTCCGTATCCGTGTCCACGCCGCCGCCGTAAACCCCACCGACACCGGGCTTCGCAACGGCTCGCGCGCCGCCATGTTGGCAGATGTGCCACCGCCCTACGTTCCCGGCATGGATCTCGCCGGCGTCATCGATGAAATCGGACCGGATACCGACACAGACCTCGCCCTGGGTGATGCCGTGATGGCGATGGTCGTCCCGAATGCCAGCCACGGCGCGTACCGTGAGAGCATCGTGCTCGCGGCGGACTCTGTTGTCCGCGCCCCGGCAGGAACAACGCACGTCGAGGCATGCACGCTGCCGATGAACGGCCTCACCGCGCGCCAATCCCTTGACCAGCTCGGCCTCAGCCCCGGCCAGACCATCGCGGTGACCGGCGCGGCGGGCTGCTACGGTGGCTATGTCGTCCAACTCGCGAAAGCCGAAGGGTTGCGCGTCATCGCCGATGCGTCGGAAGCGGACGAACAACTTGTCGCCTCTCTCGGCGCTGATGTGGTCGTGCGGCGCGGCGACGATGTCGCCACGCGCATCCGCGAGGCCGCTCCGGACGGCGTCGACGGCCTTGCGGACGGGTCAGTACAATCCGAGTTGGTGGTTGCGGCCGTTCGAGATGGCGGAGCGTTCGCATCCGTGCGTGGCTGGCGCGGCACAGGCGAGCGTGGCATCACGTTCCACCGCACGATGGTGCCCCGCTACGACCACCGCGCGGACCTCCTCGGACAACTGCGCGAGCAAGCCGAGAACGGCACGGTCACACTCCGCGTAGCTGCCACGTATCCACCGGAAGAAGCCGCTGCCGCCCATGCGCGGCTTGAGGCCGGCGGCACGCGTGGCCGCTGTGTGATTGTGTTCTCCGAATAGCCGTGACGAATGCCGAACGAATCGCGCTGCCATAATAGCCGTCAGAAACCCCGGGGAGGCCTGAGGACATGAACATGGCGGCGAGATCAGGCGGAGCAATGTCCCCCCGTGGTTCGCTCGATTCCTCCGGCCACAGCCTCGCCATCTTCACCGCTCTCTATGAGCTCACCATGTCGCAGGCATGGTGGCAGAGCGGCAACGCCCACAACGCCACCTTCAGCCTCTTTATACGGCGCTTTCCCCCCAACCGCTCCTATTTCGTACTCGCCGGCATCCATGACATCCTCGATTACCTGGCCGATTTCCGATTCACTGATGCGGACATCGCCTATCTCGGCTCACTCGGGCGCTTTGACGGTGGCTTCCTGGAGTTCCTGGCCGATCTGCGTTTCACCGGCAGCGTCCGCGCCATGCGTGAAGGTGAGATCTTCTTCGCCGATGAGCCGGTCATGGAGATCTCCGGGCCCGTCATCCAGTGCCAGATACTTGAGAACTACGTTATCAACCGCGTCAGCCTGCAAACCATGCTCGCCACAAAAGCCGCCCGCGTTATGCACGCCGCCCGCGGCCGGCCGGTCACGTACTACGGTTCCAGGCGTGCTCCCGGCGTGGATGCCGCCGGTCAGATGGCACGCGTCGGCTCCATGACTGGCTTCGCCGGAACAGGCAACGTCCTCGCCGCCGCCCAGCACGGAATCACGCCCATGGGAACCATGGCCCACTCCTTTGTCGGCTCCTTCCCCACGGAACTCGACGCCTTTCGCGCCTTTGCTCGCTCCTTCCCCGACGCCTCCACGTTCCTGATAGACACCTATGACCCTATCGAGGGCGCGCGCAATGCCATCACCGTCGCGCTGGAGATGAAAGAGGCGGGGCACGGGCTGGGTGCGGTGCGACTGGATAGCGGTGATCTGCTCAACCTCTCACGTCGTGTACGCGCCATGTTGGACGGGGCAGGTCTGGAGGATGTGGATATTGTCGCGAGTGGCGAACTGGATGAGTTCGTCATCGACAGCCTCTTGCGAGATGGCGCCCCCATCGCCGGTTTCGGCGTCGGCACACGCATCGGCTCCTCTGCCGACGCGCCGTGGACCGACTCAGTCTACAAGCTCGTCGAATATGCCGGAGAACCTGTCCTCAAGCTAAGCGTCGGCAAAGAGACACTCCCGGGACGCAAGCAGATATACCGCTACGAAGACGAAAATGGTGGCTACGCGCGCGATGTGATTGCCATGGCGGATGAACCGCCACCGGACGGCGCGACCTCACTGCTGGAAGACGTCATGCAGGATGGCAGCGTGCTGCGCTCCCACCCCATGCTTGATGAATCCCGTGGCCTCTTCCAACGAGGATTCGCTGCCCTGTCAGAGGACGTCAAGGCCCTAACTGGCGCAGCAACCTACCCTGTGGAAATCTCCCCCGCGCTAGCGGAACTGCAAGCCCGCATGACGGAGGCAGCGCACCCCGGCGCGAGGTAGTCGATAATACCTAGTTACCCAGCTCCCGGATATGCGCCACCAACATCCAGCGCTCTGCGGGTGACAGCAGCTGCGCGAAACGCGGCATGTTTGTCGAACCTTCCCACGCCGACGGATTTGTCGCCCACGCCGGAGCAGGGAAGTCACCGTTGCCGCGGCTGATAATCCGATACAGATCACCGGCCGTCCGCGCCTGCGTATCGTCCTCTGTCAGGTTCTTCGGCACGTTCACACCGGCTGCCTCAAACGCGATGGTGACCTGCAAGAGGCCCTCACCGTCTCCCGTCGCCCCGTGACACATGGCGCAGTTCCGCTGGAACAGGAAACTGCCGTATTCCAGGACATCGGGCGTCACAACAATCGGGTTGCCGTCGACGGCATTTAGCTCGTCGTCCGGCATCAGATCAAAGTGTTCAAGGCGCAGGTCCGCATTCAACTGCTCCTCCGGCGCGCCTCCGCTGTTGAACGCCACCGTCCCGGGCCGCACGGACATGGAAGGCCCCTCCTGCTTGCGGACGGCAGGCGAATAGTGCATCTCCTGGAAGAAGTCCACCGGATAGGCGCCCGTTGAGCAGCCGGTGAGCGCGATAACGGCGACAGTGACTAATGCGAGTACAGTGACGCCCACTCGCCGTGTCGGCCAACTCATCATCCTGATTGCTCTCTGCATCACTGCGTCTATCCGCTGCCTTTACTCGTCTCTGTTGCCTGAACTTACGCGGGCTCGTTGATGACTTCTTCTGCGCCGCCGCTCTGAAGAGCCTGCTGCGCGTTGCTGATCCTCGACTCGTCCACCGTGACAAGCAGCCCGATGTAGCCGAGCGTGATGCGCGCGTCGTACAGGGGGCCTGCGCCGCCGGGGCGCGGTAGGCGGCTCTCGAAAATCACGCCGATGACCGTGAAGATCATCGCGACCAGCAGCGTGAACTCATACATGATGATCATGCTTGCCGGAATCGCGAGGATGGGCTTGCCTCCCGTCACGAGCGGGAACGCAGTCTGCGTAGCAAATACGAAGAGGAACGCGGTGATGAAGCCGATAAACGCCCCGAACAGGGAGAATCGGAAGAGCTTGTTCTTCTTCACATGCTCTCCGAACGCGCCCTCCGGGTAAGGGTTGCCGGTCATCACCTCGTAGTCGTCGCTGGTGAATCCGGCCTCGCGCAGGTTGCGCGCTCCCTCCGCAGCGGAGTCCGCGTTTTCGTACAAGCCGAGAACACTCTGGTTTGCCATTGCTTCCGCTCCCAACATGCGGGCTACCAGGCCCGCGGCTCCTCTGATTCCCGTACGATTGCAGGCACCGTCACCTCACCGATTTGCACCTCGGATCGGAAGACTTGCCCCTCCTTCTGTTCCCACGCCGGCACTAACGGCACCAGCTTGGCGAAGATGATAAGTAACATCGCTACCATCCCGAATGAGGCGAGCACAATCACGCTCTCCGTCAAACTCGGGACATAGTTCGCCCATAAGAATGTGAGCTCCTGTTTCCGTTCAATGGCCGGGATGATGAGGAAGAACCTCTCCAGCCACATACCGATGTTGACCAGGATCGACGTCCAGAACATTAACGCGATGTTCCGGCGGACCTTCCGGTTCAACCATAACGGTATCGGTATCACGTATGAGGTCAGCACCATAATCACTGTGATGGCGTTGAACGGCCACTCAAGCAGCCGACGCTCCATCACCGCGATCTCCTGCTCTTCCCGTGTGTAGAACGAGAAGGCGAAGTCCAGGAAGAAGAAGAACAGCCAGGCGGTCGCGATGAAGATCAGCAACCGGCCAACGGCGTCAAAGTGGTCTTCCCAGATAAAATTCTCCAGCTTGAAGATCCAGCGCATGAATGCCATAAGCGTCAGCACCATGGACACGCCGGAATGCACCGCGCCGATAACGAAGTACGGCGCGTAGACCGTCACGTGCCACGCGGGCACCACGGACGCTGCGAAGTCCCACGACACGATGCTGTGGACGGACACGAACACTGGCAGGATGAGGGCGGACATCAGGATGCCGAAGATGCCCTGCAGCTGCCACTGACGTGGTGTGCCACGCCAACCCATCGCCAGCGCGCCGTAGATGGTTCGCCGCATTCCTGTGCTCTGGTCGCGGATGATCGCGAAATCGGGGATCAACGCGGTGAAGACGAACAGGATGCTGCCCGTCAGGTACGTCGTGATTGCGACAGGGTCCCACACCAGCGGCGAGCGAACGTCAGGCCACACCCCGCGCGTGAAGTCGTACGGCAGCAGCCAGTACACGATGCGCCACGGTCGTCCCGCGTGAATCACAGGGTGAATGAGGGAGGTGACGAGGGCGAAGACCGTCATCACCTCCGCTGCGCGTGTGATTGGTCGTTTCCACTCAGCCTGCGTCAGCCGCAGGATGGACGAAATCATCGTTCCGGCGTGGCTCACACCGATCCAGAACACGAAGTTGACGATGAAGAATCCCCAGAAGGCGGGGCGGTTCAGGCCTGTAACCCACAGTCCCTGCCAGATGAGGATCGTGACGGCAACAGCTCCCGCCATGACGAGGATGAACGGCGGCAGGAAGGCGAGCACATGCCGCCTCCGCAGCTCAAAGACCGGCCAGAGCAACTCGTCGTTGATCTGGCTGGCCGTCAGGACCGGTCGATCTCGCATTCCCTCGTCTCTCCGCTAGTCCGGCTTCGCCACAATGTGCGCGTGTCCAACTCCGAATGGCCTCACCACGCGCAGCAGCAGCGCCTCTCGCGTCTCCCACAGGGACACGAACGGCACCACCCGTGAGGCCAACAGGATCATCAGGGCAACCCCGGATAACATCCCGGCGAACACCAGAATCTCCAGGATGCCCGGGTAGCCAATATTGGTCGGAATATGATGCAACTCATGGCCGCCGACTTGCTCGATTGACCACGTATTCACATAAATGCGGAGCCTGTCGAAGAAGTTGCCGATGACGATAATCACGCCCACCACGGCCGGTCCGAGGATACTTCTCCTCACCGGGTTCCACATGATCAACAGGAACGCCGTGATGAACGAGAGGCCGATGGCGCCCACGAACATCCAGAGCTGTGGACGTGCCAGTAAGTTCTCAACTGCCGGGTCTCCGAAGGCCAGCAACGCGAGAACCTGTTGCTCATGCGGCAAACGACCGTACCAGAACAGGATGAATCCGCTCCAGAAGAAATAGAACCAGAACAACGTTAGTGCGAGCAGCAGCCGACCGTACGCCCAGAACTGCTCAAGCTCGAAATAGCGCGCCAGACCGCCCCACTTGCGTAATGCGAACTGCACCACGATGAATAACCCAAGTCCCATCTGCAGTCCGGTCACTGCGTGGAAAGCGGGGAAGATCGGGTCCTTCCAACCCGGCGTCAGCACCATCGCGTAGTCCGTCGCGAAGACCATGTGCGTCGTTGCGTAGGCGGCGATGTACATCGCGCCGAGGATTCCAAGCCCTGACTTATGCATCGCCCACTGCTGAGCCGTGCCGACCCAGCCATAGGCAAGCGAGGCCGCGATGCCGCGGGAGCGCCCACTGCCGTGATCGCGGACGGCGGCAAGGTCTGGTAGTACGGATACATACAGGAATATCAATCCGATACCGACGAACGTCGTCAGCATCAGAAGGTCCGGGAACCACGGGGCCAGCCGCCAATCCATCCACAGGCTGTTGCGTCCCTCAAGTCCCGGGTGTGCAGCCATGATTGGTACGAAGAACACCAACATGACGGGACCGGCCAGCGCAAACAACTCGGCCGCCCGGCTTGTAGGGCGACGCCATTGCGCTCGGGCGAACCGCAGGCCGATGCCGGCCATCGGAATGCCCATCACCAGTGAGAACACATAGAAATACCCGACCGCGTAGTACTTCCACCGTGTGTGGTCGTCCAGGCCGCCAAGCATCATGAGGAGCGCCGCCACAACGCCAAGCGTGGCGATCGCGGCGAGAATCCACAGCGCGCGGCCCATCCGCGGGCCGGTTTCCCGCGCATCGTGGATGAGCTCTTGCGTCAGCTCCTCCTGTGTCGCGGGAGGCCCGGGCGCCTCATGACCGTTGTGGCTGTTCTGCATCCTCTCCTCGTTGCTCGATTCTCGTCGCTGGTGGTCGGCTTCTTGGTCGTTTATTGTCAACTACTTGTCGCTGTTTTGGCCGTCTTTTCGTCTTTTTTTGCTCGTTTTTGGCCCTTATCTGCCGTTATATGGTCGTTTTTTGTCATTTTTGGTCGCTACTGTGTGAATTTTGTCACCACTCCTAGTGAGCCGCCGCTGTCATCTCGTCAGAGCCTGCCTTTGCCGTCGCGACGCCCTTCAGGTACCTCACGTTCGGCTCCGTTCCGATGGCCCCCTGCAGCGTATATGCCCGCGATTCGTCCGCAAAAAGCTGCGAAACGCGACTATTCGGATCATTCAGATTCCCAAACGTCAACGCATCCGTCGGGCAGGCCTGCTCACACGCTGTCATGAAGTGATCGGGCGCGCTCGTGCCCGTACGCTTCGCGATGCGGACGGCAGCGTTAATCCGCTGGATGCAGAACGTGCACTTCTCCATAATTCCGCGCTCGCGCACTGTCACGTCCGGATTCAAATAGTTGTGGAACGTCTCCGGCCACGTGGGGCGGCGATAGTTGAAGAAGCGGGCATGGTACGGGCAGTTATTGGCGCAGTAGCGTGTGCCAACACAGCGGTTGTATACCTGCACGTTCAGGCCGGCCGGGTTGTGATACGTGGCATAGACTGGGCAAACAGGCTCGCACGGCGCATTGCCGCAGTGTTGACACAGGACCGGCAGGAAGTGCGCCTTGATGTTCGGATACTCACCTTCCCAATAGCGCTCGATGCGGATCCACGCGATCGCTCGCCGCTCAGTGAAATCACGCTCGAGATTGATGGGCAGGTTGTTCTCAGCGGCGCAGGCAATCACGCACGCCTGGCAACCCGAGCATGCGTCGATATCGACCGCCATGCCCCATTTGTAGTCTGACATTGTCATCGCGCTAGTCTCCGTCGCCTCCCTTGGCTATGTGTACTCCACCTGGATGATGTGCGTTCCCTCAAGCTGTTGTCCCGTAAAGCCGCCCTCCATGCGCGCCATGCGCATCCGGCGACCGAGGGGCCGAATTGTCACTGTTGTTGCACCCCATGCCTGCGAGCCCGTGCCTTCAACTTCGATGTCTCCTAGAACGGTGTTGACGTTGCCATCAGGATTGTCAGCATACCGTCCCGAGAATGCCCGGCCGCGTCCGAACGGAACGGCAACCACGTTCGGCGGGATGCCGGGATGGAGATACACCGGAACCTCGACAGAGCCACTGTCAGACTCCAGGGCGACCAAATCGCCGTCGCGCAGGCCAAGGCGGGCGGCCTCGCGGCTGTTCACCTCAACCCAACTGTGCCACACCATCGAGGTGACAGGGTCGGGCGCGGATTGTACCCACGGCAGGTGTCCGCCGCTGCCATCGCCGACCGTCGCGCTCGCGAACGGGATAAGGTGGTATCGATCTGCGTGCTCGGCGATTCGTTCAGGCATATCGGCGAGCGCCGGGGTGAAATCAAATGCCGGGCGCTCCCAAACGGTCACCCCGCGTCCGGCGATATTCCACCAACCGCCGCGCTGCAGCACACCCGTCGTGAATGCTGCCAGTGTTGAACCCTGAACGGAGCCGCGGCCGGGATTTGCCGCGTGCAGATCGGCGAGAGCATTCAGCACCACCTGCTCCATGCTGTCGCCACGCGTCCTTCGGCTTATTCCGCGGGACTGCATCAGTGAGATAAGAATGTCCCCCATCGCTCGAGAGTCATGTACGGGCCGCCGCGAGTTGTCGAGGAGGGGCGCGACAACCGGCTGTTGCACCGTGAGAACCTCGTAGCCGGGGCCGGGGTCGGGCGCGTTCGTCCCCCAGGATTCCAGGAAATGCAGATTAGGAAGTACTAGATCGGCCATCGCCGTTGTCTCGTTCGGTTCCGACGAGAAGCTGACGACGTTTCGGGCACGGCTAAGCGCCTGCCCAAACCTGAGGCTGGCCAACGCATGAACCGGATTCGCGTCGTCCACGAGCACCAGGTCAATATCGCCGCGATCAAGCCGATCTCGAACATCGCGCCATTCTGAATACGTCGTTGGGGCAGGTAAGTCCCGCAGCTCGGCAAGCGAGGTGTCAGCGTTGAACTGCACGCCGCCGCGTCGGCCAACGCTGCCAAGCACACCATTGAGAATCATCCCGGCCCTGGCATTGAAAAGGCCGTTTGGTTGGGCGGCGGCGGAACTGCCGACAAGAACCACCGTGGGGCCGTGCGTGGCGAGGTTGTGCGCCACATCCGTGATCATCTGACCGGTCAGGACACCGGGAGTCGCGCCGAGTTGATCCGCAATTGCATCCGGGCGGTAGGCGGCAAGCGCTCCCTCGCCCTGGCCACCGGTCATGGCATCCACGGTTGCCTCGTCCGCGTAGCCCTCATGGACCACGACGTACGCAATGCTGAGGGCCAGAATGCCCTCACGCCCGGGGGCGATGGGCAGCCACGTGTCCGCGTTCGCAGCAGTCATGGAGAAGCGGGAACTGGCATGGACGTGCGTTCCCCGGCTCCTGCCCTCGCCGCGACGGAAATGGCCATATGCCTTGCTGTAGTGGATTGGCGCAAGCCATGACTCAAGGAAATCGGCCCCGATTGAGAGCACGGAACCGGCATTCGCAATATCAAAGAAGGGGAGCCGATCCTGACCGAACACGTCTTTGGCAGCCTGCCGGATGGCGGCGTTCTCAAGCGGCTCCAATTGGAGGTGCCGTATGCCGGAACCCTGAGCGAACTCGTGCGTCACCGCCCCGAGGTGGCCCCGGTTCGGGCGGGTAATGAGCAGCGTGCGGGACGCATCCGCTCCGGTGAGCAGAGCGTTCAGACGCGAGAGGCCATTGGCCCATGAGATACTCTGGCCGTTCGCCATCGGGCCGCTGAACCTGTCCGGATTGTAAAGCGATTGCACTCCGGCCAGGCAGCCGGGCAGCAGCCCGCCCCGGTTAAGCGGGTGATCAGGGTTGCCTTCAATCTTCTTGGCACGGCCCTCGGCAACGCGCACGAGGATTCCATGACCCTCCCCGCATGACGCGCACGATGTGGCGTACATGTCCTCAAGGCCCTGCGCGAGATCCTCAGGCAAATCACGCGGACTCTGCTTGATAAGCTCCCGCTCGGGGATGGCGCAACCGGCAAAGAGGACGCCGGCCACGGATGTGGCTCCGGCTACCCTCAGAAAGTCCCGCCTTGTCAGATCCATCTCGCGTTATCCGTCCGTTTCTCTTTCCTCAATTCCTCAAGAGTGACACGTTGAACACGTGGTTGGAGCGCTGTTTTCCTTGTGGCAGGCAACACAGTCTCCCATCTTGAGAATCCGTACCTGCTCAACCTGTCTCACACTTCCCACATCGCCGTGGCATTCGGAGCATTCGAAACCGGCAGTGATGTGAGGTTCGTGCCTGAATTGCGTGTGGTCGGGAAGTCGATGCTGCCGCACCCAGTTGAGAGGCTCGCCGGACTCCCACGCGGCGCGCAGCGGTTCCAGATTTGGATTGCCGGTAGCGACAGTCTTGTGGCAGAACATGCACTGCTCTACGGACGGCACCGTCGCCGTTCGTGACGTGTCCGCGGCTCGGTGGCAGAACTCACACTCAATGGCGAGTGAGGTCACGTGCTGATCGTGGGGGAACTCCATTTCGTTCTCCGGCACGGAATAGATAGCGTTGACAGCGGCGGTCCCGCCGGAGAACGCGATGACGCCAATAACGATCAGAGCAAGTGGAATTGCGATGAGCACGCCGATTACACGGAGTGGCAGGGCTCCCATTCGCTGTCGCATCGAAATAAACGCCCCGCCCCTAGATCCAGACCTTCGTGTAGATCGTCCTGAGGACGTCCGACTCGGTCAAGAATCCATAGAACGAAAATAGGGCGACTGCTGCGGCTGCCGCGGCGGCGATGTAAAAGAGTGGGCGAATTCGTTCAAATCGTGGCCCGATGTGGCCGGTGGTAGTGAGTGACGGGATAATTGCGTGAGCTACGAGGAGAGAAAGGGCCATTCCTATGACAGAAAGCCACAGAACCCACAGATAGACCAGAGTGGTCTGAATCTGATCCCAATCTGCGGACGTCAATGACTGCGGGTCGATTTCAGTCACGGATCAGGCGCTCCCCGCGCAGGAAATTGTGATACGCATCAATAGGAAACGTTACACGCCGCCAAGATAGAATGTCAATCCCCTTTTGAGGCGCGGCGAGTAGCGTTAACCGCGTGCCCTCCACGTGGACGGCCATTGAGAAGATTTGTGCCAAAAATCACACAGTAGCCCTGAGTTTAGTCGTGAAACGGCGGATGAGGGCGCCTTCAGGTCGTTCTTGAGGCTATTGAACCCAAAATGGTGATCGGCGCACTGCCTCCACGTACATGCCGAGGGGTCGCCCACCCAGCAGATGCAGGTGGCCGTGGGGCTGTGACTGCATGCCGTCCTCACCAAAATTGGACAGCACACGGAAACCGCCCGGCGCATGTTCCTTGCCGAGTTGGACGGCGAGCGCGGATGCGCGCTCCATGTCGTCTCTCCAGAACTCTTCCTGCGTCTTGTGCTCTTTCGGGACGATCAGCAGCTGAATCGGCAGCCAGCGCAGGTGGTTGCGAAAGACGATAAGGTTCTCGTCCTCGTGCCAGACCTCGGCCGGTTCGCGGCCTGCGATGATTTCACAGAAGACGCAGTACGTTCGCGCGGGACCCGTCATTCGACAAGTCTACCCGCGACCACGCCGCGACCGCGACTCAGACAAAGGTTGTGTGGCGTTGCGCCGCAGCAAGTAGTTGGGCACATCGATGTTGAAGGCGATGCTGAAACGCGGGTCAGCCAGACGCGACGCGACACGGGGCTCATCCTGCGCCAGTTCATCGAGGGAGATGTTCATGGTCACGACGGTTGCGAGTTGCGCATTGTAGCGGTAGTTGATGATCTGATACAGCTTCTCCTGCGCCCAGGACGTAGTGGCATGCGCGCCCAGATCGTCCAGGACCAGCAGCGGGACAGTACGCACACCCTCAAACAGCTCGTCATAGGAGACATCGCTCTGCGGGCCAAACGTGTATCGCAAGTGATCCAGAAGGTCCGGCACCACGACGAACAGCGTTTCGATACCTTTGGCACGGCAGTGATTGGCAATGGCAGCGGCGAGATGCGTCTTGCCCACACCGTTATCTCCGGTGAAGACGAGCCAGCCATCGGGCTGCTCCGCGTAACTCCGCGATGTGTTGAGGGCGCCCTCGATGCTCTGATGCTGGCGGCGGTCCAGAGCGTCATAGGTTCGTGGATCGAAGTTCGCGAAGGTCATTTCGCGGAATCGCGGGAGATCCAGCGCGTCCGTCGCACGCAGTCGGCTGCTGGCCGCGCCGGTCGCAAGCAACGTCGCCACCTCCGGAGAGGTAAGTCTGCTAAGGAAATGCGGTTCCATCTCAAACAAGGGTCTGCTGAGGGTGATGACCGTTGAGCGGCGCTCAATGAACCGCTGGTTCAATACCTGAAAGAGTTTTTCCTGCGCCCACGGCGTTGCGGATTGAACACCGAGGTCGTCCAGGATGAGGAGCGGCGCGTCTTTTACCTGCTCAAAGAGAGAATCAAACGGGGTTTCGGCGTTTGGCGCATACGCAGCCCTGAGATAGTCGAGGAAATCCGGGACGGATACGAGCAGGGCGGGCAGTCCGCGGCGGATAACGTCATTGGCCACGGCGGCTGCGAGACGCGTTTTGCCGCTGCCAGCCGGCCCGTGAAGGACGAGCCAGCCGTCCGGCTCCGCAGCATATTTCCTGACCCCGGCCAGCGCATCGGCATACGGGCCGTTCTTCTCATTGACGGCATCCTGCGCCAATTCAGATTCAAGGGAATCGAACGTGATGTGAGCAAAAGGTTCAAGCTGTCCATAGCGCTGGAGCCGACGGAACCGATCGCTCTTGAGCTCCTCCGCGCGGCACACGCAAGGGATGAGCTTGCCGAAGTCCGGGTCATCGAGAGGCAGTTCACGGCTAACCCACCCCAATCCGTCGCAGACGGGGCAGCGTTCAACGTCGGGAGCCGTGTTGCTTCTCGGGGTTTCAGCGCCAGCGGACGACCTGGCCGTATTCTCCCCCGCGATAGCGGTCCTTCGCAGGACGTCGCTGAGTCGTTCCATCTCCCCTACCCCTATCTCTCCAGTTGCGAAGAATCGAGCGCACGTACGCCCAGCGCCGCGCGTTCTGTGCTGCCGCCTCCTGAAATGCCTCACGGATCCAGGCGGCGGGGTATTCCTGTTCTGTCTCTGAAAGTTCCTGCGCTATGCCCGCCCCCGGAATTGGGCCGATGGTGTCTTCGTAGAGCCGGAATATCTCTCCTGGCTGCGACGGCGGTTCTTCGGTGTGAGTTCTCTGACGCCTTGGCGACAGCTCGGCATCACCAGCCTTGACTCGTTCGGCGGCACGTCGCCCCTCAGAGTCGTTCACAAAGTACGCCGTGTCTCCATCTGCGAGTTCAACCCCGAGAAACACGCCGGCACGCACAAAGTCGGCCATGATACGCGGAACTACCTCATCCGAATCCCGGCCATGCTGAGTACCCTCAGCGGCAGCGGCATCTGTCGGTTCACCGAGTTCGGGCGCATTGGCCAACTCTTGAGCAGTGACGAACCGAATCCCGCCCTTGCGGCCACGGATGTAACGAAGCGCCACAAGGAAGAGCTTGGTCTCTTCAAGGCTCGTCAGGCGTGGAAGAATCTCCGCGAAGAACGCCTCCGGCACAGGGGTTGCTTGTGTCGGGGTGGGAAAGCCCTGAAAGGCGTCAATATCACGCATGGCGGCCTGCTCGACACATCTCCCTAGTAGTACCCGTCCGGGCCAGCAGTGCCGCCGCCGGCACGGGCGGCGTTGCGGAATGTGGTTGTCTGCTCTTCAAAGACCACCTGCATCCGCCCCGTGGGTCCGTTGCGGTGCTTGGCGATGATGACGTCCGCGATGCCGCGCGGATAGTCCTGATCAGGATGCTGCCGCTCCCATTCCTCACCCGTGAAGACCATATCCGGGCGGTAGAGGAACAGCACGACGTCCGCGTCCTGCTCAATCGCGCCGCTCTCACGGAGGTCCGACAGGAGCGGCTCATGGCGGGGGCGATTCTCCACTGCGCGGGAGAGTTGTGACAGGGCCAATACCGGAACGTTGAGGTCGCGGGCAAGCGCCTTGAGAGATCGCGAGATCTCGCTAATTTCCTGCACGCGGTTGCCAAAAGTGTTTGTGCCGGACATCAGCTGCATGTAGTCCACAACGATCAGATCAAGTCCTTCTTCAAGAGAAAGCCGCCGCGCTTTGGAGCGCAGGGCTACGACACTCAGATTGACTGAGTCATCGATATAGAGGGGTAAATCAGCCAGACGCCCGACGGCGTTCATGATCGCGCCCTCTTCGTAGTCGGTCCACACGTGGCCGCGGATGCGTGTTGAGTTGATGCCCGACTCGCCAGCCAGGAGGCGCTCAATAACCTGCTCCGACGCCATTTCAAGGCTGAAAAACGCGACGATGCGGGGACGTCCGTCGGGTTTCGGGACCTGGGCAGCGGATTTGGCGACGTTGAGCGCGAATGCGCTCTTGCCGACACCGGGTCGCGCCGCAAGGATAAGCAGGTCTGCGGGTTGGAACCCGCCGCCAAGCTGCCGGTCGAGATCGACAAACCCGCTTTCGACGCCCCCGCCACGGCCGCCGACCAGTTGCTCGGTGTCCTCAACATACCTATCAAGAACATCCCGCAGGGCCTCAAGGTCACGGGTATTCTGGCCGAGCCGCATCCTGTAGAGCAGTTCCTCAGCCCTACGGAGAGATTCTTCTTCATCCTCTTCAGCGCGCGTGCCAATCCCGGCGATCTGCCCTCCGGCATCAATCAGTTGGCGGTGGATGGAGAGGCGTCTAACAAGGCGCGCGTAGTTGTCCGCGTAAACGGACGTGGGGACAACGGCTATGAGGTGGCTGAGGAAAGGGAGCCCGCCGACTTCTTCGAGCCGCTGATGGCGGGCGAGCTCATCCGCGACGCTTATCTGGCTTATGGGGTCATTACGGGTGAAGAGCGTTACGCAGGCTTCAAATACCCATGCGTGACGCTGGCGATAGAAGTCGCCTGCCTCAACGATGATCTGCACACCGGGGACGGTCTCTCCGTCAATGAGCATTGAGCCAAGGACTGCTTCCTCAGCTTCGTCGTCATGTGGTGGGAGTTGTTCGGTGTACACAAAACACCTCGGTCCCGTCCCTTACGCCTGTAAGTACCAGGCCGGGACGGGTTTCCGAGCCTGTTACTCCTTGTTTTCGTCTTCATCCTCTTGCGGGGATTCGGCCTCAGTTTCTTCGGAGTCGGCTGTCTCTGCCTCCTCTTCCGCGACCTCAGCGGCCTCCTCTTCAGCCTCAACCGCCCCCGCTTCCTCTGCCGACGCTTCAGGAGCATCAACCGTTTCAGCTGTTACCTCATCGGTAGTGGCCTCGGCAGTCTCCGCGCCTTCTTGCTCCTCTTCCGGAGTCTCCTCGACGAGGGGGGGCGGGTCCGTTCCCTCCTGGTAGACAGTGATGGTCACGCTGGGGATGACATCCGGCGCAAGGCGGATAGGTGTCTGATGGTGTCCGAGCTCGCGAATCGGCTGGGCAAGCTGCACGGCGCGGCGATCGATCTCCACTCCCATGGCCTCATTGACCGCCTCTGCAATTTCAGTGGTGGTGACGCTGCCGTAGAGGCGACCGCCGGGGCCGACGCGGACGGCAATCAGCAGGCGCTCTTCTGCAAGCCGCTCACCCACGCTCTCCATCTCAAGGTTAAGCTTGGTCCGGCGCTCAACTTCAGCCTTCCTGCGGGAATCGGCGCGGGCGAGCTCCTGTGGGGTAGCCAAGACGGCCAAACCCTTTGGGAAGAGAAAGTTGCGGGCATATCCGTCCTTAACCTCACGGACATCACCGGCGATGCCAAGACCCGGCGCCTCATCAATCAGCACGACTTTCATAGATGATTCCTTTCAGAACAAATATTAGAACGTATGTTTAGTTTCGTCAATTGTCCCGCTCCGGTTATGGGGTGCGTTTCGGGACGACACACAAGAGTCAAGGTTAGGCGTGGAGCGGGTGAATCTTCAAGACTTTGGCCGTAAGTTTTCCACCAAATCAGGCGCTAAGCAGCGCGCCTTCCCAACTACCTGATACGTCCCCAAGCGGCACATCGGTCAAGTTGCCGATACGCAGGGCATCCCCACCTACCGTGCCAATCTCGCACATGGCAACGCCGTGTTGTTCGCACAATTCGCGGAGCCTGTTGAGGTCATCAGGGGCGGCGGACACAACGATGCGGGCGGGCGCTTCGCCGAACAGAGTCGCGTCGACGCGGGCATTCTCGCTGAGTCCGAGCTCGAGAGACGCGCCGATTCCGCCGATGGCGCATGATTCCGCCACGGCAACCGCCAAGCCACCCTCCGAGACATCATGCGCGGAACGCAGTAGTCCACCTCCAATCGCCTCACGAACCAGGGCCTGTACTTGTGCCTCTGCCTCGACGTCCAACTCGGGTTGTCCCGCCACGGTTCCATGCACGCGGGACAGGTATTCGCTCGCGCCAAGCGCGTTGACGCTGAGTTCCGGGGTGGATGCGCCAATCAGAACGATGCCGTCTCCCTCGTTGGCGAATCCAGCGCCGCACCTAGCCTCGAGGTCGTCAAGCACGCCAACCATTCCCACAGTCGGCGTAGGATCGATGGGGCCGTCGGCGGACTCGTTGTAGAGGCTGACGTTGCCGCTGATGACGGGGATGTTCAGAGCGCGGCACGCCTCTGCCATCCCGCGGATTGCCTGCTCGAACTGGAAGGCGATGGGCTCGCGCTCCGGGTTGCCGAAGTTGAGGCAGTCCGTGATAGCAAGGGGTCGAGCACCCACGCATGAAAGGTTGCGGGCGGCCTCAACCACCGTCAGCGCCCCGCCCACATACGGGTCCAGGTAGCAGGCTCTTGAGTTCACATCAATGGTCAATGCGATGCCCTTGTTTGTGCCCTTGATGCGGAGGACGGCTGCATCCGCCTGCCCCGGCGAGAGAACGGTGTTGTTGCCGACCTGGTGATCGTATTGCTGGTAGACGGGCCTCTTGCTGGCGAGCGAGGGCGCAGCGAGCATCTGCAGCAGGGTGGCGTTCCAGTCGGTTGGCTGGGGGAGATCGGAAAAGTCACGGTCTCGCAGCGCAGTTATCCCGGAGTCCTCTATGCCGGAGAGCACATAGGCGGGCGGCTCGGTGAGGGCGGCGATGGGCATGTCACCGACGATCTCACCGTTATCGCGGATGATGGCGTTGTCGCCGTCGGTGACAATGCCGATCTCATCGCAGTCGAGTTCCCACTTGTCACAGATGGCTTTGGCGGCGGCGACGTTTTCGGGGGGGACGACGAGGAGCATTCGTTCCTGCGATTCGGACAGCATGACCTCGTAGGCAGACATGCCGTCCTCGCGGCGCGGGACGCGGGCCACGTCGATATCGACGCCGTTGTTGGCGCGGGCGGCGCACTCGATCACGGAGCTTGTCAGGCCGCCTGCGCCGAGATCCTGCATTCCGACGAGGAGGCCGGCCTGGGCGATCTCAAGACACGCCTCAAGCACGAGCTTTTCCAGGAAGGGGTTGCCGACCTGCACGGCGGGGCGGCGTTCGGCGGATTCCTCGGAAAGATCGACGGAGGCGAAGGTCGCGCCGTGGATGCCGTCGCGGCCGGTGTCAGCGCCGACGAGGAGGAGGACGTTGCCTGCGCCGCCGGTGCTTGCGCGGATGATCTCGTTCTCTTTGGCGATGCCGACGCACATGGCGTTGACGAGGGGGTTGCCGGAGTAGGCGGGGGCGAATGAGACCTGGCCACCAACATCCGGGATGCCGATGCAGTTGCCGTAGCCGCCGATGCCCGCGACGACGCCCTCGAACAGGTAGCGGTTGCGCGGTCGTTCGTCCAGTGGGCCGAAGAAGAGGGCGTTGAGGAGGGCGATGGGGCGCGCGCCCATGCTGAAGATGTCGCGGATGATGCCGCCGACGCCGGTGGCCGCGCCCTGGTAGGGCTCGATGGCGGAGGGGTGGTTGTGGGATTCCACCTTCATGACGACGGCAAGGCCGTCGCCGATGGAGACTGCGCCGGCGTTCTCCTCGCCGGGGCCAATGAGGACCCAGGGGGCTTCGTTCGGGAAGAGGCGCAGGAGGAGGCGGGAGTGTTTGTAGCCGCAGTGCTCGCTCCAGAGGATGCCGAACATGCCGAGTTCGACCTCGTTGGGTTCACGCCCCATGCGCGTGACGATCTCATCGTATTCGTCGCGGGACAGGGATAGTTCGGCGAGGGTGGCGTCGGAGGCGGTCATGGTTTGAGTCTAGCAGTGTGGCAGGATAGACGCGTGAGCCTTCAATTGCGGTCAGGTTCAGGGGGTTATGGGAGAGGTGTGGGAATGAGGACCGTTGTGGCGGCGCTGCTCCTCATTGTTATCGGCATGAGCGCGGGGTGCGGCCTTTTTGAGACGGACGACGAGGCCAACCAGACTCCCTTAAAGATTGGGTTGCTGTTGAATTTCACGGGGTCGCCGGAGGCGTCGGCGGACCGGCAGCGGGCATTTGAGCTGGCGATCCTGCACGTGAACGAGGCGGGCGGAGTGCTCGGGATGCCGGTGGTCGGCGTGGTGGCGGATGCGACGGGGGATCCGGATACGGCGGTGGAGGAGGCGACGCGGCTGGTTGATGTGGAGGGCGTCCATGCCATCGTGGGGCCGAATGCGAGCTCCGCGTCTCTGCCGGTTGCCGAGAAGGTGTCTGCGTCGCACCGCATTCCCACAATCAGTCCGTCGGCGACGTCTCCGCTGCTGACGGACGTTCACGATGACGGGTATTTCTTCAGGACTTCGCTTTCGGATGTTGCGCAGGGGCCGATCCTCGCCGACGTTACGCGGCGTCAGGGTTTCACAAACATCGCCCTGATCTACCAGGATGACGCCTATGGGTCGGGGCTTGCCGATGCCTTTACCGCGTCATGGGACGGCCCTCTGCGCTCCGTCAGCGTCGATCCGAACTGGACTGATTTCATAGGGCCGCTACTGGAGTCGGTGCGGGATGGCTCGCAGGCGCTGGTGGTTATCGGCTTTGAGGGGCTGGCCATCGAACTGGTCAGGCAGGCAATCGATATCGGCTACTACAGCGAATTCGTGTTCGCAGACTCTGCCAAGAGGCTGAGCCTGATACAGTCGGTTGGCGCTGACAGGTTGGCGGGGATGTACGGAACAGGGAGCGCTCTCCCGCCGCTCAGCGATCACACGGAGGCATGGGATGATGCCTATATCGCCGCTTATGGAGCACTCCCGGTTCTCGCATACGTCAAGGAAACATACGACGCAACGGTAGCGATTGCGCTTGCTGCGCAGGCGGCGGGCAGCGTCAATGGGGAGGCGATACGCGATCAGTTGCGGAACATTGCCGGGCCGCCGGGGGAGACTATTCCCGGAACGCCGAGCGGCATCGCAAACGCGTTGGAACGGTTAGCGGAGGGGCGGGACATCGATTACGACGGGACGTCCGGGGTGCTTGAGTGGGATGAGCACGGGGACGTGCGTCGGGGCTACATCGGCGTGTGGCGTTTCACGCCCGACGGGGGCATTGAGGATTTGGAGAGTATTCCGTACAACCAATAGGGAGTTCACCCTTCGACAGGCTCAGGGTGTGCGGGGGTAGCGGCTAATCGCCCGGGATTGGACGGGCGTCGCGCGGACGGGCCTTGCCGCCATGCACAGAGGGCTCTGCGCACCACTTCTGGGTAAGGCGTCGAACGGCCACATATGTCTTTTCGTCGAATCCGAGTAGATCCATCACGACGCGACGATCAAGTAGGTCACGATTAGGGTCTGCGTCTGCGAGGTAGGCAGGTCTAAGCTCCTTGTCCCGGAATTCTTCAAAGATGCGCTCTGCAGTGACGAGTTGGTCGTCGGTGAGGGTGCGGAGGTCAAGGACTAGGAGTGATTCGATTGCGCTTATCGTTATACGTCCGCGACCACCATGTTGACGGTTTGAGTGCCACCAAAACGTAAGCAAACCTAGTGAGGAATTAGCCCACAGCACAAACGGTATCTCCCAACCTATCTCCTTAAAGGACACATTCGGCCAAGCCACACCACCTATTGATAGGCCGGCAGTGAAGGCTGCTCCGAGCGGTTGGGAGTTGAAGCGGAAGTCTTGGCTAATATGTACTCGACTCGCAGTCTTCCACACTTCAGCCGCTCTATTTTCCATACCCTGGCGAACTAATAACTGCATGTCTGGTGCACAAATGAGGAGTTTCTCCTCCTGTGCATTGTGATTCCAAAGCGCTGGGTAAGTCGCTGTGGCGCTCGGAGAGTGTTTGGTAAATGGACCAGTTGAGCCAGCGATATTGACATGGTACCAACCACGTTGCCCAACGTCAGTGAGAGGTGCTATGGGCAGATCTATCGCAGTTGGCTCGCCAGGCAACCATAGCTTTGACTTGGCCAAAGCGTGCGCTGTTTGAGCGACAGCGCCATCCAGAAGACGGACTAGACCCCACATCTAACTTTCCTCCTCGGTGATTGGCGCTTTCATGAGTTCACCAACCGAGTCGTTTCCTATCATGATTGGCGTTCCACCGTATGGGCCATCATCGATTGTTCGCGGGTTTTCTAAATCATTGATGGCCTTTGCCAGAATTGACGCCTGCATCATGTTGCGTGGGCGACGCTCCAGTGACGTGAACTGGCCTGTGTTTTCTGTATCCGTGTCGCGCCCCTTTCTCGCAATGACGAGACACTCGGCGATGTTTGTATCTGCTGAGAAAGAAATGCCACCATCATTCGACGTGATCGAGAGTACCTGCAGGTCCGAATATGAGCTGCCGAGCAGTAGACGAAAGCTCTGCCAGGACATACCGGCGGCAACCGTTACTGGCAAAACCAGTGCGAGAACGCCACCCGCCTCCAGTTTCTTGTCGGCCAGGGCAACAAAGGCAGAGGCGATCCCCGCAAAGCCATGGTATATCGTCCCTTGGGCGAAGTCTTTAAGGCGATCTGCCATTGCTTTCTGCGTGTCCAGTGTGGTGCTCAAGCCCCGAAATTGCTTGACTGAATCCCCCGCACGCTCTGCACCCTCCCAATCTGAACCGGCGCGAGTAAACGGCGGATTCATGACAATTAAATCAAGGCTGTCATCCGGAATCTCCACCACAACCTCTTCGTTAAGTTCGCCATTGTCTTTCCTTGCTGGCGACGGTGCACCACTCTCATACGCACTTGCCGTTACTTTGCTACCCGCCAGGAATTCCAGCGAGCCAATCCGCACTTCTCCGTCCAGCCGCAGACCGTAGGGCATCGTGTAGAGACGAGCGCGTTCGTAAGGCATATCCGGCTCAGCTCCCGCTAAAGTTGCCGCAGTAATGTGGACAGCGGAGGGCATTACGTCTAAGCCAATCAATACATCCTCCACCATGGCCTTGTGCAGGTCTCTTGGGTCACCGCCTGTCCGGGCATGTCGTGAGGCGATCCGTTCATACACGGCTGAGAGCAATGCTCCTGTTCCGCAAGCGAAGTCAGCAATACGAAGATTGCTGATTGCCTCCGAATCCGACCAATCGACGCCTCGTATTTGCGTCACGGCGAGTTGCGCGAGTAAAGTGGCGGACGCAGGGCGCGTATAGAACGTGGCCAAGTATTTTCGGTCAGAAATCAGCCGTTGAAAGACGCGCCCAGTCAAATCATGGGCGTTGTCGATACCGGTTGCGCTCACATAATTACCGCTCTCACTGAGGATACGGATGAATCGCCTCGTATCTTCAATAGTGGGCAAGCAGTCAACGATGCGGTGAGCAATGTCAAAGATAGGATGATAGTTGATGGTGAGAATCTGCCGCCAACTCTCAAGCAGATCGCCTCTCAGGTTCACCGCACCGGGAGCGGCAATCGAACTCAGGGACTTGATTTCCGCGTCCGGATGCATACCGACGATACGCTCATGGAAAACCATCGCATTGGCGACAATGGCGCACGCCATGCGCCGCGTCTGCTCTACGTTGTCCATGCCGAGGACAGCTGCTATGTCGATATTGATTTGGCCACGCTTATCGTCAAATCCCGCGAGCACAGTGGCCGCCGCGTTGATGCCTTCTTCAAGTTTCTCGGCGGCTTGATCAACCGCGCGCTGTGGGACGGAAAGCAACCGCGCTAGATCGGCAAGATCACCTACGTCTCCCTCTAGCCACCCTGATTCCGGGAAGCGAACGGTGCGCAGATTGTTGACTGGGCCCTCTTGGGTGAAAACAGCGTAGGAAAAGCGGCTTTCCAATAATCCTGCTCTAATGTCGACATCATCATCACTTAGGCGCGCTGGATAGCGAACGGCAATGGTCGCTTCTATGGTTTTGGCGTCTCGTCGCGCTGTTTTTCCGAGGCGGGAAAGTGCATCTTCTTCGACCGTTCGAGCTGGCATGAACTCTGTCTCAATCGAGACTGGAGAACGGCCGAGGGCAGTGATTAATACATCTAGTTGGAGCGCCGCGTTCTCCCGAACACTTCCGGTGTCTTCGCCTGCAACCGTCGCGCGGGCGAACATCGGGCGGAGAATTTCAGAAAGAATCGCGTTTACGGCAGGTTCGGTATGAGGCATTACAGAGCTACTTTATCGCACAAGGTGGCGCGGGCATGGTTGATTATAGGCGGGTTGGTGGGGGGTGTTGTGGCTTTGGATTCCTCGGCTGCGCTCGGAATGACAGGGGAGGCCGCCCGGTAGGCGGCCCTGGATTCCCGCTCTCGCGGGAATGACGGAGGGGGTTCACTCTTCGACAGGCTAAGGGTGAACGGGGGGGGAGTCCCGATGGATTCCTGCTTTCGCAGGAATGAAGGGAGTGGGCGCGGTTAAGGCAGTTCGGCGTAGTCTTCGTCCCAGTCGTCGGCGAGGCGGATGAGGTCTTTGAGGGGGGTGCCGCCCTGCTCACTGTCCAGGCTGGGGGGCATGAGTCGAGTTGGCGGCTGCGCGCCGTCTCCGACCGCGAGCATCAGCAGAGAATCGACCAAGTCTTCACGGGCATCCCACTTTGCGCCGGGGCGTCGAATGGCGACGGCGGGGTTGAGGGCAGCGATTGTGGCGGCGCGCAGGACATCCTCCTGCATCCACATGGGCTGCTCGCTGATGTCCGCCTCCTGCGAATGGTCGCAGTCCTCACACTGGAATTGAGCGCGGTCCCAATCGGGATCGTAGTCGGTCGAGCCACTTATCGATCCGCATTCCCGGCACGCCGCGCCCGCGAAGGTCAACGGCTCATCGTCGATCTCTGCCGCCGCGTTTGACTCGCGTATCGCGTCTGCTACCTGGCCGGGGGATCGCAGCGCAAGGCGAAGCACGGAGAGGAAGCCGGGCTTGTCAGCCAATTGGGACGTTCGAACGATTTCGACATCGGCGGCGCGAGCGGAGTCTTTCAGCTCCTCCACGTGGGCGTCAAACAGCGCCTCCCAGTGTTGGGCGCGAGACGGGTCGGCCGCTTCCGGATCCGGCTGCCTGTCATATGCGCGTCCCTGGGGTGTCAGGTTGAAGGGTCGACCCGGTTCAAAGGCGGCCTCATCCGTCGCCCAATCAGGCACGACGTAGATGACGCGGAGCCTTGCCGTCTGGCTGCGTCTGCGGACACGGCGGGCGAGGGAGCCGGGGTAGGCGAGCAGGCGGAGGCGGTCGGCCTCCGTGAGTGCCGCCATGGGGATTTCCCCGGCGTAGACGGCGTCGTCGGGCTGCAGGAATTCGCCAATCTCGGCGAGGCCGGCGGCGTTTCTATAGAGTTGTTCGGTGGTAGTCACGCAGGGTTAGCGTTCGATGGGGAGGCCGACGCCGCTGCCCCACTCGGTCCAGGAGCCGTCGTAGTTGCGGATGTTCTGATAGCCGAGCAGCTCCTTGAGGACGAACCACGTGTGCGAGGAGCGCTCACCGATGCGGCAGTAGGCGATGACATCCTTGTCGGCGGTCACGCCGCGCCCGCCGTAGATCTCGTTGAGCTCGTCTGCGGACTTGAACGTGGCGTCCTCATTGACGGCCTGCGCCCAGCCGATGTTGACGGCGCCCGGGATGTGGCCGCCGCGCTGAGAGCCCTCCTGCGGGAGATTTTCAGGAGCGAGCAGTTCACCGCTGAACTCCGCGGGGGAGCGGACGTCCACGAGGACGGAGGAGCCAAGGGCGGCTCGCACATCGTCACGCAGGGCGCGGATGGACGTGTCCGGGTCATTGGCGGCGTAGGTCTGCGGGGTAATTGTCGGAGCATCGGTCGTGGTTGGTCGTCCTTCGGCCAGCCACTTGGCGCGCCCGCCGTTCATGAGTTGGACGCTCTGGTGGCCGTAGTACTTCAACTGCCAGTAGGCCCACGCGGCGAACCAGTTGTTGTTGTCGCCGTACAGGATGACGCGGGTGTCCTTGCCGATGCCGGACTGCCCGAGCAGCTGCTCAATCTCCTCCTTGGAGACCACGTCGCGAACGACGCTCTGTTGAAGTTGAGACCGCCAATTCCATCCGACGGCGCCGGGCGCGTGTCCCTGGTCGTATGCGGCCGTATCGACATCGACCTCAACGAGCCGGACGCCCGCAGCATCAAGGTTCTGCGCGACCCACTCCGTGTCCACCAGTGCATTGGGATTTGCGTATTCAGCCATTGTGTGCCCCCACTTTTTCGCTTCTCACCGGAGAAGCTGTGTCTGCGCTAGGTTGGCAGTATGGCAATGCATCGTCAAGTGGGCGCGTCCCGCTTGCCCTTCGACAGGCTCAGGGTGAGCGGGTAGCTGCGCTACGGCTTAAGTTCGCGGTCTTGCTCTGTCTGAAGAAGAAGTAGGCTTGCCGCGTTCCGGCATTCTTGTCAGATGAGTCTTTAGATTCTTCGCTGCGCTCAGAATGACGGGCGGGGGGTAGGACGGCATCGGTATGATGGCAGTAGAGGGGTAGCGGACAGGAGATGTCGAGACGATGCGGGTGATGGTGCTTATCAAGGCGACCGCCGAGAGCGAGGCGGGAATCATGCCCTCCACGGAGTTGCTGGAGGCCATGGGCAGGTACAACGAGGAGCTAGTGGAGGCGGGCGTGATGCTGGGCGGCGAGGGTATCAAGCCTTCCGAGCACGGCAAGCGCGTCGTACTCGACGGGGACACCAATGCCGTTACGGACGGGCCGTTTCCCGAGACGAATCAGCTTGTTGCCGGGTTCTGGGTCTGGCAGGTTGCGGACATGGATGAGGCCGTTGAGTGGGTGAAGAAGTGCCCGCAGCCGATGCCGGGGATGGCGGAGGTTGAGATTCGTCCGCTGTTTGAGATGGAGGACTTTTCCCCTGAAATGACCCCGGAGCAGATGGAACAAGAAGAGGCGTTGCGGGAGCGGGTGGCCGCTACGGAGTCAGGGGACTGATGACCAACTTGCGCACACCTCTCTATGACACGCACGTCGCGCTTGGCGGGCGGATTGTTGAGTTTGGCGGGTGGGATATGCCGGTGCAGTATTCGAGTGGGGTGCTGGCCGAGCATGCGGCGGTGCGGCAGCGGGTGGGGATGTTCGACGTTTCGCATATGGGGCGCATCCGGCTGACGGGCGAGAACGCGGCTGATGCGCTCGACCGCGTGGTGACCAGCAATATCGGTAGGCTCCGCCCCGGAAGGGCGCGCTATGGACTTATCTGCAACGAGTCGGGCGGAATTCTCGACGACGTGGTCGTCATGCGGCTCGCGGACGACGAGTTTCTGATGGTGTGCAACGCGGCGAGTTGGGATCGCATTACCGATTGGCTCGGTCAGCATTGCGAGGGTGTCGTCATCAACCATGAGCGCGATGAGACGTCGATGATGGCCGTACAGGGGCCGGGGGCGGTCGATGCGCTGCAGGCGCTCACTGATTTACCGCTAGCTGAGTTGGGCCGGTTCGCGTGTCGTTCCACGACGGTGGCGGGAGCATCGGCGCTTATTTCACGGACTGGATACACGGGTGAGGACGGTTTCGAGGTGATTGTGCCGTCTGCGGATGCGGAGCGCGTTTGGCGGACGCTTGTGGAGGAGCGTGGCGTTGCGCCGTGCGGGCTTGCGGCGCGGGACGTGCTTCGGCTCGAGGCGGGGTTGATGCTGTACGGGCAGGACATGGACGACACGGTGACACCGCTCGAGGCGGGTCTCAATCGGTTTGTGAACCTCGATAAAGAGTTCATTGGCATCGGGCGTCTGCGGGAGCAGGCAGGGAACGGCATTAAAAGGCGCATTACCGGTCTCACGGTGGGTGGGCGTTCGTCCCCGCGGCATGGGTATGCGGTGCGTTTGGATGGTGGTGGCGAATCCGCTATCACGAGTGGGGCGTATTCGCCGTCGTTGGACTACAGCGTTGCGCTTGCGTATCTACCAACAGCTATATCTGAGCCTGGAAATGAAGTGGACGTTGATATCCGTGGCCGGACCGTGCGCGCGACGACGGTGTCATTGCCGTTCTTGCAGGCGGGGCGCGGGTAATACGCCCGATGGATTCCGGCTTTCGCCGGAATGAGGGGAGTGCAGTGCAGGGTTGAGTGCCACCCTCGTTCTGCGGCTAGAATGAATGGGCACTTTGCCGCTCCGCTGGCGCGGAGACGGACTAACTGGGGGACGTGATATGCCATTTGACCCGGCCAACCTGGTATTCAGCCGCGAGCATGAGTGGGTGGCGCGCGACGATGCGGACCCAAACACGGCCACGGTTGGCATCACGGACTACGCGCAGGGCGAGCTGGGTGACGTGGTGTACGTCGATCTTCCTGCTGTCGGCGCGGCGGTCAAGCAATTTGAGACGTTTGGCGAGGTAGAGTCGGTGAAGTCCGTCTCGGACCTCTTCTCTCCTGTCAGCGGCACGGTTGCCGAGGTTAATTCAGGACTTGAGGACAAGCCTGAGCTTGTGAACGAGGATCCGTATGGCGAGGGCTGGATGCTGCGCGTGGCTATTGAGGACGAGCGCGAGTTACAGAGCCTGCTCTCCCATGATGAGTACCAGGCATTCTTGACGGAGCTGAGCGGCGGTGACTGAGCAGCGCAATCCCGCCCCCTTCGTACCCATGACCGCTGCCGACAGGCAGCACATGCTTGATGTTGTCGGAGTCAACACGGTTGACGATCTGTTTGCAGATATCCCGGCCGAGTTCCGCAATCCTGATTTGGACCTGCCGCCGGCGTTGTCCGAGCACGACGTCGTCACACACATGGGCCACATGGCGGCGCTGAACGTGTCCGCGGACGCAGCTCCTTCTTTCCTGGGCGGTGGGTTTGCCCGGCATTACGTGCCGAACGCAGTGGGAGCGATCATCTCTCGCGGCGAGTTTCTGACGCCGTACACGCCATACCAACCGGAGGCGAGCCAGGGCATCCTGCAGGCGCTCTTCGAGTTCCAGACAGTCGTGTGCGAGCTAACCGGCATGGACGCCGCGAACACGGGGATGTATGACGGGGCGAGCGGGCTGGCGGAGGCTGCACTGATGGCATGCCGCCTGACACGCCGCCGCAGCGTGGCGGTGCATTCGAGCGTGTCGCCGTTGTATCGGGCCGCGTTGGAAACATACGCGGGCGCGCAGGAGATCACGGTCATTGACGGGATTGACGACGCGCCGGAGGGCGAACCCGCCTGTCTTATCATTCAGCAGCCGTCATATGACGGCCTCATAGATGATGGCCCCGATGCTCTTGCCGATGCGATTCATGAGCGCGGCGGGCTGCTGGTTGTGGCCGTGGAGCCGGTGTCGCTCGCACTGATCAGGCCGCCGGGGGAGTACGACGCGGACATTGTGGTTGCGGAGGGGCAGCCGCTTGGAATCGCGCTGGGGTTCGGCGGGCCGGGCGTTGGCTTCTTCGCTTGCAAGAACGAGTATCTAAGGCAGATGCCGGGTCGGATTGTGGGGCGCAGTGTGGACGCGGACGGACGCGATGCATTCGTCTTGACACTGCAGACGCGCGAGCAACACATCAGGCGTGAAAAGGCCACGTCCAATATCTGTACGGCAGAGACGCTGGCCGCCATCGCGGTGGCGGTGCATACCGCCGCGCTTGGGCCGCAGGGACTGCGGGAGGTGGCGTTCAGCTGCTACCAGGCCACGCACAATGCGGCGAGGCGCATCGGTAAACTGCCGGGGTTCGCCATTCACAGCGGCGAGGACGCGCTTTTCATCAAGGAATTCGTCGTTGAGTGTCCAGTCACGCCTGCTGAGGTCAATCAGCGGTTGTGGGAGCAGCACGGCATCATCGGTGGAATCGACGTATCGGAGCGCGTACCCAACGGTCTTTTGCTCTGCATCACGGAAACATCAACGACGACAGATATCGACCGGCTTGTGAGCGCTCTTGCGGGTATCGCGGGGGTATCTGAAGAGAAAGACCCGGAAGACGAATCGGCGGCCACTACTCTATCGGATTGGCCATCGATTGAAACAGCACCGGCCGGCGATGACACCATCCTGGCCATCGGCGATGCGGCGGAGAAGCGTGTCCCACTGCTGCTGGATGTATCACGACCGGCGCGGCGCGGGGTAACGACGCCCGTTCCCGCGGTTCCGCCGATTGAGCCGCCGCTTCCTGAGACGACGCTGCGCAAACAGCTCCTCCTGCCCGAGATCAGCGAGTTGGACGTGATGCGCTATTTCACGCGCATCAGCCAGTCCAACTACGCCGTCGATACGACCTTCTATCCGCTCGGCTCCTGCACGATGAAGTACAACCCGCGGGTGAATGAGACCGTTGCGGGAATGCCGGGGTTCGCGAACGCGCATCCGTATCTGCCGCCCGAGGTGTGCGCGGGGACGCTGGGGGCGCTGTACAGCCTGCAGGAGATGCTGGCCAGCGTGGTGGGAATGGACGCGACGAGCCTCGCGCCGTCCGCCGGCGCGCACGGCGAACTGACGGGGATGCTGCTCTTCCGCGCGTATCACCGCAGCCGCAACGACAGCCAGCGCACCGTCGTCCTCTCGCCGGACTCCTCGCACGGCACCAATCCGGCGTCGGCGGCGATGGCAGGATTCACACTCGTGACCGTTCCGACGGATCCCGTAGGGAACGTCGATATGGACGCGCTGCGGTCGGTGCTGGGACCGGAGGTGGCGGGCATCATGCTGACGATGCCGACGACGCTCGGGCTGTTCGACCCGAAGACCGCCGAGATCTGTGACCTCGTTCATGAGGCGGGGGGGCTGGTGTACGGCGATGGGGCGAACCTGAACGCGCTGCTTGGCCGCGCTCGGCTGGGCGATCTCGGCTTTGACATCGTGCATATCAACGTTCACAAGACGTTTTCGACACCACACGGCGGCGGCGGCCCGGGCGCGGGGCCTGTGTGCGTCAAGGAGCACCTGGCGGAGTTCCTGCCGACGCCGCACGTAGAGCAACGCGCCGACGGCCTCTACCACCTTGCCGCGCCGGCGCAGTCTGTCGGGCGCATCGGATCGGCGGTGGGGAACGTCGGGGTGCTGCTGCGCGCTTACACGTACTTCCGGATGCACGGGGCGGACGGGCTGAAAGAGGTGAGCGGGGCGGCGGTGCTAAACGCCAACTACATCCGCGCCCGGTTGAAGGACCACTACCACCTGCAATACGACCGTATCTGCATGCACGAGGCAGTTTTCTCGGCCACACGGCAGCGGCGTCAGCATGACGTGCGGGCAGGCGACATCTGCAAGCGGCTGCTCGACCACGGATTCTACGCGCCGACGGTGTATTTCCCGCTGATCGTCGAAGAGGCGTTGATGATTGAGCCGACGGAGACGGAGAGTCGCGAGACGCTGGACGTGTTCATCGACGCGATGATCTCCATCGCGCAGGAGGCGTCCGAAGACCCTGACCTGGTTCGGGGCGCGCCACACACGACTCCGGTTAGGCGGATTGATGAGGCGCTGGCGGCGCGGCGGCCGGTTTTGCGGTGGGGGAAGAGGGACTGAGGGCACTCCTAACGGCAGAGCCTGTCGTTTCCGGGCAGCGACTATAGTCGCTCCTAAACCCACGTTATGAGAGTAAGGCTTTTCCCGGTAGAGTCTATCGTTTTGTATTATGCATTACTTTAGACTATGATGTAAGGCATTATCCATGTAGCGAATGGAGCATTTCAGGATGTTCGAATCAAGCATAACTATCAAGGGTCAAACGACGCTTCCCAAGGCCGTCCGGGATTCGCTGGACGTGAAGGCAGGGGATAAGGTCCGCTACGTCATCGTGGACGAGGGCGTGCTGATACTGCCTGTGCGGTCGACCAGCCGCTTGTTCCGCAGCCTGTCATACGACGGCCCCGTGGTGAGTCTGGACGACATGGACCGAGCCGTGGCGGAGGGGGCTGCCGAGGAATGACCTCTCTCGATACGAACGTCATCATCCGTTACCTGGTTGGTGACGACGCCGGACAGGCGGAGGCGGCGCGGGCTTTGCTGGATAGTCTGAGTGTGGATAATCCGGGCTACATTTGCCGGGAGGTTGTGATAGAGACCGCCTGGGTGTTGGAGAGAAGTTACGGCTTCACACGGGCTCGGGTCGCTGAGGTGTTGATCGATCTGACGGCTTCGGACAGTCTCGCCGTCGAGAATTCCTATGAGGTGGCGGCTGCCGCGCACCGGTACCGTCAGGGAGGAGTGGGGTTCTCAGACTTGATGGTTCTCTCGGCAGCAAAACGCGCGGACGCGATGCCGCTCTATACGTTTGACCGCAAGCTAGGGCGTTTGGAGGGAGCAGCGCTGTTAGAAGTCGAGGCGCGGGGCGGGTCAGCCGGCTAAGTTGCGTCCGGTTGAGGGATTGTCGATAATGATTGCGGTGACTGCAGTGATGGCACTGCAATCATTATCGAGTTTTCTAAGGATAGGAGATGACGGTGGCCAGCATTACGGTGCGCAATCTGGATGAGAGCCTGAAGAAGCGGCTTCGTATTCGCGCGGCGGAGAATGGCCGGTCGATGGAGCAGGAGGCTCGCAACATCTTGCGGGCCGCCCTTAATGAGGACGGGGCGCCAGACCACGGCCTCGGCACGGCGATACATGGACTCTTCAGGCCGTTGGGCGGCGTGGATCTGCCAATCCCGCCTCGCGAACCCATGCGCGATCTGCCTGATCTGAGCGACTGAGCGGATCCCGATGTTTGTTCTTGACACCAACGTGGTGTCGGAGTTGATGAGGGAGCATCCGAACGACAGTGTTTTGGCATGGGTGGATAGCCAAGTCGCGGAAACATTGTTCATCACTTCCGTCACGGAGGCGGAGATTCGAACGGGCATCGCGATTCTGCCCGACGGCCAGAGGCGGTGTCTGTTGAATGCCGCCGCCGAGCGGGCTTTTAGCGTCTATTTCAGCGACCGCATCCTGGCTTTTGATAGTGAGGCCGCTCAGCTTTACGCCCTGATTGCCGCCGACAGAAGGGCTGCGGGGCGCCCCATAAGCCAGGCTGATTGCCAAATCGCGGCGATAGCACGGTCACGTGGCGGTGCAGTTGCAACGAGGAATGTGGACGATTACACGGGGTGCGGCATCGAGGTGCTCGACCCCTGGTCCGCGCGAGTCGAGTGAGCAGCGGCCACATGTCACACTCCCCGGAAACGCGGCCGTTTGGTCCGCCGGAGTTGGGTATTTCGATTGCGCCGTTGGGTGTTGGGGCGTGGCCGTGGGGTTCCACGTGGTATTGGGGTTACGGCAAGTCCTATGGCGAGGATGACGTGCGTGGGGCGTTCCGGGCATCGCTCGATGCGGGCGTGACGCTGTTCGATACGGCAGAGTTGTACGGGCGGGGGAAGTCCGAGAGAATTCTTGGGCGGTTGGCAGGGGAGCTTTCGAGTTCAGGCAATGGAGACACCTCGATGGATTCCGGCTTCCGCCGGAATGAGGGGATTGAGCTACCGCAGCCGTTTGTGGCGACGAAGTATATGCCCTATCCGTGGCGGTGGCGAGCGGGGGACGTGCCTCGCGCGTTGCGGGCGAGCCTTAGACGTCTTGGGCTGGAGCGCGTCGATCTGTACCAGATCCACTGGCCGATTGTTCCTGCGCGCCTGCGGCTCAGGCAGTGGGTGGAGGGACTGATTCGAGTGCACGGCGAGGGTTTGGTCACGGCTGTCGGGGTGTCAAATTTCGATGCGGAGCTAACAAAGCGGACACACGAGTTGCTGTCTCGGGCCGGTATTCCGCTCGCGTCCAACCAGCTGCCGTACAGCCTGCTTGATCGCCATATCGAGCACGAGGGGCTGCTGGACGTGTGCAAGGAATTGGATGTGACCGTGATTGCCTACAGCCCCATCGCGGAAGGGCTGTTGACCGGCAAGTACACGCCGGATAATAGACCTGCCGGTTGGCGGGGTCGGCGGCTGCGCAAGAAAGTCATCCAGGTTCAGCCGATTGTTGAGGCGCTACGGGAGATCGGTGGGCGGCACGAGGGCAAGACGCCGTCGCAAGTGGCGCTTCGTTGGCTGATTCAGAAGGGGTCGCTACCGATTCCGGGGGCGAAGACGACTCAGCAGGCATCGGACAACGCGGGGGCGCTGGGGTGGGCGCTCACGGACAAGGAGATGGCGGCACTGGATAAGGTTTCCTCGTAGCCTTACCGTGCTTTACGGGCGGCGGGGCGTCCGCCTACGATTTGCCTATACCGTTCGAGTCGGCGCTTTGGGGGAGGATGACTCATGACGATGCAGTTGGATGATGTTAAGCGTGAGGTGGCCATTGCGAATCGGGTGCTGCCGGATATCGGGCTGGCATCGGGGGTGCTGGGCTCTCTTGGGCACGTGAGCATGCGGGTGCCGGATAATCCGGAGCGGTTCGTGGTCAAGGGGCGCGGCTATGCCATCGACGCGCTGGCTCGCGCGGAGCCGGAGGGGATGGTGGTCTGTGACCTGGACGGGTTCAAGGTCGACGGGCCGCCCGGCATTACGCAGTGCTTCGAGGTCAAGATCCATTCGGCTATCTATCGCGCTCGACCGGACGTGCAGTCCGTCATTCACGTTCATCCGCGATTTGCCATCGTTATGGGCATCCTGGGAATCAACCTGGTGCCGATGTGCCGCGAGGGGCTGGAGCTTGTAGAGCAACCGGTGCCGGTCTTTCCGCACAGCAAGCTGATCCTGACCGAAGAAGACGGCGTTGGCGTGGCAGAGGCGCTGGGGGACGCGACGGTGCTCCAGCTGCAGGGACACGGGGCGGTCGCGGTGGGCACATCGACGGGCGACGCGGTGATGAACATGGCGCACCTTGAGGAACAGGCACGGATGAACTGGTACGCGTATGCGGCGGCGGGGCCGGGGCACGCGCGCATCACGGAGGAGCAGATCGCTGAGAACAATGCGCAGCCCCCAACGGCTGAACTGCCGCACTTCAGGGAGTTGGTGAGCGGCACGCGGGCGCAGGCAGCCGTGGGCGGCGTGTGGCGGCATCTGGCGGCCAACGCAGCCGAGGGGCTGTAAACAACAGCGGGGAGGCAGGACGCCATGGATCTCGGAATCGCGGGCAAGGTCGCGCTTGTAACGGGCGGGAGCAGGGGGCTTGGCCGGCAGGCGGCGCTGAGTCTAGCCGCCGAGGGAGCGAAAGTCGCGATCTGCGCTCGTACCCAAGAGAATCTTGACGGCGTTCTACCGGAGTTGACGGAGGCGGGGGCGTCTGCTGCGGCTGCCATCGCCGCCGACATAACCGATGCGGCGTCGCTTGAACAACTGCATGAGGCGGTTGTCGAACAGTTGGGGCCGATCGACATTCTCGTGAATAACGCAGGGGCGAGCCGTCGAGGCGACGTGCTTGCAATCGGCGAGGAGGAGTGGTCGGATCTGTGGGCACTGAACGTGCTGGGGCCGATCCGGCTGAGCCGCCTCGTGCTGCCGGGGATGCAGCAGCGGCAGTGGGGGCGTATCGTGAACGTGTCCTCGATATGGGGGCGGGAGCATGGCGGGGGCGTTGCGTATATGACGACGAAAGCCGCCCTCATCGCGTTCACCAAGAGCACGGCATTGAGTTATGCCAAGGACGGGATTCTCATCAATTCCGTCGCGCCGGGGTCGGTCGTGTTCCCGACGGGCAGCTGGGACCGGTTCCAGACGCAGAACGAGCCGGAGGTTGTCCAGGATTTCATCAAGAACAACCTGCCGATGGGCAGTTTTGGGTGGCCGGAGCCGGTGGGAGACCTCATCGCGTTCCTGTGCTCGGAGCGGGCGGGGTTTTTGACGGGCACGACGATCAACATCGACGGGGGGCAGTCCAAGAGTTTGATCTGAGTGGGTGGGGTATACTTACGTCAAGACAGTTTTTTTGAAACGGTTCAAATGAGCAGACTCGTGTGACGCAAGTGAGTTACGCGGTTCAAGTGGACGGTTTCCCACACTAGGAGGTGCCCTACGGCCCCCGATACACAAAGCTCGGCCTCGACTGATGAGCTCCGCCCGTGGCGCGAGGGCAGCGAGCGCATCGCCATCTTTATCGACGGAAGCAATCTTTATCACGCCCTGGAAGAATCCTGCAGCCGGACGGATCTCGATTTCGCGGCATTCATCCAGTGGATCGCGGGCGAGCGCCCGCTCTTTCGCACGTATTACTACAACATCATCCAGGACGAGAAGCGCCGCCCCGCGGAGTTCCAGCAACAGCAGCGTTTCCTGCAGGCTCTGAACCTGATCCCCTATTTGGAGACCCGCTTTGGCACGACGCGCATCCGCGACGGCCAGGTGGTTGAAAAGGGCGTGGACATCATGCTCGCCACTGACCTGCTGTACTACGCATGGCAGGACTATTACGACATGGCGGTGCTAGTATCCGGCGACGGCGACTTCGCCTATGCCATCCAGACGCTCAAGAACCTTGGCAAGTACGTGCAGGTCGTGACGTTCGAATCGAACCAGTCGCCGGATCTCTGGGACAAGGCTGACCTGCGCACGCTTCTCACGCCAGACCTGCTCGCGCAGGAGGGCCTGTGGGTGAACAAGGAGCCGGCGCGGAAGAGGCGGCGGCGGACTACGAACGGGACGACGCGCCGCACCACTCGAAAGTCTACGGCTTCGACATCCTCGACATCATCAAACGGCCGGGCGGAGGCTGTGGCGGCACAGTAGCCGCGCTTCAGAGCTAACCCAGGTCGCCCTGATCCCGACCGGTGGCGTCCCTGAAGGGGGAATCGCTCCACGGGAAGATGTTGGCAGCGGATTCCAGCAGTGGGAAGTCATCTCCGGGATGGAAGACGGCAACGCCATTCGCCGTGCCAACCCACAGGTTGCCGTCTCGATCAAGCAAGAGTTCATTGACGCGATTGCTCGGCAGCGGTGTTGATTCCGCCGTATAGACCATCCAGAGCGCGTCGTTCACCAGTCCAACGAGGCCGCCGTCCGTGCCAACCCAATAGCGGCCCGTTTCCGTATCTTCAGCGAATGAGCGGACGTTGTCGTTGGGGAGGCGCCCGTTGGATCGATTCAACTTGATCCACTCCTGACCGTCATAGATAGCGACTCCATCACCGATGGTGCCGAACCACATGCGGCCCTGGCTGTCTTCACGGGAGGCAAGGACGAGGTCGGTGCGAATATCGGCGTTCTCCGTCTTCAGGCTGTTCCAGATGCCGTTGTCGAAGATGTTGATGCCCTGCCAGTGCGTGAGCCAGACGCGACCAGCGGAATCTTCCGTGACAACGCTGATGATGTTGGTGTTCAGCCCGTCGCCGCGGTTGTAGAGCGTCCATTCGCCGTCTTCGAGAACGGCGGCACCGAGGCCGGTGGCGAACCACACCCGGTCCTGGCTGTCGTAGTAGACGTTGAAGAGGGAGTTGCTGGGAAGTTGCTGTTCCCCTTCGACATCACCGAACCTGTCGTACTCAGTCCATTCGCCATTGTCGTAGACGGAGCCGCCGCTGAGGGTGGACATCCAGACGCGTCCGTGCTTGTCCTCCGCGAGGCCGGTCACGTAGCGATACGCGAGGCCGCTGTTGAACTGGGTAAAAGTCTCCCAGACGCGGCCATCAAACTTGGCCACACCTTGCGACGTGGCCACCCAGATGTTGCCCTGACTGTCTTCAAGGAGGCCGTACACGTCATTGGCCGGGAGGCCGGTTTCCGCCGGGAAGAGCCATTCATACGTCTCTTCTTCGGGGTTATACATGGTGACGCCGCCGCCGTAGGTCACGATCCAAAGCGTGCCGTCCTCGTCGTAGTGCAAGTCCTCGACGAAATGGTGCGAGAGTTCTCGCTGCCTGACCCTGAGCGGCTCAGAGAACAAAGTCCCATCAAAGGTTGCAATGCCGGCTTCCGTTCCCACCCAGAGGAGTTCTTCATCGTTGACGGCGTCTTCATCCGGCGTCTGGAAAACCAAGGCCGTCACGAAGTTGGACGGCATGCCCTCCAGGACTGTGTACGGGTCTTCTCTCCATTCACCGTCTGCGCGCAGCACGTTCAGGCCGCCGCCGTACGCGCCGATGTACAAATCGCCTTCAGAGTCCTCCAGGAAAACACGGACTTCGTTTGCGGCGAGGGGGCTGTTTTCTTCTGTGTACGTGGTGCGTTGCCCGTCTGAGTCGAACACCACGACCCCGCCCTTGGAGCCGACCCAGATGCGGCCTTCAGAGTCCTCATAGAAGGTCCAGATGCGATCATCAGGAAGGCCGCTATCTACGCTGAAAGACGTCCATTCACCATCTTCAAGGACACGGATGCCCTCGCCCCACGTGCCAACCCATGCCCGATCCCGGCTGTCGAGCAGGAGCGCGGAGACAAACACGTCATCCAGTCCAAGTTCTCCGTCTTGATCAAGGCGCGACCATTGGCCTTCTTCAAGAACGACGATGCCCCTTTCGGTTCCGACCCAGACGACGCCATGCGGATGGTAGATAAATGACGTGGTGCGCGCGGTAATTCCGCTGTTGCTCGCGTTGTACGTGATGAGCGCGCCGTCATCGTACAGAGACGCGCCGTTCTCAAAGCTCGCGAACCACTTGCGTCCATGGATGTCTTCATAGACTTCCGTGAGGAACCAGCTGGCGATGCTGGTGTTTTCGACGTTGTACACAGTCCATAGGCCGCGGCCTGAATTAGTCTGCTCACCCCCGCCGGCCGTGCCAACGAGGACAAGCAGCGTCAGGGACGCCAATGAGATACGGCGCAATGCGTTCACAGTCTGTTCCCTCTATGGCCGCCGCGGGCGCACTGTTCCATGCAATTCAATCTGTAGACGCGTGTAATCATCCACTCTGACCACACAGTTTAGCGCGGAATCCGGCAAGTGGCGTAGATTCACGGAAAAATGACGGGAATAGGAGTCGCGTGGTACGATACGGCGTGTCAAAACTGCCAGGAGCAGCATGAATCAGGGTGGGGATAACTGAGCTGCCTTAGGCACAAGGGGGTACCAATTTGGCGGATGAGGTTCTGGGCGTATCCGTTGGGACTGTCGTGTCATTCACGAAAGAGATTTCAGCGCATGACGTGGAGCAGTTCGCGGAGGCGTCCGGCGACGTTCAGCCCATCCACCTGGATGACAATTACGCCAAACGCACCCGCTTTGGGAATCGCATAGCGCACGGAATGCTCACGGCGGGCGTTATCTCTGCCGCAATCGGCACTCAGCTAGTGCCGAACGCAATCGCCATCTATATGGGACAGACATTGCAGTTCCGGGCTCCCGTGTGGCTTGGCGACTCAATCACTGCAACCCTTGAGGTCACAGAGCTTGACGTTGATCGCCGTCGCGCCACCATTTCAACCACCTGCACGAATCAGAAGGATGAAGTGGTCCTCACCGGTGAGGCGCTGGTGATGCTGGACACCGTGCGTGACGAGTAGCGTGACTCCCTACCAGCAGTATCGGCGTGACCCGGTCGTTTTCCTAGAATCCGTTTAGGAGGCCAATTCCGATGTTTGTTCTTGACCAAGGCAACCGAATCGTCGTTCCGCGGACGGAAATGACGTATCCGGGCCACAACATGCGGATGCATGAGAACGCCGCAAGCGCTCCAGTCGACCACGTGATGGCTGATCTTGAGGACGCGTGCCCTTACGAGTTCAAGGGCGAGCCATCTCGCAACACGATTATGGAGGCATTCAACACACTGAATTACGGCGAGAAGGTGGTCACGTTCCGCCCGAACAACATCCATTCCCGCTTCTTTCTCGGCGACGTGGAAACGATCATGCGGGGAGCGGTCGACAAGTTCCACGGGATTATCCTGCCGAAGGTGACGGGACCGGAAGACGTCATCTACGTGTCCCGCCTGCTCGATGCCCTTGAGCTTGAGGCGGACTGGACGACAAAGGTTGCCATCGAGACGTTGATCGAGACACCGGAGGCGATGGTCAACGTCAGCAAGATCGCAACAGCCTCCCCGCGTATGGCGGGGTTGATTTTCGGCATCGCAGACTTCGCGGCGGTGATGGGTGTTGTGGACGTTGTCGAAGACCAGAACAAGAACTTCCACTACGCGAAGCAGCACATGGCAGTGGCGGCGAAGGCGGCAGAACTGCACGCCATCGACAACGTGTTCTTCACTCTTGTCCGGCGTGACACGTCGGAGGAGGACGCCGCCAAAATCAATGAAGACCTGCTCCAGAAGAACGTCGAGGCGGCGAACCTGGGCATGGACGGCACGTGGATCATCCACCCGCAACAGGCGCCGATGGCCAACATGGCGTTTACGCCGAGCGATTCCCTGACGGAGTACGCTTCACGGCTGATTGACAACTACCATGAGCGCGGCGGCGGAGCGTTTGTCTTTGAGGAGACGGGCGAGTTCGTCGACGAGGCGACGGCCAAGGGCTATCTGGTGCTTTTGGCAAAGGCCGCGCAGGCGGGCAAGGTTGAAGCGGATTGGCTGTCCGAGCACGCCGCGCGACACGCTGAAATCACGGGCTATGACGTTCTGCGGCAGGCAGGCCGACACGTCGCCTAGAGGAACCGCCGTCCGAGAGCGTCATGCCTGATCCCATCATCGAACCTCAAGACGCCATCGCGGCTGAGGTGCGCCGATGGGTCGACCGGGAGGTTGTGCCGGTCGTTGACGAGCTTGAGCACAACAACACGTTCCCGGATCAACTTGTGCAAGGGATGCGGGAACTTGGCCTGTTCGAGCTGATGATTCCGCAGGAGTATGGCGGCATCGGCGCGACGTATGTGAGCTATTCCGGGGTTGTTGAGGAACTAGCGCGGGGGTGGATGAGCCTCGGCGGGATTCTGAACACCCACGTCATCATCACGCACCTCGTCGCCTCATACGGCACGGATGACCAGAAGCAGCGCTATCTGCCGCAGCTGGCGACGGCCGAGCGGCGGGGGGCTCTGACGATTACGGAGCCGAACGCGGGCTCCGACGTGCAGGCTATCCAGACCGTTGCGGTGAAGGACGGCGACGATTACGTGGTGAACGGCTCCAAGCTGTTCGTGAGCAACGGGCGGCGCGGCGGGCTGTTCGCGATGGCCGTCAAGACGGACCCGCACGTGGACCCGCGTTATCGCGGCATCTCCTGCCTGCTCGTCCAGCCCGAATACCCGGGATTCAATGTGACTCGAGACATCGAGAAACTCGGGTACAAGGGCATTGAGGCGTCCGAGCTATCGATGGACGATCTGCGTGTGCCTGCGAGCAACTTGCTTGGAGGCGAGGAGGGACAAGGATTCTTCCAGATACTGAGCGGGGTTGAGGTGGGGCGTGTGAACACGGCTGCGCGGGCTGTCGGCGTGGCGCGGGCGGCATTCGAGGCCGCAGCGACGTATGCTCAGCAGCGGCAGGCGTTCGGCAAGCCAATCGGAGAGCACCAGGCCATTCAACTCAAGCTGGCTGATATGTATACGAACATCACGGCGGCTCGGCTGTTGGCGCGATGGGCCGCGGGTGTGAAGGACCAGGGTGGGCGGGCTGACACCGAGGTCGGAATGGCCAAGCTGTTTGCCACGGAGGTGGCGACGCAGGCGACGTTGGAGTCCATGCGGATTCACGGCGGGATAGGCTATACGAAGGAGATGCCGGTGGAGCGGTTCTTCCGGGACGCGCCGGGCATGATGATCTATGAGGGCACCAACGAGATCCAGCGGACAATCATCGCGCGCAGCGTGCTGCAGCGGTACGCGGTGAGCTAGGCGAGAATTAGGAGCACTGGATTCCCGCTTTCGCGGGAATGACGAGTGGGAGACGAGGATGCAATTCGGACGGTATCTGGAAGAGTTTGAAGAGGGCGCGGTGTACAAGCACTGGCCCGGCAGGACAATTACGCAGGCGGACGACATCGCGTTCTGCATGCTGACGATGAATCACCATCCCCTGCACATCGACGAAGAGTTCGGCAAGAACAGCCAGTTCGGCCAGAACGTGGTTGTGGGCAACCTGGTCGTGGACATTGCATTCGGTCTGAGCGTGTCGGATGTGTCAGGCCGTGCCATCGCAAATCTCGGGCTGGATGAAATCCGATTCCACAAGCCCACGTTCCATGGGGATACCATATATGCGGAGACGGAAGTGCTGTCCGTTCGGCCAAGCGATACACGGCCCGACCGCGGCGTCGTGACGGTTGAGACGCGGGCAACGAATCAGCGTGAAGAGACGGTGATGACGTTCAAGCGGAGCGTGCTGATTCCGCGAAAGCCGGAGGACAGTGAGGGTTAGGGGGCGTCGCTATGGCAACACGCTCTGAAGAAGACATACGCGCAGCGCAGGCGGCGTGGGAGGAGAAGACGGCCGGCGCTCGTGAGCGCAAGGAGTCGTTTGGCACGGATTCCATTGAAGGCATCAACCGGGCCTATTCGCCTGAGAATGTCTCCGATCTGGATTTTCTCAATGACGTAGGATTCCCCGGCGAATACCCGTTCACGCGCGGGGTCCAGCCGACAATGTATCGCGGGCGGCTGTGGTCCATGCGTCAGTACGCCGGATTCGGCACGCCGACGGAGTCCAATGAGCGCTTCCGCTATCTGCTCGAGCAGGGGCAGACGGGGCTCTCGGTGGCCTTTGATCTTCCGACACAACTGGGTTACGACTCCGATGATTCGCACTCGCTTGGCGAGGTCGGCAAGGTTGGCGTGGCTATCGACTCCCTGCGCGACATGGAGTTGATGTTCGAGGACATCCCGTTGGACAAGGTCAGCACATCGATGACCATCAATGCACCGGCCGCCTTGCTGGTCGCCATGTACGTGGTGGTAGGCGAGAAGCAGGGTCACGAACCCGCTGCGCTCACCGGCACGGCACAGAACGACGTGTTGAAGGAATACATCGCACGCGGGACGTATATCTACCCGCCGGGGCCGTCGCTTCGGCTTGCGGCTGATCTTGTTGGCTATTGCGCCCGGGAGATGCCGCGATTCAACAGCATCTCCATAAGCGGCTACCACATGCGCGACGCGGGGAGCACGGCGGCGCAGGAGATTGCATTCACGTTTGCTAACGCCATCGCGTACGGCGAGGCATTCGTTGAGCGTGGCGTCGATGCAGACTCATGGGGACCGCGCGTCTCATGGATCTTCAATACGCACAACAATTTCCTCGAAGAGGTTGCCAAGTACCGCGCGCTGCGGCGGATGTGGGCGAAGATCATGAAGGAGCGGTTCGGCGCGCAGGACCCGCGTTCGTGGATGCTGCGCACGCATACGCAGACCGGCGGATCGACGTTGACGGCGCAGCAGCCGCAGAACAACATCGTCCGGGCGGCATACCAGGCCATGGCGGCGGTGCTGGGCGGCGTGCAGAGCCTTGCGCTGTCCTGCTACGACGAGGCGCTTGGCATCCCGACGGATGAGGCGCAACGGGTTGCGCTGCGAACACAGCAGATTCTCGCGCATGAGACCGGGGTTGCGGACACGGTAGACCCGCTTGCGGGTTCCTACTTCGTCGAGTGGATGACCAACAACCTCGAAGAAAAGGCGTGGCAGTACCTGCGCCAGATCGAGGACCTCGGCGGCGCGGTCACTGCAATCGAGAACGGCGTCATCCAGAAGGAGATTGCACAGGCGTCCTATGACATGGCGCAGTCCATCGAGAATGGCGATCAGGTTGTCGTCGGCGTCAATTCATTCACGGACGGCAACGAGGACCAGTCGCTGCAGGTGTTCCGCGTGGACAACCGCGTCGTCGCGGAACAGCATCAATCACTGGAGCGCGTGCGCGCCGAGCGGAGCGCTGAAGACGTGACGAACGCGCTTGAGGCATTGCGAGCCGCGGCGCGTGGAGAGGGCGACCTCATGGAACCGATATTGGGCGCAGTACGCGCCTATGCAACGACGGGCGAGATTAGCGGCGCTTTGAGAGATGTGTTCGGGGAATACACGCCGCCCGTCGAGGTTTAGCCGTAGATAGCAATATAGAAAACACCGCCCGCTATAGAGGGCACGAAAAGATACAGGTAAGGAAAGGAACAGGGGGTAAGGACGATGGCAGGACTCTTGGACGGCAAGGTGGCGCTCGTTACGGGTGGATCACGCGGCATTGGCCGCGCGACGGCGATTGAGCTGGCAGCAAGCGGCGCATCAGTGGCCGTGAACTACAACGCGAACGAGGAAGCCGCGAACTCCGTAGTCAGTGAAATCACGGGCGCGGGCGGCAAGGCCGGCGCGTACCAGTTCAATATCGCGGACCGCACGGCGGTTGATTCCCAGATCGATCAGATCGTGTCCGACCTCGGACCGGTCACCATCCTGGTGAACAACGCGGGCGCAACTGCAGACCGCACGCTCCGAAATATGACGGACGATCAGTGGGACAGCGTCATCGAGGTCAATCTGACCGGAACATTCAATGTGACCAAGAAAATCTGGAACATCATGGGCGAGGCCGGCGGCGGCCATATCGTCAACATCAGCTCCATCGTCGGCGAGGCGGGGCGGCTTGGCCTCATCAACTACTCGACGGCCAAAGCGGGCCTGTTGGGCTTCACCAAGACGGCGGCACGCGAAGGCGCGCGCACCAACATCCAGGTGAACGCCATTGCGCCCGGGTTCATTGATACAGACATGATCTCCGGCCTGACGCCGGAGATGAAGGAGAATCTCAAGAAGGAGGCCGTTCTGGGCCGCCTCGGCGAGGTTGAGGAGATTGCAAAGGTCGTGCGGTTCATCGTGAGCGAGGCGAGCTACATGACGGGCGCGACGATTGACGTAAACGGCGGGATGTACTACCGCTAGGATTCGGTCGGTTACCAGGGGCACACAGCCCAAGGGAGGATCAAACCATGAGCGATGCAGTAATCGTGAGCGCAGTGCGAACCGCAGTGGGAAGCATGGGCGGCGGCCTCTCAGGCGTTGCGGCGCCAAAGCTGGGCGCCGTCACCATTGAGGAGGCCATCAAGCGCGCAGGCGTTCCTGATGAGATTCAGCCCGATGAGGTGCTGATGGGGAACGTCATACAGGCCGGGCTTGGACAGAACCCTGCTCGCCAGTCCGCCATTCAGAGTGGTCTGCCGGTGAGCGTGCCCGCCACCACCATCAACAAGGTGTGCGGCTCCGGCCTCAAGACGGTCATCCTGGCATCACAGGCCATCCGTGCCGGCGATGCGAGCTATGTGGTCGCGGGCGGCATGGAAAACATGAGCGCCGGGCCGTACCTGGTGCAGAACGGCCGCTACGGGTATCGACTCGGCCACGCCGAGTTGATCGACTCGACGGTCCATGATGGGCTGTGGTGCGCGATGGAAGATTGCCACATGGGCATCACGGCCGAGAACGTGGCCGCCGAATACGGCGTGACGCGCGACGACCAGGACGCTTTCTCCGCAGAGTCGCAGCGGCGTGCCGGAGAGGCGATGAGCAGCGGCCGGTTCACGGATGAAATCGTCAACGTGGAAATTCCACAGCGGCGCGGCGATCCCGTCGTCGTGAACACCGATGAGTATCCACGCCCGGACTCTACCAGCGAGACGCTGGCCAGGCTGCGCCCTGCCTTCACGCAGGACAACGGCACGGTGACGGCGGGCAACGCCTCCGGCATCAATGACGGCGCGGCAACGACGATCGTCGTTTCGGAGGAGTTCGCGAACGAGCACGGGCTCAAGCCCTTGGCGAAGGTGCGCGGTTACGCCTCTGCGGGCGTGGATCCTCGCATCATGGGCATCGGCCCCATCAGCGCCATGCAGCGGGCCGTCCGCCATGCGGGCCTCACGATCCAGGACATCGATCTGTTTGAGCTGAACGAGGCGTTCGCGGCACAGTCCGTGGCGGTGACGCGCGAGCTTGAGCTGGACACGGACAAGGTGAATGTGAACGGCGGCGCAATCGCCATCGGTCACCCGATCGGGGCGTCCGGCACGCGCATCCTCGTGACCCTGCTGCATGAGATGCAGCGGCGTGAGACGCAGTTCGGCATGGCATCGCTGTGCATCGGCGGCGGACAGGGCATCGCCCTTGTCGTTGAGGCCGTGTAGGAACGGACAGAACACCGACGAGAGAGGGTTGTAGTCGGCTCTTTCGTGCGTGAATTGTCGAGAGACGGGTGACGTTAGGCCTAGCTTGGGACACTTGCGCGAGTCGGGAAGACATGCGTATACTGCGCGTGTTAGCACTCTCGGCGCGAGAGTGCTAATTCTGCGAAAACGACGGTTCCAGGGATAGTTACAGGAGGGATAGAGAGAGGTATGGCGCGCACATTTCAGCCGCTGGGAGACCGGATTGTGATCAAGCCGATTGAGCAGGAGGAGGTCTCCAAGGGGGGTCTGGTCCTGCCGGATACGGCCCGGGAGCGTCCGCAAGAGGGTGAGGTCATCGCGGCCGGCCCGGGACGACTCACGGACGAGGGCAACCGGATTCCGATGGAACTCGTGGTCGGCGACAAGGTTCTGTACGCGAAGTACGCGGGAACCGAGCTCAAGGAAGACGACGAGGATTACCTGGTGCTCCGGGAGTCCGACATCCTGGCGAAGATCAGCTAGTCACAGGTCAGAAAGGTACAGGAGGCACACTCAATGGCAAAGCAGCTCATATTTGGCGAGGATGCGCGGCGCTCGCTGCGCAGCGGCGTTGACGCCGTCGCCGATGCGGTCAAGATTACGCTTGGGCCCCGCGGGCGCAACGTTGTTCTTGACAAGCGATTCGGCCCGCCCACAGTCAGCTCCGACGGCGTGTCAATCGCCAAGGAGATTGACCTGAAGGATCCGTTCGAGAACATGGGGGCCCAGCTCGTGAAAGAGGCGGCGTCCAAGACCAACGACATCGCCGGTGACGGCACAACGACGGCGACGGTTCTTGCGCAGTCCATCATCCATGAGGGAATGAAGAACGTCGCAGCAGGCGCGAACCCCATGGTGCTGCAGCGCGGCATCACGGCGGCCACGAATGCGGCCGTTGGAGAGCTCAAGACGCTGGCGATTCCGGTGTCCGGGCGGGAGCAGATCGCGCAGGTCGCGTCCATCTCCGCGTCCGATTCCGAGATCGGCAACCTGATTGCCGAAGTCATGGAGAAGGTGGGCAAGGACGGCGTTATCACCGTTGAAGAGTCGCGCGGCATCCAGTACGAGACGGAATACGTCGAGGGGATGCAGTTCGATCGCGGCTATGTTTCGCCTTACTTCGTCACGAACTCCGAGCGCATGGAGTCCGCGATTGATGATGCCGTGATGATTATCACGGACAAGAAGGTGTCAGCGGTCAGCGAGATCGTTCCGGCGCTTGAGAAGGCGATTGCCATCTCCAAGAACGTCATCGTCATCGCTGAGGACATCGAGGGCGAGGCGCTCGCGACGCTGGTGGTCAACAAGCTGCGCGGCGCGGTGAACTGCCTGGCCGTCAAGGCGCCGGGATTCGGCGACCGCCGCAAGGCGATGCTGGAAGACATGGCCATCCTGACCGGCGGCGCAGTCATCAGCGAAGAGGTTGGCAAGAGGCTGGATAGCGTTGAGCCTGAGGATTTCGGTCGGGCGCGCCGCGTGGTGGCCGATAAGGACAACACCACGATCATCGAGGGCGCAGGCAGCGACGAGGCCATCCAGACGCGCATCGCGCAGTTGAAGGCGCAGATGGACGAGTCCGGCTCCGATTACGACCGCGAGAAGCTGCAGGAACGCATCGGCAAGCTGGCCGGCGGCGTTGCCGTCGTCCGCGTCGGCGCGGCAACTGAGGTTGAGCTCAAGAACAAGAAGATGCGTGTCGAGGACGCCCTGTCCGCCACGCGCGCTGCTGTTGAAGAGGGCATCGTCCCCGGCGGCGGAGTCTCCTTGCTGCACGCGGCCGCCTCGCTTGACAACCTTGAGCTTGACGGCGACGAGTCCACCGGCGCAACCATCGTCCGCCGCGCGCTCGAAGAGCCGATGCGGATGATCGCGGAGAACGCCGGTAAGGAAGGCTCCGTCATCGTCGACGCCGTTCGCCGCCTTGAGAAGGGCGAGGGCTACGACGGCGGACGCGACGAGTACGGCAATATGGTTGAGCGCGGGATCATCGATCCCGTCAAGGTGACGCGCACGGCGCTCGAGAACGCCGCGTCCATCGCCGCCATGGTCCTGACCACGGAGTCGCTGGTGACGGACATCCCTGAGGAGAACCCGGTGATGCCCGCACAGCCACCGATGGATTACTAGTCCAAAGCGGTTCGTTCGAGGAAACGAGTCCCCCCGCTCACCTGTTGGTGAGCGGGGGGACTTCTTTTTGGCGACGATTGGTTGTTTGGCCGAACGGCCTGTACCATCACTCAGGGGGTGAACTCATGGGACAGCTCGATGGGAAGGTTTGCATTATTACCGGAGGGGGCAGGGGCATCGGAAAGGGGATTGCGCGCGCATTCGCCAAGGAGGGCGCGACCCTTGTGCTGGCTTCACGACAACTTGAGAATCTTAATGAAACCGCCGAGGAGATGCGCGGGTACGGATCGCCTACCCTCGTTGTCCAGACGGACGTGACCAGCGAGGAGCAGATCATCAGCCTCTTTGAGACAACGATGGCGGAATACGGGAGAGTCGACATCCTCGTGAACAATTCCGGGGTATTTGACGGCGGGCCGGTGGACGAGCTTTCGCTGGAAACGTGGAACAAGGTGATCAGCATCAACCTCACCGCGGCTTTCATCTGCACACGAGAGGCCATGAAGATCATGAAGCCGCAGGGAGGCGGACGCATCATCAACATCGGCAGCATCTCGTCGAGTATTCCCCGGTGGAATTCCGCCGCCTACGCGACCTCCAAGCACGGAATCATCGGCCTCACGAAGTCGACGGCGCTTGAAGGCCGGGATCATGGAATCTCGGCGGGGGCGCTTCACCCCGGGAGCGTGACGTTGGAGTGGCGCGGGCCGGAGGATCCGAACGCGACGATGTCGGTGGACGAATTGGCAATTGCGGCGTTGGCAATGGCCGTGATGCCGCCGTACGCCACGATGCTTGACGCGACTGTGCTGCCAATCAGGCAGCCGTTCCTGGGACGCGGCTAACCCGGAATCAGGCCGTCATTCTGAGGCTGGGGACGGCGTCAAGGCCGCCGTCATCGGGTTGGGTGCCGTGTTCGATGACGAACGCGGCGCGGGCGGCAATCATAACGCCGTTGTCCGTGCAGAGTCCGGGGCGCGGCCGCCACACGGGCATGTCCGCCTTGCGCAGGACTTCCTCGCCGAGGGCGCTGTTTGCTGCGACGCCGCCGGACAGCATAACGGACTTGGCCTTGGTCGCTCGTGCAACCTCAAGCAGGCGGTCCGCCAGGCCAACGACAGCTGTCTGCTGAAAGCCGGCGGCGATGTTGGCGACGTCTTCCTCGCTGAGCGCGTCCGTCCCGCCCTGCTCGTTCACCACGCGGAGCACCGCCGTCTTGAGGCCGCTGAAGCTGAAATCCCAGGAGTCCCTGATTAGCGGGCTGGGAAAGCGGACAGGGTCGGTCGCTTCCTTCGCGACACGCTCGATAATCGGGCCGCCCGGGTAGCCGAGGCCAAGCAGCCGCGCCACCTTGTCGAACGCCTCTCCTGCGGCATCGTCCCGTGTCTCGCTCAACAGCCGGTAGTTACCGTGCTCCTCAACCAGCACGATGTCCGTATGGCCGCCGGAGACGATGAGCGCCACGGATGGCAACAGCGGGTCACCGCGCTCCTCACTGTCCCACTGCCCGTCCGCAATCCAGTTCGCATAGACGTGCCCCTCAAGATGGTGGATGCCGTACAACGGCAAATCCCACGCCATCGCGAGCGCCTTGGCGAAGTTAACACCCACCAACAGGGAGCCCGCCAGCCCCGGGCCGTACGTGACGGCGATGGCATCGAGATTGAGGTCTCCGTCATGCCGCTGCATCACGTCACGCAGGAGCGTGGGGAATGTCAGCAGATGTTGGCGTGACGCGATCTCCGGAACCACACCGCCGAATCGCGCGTGGATATCCGCCTGCGATGACAGGCCCTGGACGATGACGTGACGGCCGTCCTCAACGATGGCGATGCCCGTCTCATCACAAGACGATTCGATACCAAGGATTCTCATGGTGGCGCGGCCGTGAGGTTTCGGAGTGAGCCTGTGTGGCTCAGGCTGCAGTGAGTTGCAGCATCAACATGGCGAATTCGTTTTCCTGCGCCGCCATGCGGTAGAGCGAACGCATTGCAGGCTCCATGCCGGACTTGATAATCGTTGATATGTGCTCTTCTTCAATGACATTCGGCATCTGCGACCAGCCAATCACGATGGTATCGCCGTCGCTAATCTGCTCGTTTGCCACATAGATGGGCACTTCACCATCTTCTCCGAGCGCGCTGACCGAGTTATCCGGCGTCACATAGCCCGGATAGTAGATCTGCTTACTGGTAACGACCCACGAGACTGCCGGCCCGGCCCAGGCAAGGTAGACCTCATTCCCGGTGATCGCGGCCAATACTGCGCTTGCGCGCCAGCCACGCACCGAGTAGCCGCTGAGGGTCAATTGGGCAGACTCAATCGCGTTCTGCAGGTAGCGTGTCGTCGTAAGGGTTCGCTGGGCGTTGAGTCCTTCTTCAAGCGACTCCCAGACGATGTCAGAGACTGTTGTTACGGGCCCTGAGACGACTTCCACCAAGCCGTAAACGGTCTCGATGCCCTCTCGTTGCCTGTCATCCCAGACACGGATATAGGGCGCCATCGGCTGAGCCTCGCCGCCCGAAATGCTGAAACTGGCCGTCGTGTATTTTGCCATTCGAAAATCCCCGCGCTCTCAAAATAGCATTCGCATTAATGATACCAGTGGGCGCTACTCCCCTAGCCTGGCGCGAACGATTGCCGCGCGGGATGTAGAATAGTCACCTATAACGACGGCAATCTCCCATGAGGGAGGAGGGACGCGCGCGCATGCAGGAGGTCGAGACCATTAGCCTAGTGCTATTGGGGCTCTCCTTTCTCTTTTCGGCAATCTTCTCAGGCACGGAGGCGGCTTTTCTCGCGTCTCAACCGCATCGCCTGAGACACCGGGCCGAGAACGGTTCACGAGGGGCGCGCGTCGCGGAGGGTCTGAAGGAGAGGCCGGAGCGGTTTCTTTCAACACTGCTTGTCGGCAACAACCTCACGAACACGGCCGCAGCGGCCATCGCTACCAGCATTGCCCTGACATTGCTCGAGAACTCGGAGCAGGGTCTTGTTGCCGCCACGGTGATCACCACCATCGCCCTGCTCGTCTTCGCGGAGATCACGCCCAAGACGGTGGGCGCGCGTCACGCGGAGCGCGTGATGATCATCCTCGCGCCGCCCTTCAAAGTATTCTCATTTGTCTTCGCGCCCATAACGATTGTCTTCACGACGTTCGCGGGCTTCGTTGCCTGGCTGACGGGCGGCACGCGGCGCGCCGTGGTGGACGCGCAGGAGTTCCGCGCGATGATCAGGACCGGCGTGGAACAGGGAACCGTGGAAGAGCGCGAGGCGGAGCTTGTCCACAAGGTGTTCCAGTTCGGCGACCGCATGGTCCGGGAAATCATGACGCCACGTACGGAAATCATCTGGGTGCGGAACGGAACAACGCTTTCGGAATTTCTTGAGACGTACGCCCAGCATTCTCACTCACATTTCCCAGTTCTGGGAGATGAGCCGGACACCGTGGCGGGCATACTCTCCATCAAGATTGTCCTCCACAAGCACGCCCTCGGCGAACTCACGATGAACAGCTCCGTCACGACGGACCTGCGTGAAACGCATTTCGTTCCGGAGACCAAGATGATTGACGACCTCATGGAAGAGATGCGGGCTCAGCGGTCACGCATGGTCATGGTCGTCGACGAGTTTGGAGACATTTCCGGGCTCGTGACGCTCAGCCGCGCCATCGAACTCATCGTCGGACGCGTGGATGATCCCGGTGACCCACAGGCGTTCCAGGCGGTGGATGAGCGCACGGTGCGCGTGGACGGCATCATGCACATCGACGAACTGGCGGAGCAACTGAATATCCACCTGCCGGACGGCGACGGAGAGTATGAGACCATTGCCGGCTTCGTGCTCAAGCAGCTTGGGCGGATTCCCGAGGAGGGAGAGGCCCTCGTGCATGGCCCATATGAGATCACGGTGGCGCAGATCCACGGCGCACGCATCGATGAGGTGACGGTGCGGACAGAGGATGGTGGGTAAGGGAGATAATACGGTTTCTTTGGAGGATTAGTTGGAAGACATCAAACTGTGGGAGCTGGATGGGACTCAGGCCAAGCCTCTGGCGACGAACAGCCAACTGGCGTCCGAGAGGCGGCTTGAGGATATCTTGGTCGCGAACCCGAATCTCCTCATTGAGGGCATGACATTGGTGGGACGGCAAACACCCACAGAGGGCGGGCCGCTTGACTTGCTTGGCGTTGACCCGGAAGACGGCAAGTTGGTGGTGTTTGAGCTGAAGCGTGGTGAGTTATTGCGGGATGCGGTTGCGCAGATTATCGACTACGCATCCGATCTTGACAATATGGATATTGAGGACCTCGCCGGCCTCATCACAAAAGAATCGGGCAAGCGCGGCATTGCGAAAATCGAGGACTTTATAGGGTGGTACAGCGAGAGTTTTGATCAGCTGGAATCGCTGAAACCGCCGCGCATGTTTCTGGTTGGGCTGGGCGCGGATGACCGGACGGAGCGCATGGTGCGATTCCTTGCCCAGAACAGTGGCATGGACATCTCGCTGCTGACCTTTCACGCGTTCAACTACAGCGGCACGACTTTTCTTGCCAAGCAGGTGGAAGGGAAAGTTGCTGAGGAGCAGACGTCCCGTTCTAGAGGACGGCGTCGCACTCGGACAGAGTTGGAGCAGGCCTTTGATGAGAAAATGACACGGTACGGGACGCGCGATCTCGTTGCTGATATTCACGCAATGTTCAGAGAGAATTGGCCTGAATCTAGACGACGTATAGAAGCTCGTGGAAGCGGCATACGGCTTCGGCAAGCCAACAGTTTTGGGGGGTTTGCACGTGTTGATACGTTCAGGGAGCAGAAAATAAGCATCGCCTTTTTCCGGCATACCAGGGCTCTGTGCCCAGATGAGTTCAGAGAGCCTTTAGAGAAGATTCGATTTGTAACAGAGCCTAAGGATCAGAACCCATCGGAGAACCCCAAGGCAGACATTCATTTTCACTTGGACCGCCAAGAATGGGAAACACACAGGGAGCGATTGACCACTCTTGTACAAGCCATCTATGCGGCGTGGCAGGACCAGGATGAGGATGATGAGGCGGAATTGCTGTCGTGAATCTGTACCTGGTGCGGCACGGAGAGACGGAGTGGAATCGCGAGGGGCGCGCGCAAGGGCGGGCTGACGTTCCGCTCAACGATGCCGGAATCGCGCAGTCGCAGGCGTTGGCGAGCACCTTTGCTTCTATAGACGTAGCAGCAGTTATGTCGAGCTCTTCGCGGCGAGCAGTCCGCACTGCGGAGGCCATCGCCACGCCGCACGACCTCTCCGTAATTCCCGAGGATGACCTGCTGGAGCTTAATTTCGGCGGGCTGGACGGCGCGCCCTTGCGTGATATGCGCGAGATGTTCCCGGATTTTTTTGAACATTGGACGCGCGATCCCGCCACCGCGCAGTTCCCGGACGGCGGCGAGACGCTGCAACAGCTTCAGGACCGGACGTGGGCCGCCGTGGAGTCCGTCGCGCGGTCGCATGACGCGCAGGACAACGTGATCATCGTGTCCCACGCCTTCGCGCTGTATTCCATCATGTGCCGGGCGCTGGGGATGCCGCTGTCCAACTACGGGCGACTGCGGATCACGCCGGGCACGTACAGCCTGCTCGTTTCGCGCGCGCCGAATGTCATCGGTCCGGCGGATGAGCTTCAATGGGCGCTGACGAGTCTCAACGTTACGCCCGACCGCACTGACTAATCTCGCCATGTCCTCTACCAGCCGATCAGCAGGGTCGGAACTCGTTGGCAGTGTCCACAAAGCGCTAGTGTCCGGCGGCTATACGGGGCGCGGCGCGCGTTTCCTTGTGGGTGTTTCAGGCGGGCCTGATTCAACCGCGCTGCTGGCGAGCCTCGTTGAGTTGCGGGATGACTGCCGGTTTGAGTTACACGTCGTCCACGTGGACCACGGCTTGCGCCCGGAGTCGCGGGGCGATATGGGGTACGTGAGGCGTCTGTGCGCCCGGTGGGATGTGCCCTTTAACATGCGGCGGGTGAATGTTAAGGGGCTTCGGCGAGAGGAGGGGTTGTCTGTGGAGGCGGCGGCTCGCAAGGCGCGGCATATGGCGCTTCTGGATGAGGCCGCCGCATCAGGAGCGGATGCTATCGCGCTTGGGCACACGGCGGATGACCAGATTGAGACCGTACTGTTGAGCTTGCTGCGCGGAGCGGGGCTGCGGGGACTGGCGGGGATGACAGAGCAGTCGGAATCGCCGTTCACTCTACCCAGCGGGGAGCGCGTGCCGATCCTACGTCCGCTGCTGGGCGTGACGCGAGCGGACATCATGGGCTATCTGAAGGAGCGGCGGCTGCGGCCCCGGCAGGATGTTTCAAACACGGATCCGGCGCATCTGCGCAATCGCGTGCGGCATGAGTTGCTGCCATTGATGGAGCGCATCCGCGAGGGCGCGTCGGATGCCTTTGGGCGGGCGTCAGAGGATGCTCGGCTCGCACTGGAGTATCTGGAGTCGCAGGCGGACGGACTGTGGGGGGAGGCTTGCGAGATCGCGGCGGATCGGCAGTCCGTGTGCATTGACCGTGTAGCGCTGCGCGGGGCGCACGCGGCGCTGCGGCATGTCGTCGTTGAGCGGGCAGTCACAACTCTGCTCGGCTCGGCGGTGGGGTTCAGCCGGCGGAACTATCGGGACATTGATGCGATGATCACGACGGGCCGCACTCGCTCGGAGATCGATCTGCCGAAAGGGCTGCGTCTCGCCTGCAGGGACAAACACACGGCGGTGCTGTCCATCGGCGCGCGGGGCAAGGGAGCGCATCCGGGCGTTACTGGAGAAGGCTCGACGGTAAAGGGTACTATTGAGGCATGAGCAGGCGACGAAATCAGACTCCAAGGCCGGGCCGAGGCGGTGGGCGCGATGGGCGTGGCGGCGGCGGTCAACCAAATATGGGCGGCAATCGGGCGGAGCGGCGGTCCTTCCTGGAACGGATTCGTGTGCGTGAGGACGTTGCGGCGGATGCGCCCACGGGGATGCGCCGGAATCAGCCGCGCGGCAACAACAGGTCGCGCCGACGCGGAGAAGGTTGGACTTTCGGCCGCATATTCGTGCTGTCTGTTATGGCGTTCCTGGCGCTCGCACTCGCGCTGAGCGGCCTGATCGCGTTCCTGCCACCGCCGGGGACGGCGAGCTAGGCAGGCTCTTTGACATTATAGAACAATTGTTTTATTATCCGTCCGCAGCGTTAATCGCTAGCCAGGGGGCGTGAGGTGGCATCGACTATTGAGTGGACGGATGAGACGTGGAACCCCGTTACGGGTTGCTCACGCGTCTCCCCGGGCTGCGACAACTGCTACATGTTCGCGCTGTACCCGCGCCTTCATGCGATGGGCGTGCCGGGCTACGAGGGATCGCCGGACATGGTTAAGATGCTGCCTGAACGGCTGAACGCGCCACTAACTTGGGCTAAGCCCCGTCGCGTCTTTGTGAACAGCATGTCCGACCTCTTTCATCCCAAGGTGACATTTGAATTCATCTCACAGGTCTTCGACGTCATGCGGCAAGCGAATCAACACATATTCCAAGTTCTGACCAAGCGGCCAGGACTTGCGGTGGGTTGGTGGGAGCAGTGTGGAAAAGAGCAATTCGGCGAGTGGCCCTCCAACGTGTGGATCGGTACGTCGGTTGAGAATCAGAAGTACGCCCCGCGCTTGACCGTGCTAGGACGGATTCCTGCCGAAGTCCGTTTCGTGTCCGCCGAGCCATTGTTGGGACCTTTGGATCTTACAAACTGGCTGGCAGACGAAACCCTCCATTGGGTAATCGTTGGCGGTGAGAGTGGCCCTCGCGCCCGGCCGATGGAAGAGGAGTGGGCGCATTCCTTGAAGAAGCAGACCACGCATGCAAAGGTGAGCTTCTTCTTCAAGCAGTGGGGTGGCCGGCGAGGTAAGCAGAGCGGGGATAAAGCTCTCTTGGATGGTCAATTGTGGCAGGAGATGCCGGTAGCAGTTTAGACCATGACCCAGCACCCCAGTTTCGGTGGCCCATGGACACAGCAAAAGCTTGAGATTCTGCGGCGGTATTTAGATGCCTATACAAGGGTGCTGAAGGAACAACCTTCTGCCGACACGCCCTTCAGACTCACTTACGTCGACGCTTATGCTGGCAGTGGTTCATATCAAGAATCAAACTCTGACCAACTGGCCGATTACGGAGACTTCGACACATTCCGTCAGGGCTCGGCAAAGATCGCGCTGGACATCGAGGACAAGCCTTTTGACCGCCTCATATACATCGAGAAAAATCGCAGGTTTACATCTTCGCTGCAGTTTATGAAGGAAGCAAACCCTCATCGGAGCATAGAGGTCATCAACCGCGATGCAAATCTGGTTCTCCCAGATATTTGCTCCAGAATGGGTTCACTCGATCGAGCAGTCATCTTCCTTGACCCCTTCGCCACGGACGTTGACTGGGCCACAGTTCAGGCTATCGCGGATAGCAAGAAGGTCGACTGTTGGATTTGGTTCCCATTGAGCGCGCTGACTCGCATGATGACAAGAACGCAACGCCCGAACGCCGCACTGTCTCGCAAACTCGATAGGATTTTTGGTGGACGAGAATATTGGGAAGCTGAACTATATCCCCTTGCCGCTCAGCAGCCGCTTTTTGGCGATGGAGATCTCGTGTCTAGGGAGCCTCAAGATCGCATCGCGGAAGTCTATAGGAACAGGATAGGAAATGCATTCGCGGCAATTGCGCCAACTAGGCGCAAGTTCTTGAACCGTCAGAATTCACCTATCTTTGAACTCATCTTTGCAGCTGCCAATCCAGCCGGCGCAAGGAGGGCCATCCCAATCGCCGACCGCCTCCTAAAGAACTTCTAAGCCCCCTCACTTCACCTTTGGGCGGCCGCCGAAGCGGAGGCGGGCGAGGCCTTTGATGTCTTCCCAGGCGGTGGAGATGATTTTTACTCTCGTGTCCGGGTCTTCTTCCCATGCGACGGGGAAATCGGCGATGGGGTAGCGGTTCTTCTCCGCGATGAGCAGCAGTTCCGTGTCAAAGAACCACGCATTGTCCTTGATGAGGGGCAGCAGGTTGTCCGCGGCGCGGCGGCTGATGGCCTTGAAGCCGCATTGCGCGTCCGAGAAGCTGCTCCAGAACACAGACTTGATCATCAGGTTGTAGGAGCGGGAGACGAACTCGCGCTTGAATGAGCGTGTGGTCTGCGCGCCGCGCTTGAGGCGGGAGCCGGTCGCCACGTCGTGGCCGTCCCTGACCGCGCCGAGCAGGTCCGGGATACGGTTGATGTCCGTTGAGAGATCCACGTCCATGTAGGCGCGGATATCAGCGTCGCTTTCGCTCCACGCCCGCTTGAGCGCCCTGCCCCGTCCCTTCTGCTCAAGGTGGACGATGCCGACCTCACCCTCAAATAGCGCCGCCAGCTGGTTTGCAACCTCAAGCGTATTGTCGATCGAGCCATTGTCAGCGATGACGACACGCCAGCGGTAGTCGGCCAGGTTCTCACGGCAGTACGGCAAGAGGCGTTCGAGGCAGACGGGCAGCGAGTGTTCCTCGTTGTAGACGGGAATGACGATGTCGGCGGAGGGGCGGGTTTCAGTCGTATCCGCGGCGGGAGTGTCCGTCATACGCTTCGCCTAGTGTCGGAAATGGCGGATGCCGGTGAAGACCATGGCCGCGCCGGCGTTGTTGGCGGCAGCGATGACCTCATCGTCGCGGACGGAGCCGCCGGGCTGCACGGCCGCCGTGACGCCGCCCGCGAGCGCCATCTCCAGCCCGTCCGCGAACGGGAAAAAGGCGTCCGAGGCCACAACACCGCCCTGCGCTTCGTCCCCAGCAAGTTTCAGGGCAAGCTCCACGCTGATGAGACGATTCGGCTGTCCCGCGCCCATACCGAGCAGCGCGCCGTCTTTCACAATCACGATGGCGTTGGATTTAACGCGCCGCGCGGCTTTCCACGCGAAACGGAGATCGGCGAGCTCAGCCTCCGTCGGCGCGCGTTCCGTGACTGTCTGCCAGTCGCCCATCTCGCCCATGTCCGCCGCCTGCACGAGGAATCCGCCGCGCACCGTGCGGATATCCAGCGAAGGATTGGCGGCGGACACGTCATCCATCTCCAACAGTCGCAGGTTGCGCTTCTGCGTGAGTACAGAGAGCGCGTCATCGTCATAGGACGGGGCGATGACTATCTCATAGAACGCCTCATTGATGGCCTCCGCCGTTGCCTTGTCCATCGGGCGGTTGGCGGCGATGATGCCGCCGAACGCGGAGACGGGATCGCCCGCCAGGGCACGGCTGAATGCGGTGGCGAGTTCGGGCGCCGTCGCGAGGCCGCACGGGTTGCCGTGCTTGATGATGGCAACTGTGGGCGCGTCCGGGAAATCGGAGACGACGTTCCATGCGGCGTCCGCGTCAAGGATGTTGTTGAAAGACATCTCACGGCCATGGACCTGCCGCGCGGAGGGGATGCCCTGCGCGGGACGGCTTGGGTCGTTGATGCGGTAGAGCGCGCCCTGTTGGTGGGGGTTCTCGCCATAGCGGAGCGACTGAATGGATTGGAGGGGGAGCACACGCTCGGCGGGGAGCGCGGCGGCCTCATCATCCATGCCTGCCGCGCCCAAGTCCCGGGCAAGATAGTTGGCGATGATCGTGTCGTAGGCGGAGACGTGCTCAAATGCCTTGCGGGCAAGTCGGCGGCGCTCGGCGACGGGAACGACGCCTGCGCGCAGCATCTCCAGCACCGGAGCATAGTCGGCGGGGTCAATCATCACGATGACGGCGGGGAAATTCTTGGCGGCGGCGCGAACCATGGTGGGGCCGCCGATGTCGATCTGCTCAAGCGCGTCCATGAGCGTCACGTCCGGCTTGGATACGGTCTCCGCGAAGGGATAGAGATTGACGGCGATGAGGTCGATCGTGCCGATGCCGTGTTCTTCCATCTGCGCCACGTGCGCGGGCTCCTCGCGCTTGGCGAGGATGCCGCCGTGAACACGTGGGTGGAGCGTCTTGACACGGCCATCGAGTATCTCGGGAAAGCCAGTCAGGTCCTCGATGTGCTTTGCGTCGACGCCCGCGCCGGTCAGGAAACGGTGCGTGCCGCCCGTCGCATACACCTCCCAGCCGAGGCTAATCAGTCCATGCGCGAGGTCGTCTGCACCGTCCTTGTTGGACGGGGCGATGATTGCTCTAAATGTCATTCGCGCTCCATTTTGAGGATGATACGCTCGCCGTCCGGCGGCCGCTCTTCAACTGTGCCTATCTGGGCGCTGCCCTCCATGGCCGACATGACCATCGGGGCGTCCTGCGGGCGGACGACGGCGATCATCCCCATGCCCATGTTGAAGACATCGTACATTTCGGCCAGTGGGATTTCGCCGCGGCTGCTGATGAGCCGAAAGATGGGCGGCACATCCCACGCGCCGCAGTCGACGACGGCCCGCAGGTTATCCGGCAGGACGCGCGGCACGTTTTCCGCATAGCCGCCGCCCGTGATATGCGCGAGGCCACGGACACGTCGCCGCATCGGCTTCAATTCTTTGTAATAGGACCGATGGACGGCCAACAGAGCCTCGGCGACCGTCTCGCCGCCGAGTTCAGGCGGTCTTTCGTCAAGGTTTTCGGGGTGATCGTCAAGGTCAAAGACACGGCGTGCCAACGAGTAACCGTTGGTGTGGAGGCCGGTGGAGGGCAGGCCGACTAGGACATCGCCCGCGCGGATTCCCGTCCCGTCAATGAGGTCCCAGCGCTCCACCGCGCCGACAATGAATCCGGCGACGTCGTAGTGACCCTCACGGTATGTGCCGGGCATCTCGGCAGTTTCACCGCCGATGAGAGCTATGCCGGCGGCGCTACACGCCTCGGCCATGCCGCGAACGATGTCTGCGGCGTCCTGCGGATTGAGGCTGTCAGTGGCGATGTAGTCCAGGAAGAAGAGCGGGTCAGCGCCCTGCACCCAGATATCGTTGATGCAGTGATTCACGAGGTCCGCGCCGACGGTTGCGAACGACCCAGCCTGTTTGGCGATGTTGATCTTGGTGCCGACGCCGTCCGTGCTGGCGACGAGTATCGGCTCACGGTAGGAATCGAGTTTGAAGAGGCCGCCAAAGCCGCCGATGTCACCCAGGACGCGGTTGTTGTACGTGGACTGGGCGAACGGGCGCATGAGGCGCACGGCCTCCTGCCCCGCGCCGATGTTCACACCGGCTGCCGCGTAGCTAGACTCCGAATCAGACACGCAGTGGGGTCCGCTCCAACGCGAATTTATCAAGCTCAACCTGGACGGGAACCGTGTATTCACCCGTGAAGCAGGCCGTGCAGAATCCCGGGCCCTCCTGAGCGACGGAACGGTACAGGCTCGGGACATCAAGGAATCCGAGGCTATCAACCCCAAGCTCGTCGCGAACCTCTTCAACGCTGCGATCCGACGCGAGCAGCTCGGCGCGAGTGGGCATATCGATGCCGTAGTGGCAGGGGTAGCGGATGGGAGGGGCGCAGACGCGGAGATGGATTTCCTTCGCGCCGGCGCTGCGGAGCAGGTCGATCAGATGACGCGTGGTCGTGCCGCGCACGATGCTGTCGTCCACGATCACGAGGCGTTTGCCCTCAATGACCTCGCGGAGGGGGGTCAGCTTGAGACGAACACCCTCGTCGCGGAGGCGCTGATCGGGCTGGATGAAGGTGCGGCCAACATAGCGGTTCTTGACCAATGTCTCGTAGAAAGGGATGCCGGAGCCGTGCGCGTAGCCGATGCCGGCGGCGATGGCAGAGTCCGGAACGGCGCTGACGATGTCCGCCTCAACGGGGTGCATCCGTGCCAATTCCTTGCCCATCGCCTCGCGGCTCAGGTAGACGCGACGGCCTTCAAGGACGGAGTCGGGGCGGGAGAAATAGATGTGTTCAAAGATGCAGAGCGATCGCGTTTCGCGGCGGCCAAACGTGGAATGGATGCCGGTGGCATCGATGCGCACAATCTCGCCTGGCTCCACATCCCGAACGAACTCCGCGCCCACATTCTCCAACGCGCAGGTCTCGGAGGCGGCCATCCAGCCGGACTCGGCGACTTTTCCAAGGCTTAGCGGACGGAATCCGTGCGGATCCCGGACGGCGTAGACGGCATCCCTGGTGAGGATGGTCAGGCTGTACGCGCCCTCAAGACGGAGCATTGCCGCCGTGATCTTTTCTTCCCATGTTTTGCCCGGGAGGACGGCAATGAGTTGAGCGATGACTTCGGAATCAGTCGACGTGACGAACTGCGCGCCGAGTTCCAGCGCCTCGTGACGCAGTAGTTCGGCGTTGACGACGTTGCCGTTGTGCGCGATGAGGACCTCCCCGAGAGGGCCGTTGGCGGGAATGGGTTGCGCGTTGGCGAGCGTGGAACTGCCAGTGGTGGAGTATCGTGTGTGGCCGATGGCAAGGCTGCCCGGGATGACGTTCAGGGTGTGTTCGTCAAAGACGCGATTGACGAGACCGAGCCCGCGGTAGAGGTGAAGTTCCTGATTGTCATCAGACGCGGCGATACCGGCGCTTTCCTGGCCGCGATGCTGGAGGGAGAAGATACCGAAAAAGGCTGCCCGCGCGGCGTCGCCGCCCGGTAGGTAGATGCCTACGACGCCGCAAGCGTCGTGCAACTTGTCGTCGTCCACTCTCACCTACCGGTGAACATCAGGTCCGGCTCCCCGGGCACTGCCTAAGCGAAACAAGGTCAAGGATACCAAATCTCAGGTCGGTGCGCACCTCAAAAGATGCCGTGTTGACGAGGAATTCAGGCCTTACCGGCGTGGAGGCGGAGGCCGAGGACTCTCCGCGCTAACCTGAAACGCTCTTGATGGCGTCCTCCAGGATGGCAACACCCTTGTCCATGTCCTCATCCGTCAGCGTGAGGGGAGGCATGAGACGGAGGGCGCTGGGGCGGACACGATTGACCAACATGCCGCGTTCCAGGCAGGCGGCGAGCAGATCGCCCGCGATTTCGTCCTTGAATTGCACGGCAGCAAGCAGGCCCATTCCACGAACTTCGGCAATCGACGAATGGCGGTCCGCGAGACCCTTGAGCGCTCCGAGCAGCCGCTCGCCCGAGGCCCGAACCCGGCCGGGGATATCCTCAGCCAACACGGTGCGCAGGACGGCGAGCGCGGCGGCGGTGGTCAAGACGTTGCCGCCGTATGTGGAGCCATGGTCACCGTAGGTGAGCGCGTCCGCGTGATCCTTGGTCAGGAACGCACCGATGGGCACGCCGCCGCCGAGTCCCTTCGCCAGCGACATCACGTCCGGCTCCACCCCAAATGCTTCGTACCCGAAGAGGTGGCCAAGCCGGCCGACACCCGTCTGCACCTCATCCAGGATCAACAGCAGGCCATTCTCATCGCACCACGCGCGGACCGCGGGCAGATAGTCGGGATCAGGGACATTCACGCCGCCTTCTCCCTGCACTGGCTCCAGCATCACAGCGACGGTGCGCTCTGACGTCGCCTCACGGATGGCGGCCATGTCATTGAACGGGACGTGGACAAAGCCGGGGGTGAGAGGTTTGAAACCCTCCTGGTAGTGCGGCTGGCCGGTGGCAGCGACGGTGGTCATCGTGCGGCCATGGAAGGACTCAAGGGCGGTGATAATCTCATACGCGCCGTCCTTGTGCAGCGCGCCGTAGCGGCGGGCGACCTTAATCGCGCCCTCCACGGCTTCCGCGCCGCTGTTGCAGAAGAAGACGCGGTCCATGCAGGAGTTGTCGATGAGGAGCTGAGCGAGCTCAATCTGCGGGACGGTGTAGAAGGCATTGGATGTCTGGATCAGCGTGCCGGCCTGCTCTGCGATGGCCTCTGTCATCGCCGGATGGGAGTGTCCCAGTGTGGCCGTTGCCCAGCCGCCGACGAAGTCCAGGTACTCCTTCCCCTTGTCGTCCCAGACCGTGCTGTCCTTACCGCGCACAAGGGTGACCGGAACGCGGCGAACCGTCTGCATGTAATAGTCGGATTCAATCTGTTGCCAGTCTTTAGTCGTCGTCATGCGATTCTCTCCATTGCCGTCAGTGGGTAAGAGGGAGGCCTGAATACCCTTCATGTGGTTTCCGATTAGACTATCGTACCGCTAAGGGGCGCGAGTCGGTAGAGCACGTCCCAATGGAGGGCATGATGACAGGACCTGCACTCAACGAGCCATTCAGTCTGTTCAATGCGCGCGCGCTGCTCAGTGACAATCGGAAAGTCTCGGTGGTCGGCTCTGACGACAGTGCCTCCGACGGATGGATCGTGGGCGTGCAGCATGTCGCCGAGTCGTGGACGGAGTGGCGACGTCACGCTGACGGTGACGCGTTCCTTTTCCTGCTCTGGGGCGCGGCGACCGTGCTGACTGCCGACGACTCCGTAGAGGAAGCAGACTCGAATGACCTCAAGGCAGCCAGCGCTTTCATCATTCCATCCGGTACGTGGTACCGGGTGACGGTGAAGGAGCCGGCAAACCTGCTGGCTGCCGTGCGGGCGGGTGCGGCTGAGAGTCGGCCCGTCGGCTAGCCCTACGCCGCTCTTTCTTCCTCGTCCAGCGCTTCGTCTATCGTTTGGGCGATATCCTCGATCTGTTGAGTGAGTTCTTCGGCAGAATCACGCAGCTGGTCAAGCTCGGCGCGCAACCGCTCAATGACAGTGAGAGGTGTTATTCCGTCCTCGTCGGTCGGTTGAGGTCGTGTCTCGCGGATGGCCGTCGTGCCGCCTTGTCGGGCGAGGAGATTGTTCAATGATTGGCTCAGGGACGGAAGCATGACGGGTTCTTCACCCTGCTGTACGAGAACGACGCGCGTCAGCTGCGGGTAATCGATGTCCTCCGCCTTGAGGTAGATAGGTTCCGCGTACAGGAGGTGGTCGCCAACCGGGATGACCAGCAGGTTACCGCGGAGGACATTCGATCCGGCCTGGTCCCAAAGCGTGAATTGCTGTGAGATCTCTGGGTTCGTGGTGATGCGCGCCTCAACCTGCTGCGGGCCGTCGATCTGGCGCTCCTTCGGGAACGTGTAGGCGATGAGCGAGCCGTAGTTCTCGCCATCGTTGCGGGCCGCCAACCATCCAACAAGGTTCGGCTTGCCGTCCGGCGTGAACGGCATGATCAGCACGAACTCTTCCTGCTCTTCGCCGGGCAGGCCCATGATGAGGTAGTAGGGCTCCATGACCTGTGCCTGGTCACTGAAGAACAGTTCCAGCGGGAAGTTCCACAAGTCTTCCTGGTTATAGAAGACCTGCGGGTCTGTCATGTGGAACTTGAGATACTTGTCCGCCTGGATTGTGAAAAAGTCCTCCGGGTAGCGGAGATGGGAGCGCAACGCTTCCGGCATCTCGCTCATCGGCTTGAACAGGTCCGGGAACACGCTCCTGTAGGTCCTGATGATGCCGTCCGATTCGTCCGCGACATAGAGGTCCACAGAGCCGTCATAGGCATCGATAACGGCCTTGACGCTGTTGCGGATGTAGTTGAAACCACTGGGCGCCGGTTCCGAATATGGGAAACGGTCGCTGATCGTGTACGCGTCCTGAACCCAGTAAAGCTTGCCGTCCGCCACGACGATGTACGGATCGGAATCCAGCGCGAGGAACGGCGCAAGATGGCCGACGCGCTCCTGGATCTCGCGGAAGTAGAGGATCTGGCTTTCATTCGTGATTGCGCCCGTAATCAGGATGTTGAGGTCTGTGAAGCGCCACGCAAAGAGGACGCGGGACAACAGGCCGCTGATGGACACGCCGTCGCCCTCAAAGGACTGGTAGACCGGGCCGGCGTCTGTTGGATGATCAAATTCGGGAGTCGTACTTCGCACAATAACCCAGTCGTCGGTCGCCTCACCAAAGTAGACCTGTGGGACGTCGACGTGCGGCGCGCCGGTGACCGGCTCCGGTGGAATGTCCTGTAAGAAGAACTCCGGCAGGCCGTCCTGGGTGAATTCCGTCACGGGGCTCATCGCCGCGCCGTAGCCGTGCGTGTACTGCAGCCGCTCGTTGACCCATGTCTGCGCCTGCGGGTCCAGCTGTGATTGCACAAGCTCACGCGTGCCGACCATGACCTGCCGATAATCGCCGTCAATCGTGTAGCGATCTATGTCGATATCCAGGAACGAATATTGAAGCCGGAAGAACTGAATCTGGTTGTAGATATCGCGGAGTGGCCGGTGATCCCATAGGCGGATGTTCTCAAAGGTGCCCGGGTTGGCATTCACAATGTCACTGGTGATGACCTCCGGGCTTGAATCGTATGGCTGCTCCTCGATGCGGTTGAGCGCAAAACCCTCCCGCGTCATCTCAATGCTGCGCTCAATGTATGTTTGCTCGCGCTCAAACTCGTTCGGCTGAACCTGGAATCGCTGCACGGCTGCGGGCAGGAGTCCGGTACCGACGGTGAGCGTCAGGAACCAGATGCCGATTGCGGCCAACGGCAGGCCCTGCCAGCGGAGGAATGAGTTGGCAGCGAGCAGGATTGCGACCACGATGCTGATCACGATGAGAACCCGCAGCGCCGGCTGGCGAATCACAACGTCCGTGTAGGCCGCTCCGTACGCCGCGCCCCGGGCCGAATACAGGAGCTCCTGCAGGCTGAGCCAATACCCAATCGCAAGGAGCAGGAAGAATACAACGCCCAAGCCGGACAGGTGGGCGCGGAGTGTTGGCGTTAGCGAGAACTGGAAGCCGCCAAGCGCAAAGTTGATGGCGTAGATGCCCACAGCAAACAGGGCGTTGACGATGACGACACCAAGCGCCCACCCCTGCAGGAATCGATAGAAGGGCAGATCAAACAGATACGCCGAGACGTCGCGGTTGTACAGGGGGTCTGTCAGGTTGAACATCTCCGCGTTGGTGAATCGCAGCGCCGTTTCCCAATACCCGGACGCCGCCGCGCCAAAGACAATGGACAGCAGGACGCCGGCAACGATGAGGCCAATGACGACCAGACGTCGCGCCCACGTCAGCGCCTCAAGCGGGATGTTGAGCGCAGCCTCCGGCGAGATGCCTTTCGGCGAAAAGCGCTCCGCCAGGTAGACGTTCGCCGCAAAGACGGCGGCGAAGATAAGCGCGCCGAGCACGAACAGGGCGACACGCGTTGTGAGAATGGTCGTAAAGACGGACAGGTAGCCCAGATTGTCGAACCAGAGCCAATCGACGTAGATATTGGCGGCTATCGAACCGCCGATCCAGAGGAGAAGCAGCGCGCCGAGCGGAATCGCCCAGTTGAGAATGGATGAGAGGCGCGGAGGGTCCCGTCGTTCAAATTCGTCCAGAAAGCTCACGCCGTTGCTCCCGCCGTTGCGGCTTGTTCAATCTCTCGCACTATCTGCGTGCCGGTGTCGTGCTCAAGCGCATCGCGCAGAGCATTCGGAATACGACCATCAATAATTTGCGCGGTCTGGGCATGGGCAAGCGCGTTTAGGCAGGCCGTTACCTTGGGGATCATGCCGCCCGTGATGACGCCATCGTCTATCAGCTCCCGAACGCTCGCCTCCGACAGAGTGGGCAGCACGTCACCATCAGCGCCCAGCACACCGGGCACGTCCGTCATGAAGATGACACGGTCCGCCTCCAGCGCGCCTGCAAGAGCGCCCGCCACGGAGTCCGCGTTGACGTTCAGCAGCCTGCCCTTGTCGCTCGCGTCTACGGAGACGGGAGAGAACACTGGAATGAAATCGTGGTGGAGCAGGCCGATGATGAGATCGGTCTGGATTGAAGCGACTTCGCCCACACGGCCAAGCTCAGGGTCTTTCACTTCGGCAGCGATAACCGCGCCGTCCGCGCCGGTCAGCCCTACGCCGCGTCCGCCCGCCTCTCCAATGGACGCCACGATGCGCGTGTTGACCAGGCCGCAGAGAACCGCCGTGACGACGTCCAACGCTTCGTCGCTCGTGACGCGCAGGCCGCGCACAAAGGTGGATTCGACGCCCACCTGGTCGAGCCACTGAGATATCAGCGGGCCGCCGCCGTGAACGACGACGGGCCAGACGCCCTGCTTCTGCACGGCAACCAGGTCCTGGAAGGTCGTATCGTCGGGGCCAAGGGCGTTTCCGCCTATCTTGACGACTATCCGGGCGTTTTCAGCCATTACACTCACGCACCTATTGATATCTGAAACAGCATTCAGACTACCAGAGTAACGAATACGGCGGGATTCTACAGCACTCGGGACGCGGTCAGGTGGTGTATTCGCCGTTGATGCGGACGTATTCGTAGGAGAAATCACACGTCCACGCCGTGGCCGCCGCGTCGCCGAGGTCGAGCGATACGTCGAACCGCACCTCAGGCTGTTTCATGCGCTCGACGGCTTCGTCACGGTCAAAGGGTACGGCCTGTCCGTTCTCCAGCACGCAGATGTCATTGAAGTGCAGGCTCACGTGTGATTCCTGCATCTCGATTCCGCTCCGCCCCAGCGCCATCATCACCCGGCCCCAGTTGGGATCATTGCCAAAGACAGCGGTCTTGACGAGCGGCGACGTGGAGATGACGCGGGCCGCCTGCCGGGCGTCTTCATCGTTGAGAGCGCCGGACACATTGATCTCGATGAGTTTGGTGGCGCCTTCGCCATCACGCACGATGGCCTTCGCGAGTTCCATGGAGACGTGAGTGATGGCCTCTTCTATGAGCGCCTCATCTTCCCCGCCGGCGATGGGCGAGTTGCCTGCCGCGCCGTTGGCAATGACGATCAACGTGTCATTTGTCGACGTGTCGCCGTCCACGCTGATCATGTTGAAGGAGCGACTGACTGCGCGCTCAAGGATGCGGCTCAAGCAGTCCTGTTCAATGGCGGCGTCCGTCGTGACGAATGCAAGCATTGTGGCCATATCCGGGTGAATCATGCCGGAGCCCTTGGTTGCGCCTGCGACTGTGACGGTCTTGCCGCCAATTTCCACCGTGGCGGCGCTTTCCTTGGAGGCAAGATCCGTGGTCATAATCGCCAGCGCAAACTCATGGCCCGCACTGTCGGAAAGTTCAGCGGCCTCAATGCCGCGGCGCATCACGTCCATGGGCATGGGCACGCCGATGACACCGGTGCTGCAAACAAGCACCTCTTCGGGGCGCAGGCCCAGCTTATTGGCCACCATCTCCGCAGATGCGCGGGCGTCCGCCATGCCCTGATCGCCGACGGCGGCGTTGGCGTTGCCACTGTTGACGACAACGGCCCGAGGGGCTGCTTTGCCAATATGCTCTCGGCTCAGGACGACCGGCGCCGCCGTGACCTTGTTCTTTGTGAAGACCGCCGCGCCCGTCGTCTCGCCGTCCGCGGCGAGTATCGTCACGTCGAGGACATCCTCAGGGGTGTCTGAACGGATGCCGGCATGAACGGCGCCGGCGCGGAACCCGCGCGGCGAGGTGACTGAGCCGTTTTGCAGTGGCGTGATGGTCATTTCCTGTATCTCCAGGACCGGTTCAACGTGCCCGTACAGAATCTACGATACATGGAAACAACGGAGCGTACAGGTACAATGCCACCAGGAGAAAGGACGCGGCCATGCCAACAAGCACTGATACGGAGATTATCTTCATGGTCGAAGAGGATCCGTTCGACGGAGGATACACGGCGTCGGCGCTCGGTTATGGAATCCACACCCAGGGGGACAATCTTGAGGATTTGCGCACCAACGTGTGCGAGGCCTTTGATGTCTATTTCGACGAGGAGGGGCCACGCCCCAAGATCATCCGACTCTACCTTGTCCACCAAGAAGTTTTGTCTGCTCCGTGAGCCTGCCCCGAGACCTCAGTGGTCGCGACCTTATCCGCGCCCTAAGGCGGTTTGGATATGAACCGGTTCGTCAACGTGGCTCTCATGTACGGATTACGACACTAGTAGACGGAGAGCATCATGAGGCCATACCCATGCACAGGGCCATCAGGGTCGGGACGTTGTCTACCTTGCTAAGCAGCATCGCTCAGCACCACGGCCTTAGCGTTGATGAACTTAGAGAACAGCTAGGGCTCTAATACCGACAGGTTCTAATCGGAGGGTGATTCTAGTGACCCAAACGCAGCAGGAGGGTACGCGCATTGTTGGGCGAGGTGTTCAGCGTGTTGATAGCGCTGAGCGGCTCACCGGCGAGGCGGTGTTCGGCGCGGATCACACCGCGGAGGGCACGCTCTACGGCAAGCTGGTTCGCAGCCCGCATGCCAACGCGCGCATCCTGAGCATCAATGTCTCAAAGGCCGCGACCATGCCCGGCGTTCGGGCTATCGTCACGTCCGCCGATTTTCCCTATATCGCCATGAGCAACCAGGCCGTTGGCGGCGAGATTACGATGACGCCGCGTGACCAACGCCGGATGCAGATGGCGGAGGACCGCATCTTCTACCACTGGCAGGCTGTTGCCGCCATCGCGGCAGACGATGCGACGATTGCCGAGGAGGCCGCCGCGCTTGTTGAGGTGGAGTACGAGCCAATCGAACCGGTCGTTGACGTTGAACGCGCGGTTCGCCCCGAATCATCCCTTGTCCACGATGATCTCTATACGTGGGAGTTCGCCGGCGGGCCGTCCGACAGAGCGAGCAACATCGCGCGCCGGGTTGAGTTTGAGCGTGGCGACATTGAGCAGGGTTTCGCAGAGTCGGACATCGTCATCGAACGCACCTTCCGCGGCGGCACCGTCCACCAGGGATATTTGGAGCCGCAGGCGTGCACGGTGGACGTGGGCGATGACGGCCATCTGACCGTCTATTCTTCCAGCCAGATCAGCTTCAATCTGCGCGATACGCTCTCAATCATCCTTGGCCTGCCGCAGGACAAGATCACCGTCGTGCCGCTGGAGATTGGCGGCGGGTTTGGCGGCAAGGCGGGACTTGGCATCGAGTTCGTGACGGCGCTGCTTGCGATGAAGGCGCGCCAACCCGTCAAGCTGGTTCTTGCGAGGGAAGAGGTCTTCCGCGCGTCCGGGCCAACGTGCGCCCATGTAATCAACCTGCGGATTGGCGCGATGCGTGACGGAACGGTCACGGCGTTCGACGGGCGTTATTTGCTGGACACAGGCGCGATGACGGGTTTTACGCACTCCGCCACCGCGGCGTTGACCGGTGCATCGCACTATCGCTTCAAGCACCTGCACATTGACGCCTATGACGTGGTGACAAACAAGCCTGTCGCGATGGCCTACCGCGCGCCGAGCGGCCCCATCGGCAACTATCCGACCGAGGTCGTGATGGATGAGCTTGCCGAGGAGTTGGGGATGGATCCAATCGATCTGCGGCTCATGAACGTGACGGAGGAGGGCGATCCGCTCCCGAATGGCCTGAATATGCCCGTATGGGGCCTCAAGAAGATCCTGCTTGCAGCCAAAGAGCATCCCGCGTGGACGGACCCGTTGCCGGAGGGACACGGGCGTGGATTTGCGGCGGCATACTGGGGCGGCGCGACGCTCACGTCGAGCGCGGAGATCGTCATCAACCCGGACGCAACGTTCGAGGTGACGACAGGCTCCGTCGACCTGACCGGCACGCGGACGACGATGGCGCAGTTCGCCGCAGAAGAGCTTGGCGTGGAGATGGAGCAGGTCAGCGTCCGCAGCGGCGATACGGATTCCGTCGGACATACGGACGGCTCATTCGGCAGCCGCACGACGCTCACGACCGGCACCGCCGTCATGATGGCCGCCCGCGATGCGCTGGAGAAGCTGCGGGGCGTTGCGGCAGACATGCTGGGCGTGGAGCCCGCCTACGTCGATTACGAGAACCAGACGTTCACAGCCCGGGATTCAGACCGCTCCGTCAGCCTGCGTGATGCGTGCGAGGCCGCCGTTGAGGCGGAGGAAGAAGAACTGAAGATAGTCAGCATGGCGACCGGCCTGCCCGCCGCGCCAACGTCAGCGGCGTCCATAGCGGAGGTAGCGGTTGATAAGGCCACGGGACGGACGGAAATCAAGCGGTTCACGATCTTCCAGGATCCTGGCAACGCTATCAACCCGCTGGCCGTTGAGGGCCAGATGCAGGGCGGCGCGGCGCAGGGCATCGGTTGGGCGCTGTGGGAGGTGTATGACGTCGACGTGGCGACGGGCATCATCCGCAACCCGAACTTCCTGGACTACCGGATGCCGACGACGGTAGACGTGCCGATGATTGAGCCGGTGATCGTCTCCACGCCGAATCCGAGTGGGCCGCACGGGGCGCGGGGCGTGGGCGAGATACCGCTTGTGACACCCGTGGGAGCAATTGGCAACGCCATCTATCACGCAACGGGCGTCCGTCTTCACCAAACCCCGTTCACGCCGGAGCGGGTGTTTTTTGGACTACAGGAGCTGGAAGGGGAGTAGGGATGATGATCGTTGATGCTATCGCAGGGTCACATATAGTAAGCAGGTCATGACACAACTGCCGGACAAGTTCCCCTTCAGAACGGAATTGAACCGTTTTCTGCGCGAGTATTCTCGCTCGGATACGTATTGGTATATTCCGAAGGCACGAGTGTTGTCACATAGCAACATAGCCGCCATACAAGCGGTTACGCGCCTCATAGGAGAGGAGTTCGCAGGGCTTAAGTGGAACCAAGAAACTCAGGATGCAATCCTAACTAGAGCACAGGAGTTGCATGTTTTCGCTCCAACCAGACAGGACAGTGAATTACAGGATCGGACAGCATTAGTTCGCATATGGAAAAAGTTGCTCGAGTTGCTCGGTCTAGTTTGGATGCAGGATGGGCAAGAATTAATTCTGACTGCGGCGGGCATGCAACTCCTTGTGGATGAGACGCCTCGCCGGCTATTGAGCCGCCAGGTTGCCAGATATCAATATCCGAACCCTAGTCTTAACGCTCCTTACGCCAAGGGATTCAAGGGCCTAGTCCCACACACTTTCTTACTCGAAGTACTCGCGAAAACCAATGGCCACGTTACTGTGGAGGAACACAATCTCTTCATAAATCTGGCGTTGCAGCATAGCGACCTCGACAGGATAGTCAGCTATATACACACGTGGCGCGACTTGACCAAAGATGAGCAGCGAGAACTCCTTAGAAGGCTTCTCAGGCCAAGTAGGTCAGCCAAGAGATACACTCGGATAAAGCTCAATTCCAGCTATCAGCGGAGCTTTCTCACTTATCCGGAATATGTGGGGCACTCCGACGAACGCGGAGGTATGGTTGCCCTTGACCCTGACCTTGTAAAGGACATCGTAGAGTCATCCGGAGCAACGCGGCAGGTGACAGTCTTCGACAACGCCGCTGATTGGTTTGCGTACTTTGGAGACCCCAGTCAGGAACCTTCGTGGTTCACTTTCCTGACCAATCAGATTGAGAAGACCAAGAGGCGCCGTCAAGCCAAGCGGATAGCCGAACGAGGCAAGCAACATGTTACACCTGATGAGGCGGCGGAGTTGCAGCGGATGGAAGTGGAGAAAGGAATCGAGGACTTTTACGCGCGTCGACCCCGCCTGATTGAATCCGGTTTGACGCTTGTTCCGGATGGTCGCCAGTACAGCACGCCGATCGGAAGGATAGACTTGCTCTGCCAGTCAACGAACGGGGAATATGTGGTCGTTGAGATCAAGGCTGCAGAAGCCGCCGATGCAGTGTTCGGACAAATACTACGCTATATTGGCTGGGTTAGCCGTAACCTCAGCCCCAACGTCAGGGGAATCATACTGGCCTCTGCCTTCCCTGAGACGGCGAGGTATTCGCGAATCGGCCTATTGAAACCGGATGTGGAGAAATTCATTGGCTTTAAGAGACATGGCTTCACCCTCGAGGATTCCTGAAGGTTCTGAGTGGCCCGAGACCCTTCTCGACACAATTGTCGCTGGTGACGCTCTCGAGACATTACGATCGTTGCCAGACTCTTCTGTCGCATTAGCTGTGACTAGCCCACCGTACTGGGACGTGGTCAATTATGGCATCGACCATGGCGAGATTGGGCAGACAGATTATGAGACTTATCTTGAGCAATTGCTCGAAGTCTGGAAGGAAACTCAGCGGGTCTTGATTCCAAATGGAAAGCTAGCAATCGTTACCCCGATAATGCCCATACCTAAACGCGTTATGGGCGCTCAACATACGCGTCACCTAAAGAACATCTCTGCGGATATCGAGAGCACAATACTTAGTGAGGTGCCGAATCTGAATCGATTGAGCCTGTTTGTGTGGCAAAAGCAGACCACTGTCAAGATGTTTGGCAGTTATCCTTACCCACCCAACATCTATGAGGACAACACAATCGAGTTCATCAATGTCTTCGTAAAGGACGGTGAACCTCCAAGACTCGATCAAGAGTCCAAGGAGGCCAGCAAGCTCACTCAATCAGAATGGTTGAACCTGACCATGCAAGTCTGGCCAATTTACCCCGAAGATGTGACGCGGGCCGGGGGGCATCCGGCTCCGTTTCCTGTTGTGCTACCGTTGCGCCTCATCAAGATGTACACCTTCGCCAAATCAGAGGCCACCGGATTTCCCGGCGACATCGTTCTAGACATGTTCAACGGTACTGGCGCTTCTTGCTTAGCTGCAAAGGTTAGCGGAAGGCACTATATCGGCATCGACTTGAATCCAGCCTATTGCAGTACGGCTAGGAACAGACTGGAACTAGAGAGAGTCGACTCGAATGTCTTTATGCTGGAAAAAGCGCGGGTGAGGAAGGCACGGAACAGCCGTCAGTTGTCCCTTGTAGAACTTCCAGACGACACTAGCACAACTGTGGCTGAAGACCTAGCCGATTACGTCTTTCAGGAGGATTAGGCTCCTCCTTCGCCTTAGTCGTCGTCTTCTATATCGTCCTCTTCGGGGAGTTCGGCTTCGTCTTCCGCGGTGATTTCGACGATGTCTACGGAGGCGTCGTCGTCAAGCTCGGCAGAAGGTTCTTCGGCGGCTTCTGCCTCCGTGGCCTTTGCCTTGCCGTTCCGGCGGCTCCTGGCGGATGTCTTTGTCTTTGCGCCTGCTTTGGCCTTTGGCTTCGTGCCGTTCTTCTTGGCCGCGCTGTTCTTTGTCTCGGGCGGGGGCAACTGCTCCTCCGGCTCCGGGAATTGGGCGATCGCCACAACCACGTCGTCCTGTTCCAGGCGCATGACGTGGACACCGCTGGTATCTCTCCCGCGCGTGGGCCGCACATTGTCGAGAGTCGTGCGGATCACGATGCCCTTCCTGGAGATGAGCATGATTTCTTCGTCGCGCTTGGCGGCGGCGAGGCCTACTATCAGGCCGGTGTTCTTGTGCCGGTCCTCCCGCACCTTGAACGTGGCGACGCCCATGCCACCCCTATTGCGGAGCGGGTAGCCGTCGGTTTGGGTTCCCTTCTGCGTCTCAACGACTGCGCCCGTGCCCATGCGGGTGCTCTTGCCGTAGCCGCGGGCGGAGATGACGAAAAGGTACTTCTCGGGATCTGCCATAACTGCGCCAACTACGTTATCTTCCGTGCCTCGCTTGCCGAAGCGGATGCCGCGCACGCCGCCGGACGTTGCCGATGCGACTCTTAAGGCGTTTATCTCGAATCGGATAGCAAGGCCCTGCTCAGTAACAAGAATCACCTGATCCTCTTCCTTCGCGAGGATGACGCTAACAAGATCATCGCCTTCTTCCAGGTCCATCGCCTTTTTGCCTGTGCTACGAACCCTTACGAACCGTTCAAGCGGTGTTCGTTTCACTTCGCCCTTTCGGGTAGCGAAGACCAGATAGTCGTGTTCAGAGAGGTCTGAGGCCGCCATAACCGTCGTGACCTGCTCGTTGGGCGCGAGGGCGCTGCCCTGGAACAGGTTGGCGACGGGGATGCCGCGCGCCGTGCGTGACGCTTCTGCGGGCAGGTCGAAGCACCTGAGCGTGGTCACACGGCCCCGGTTTGTGAAGAACAGCAGCGTGTCATGCGTGTCACAGACGAGAAGGTGTTGAACGATGTCCTCTTCGCGGGTCGTTACGCCCGTGACGCCCCTGCCACCACGGTGTTGGCGGCGATAGGCGGATGCCAGCACGCGCTTGATGTAGCCGCGCTGGCTGATGGTAACGACGACCTCGTTATGCGGGATCAGATCCTCGCGGCGAACTGCGCCGAGTTCGTTCTCGTCAATCTCCGTACGGCGCTCGTCTCCGTGCTTCTCCTTGAGTTCTTCAATCTCTTCGCGCACGACGGAAGTGATACGGGTTGGATCGGCAAGAATAGCCTCCAACTCAGCGATGCGCTCGCGCAGCTCCTCAAGCTCTTCCAGGATGGCCTGACGCTCAAGGGCGGCCAAACGGCGCAGCTGCATATCGAGAATCGCCTGCGCCTGCCGCTGTGACAGCGTATAGCGCTCAATCAGCGTGATGCGGGCAGCGTCCGCGGATTCGGCATTGCGAATGACCTCAATCACCTCATCAAGGTTGTCCAGCGCGACACGCAGCCCCTCCAACACGTGGGCGCGATCCTGCGCGCGGCGTAGTTCATAGCGCGTGCGGTTGATGACGACATCACGCCGGAACCGGATGAAGTGGTGGATGATCTGCCTGAGCGGCAGGACCTGCGGCTCTCCGTCCACCAGCGCGAGCGCGTTGATGGAGAAGGATGTCCGCATGGCGGTGTGCTCGAACAGGTTGTTGAGCACGATGTGGGCGGCGGCGTCACGTCGCAACTCGATGACGACTCGCAAGCCGTCGCGATCCGATTCGTCGCGAATCTCACTGATGCCGTCCAGCCGCTTGCTGCGGACGAGGTCGGCCATCTTCTCGACGAGCGCCGCCTTGTTGACCTGGTAGGGAAGTTCGGTGACGACGATCTGAGGCCGCTGGTTGCGGCCCTCCCCGTCCTGGATCTCGGCCCGGGCCTCGATAATGACGCGGCCGCGTCCCGTGGCATAGGCAGCGCGGATACCTTCCGTGCCGCGGATGATTCCCTGAGTGGGGAAATCCGGGCCCTTGATAAATTGGTGAATCTCATCAAGCGTGGCATCAAATTCGCCGCCGTCCGGTGTTTCTCGCCAGCGGTCAATGGCGAACAGGATGGCATCACAGACCTCGGTCAGATTGTGGGGCGGCATGTTTGTCGCCATGCCCACGGCGATGCCCGCCGTGCCGTTGACAAGGAGGTTGGGTATACGCGCCGGGAGGACAACGGGCTCACGCTCGGAGTCGTCAAAGTTCTCCGCGAACGCGACGGTCTGCCTGTCGATATCGACGAGCATCTCCTCGGCGATGGAGGCCAGCCTCGCCTCCGTATATCGCATGGCGGCGGGGGGATCGTTATCGACGGAGCCGAAGTTGCCCTGACCGTCAACAAGCGGATAGCGCAGCGAGAACGGCTGCGCCAAGCGAACGAGGGCGTCATAGACGGGGGAATCGCCGTGCGGGTGGTACTTGGCGATGACGTCACCAACCACGCGGGCGCTCTTGCGATAGGCGGTATTGCTTCTCATGCCCTGCTCATACATGGCGTAGAGGACGCGGCGCTGGACAGGCTTGAGGCCGTCTCTCACGTCCGGCAAGGCGCGTGAGACGATGACGCTCATCGCGTAGTCCAGATACGCCTCGCGCATCTGGCGCTCAAGAGCTACGGAACGTTCAACCATGAAGCTTCGCCTCCATCCCGGGCCGACGGGCAATCAGGCGCTTAAGAAACGTCTGGAATCCTATTTGAATCGTACGTCCAGTCTAGCATTTTTGCATGGAAAATGCGCGGCATATGGTGGCCAAAAGTGGCACGAGCAAGGCTTTATTCGCCCGGCCAAATCTCCGTTGTTGGGTTCAACGCTGACCAGATGAACCAGAGGGCGTTGTCTGCTTTGACGGGGGTTAGTTGTTGTTCGGCCAATTCGCCGCTGTCACCGACGCCAAGCAAGGTCCACAGCGTGCCGGTCTCCGTGTCACGGAAGAAGTCGCCGGCGGCTTCAAATTCAAGGACGCGATCACCATGCCGCCTGCTGAACGCTGCGGCGGAGCCGGGATCGTGAGAGTCCGCGATGACTTCCTCATCCAGTGCCGAACGGGTGCCGGGTTTCCAGAAGACAACTACAGGCTCGCCGCCAATCTCCGTATTGATGACCTGCGCCTGCCTGAGACGCGCAAACGGGAACGCAATGACCTCACCGTCGACTTCCACGCCAAGAACGCGCTCCTTGGGGCTCAGGCGCCCATCCAGTTGGCCGAGGAATAGTGAAGGCGGATTGTTTGGGGAATCGTAGCCAAAGTACTGTGAGCCGCCGTACACGGGCCAGAACTCCGGGCTGCCGCTTGCCGGTGACAAGGCCCTGCCCTCGGGATACGTGCGGGCAAACTCACGGAAAGAGGTGACGTAGGCGGGAATGTACTCCAACTGCTGCCCTGCCGCCGCGCCGACGATGGCCTGTCCGTCCGCCTGCTGCCACCACGATTCCGTGACGTCGTCCCACATCACCATGTTGGAAAGGCGCACGTTGCCCGTTGTGCCGAAGTTCAGTTCGACGCCATTCACGACACGACTGAAAGCCTGTGTTGTGTACGTCAAGGGGCCATAGGTAACCAGCACTGGCTGGCCGCCGATAACGTCATTCACGACTTCATGGAAAGTCAGGATGCCCAGAGGATAGGCGCGGGCATCGCCGTTGACCTCCACGACCACGACGGGGTGATCCCCCGTCACCCATTCAAGCGTGGCGGCTTCAAGGAGCGGGATGAAATGCGGCTGGTAGATGGGCTCGATGCCGTTTCGTCCCGGTCCTGAAGAGAGGATTTCGTCAGGGTCCACGGTGAACCGGCGGAAGTCGGTCTCTCTCCACTGGCTGATATTCACGCTGAGCGGCGGTATCTCCGCATACACGTTGACGCCGTCAATAACTTCAAAATGGCCGGGGGCCGGGGTATTCGTTGCGACGGCGGGCGGCACAGTGGGTCGCGGTGTCGGGCTGGTGCTGGGGATCAAGCCGCGGTCACCGGCTGCCGAGGTCCCATTGCATCCGACGGCCACAGAAGCAACGACTACGACCGCAATCAATGGCACAATAGCAAAGACGGGCCGCAGTCGGTTCATTACCCGAAGCCTGAAGGTACTAGCCAGTCGGTTCGTCATGTCCTGTCACTTGTGGCATCGCGCTCGGAGACGCGCTTACGTGCTTTCCAGTATGTCACGGAGGGCAGAAAAGCGAGAGGATGTAGGGGAAACGGCGTGACCTTTAATTCCCGGAGGCCTGTTCTCATCAGCGGCGGGCGGGTTATCGACCCGTGGCAGGGTCTGGACGCTGCGGGAGACGTTTTGCTGCAGGACGGCCGCGTCGTGTGGACACATGTTGGCGCGGGCAGCAACCCTGATGTCCCAGCCGGCACCCAACGACTTGATGCAACTGGCATGATCATCGCTCCCGGGTTCATCGACCTCCACTGCCACCTCCGCGAACCGGGGCAGGAGCACAAGGAGACCATTGAGACGGGCACGCGGGCGGCGGCGAGAGGTGGATTCACGACCGTCTGCGCCATGCCCAACACTGAGCCGCCCATCGACTCGCCCGAGCTGGTCGAATCTGTGATGCGGAGCGCGGCTGCCGGCGCGAGTGTCCGTGTCCTGCCCATCGGAACAATTACCGTTGGTCGCGCAGGCGGAGAGCTTGCCGATCTTAGCGGGCTTGTGGCGGCAGGGGCGGCGCTGCTCAGCGACGACGGTGCCGCTGTTGCGGACGACGATGTCATGCGAGCGGCGCTGGTTGAATCCGCGCGGCTCGGCGTCCCTCTGAGCCAGCACTCCGAGGATCCGCTTGTGATTGGCAACGCGGTGGCGCACGCGGGCGAGGCGGCAAAAGAACTAGGGCTCCCCTCCGCCTCCGCTGAGGCTGAGACGAACGTCATTGAACGAGACCTGAGACTGTTGGCGGAGGCGGGAGGACACTTGCACGTCGCCCACGCCTCAACAGCCGGCGCGGTTGAGTTGCTGCGCGATGCTCGGGAGCGCGGCCTGCCAGTAACGGCAGAGGTCACGCCACACCATCTCACGCTGACGGACCGCGCCCTGCTGGGTGAACGGGGGCCGCAGCACGGCTGGCCGAACGGCCCCGTGGCGGACACGTCATTGCGCGTCAACCCGCCGATACGCTCGGAAGAGCATGTGAACGCGATGGTTGATGCGCTGCGTGAGGGAGTGATTGACGCCATCGCGACCGATCACGCGCCTCACTCGACGCAAGACAAGGCCGGCGGGTTCGCCGACGCGGCGCCGGGCATTTCCGCCATCGAGACCGCATTCGGACTGCTGATGACGGCGCTTGTTCACACGGGACGGCTGGACTTGTCGACCCTTATTGCGCGGCTGACCCACGGCCCCGCCGGTGTCATCGGCACGAGGGCCGATACGCTGGGCCTGCGCGGACTGACGCCGGGCGCGACGGCTGACGTTGTCGTGCTCGATCCCGACCGATCGTGGACGGTGCGCGCTGAAGATTTTTTGTCGCTCGGCAAGAACACGCCGCTGGAGGGCTGTGAGCTTCGTGGGGTGGTGACGCACACCTTTGTTGGCGGGGTTCAGGTCTATGCAGCGGAGGAACAGTCTGTGGCGCATGGAGCGGCACGGTCATGACGCTTGTCGGGAGGACCGAGGAGAGGGAGGCATTTCTCGTCCTGGAGGACGGGAGTGTCCACCGCGGCTATGCGTTTGGGGCCGTCGGCGCGGAGGCTATCGGCGAGGTTGTTTTCAACACGTCGATGGTCGGCTATCAGGAGATGCTGACCGATCCCTCGTATGGCGGACAGATTCTCGTGCCGACCTACCCGCTGCAAGGCAATTACGGCATCAACGATCGCGACGTCGAGTCATCGCGGATACAGGTTCGCGGTTTCGTTGTCCGCGAGGCGTGTGACCTGCCCAGCAACCGACTCTCGACGCGTACGCTGGACGATTTCCTGCGAGATGAGGGTGTGCCCGGCATCTATGGGGTGGACACGCGCGCGCTCACGCGGCGAATCCGCATGGCCGGCGTCATGATGGGCATCATCACCACCGAGGGGTCGCCGGAGGAGGCGCTCACGCGGCTCCGCGAGGCCCCTGACTACGGGAGTCTTGACCTGGTCAGCGAGGTTATCACGGCATCCCCGTACGAATGGACGGAGGGGCCGGGCGAGCTTCCGCCGGACGCGCCGCACGTCGTCGTGATGGATGAGGGTCTGAAATTCAACATCCTGCGGCTGTTGCGGCGGCGAGGATGCGCGGTGACCGTGGTTCCAAGTTCCACGTCATTCGACGACGTGATGGCTCTGCGGCCTTCGGGCGTGTTGTTGTCGCCGGGGCCGGGTGATCCGGCGCTGCTGGAGGGAGTCGTGCAGACCGCGGGGGGTTTGCTGGGTCGGCTGCCGGTCATGGGCATCTGCCTCGGACACCAGGTTGTAGCACGGGCGCTGGGCGGACAGACGTACAAGCTGAAGTTTGGGCATCGCGGCGGGAATCATCCCGTCAAGGATCTCGCCACGGACCTGGTGACAATCACGGCGCAGAATCACGGGTACGCGGTGGACGCAGACGGGCTGCCGGCGGGGCTGGACGTCAGCCACCTGAACCTGAACGACAACACGGTTGAAGGGCTGACACACCGTGAAATGCCCCTGTTAACAATCCAGTACCACTCGGAGGCATCGCCAGGCCCTCTGGACAACGAATATCTTTTTGACCGGTTCTTAGACTTGATTCGAGAAAACAGGTAGGGTATAGTGACGCGAAGCGCGGGTAAAGCGGAATTGGTTTTTGTGCCGACGTCGTGTGTCATGGCGTGCGGCCAAGAAGGAGGTTTCGATGGTGCTGGAAATGGAAGCGCCACTGGACCGGGGCTATACACCTACCCAACAGACGGAGCCCCAACGCCGACAATCCCAATTGGTCGAGTACGAAATACTCGATTCATATTGGGTACACCAGCATCAATGGATCTGGTTGTCCGGCTTGGTACTGGTCGTCATTTCGATGTTCGGCATGGCTGTGCTACCCATGGGGCTGGCGGGTCACGAGCTGCGCACCGAAATCATCAGCTTTGTATCGGTCATTTCAGTAGCGCTCACACTCATCTGGTGGGGAATGCTGCGCCACATGCTGAACGCATTAACCGTGGTGAGGCATCGCAAGCGCGAAATCGAACGAAGTCTTGGAATGCGGATGGAGTTCTACCTTGCGGCATCACGTGCGCGCCGCAAGCGCGAGCGCATTCGCGAGTTCGCCCAGCAGGAAGCGGGCGACGATCCGGAGCTTCGCGCAGACATCGCGGACTTCCTTCGGTCCGTTACCGTTCGCCAGAGCTTCGTCCCGGGCGAAGAGACCGCATGGGCCATCATCCCGTTCCTGTTCATGGGCGCGTGGATTGCCTTCTGGGCCATCTCGGTCGGCTCGTCACTCTTCGGCTTCTAAGGCCAAGCGACACTATCGCTCACACGTTGCGCGTCCCGGCTGCAAATGCCGGGGCGCGTGAACTTGTGTCTCTGACACTCTCGGCACCCGTGCGCGGGAGGGCGGCATGACCACCGCGCCGGAACGCCCCTCCCGCGTACTCGTGCTTGGCAGCGGACCGATCGTTATCGGCCAGGCCGCCGAGTTCGATTACGCAGGCACACAAGCCTGCCGCGCACTCCGTGAGGAGGGCGTTACGTCCATCCTCGTCAACTCCAACCCCGCCACGATCATGACCGACCACGAGATCGCGGACGTGGTCTATATCGAACCGCTGACCGTCGAAGCAGTGACGCGCGTCATTGAACGGGAGCGGCCCGACGGACTGCTGCCAACACTTGGAGGCCAGACCGGCCTCAATCTCGCCGTCGATTTAGCGGAAGCGGGTGTGCTGGAGAAGTACAACGTTCGTTTGCTCGGGACGCCACTGGAGGCGATACGCACGGCGGAGGACCGCAATCTCTTTCGGCAGATGCTGGATGAGATTGGCGAGCCGGTTCCGGAGAACGAGGTCGTCACGACTGTTGAGGACGCCCGCAGGGTGGCGGAGCGCCTCGGCCTGCCCGTTGTCATTCGCCCGGCCTATACGCTTGGCGGAACGGGCGGCGGCATCGCCTACACGCCGGAGCAGCTAGATGAGCAGGTTCGCACCGGCCTGTCCTACAGTCCCATCGGGCAGGTGCTTGTTGAGCGCAGCCTGATCGGCTGGAAAGAGATCGAATACGAGGTCATGCGTGACGGCGCGGACACGACCATCACCGTCTGCAACATGGAGAACCTGGACGCAATGGGCGTCCACACCGGCGACAGCATCGTCGTCGCGCCCAGCCAAACGCTGACGGACAAGGAGTACCAGATGCTCCGCTCCGCCAGCCTGAAAATCATCTCGGCGTTGGGCATTGAGGGCGGCTGCAACGTGCAGCTCGCGCTGGAACCTCACCCAACGATAGCGGGCAATGGGCAGAACGCGGGCTACTCGGAATCGCCCTATTACGTCATTGAAGTGAATCCGCGCGTCAGCCGCTCCTCGGCGCTGGCATCCAAGGCAACCGGGTACCCGATTGCGCGCGTGGCGGCCAAGATCGCCGTCGGTAAGCGGCTTGACGAGATTCCCAACGCGGTCACACAGGTCACCACGGCGGCATTTGAACCTGCTTTGGACTACTGCGTGGCCAAGATTCCGCGCTGGCCGTTCGACAAGTTCCCGTCCGGCGACCGTTCATTGGGCACCCAGATGAAGGCCACAGGCGAGGTGATGGCCATCGACCGCTCGTTTGAGGCCGCGCTGCAAAAGGCTGTGCGGTCGCTGGAAGTGGCAGGTGACAGCCTGCTGTGGGAGCACGGCTCATGGAGCGCAGTCTCCGATCCGCTTGAAGAACTGCCGCTTCACCCGAACGACCAGCGGCTGTGGGCGCTGATGGCGGCATTGCGCCGCGGCGTTTCATTTGAGGACCTCTCCGTCAAGACCGGTGTTGATCCCTGGTTCCTGTACAAGTTGAACGCCATTGTCGGCATGGAGAACAGGCTGCTGGCGGAGCCGTTGACCCCGCGCCTGCTGCGCGATGCAAAACGCATCGGATTCTCCGATACACAGATCAGCACGCTGGCGGACCGGCTCCCGGAGCAGGTTCATGAGCTACGGCAGGAATGGGACATCCGCCCCGTCTACAAGATGGTGGACACGTGCGCGGCGGAGTTTGAGGCAGCCACGCCGTATTTCTATTCGACCTATGAAGAGGAGAACGAGGCGCTGCCGTTGGAGGGGCGGTCGGCGGTCGTCATCGGCAGCGGGCCAATCCGCATCGGGCAGGGAATCGAGTTCGACTACTGTTCCGTCCATGCGGCGTGGGCACTGCAGGATGAGGGCGCGGCCAGCATCATCATCAATTCCAACCCTGAAACCGTGTCCACGGACTTCGATACGTCAAACCGGCTGTACTTCGAGCCGCTCGACGAGGAAGGTGTCGCCTGCGTCCTTGAGAACGAGCGCGTCACGCAGGGCGAGCAGGAACTGTTTCCCCGCACGGCGGCGCAATTCGGCGGACAGACCGCCATCAATCTGATCAGCCCGCTGAGCAGGCGTGCATTTACCATCCTGGGCACGCAGCCCGCGACCGTCGATCAGGCGGAGGACCGCCAGCAGTTCGACGAGTTCGTTACGACACTCGGCATTCCACGCCCGCCCGGCGCGGGCGTGACGTCCATCGAAGAGGGGCTGGCAGTCGCCAACTCCGTTGGCTATCCGATTGTCGTCCGGCCAAGCTTCGTGCTTGGCGGGCGGGCGATGGAAATCGTCCACACACCCGCTGAGTTCACCCGCTACGTCATGGCCGCCATGGAGGAGGTCGGTGACAACCGCCCTATCCAGGTGGACAAGTTCCTGGAGGGGATGGAGGTGGAGGTGGACGCCGTCAGCGACGGCGAGGACGTGCTCATCCCCGGGATCATGGAGCACATTGAGCGGGCGGGCGTTCACAGCGGCGATTCCATGGCCGTCTATCCTGCCCCCTCGGTATCTGAGGACGATGAGCGGCAGATTGTCGATTACACGATCCAGCTTGGCCGCGCGTTCGGCATCATCGGGTTGATGAATATCCAGTTCGTCGTCGTTCATAACGAGAACCAGGACGGGACGCCCGCGCCATCCACCGTCTATGTGCTTGAGGTCAATGTCCGCTCCAGCCGGACGGTGCCCTTCATTTCCAAGGTGACAGAAGTGCCAATGGTCAGTCTCGCCACGCGCGTCATCATGGGGCGCACGCTCAAAGAGATGGGCCATGAGAGCGGCCTGTGGCCGAAGAAGCCGCTGGTGGCCGTCAAGGCGCCCGTCTCCTCCATGGCCAAACTGATGGGCGTGGACACATACCTAGGGCCGGAGATGAAATCCACGGGCGAGGTCATGGGCATCGATACTTCCCTCGCCCCCGCCCTGACAAAGGCTCTGCAGGCGGCGCGGCTCATGCTGCCGCACTCCGGCGGCATCCTTATCAGCGTGTCCGATCGCGAAAAGGCGGAGGTGGTGCCGATTGCGCGTCGACTGGCCGCGCACGGCTACGAAGTCTACGCGACGGAGGGCACGGCGACGGTCCTGCGCGCGGTCGGCATTGAGGTTGCGGGCGTCCCGGCCAAGGTCAGCGAGGGCACTGAGGGCGAGGGCACGACGACGGATCTAATCCGCGACGGGCGTGTGCATGCCGTCGTCAACACCATGTCCGGCAACCGCGTCCCGTTGAGGGACGGCTTTGAGATCCGCAGGGCCGCCACAGAGCAGGGCATCCCCTGCTATACGAGCCTGGACACGTTCCGCGTTGCCGTTGATTCCGTGACGGGCGGCGCGGAGGCGGGCGAGTACAGCATCATGCGACTCGATGAATATGTGAACGGCAGGCCGGCGGACGACATTCGCGCCCCGTGACGTGGTCGCCGTCGTCATAGCGGAAACCACATGGCTACTTTCGAGACGATTGCGCAGGGCATGATCCTTGTGCGCATCGCGGCGTCAAGAATCGCTCGCGCCGCGCAGCCGGGCCAATTCGTTCAGCGACGCGGACATGTCATAGAGGGCTTGGTGAGCGATGACGGCCGCGCTCAAACCACGCCATTTGATCCGCAACCGTACCCGATCCTCTCAGTCGATACCGGGAGCGGCGAAATCACGGTCATGGCAACAACGAGCGGCGAGGACGATTCCGCGATTACATCGACACCGACGGGTCTCGAATGGGCCGTCAGGGGGCCGCTGGGCAAGCCCGTCACGATTGATCCTGCCGCAAGGCATGTCGCGTTCATTGCTCAGGGGGGCGGCATCGGGGCGCTCATCGCCTTGATGCGGGAGACTGCCGAACGCGGCGTCCGCGTGACCCTCATGGCGGGGGCAGAGAACGCGTGGAGGTTGTATCCGTCCCGCCTGTTGCCGGAGGGTGTGCGCGAGATGACGGCGACGGACGACGGCTCAGCGGGCATCCGCGCTCCTGTGACCCATTTATTGCCGCAGGTCCAGGATGGGGCGGACTTACTCATCGCGTCGGGCCCGCCAAAACTGTACGAGGATCTGGCGCGTATGCGGGCCGATGGACTGCTGACGATTCCGACGACAATCATGATGTTGCCACAACTCGAGTGTCGCGACGGGGAATGCGGCGAGTGTGCCGTCCAGACGGCTGACGGCTCACGGTTGGCCTGTGTTGAAGGCCCGGCGTTCGAGTTAGACGGCGCGGAGTTGGGTTAGGCCGCCCACCAATTCATTCGTCGACCTTGCCGCTGGCGCATCGGCAGTTGAATGATTGCGTTGCCGCGCACGCACGGCCTTCCACCGCTGCCCTCGCTCCAGAGTTCAAGTTCAACGAGTGCCGCGCCGTCGTCGTCCCGCCATGTCCGCGCGACGCGGCCATAGTGCATGATCGTCTCGCCGATGAACGCCGGGGAGCGAACCTCTCCACGGAAATGCCGCAGGATGCCGCGGCGACCCATCCATCGCGTCGCGGTCTGGCAAAGCATGTCCCCCGAAAGATCGCCCTGCGCAATCCGCTCCGGCAGCCCCTCAATCTGCGCATAGGCACGGTCGTAGTGGATCAAGTGACTGTTGGTCTTCACGAGACCGTAGAAGAAGACCTGCACGGTTGAGATGAAACGCGGCAGCGGCGTTAACTCATCGCCCTCGTGAACGTCCTCCCACACCGGCTCATCTGTCCATTGCGGCGGTTCGGCGGGTTGGGCCTGGGCCCCGTTCTCAAGCTGCAGCTCGCCCCATGCCCGCCCCACGCTATCCGGTGACGACGGCTGCGGTACGGTGGCCGTTGTGGTGCGGTCGATCATCACTGTGCGTCCGTGCTGATTGGTGATAATCATTTCCTTGGTTGTGAAGATCATCGCGCCGGAGCGTCCCTGTTTCTCCTCAACGTCCGTGACCGTTGACTGGCGCGTCAGGACATCGCCGGGTCTGATCGGCTCGATGAACGTCACGTCCGTGCCCGTATAGCGCGACTGCGCGCCGGGGATGCGGAGTTGGAGGGGATCATCGCGGGTGTCCGGCAAACCGTCGGGGCGCAGGTCTGCGATGGCCGTTGGCGGAAAGCTGGTGAACCCGGTGAAGAGCGGCGGGGCGACAATGCCTCCATAGGGGCCTTCTTTGGCGCGCTCCTCATCAACATACGAGGGACGCACGTCATCGACGGCGTAGGCGTAGCGGGCAATCTCATCAAAGGTGATGGGTGGCCTTGACTCAGGCTCGGATATCCGTCCGAGCAACTCCCGCGCCGCCTGCAGCGCCTCGCTTGCCATACATGTCTGCCTTGATAACTTCTGCGAGTACCCAGAAAGGATACGCCACTACAGCAGGAACGTTCGGCTAGCGAGGTCGGACGAAATGCGTTGAGTTGACCAGCGCCAGCAGCCTGCCGTTGTCGTCAGAAACTCTTGTGGAGGCCACCATCAAGGTTCTGCCAGGGTGCGTCACCGTCGCCTCCGCGACCAGCATGCCTTCCTGTGTGTTCCCGACTATCTGGCTGGACACGGTTATTGCCACCGGGATTTCATTCTCATCAAGCTCACCACGATATGCCGCCATCGTGGCCCATGTCGCCGCGCTGTCGGCTAAGGAGACCATGGTACCCGCGTGAACAAAAGGCAGCGCTGCGAAGACACCACCGTCCACCGGCGCCTCGACGATGACGCGCTCCGGGCCCGCCTCCCTAACCCTCATCTTCAGGTTGTCCATCAACGTCCCGTCTTCGTGGTAGTGCTCGTTTATCCAGACCCCTAGCTCTTGTGGCGACAGGTCCTTCGGCAGCTTGTCCATCTTTCCCCCTGTGTGCGTTATCTCGTACAACCAGAGTGGTCGACTTCAGCCAGCAGTACTATCCGTTTCTGCTTTCTTAGTCGAACGCAACCCCGGGCCCGAGGAGAGTATCCGTTGCTCACGCGCTGCGTCGTGTGGCACAGTGAGCGCCATGACCACGACGAATAGCGAATCAACGGCGCTTGGGCACCTGAAGGTCGTTGAGCTTGGCGGCGGCACGGGCGCGGCAGCGATGGCAGGGCGCCTGCTTGCAGACATGGGCGCGGACGTTGTGCTCGTTGAGCCGCCCGGCGGGGTTGGAGCGCGGAGCATCGGCCCGTTCGCCAACGATGTTGACGATCCCGACCGCAGCCTGACGTTCCTCGATCACAACATCAACAAGCGCTCCGTGGTCCTCGATCTCGATACGCCCGACGGGCAGGAGTCCGTGCGTCGGCTTGCCTCATGGGCGGACGTGCTGATCGAATCGTGTCGGCCTGGGTATCTGCCGGAGCGTGGTCTGGGCTACGACGACTTGGCAGAAATCAACCCCGAACTCGTCTATGGCTCCCTGACTCCGTTCGGCCAAACGGGGCCGTATGCGAACTATGCATCGACCGAACTCATCATCCAGTCATTGGCGGGTGATCCGTGGGTGTACGGCGACGATGAGCGCGCGCCCGCCATGGTGCCCGGTGAAGCGACTGCCCGCATTGGCTCCATGCATCTTGTCTACGGCATCCTGCTGGCGCTGCGGGAACGACGGTGGTCGACGCGCGGACAGCACGTGGACGTTTCTCAGCAGGACATCGGCGTCTGGCAGCTGGTGAGCGGCAGTATCTCCCGCGTGGGGCTGCGGAACGAGGTCTTCCGCCGCCCCGGCAAGGCGTCTACGGGTATCGGCAGCATCTATCACTGCGCGGACGGCGTAATTCAATTCTTCCCGTCCACTAACGCGCAGTTCCGCGGCCTGGTCACGGGCTGGATGCAGGACTCCACGTTCGACGACGAGGCCTGGGACGACACGAACTTTAGGCGCGACAACTACGACATCATCGATGTCCGCATGAGGGAGTTCATGGGCAAACTGACGGCTGCGGAGATCGAGGAGAGCGCCGCCATCCATGACGTGCCCATGGCGCGCCTGTCCACGATGGCGGAGTTCGTGGAGCATCCGCATACCGTAGCCCGCCAGTTCATTGTCGATGCGAGCCATCCTGTTGTCGGCGACTATCGCGCCCCCGGGCCGCCCTACCGGTTCAAGGGGACGCCGTGGGCGATTCACCGCCACGCGCCGCGTATCGACGAGCACGGCGCCGAGCTGCGCAAGCTAATCGAGGGGCTATCGTCGACGCCGCCCGACCCGGCCAAATACGTTGCGCGGCGGAATGACCGGCGCAAGCAGCCGCTTGAAGGCATTCGCATTGCCGACCTGAGCCGTGTGTTTGCCGGGCCCTTTGGCACGATGCTGCTGGGATTCCACGGCGCGGAGGTCATTCGGATTGAGTCGGAGGACCTGCCCGCGTTCCGCATGCCGATGCAGCCGAACTACCCGGAACTGAACCGCAACAAGCAGTGCGTCACCATCGATATGCGCTCAAAGAAGGGGCAGGAGCTTATCAAGGGCATCGTCGCGCAGTCGGATGTCGTGTTTGAGAATTTCCGCCCCACCGTCATGGAGCGCATGGGGCTTTCGTACGAGGAACTGCGCAAGGTTCGCCCGAATGTGATTATGGCATCTATGTCAGGATACGGTATGGACGGCCCGATGCGAGATCGGCCTGCTTTCGGCCAGTTGTTGATGGCCTTCGGCGGGCTGTCGTACATGTGGGGACATCCTGAGAGCGACATCGATACGCGCCCGAAGAACGCGTATTCCGACTTCACGCTCGGCGCGCAGGCGGCGATGGCCGTGATGATGGCGCTGGAGCACCGCGATCAGACCGGCGAGGGCCAGCACATCGAGAGTTCCCACGTGGAGGGGCTGGCGGCGCTGCTGGGGCCGGAGATGCTGCGCTACCTGATCAACGGGGTGAGCCCGCAGCCGCGCGGCAATGCGAGCGATATCTATGCGCCGCACGGCGTCTACCCTTGTCTGGGCCATGACGCGTGGGTATCCATCGCTGTCGAGAACGATGAGCAGTGGAGCAAGTTGGTTGCGGTGATGGACGAACCGACGTGGGCGAACGACGGCAAGTTCGCGACGCAGGAGAAACGGCTCGCCAACCGCTTAGAACTTGATGAGCGGCTGAGCGAGTGGACATCGGAACGATGGGCAGGGCAAATCCAGGTTGCGCTGCAAGGTGTCGGCGTGCCCTGCGGCGCGGTGCAGAACCCGCTTGGACTGCTTGCGGATCCACAGCTGCAGCATCGCGGCACCATCGTGACGGCGCACCATGACCCGGACTGGTGGGGAACGATGCAGCATCCGGGCGTCTCCCTGCACCTGAGCGCCACACCCGGATGGGCGACGGACTCAACCCCCGGCCTCGGCCAGGACAACGACCGCGTCTTCAAGCAACTGCTCGGGCTGACCTCCTCAGAGATAGAGGCGCTACAGGCGGAGGGGGTTTTGCGGTAGGGAGGGCGTACAGGAGACTCTTGCTGGACGATGCAATAGCAGCCGCCGTGTCGGCATTCTTGAGAAAGCACAGGACCGATGAGGAGAGACACGATGCCAACGGACAAAAAACCCACTAAAGGTGGCGACGCAACTGGGCAAAGCGATTCGGAGCACGATAGCGAGCAGTCTGCGCTCAATGAAGCCGGAGAGATTGACCCGAAGCAGATTGGTTCACGTGCTCGCTCCCTCCTTAGGCAAGCAGGATCCACGATTTCTGATGGGTTTGAAAGAACACAGGAATCTGTCGGACCAAGAATCGAGCGCACAAGAGAAGCGATGGCGCCGCGCATTGATCGCGCGAAAGAAGCCGGGGCGGCCGGCGCAGAACGAGCGCAACGGGCGGCAGAGAGGGCATTTGGGGCCGAGTTCCGACGGGAGTTTGAGCGCTACGTGAATGCCGCGACGACAACTATCTTGGGCCTGCATGAGGATCAAGCGGCACTTCGGCAGCGCATCGCCAATCTTGAGGGTGAGCTTGAGGGCCTGAAGGCGCGGCTACAAGAAGTGGGGGCAAGCAGCGGTCAATCGAATCAGGGCCTGCAGGTATGACACTGGAACATCTCGAGCGGCTGGCGGGAAGTTACTCAACAAGGGACCCCAGACACCTCCTTAGGCTTGGATGGGAGTGGGCCAGGCAAGGCGAATATGCACTACTGGGTCTTGCCGCTCTAGCGGCAGACCTGACGCTCGATGACCTCATCAACTTGCGCCCCACGGTCACCGAGGCCGGTTCATCCCTTACTAATGATGGTGTCTCACTATTGGAAGCAGGGGCGGACGATCCCAACGCTATTTCAGAAAACGACTCCCTACTGATGGAGGCATTTTCGAGAGCAAATGGTGGCATGGACCCCTCGGCGCTCAGTGATATGACACCTGAGCAACTGGAAGGAGTACTGAACAATACTAGGGGACACTACTTTGAGGCGCTAGTCGTCGACCGGCTCAACAATGGGGAAACCCTAGGAGAGGTCCGCATTGAAGAAGGTCAAATAGCCGAGCTCGCTGATAACCCAAATCAGCCTGATTGGGACGTGCGTATAGTGAACCAAGATGGAACGACCGATGAACTCCTGCAGTTGAAAGCAACAGAGAGCATGAGGCCAATCTCGCAGGCCCTACGGGACAACCCTGACATCGCTGTTGTAACAACTTCAGAGATAGATAGCCAAAGAGATGATGTCTTTTCCACCGATATTTCAAATGCAGCCTTGAAAGAGGATGTCTCTTCACAGCTTGGAGTCTATAGTTCAGGAGACTTAGGCAACAGTGACGCCGGAGGGCAGGAAGTAGCCGCTGGGGCCGCAGGCAGTGGTGAGTTTTCCTTGGCGGAAGGTGGCGATGATGATTTCCTCGCGACGATCGGAAAAGATGGCGAAACCGCTACTCTGGAGATGGTCTCAGAGGTTGCTCTTGATGCTATACCCGTCGTCTCCGGCGTGTTCATAGTTGTGATCGAAGGTCGTCGAGTCATCTTGGGTTCAGCACAGCTGCAGGAAGCCATAGCGCGGGGTTCTAGGAGGCTTGGGACAGCGGCTGTGTTCACATCTGCTGGAGCGGTGATGACCGCAGCCGGCGCGCCGGGCGTTGTCGTCATCCCTCCCTTGTTGGCAGCAAGAATCATTCTGTCCCGATACGGCAATCGCGCCACGATGGGAGAGGTCGCCAAAGAGCGCGCGGACGCGCTCCTAGCCTTGCGATAGAGCGTCCGGTTTGCGCAAACTCATTCTCTATGCGGCGATGAGTCTGGACGGATATATCGCGGGGCCGAATGGGGAGATTGATTGGCTGGATGCCGCAGGTGTTGACAGCGATTACGGCTACGGAGATTTCTACGACTCCATCGATACGACGCTGATGGGAAGGGCCACCTACGAAATCACGCAGACCGTGGATGAGTTCCCCTACCCGGATAAGACCAACTATGTCTTCACTCGGAACTCCGCCTTGGCTGACACAGCGCATGTCCGTTTCATCACCAGCGACGTCGTCGACTTTACTCGACACCTTAAGGAACAGGATGGCGGAGGTATTTGGCTGATTGGCGGAGGTCAGATCAACGCAATCTTGCTAAACGCGGAACTAATCGATGAGATGATCCTGACAGTCCTTCCAGTGCTCCTTGGGGACGGCATCCCACTGTTTGCACCGGGCGCCCTGCGCACAGCTTTCGCGACTATTGGGTGCCATACATATGAGAGCGGCATCATCCAATGGCATTTGACACCCGCATATGAGGCAGCATTATAGCGGCAGGTATTTACTTCACACTGACAACGAGAGGAGAACCCCACCATGCCAAACATTGAGTTCTATCACTGGACGACTTGAAACACGTGCAAGACGGCGAAGGCGGTGCTTTCGCAGGCAGGGCATGAGTTTGCCGAGCGTGATTTCTTCAAGGATCGATTCAGCAAGGATGAAATCGTCGAGCTTCTGAACGGGGAGCCGGCCAGCGCGCTGTTCAATCCCAGATCGCAGGCACTCAAGAAAGCGGGCATCGATCCGGCGTCGCTGAGCGAGGAACAGATGCTGGACCTGCTTGTTGAGGAGCCGCGTTATTGGCGGAGGCCGGTGGTGGTCATTGATGGCAGGCTCATCGCGGGGGCGAACGCCAAGACGCTGGCGGCGGAACTGGACTTGTAGCAGGGTCAATCAAGACTTTAGATTCTGTCGGCGGGGCCGCTTTCGCGGGAATGATGAGTAGTGCGGGGAAAATGAGGGGGAAGGTGTGGCGTTGAACCGATTATTCCCCGTCCAGGATGCGAACTGCCAGTTTCCGGGCACTTTCCATATCAGACACGAAGTGGTCTTCAGGAACATTGGCCAGTACATTCAGCGAGCGGAGGGTAGCGGCAGCCGCCCCGCGCAGCCCCAGGATGATGTAGAAGGTTCCTGATTCCGATTGCAAGTCGATGAGCCTCTCAACGACGAGCGCGGCGCTGTCATCCATCAATACCGTTGCTGTGAAGTCCAGAATCACTCCCTCGTGTTCCCGGATATCGATGCTGAGCGCATTCACCAGGCGATTGGAGGACGCAACCGTGAACGTCCCCTGCAGGGAAACCAGGCCCATCCGCGCTGAGAACTCGTCGCCAACATCCATGTTGCCCTGGTAGAGGAAATGTTGGTCGAGCAACGGTGTGGAAATGACGTGATCCATCTCCAGCCGTTCGAATTGCCGCGCGCCGGCCATGCCAGCCGCTATCAATCCGATTGCCACAGCAGTGACCAGGTCAAGGAACACCGTGAGGCCAAAGGTGATCAGCATCACGACCAGGTATTCTCGCTTAACACGGTGGGCGCGAGTGATGAAACGCCAGTCTATGATGTCCCAGCCGACCTTCATCAGGATGCCCGCCAGAACCGCCAGGGGGATGGATTCCGCATAGCGGCCGAGCCCCAGAATCAGCGCCAGCAGGATAAGCGCGCTCAGTGAGCCTGCCAAGAGGGTTCGTCCGCCTGCCCGAATGTTGACCAGCGTGGCCAGTGTGTTGCCTGCGCCCGGCAGTCCCCAGAACAAGCCGGCGAAGGTGTTGCCAATCCCTTGGCTGACAAGCTCCCGATTTGGGTTGTGGCGGCCATGGGTTACGGAGTCTGCAATCAGGGACGTCAGCAGGCTGTCTATCGAACCCAGCAAGGCAATGGTCAAGGCGGGCGTGGCGGCCTCAATGAGAAATCCGGGGGAAACGTCAGGCAAGCGCAACTCGGGAATGCCGACGGGAATTGTGTCGATTATCGGCGCATCGGTCAGCAAGAAGACACCCAAGACGGTTCCGGCCGTGAGGGCGGCCAGCGTAGCAGGCACCCATTTGCCCAACATTGAAGGCCAGAACACGTTCACGCCCAGGGTGGCAGCGGCGATGATGAAGGCATGTACGTTAAACCCGGCTATCGCGTCCGGAATGACTCGCAGCGTGCCCGTCGGTCCTCCCGTAGCGGGTTCCGCGCCCAGGAAGGGCATTATTTGCAGGATGATGATGATCAGACCGATACCGGACATGAAGCCGGAGATCACTGAATAGGGCGTGAAGGCCACCAGACGGCCAATTCTGAACACTCCCAGGAGAATCTGGATGATGCCGGCCATGACGACTATCGTGAAGGCATGGCTAAGGCTATCGGCATAAACGGTCACGACCGCTGCCATCACCACAGTCATGGGGCCGGTAGGGCCGGAAATCTGCCCCCGCGTCCCCCCAAAGACCGCAGCGAAGAAGCCCACCGCTACGGCTCCGTAGATGCCGGCAAGCGGTCCAAGACCGGATGCGACTCCAAAGGCCAGGGCTATGGGCAGTCCGACCACTGCGGCGGTAATCCCGCCGAAGACATCGTCACGCAAGGACTGCGCGCTATAGCTCAGTTGGGGGATATGTGTGTTCAAGACCGAGCCCTACTCCTTAGTAGCTCCCGGCCGCAGTCAGGAGGCGCGTGTGGGCAGTTCCACCGTGGCGGCGCCGGGCGTGACGCGCTCGCCGTTCTGGTTGGTGATGAGCATCTCAAGGTCGACGACGTGGCGGCCATCGTCGTCAACGCTCCTGCCTGTCACGTGACCCGTGCATGTGAGCACATCATTCTTGAAGTTGATGCCGCGCAACTGGGCGTTGAGCGTCAGGATGGCACCCTCTTCGCCGATCCACTTGCGTACCAGCGTGTGCAGGTAGGAGACGCGGATGCGCCCCTGCCCGATGACGGCGGGCTGGCCGTTCTCTTTCGCTCCCTCATCGTCCATGTGGTACGGCACGAATTCATCGTAGGTGGCCGCCCAGCGATTCCAGTTCATCAGGTCCGTCACGCGCTCGAACGGCGGCAGCTCCTGGCCAACCTCAACATCGTCCCAATAGAGTGTCGCTTCTTGTGTAGTCATATCGCTGTCTCCGTTCCGGCTACCACGCGATGTTCGTCGTGCGGGTCGTCTTAACTACCGCGCCGTTCTGCTTTGTCCAGGTCTCCTCCGTGATGTAGAAGAGCATGGGGCCGAGGCGGCCGGAGCGTTCGTAGAGGTCCGTCGCGGTGATAACGCTGGTGATCTCATCGCCCGGACGCATCCGTTCGTGATAGACGGTGTCGACTCCCCCGAACAGGAAGTTAGGCGGCGCACCGGGGGGGCGCAGGCTACGAGCTGCCTCTAGTTTTGACTGCTGCTCATCAAGGGGGTCCGGCTGGGGGCCGACGTGCGCGCGGCCAATCATCCACGCGAAGGGGTTGAACTCCTCCGGCGCGATGATGCCGCCCCAGCGGGTCTGCGAGGCGTGCTCCGCGTCCCAATAGACGCGGGGCGGCACCTCAGGCCAATAGATGGAGATGGCGGCGCGGCGGATATCGCTTTCGGAGATGGGGGGTGATGTGAGCGGCGGGGCCGTTGACCCCACCCACGCGCGCATCGCATCGGTAATCAGGGGCTGTGCCTCGCTGTTTGTACTCATGGTCGCCTCCGGCTATAGCTTACATGAGTGTCCGCATTCCCAAACAAGAAGCCCGCTCTCATGGTTGTGAGAGCGGGCTGTATCAGCATTTGCCAACCGGCAGTTGACGTTAAAACTACTGCTTGAGTTCTTTCTCCAGGTTCTTGATGAAATCCTTCATCTGGGAGTTTGCCTTGGAGCGGATGAACGGCTGCCCCATGGTGCCCAGCTTGCCCATGAACTGGATATCAGTCGCGACAGTCAGCGTGGAGCTGTCCGCGCCGCCATCGGCAATCGCAGCATCAACGATGACGCGCAGCCCGCCACCCGCAAGGGCCTTCGCGTTGCCCTCGATGCGCCACGTATAGTCTTCGGGGTTCTGGGTGGTGGTCAGTTCGCCATCGAGGCTAATCTTCATCGGGCCGACACGCGTCTCCATCTTGCCTGAATAGGTATTCGGGCCCGTTTCGACGACATTGCTGACGCCCGGAATCAGTGACGCGGCGCGCGGCACGTCTTCCAGCAACGCCCACACATCAGCGCGTGATGCGCCGACCTTTGATTCCTGTTCGATCTTCATTCCGTGCAGTTATCCTTTCGCCGGTCGTGGCCGGCTGCTACTCGAGTCCGAGAACGCGGGTGAGCGCGCGGCGTGTGAACACCACGGCCATGTCCGTCTTGTACTCCGCGGAGCCACGGAAGTCCGGCGTTGGCGCGCAGAGGTCGCGAACCGTCTCGGCTGCCTCTCGCACTAGATCCGCCGTCGGCTCCTTGCCCACCAGCACACCTGCGACACTCTCTGCGAACACTGCGGTCGAATTGACCGCGCCAAGCCCGACGCGCACGTCCGTGACGACGCCACCGTCAACCACGCCAAGCGCGGAGACCGCGACGGTCGGATAGTCGTCCGCCGTTCGCGGCAGGAACTTGATGTACGTGGTCTTGGCGTTGGCGGGCGCGGCCGGGACGGTGATGCCCGTTACGATCTCACCCTCTTCAACACCCGTTGTGTAGTAGTCGACAAACCAGCCGTCGCGAACCTTGACGGTGCGCTCGCCATCCTTGGAGGCGACGTGGACGCTGGCATCGAGAACAAGCAGCGTGGGGGGCGGGTCCTGCGCCGGGTCGCCGTGGGCGACACCGCCGCCAACGGTCGCCGCGTTGCGCACGCGAACCGTCGCGACCTCGCCATAGGTCTCGGTCAGGAGCGGATTGTTCTCATGGACGACACCGGAGGTCGCGACCTCCTGCTGGGTCGTGCGACCGCCAATCTGCAGGCCCTCGCCCGTCGAGCGGATGTAGTTGAGTCCGTCAACGTTCTGGAGGCTGACCAGATGGTCAACGTAGATGAGGTCCTGCTTCATCATGTTGATGAGGCCGGTGCCGCCGGAGATGACGCGCGCCTCCTCGCCGTAGTCGCTAAGCAGGTTATGCGCCTCCGCCAGCGTGGAGGGCGTATGGAATTGAAAATCTCTCATTTCGCCCTCCTCTAGTTGCCCAGCCGGATCATTTCGCCGGCCTTCTGAATCGACTCGATGATCTTGTAGTAGCCCGTGCAGCGGCACAGGTTGCCCATCATCCAGTTCTTGATCTCGTCCTCAGTGGGATCGGGATTCTGCTCAAGCAAAGCGCGCGAGGCCATGATCTGGCCGGGCGTGCAGATGCCGCACTGGAATCCGCCGTAGTTCATGAAGGCCTCTTGCAACGGATGCAGCTTGTCACCGTCCGCCACGCCCTCGATGGTCGTAATCTGAGAACCGTTGACCTGGACGGCAAGAAGGATGCAGGACGAGACGATCACGCCGTCAAGTTCCACCGTGCAGATGCCGCATACGCCGACGCTGCACGCTTCCTTGGTTCCCGTCAGGCCGAGGTCGTATCGAATGAAATCAACGAGTGTTCGTCGAGGCGGGACCTCCGCCGTGTATTCGGTGCCGTTGACTGTGACCGTCACAGGCACGCGAGCAACTGTATCTGTCGTCATCTACTCCTACCCCTCTGTGTGGCTTACCCTTTGGGCGCAACAAACGCAGCGTCGTTTTCGCCTCCCGCCTCGTTCGACCAATCCTGAGCGTCCAAATCGGGACGCACGTGGTAGGCGTGTACGAAACGGCAGGCAAATCAACGCTGCAATTTGATTATAGCAGGGGAGAGGCTGTCTCCGCCCGTATGGCGCAATGAATCCCTATCACAGGGGTCACGGTGATGGTAGATTGGGTCAATGGAAGCCGTTATGCGGATAATCGGCGTGTTTCTGCTGGCTGTGGCAGTAATCATCCTGGCGCAGGCGATCATTCCCGGAGGCAGGCATGAGCTCTGGGCATACATCAACCCGCTCATGGCGATCAGCATCGTACTGGTAGTCGGATTCTGCATTTGGAGCAAGGTACGGGCGGCGGCGCCTCCGACATTCCCTGAGTTCGATATCGTGCTCTACGTCGGGCTGTTCATTGCCTACCTATTCTTCTTCAACTGGTCCGTCGAGTTGAGCGAGGATGAAGGCTACAGCTGGGCGTGGATCGTGATTAACGGCATGATCCCCGTCCTGAACATATGGGCAGGCACGCGTCTCTTGACGCGACGGCGGCACCACGACGAACAATAGCCTGACGACAAGGAGGTGCCAGCATATGTCTGCATATCTGATAACCGATGTTGAGATTACCGATGAGAGCCTCTATGCACAGTTTCGTGAACAGGTGACCCCTGTGATTGAATCCCATGGCGGCAGGTTCGTGGCGCGTGGCGGTGAGATTGAGGTCAATGAGGGCGCCTGGACGCCCAAGCGTATTGCCATCATGGAATTCGACAGCATGGAGCGGATTCGGTCATTCCTGTCATCGACCGAGTTCAAAGCGCTAGACGATATTCGCACCAGGTCTTCCAACATCAACATAGTGCTTGTCGAGGGCGTGTAAGGAGGTACCAAGCCATGTCTGCCTATCTGATTACCGACGTTGAGGTTACGGACGAGAATCTCTACGCGGAGTTTCGTGAACGGATGACGCCTGCTATCGAATCCTATGGCGGCAAGTTTATTGAGCGCGGGGGCGAAATTGAGGTCATTCAGGGCACATGGACGCCGACGCGTCTCGCCATCGTGGAATTCGAGAGCATGGAGCAGGCACGCGCATGGCTGAACTCAGCCGAGAACCATGCGCTCGATGATATTCGCAACAGGTCTTCCAAGATCAACATGGTGCTTGTGCAGGGCGTCTAACTAACCTCGTACGCCCACATCTCGTGCCAGACATCCAAACTTCATCAGGAACGTCATACTACAGTTTGTTGACACTCCTTGAGAGACGTTCCACTATGGCGTCTGATTGCGGAATCCCTGTTGTATACGAGGAAATCCATGGAAATTGAAAACCTGGTAGTAGATGATCGGGATGGAGGCATTTTCAGGGTCCACCGATCCTCCATGACCTCCGACGAACTGTTCCGCCTGGAACAAGAGCGTATCCTTGACCGTTGCTGGATATACGTTGGCCACGATTCGGAGGTCGAGAACCCCGGCGATTACCTGCGCCGCACTGTGGCCGGACGTCCGATTTTCGTGGTACGCAACAGGGACGGCCAGGTCAAGGTCTTCTTCAATTCCTGCACTCATCGCGGCGCGTTGGTCTGCCGCAGGGACACCGGGAACAGCCTGGTCTTCCAGTGCTTCTATCATGCGTGGACATTCAATACCAATGGAGAACTCATCGGAGTCCCCGGCGAGGACGCCTACGGGCCTGCCTTCGACCGAAAAGAGCGGGGCCTTAGGGAGCCGCCCCGGGTGGACAGCTACCGGGGTTTCCACTTCGTGAGCTTCAATCCCCAGGTGGAAGACTTGATCACCTATCTGGGGGAGGCCAGAGAATACATAGACCTGGCATTGGACCAGTCGAGCTCGGGGATGCGGGTGATCCCGGGTTCCAACAAATACACGGTGAAGGCCAACTGGAAGCTCATGATGGAGAATAGCGTTGACGGGTATCACTTCGCCCCGGCCCATCGGACATATATCGACTACATGGCCAGTATCGGAACAGATGCCAGCGGGAAAACCATGTACGATCGCATACCCAGCACCGTGAAGGCCCTGGGCAACGGACACTGCCTGGCGCAGACGACAGCCGCCAACGGACGCCCCATTGCCCACTGGCATCCCCTATTCGGGGAGGACACCAAGGACGAGATCGCAGAAGTCCGTCAACAGTTGGTGGAGACTTACGGGGAGAATCGCGCCGCCCATATTGCCGATACGTACCGGAGCCTTCTCATCTACCCCAACCTGATGATCAGTGACATGATGATCACCACGGTCAGGTATATCGAGCCTGTGGATGCCCAGCAGATGGAAATCACTGCCTGGCACCTTGTCCCGAGAGAAGAGTCCCAGAAAATGCAGGCCATTCGATTGGACTCATTCCTGACCTTACTGGGGCCGGGGGGATTTGCCACTCCCGATGATGTGGAGGCCCTGGAGTCCTGCCAGGCCGGCTTTCGGGCAACCGAGAGCGAATGGTCCGACATTTCCAGAGGGATGCTCAACCCCGTTCCACAGGGGACGGATGAATTACAGATGCGGGGCTTCTGGCGTCAATGGCACGCCAACATACAGGGCTTCAGCAAGACCAACGTGCAGGACAGGATTCCCACGGATAGCGAAGCAGCAACTGTCCCGAACGTGGGCAGATGAATCCACCTTGCGCGAGGTGAATGATGGCACAAGCCAACAACTCCACATTGCGCCAGCAGGTTGAGGATTTCCTTTTCAGGGAAGCCACCCTTCTTGATGAATGGCGACTGGACGAATGGAGCGAACTCTTCACCGAAGATGCTCGTTACGTGGTCCCCAGCACCGACTTGCCTGAAGGAGACCCCGAACACGACCTGGTGTTCATCGACGACGACATTTTCCGGTTGCGTGCCCGGGTGAAGCGGCTGAATAGCCGCCATGCTTACAGGGAGTATCCCTGGTCCCGAACACGCCGATTTATTTCCAACGTCCAGGCCCAGGAAAGCGATAACGGCGAGATTTCAGTCAAGGCAAACTTGTTGGTCTACCGGTTCCGCAGCGGTGAGGAGGCTCCCTACGTGGGAAGCATCAACTACACGTTGCGTTGGGAGAACGGAGACTTGAAGATTGCTTATCGCAGGGCGGTCCTGGACCAGGAAAGTCTTTCATCGCATGGAGCGGTGAGCATCATCTTCTAAACTGCCGGCTTGAAGGTATTTACCTCAGGCGGCTCACGTTGTGCGGACCTCGTACGCCCACATCTCGTGCCAGACGTCCGGCTCGCCGTTGGGCATCGGCTGGAATGACTCGCTCCGCTCAAGCAGGCGCCACTTGCCTTCAGCTTCGAGGGCGGCCTGCTTAACGTCGAATCCGGCCTCCGTGTAGTAGTCAGTCCGTATTGAAAAGACCACCGCACCGCCCGGCTTCGTGACACGGATCAACTCGTCCAGCGAATCCGGCAGCGCGTGGGCGTAGGTGAACACTCCGACACACGTCGTCCCAGCGAAGGCGTCTGTTTCGAAGGGTAATGACTTGCCCAGCTCGCCGATCACGAAGTCATCGTAGACTCCCTTCTCTTTCGCAGTCGCAAGCATTCCCGTCGACATATCCAGCGCCGTGATCTGAGTGAAGCCACGGCGGGCCAGCTCCACGCCGACCATGCCCGTGCCGGCGCCGGCGTCGAGCACCTGGACTCCCTTATCGGGCACGTACTTATCCAGCAGCTCAGCCGCGGCCCTCGGCGACCTGAAGCCCAACGCCTCCAGATCGGCGTCATACTCGGATGCCCATTTGTCGTACTCGCTCGTGAGTTCCGCGTAGTCCTTCACACCGTGGATTCGCTGAAGGCGTACGGTTCTCGCCTTATCGCTTGTCATACACAACCTCCCCGCGTTGGCCCTCAGTTATTGCCCACGATGTCGAAGCGGTCCAGGTTCATCACCTTGTTCCACACGGCAACGAAATCAGCGACAAGTTTTTCCTGGCCGTCATCGCTGCCATACACCTCGCAGATCGTGCGGAGTTCGGAATTGGAACCAAAGGCAAGGTCGACTCTCGTTGCGGTCCATTTCAGGTCGCCCGATTGCCGATCCCGCCCCTCGTAGACACCGTCCGCTGCGGATGTCTGCCATTCAGTGTCTATATCGAGCAGGTTGACGAAGAAGTCGTTGGTCAACGATTCCGGCCTGTCCGTGAAGACTCCGTTCTGTGATTGATCGGTATTCGCGTTGAGGACGCGGAGGCCGCCGACCAATGCCGTCATCTCGGGCGGCGTCAATGTCAGCATGTAGGCCCGCTCCACCAGCAGTTCCTCCGCCGTTTCGGCGCGGCCGGGCTGCAGGTGGTTGCGGAAGCCGTCAAAGGTGGGCTCAAGCACAGCGAACGAATCGACATCCGTCCACTCCTGCGCTGCGTCCGTGCGGCCCGGCGTGAACGGCACCCTGATCTCATGCCCCGCGTTGCGAGCCGCCTGCTCGACACCCGCACATCCGGCGAGGACGATCAGGTCTGCAAGCGAGACGCCCTTCCCACCGGTCTGCGCGTCGTTGAATTCAGCGCGAATCTGCCCCAGCGTCTCCAGTACCCCTGCCAACTCGGCGGGGTTGTTGACTTCCCAGTCTTTCTGGGGAGCGAGGCGGATGCGAGCGCCGTTTGCTCCGCCTCGTTTGTCCGTGCCACGGAAGGTGGCCGCGGACGCCCATGCCGTCGAGACCAACTGTGCCACTGTCAGCCCTGAGGCGAGCACGCGAACTTTGAGGTCTGCGATCTCCTGCTCGCCGATCAACTGGTGGTCAACCGCAGGCACGGGATCCTGCCACAGGAGCGGCTCGATGGGAACCAACGGGCCGAGATAGCGGCTCCTGGGCCCCATGTCGCGGTGGATCAGCTTGAACCACGCCCTCGCGAAGGCATCCTCTAGCTCCGACGGATTCTCGAGGAAGCGCCGGGAAATCCGCGCGTAGTCAGGGTCCGCCGTGAGCGAGAGATCGGTTGCCAGCATCATCGGCGCGTGTATTCGGGACGAATCGTGCGCGTCCGGCACAGTAGCCACGGCGGCAGCGTCTTTGGGCGCGAACTGCGACTTGCCTGCCGGGCTGGTCGTCAGCTCCCATTCGTAGTTGTGCAGGTTCTCAAGGAAGTTGTTGTCCCACGCGACGGGATTGGTGGTCCATGCGCCCTCCAAGCCGCTGGTGAACGAATCGACGCCCTTGCCGCTGCCGTGACTGTTCTTCCAGCCGAAGCCCTGCTCTTCGATAGCGGCGGCCTCCGGGTCAGGGCCGACGTGTTCCTCAGGAACTGCGCCATGCGCCTTTCCAAATGTATGGCCGCCGGCGATGAGGGCAACCGTCTCCTCGTCATTCATGGCCATACGAGCAAAGGTCTGGCGGATGAACCGCGCGGCTTCAAGCGGGTCCGGGTTGCCGCCGGGCCCCTCGGGGTTCACATAGATCAGCCCCATGTGATCCGCGCCCAGTGGCTCTTGCAGCGTGCCGTCGTCGCTGTGGCGCTCATCGCCAAGCCACGTTCCTTCCGGCCCCCAATAGGTCTCGTCTGCCTCCCAGGCGTCCGTCCGTCCGAACGCGAATCCCATGGTCTTGAGGCCCATCGATTCCAGGGCACAGTTCCCGGCGAAGATGATTAGGTCCGCCCACGAGATACTGCGCCCGTACTTCTGCTTGATGGGCCAGAGGAGGCGGCGAGCCTTGTCCAGGCTGGCGTTGTCAGGCCAGCTGTTGAGGGGCGCGAGGCGCTGATAGCCGGAGCCGCCTCCGCCGCGCCCATCGCTGATGCGGTAGGTACCGGCCGCGTGCCAACTCATTCGGATGAAGAGGGGCCCGTAGTGGCCGTAGTCTGCCGGCCACCAGTCCTGCGATGTGGTCATCACCTGCTCAATGTCGCGCTTCAGCGCATCGACATCCAGGGATTTCAACTCCTCGGGGTAGTCGAAGTCATCTCCCATCGGGTCTGACACCGGCGACTCCTGGCGGAGGGGCTTCAGGCTCAGCTGATCCGGCCACCAATACTGGTTAGTACTCACTGCATTTCTCCTTTATCGCGAGTAGTCAAAAATAGCAGTTTCCGCTTTCAGCGGACAATATCAGAGGGAGGAGGGGCGGTAATTGAGACACCACAATCAGCGATAGGGGTCACGCAGAGCTATCACATTCCAAGAATGTCCACTGGAAGGAGAGTGGTGGCAGATCACTGGCTTCATTGCGAACGTTCGTTTTGGAGGTGGAATTGTAGGGGCGGTCAGGCGCACCCGATTGACCCCGCGAGCCTCTTCATCTCCTGTCACTCTAACCGACACCTGGTTGAGGGAATTCCGGATAATCAGCGGCATAAGTCCTTCTTTACGCCAAAATCACAGTAATTTCCGCGCAGAAGGCCGCCGACTTAACGGTGTACTCACACCAAATCCTTACAATTATGTTTTCGCAACTGTTTCGTAGCTAATCGAGCAGCGACGGGAATGCGCTTTGAGGGCAGGTCTCTGCTGAGTAACTACCAAGACATGCATACGAGAACAGAAAAGGCGCAGCGGCTGGACCGAGAAGCATCGGGGCAGGCCAGCTCGATTGTCCGTCCGCCAACTCATCCGGCCATGATGCTGCTGGTCTTCCTGCCGATGCTAGTCGCTTTGCTAGCCAGCGCCTCAACCGTGTCTGCACAAGGCACAGCCCCGGACACTCCAAACAAACCTACCGGAACTGCTGTCTTCATAGGGGGCGTCGACCTGGAGTGGAACGATGTGACGAGTGCCGATTCCTACGACGTTCAGTTGTACCGAAATGGCCAATGGACTGACTTGCCGGGAGATGGCGTTGAGATCGCTTTCTACGGGGCGGGAGCCATTGTCAGCGAACTCAATCCAACTGCCACCCTCTGGTTCCAGGTTCGGGCAAGGAATGCTCACGGGACCTCGGACTGGTCTGCCTTCTATCAGATGGCCTCCACGACTCAGTTTGAGCAAGGGCGACAGCCCAGACCTGACAACATGGCGGCCACCGGCGCTCCCGTCATTAGCGGCACGCCGGAAGTCGGAAAAACCCTGACGGTAGATACTTCGGACATTGAGGACGGTAACGGCCTGCAGCGTGTGAGGTTCCGTTTTCATTGGGTCTCCAGCAACGGAGGCACAGACACCGTTATCGCGGGCGCCACGGAATCCGGCTACACCCTTGTGGCAGCCGACGAGGGCAACACCATCAAGGTACGGGTGGACTTTACCGATAGGGGTGGGTACTCAGAGTCGCTGACCAGCGCTGAAACTGCATCAGTAACCTCTGTCGTAGAGGGGAGTAGTGGCGGAGAGACTCCTCAGAACAGTCCCCCCACAGTAGCCCCGACGCCTGTGCCACCGGCGGCGCCGTCGCGTCCCACCATTGAATCCGTCGCACATAACTCAGTCACAATTGCGTGGGATGACCCCGGGGACACCGGCATCACCGGCTACCAGGTGCTCAGGCGGAACCCTGCAATCCACGACTCTGGCGTATTCGATGTCATCGAGGACGACACGGGCAGTTCAGTCACCAGTTACACGGATACGACCGTGGCGCCGGAGACCACGTACCGTTACCGGGTTAAGGCCCGTAACGCCCACGGGCTGAGCGAGTGGTCCAGACCAGCAGCGAGGTTCACCACGCCGGCGGACCCCACCCCGACCAACGAAGCACCCACCAGCCTGCCAACCATCACGGGCACAGAGCAGGTAGGGGAGACGCTGAGCGCGGACACCTCAGGAATCAGTGACGGGAACGGTTTGACAGGTGTGAGTTACACCTACCAGTGGATACGCAGCGATAGCGGCTCGGATACGAACATCCCCGGGGCTACCGGCCAGACTTACACTCTCACCGACGATGACGAGGGGAAGACCATTAAGGTCCAGGTTCGCTTTACCGACGACCACGGATACTCGGAGAGCCTGACTAGCGGCGCCACAGGGACAGTGGCAGCGCTATCCGGTCCCGCGACATTACTGGCATCCACTAACCCGGAACGCACTTACGTGGAGTTGAGCGGCGGCTCCTTCCACATGTGTGGTATCGCCACCGACGGATCGGTGCACTGCTGGGGAGAAGGCAATCGAGGTCAAACTGATGCACCTGATGGCGTTTACAAGACGTTGGCTTCAGGAAGCGCTCACACGTGTGCTATCGCCACCGACGGCCTTATCTCTTGTTGGGGCTGGGACACATGGGGGCAGGCTACTCCTCCGACAGGTACGTTCAAGTCCATCGCATCGCACTCGCGACATTCGTGCGCTATCGCCGTTGACGACACCATTGCCTGCTGGGGATACCACAGCTTCGCCCAAAACGCCTCCCCTGCCGGCACGTACAAGTCAATGGCCATCGGTTGGGAGCACACCTGCACCATCAAGACTGACGACACCATCTCCTGCTGGGGACTGAATGATCACGGAGAGGGCAACTTCCCTTCCGGAACGTACAAGGCGGTCACCGCCGGCTTCGTTCACACCTGCGCCATAAAGAGTGATGATTCGATAATCTGTCGGGGAATGAACAACAGGGGGCAGACCCGAGCGCCTGCGGGCTCATACGTGAGCATAAGCGCGGGTGAATACCACACCTGCGCCCTCGCCACAGACAACACCATTGCCTGCTGGGGGGATAGCCGCAATGGCAGGAGCGATGCGCCTGGGGGAACCTACAAGAGTATCGTCGCAAGACGCAATCACACCTGTGCCATCGCAACCGACGACTCAGTTTCCTGCTGGGGGACTAACGCCGACGGTCAAGCCGAATCACCGTCGGGCGCCTTCAAGGCCACGGCTCTTGCTAGCAATTACACGTGCGGCATTGCGACAGACGGCACGGTCAAGTGCTGGGGATGGAATATTGACGCCCGCTCCGACACGCCCTCCGGCACGTTCGAATCCGCTGTACTGGGCTATGAACATGCCTGCGCCATCGCCAGTGACGGCACAATTTCCTGCTGGGGATATGACGAGTTTGACCAGACCGACGCTCCGGCGGGCGCCTACAAGCAATTGGCTGCCGGCTACGACCATACCTGCGCCATCGCAACCGACGACACCATTGCCTGCTGGGGATATGGTGGACACGGTCAAACCAACGCTCCCTCTGGTACGTACCAGAGCATTGTGGCCGGCGATGACCACACCTGCGCCATCGGAACCGACGACGCCGTTGCCTGTTGGGGACTCAGCGCAAACGGCCGCACCATTGCGCCCACGGGCACATACAAGGCGCTATCCGCTGGCTCGGCGCACACCTGCGCCATTGCCACCGACGACGCCATTATCTGTTGGGGAGACAACCGGAAGGGCCAGACAAACGCGCCTACAGGGACGTACCAGAGCATCAGCGCCGGTGACGACCACTCCTGTGCCGTGGCCACGGATGGCAGCGTCGCCTGCTGGGGCAATAATCAGGACGGCAAGGCGCGCGCGGCCGTTGGCGCCTACAAGAATGTCAGCGCCGGCAAGTACCACACCTGCGCCATTACAACTGATGACACCATTTCCTGCTGGGGATACAACAAGCACGGCCAGACCGACGGACCTGCTGGAACCTATCAGAGCGTAAGCATGGGCGAGTTTCACACCTGCGCGGTAGCAACCGACAACACCGTTGTGTGCTGGGGCAACGAGCGAGGCCGCAGAACCAGTCCTCCTGACGGGGAATACCGGAGCATTGTGGTCCGTACCAATCACACGCTGGCTATTACCACAGACGGCACTCTAGTCGCTTGGCCTCGTCTGCCCGAAGGTGTGCGCTGGGTAAGCGGGAGCTAGTTAGGTACTGGGGAGCATTGCCCCTCGTGCCTCCTATCCCACAGGTTGGAGGCCAGCGCGGCTCAGCATCAGCGAGTCCGACAGCCCGGACCTCACAACGTGACGGCCATTCGTGCGCCCGTCACAAGTGGCGAGAGAAATGAAGGCGCTGGTGGCAGATCATTGGCTTCATTGCGAACGTTCGTTTTGGAGGTGGCGTTGTAGGGGAGAACAGGCTTCACGACGTTGGCAGAGAGACCTCGCGTTCTTGAAGTCTCCACGCGGCGTAGGCCAGAGATTGGGTGATGTCTTCCGGTTCCAAGTACGCGTACTCTCGCAGGATCTCCCCGGGAGAGTGACCTGCCGCCAAGAGGCCCACAATCGTGCCGACCGTGACTCGCATGCCGCGAATGCATGCCTTACCACCCATGACGGCGGGATCGAGGGTAACCCTGTCAAGGGATTGCACGGTCAGCCTCCTTACACGTCACGGTTTTGAACGGTGTGGCACAGGCCAGCAAGTCACAGCCACATAGCCATAGCACCCGAGTGACTCATTGATTGTACCGACCGGTCACCGAGGGTGTCCCAAGGTGACTTGAAGATGAATCCATCCAACAGTTCGTCAGGTGGCACCTCGGTGATCGTTGACGGCGACGCAAATGTTGTGGTTGGAGAGGTGCCACGTCAATTCTCTGGCTTCCTTGTAATCCAAAGAGGCGTCGTCGGTACAAGAGTCAGGATCTTAGGCAGTAGCCCGTGTCACAATAAGTCAGTACCTTGGTTGTTCTTCAAATCTCGAGCGTACAGTTCTAGTTGGAGCGAGCTATGGGCATTGGAGCCATTACCCGTCGAAACAACGGTTCAGAAGTCAGAGTCCCCACGAGCAGCGAAGATTGGAATCACTGGGTGAGTGCTGGCCGCACACGAAACTGGGTCCTTGATGATCCCTTAATTGACTGGCTACAGATGTATGGCAAGGATCACGGCTTTGTCCCTGAACGAGATCTAAGAGGCTACATCAGCGAGTTGAACTTCCTCGATTTCATCTTTGACAAGGGGCGGGGATTTGAAGCCGGTATCCTCAGGCTCTTGCAGGAAAGATATGCCGTCACCACAATTGCCGGGGACTTTCGAGAGATTCGCAAGCTTGAAAGGGCACACGAGACCTTCGTAGCTATGCTTCAGGAAGCTCCAATCATTTATCAAGCCGTGCTGTGGGATGCCGAATACTTGACCTACGGGTCTCCGGATTTCCTGATACGGAGCGACGTACTAATCGAATTGTTCCCTAATTCCATTTCGTCACCAGAGGCGGTATTGCCTGCACCAGACCTGGGCGGCAGCACCCATCACTATCGGATAGTGGACACAAAGTTTACTACCCTCAAATTCAATGCCGCGGGAACTGAACTAGCGAACAACGGGAGCACACCAGCCTACAAGGCACAGTTATTCGTCTACAATCGCATGTTGGGTCGTCTGCAAGGATATGAGCCGCCGGAATCATACCTGCTTGGACGTGGCTGGGATCGCACCCAGAAGGGCGAAATATATCGCGGAACAAATGCGCTGGAACTACTGGGGCCAGTGCGCCAAGACGGAACTCTGGCCAACGGGGTTCTCATCGCGGATGCCGTTGAAAACGCTCTGAATTGGGTACGGCGAGTCCGCTCTCAGGGCAAGGACTGGCAATTGATTCCGGAGCCCTCTGTTCCAGAACTCTACCCCAACATGAGTGGGGGTGATGATGACATGATGACGGAAATCGACCCTGAAAACCTGGAGGAGGAAGACGACGTCGGTCATGCTGGTGACTGGCAGAATGCCAAGAAGTGGCTAGCCCAACAACTTGGGGAATTGACCCAACTGTGGCAAGTAGGAACCAAGGGTCGCAAAGAATCACATCTCAACGGTATATACCGTATGGACGACCCAAAGTTGTCACCCGAGCTGGTAGGTGTTACGGGCACTAAGAGGGGGCCGACACTTCGACAACTGCTGGACGTGAATCGTGACGACGGCCCTCTCGTATTGCCCTCACATATTCGGTCTGACCGCGCCGCTTGGAATTCAGTACCGGGGCTCGAATTCTATGTCGACTTTGAGTTCTGCAGCGACTTAAACGATGACTTTTCGTTGCTCCCGGAAAAAGGGGGGCAACCCCTCATCTTCATGATCGGCTGCGGCCATCTAGAAGATGGGAAATGGCAGTTTAACTCCTTTATCGCCAACGAACTATCCGAACAGGAAGAATTCAACATAATTTCGCAGTGGTTCAATCATATGGAAACGGTTCGAGAGCGTCTCGACCCGGCCAACACTTCACCCCAGGTAATTCACTGGTCTCATGCCGAGGTCTCGGTGTTCCAGACTGCGTACAATTCCGCTCGGGTGAGACATGGTGAGCCGGCGGAATGGCCAGAACCGGCTTGGTATGACTTCCTGAGCAACGTGTTCCGTGAGGAACCAGTGGTAGTAAAGGGGGCTTTCGCATTTGGTTTGAAAGCCATTGCGAAGGCAATGTATGCCAATGGCCTCATTGAGACTGACTGGGCTGATAGCCCGATTGATGGCCTTGGTGCGATGGTTGGCGCTTGGCATTGTGACGATGAGGCACGGCGACTGAGCGTGCCCATGGGCACGCTCCCGCTAATGCAAGATATTGCCAGCTACAACGAAATAGACTGCAAGGTGATGATGGAGATTGTTCGGTATCTGCGGAAAAATCATTGAACCGCTTTTCCTTTCCAATCTGCCTCATGGTGACGTATTTGGTTTCCGAACGATAGTCGACGTGCAGTTTCGCCCAAGCGAGCAATATCGGTAAGTTGGCCCTATCGCCCTATACAAGGACAGCGACAACACTTGCTAAACCTGAACAGACCGCGGTCACCCGGGAAAGGTCGGATACGCCGCCCGTCTACCTCCCCGACACCGCCCTCGCACCAAAGAGCGCCTACCGAGCCCCCACGACCCTGTCCGCAAGCTCACAAAGATGTGCCTCCGGGAGCAGAATGGCTGCAATCTGTAATTCCCTTTGACTGAGACAATGTTGGGACAGAGGAAGACCGTCCAGTGTTTGACAATCTTGCCCTGTCAGCGGACGGCATCTCTCCGATCCTGCAGGATAAAGACCCATGACCTCGAGAGCCATCGATGCGATAGACCTTCAATCCAAGTTCACGTTGACCTCGATTATCGTGCAACCTAGACTCTGATCATGGACTACCCTCACCTCGGTCTGAATCGGTGGCCTTTCCCAGTTGTCCCACAGCCAGAGTTTTGTGATTTCATGGCTGATCGCAAGCAACTCTCCGGAGACATAGACAGCCTACTTACTGCGCTCCATCGCCAAAGCGCTTCGTCAATCCACCTTATATGGTCCTGGTTTGGGGCAGGCAAGACTCATACCTTGTACTACATGATGTACCTAGCCAGCACCATGAATGACGACCGTGGCAGACTGCACACCGTATATAGCGAGTTTCCAAAGGCCCCTACCTCATTTGTGGACGTCTTTCGTTCGTTTGCCCAAGGGTTGGACTACGATGAGATAATCGATGCCTACCTCGAAATCTCCACTGGTCCCACGGCAGACAGCTTTAATCGGACAATGGCGCGTGCCTCTCCTGACCTCATCACCGCGCTTCGAGTACTTGCTATGGGAACTGCCTCCGATCAGTTGACCGCACTTCGGTGGCTGCGCGGTGACTCCTTACCTCTAGCAGAGTTCCGAAAGATAGGCATCGCGCAAAGAATCACTACCTCCGAAGAGGCGACTCGAGTGTTGGCGGCAATTGCCGCCCTGTTTACATTAGCTGCCCGCTCCCGAGGCAGTGGCGAGTCTCGAATTGTCTGGTTCCTCGACGAGTATCAGAGAATAAACTTCCTGCCTAAGCGAATAGTCGCTGAGATTAGCTCGGGGCTGCATTCCGTATTCAATGCTACTCCAACAGGGCTGTCAATCATGCTCTCTTTCTCAGGGCGCCCAGAGAAATCTCTCCCTTCCTGGCTTACGCCAGAATTGCGTGATCGCATTGCCCGGACTAAGGTTCTCGTATTGCCGCCTATGCATACAAGTGAAGGCCTCATTTTCGTTCGAGATGTTCTGGAGCGTTTTCGATCATCGGACTACGGCGCGATTCAGAATCCCTATTTCCCGTTTACAGAAGACTCTAGTCGCACAGTGCTCGAGATCATCGAAAGACATGAGGAATTGAAGCCCAGGTCCATAATGCTGGCATTTGGTGCAGTACTGCAAGAAGCGGAACCCCTCATTGAATCTGGGAGAATCGATTCTATTTCGACCCAATTTGCAGCACGCGTGCTCGACGATTATGTTCCGACCGAACCGTTAGAGGAGTAGACGTGACCACACGGCACTTTCACGACGCACTGCTAGAACCAGGGCTTTATGAGTTCCTACAAGCAATCGAGCAGGTGGGTGACACGGCCTTGCCAGAAGAGGACATCCTCTCCATGATGACTGTTGCGGGTATCGGAGAGCCCCGGGCCGTCTTTACGGACCTGAGAGCAGCCGGCATCCTACAGCACGTCGGGACAAGAATTGGCATTTCCAGCCTAGGCATCCGGTCAATCATTTTGCTTGACGCTCTCAATGGCAGTGACCTACAGACTACGTTTAGAAGGCTTAGCGCACTAGATAACTCACTGCACTCCTACCAACTCGTTCGTGAGGGTATGACGGACGACTTTCTCCTTGACCTGAATTCAAGGCCCGGATTCAGGAGGCTCTATCTTTGTTCGCCGTGGGTAGGCCTATCTGACCGAAACGTTGAAGCTCTCAGACATGCGATTAGCGCAGCCGAATCAGGTGGCCACAGTCCAGAATTGCTCGTCATTACCCGCCCAGACAAGAACGGTGATCCCCCACGTGGAGCCACACCCTTTCGAGATCTGGGTGCAACAATGTACTTGAACTCAAACCTTCACACCAAACTATATGTACGTGAGCCTGGACCAAATGGCGGTCAATTGATGGCAATCGTTGGTTCGGAGAACCTGACTCGATCGAATCACCTTGAACTTGGGATCAAAGTGAACGCCGACATGTCACTGACCTATCAATTGATCGAGTACTTCTGGTCATTGACGGCGCGGAGTAAGGAGGTGACCAACAGCCATGACTGAAGAGCCTAGACCATCTATTGCCCAAACGTACGGTCTGACGCGGGACAACTATATTCTGGATCCTTTGCGTGACTTCGGATGTTTCGCCCGACCCGACATCGATACCAGACTGATTGCCTCTGACTTAGATACAGACCTTGTTACTGGGTTAGCCCCGAAGCGCCTAATATGGGGCCCCTATGGAGGAGGGAAGACCCACACCTTGATGACGACGATGGGGGAACTTGAGAAACTGACTCCTGTCAGAAGTGTTCGCGTCGAGTGCCCCGATCTCTCGCGCAGGTCACGCTTCCACGACTTGTACCGTGAAGGCATCATGCGTGAATTGGGCCAAGACTTCGTAATCTCTCTGATCGACGAAGCAAGAACAGCTGCTGGTGCTGCACGGCGCGAGGAGATGCTCTCCAAACTTGTCGCCATGTTTGAGGATGAAGAGATTGCTAAGGCCGCGATCCGACTGGTCGACCCAAATTTCGACCAATTGCGGCTCTGGCGGTGGATATCCGGGGTACCATTGTCGAGATCAGACTTGGATGATCTGAGTCAAACTCAGGATCTAGCTCAAGCCGAGGCTGCGCGACTGGCCGACGTGATTCGCCTCATTGGCCGACTCTTACACAATCACCGGGGGGAGAGACTCGTGCTTATTCTAGACGAAATGGAACGATTGACCTCAATCGGACCAGAAACCGTTACGACATTTGTATCGGGCTTCACGAGACTTGTCGACCCAAATCAGAAGGACGTAGCTGTCCTGATGGGCGCTTCAGCAGCGCTGGAATCAGAAATGGTGGAAGTCTTTAGTGCGGGGGGGCCAGTTGCGAGCCGAATCAGCGCCGAATCGCGAATAGAAATACCAGCTCTGCAAGACCCTGACGTTGATAAGTTTATCGAAGGAGTCATCGCATACGTCCGGGATCCGAATGCCAATCAAGGGCAGCTGATGGAGGCAGCAAAGGATCAAACAGGAGAGTCAATTGAGGCGAATATGTTCCCATTCACAGTTGAGGCAATCGATGCGTTGAAGAGCCGTCTAGACGTGGGAATGTTGCCGCGGGAAATCACAATGCAGATGACCAGAGCACTGGGGCGTGCATTCCGCAGCAACCAGCTTGCGGTGACCCGGGAGTCCATCCAATAGGAGAAAAAATGGCGGGAGAGATTCCGCGGACACGGTTCCGAGTAGAACATAGTTTTACTGCCAAACCTGACTTGGACATAGATTCCGGGCCGGGTGTCGACAGCATCCTAATGGGACAGATTCGCCCAAAGGATGTAGCCGATGCAATTTTCTTGGGCAAACAGGCGGAAACTCCATTCAGGGATGTTTGGATGGATGTTAGTGGAGCTCACGTTCTTTATGTGATGGGAAAACGCCGGAGTGGTAAGAGCTACACCTTAGGAGTTCTCGCCGAAGGACTTGCATCCACTACTTGGGTGAGGCAAGGGAGAGAGCAGCAGGCAGTTCTCATCATAGACACGATGAACGTATTCATGACCATGCCGTTCTTGACAGCGGATACGCTTCCAGACAATAGCACCGAAATCGATTCATTACGTAGATGGAACATACCTTCCGAATCCATCCCAATGACTCTATACTGTCCGCGTGGAACGGCGTTACCGGAATCTGTTCCTAGCATGGAAATCAGCCTTAAGCCTTCAGATCTAGGTGCTGAAGAATGGTGTGGCCTCTTCGAAGTTGACCCGTTGGTCGATCCCCTCGGGCACCTGATTACTGAACTCCACGGCAAGGTTGCCCTGGATGGCTATGTTGATAGCAATAGTGGAGTTCAGATTGCGCCGAACCCTGAGTTTGGGATTGCTGATCTGATTGATGCTCTTACGAACGACCTCGATCTGCAGAGGTACCACAGGGACACAAGGGAGGCCCTAGTCCGAAGGTTGCATTCGTTGCGCCGATTACCTGTCTTTTCGGAGAGTGGACTTGATCTAAAAAGACTGCTTAGCCCCGGCCATATTTCGATCCTAATGCTGCGCGACCTTGACCAACAAATGCGCTCGGCTTTGGTGGCGCTGATCGTGAGGCGTCTACTGTTTCTAAGGGGGATGGCTGAGCAAGAAGAGAGAATGCAAGCAGTCCATGCAGCTAGAGCTGAGCGTCTGGCAAGCACTGACCCAGACGAGTCAGCTAAGGAACAGCAATTGGCAAACGAGAGTGCACGTAAGGCGGCTGATGGCTTGCCTCGCTCTTGGCTCATAATTGATGAAGCCCACAACTACATTCCATCCGTAGGGGTCACTCCTTCGCGTAAACCTCTGAAGAAATATGTTGACGAAGGGAGGAACCTCGGCCTTTCAATTGTTGTAGCAACGCAGAACCCCGCTGGTCTGGATCCTTCACTCCAGCGTAACGCAGACCTAATACTGGTCCACTCCTTGAGTCGCCACGACGACATCAATGCCGCAGAAGGGATGATAAACTCGGCACCCCCTTCTGAGGTAGTCGTTGATACTAAGAATCGATTCGATGGTACCCGCACTTTCGAGAATGTCGTTCGAAGCCTACCGATCGGGTTCGCCGTAGCATCAACCGACCGCTCTAATCGCTTATTTGCTGTGCGAGTGCGGCCCCGGATGACAATCGGCGGTAGTGCCGATTACTAATCATGGAACCACGCATTCTTTCCCGCACACATTACCAGGTCGACGAGCCTACCCTTATTCATGCAGTGACGCTGAGATGCTCATCACCAGTCGCGAGTTCATACGGAGACACCGTTGCACAGCGTCTTTCCAGCCACGTTAGAGCTGGAGGCAAGAGGTTCAATGTCGCGGCCGCGAAGTATGCGGTCGACCTCGCACGGAAGTTAGCGGTCGTCAATGCCAATAATGTTTGGGTCGACAATGGTCACCTGATCAACTTGGTTGCAAGAGTTGGGCCCGTGACCTGGCCTGATGAACTGGAGCTAAATCTAGCTGAAAAACTACTGCATTTTCGGCTTTTTCTCGAAGCCGATGGTGCCGCCATGGTGTTTCTGGCTCGACTCTTGGTATCTAATGGTCAATTGCCCTTCTCTGGGTCTGATTGGAATGCAGTTGCAAGTTCGATGTTTGTTCAGGTTTATTCTGACTACCTGAGTCACTCTACAGTGATGGCAGATCGGGTGACTTTGCGCTCAAAGATTGACCGCATAAAGAGTCACAGGTATAAGGGCAAATCCGGTGCACACAAGATGTTCTTACATCTACAGGTCTTGTACCGGCTAGGGCTCGTAGAGCGGAGCGACGATTCGAATGAGCGATGCTACCGCGTAACGGATGCTGGCCGAGAGCGCTTGGTTGGTTTGGTGACAGCCCTCTCCGATGTTTTGGAGTTGGAGCGGCATCTGAACGAACATCGGCACATTGAGTTGGCGGCTCAGATTCTTGGTATCAGGGCCAACAAAGTAGACCTTAGTCCGAGTGACTCTCTAAACAACGTTGTGCCGGCCTACAAGCAGGTGGTCGAAACAGGAGTGGCGATTTGCCCGCTAGCTCCAGTTCTCGAAGCCACCCAGATTTCGCTGTTGACAAACAAAGCAAAACTTGTCGGCTATGTGGACCTAGTCGAGGGCCTTCGGAAAGCCCAATCAATCTATCCACGAGAAGTGCGGTTCCATCAAGACCGCAGTGGAGCAGCGGCCTTCCTTACACTTTCGGACGACCTGGTCAGGCAGTTTACTGTCGTCGACAATTAGACTTGACTTGCGATCCTCGAGCTGAGGCCCAATCTCAACTCGCCGTGAGCATTGACGGAGGGGATATGTACGACCAAGTCGGAAAAGAGAGTCTTGAATGTGTGTGAACACGAATAAAGTTGCCAGTGGGCTAACTTCCTCAGAGCCTTCTTTCTTCTAGCGATACGGCCATCGAGGTACAAGTTGATACGAGCAAAGCCTAGACATACACAGCGCCCTTTCGAGTTTGAGAAGACTCGCTTCGACCGGCTGACCCACTACCTATTCAAGTTTCCTGCAAAGTTTCACCCCCCAATTGTCAAGGAGTTGATCGAAACGTATTCCCACGTCGGGGATCGCTTACTAGACCCCTTTTGCGGGAGCGGCACTATGCTGGTTGAAGCAGCGGTCGCGGGTAGAGACGCTGTGGGCAGTGACCTTGATCCTGTCGCGCACTTCGTCAGTCGTGTCAAGACCCATCGTTACGATGTTGGTCACCTCAGGCGTTCCTCACAGAGGCTCCAAGACATTCTCCACAAATACCGTCGCCCGGAGAAAGAATACGTCGGGCGGAAATTCGATGACATCACGTCAGCCGAGTACGAAGACGCAATCGTAGCCCAAGATCTCTGGGTGCCGGCAATTCCCAATGTTCATCATTGGTTCAGGAAGTATGTGCTTATAGATCTTGCATATATCAGACAGTCGATATTAGGCCTTGAACTCCCTAGAACCCATAGGGACTTTTTCCTGTTGTGCTTCGCGTCAGTTATTCGGTCAGTGTCCAATGCGGATCCTGTTCCCGTCTCTGGCCTTGAAGTGACTTCGTATATGAAGCAAAAGGATGAGGCTGGTAGATTGATCGACCCGTTCGAACAATTCTCCCGCGCGGTCGAGAGGTCTTTGAAGGGGGTGGCTCAATTCAAAGACGTCTCGACGAAGACATCAAGGATATCGGTTAGGCGAATTGATGCCCGAGAGTTAGCCAGCCGATTCAGGATGGATTTCGACGCCATCATAACGTCACCGCCTTACCACAACGCCGTTGACTATTACCGTCGTCACAAGCTAGAAATGTTCTGGCTGGGTTTCACTCAAACACAAGAGGAACGTCTTGACCTCATGAGAGGATACGTCGGCAGGGCCAGCATTGCCCGCAGGGACACTTACTTTAAAGATGACCTTCAACTGGGCAAGATGGCGAGTGACTGGGAATCAAGGATGCGCGCCGTCAGGCCAGCGAGAGCAGACGCATTCCGACACTATGTGCTGTCAATGAAACTAGTCTTTAGTCAGTTTGCCGAAGTCTTGAAGGAAGGTAAGCCAGTCGTTATGGTCGTTGGCAACAGTAGATGGAATGGTGCGGAAATCCCAACAGCAGAAATCTTTGACGAGATAGCCGGCGACAACTTTCGGTTGGCCGAACACATGTGGTACCCAATAAAGAACCGCTATATGTCCTACAGCCGTAGAAATGGTGCCAACATCAACAGAGAGCACGTATTGGTGATGGAGAATGTTGGTTCTGGAAGGTAACTTGCGAGCACTCCAGAATAGAGGTTCCCGGGGAATCAGGCTCCAAAGCAGGGACAACGGCTTCGCTAGAAGTGTTATCTAGAGTGTCCGACCTGAGTCTACGGCTTCTTATCCTTTCGACATACGGAGGATCCTGAAATCCAGAACGTCCACACGGTAGTCTAGGGCCTGTCCCCTCTACGGAAAGTAAGTATCGTTGTAGATAGCCTCGTACTAGGCTGTGGGGCCCAGCCATGGTTTGCGACGCAAGGAAGATGCCCGCTGTCAGCCCCATAGCACAAAACTCTTGTTCTGACAATGGCCTGCAGGCCATTACGTACCGCGCTTCTCATTCGGAGAATTGTGGGAGCGAATGTCGCTCTACGACGATCCAGCGATGAGGAAGCAAGACCTAGTTGAGCAAGAGTAATCCCTTATCTCCTGAGCTACAGCGAGCTATCCGGCTGTACGTGGATGCCTACGTGCTCAGGCACGGGCGGATGCGAACGGCCGCGTATCTGGATGTATCACGGCATACGCTGTGGCGGTACCTAGACCGCCGCAGCGCCGGCCATGCTGTGACGCAGGCGGTCATCGCCAGGTTCGGCGAGGATCCCGGGCACATCGACGAGGCGCGCTATGCTGTCCTCGCCGAACCGACGATATTCTTCGACCCGCGACAACCTGAGGGTATTTCACTCCCCCTCCGGCAGACGCTGCTGATGCTCTGCCGAACGCCGCTCATTACCATTGAGGATCTGTCCGAGCTGCGAGGTGTGCCGCAGTCCACGTTGCGTGACCGCCTGCGGACGCTCAAGTCGTTCGGCTACGCCGAATCGGTGCACCACCGGCTGAGGCAATTCGGTCTGCGTCCTCAAGTCCGTTGGTACCCAACTCAAGAGGGCATCATTGAGGCTGCCGGCGACGGTAAGTTGAGCGAGTTCGTGCGCGCCCGGCCCGTGTCGCGCCAGTGGTTTCAGCTACTTGCGGAGCGGTTGGATAGCATCGCAGTCATCTACCGCATCGCCGCAAAGGTCGCCATCGCGGATGCCCACGGGGCGCCGGTCCGCTTCGACCACTACCGCAGCGGGCCGTACGATGCCCTCCTCACCATGCCTGATGGTCGTTCCTTCGGCATCGTTCGACAAGGCCCGATGCTGTCGGCCGCCAACCTTCGCTATCGCATCAGAAGCTTGGGGCGGATGAACTTCTTCCACAAGCCGAATACCACCCTCATTGTCACGCCCTCCGACCAGGCAACGCGTCGGGCGTTGAGGCTCCTGTCCCGCGGCTATGAAGATGCCTTCGTCGCCACGGAGTCCAAAATCCTCAACAACAGCACCGCGGCCACGGTCTGGCAGCAAGGCGGCATCCTCGACCTCAGGGAGCAGTTCTCGACGATTGTTCCTCACGCCAGCCTAGACGACATCCTTGACACACAGGACGAATTCATCAGAGACCCCAACAAGAACCACCCCATTCCGGCGTTCCCAATCCCCGATCTCATCTACGATCAAAGGGTAGTTGCTACAATGCCGGCCCCTGAGAAGCAGTTTGTATCATCTCTGGCAATCACTCTGCCTCGCGCAGAGAAGGACGCCCTCGATGTCCTCGCGGATTGGCCGCTGTCCACCACTGAGCAACTCGCCGGCCTGCTGGGTGGTGTCACCAAGCGCCGCGTTAATCAACTACTACGGTCATTGAAGAGCCAGGGGTTGATTCACTCCACGGAATACGGCCACGTGCTCAGAGAGAAGGCCCTCACTTACCTCTCCCGTCGAGATCGCGCAGCCGTCGGCCAGACTCTTGATCGCTGGAGTTCAGAGCCTTTCCCTGCTGGCGAAACGATCAAGATCCCCTATCTCGGCACTGCTCTCCGCACGATGGAGGCCCAGCCTGACCATCACGCCGGCATCACAGACTTCGCTGCCACCGTGACCGCCAAAGCCAGGCTTTCCCTCGATTACGATGTCCGTTTCCTACTACCTACCGCACGCTCTCAGATTACCTACTCACACGACGTCAAGAACCACGTCCTGATGCCCGATGCCTCGTTCCAGCTTGCGTTCAGGGGCGACTGGCACACGTACTTCCTTGAGTTCGAGCGCCGCGCCACAACCCTCAAGCGAGTGACCGAACGTCTCCAGTCCTACATCCGGTATTTCGAGAGCGACTATGCACGCAAGGATCACGGAGGACGATGGCCACGAGTGCTTTTCGTCTTCGAGTCGGATGCAAGCGAGTCCAACTTCATACTTGCGACAAGGAAGGTTTCATGGGCCCCGTTCTTGTGCACAACGACCGACATTCTCGCGAAACGCGGACCGCTTGCCTCCGCATGGAGACACGCCAGCCAGCCATCGACGGAGAGACACAATGTTGAACACTACAGATAGAACGGCTGCACTACCAGCATCCGTTTCGAGCGTTTCCCAGAGACCACGGCCCGGCATATCTGCCAGGCCTCGTTTAACCCTGTCTGACCTCAACAGGTTTCGCGGTGCTAACTCGGTGCAAAGGGGTTCGCGGCCAAAACTGGCTCCGTTCGATGCGGCGGGGCCGAGGATATGCGCCGCGGGGACGATCTCGGCAGCCGTTTTCCTATCTGGAGAAGTTGCTGGGTCGAATCATTCAGGGCACGCAACTCTACCGCAAGAATGGCCGTCGTGGGCTGGATGCCGCCGGATTAGCCCGAGAGGAGCCGCATGGACATTTTGCAACTTTTGAATCGGGCACTTTCCACACCTCAAGTACAAGTGGCACTTTTGCCAGTGCCCACATTCAGGCGGCCATAGCCTTCTTGCTATGGAACAGGGGGTATAGTTTGCGGTATGGTATCAAGTGAAGGAAACGGCCCGCGCCAGTTCGTCGATGAGAGGGGAAATGAGGTCAGGCTGAGCGATGAGAGGCTACGGCACATCCTCCGACGGCACCCCGAGATTGCCTTCCAAGTGCATCGGTTTACGGAAACACTTGCCGAACCGGACGCCATTGCGCCGTCGCGATCCCGCCCCGCCGTTCGGCTCTACTATCGCCTTTACCCGGACCTGCGCGGCAGAAATCGTTACGTCTGCATCGTGGTGAAGCAGGAACGCGGCTACTCCTTCATCCTCACCGCTTACCTCGACCGAAGAATCAAGGGGGAATGAACATGACGGCTAGAAAGGTCTCCGTCTGGTACGACGACGAGGGCGACATGCTCGAAGTCCTCTGGGCGCTTCGCGAGGGTTACTTCACTCCGACAGACGATGAGCGCATCCTCAAGCGACTGGACGATCACGGTGAGGTCATCGGTTTCCTGATCCATGAGGTCAGTACGCTCAAACAGGGCGATCCCATTGAGTTTGACCTGGAGGACGAGGCCCCCGCCGATGACGTGGCGAACGTCACCGTCAAGCAGGCTGCTATCGAGCTAGGCGTTTCCGTACGTCGTGTCCGGCAGTTGGCCCGGGACAGCCGATTCCACGGTGCAGTCAAGTCAGGCTCCGAGTGGCTGATACCGACACCCATCGAGTTGATTCCGGGAAAGCGCGGGCCGGCCGGAGTGGCGGGGCGGTAGTGAGCCACTGAGGGCACTTGGCGGAGAATACTGCAGACAGAGCCGCGAGCAGAGAGCGCTTGATCAAATGAGCGGAAGGCGTCCCTTTGGCGAACTGACAGAGAACTTCTCGGCAGAGCGCTGCCAGCGTATCGATGCGATAAAGCAAGAGTTGGTGAAGGCTGCGGGCGGGGATTGGTTGTCTGAGGCCGTTCCAGAGAATGGCGCAGACAACGAACCTCCGCTTTGGCTAATCGTGACCGGCCCTCCGGCTGGGGGGAAGACAACTTTTGTCCGGAGCGTAGCGCGTGACTTGCAGATTCCTGTCTTCGAGAAGGACGCCATCAAGGACACCCTTTATCAGTCGCTGGGATTTGGGGACAAAGACTGGTCACGACAGATCGGGCTGGCCACGATTAACATGTTATTCGGCATCGCCAGCCAAATGCTTGAGGCCCGACAATTCCTTGTCACCGAGGCCAACTTCTACAGGCAGTACGACTCCGAACGGGCAGGTGAGGTTCTAAGTCGGGTGAACGCGAGAGTCGTTCAGGTTCATTGCACCGCCCCGACCGAGGTCCTGATAGAGCGAAACGCTCGCCGACGGATGCCTACTGAGCAGCGGCCCGGTCACCACGTCATGCCAGACGACGAACTCTTGGCGGGAATGGAAGCCGGGACATGGGAGCCGCTGGATATCCCTTCAGAAATCATCCGCGTGGATACATCAGGCGAGGTTAATCACGTGGCGTTATTGGGACGAGTACGGCAGCATGTTCAAGCGTAATTGTTGCCGCTCTTCGGAATTGAGAAACCACAAATGACCATGCATTTGAACCGTGAAATCAAGGCTTACTGCCCGGACTTTGCGCCCATCCGGCAACTACTTCAAACCTCTGGGGCGGCTTTCGTGGAGGCCAAGGAGCAGGTCGACTACTACTTCCGCCTGCCAGGGCCAGGGGGAGATACAGGGCCCCCGCGACTGAAGCTCCGGGTGGAGGGAGAGACAAGGAAATTGATCTTCTATCAGGACTCCTATGAGGAGGAGAGGCGAGTCAGCCTGTTTCGGCGGGCACCCGTGTATGATTCTCAACTGCTCGATGTGCTCGAGGCGGCTCTGGGGATTCGAGCCATCGTGTACAAGCAACGCGAACTCTGGCAGATGCACAACGTCAGGTACAACCTAGATACGGTTGAGGGCGTCGGACAGATCCTAGAAGTCGAAGTTCAGGCCGAGGATGGTCGGGACATTGAGGCACAAATCGAGGAGAACATTCGCCTTCTGGCTCCATATCTCGGCCCACACATTACCTCCTCGAACGAGACCCTCGTTAGGGATTCAGAGGGCCCAAAGGCGACCGGAGCCTAGTCGTCCCTCTTATCACGCCGCTGACTGAGGCCGAACCTGTTACGGCAGATCGTCCTTACTTGTTCTGGTCGTGACTTGCACACAAGTAAACTCAGTGGCCTTCCGCCTGCACCCATCACTCGTTCCGAACTCTTCCTAGCACCATGTCCTCCACGCCCTTGACTGCTCTCGTATGGTTATGACAAGTATCGGACGAGTACTGTCCGAGCAATTTCAGCAGAAGGAGAATCCCCATGAGAGGCAAGCAGAAGAAGGAACCCCAACAACAGGAAAAACTCCCGACCGCCGCCCTCTACGCTCGCGTCTCCAGCGACCGGCAGGATGTAGACCTGTCAGTCGCGGCGCAGTTGAGGGCGCTGCGGGACTATGCCGACAAGAACGGCTATGTCGTCGCACGACAGTACATCGATGAGGCGGAAAGCGGGCGGATCGCAGATCGGCCCCAGTTCCGCAAGATGCTCGACGAGGCGAGCTCGCCGAACGCGCCGTTCAAAGAAATTCTCGTCTGGAAGTTCTCGCGGTTCACTAGGAAGCGCGAACACGCCGTCGCCTTCAAGGCGATGCTGCGTCGGCGAGGCATCCGGGTCGTCTCTATCACGGAGCACGCAGATGACACTCCCACAGGCAAGCTCATGGAGGCCATCATCGAGAGCGTCGATGAATTCTATTCGGAGAATCTCGCCCAGGAAGTGACGCGCGGGATGCGCGAGGCGGCGTCACGCGGCTTCTGGGTGAGCCCTCATGCACCATTCGGCTACCGGCGCGTTATGGTGCAAGACGGCGCAAAGAAGCGACCGAAGCTCGAACTCGATGAGGCCGCCGCGCCCATCGTTCGCCGCATATTCGACATGGCACTCAAGGGGCGTGGAACGATGGAGATTGCCAAGACACTCAACAGTGAGGGCATCCCATCGCCGAGGGGCAAGACGTGGCCCAAGAACACAATCCACGTGATCCTGACGAATGAGATCCACACGGGCACGCTGGTCTGGGGTATCACGGCCAAGGACGGCGCGCCGCCCGTCCGGGTTGAGGAGGCATTCCCCGCAATCGTGACTGCCAAGGAGTATCGGCGCGTCAACAAACTCCTTGGGTCGCGCTCACCGAAAGTCATTCATCCGATGCGAGCCTCCAGCCCTTATGTGCTCAGTGGCCTGGTGACGTGCGGCAACTGCCGCAGGCCGCTATCAGCCGCCGAGGCCAAGGGAGGCCGGTATACGTATTACGTGTGCCAATCGCTGCTCAAGCGGGGCAGCGGGACCTGCGATTGCCCGCGCCTGAATTCCAAGCGCCTAGAGCGTCTCATCATCGACCAGATTCGCGAGAACATCCTGAGCGAGAAGAATGTGCGAGGCTTGGTCCAGCTACTGGATGAGGAGATGGACGGCATGGCGAAAGAGGAGCGCGAACGCCTTGAGACCATCAAGACTGAACTCGCAGACCTGAAGCAGAGATTGGAACGGATCTTGGAGGCCATCGAAACGGCGAGCATTGAAATGTCGGATGCGTCCGAACGCATCGCGGCACACCGAGAACGGAAGGTGCAACTGGAAATAGCAGCCGAGGAAGCCCGAGCCGCCCTTGCAGAGCGACGGGTAATCCTGGAAAAGGTCGAAACAATCGCAGCGTACGCGAGAGAAATGGGTGAATTCCTCAGGACCAGCGAGCTGACCGAGACCAAGGCTTTCATCCGATCGTTCGTCAAAGAAATCCGCATCAGTCCCGGGAAAGCCAGCATCGCCTATACGATTCCGATGCCCGACGATAGCCCCATCGGCCCCGTCGATTCCACGGAAATGGCCCTCAACGGGCCTGTTATGAACGACGTTGGCGTTGGTGGGGCATCCTGGACTCGAACCAGGGACCTCAGTCTTATCAGGACTGCGCTCTAACCACCTGAGCTAATGCCCCTCACCACCGCGACCCCATGGAATCAAAGCCCTCTCAAGGCTGCTCCACATCGGGGTCAGCAACTCGCCTATAAGCAGGCGCGAATCCCATTGTAGCCCGCCACAGGCTGAACGTCATGCGGCGCCCCCTCCGTGAGTTCCTAGAACTCCCCGGCAGCACGCGCCTACTCAGCCCAGGTGGACGATCTCTATGTTTCCCCAATGCTCTTGCAGGTACTCGGCGACAAGTCGTCGGTGGCAGTGGTCTGCCGTATCCTCGCTGCACAACAAGCAGGCGTTTGCGATGAGACGCTTAATCGGCATTTTCTCAATCCGACGGTCACTCATGAGACTAAGAAACTGTTTCTCATATTCCTGCCAGGGCATGCCCTTGTTGCGATACGCATCAAGCAACTCCTGCGTCGGGGCAAGATCCGGCATGTGCACATACTCCATACGGCAGATGCGGCGCAGAAAGTAAGCAAGGTCATCCCGTTTAGCGAATCCGGCCAGTTGGGAGACGTTGTTCAGGCGAATATCAATGAGTCGCTTTGCGCCTGAATCCCGCAGCAGCTCAAAGAAAGTTTCAGCCGATTTTCTGGTGAAACCGATGGTATAGACGCGCACAGGCCGACTCAATGGCTCCGACTATATGCGGCCTGGTCTTCCGCCACGTACGCAACCCGGTTGGCCTGCTGACGAATGGCATCAGCAATGACGTCCTCTTGCGTGCGGAACAAATCAGGTTGCGGGGCCATCTTCAGCGATTCCAACAGTCGATCCATGAGTTCTCCGTGGGTCTCCACGCTACCGTCCGGCAGGACATGCCGCACCTCCACGCCCTGCTCAGCAAGCGCCCGGGCAACAAGCAGGGCGCGGTGACACTCAAGCGGGTCTCTCTCCATGCAGAGGAGCACCATTCGGCGCTCGTCCGCCTGCCGAATGAGGCTGGCGATGGCGTCGGTAAAGTCATCGGCCATCGCGGCACGTTCGTAGGAGACGCGGCCATCAGCATCGTAGGCGGAACGGTCATTCGGCCGGCCACCAAGTTCCCGGCCCATGTAAGCGTATTCGATTCCCGTCCGTTCCAGTGTGGGTTCCAGGTTGCCAGGGTTGAAGTGCGGGACCCAGCGACTGCGGGGCGCAGAGCGAGTGTCGACAACCATGTTGACGCCGTTGTCCGCAAGCAGGGCGAGGAAATCCTCGATGGAGTGATCCGAGTGTCCAATCGTAAAGATCGGGTGCTCCGTCACAGTCATGTCGCGCCCCTCTCCCTATGCCTCGATTATGGCCGCAATCAGCTTGTAATTGAAGGCCGGTTCGTCCGGCTTTGCCTGGAACGGCTCGCCGACTGTGACGGTGAGATAGCACTTGGCGTGCCAGTACTTGCCAACAGCTCTCGCGGAATATTGCTCCTCAAAGTCCATGTCGGTGATGCGGAGATCGTAGAGGTCGCCTGCGTAGACGAACGACCCGCGTAACTGTCTGCTGATTTGCCCCGCATCATTCTTGTGCTCAGTGACGGAGATTTCCAGTGCCGGGATGTCAATGAATCGGGCTGAACAGGTCAATGTTTGCCTGGGGTCATATGGGAGTCGATCGTTCGTCCCCCGCAAAGATTGGTGACCGTTCTCCCAGAGTGGGGCGGGTTCATCAAGCCATTTCTCGATGTTGGCCTTATCCCCGACGCGCACCTTTGTCCACGCCTCCGGCGCCATGAGCCAGTTCTCAGGCTGATAGGGCAGCGGCATCGGTTCCAGCAACGGTACCTCAATCACGTCCAGCAGCTGCGGCAACGACTCATCCTCGTAGCAAATCTCATCGGGCATGACTTCGCCCTTGTTTGCGCCGCTGACGGGCCGTACCCATGCGAGCGTTCCGTCAGAGAGTCTCTCCTTGCCGACCACACATCTGCCGCCATATTTCCGTGAATTTGCCAGGCAGAGAATCTGCTTGTGGATGGTTGTAGCCACTTGTCCTCCCAGATCGGTTTAGAACAAGTGTACCATAGTCATTATTCCTTGCGCTTGGCCTCCTCCCACAGGGCGTCCATCTGCTCCAGGGACATGGCTGAGAAATTCTCGCCGCGCTCGCGGGCGGTGTCCTCCATAATGCGGAAACGCGACACAAACCGGCGATTCGCGTGTCGCAAGGCCGTTTCTGCATCGATATCCATCCATCTGGCAAGGTTCACGAGGCTAAAGAGCAAATCGCCAAACTCCCATTCCAGGGCGGCGCGCGATCCGTCCGTCGCTTCTGCTTTGGCGCTCGCGTGAGCCTCCGTGAGTTCCCCGGACTCCTCGACCACCTTCTCAAGGACGCCGTCGACGGTCGGCCAGTCGAAGCCGACGTTGGCAGCCCGCCCCTGCGCCCGTTGTGCGTATGTCAGCGCCGGCAGGTTTGCGGGTACGCCCTCCATCAGCGATGCACCCTGCCGCTCCTCGCTCTTGAGCACCTCCCATCGAGCGGCGACTTCCGCCGCCGTGCGTGCCTCGGCATCACCGAATACATGGGGGTGGCGGCGGATGAGCTTGTTGACGAGGCCCTCAATCACGTCGGCAACGGTAAACGCTCCCTCTTCCGATGCGATTTCGCTGTGGAGCATGACCTGTAGGAGAATGTCTCCAAGCTCCTCTCGCAACCCGGGCAAGGAATTGGCGTCGATCTGCTCGACGGCCTCATAGGTCTCTTCAATCAGGAACGGCGTCAACGATTGATGCGTCTGTTCCCGGTCCCACGGGCAGCCATCCGGCGCGCGGAGGCGGGCGACGATGTCAACCAGCGTCTGGAATTCGCGGTTGTCCTGCCCGCCCACGTCTCTTGAATCAACCACGTGTCACCCCCATCGTCGTGCGTCAACGTGCCCGTTTCAGCATAGGGTGGCCGGCGGAGCGCCGCCACGCCTGACCATTCTTGCCCGCCCTACAAGCCGTTGCTAGACTGGATAGTCGGCAAATGCGCTATTGCGCGCAGCCCCGTGGTGGGTGTGGCCTAGCAGGTTCAAGGCACCAGGTTGTGGCCCTGGAGATCGTGGGTTCGAATCCCATCACCCACCCCATTTCTTGAAGTTCACAATCAACGTTGTTCGGCTCTTGCGTAGCGGGGTGGGTTTGGCGGGCGCAGGAAGAGGATCAGGATGGCCGACACTGCAAAGAACGCGATGAAAATGAGAAACGCCGGTCGGTACGATCCAAGCTGGTCATAGATGAGGTTCATAACGATGGGGCCCGTCGCGCCGAACCCGAAGGTGATAACGAATCCCATCGATCGTATGGAGCCGAGGCTCAACCGGCCGAATGAGTTGGCCCACAACACTTCCTGCGTCACGCCGAGGCTCGTGATGCCCATGCCATACACAATGAGCGCCGGAAACAGGAACCAGACCTCGTCTGCGAAAAGGAACAGCACGCAGCCGATGGTCTGCAGGATGAACGGCAGAGCGCGCACGGGGCCCATGTTTGAGCGTTCCGCCACAAGGCCAACCACTGGCAGCGTCACGGCCATCACGATGGCGCGCGTCGTCAGCGCCGCCGCTACCAAAGCTTCTTCGTAGCCCAGGTCCTGCACGTACGGCGCGAGTGAGATGTTGATCCCCTGAAACGCAAGGCTGGAAATCGCAAAACACCCTGCGATCAACCAGAAGGCCGGCGCTCGCAGTGCCTCTCTGCGCGTCCACACCGGTTCAGGCATTGCCTGCTCCTGCGGAGCGGCTTGCTGTTGTCCCGGCAGAAGTGTTGTCGGTGCAGGGTCTTGGGGAGCGTTCGGCTCAACGCCATCAGGGCGCAGTCCCATATCCTCCGGTCGGCGGCGAATGAGAATTGTGGACGGCGCAAGCACCACGATCCACGTGAGGATCGCGAAGATCCAGAACATCTCCCGCCAGCCGTGCTCCGCGATGACGTAGACGGCGACGGGAATCATGACGACGTTGCTGATGCTCGCGCCGGTGCTGGAAATGGCGAGCGCCCGCCCGCGCATCCGGATGAACCAGTTGTTGATGGCCACGCTGGTGACCAGGTTGCCCATCAGCGTGAACCCGATGGCGGCCACGAACCCGCGAACCACGTAGAACTGCCATAGCGATTCAACGAATGTCACGCCTACCAGCGCCGTCCCCGCCACGAGCGCGCCGACCGGTAGCAGTGTTCGCGCTCCGAAGCGGTCGACAAGTGGGCCGGCCAGCGGCGCCGTTCCCGCTTCCACAACACGAGAGATGGTCTGAACAGTGGCTATCTGCGTGCGATTCCAGCCGAATTCAGCTGTGAATGGCCGAAAGAACAGTCCGAGCGTGGAGGAGAACTGTTCCGCATAGGCGAGATGCGCCATGAACGACGCGGCGACGATATTCCAGCCATAGAAATAGCGGCCCCGCCTCCGCTGACGAGGCCGCTGGTCCGATTCTCCGGCTCCTTGATCTGCGTTTAGATCCAACGCCACCCCCACCTGTGAGCGATTACTGATTATCGCGCGTGGGAGCCAGCAGCGTCATGCACCCAAAGCGGTTACAGATTCAGTCCTGTTGGCCGTCGCCTCGACTCCTGCCGCCTCGTCTCCTACGTCTGCGGCGGCGTGGGCGCGTGGGCGTTTCGGAATCATCAGCATCGTCCGGTTCTTGAGGCTCGGCTTGTTCAGGTTCGTCTTCAGCGGCATCCGGCGGATAGAGGAGGGCCGTTCGTCCGTATTCGTCTTCTTCCTCCTCGGTCATGTCGATGGGTGGAATCTGCGGGGCGAGGAGGCCTCGCCCGGAGATGAAACGCCGCGCGCCGCCGATGGCGAATGAGATCAGCAGGACGATTAGCGCAATGCGGAACGGTCCCTGAGCCGCCCCGAAGAATGTGGAAAGGTCCTCCGGCACATCATCCCGTGAGCCGGGCACCAGGACGCCTGCCGCGATGGCGGAGACCAGCACAACTGCGCCCAGCGCCGCGAGCGCCTGTGGAACCTGGCCACGATTCCACAAGAGGATGGAGGCGGCGGTCAGCCCGCCTTGCCCCAGAGCCACCAACGCTCGTGACGTCTCGATATCCGTTCGCGCGCCGCTTTCGGGTGGAAGCAGCACGATTGGCAGCGCCAGGTACGCCCCTGCAAGGTAGAGTCCGGCGAAGAAGGCACTGTCGCCCCAACTTCGCGTAGCAATGGCCCCGCCGATGACCGCCGCGAGGATTGGGCCGCCCAGCGTCGCGATTCCCACCGCCACGTTGAACTCCCCGTCCTCCGGGGCAAGGAGCGCCCACAACAGCGCTTGGGTGCCCACGATCCCCATCGCCATCCACGGATAGCCCCATCGAGGCGCGCCACGCGTCGCGAGCAAAAGGGCGACGGCCATGGCAATTCCTGTGATGAACAGATAGGGCGGAGACGAGTTCAGCCTGCCGCCCAGCGAAATAGTCCACACAATGCCGATCAGCGCCCCGATGAGCAACAGGATTATGGGCGCGATCTCTCGCAGCATGGACTGCACGGGAGTACGCGTTGGCGGGGGTACGATTGGCCTGCTCATCGTCAGTTACAATAGCAGGCGCGGCATAACGCGCATCGGCAGGAGTTTCCCCCTAAGTGCAATCTTCGCGTCTCATCGCGCTCTTGAATCAGCAGAGAGCCGTTGTCTATATCGGCCTCGCGACCTTTCTGTTCACCCTTGGCCAGGGAACAGCCATTCCTGTCGTTCCGCTCTATGGAAATGAGATCGGCCTGACGGCGGCGCAGATTGGCGGACTTATCGCCGCTTTTGCGGGCGCTCGCGTCTTCACGAACGTACCCTCCGCCATGGTGTCGGATCGCATCGGGCGGAAATGGGTGTTGGCTGCCGGGGGTCTCCTGGCGGCCACAGGCAATCTCCTCACTGCCACATCAGACGACTTGTCTCTGCTGATGGTGTACCGTTTCATCGCCGGAATCGGCTCCGGCGCTTTCATCACGGTCGCGATCGCGGCGACGGCCGATCTGAGCTCACCGGAGAACCGCGCCCGGCTCATGAGCTTCTACCAGTGGAGTTTCATTGCGGGCATCACGCTCGGGCCAACGGTTGGCGGGGTTGTCGCAGAATTCCTGGGCATTCAATGGCCCTTCTACTTTGTAGGAGTCTTTTCCACGATGAGCGCCGTCTGGACCTTGGTGATGGTGCCCGAAACACGAGGCGCTCAATCGCTGAGCCAGAACACGCCGCGCGCAGAGTCTGAGCAGCCCCGCGAGTCCGGCGCACGTCTGACGCCGATGACCGGCTTCAGGCAGTTCAGCTTTATGCTCAGTCGCGGCTATGTCTTAGTCATGCTGATCTTCATCGGCTCATTCTTCATCAGGGGCGGCGGGCTCTTCACGCTCTTTCCCCTCATCGCCCGGAACGACCTGGGGCTGTCAGAGACGTTCGTCGGTGTCATGCAGACGCTCCCGGCCCTTGCATCGCTGCTTGTCTTACCGTTCGTCGGCGCGATATCCGACCGCTACGGCCGCAAGAGTATCATCGTGCCAGGCATGCTCTGTTACGTCGTTTGTCTAGCCATTCTTGGCTACAGCGCGCCGGTGTGGATTCTATCGGCTGCAGTCGTCTTCGCCGTCGGCGTTTTCATCTTCGGCATCGCGCAGGGCATGGAGGGGCCGGTGCCGATTGCGTACATCGCAGACGTGAGTCCAACGGAGCGACAGGCCACGGCCCAGGGCATGGCCAGGACAATCGGCGACGTCGCGTTGATGAGTGGAGGCCCGGTTCTTGGACTGCTGAGCGACAGTTTCAGCAACGCGACCGCCCTTTATGGCACGGCGGTGGCCATGGGTATTTTCATGCTCATCTTCTGGGTTTTCGCCCGCGAAACGGCGGGGCGGCGGGTGCGGAGCGCATAAGGACGGATCACTATCGCAGCAACAAATGACACGGTTCGGCCTCACTTCCGACGCTCAGTGGTAGGATGGTCTTGGCTAGGTCATCGTGCAGGAGTGTTTGGATGAAAAACGCGAAATCGGACAAACCGGCGCCAAGGCCCACTCCGCTACCACCCCCAAAGGTGTCGGATCCTGGCGTTGTTATCAGGGGCGCATAGGCAAGTACCCGCTACTCTCAAGGTTGCGACGATCTTAGGAGAGCTGGGGGACGATTGGTTGAAGATTTCTTTCGGAACCAGTGCTAGCTGACTTGGCTCCACCCCCAAAAGACGAGGAACAACGTCTGCCCTAGGAACACGATTGTCATGAGGATGACTGCGTGGCCTTTGCGGTTGATGGTCTTCACGTTTTTGTCGAAGTGCTCCGCGCCCCAACGGATGGCCTCAAGTTTGAATTCCGCCTCAGTCAGCACGAGCCATTCTGCTCGAACTCTGTTAAGGCCCGGAAGCGTGATTTCACCCATAGCGCGCATGATGGTGCCAGCTATGAGATTGAGAATCGCTAGCCCGAGTGCAATATAGAACCAGATTGAGTTCAGGCTTATGGTGTTGCCTGACGCGGCAACCAGAACTGGTGCAGTTGCCACGAAGCTCGCCGAAAACACCATCACCGCCTGAATACGACCCTCCACTGCATTAAGGCGGGTGACTGCACGATCATACGAGTTCTGCACAAGCTCATACGCCAGATTGATTCCTGGTAGTTCACGATTTTGACTAGGGCTGCTCTCAGACACGACCAATATCCTCCCCCGTACGGCTGACGACGCAAGGGAAGATCTTTAGGCAACCGTTCATCCCTACCGCACCCATGTTCTAGGTATCTTAGCACGACGCACTGGGTATTCAGTGCCTTGCAGCTTTGATGTCGTGGTTCTCTTGTCGCCCCAACTCCCGCTTTGCTATTATCGATTTCGGCTATAGCGACTTGCTGCGCTCGGGTGGGGGGCGGGCGGTGGCCAAACTCATATCCCCCGCGGTTGATATTCCGGCCGCTATTCATCTTTTGTTCGGAGGAGACCCGCAGATGCACCTTGTCATGGATGGGTACGGGGCTGACGCCCACAGGCTGCAGGACGAGTCGCTCGTCCGGGAGCTCCTGGACATTTACCCCGACGCCATCGGGATGACCAAGATCTCGGAGCCGCTGGTGCATCGCTACACCGATGGCAAGGTTCCCGTTGATTGGGGCGTGTCCGGGTTTGTCCTCATCGCGGAAAGTCACATCAGCGTGCACACCTTTCCCGATCGCGGCTACCTCAACGTGGACATCTTTTCCTGCAAGCCGTTTGATGCCGAACTCGCCGTCAATGAACTGCGGGGACGGTTCGGGATTACGGACGTCAGGATGCAGGTGCTGGATCGGGGACTCGAAGAGTTCCCGGACAAGCAGGCGGAGCATGAACTGAGCGGCGCGGGCGCGGCAGCGACACCCACGACCGTCTAAGCGCCGATCGCGCGCCCATAAGGCGCAGAGCCGCGCATCCATTCACACCAATGACTTTTTCCCCGGGTAGTGGCACGTTTCCCTGGAGCTTCGCGTCTCTCGACGGCGATCAAGCCGACTACGACAAGGCCGCCGCTGCCATCCTGCCAGTGCCCTACGACGGCACGGTGTCCTACCGCAGCGGCGCACGGGACGGTCCGCAGGCCATCATCGAGGCGTCACGCTACCTGGAACTCTATGAACCGGATTTGGACATGGAGCCTGCGCAGTGGGGCATCGCTACTCTTCCGGCGCTCGAACCGGACGCTTCCGGCCCTGAGGCGAACATCGTTCATGTTGAGCAGGCAGTTGGAGCGTTGGCAGATGCCGGCAAGTTGCCCGTCATGCTGGGCGGCGAGCATTCGCTCACCGTCGGCGCGGTGCGCGCCCTCGCCCAACGGCACTCCGGCCTCTCAGTTCTCCAACTCGACGCCCATGCGGACATGCGGGACAGCTACCAGGGCAGTCGCTACAGCCACGCCTGCGTTATGAGGCGGGTGCGGGAAATCGTTGGGGACAGCAATGTCGTTCAAGCCGGCATCCGGAGCCTAAGCAGCGAAGAGATGAAACACATCCAGGACGCCGGTATTCCAGGATTGCACCTGTACACGCCCGGCCAATACAACGATCCCGCCGTCATTGACGAACTTCTGGCGGGATTGGGTGAGACCGTCTATGTGACGGTGGACCTAGACGCCCTGGATCCGTCGATCATGCCCGCCGTCGGCACGCCGGAGCCGGGCGGGCTCTCCTGGCAGGAAACGCTCGGCATCCTGCGGGCCGTCGCGCAACGCTCACGCGTCATTGGCTTTGACGTCATGGAACTCGCCCCGAATGAGGGGCCGACACACGCCGCGTTCACTGCGGCGCGGCTCACCTACAAGCTGATTGGGTACGCACTGGCGGGACGCTGACTGCCGGCATCTACCAGCTCTCACAAAAATGAGCCATTGGCCGGAGGGCGTCGCCGTTCGGTGCGGCCCTCCGGGCCAAACTGCTCTCGTGCAGGGACGATCGCGAAAGTACGGTGTTGGCTAGAGGATCAGTTGCTGGCCAGCGTGACGAGTTCGTCCTCGTTCAAGGACTGTTCCGCGTCCGCGCCGTGGCCATTGCCGTTCCCGTTGCCGTTCGTCGCGCCGTTCTTCTGGGCGCGGCGCTTCCGGGAGCCATTGCCGTTGGATGTCGCGCTGCGCGCTTCGAGGTAGCGAAGGCCGTTCTCGATCAATCCACGTAACTCCATCGCTTCCTTGTGAAGCTCCTGGATATTCTCCGTCACCTGGTCAAGGTGGTTGGACAGGCGCTCAAGTGACTGCGCGGCATACACATCAGAGTCCTTGATGAGGCGCGCGGCGTCACTCTCGGTGCGCTGCTTCCTGCGCTCAACCTCACGCTCCGCCTCGTCGAGGATCTGCTGCGCCTTCTCTTCAGCCTCGCCAACGATGGCGCTGTCCTGGATCGCCTGGCGATGGTCTTCCTCCGTCTTGGCCTTCATCCTCTTGGCGAAGACATAGGCCTCGTTGACGATTGACTCGCCTCGCTCGCGAATCTCCTCGGCTTCACGCAGCTCGGCCGGAGCCGTCGCCCGCATCCGATCGATGATTCGCGCTAGCTCTTCGCGATCCAACATGACTCGTCCGGTGCCCGGAACACGGCGCGCATCTTCCGCCATGTCCTCCAGGGCATCAATCATCTCAAGGAACTGCATCAGGTTCACCTCCCTGCTTTCGGCGTTCCTTTGCCTCTTTCTCCCGCGCTTTCCCTAACCGTCTGTTGCCCGATCCTGAGAACGGGCGGATTTGTCATGCATTTATGAATTGAATTTCTGCCGCAGAGCCTCCGCGACAGCCGGTGAAACGAGGCCGCTGATGTCACCGCCGAGTGAGGCGGCCTCCTTCAACAGGCTGGAACTGACAAATTGATGTTCCGCGGCCGTCATGATGAACACGCTCTCAATCTCAGGATCGAGCTGGCGGTTCATCTGAGCGAGCTCCATCTCAGATACGAGGTCGCCACCGTTTCGCAGTCCACGAATCATCGCCGTCGCGCCAAGCTGCCGGGCGAGATTCACAGTCAGGTCCCGCGAATAGGTGGTTACGCTCACGTTGCCCACGTGACTCAGTGAACTCTTTGCAAGCTCGACGCGTTCCTCGGTAGAGAAGAGCAGGCTCTTTCCGACGGGCGCGTCGTACACGCAGATGATGAGCTCTTCAAAGAGGCGGGCGGCGCGTTCCGCGATACCCGCATGTCCCATCGTCATGGGATCAAAGCTTCCGGGGTAGATCGCTTTCGTCATGCCGTCATCTCCCCTGAGGAGCTCTCTGCTGACACACGAGGCATGAGAAGGGAAACCAGCGTGTCGCCATATCTGCGCACCACAAGCTCTTCAACTGCCAAGCCACCAAGGTCTGCCGGGTTTCGGCTGGGCTGCTCTACGACGATGATCGCGTCATCATGCAGTACCCCGGGGGCGGTCAACAGGGATTCCAGCGTTGCCGGGATGGTCTCAGAATCGTCATACGGGGGATCCATGAGGACGAGACCAAACGATCCGTCAAGCGACGGAATGGCCCGGGCGACGGGCATGGTGAGGACGGTAAGGTTGTCCGCCACGCCGGCCCGTTTCGCGTTCTCACGGATAACAGCGCATTCCCCCGCGCCGCGTTCCACGCAAACGGCGGACGCCGCGCCGCGGCTCAATGCCTCTATGCCCAGGGCGCCTGTCCCTGCGAACAGATCCAACACTCGTCGATCCTTCACCGCTTCCCGCGCTTCCAGCATGGAGAACATGGCTCCACGCACCCTGTCCGTTGTCGGACGGCCATGCCAGCCCTGCGGCGTCCGCAGTTCGATTCCTCTGGCGGACCCTGCAGTGACTCGCATAGCTTCACTTGACCCCAAATTTTAGTCTGGGTCTAAAACCAGGTCAATGGAATGTATGGTCTATTCCAGATAGCAGCGGCGTCCCTTTGGCGGAAACCGTCGATACTCCACGGCCTGTCTGCCGCGAATCGACGCGCGTGGCCATGTTTTTCTGCGCGATTGTTTATCATAAAGTCAGCGTCCACATTCACGGAGAGTAATTCACGTGTCCCAACGTCGTAGAAACGCGGTAACGACAGGCGGTAATCGCAGCGGCATGATCATCTTTGCGGCCACCGTTGCCGTCATTCTGTTCATCGGAGGTCTGCTGATCCTACAGGAGGCTTTGCATGAGGAGCCCGGCTTTGCCCTGGAGAACCAGGGGAACTACCATCTGGCCGACATACAGGAGCCGCATCTGCCGTACAACTCGTCCCCCCCAACCTCCGGCCCGCACATGGCCGCATTAGCGCCAGGCCAGATCTACGACGTTCAGGTGCCGGATGAGATCCAGATTCACAACCTTGAGGACGGGCACGTCAATGTCCAATACGACTGCCCGAGCGGGTGCCCTGACCTTGTCGCCCAGCTAACCGCCCTGGTGAGTGAGTACCTTGCCGAACCGGAGGGACGCGTTCTCATGGGGCCATACGAGGGGATCGTCGATCCCGTTACCGGTCAAAGGCGCCGCATCGCCCTCACGGCGTGGACACGGCTTGACACTTTTGACGAGTTTGACGAGGAGCGCATCCGCACGTTCATTGACGCCTACATGGGCCTCGATCACCACGTGTACTGAGACCAAGCGCTCGCTGGGGGTGCCTCACACCGGCGGATACACGCGGCGATTGCGCACATTCACCTCTCGCAGCGCGCCGCCAAGTTCCGCCACCAGCAGAATCACGAAACCTGCCACATATATCCAGATCAGCAGGATCACTACTGACGCGAGGGAACCGTATACCGCGTCAAAACTGCCGAAAGTGGTGAAGTAGAACAGGAACACATTCTTGATTATCTCCAGTGAGATTCCCGCGACGAACGCGGCCGGAATACAGTACCGCCACGGCGTGTGATCGCTCGGCAGCCATCGGTACAGCATCAGCAACCCTGCTATGGCGCCAAAGAGCGACGCGACGCCCAACACAAGCCGCCCGCCGACGTTGACAACACCGGCAAGCGCGCCCAGCCATCCTTGCAGGTCGGCTCCTTCCGCAGCGTGAACCAGCGTAGACATCGCCAATGACGACAGCAGGAGCGCGCTCACGCTTCCCACGGTGATGACGGACTTGATCCGCACCATGTGAAATGCATATGGATTTGCATTGCCCCACGCCCTGTCCATGAATCGTGCCATCGCTCCAAAGAAGTTGCTGCCGGACCACGCGAGCGCCATCAGCGAAATGATGCCGATTGCTCCACGGGATTGAACAATCGCATCCACGTTGTCGTCGATGAGGTTGGCCCCCAGCGGCACATAACGCGAGACGATCAAGTGAACCTCGTTCACGATTGTTTCCGTGTCCAGCACGTAGCTCAGGACAGTAATGGTGAAGATCAGGAGCGGCAGGATGGCGAGGATGCCGTAATACGCTACGGCCGCGGCCATATCACCGACGCCGTGCCTTCCGGCGTTTCGAACCATAACGATCAGAACCGCTGTCGGCTTGAAGCTTTCCAGTACGAGGAGGAGGGCGTTTACAAGCGGTCGACCCCGATTGACGAGGGAGCTAAACACTCTTCCAGCTTAATGACATTTCCACTACCCGTCCCCTTCTGGGGATGTATCATTGAGAACGCGGCCCGGAGAACTCGAAAGAGGTGTGCGGTCATGTTTGCGACCATCGGCAGGAGTTGGCGGCTCTTCAAAATCTGCCTCCACGTTCTCAGTGTCGACAAGGAACTGATCTTCTTCCCCATCTTCTCGACAATCAGCGTAATCCTCGTAACCCTGACGTTCTTCGGTGTCACCTTTGGCATCGGGTCATTTGACAGGCTGGAAACGGGAGCGTTCACTGCCGTTGACCTGGTCGCCGTCTTTGGCTTCTACGTCTTCTCCTATTTCGTGATCATCTTCTTCAACGCGGCGCTCGTTTTTGCCGCGCATGAGCGGTTGGAGGGGGGTGACCCCAATATCAGGTCCGGGTTGGCAGGCGCATCCAGCCGCATCATCACGATCTTCTTCTGGGCCGTGATTGCGGCGACCGTCGGCCTTATCCTGCAGATTCTCTCAAGCCAGGCGCGTGAGCGCGGTGGAATCATTGGCATCATTGGGCAAATCGTTGTTGCGATCATCGGCGCGGCGTGGTCCCTGATCACGTTCTTCGTCGTGCCGCTCATCGTCATCGAACACCGCGGACTGTTTGACTCCTTCAAGACATCGCTCAGCATGCTCAGGAGAACGTGGGGTGAGCAGGTTGTCGGCAACTTCGGCCTCGGCCTGATACAGTTCGGCGCGACGCTCGTCGCAATTCTAGTCGCAGTGGTTCTCGGCTTTGCCCTGTCCCTGCTCGGAACCGCCGGCATCGTACTGGCCGTTGTGATTGGCATCGTTCTCGTGGTTGGTGTTTCGCTTGTCTTTGCCACGCTCAGCGGCATCTACAAGGCCGCTCTTTACAACTACGCCGCAGACGGCCAGGTGCCGGAGCTCTTCACGGAGGACACCATTCGCGGCGCGTTCCGCCCGCGCTAGAACGCACATCGAAAGGGAGTGACCCGATGGACTTTCGATTCAGCGCCGAGGAGGAGGCCCTTCGCGCCGAGGCGACCGAGTTCGTTCGGCAGAATTGGGACCCCGGCGACAAGGACGCCTACAGCATGATTGTTGCCTCGTACGACGTGGATGATGTCGACGAGGAAGAGCGGATGCATGCCTATGCCAGGAAGCTGGCCGAAAAGGGTTGGTTCACCATGCACTGGCCCAAGGAGTTCGGCGGTTGGGGCGCGCCGCTCAGCACGCAGATGGCGTACCGGGAGGCGATGGCCTATGCCGGCTCGCCGGAGATCCTTGGCGGAGGCATGTTCGCGCCCATGCTGATGATGCACGGAGCGGACTGGCAGCGAGATTTCTTCCTGCCCCGCATCGCGAGCGGCGAGATTCACCACCTGTCACAGGGGTTCTCTGAGCCCAACGCCGGGTCGGACCTCGCCAACGTGCAGACCCGCGCGGTGGAGGATGGGGACGACTACGTCCTGAGCGGTCAGAAGATATGGAACTCGGAGGGCCGCTGGGCGGACTGGGGTCATTACCTAGTTCGGACTGATCCCACCGCGCCCAAGCATCGCGGCATCTCCTACTTCATCGTCGATATGAACGATCCCGGCGTTACGCTACGGCCGCTGTACGACGGTTTGGGACGCTGGCGGTGGAGCGAGGTCTTTCTCGAAGAGGTGCGCGTTCCAAAGCGCAACCTCATCGGCGAACTCAACCGCGGCTTCTACACGGCCATGACAACGCTCAGCTTCGAGCGGTCACAGGTGGAGATTCCGGCCCGACTGCAGCGCTACATGGAGCAGTTCATCGACGCGTACCGAAACCGCCCGTCCGCTGACGGCACGTCACTGCTGGACAACCCCGTCGCGCGGCACAAGCTGGCGGACCTGCGCGTGCAGGTGGAGACGACGCGGATGCTCTGCTACCGCGTCGCGTGGCTCCAGACGCAGGGACAGGTGCCGGACAGGGAGGCCTCAATGGTCAAGGTCACCGGTGATGAGGTTGGCTGGAACGTCTACAACGTGCTCGCGCAACTCGCCACCGACGACGCGCTGATTGCGCCGCGTGGCAGCCGCTTCGCGCCGATGCACGGATTCCTGGGCGCGAACGCATGGCTGACCAGAGGCCTCGCCATCGGCGGCGGCACCGACGAGGTGCAGCGCAACATCATCGCCCAACGCGGGTTGGGCTTGCCGCGGTAACTGTCCGGAATCCCTAAGCGCGGCGAACCGGCGTTACGCCGTCCAGTAATTACTCCGCAGCTGGCGGACTCCCGCAATGGCGAGAGTAACGGGCAGGAGCGTATCGATAACTGCCCAGAGGGTCCAGTACGTCGCGTCGCCGGAAAGCGCGTCCGGGCCGTGGGCGAGCAGGTTGAACCAGTTATGCAGGAACAGGATCGTGACGACGACGATCCCGTAGAACGTTCCGTTGACCGCGATGTACCGTGCGGTACTGCTATTGCCCGCGGCGCGCTGCCGCCTCTCCTCCGTCTTGTCCCCGAAGCTCAGAACCAAGCCGATGACCAGCGCGATGACCATGAGCACGTCAAGGACGTTCCATACAGCCTGGACGTCAAACGTATCGTTCGCGACAAAGAATGAATTGATGATGAAGAACACGACGACGGCAAGGCTCACCGCAATCAGGTAGATGCCTCCCAGCTGTTTCATGCCCATGACTACCTCCCGCAGGCTCGTTCAGGGTTGGCCGGTCTCTCGATGAGTTTACACGTTATCGGCCATTCCCAACGCGGGAGGCGGGTTCAGTCTTAGCCGGTCGGTACGTCCACTGCCGCGCCCGTCCTGTGAGACTGCTGGATGGCGTCCAGCACGCGCTGGCACTGCAGACCGTCATGGAAATTCGGCGCGGGCGATTCGCCGTTCTCGATGCCGCGCACAAAGTTCTGGACCTCCAGCCGGAATGGCAGCAGGCGATGGTCACGATCATCGTCGAACGGGTGCAGTTCCTCCGGTATCGGGATAGTCCGCAGTTCTCGGGAGTCATCATCAAGACGTCCGACGCGCACGATGCCCTCCGGAGCGGGGTTGGGCCCGGACTGGTTCAGGTGGATCGACCCCTCCGTGCCGTAGATCTGGATTGACCCTCCCTGCCCAAGGGGCGCGTTGAGGCTGCACGTCAGCGTTCCCCACGCGCCGTTCGCGAAGTCCATGTGGACGCTGAAGGCGTTGTTAGTGTCGGCAAGATCGAATCCCGCCGGTACGTTGCCGTGCAGCGTGGCGCTGACGCGGGAGACATCGCCGAACCAATGTCGTATGCCGTCGATGAAATGGGAGCCGAGCGCGCCGAGCATTCCGCCGCTGCCGATAGACGGCGCGGGGGGCGTGGCCCCGGGGCGGCGGGCGAATCGTAGGTGTAGTGAGGCAGTGATATGCCGCGGCTCGCCGATCTGGCCCTCATCGATGAGCTGCCGCGCATACGCCCGCTCCGGCGCGAAACGGAACTCATGCGCGATCATGTGCGTCAGGCCGCGCTCGTTCGCCATGGCAAGAAGCTCCTCGGCCTCCGCGGCGTTGGTCGTGAACGGCTTCTCGCACATCACGTGCTTGCCGGCCTCCAGGGCGGCCTTGGTCATCTCATAGTGCAGGTTGGGGGCTGTGACGACGCTGACGGCATCAACGTCGGGAAGGGTTACAAGCTCGCGGTAGTCCGTGAAGGCGTTGGGGATGCCGAACTTCTCAGCCGCGTCCCGCGCCCGTTCCTCCCGGCTCGCGCAGACGGCGACGACCTCCACTCCCTCGGATTGAAACCCCGGGATATGGACCGTCGCCCCAAACCCAACACCGATAACCCCAACGCGAATGGGCATTCCGTTCTCCCTCTACCCGTTCTTCTCCCTCAACCCCGCCAGCAGTTTCTCGGGGTGGATGGGGATTTCAAACGGGCGGACGCCGCAGGCGTCGTAGACCGCGTTGGCGATGGCTGCCGCCGTCGTGATGTTCGAGTGCTCGCCGACGGCCTTGATGTTGTAGTTGCCCCAGCCGCTCGGCGCCTCAACCAGGATCGTCTCCAGCTCGGGAATGTCCGGCTCAGTCGGCGCCTTGTAGTCAGCCAGCGAGGGGTTGGACACGCGGCCGGACTCATCTACCGTCAGGTCCTCCATCATGGCGTGGCCGAGAGCCTGCACCAGGCCGCCCTCCACCTGCCCATGGAAGCCGATGGGGTTCAGCACGCGGCCCACGTCATGCACCGCGACGACCTTCTCGATCTTCACGCGGCCCGTGTCCGTGTCTACGCTGACTTCAGCCACCTGCGCCACGAACGACGTCATCGGAGACATCATCAGAGGCCCGCCCTCCGGCGCTTTATTTCGCCCGGAGATTGGCTTGCCGCGTCGCCGGACGATGTCCTCCATCGGGACGCTCTCATCCGTGCGAGAGTTGACCAGCGCGCCGTTGGCATACTCAACAACGGACTCATCCCAGCCGTTGAATTCCGCAGCGAGCCGCTTGAGCGTCGTCTTGACCTCATTCGACGCCTCAATCGTGGACATCGGCCCGACCAGCGACGCGCGAGAGCCGCCGTAGCCCAGATCGGGAATCGCGTTATCGAACTCGTCCGTGTTGAACGGCACAACGCTGACACGCTGCATGTCCACCTGCATCTCCTCCGCCACCGTTTGGCGGATAAGCGTGTTTACACCTGTGCCGGGGTCGAAGAACGACGTGCGTGCCGTCAGGCTGCCGTCCTCATTCACGGCAACAGCCGCTTGCGTCATGCCGCCGTACTGCGGGCGGTGTCCGTAGGCGATGCCGCGTCCGACGTTGGCGGGGCGAGGCTCCGCCATCTTGCCCGCGCGCGCCGCCTCCTCGATGATCTTGTCCGCGATGATGCCGCTGAACTGGTGTCCTGTCGGCGTGTCATCGCCCTCATGCATGACGTTCTTGAGTCGGAACTCGACCGGGTCCATGCCAAGCTCTTCGGCAACGATGTCCATCATGGACTCGCCCGCGAAGATGCCCTGCACCTCGCCCGGCCCGCGCTGGAATCCGCCGGGCACGGTGTTCGTCGCCATCTGCCACGTATCGATGCGCGTGTTGGGGATGCGGTACGGCCCTGCCACCTCGTTCGCGCCGGGCAGGCTGCCGCTCGGCGAGTAGGCGCGGTACGCCCCCGCGTTGAAATAGATATCGGACTCCCACGCCGTGATTGTCCCGTCACGCTTGACGCCAACCTTCACACGCGCCTCTGAACGGTGGCGCGGGTTCATCGCCATCAACTCTTCCGAGTAGTCCATCGCGAATTTCACCGGCCGGCCCGTCCGTTCCGCCAGCGCATAGCAGATGGGCACGCCCACGATGTCTCCCTTGCCGCCAAAGTCTCCGCCCACGTAGGCGAAGTTGATGACAACCTGCGAGATGTCGCGGCCCGTGAGCGCTGCGATTGAGGCGCGGTTGGACATGGGCGACTTGGTGCCAATCCACGTCTGCACCGTGCCGTCATCATCGATGGCCACCACGCAGTTGTGCGGCTCCAGATACAACTGGTGGGTGCGGGAGGTCTCAAAGTCGCGCTCGACGATGAGATCAGCCTCGGCCATTCCCTTCTCAACGTCGCCCTTGCTCCAGTTGTTGTGGACAACGGCGTTGGACGGGCCATCAAGGGGGTCCATCACGCCGCCATAGCTGTTGAAATCGGGGTGGAGAATCGGCGCATCAGGCGAGCGGGATTCAGCAATCGTCACGACGGCGGGCAATTCCTCGTACTCCACGTCGATGAGGTTGAGGGCAGTCTCAGCCGTCTCCTCGTCGTCAGCGGCAACGGCGGCCACCTTGTCGCCGATGTAGAGCGCGCGATCCCACGCGATGATTGGCTCATCCTGGATTGTCTTGCCCCATCGCTGGCCTTCGAGATCCTTGCCGGTGACGACAGCATGGACGCCGGGCAGCGCCAACGCGGCGGAGGCATCGATAGAGACGATACGGGCATGCGCGTACGGCGAGCGGAGAACCTTGCACCAGAGCGTGCCGGGCGGGACAACGTCAATCGAGTATTTGCCTGCGCCGGTGACCTTCTCAGGGCCGTCCGCGCGGCCAACCGGCTGTCCGATAACCCGATGCTCTGTTGTTGCCATGAATGGTGTTCCTTCCCCGTTAACACCCGGCCGCAGCCGGTTTCCCCTCGTCCAATCTCTGGGAATTATACGAAATGGCGCGGCTCACGCCATGACACGCTAGCGTGCTGGAGGGTGTTAGAACCCGCCCCGCGTTGGATACAGAGGGCGAAGGGGGTTTGTTCGGCTACCGTTTCACGCCGGAGATGGACGCGCTGTACCAGAACTGGCCCTCTGTTATCTGCTCATCCTGCGGCGCGCTCTCCACCGTCACGTCGTTGAATCCTGCACGGCGCACCGTGTCGGCGTATTCCCTATCTGGCAGCGAACCGGAGATGCAGCCGGTTAGCAACGCAAAGTCCTGCATCTCCGCCTCCGTCGCGGGGCGTGTCAGCACGATGTCCGACACCATGATCCGCCCGCCGGGGCGCAACACGCGAAACGCCTCGCGAAAGACGGCGGCCTTGTCCGGAGCGAGGTTGATGACACAGTTGGAGATAATCACGTCAACCGTTTCATCCTGCAGCGGCAGGTCCTCAATGTCCCCGTGCTTGAACGAGACGTTGTCGAGGCCCAGCTTGGCGGCGTTCTCGTTTGCCTTGTCGATCATGTCCTGCGTGAAGTCCACGCCGATAACCGCGCCGGTTGCGCCCACCTGCTCGGCGGCCAGGAAGCAGTCAAGGCCCGCTCCGCTGCCCAAGTCCAGCACCGTCTCGCCGGGCTGCATGCTGGCCAAAGCGACGGGGTTGCCGCACCCAAACGTTACGACGCTTCCGGGCAGCTTCTCGAGAATCTCGGCGGGATACGCCGCGAGCGATTCTGAATCGCCGCAGCACGCATCCGCATCCAGCTCGATCGCCTTTCGCAGTTGATCGGCATACGACTCTGATACAACAACTTTCAGTTCAATCGGTGAATTCATCTCTCATCTCCAACACTGTCCTGGATGATTGGGACTCACAGGATAATCGAGTGGGCCGTAGAAGGGAACTGCGGGCAAGCATTTCCTCGCGAGTCATGTACATTCTATGTAAGGAGTGAACCCATGCTAAAACTCATCGCTCCACGAGACCTCGGGCCGATTCCCGCCTTGGCAGTCACGGCGTTCGTGATTTTCGCCATCTTTGGCTGGACCGAAAGGACTGAGATCGCCGATCCGGACGGGCTGTCCGTTCACTATTGGCCATGGAAGTTCTGGCAGATACCTCCCTTGGTGGTCGGGTTCGGCGGTGTTTGGTGGATATGGTTGAGCACGCGCCGCGTTCCCTGGGTACGCAGCCTGGCGCTTGCTATCCTGGCTGCGGCGGTCTTCATCAACGGATACAGTGATCTGTTCGGCGACCATTCAGGTGACGTGTGGCGCACCATCAACCCGTTGTTCCTTGGCTCCGCGAGCGTCGCGGGGGTGGCCCTCTGGCGCCATGGGTCCACCGAGGCGCGTGTGGGCGCAGTGCTTTCGGTAGTGATGGGCGTCGCGCTCTTTACGAACGCCTACTTCGTCAATAACGCGGATTTTTGGCCAATACTCAACCCGGCGCGGGTGCTTACGGAACTGGCCTGGGTCGCCGTCGCGAGTGAGGGGAATAAGATCTCAAACGAAGGCGGTGGGAACTCGGACACCGGCTGACACTCACACCGTCGGCAGCAGTTCCCCGCAGTGAGGACACCGGTTTTCACCTTCCATGAGTCGTCGCTGCCTGCGAGTCTCCTCCACAAAGCCGTTGCCGAGAATACCGGCGGGGAGCGCAATCAGGCCGATGCCGAACACGGCAAGAGCTGCCGTCAGCATCCTGCCCCACGTGGTCACCGGCACAGCGTCGCCGTAGCCAACGGTGGTTACCGTGATGACCGCCCACCACATGGACGCGGGGATGCTCGCAAACGTCTCCGGCTGGGACTCGTGCTCCGCAAAGTACATCAGCGAGGAGGCAATCAGGAGCAGCAGGGCCATGACCACGATGACGGCGGCCAGCTCTTTTGAGGCATTGCGCAGCACGCGGCCCATGATGGTCATCGTCGTGGAATAGCGGCTCAGTCGGGCCACGCGCGCGGCCAGCCGCACCGCCCGCAGGAAGCGCAAATCAAGGCCGGCATCCGGAAAGACAAGCACAACGTAGAACGGCAAGATGGCGACAAGATCCACAAGGGCCATTGGTGATAGCGCGTACCTGATGCGCCCCGTCACCGGATTTCGATACTTGCCGGACGGATCCTCCACGCACGACCACACCCGCAGCGCCCACTCAACGGTGAAGATAACGACCGTCACAACCTCGATGCCGATGAAAAGCTCTTGCGCACGGTCGCCGAAGCGTTCAACTGTGCCGAGGACAAGACCCACGATGCTGATGGCGATTGAGGCGAGGATGAAGAAGTCGAAGATTCGGCTGGCAGTGTCGCCGTCACGGCCCTCTTCAACAATCTGAAAGACGCGACGCGTCAGCGTTGTTGCAGACATGCTTGTTCCTCCCGCCGAACCGGCAGCGTCAATCCGTTACTGCCGCAAACGTCGTGTAGTCGTGGATCAGATCGGATCCTACTTCTGGAACTTGGCGTCCACCGCCCGGCGCTCGGCATGATCCATGCCCCACCACGTCGGCCAGTCGGTCTCATCGCCCTCAGCCGGGAGGTCCGCCAGAAGGGTGCCCGTCCGCCGGACTATGGCGGTCACAAGGCCGGAGTCATAGGCCGCGCCGAGATAGCCCTCATCGAGACGGTCTTGCCGAAGGAGCACGGTGATCAGGCGGCTAAGATCCAGCGGGCTGGCATCCGCGACCGCTGCAGGGTCATCCATCAAGCGCTGCGCCTCAGGCGTCGCTTTCCATTCCACCCACTCAAAGCCCTGCACCCAGCCGTTGTCATTGCAGTACTCGAAGAAATCGCGTCCGACGCGGGAGAGGCGGTACCATTTGCCGCGTCCCGGCTGATCCACCCATTCGCCGAATTCAAAGCCCGGCTGCTCAAACGGGCGCTGGTAGACAGCGAGCGCATTGAGGCGTCTGGCGAGCGGCCCCGCGTCCGAGGCCCGCATCGCAATATCCTTCCGCATCCGATCCCGTTCAGTCGCCATTCATGTGCTCCTATGTGATGTTGCTGCGCATACCGTCACCCACTACGATACGCCCTCACAGAGGCGGTCAAGCACAGCCGTGCCGGCGAGCGTCTCTTTATCCTGCGCGACCGTGCAGGCAGTCCATCCGTTGGGAGTTAGAGCCGTGGCGTCCGCGCCATAATCAAGCAGAAGTTCCACAATCTCCGCCTGGGGCGGATTCTGAATGAGGGCCAGCAGCAGCGCCGTATAGCCGTATTCCGACTCAATCTCCGTATCCGCGCCTTTGTCCAACAGAAGCGCGACCATCTCCCCCGGGTTGTCCTCATAGCGCACGATGACATCCACTGAGTAGCTACGGGCGTCCGGGGGGTAATTTGTCTCGATGATCGCCTTATGCAGGCGCGTCATCCTCTCACCCTGGAAGGACGCCGTCCCATCAATGGCCGCGCCTCCGTCGATCAGAACGCCGGTTATGTGCGGCACCCTCGTTAGCCACCACAGCGGCTGATTTTCATTATCTTCTATCGGCACATTCGGGTTAGCGCCGTATTCCAGCAGAAGAGCCGCCATCGCCGCGTCGCCCATGGCAAGCCTCAGAGGGTTATTCAGGTTCGGATCGGCCCCGAGCTCCAGAAGCTTGCGGGCGCCGGCGAAATCCTCTTCTATCGGCGGAATAAAGGACTGTCGTCTTGTCAGTGAGACGATGAGGGGCGTATCGCCCGTCTCATCGACTGCATCGACATCCGCGCCAAGCTCCACCAATCGCTCAATGTCCACCAGGTGAGTATTGATGTGAGCGGCCAGGTGCAGCGGCGTTTCGCCGTCATCATTCATAGCGTTGACGTCCGCGCCGGCGTTCACCAGCACGGCGACCATGTCCACACCTTCGGAATACCACGCGTCGCTGCCGGTCAGCGTAAGGAGATGGAGAGGGGTGTCGCCATTAGAGTCGCCGATTGTGGGGTCTGCCCCGGCATCCAGCAGAGCCTGCACGAATTCGACGTCCGCGTCCCAATAGATGGCCGAGTGAAGCGGTGTATATCCGGGCGGAGTATTTTCGTTATCAACCCGTGCATTGGGGTCTTCGCCAGCGTTCAGCGCTCGTTCGACCGATTCGGCTGACGGGTTGCGTTGAGCCAACTCATGGAGGTCAGTTGTTGTGCACGCGCCCGTCACTAGGAATGCGGCCATCAGCGCGAGCGCAACCACAAGCAGTCCCAAGAGGCCGGTACGCAAGGTGAACATCACATACGTCCCTATGCGCCCATACCATACACTGACATTCATGCTGCAAGAATGGGCTGAGCGGTTCGGCGCGCCGCTGACTGACCGGCAGATTACCGCTTTCCAGACCTACCGAGATGAACTGCTTGCCTGGAATGCGACTCGCGCCAACCTGACTGCGATCACGGACCCTGATGAGGTTGAGTCGCGCCTGTTTCTCGAAAGCCTATGGTGCGCTGCGGCATTGCCATCCACATCGGGGGCTCGCCTCATTGACATCGGCTCCGGAGGCGGCTTCCCCGGGCTGCCTCTCGCCATAGCCTTTCCGGAGATGGATGTCACGCTAGTGGAGGCCACGGGCAAAAAGGTTGATTTCCTGCGGTACATCATCACCCGCCTTGAACTGCCCAATGCTCACGCCATTCATGGCCGCGCCGAGGACATCGCCCAAGACTCAACCCACCGCGAGTTGTACGACGCCGCCGCGGCCCGCGCGCTCGCAACGCTCCCCGCGCTTGTGGAGCTCTGCGTGCCATTCGTGAAGGTGGGCGGCGTCCTCATCGCTCCAAAAGGAGCGGATGTAGAGCAGGAGATAGACGCCGCATCGAATGTGCTTCCGGCTGTCGGCGGCGAAGCGGAGAACATCATACTGCCAGAGCCTGACTCTCCTGTCTCTGTCGACCACAGACTGGTGGTTATTCGTAAGGTCACGCCAACACCGGACACATACCCGCGCCGGAACGGCGTGCCAACGCGCAGGCCGCTCTAGAGACCGTGTCTGATTCAGCCGTTATCCGACCCGGGGCGCTGCGCCGCCGCATACTGCACCCCGCGACACTGATCTCATTCGGTGTCGCCGTCCTCCTCCTGATTGCGCTGGCGCGCGGCGTGAACGTCAGTTTCTCCGACATGGCGCGCGCGATCGGGGGAGCCAATCCGCTGCTCATCGCTGCTGCCCTGCTTGCGTATTATGTCAATTTCCCTATCAGAGGCATCCGATGGCGACTACTCATCGAGAACGCGCAGGCGGCGACTGACGATCCGGTCCCGCTTCCATCCAGGCGCGCCTTTTCGGAGGTCATTTTCCTCGGCTGGTTTGTGAATGCCGTCGCATGGCTGCGCATGGGCGATCCGTACCGCGCTTACCTTGTCTCTCGGCAGCATGAGCGCCAGTCGTATCCAAGGATTCTGGGCACGGTCCTTGCTGAGCGAGTCCTGGACGTGGTGACGTTTGCAGCCATCCTCCTACCCATCGGCGCGCTCCTCTGGGTGGACGCGAGCGGCGTGACCACCACCGTCATTGGCCTCACCGTCATTGTTGGCGGAGGAGGCATCTTCCTGGTGGTCGGCATGGCGCTCTTTGGGCAACGCCTTACGGCCCGACTACCCGGCTCAATTCGAGATTGGCTGGAGCGGCTTCGGGTTGGCGCTCTACTCAGCCTCAGCGGCCGGCTCTGGCCGGTCACCATCCTCAGCATCGGCGGGTGGGTGGCGGAGGGCGTGCGTCTCGCGCTGGTCGCCTGGGCGCTCGGTCTGGATGTCCCGCTGCCCGTGATTGCCTTTGTTGCGCTCGCCCACAACCTGATTACCGCGATCCCGTCCACACCCGGCGGTCTCGGCGTCGCGGAGGCGGGCATGGTGGGGCTGCTGCTGCCGTGGGTGGCGCTTGAGGACGCCGCCGTGCTGACGGCGCTTGATCGCTCGGTAACGTGGCTAAGCGTTGTTGTCTTGGGGGCAGTGGCTATGGGTTGGCGGGAGGGAATCAGGCGGGGGGGATTCTAGAGTCACTCCCTCGCAATCTCATTCACAGCCCGCGTCCGGCGGCGATCGAGAACTTTCCTGATAAAGGGTGCCAGGTCAGTACTGCCCACCCGGTGCGGGTGCCACTCTACCAAAAGGCGATGAGTGTGGTTGTGCGGAGCCGGCGCAACGTACTTGTAGTCACTTGCCACCTTGCCGATAAGGTACTGCCTGTCGTCCATGTTCGTTACAACCCAGTCGCCAACATGGATGGAATTGGCAAACTGATACAGTTGGCTAGCATCTGAACCAACTTTAGTTGGAGTCGCTTCAGGGCTACGCTTCTTGACCTGCTTGCGTACATCATCTAGGGAAAGGGGCCTCAGGTCGCCTATCGCCTCCCCGCCAAACCCAATGGAGACAAATCCATCCCTTTCGACTTGGTCCTGCATGAAGTTTTCTGACCGTATAAACCAATAATTGGCCATCGGATATTCCTCCGTTCGGTGGGCCGTGAGTTATCGAGTTTGCAGTATAGCAGCGGCTGTTTTAGCAGCCCGCCCGGGCACCCTACGCCGTTGCGCGGCGGTACATGATGGTGGTGGCCGTCAGGGCCGCGATGGTCATGCCTATCAGGATCGACATGCCGGGCAGGATATGCTCCCACTCCCAGCCGACGACGACGATGGCGCGAATGGCCTCCATCACGTAGTTCACGGGGTTGATGGACACGGCCACCTGGAACCACTCCGCCATCAGGTCCTTCGGCATGAACGCCGTGGTCATGAAGACCGCCGGGAAGAAGAAGATGAACATCGACTGCGTCACTTGAACGCTCCGCGTCCTGATGGCTATGATCAGCCCCAGGCATGACCACGCGACGCCAAAGAGCGTCCCCAAAAGCAGAACGAACAGCAGTCCCAACATGCCGGATTCTGAACTCGCACCCATGAGGAGGCCCACGGCGATAATCGTCACCCCCTGAATCGCGCCTCGGGTTGCCGATACCAGGAGAACGCCCAGCAGGATGGCGATGCGGTAGATAGGCGCGAGCAGGAGCTTGTTGAGATAGCCGGACAAGTCGTCCGTCAGCAGGTTGAAGCCGGCGTCGATGCCGCTGAAGATCATCGCCTGAACGATGATCATGGGCATCAGGTACGTGACATAGCTGTCCGTGGGGAATCCGGGCAACATCGACACATTGTCGAACGCCGCCACGAATACGACCATGAAGATGATGTTGATGAAGATGGTCGGCAGGAATTGGCCCGGCTGCGTAATCCACGCGCGGAAATTGCGCAGGTAGATGTACCAGGTCTGGAGGGCGAGGCTAACCACTAGACGCTATCTGCCGTCACTCAGACCCAGGAAGGGCCTGAACTGGTTGTTCATCTCGTCGCCGCCCGTCTCCTCATCGCGGATCGTCCGTCCGGTGTGCTGGAGGAAGACATCATCCAGCGTCGGGCTGGAGATGGACAGGTTGGAAACAGGGATATCGCTATTGGAAAACAGCCGCAGCAACTCCGGCACCGCCGCGCCTCCGTTGGCGACAGTCACGGCGAGGCCGTCTTGCACGGGGGTGGTTGCGGACACGTACGCCTGCCCGTCCGCGATTTCCTGAGCGCGCACAATCAGTTGCTCTTGTTCGTCCGTCGTGTCCGTATCCGCGATGGTGATGGTCACGACGTCGCCGCCCACCTGTTCCTTGAGAGAGCGCGGCGAGCCCTCCGCAACGATCTTGCCGTGGTCGATGATTGCCAGCCGCTCACAGAGGCGGTCCGCCTCATCCATCATCTGGGTGGTCAGGATGATCGTGACGCCTTCCTCCGTGTTGAGGTGGCGGAGGTGGTCCCAAAGAGTATTGCGGCTCTGTGGATCAAGCCCTGTTGTCGGCTCATCAAGGAAGAGAACCTTCGGCTGATGGACAAGGGTGGCGACCAGATCCAGCCTCCGCCGCATACCGCCGGAGAACGTGCCGACCTTCTTCTGGGCGACGTTCGCCAACCCGATGAACTCCAATAGTTCCATTGAGCGCGCCCGCGCCTCTGAGCTGCGAAGCCCGTAGAGGCGGCCCTGAAGCGTCAGGAAATCATGCGCTTTGGCCAGGTCATCGAGGCCGGCGGTCTGCATAGCGACGCCGACGCTGCGCCGGATCTGCTCCGCCTGATGGTCGACGTCGTATCCGGCAACACTGACCTGGCCGGACGTTTTCTTGAGCAGCGTTGAAAGAACCTTAAGGGCCGTGCTCTTGCCGGCGCCGTTCGGACCGAGAAAGCCGAAGAACTCGCCTTCCTGCACAGTGAAATCGATACCGTCGACGGCGCGTGTCCCACCCGGATAGACCTTTACGAGGCCACGAACATCAATAACGGCCTTCCGGCTCTCCGACACCCCACCTCCAAACGCCCAGACACAGAATAAGGGACAGGTCAGTACCTCTATCCATAGTACGGAAGCCGACCGTTCAGGGCAAAGCCTCACGCCTTTCCTTGCCCGCGTATTGCTGCCGCCCCTATACTGTCAAACACTATGCCCAAGCGAACCTATCAACCCAAGGTGCGCCGCCGTAAGCGCGTCCATGGCTTTCGTTCACGCATGAGAGACCCCGGCGGCAGAAACGTTGTTGCGCGTCGACGCACCAAGGGGCGTCACCGTCTCAGCGTCTAACATCTCTGCCATGCCACGGACGGCGGATCACCGGCTGCGTCGGAGTTCCGATTTCGACCGCGTTTCCCACATCGGCAAGGGCCGTGCCAATGAGCTTGTCGTCCTTCGCTACGCGCCGAACGATGTGAATACCATGCGCGCCGGCTATGCCGTCAGCAAGCGCGTGGGCGGCGCAGTCACGCGCAACGCCGTCAAGCGGCGACTGCGCGCTGCGGTCCGCAAGCTGGGCCCAAGCGAATCAGGAGTCGACCTCGTGTTTATCGCCAGACCGCAGATCACGCGAGCGGACTATCGCGGCATCGAAGATGCGGTTGCCGACGTTCTCAAGCGCGCCGGGCTGTGTGATAGAGAAATCGCGACAGGCTCCACTGACACGACAGATTCTCATCGGGACTAAGCAAAGCATATGAAGTATCTGGCCCTGGGCCTCCTGCGGCTGTACAAGTTCGTCCTCTCACCGCTTCTACCCGCCGCCTGCCGCTATCAGCCCACGTGCTCCGACTACGCGCGTGAGGCTGTGGAACGGCACGGCGCGCTACGTGGCACGGTCATGGCGGCGCGGCGGCTGGCGCGATGCCATCCGTTCCGGGAAGGGGGCTATGACCCTGTCCCGTAAAGCGTTCCTGCTCATTGCCGTCTTCGCGCTGCTCACGGCGTTCGGCTGCACGGCGGGCAGCCTGTACGATCCGAAGCCGTGGGCCGCGCCTGTCTTTCTTGCTGAGGAGACCGTCGTCATAGGCACTGACACCGGCCACATCGTCGTCGGCAACATCATTACCGGCCAGGAGCTGGGGCGGTGCGAAACAGGTGAGGGCCGCAATAGCATCCGCGCTATCTTTGGCGCGCCCCTGCTATATGATGGGCGCATCTATGCGGGGGGATTTGACGGGGTTTTGTACGCCGTAGACCCCGATTCGCTGTTGCCGGAATCCGAGGCTGAGTGCATCCCGTTCTTTGAAGCCGACTCCCCGATCGTCGGCGGGCCGGCGCTGACGCCGGACGGCGTACTCCTGTTTGGCACCGAGGGCACATCAGATACGGAGCGCGGGACACTATACGCAATCGACATCACGAACGCATCCACGCTGTGGACATTCGAGGCCGACTCCCAGATCTGGGGCACGCCCGTCATCGGTGACGGACTGGTGTACGTGGCCACGCTGGGCGGCACGCTGCACGCAGTTCACATGGACGAGAGCCCCGGCACTGAGGCGTGGCGGCATCAGGCGGATGCCGGCATCGGCGGTATGACGCTGCATGCCGGGGTCCTCTACGCGGGCGCGTTCGACAACAACCTCTATGCGCTGGACGCCACGAACGGTGAGCCACGCTGGTCGGCGCCGTTCACCGCGGATAACTGGTTCTGGGCCGCTCCACTCATCATCGGTGATCGCCTGTTTGCGCCATCCCTCGATCACTCCCTGTACATCCTCGACAAGGACACGGGCGCGCAGGTGTTGGATCCCGTCATGACCGGCGGCGCAATACAGAGCAACCCGACCCTGACGGGCAGCCACATCAGTATCGCCAACGAAGAGAAAGAGACGTGGTGGATCGATCCCGTGACCGGGCAGGGCATCGTGGGCGGCAAACTGCCCGATCCCGTCTACGCGCCGATTGTGGCGTTCGGAGAAAGCGATGCGCTGTTCTTTGCCCAGGACGGCGCAATCTACCGCGCGTCGCCCTCATTGAGACAACCCGTGCGGGTCTTCCCGGTGGAGAGCTAGGCAGCAGCTATGGAAGTCGTTGGCGATATCTTTATCTTCCTGCTTCTCCAGCCGATGCTGAACGGGCTGGTGCTGCTCTACAGCCTGCTCTTTGACAGCATGGCGCTTGCCATCATCGCCCTCACCGTCGTCGTCCGCGTGGCCTTCTATCCGTTGACCATCAAGCAGCTGCAGTCCTCCGCCAAGATGCAGGCGCTTCAGCCGCAGATGCAGGAGATCCGCAACCGCTACAAGAACAACCCGCAGCTCCAGCAGCGCGAGACGATGAAGATGTACCGGGAGGCCGGCGTCAGTCCGCTCGGCTGCCTGGGGCCGATGGTTGTGCAGTTCCCGATCTGGATTGGGTTGTACTGGGCAATCATCAAGGGCTTGGGTAACCTGCCCGGCAGCTTTGTCTACCTCTCGCAGCGTCTCTATTCGTGGCTGCCCGTTGGCGGTGAAGTGTTGCCGTTGAACACGGAGATGCCGTGGATTATCGGCACACTGGACCTCTCTGCTCCTGACCCCACGCCCCTTATGCCTCTGCTTGTCGCGGCATCCACGTGGGCGCAGCAGCGAATCATGCAGCCGCCCGCCATGTCTGACCAGCAGAGACAGCAACAGCAGATTATGTTGTTCCTGTTCCCCATCATGCTGGGATTCCTTGCCTTTACTTTCCCATCGGGCTTAGCCCTATACTGGTTCGTCTCTAACTTCATAACGATTGGTATGCAGGGATTCATATCCGGGTGGGGGAATCTGATTCCTGGTCGGCCACGGGTCGCTGCGAATGCCACTGTCCCTCCAACCCCTCAGCTGGAGACGAGGTCAAATGATGGATCAGAGTCTGGAATGGACGGGGAGGACCGTCGAGGAAGCGATTCGGCGAGGACTAGACGAACTCGGACTCGACCGCGAAGACGTCGACGTCCACGTCGTTAGCGAAGGGCGCTCCGGCTTGCTGGGGCTCCGCTCAGAAGATGCGCGGGTTCGCTTGCGAGTGCGGCAGGAAGGCGATGATGACGAGTACGCATCATTCGCGTCCCTCTCCGCGGATGCAGAGAGCGCGCAAGAGATTCTCGCCGAACTGCTCCGATACATGGATGTTGATGCCGACATCTCCGTCTATGTCCCCGGAAGCGATCCCACCCGCCCCTTTGAGCCCGGAGACCCCATCGTTCTCGACGTTGAGAGGGAAGACGCCGGCCTGTTGATCGGACGGCGCGGTCAGACGCTTCGCCACGTTCAGATGCTCCTCAACACCATCGTCTCGCGCTCTGTTGGACATTACGTTCCCCTCCGCATTGACGTGGAGGGCTACCAGCAGCGCCACATCTATCGCCTCCAGCAGATTGCCCTCCGCGCCGCGGATCACGTGCGCAGGCGGAGGCGTCCCATCACCCTCGACCCCATGTCGCCCGCCGACCGTCGCATCATCCACATGACGCTTGCAAACAATCCGGCCGTCATCACGGGCAGCACGGGCCACGGCGAGAATCGACGCGTCACCATCCAGCAGGCCCCACGCGGCGGCGGTGACCAGCGCGGCGGTCGTGCTGCCGTCCAGGAACCTCCCTTGTCCACGCCGCCCGTCGATGAGGATGAGTACGAGGATGATGACTACATTGAGGAAGATGAAGACCTCGATGAGTACGACGACGAAGAATATGACGATGACGACTACGATGATGAAGACGAATACGACGATGAGGATTATGACGACGAGGACTACATCGACGAGGATGAAGAGGAACTTGAGGAGGATGAGGAAGCTCCTCGCTGATGACAGGCAGTCCGCCTGATTTTGTGGCCATCGGTGGGCCCACCGCCGCCACCGCTTTCGCTACGCTGACCGCAGCGCGTCTTGGCCGCTCAACCGGTCTTCTGGTCACGGACTCGTTGCCCGCTCAGGAACGTGAATCGCTCGTACCCGCCGGTATTGAACTTGCCTTCGGGTCCTCATTGTTACGAGCAGAACATATCCCGTGGTCCTGGCTGGACGCCGAGATCGTGCTGGCTAGTCGATTCGCCACCGATATTGATTCGGCCTTGTTGGGCAGATTCGGCCGCTCGCTTATAGGCATCATAGCCGGAGGATTTGACGCCAGCGATCGGCAGCCGGGATTTCCCACCTCGGGCGCCGGGGCGCTTTTCTTCACAGAGGCTGACGCAGAAACCGCTTCTATTGACGCGCCCATCGCCCTGTCCCTCGGCCCTGAAAACGGGCTGCGGCTGTGGTGGCAAGAAAGATGGCTCACCATAGAATCCACGCCCGAAGCTCGGCGTGAACCTGGCCCATTTATCCTGGCTGCAACGTCCACAGCTTTTCTCGTACGTCTTACAGAGACACGCAGTGCCATCACGGCTTCTCAATTCGCTGCGGCCATGGCAGCTCTCCTGCCTGAGACACCTCGCCTCTCACTTGAAGACATCCCCAATCGCGACGCCATCGTTGCCATTCAAGCGAATTCCTAATTCACCCCGCATGGCGCGTATCATGTGACGCAGGCGGAGGAGACACTGCTATGAAATTGGGCCTGACATTGCTCCTGGTGGGCATCGTGATGGTCGGCGGCTATGGGGCATATACGATGGTGCGTTTCATCGTGCTCACGGACGAGGTGCCCATCATCATGAGAATCGGCCTGCCGACAATTGTCATAGGCGCGCTCGTACTGCTGGTCAAGGCCATCTGGGATCGGCTGCGTGAGCGAAAGAGCGCCGAGGTCCGTCGGTATGAGGAGGCGCAGCCATGATCACGGTCACATCGAACGATATCCCCGGCATGACCATCACGGAGACAAAAGGTGTCGTCTACGGCAACTCTGTGCGTGCCCGCAACGTGGGGCGTGACATTACCGCCGCGTTTCGCAACATCGTCGGGGGCGAGGTGCCGGAATACGCCAAGCTCATGGCGGAATCCCGCGCGGAAGCCCTGCACCGGATGGAGCAGCGTGCCGAGGAGATGGGCGCGAATGCTGTCATCGCCCTGCGCTTCTCCACGTCTATGGTCATGTCCGGGGCGGCTGAGCTACTCGCCTACGGCACCGCCGTCGTTGTTGAATAGGAATCCCCACCATGTCTCAGGCCGTCCTCGTGCTGGTGATTCTGCTGGCTTATGTGGCCATTCAAATCGCCGTTCAGGTTGCCGCGGGGCGTGATCTCGGCAAGCGCAAGCGGGTGCGAGGCGGCAACCGCTGGCTGTGGGTGATTGTCATACTGCTGCTGCTCCCCGGCGCGCTGGCCTATTTCGCGTTCGGTCGCCTTGCGGACGAGGAGCCTTCAACATCACCATCGCAGAGCCCGACAAGCTGGTGACGGAGCCTACTTCAGATAGCCTGCACACCTGCGCGCTTGACGTTGTTGATTGCCGTTTTCCACAATGGAATGTCAATTCGGGCCTTTCCCGAGACCAAACGACTCAAGAAATAGCAGGCAGGTAGACGGCTGATGCCCTTTGAGCCCGTATCCAGCAAGGTCTCGTTTCCGGACATGGAGCGAGACGTGCTGCAGTTCTGGAAGGACAAGGATATCTTTCGTCGCTCCATGAAGGAGCGCGAGGACGGTCCGATCTTCACGTTCTTCGAGGGCCCCCCGACGGCTAATGGCGCGCCCGGCGTCCACCATGTTCTCGCCCGTGTGTTCAAGGACGTCATTCCCCGCTTCAAGACCATGCAGGGCTACCAGGTGCCCCGCAAGGGAGGCTGGGACACGCATGGGCTGCCGGTGGAGCTTGCCGTTGAGGCGGAACTGAATCTCTCCACCAAGCGCGACATCGAGGCCTACGGCATCGCGAAGTTCAACGAGAAGTGCAAGGAGAGTGTTTTCCGCTACGTGCAGGACTGGGAATCGCTGTCGGAGCGCATCGCGTTCTGGGTCGACATGGACGATCCGTATGTGACTTATTCCAACGAGTACATCGAGTCCGGATGGTGGATCTTCAATCAGCTCTGGGACAAGGACCTCATCTACCAGGGCTACCGCGTGACGCCGCACTGCCCGCGGTGCGTGACGTCTCTCAGTTCCCATGAGGTCGCCTTGGGCTACAAGGACGACGCGGAGGACCCGTCCGTCCACATCAAGTTCCGCATCCAAGACACTGACAAGGCACGGGAACTGCTGGGTGAGGGCGGCTCGCCCGCCTACCTGCTGGCATGGACGACGACGCCCTGGACGCTACCGGGCAATACCGGCCTGGCCGTCGCGGTCGGCGCGCGATACGTCATTGCCGAGGGGCCATGGGGCAAGGACGGCAGCAAGGAAAGGCTGATTCTTGCCGATGCGCTCACGGATCAGGCGCTTGAGGGCGACTACGAAATCGTCGGTGAGTTCTCCGGCAGAGAATTGGTCGGCCTCACCTATGACCCACTCTTTGACTATGCAGTGCCGGACGGCTACGCAGGCAAGGTCGTCTCCGCTGATTTCGTCCTCCTCACAGAGGGCACGGGCATCGTTCACATCGCGCCCGCATACGGCGCGGAGGACTTGAGTGTTGGCAATGCCGAGGGCCTGCCCGTCGTTCATACCGTCAACATCGATGGCGCAATGCTCGACTACGACGGCATCCCGTGGTCGGGCAAGTTCTTCAAGGACGCCGACCCTGATATTGCAGCCGACCTGGATGAGCGCGGCTTGCTCCTGCGCGGCGGCACGATGACCCACACCTATCCCTTCTGCTGGCGCTGCGATGCGCCGCTCCTGTACTACGCCAAGGAGTCCTGGTATATCCGCACGACGGCTCTCAAGGACAGGCTCATCTCCGCCAACCGCGAGATCGGCTGGGTGCCGGAGCACATCGGCGAGGGCCGGTTCGGCGAGTGGCTGCAGAACAACGTGGATTGGGCGCTCTCCCGGGAGCGCTATTGGGGCACCCCGATTCCCCTGTGGCTCTGCGACGCCTGCGGCGATCCGACGGCAATTGGCAGCGTCGAGCAGTTGGCCGGGCAACCCGGTCTTGCGGGCTACACCGCCGGCATGGATCTTCACCGGCCGTTCATCGATGACGTGACGTTTAGCTGCGATTCGTGCGCTGGCACATATCGGCGCATCCCCGAGGTGATGGACGCGTGGTACGACTCCGGCGCGATGCCCGTCGCACAGTGGCACTACCCGTTCGAGAATACTGCTGTCTTTGAGCAGCAACAGATGGCCGACTATATCTGCGAAGGTGTCGACCAGACACGGGGCTGGTTCTATACCCTGCACGCGCTTGCCGTCCTACTGTTCGACCGCCCGGCGTACAAGAACGTCCTCTCGCTCGGCCACATCCTGGACGAGGCCGGCGAGAAGATGTCCAAGTCGCGCGGTAATGTGGTGGAGCCATGGGACATCCTTGAGGCCCGCGGCGCGGACGCCCTGCGCTGGTACATGTACACGGCGTCGACGCCGGGCAACGCCCGCCGCTTCTCCGCCAACCTCGTTGGGGACACAGTCCGGCGGTTCCTGCTGCCGTTGTGGAACACCTACAGCTTCTTCGTGACGTACGCCAACGTGGACGGCTTTGACCCCGTCTCCACGCCCGTGCCGCCTTTGGCAGATCGCCCCCTGCTCGACCGCTGGCTCGTTTCCCGCCTGCAAAGCCTCATCGCCGCCGTAACAGACGCAATGGAGCGGTACGAGGTGATGGAGGCGACACACGCGATTGAGTCGTTCGTGGACGAGCTCTCCACGTGGTACGTGCGGCGCAACCGCCGCCGTTTCTGGAAGTCCGACAACGACGCGGACAAGGCGGCAGCCTATCACACGCTCTACGAGGTGCTGACGACCCTCTCGCGCCTCCTCGCGCCGTTCACGCCGTTTGTCGCAGAGCACATGCATCGCAACCTGGTCTCCTCTCTCGCTGACGATGAGCCGGAGAGCGTCCATCTCGCCGAATGGCCGCAAGTGGACGACGCCCTGCGCGACGAACAGACGGAGGCGGACGTGAGGCTTGCCATGCGCCTCTCCAGCCTGGGCCGCGCCGTTCGGGGCCGGGCCCAAATCAAGGTCAGGCAGCCGCTGCAGGAGATGTTGGTCATGCTGCCCGGGCGAGCCGACCGTGAATCGCTGGCACGCATCGAGGATCAGCTGCTGGAAGAGCTGAACGTCAAGGCTGTTAGTCCTGTCGATGACGAATCGGCTTTCCTCTCCGTCCGCGTGCGCCCGAATCTGCAGAACCTCGGACGCCGCCTCGGTGGTGATCTGCCGAAACTGACAACCCATATCGAAGGCCTGTCCGACGCCGACCTCAACACCGTCGCCGCACGCGTCCGCGATGAGCAATCGCAGGAACTGGCCGGTTTCGAGCTTTCGCATGAGGACTTGCTTGTTGATACGTCTGACCGCGAGGGGTTCATCTCCGGCGCGGAGGGTATCTATACCGTCGCGTTGAACACGGAAATCACAACTGAGCTTGAACGCGAGGGACTGGCACGTGAACTCGTGCGCCATCTGCAGGAACTACGCCGCACCGCCGGGCTGGATGTTTCCGACCGCATCACCGCCTACGTTTCAGGTGACGGGGACGGTGTGGCGGGCGCGCTGTCCGACTTCGGCGACTACGTCCGGCAGGAAACCCTTTCGGTGGACATCTTGCAGACCGCGCCAGGCGACGGCGCGGCCACCAATACCGTCAAGCTGGACGAGGCCACCGTCACCATCGGGGTGGAAAAGACTGGCTAACTCGGCAGCGTTGCGCCGATAAAGTCCGCGCTGCCTCGCGCGAAATCACGGGCGGGAATCGTCCGTCGCCCCTCCGCCTGCACCTCAAGGAGCTCAAGCAGGCCCTCACCGGTGCCGATGGCGACACCCATGCCGCCGCCGTCCTCTGAGCGCCTGAGGCGCACCACCTGCCCGGGGGCGGCTCCTCTCGGGTCGTATTCCGGCGGAAGGGCGATGGCGCGGCGGATGTTCAGCCGCTTGCCCGCGAGAGTCGTGTGCGCGCCCGGCCATGGCGTCATGGCCAGAACACGCCGTTCAAGCTCTTGCGCTGGGCTATTCCAATCCAGCACGCCGTCACCCTTCTTCAGCATGCGCGATTGCGTAGCCATGTCGTGGTCCTGTGCCTCGGGTGCTATAGACCCATCAAGCCAGCTCCCCAGCGTCTCCACCAAGAGCGCCGCGCCCAACTGCGAAAGCCGTTCAGTCAGCTCGCCGGCGGTCTCACCGGAGCGAATCGGCACCACACGCCGGCTCAACAGCGGGCCCGTATCGACTCCCTCCTCCAGCAGGAAGATGCTGATACCGGCGTTCTCGTCGCCCTCGAGGAGCGTCCACACTACTGGCGCGGGTCCGCGGTGGCGGGGCAACAGGGATGGGTGAATGTTGACTGCGCCGCGCGGCGGGATGTCCAGCAAGTTGCGCGGGAAAATCAGCCCGTAGGCCGCCGTTACGATGACGGTTGGTTCAAACGCTCGTATGCGTTCAGCTTCTTCCTCCGAGCGGAGCGTTGTTGGCTCCAGCACCTCGAGACCATATTGCTCGGCGCGTTCCTTGACGGGCGATTGCCTTGGACGCCGACCGCGTCCTGCCGGCTGATCCGGACGCGTCAGCACGGCGACGGGCCGATTCTCCGACGTCATCAGCGCGTCGAGCGTCGGCACGGCAAATTCCGCCGTGCCGCAAAAGATGATCCGAGAATTCTCCGCCATTTTCTCCGTCGCGAGGGGGTTGCTCAATATGGGTACCCTCGAATTATTGAGGTATTGGGAGTCTGCCGCAATGGCTTGGACGCGCGCCCCATTGACTCATTCATGGGCACCATGACGGTTTGCGTTTCTACCGTCTCGACGCCCTTCGCTAAGCGGGTGTTAACGTAGGTTCTTGCGGATCGATGCGCCAGCGACACTACCCGTCTACGGCGTGCCCTCCACGCTCGCGTAGGGCTGTCACACGGACAATCGAGGCCGTTCTCGGTGGGGAGGAGACAGCGTTTCGATGCCCGATCGGTCTGTGCGCGACATATGGGAGGAGGCCCTCGGCCGCCTTCGCAAGCAGATGAGCGTAGCCGCGTACAACATGTGGCTGGCGGGCACTGTCGGCGTTACCCTCACCAGTGATGAGCTCACCGTCTCCGTTCCAAGCGAGTATGTCCAGCATTGGGTCCAGGGCTCCCTGCTTCCCATCATGGAGCGCACTATCTCTGATGTGCTCAAGCGCCCGGTCACTGTCGTCCTGGAGGTGGCATCCGATGCGCCGCTCCCACAGCCCGTTGAGCCTGCTGCGCTGGAATCGGCGGTTGAGAGACCCGCTCGCGCCGGTTCCTCCTTCGCCATCGGAGTGAGACCGGACCCGCAGTTCACCTTTGACCGCTTCGTCGTCGGTGACAACAACAAGCTCGCCTATGCCGCCGCGACAAAGGTCGCGAATGATCATATCCGCGACTATAACCCCTTGGTTCTGTACGGCGCGCCCGGCCTCGGCAAAACCCACCTGCTTCACGCGATCGCCAACGAGGCGCAGGGGAATGGCCGCACCACGCTCCTCGCGCCATCAGAGCAGTTCGTCCACGACTACGTCACGTCCGTCCAGCAGAAGACGACGGCAGGGTTCAGGGAGCGCTACCGCTCTCCGGAAATCCTGGTCATTGACGACGTCCAGTTCATCTGCGGCAAGGTCAAGAGCGAAGAGGCGCTGCTGCACACGTTCGGGGCGCTCTTGCGAGCAGGTCAGCAGATTGTCGTCTCCGCGGACAGGGCGCCGGATGCCCTGAGCTTTAGGAACCCTCGCCTTGCAGCCCGCCTACACGCCGGCCTGGCCGTTGACGTGAGGCCGCCGAACAGGCGCGCCCGCCTCAGCATCCTCGCCTTCAATGCGGCGCGCTATGACCTCGAAACTCCGGACGATGTCCTCGCCTACCTGGCCACACGTCAGTTCTCCAGCATCAACCATCTGGAGGGTGAACTCACACGCGTCATCGCCCATGCAACCTTGCTTAGCGAGCCGCTTACTCTCGAACTCGCTCGCCAGGCCCTGTCCGCTGCGTCGACGAACCCGGATCCTGTTCCACTGACTATCGAGGCCATCATCCGGACCACAGCCGCCTATCGCCAACTCACCCCGGCAGACATCACCGGCCGCAGCCGGGCCCGTCCGACAGCCGAAGCGCGGCACCTCGCCGTCTTCCTCGCCAGCCGCCACACGGACCACTCCCTCGCCTACATTGGCAAGGCGTTCGGCAACCGCGATCACACTACCGTGATGCACAGCATTCGCCGCATGGAGCGTGCGCTATCCACAGACGCACGGCTCCGCGCTGACGCCGAAGCCATCATCCAGATCGCTTCTTCCACATTCACCGGCCAATAATTCAAATCTTTCCACCAACCCTGCGCCGCACACGGCGGGTTTCCACCGCTTTTCCACATGGATTCCACGCGGAATCCACCACCCATCCCCTTCTCAACTCAATACTTCATCCACTATGTCCACAGCGTTAACCGGAGTATAACTAATCATCTACATATATCCTTTGAGAATGATTGACCAAGCTCAAATCCATGTCTGTGGTGGAAATGGTGGCCGTGGAGCAGTTTCCTTTCGACGCGAGAAGTATGTGCCGTTCGGTGGTCCTGACGGCGGTGATGGCGGCGAGGGCGGCAGTGTGGTGTTTCGGGCGGACGAGAACCTGATGACGTTACAGGACTATGGCCGCCAGATTCGATATGCGGCTCAGAACGGGGAACCCGGACGTCGTAAGAAGCAGACAGGGAAGATGGGCGGGAATCTTGTGTTGTCGGTTCCTGTTGGGACGATTGTGACGTGGACTGGCGAGAAGGGCGCCGGCACGGTGGATTTGGAGTCGAATGGAGCGAGCGTTGTGGTCGCGAAGGGTGGGAGCGGAGGCCGGGGCAACGTGCGCTTCACGAGTTCAACGAATCGCGCACCGCGACTTGCGGAGGGTGGCGAGCCCGGCGAGGAAGTGGATGTCCAACTGGATCTGAAACTCCTTGCTGACGTGGGTCTCGTCGGTCTTCCCAATGCCGGCAAGTCCAGCCTGCTGGCCAGCAGTTCCGGCGCGAATCCGCGTGTGGCGTCCTACGCGTTTACAACGACGGAGCCGAACCTCGGCGTCGTGGATGTCGGGTGGAGCAGCTTCGTCCTCGCGGACATACCGGGGCTTATCGAGGGGGCGCACGAGGGCAAGGGACTTGGCGATCAGTTCCTGCGCCACGTGGAGCGAACCGCAATTCTCATTCACATCATCGACGGTAGCCTCCCGGACGTGCTCGACGCGTGGCGCAGCATCAACAACGAACTTGCCCTCCATGAGGCTCAGCTTGAGGAGAAGCCGCAGATAGTCGCAATCAACAAAATCGACATGCCCGAGGTCCAGGAACAGCTGTCGGAGCTCCGGACCTCGTTCGCTGCTGAGGGTGTGGACGAGGTGTTCGCGGTGTCTGCCGTCACTGGCGAAGGTGTGACGGAGCTGATGCGGGCCGCGTACACCCGCGTGGAAACCGAAAGGGAGGCGCGAAAGAGAGCGCCGACCCCCGTGACAGAGGAACCGGAAGTCATCCTCCGGCCCGAGCCGGATCGCATCATGCCGGTCGTGGAGGCAGAGGAAGAGGGAGTGTGGCGGCTCAGGCACCCCAGGATTGAGCGCCTCACGGATGGCATCGACCTTACGGACATGGCCGTCGCCGCGCAGTTCTGGCGGGAGCTTGGCCACATCGGCGCAATTGATGCGCTTGAACGGGCTGGCGCGGAGCCCGGCGACTGGGTCCTGATCGGCGAAACCGAGGTGATGTGGCGGTGAGTCGCGTCGGCATCCTGGGCGGCAGCTTTGATCCTCCCCATGCCGGCCACCTGATGATTGCGCGTGAGGCGAAGGACCGCGTCGGCCTGGACAGCGTGCTCTTCATACCGGCCGGCGAGCAGTGGCTCAAGGAGGGGCAGGATGTAGCCCCCGCTATAGACCGCCTCGCCATGACGCACCTTTTGATAAGCTCAGATCCCGATTTCGTGGTGTCCGACATGGAAGTCACGCGCCCCGGCCCCACGTACACGGTCGAGACACTCCGGGAACTCCGGGAAAACTTGTCGTCGGACAGGGAGCATTACTTCATCCTTGGCGAAGACTCCGTGGCGGATCTCCCCCGCTGGCACAATCCGCAGGAACTCGTGCCCCTGTGCCGCTTCATCGCCATGCCCCGTGTGGATGGCGCGGGACGCCCCGACCTCACTGCGGCTTATAACGCCATCCCCGGCCTGCGCGAAAGGGTCACCGTTCTCGAAGATGCCCCCCGCATGGACGTCAGCTCGTCGTCCATCCGCGACATGCTGGAGACCGGCGCAAACCTGCGTGGAGTGGTGCCGGAGACAGTCCTGAAGTACATCACGGCTCACCGTCTTTACGGGCGGAGCGGGTAGGCTTATTCCTCCAGAGACCTGAGAAAACGGTCGTCACGACGCCACCGCGGCCTCGTGCGCGCCCACAACGACAGCATCACCGGGCGGCCCAGCAACTCCTCGATAAGAGGCCGAACGCGCACGCCCACATCCTTGAGCGCCTGCCCTCCCTTGCCAACGACGATTCCCCGCTGCGAGACCCGCTCAACATAGACACTCGCCTCGATGAAGTCCTTGTCTCCGTGTTCCGGGTCTCGCGGCACATGCTTTTCCACCTCAACGGCGGTCGCGTAGGGCACCTCATCGCCGTAGACCGCAAACACGCCCTCCCGTATCAACTCGGATATCAGGAACGCCTCCGAGCGGTCGGTCAGCGTGGACGGATCGAAGAGCGGCTCCTGCTCCGGCAGGTTGGCGATGATGCGCTCCAGGAGACTGTCCAGCCCGTCTCCTGTGAGGGCGCTGACGGGAATGATGTCCCGAAACCCGCCATACAGTTCGTTGTAGTCCTCAATAACCGGCAAGAGGGCGCCCTTGCGCACGGTATCAAGCTTGTTGATTGCAACGATGGCCGGTATGTCCTGTGCCTTGATCTCTTCGAGCAACGTCTCTTCAACGTCTCCCGCGGTGCGTGGCGCGGATACCAGCACTGCCAGGTCGGCAATCTCCAATGCCTGCCGTGTCTCGCGCAGCATCCTGCGGCTCAGGGCATCCACACGCGGCTCGGCCGGACGCCCCGGCGTGTCCAGCAGCCCCACCTGGAAATCATCACCGTGCAGGACGGCAAGGATGCGATAACGCGAGGTCTGGGGCTTGGGGCTGACGGCGGCCAGCCGCGTCCCCACCAGATTGTTGACGAGCGTCGATTTCCCAACGTTGGGCCGCCCAACAACGGCAACATATCCTGTGCGAATCATGGGAGACAGGGCCCTGCTAGCCTTCCAGCGCCGCGCGTACTGCCCAGATCAACTCGTCATCTTCTTCCGGCAGCACGGTGCGGGGGTCAAGCAGCAGGCGGTCTTCATCGATGCGGCCAATGATGGCCGGATGAGAGCCTGACACGCGCAGCCGTTCCGCCAGCGCGTCCGCGTTGGCCCGCGAAGGCTCGATTGCGAGCGCCCGTGTCGGCAGCGTTCCGCCCGGCAAGCTCCCGCCGCCGACAGCCGTTTCCGCCTCCACCACGCGCAGGCCCTCCCCGCCGATTTCCTCCTGCCACCGCAGCGCCCGCTCGTCCAGCGCCGCCACGTCTGCAGAGATCATGCGCCACACGGGCACTTCGGTTAGCGCCGCGCCGCGCGCGTACGCTTGCAGCGTCGCCGTCAGCGCCGCCAGGTCCAGCTTATCGATTCGTACGGCGCGGGCGAGTGGGTGGGACTTCATCTTGTCGATGAGGTCCTTGCGTCCTACAGCTACGCCGGCCTGCGGCCCGCCCAGCAGCTTGTCGCCGGAGAACATTGCAATGTCCGACCCCTCGCGTTCCAGCGTGTCGCGCACGGTCGGTTCTGGCGCGAGGCCGAACTGCGCGGTGTCCAGCAGACAGCCTGAGCCAAGATCGTTGATAAGAGGAACGTCGCGCCCGCGCGCAATCTCCGCGATCTCCGCCGCGTCCGGCGTGCTCGTGAATCCGACAACAAGGAAATTGCTGCGATGCACCCGCAGCAGCGCGCCGGTGTTGTCCGTAATGGCCTCCGCGTAGTCCGCGGCATAGGTGCGGTTCGTCGTCCCGACCTCAACAAGAGTCGCTCCGCTCTGCCGAAGCACGTCCGGTATCCTGAACCGCCCGCCAATCTCCACCGCCTCACCCCGCGAGACGATAACTTCCCGCCCCCCGGCGATGGCGGCCAGGGCAAGCAGCACGGCAGAGGCGTTGTTATTGACCACAATGGCCGCCTCCGCGCCTGTCAGGAATTGCAGCAGCCGTTCCGGGTGTGCGTGTCGGGAGCCACGCTCTCCGGCCTGCAGGTCGTACTCGAGGTCGGAGTACCCCCGCGCCACGTTGCCCATCGCCTCTATGGCGGCCCGGCTCAGCGGCGCGCGTCCCAGGTTCGTATGGATGATGACACCTGCAGCGTTGATGACACGGCGCGGTCGCGGCCCCAGGAGGTCGTCAATGGAGGCTGCAACCTGTTCGGCGAGGGAATCCAGATCAGGGGCGGCGTCCGTCGTGCCCGTGAGAATCGCCGAACGCGCGTCGGCGATTGCTTGCCGGGCGGCGTGCGTCACCGCATCGGCGCCAACACTTTCCGCCAGCGCTCCCAACGGCTCGCTGCCGACCAGTCGATCCACGCTGGGCAGCGCGCGCAGGGCATTGGATTGCCGATGCCGCCCATCGGCTGAGTTCTCCTCCGGTGACTGTGTCATACCTGATTATCGCTTATGAACGTGCGGGACGGCGGTAATCCCCTGTGCGGGGGGCGCTAGTCGTGCCGTATACTACTAGTTCGGGCGCGCGTACGAAATGCGCGGCCATACAACCATTGGTTCGGGCACTGGCCGAACGGTGAGGGGGTAAAGGAATGCAGGTCATTGGCCTGACAGGGGGGATTGCAAGCGGGAAGAGCCTCGTGAGCGAGATTCTCCGCGATGAGTACGAAGCCACTGTCATCAGCGGCGATGAGCTGGGACATCAGGCTTATCTGCCTGATACAGACGCGTGGAAGGACATCCTGGCCCGGTGGGGGGACGACCTGATGAATCCGGACACGCGAGAGATTGACCGTCGCAAGCTCGGCGCGATCGTATTTGCTGACCCGGCCGAACTCACGGCGCTCAATGAAATCACGTGGCCGAGGATTCGCGCGCTGGCCGAGAAGACCATCGCGGACTTGCGCGAAGGCGGCGCCAAGATTGCCGTCCTGGAAGCCGCAATCATGATTGAGGCGGGCTGGACGGATATGTGCGACGAGCTGTGGGTCACGGAGGCATCTGAAGCGGATGCCATCTCACGTCTACAGTCCCGCAACGGTCTCACGGAAGAACAGGCGAAACAGCGAATCAACGCGCAGCTCTCCAACGAGGAACGCGCGGACGAAGCGGACGTCCTCCTCCAGAACACTGGCACCATTGAGGAACTCCGCATCCGCGTTGGCGAGCTCTGGCATGCCCGCATCCGCCCGTTCCTCTAGGCTGATTTCTTATACGGATTGAAACCACTCAAAGGGATTGGAATGACCGAGCAGACAGTTCTCAAAGACGCCACCGTGATGTCGTACTCCGAGTACGAGATCGAGGAATACACCATTGACAGTGAGCCCTACTACCTGCCCATCAGGGACGAGGTAGAAGTGTTCACCGCAGCCTACGAAGAGAAGATTCCCGTCATCCTCAAGGGCCCAACGGGCTGCGGCAAGACGCGCTTTGTTGAATACATGGCGTGGCGGCTTGGCCGCCCCATAACCACCGTCAGGCCGGACGGCAAGGAAGATTCCCACGGCAAGGCGCTCGTGACCATCGCCGCCCATGAGGACCTGACCGCCAGCGACCTCGTTGGCCGGTTCCTGCTCGAGGGCGAGGAGACCAAGTGGGTTGACGGTCCGCTGACTCGCGCAGTCAAGACCGGCGCGATCTGCTACCTGGATGAGGTCGTTGAGGCCCGCAAGGACACCACCGTTCTCATCCACCCGCTGACGGACCATCGCCGCCTCCTCCCTGTTGAGAAGCGCGGCCAGATCCTGGAGGCTGCGGACGGGTTCCTGCTGGTCATCTCCTATAACCCCGGCTACCAGAGCGCCCTCAAGGACCTCAAGCAGTCCACGCGACAGCGCTTCGTCGCGATGGAGTTCGACTACCCGCCGCGGGAGTATGAGGCGCAGATTGTCCTCCAGGAGAGCGGCGTCGATGAGGACTCTGCCGACCTGCTTGCCCGCCTCGGTGAGAAGATCCGCAATCTCAAGGAGCATGGCCTGCAGGAGGGCGTCTCGACGCGCCTGCTGATCTACGCGGGCAAACTGATTTCCCGGGGCGTCTCCCCACGCCGCGCGTGTGACGTGGCCATCTCCGACGCACTGACTGACGACCCCTCCGTACAGCGCAGCATCCGGGAGATTACGACAAGCATCTTTGAATAGAGGACGGCCAAGCTGCGCGTATGCGGCTGCTCGGTCGGAATAAACCCAAGAACGAATGACATCGGAACAAGGCGGAACAGGCAGCGCATCACCAACGCGTGATGAGTTGATTGCCGAATTGCTCGCATTGCCCGCCGCGGTTGGGCAGGCCTACCACGGCGCGACCGAGCACGTTGAGCATCGCCTCGGCAGTGAAGAGCATTACGACCAGTGGCTGTCGGCGGCTCTTGGCATCGCGGGAGCCTCGTTCCGCGCATGGGAAGCCGCCGCGGAGTATGTCCGCTCCTCCCCAGCCGTCCTTGACGCGCTGGAGAGGCCGCATGAGGCCACAGCATGGTACGAGAGCGGCCGGGCATTGTCGGCGCACTCCGCCGCGCTTGCCTCCTCGTTCTTCCGCGCCAGCGCCGGATTCCTTGAACGCCGCGACGTTGGCCGCCTGCCCGCGTGGATCTCGGCTGCCGAAACGCTTTTCCATGGAACTTGGAAATCGGGCGCGCTGGCCGCCCGGTTCTTTGAGGTGAGCCCGGGCCTTCTTGACCACGTAAGGCTGAGCGACCTCGCCACTTTTGCAAACTTCCTTGACCACGTCGCCCAGCACTCCAGCGAACTCGCGGAAGAATGCCTGACGATGGCGCCGGACTCCCTGCCATACGTGGATGACGAGACCATCGACACGTACCTGGAGCTACTGGACGCGACCGCTAGTCGCAACTGGAAGTACGCCAAGGAAACACAGCGTGCCGCCGCAGTCGCCCTTCCGCGCATCGTCCGCTCGGAACGACAGCGATTCCTGACGTTTGCCATCAACCTGGCTGACGATGGCGGCAAGCGCTACCTGTCTTTCCTGGCCGAAGGCTCTCGCGCCATCAGCGATCTCCCTCTCCACATGCACCGGCAAGCGCTCGACGACTTTGAGGTGCTGTGCGGGCTGTCCGAGGAGGCCGCAGTTGAGTTTCTCCGCGCTGCCCCGCAGGTCCTTGATCGCATCGACGACGACAACCTCGTCAGATGGTTCCAGGAGGGTGTCACGATGCTTGAGCGGAACGAAGCCGCCGGCATCGCCTTCTTCAAGCTGGAATCCGCGCGCGGCGAGGCCCTGATTCAGGAACTCTCCGCCACCGTCAGCCTTGAGGATATCGCTCCTATCCTGCAGATGTACGCGCGCGGCCTTACCGGCGGCGACATGCAGCTGCGACCCACCCCGGAACTTGCAAACCGCAGCATCGGCTGGGCTACGGAGGATCGCGCCTCCACGGACGGCACCAACGTCTTCCTCCCACCGGAAATCGCGCTCTTTGAGACCAAGGACGACAACTTCGGCTGGTTCAAGGTTCTCTGCACACACCAGACCGGCCACCTTGAGTTCGACAGCTTCACTTTCAACTTCAACCGCGCGGGCAATATCTTCCCGCTCACCCGTCCTGCGCTCGCTGAGCGGGCAAAGGAACAGAACGGTGATGGGGTGTCTCGTGAGCCCGTTGCCGCAGCGCCGAACCCGGAGATGACCGGCGTAACCACCGCAGTCCTCTCGGACTATGAGCGGTTCTTTGACCTTTTCCCGGAGCGTCGCCTCGCGTCCGACTTATTCGGCGCTTTAGAAGACGCCCGCGTCGATCACTTGGTCAGACAGCACTACCGCGGACTGCGCCGCGCCTATGGAATGGTGCAGGCCGCCGCCGTGATTGGCCGCCCCGCCCCGCAGCAGCTCCCTCTCCGGATGGCGCTTATCGAGCTGCTCATACGCATGACCCTGCTCGAGGGCGACAAGAAGATCCCCGTCCCGCAGAGCCTGCGCGACGTTGTTGAGCGCATGGCCGTCATCCTGGCTCGTCTCCGCCATGACGAGGCAACCGTGGAGGACTCTGCCGAGGCGACTGTGATTCTCTATCGCCTGTTGATCAACGTGCCGAACACCATGCCGCAGCCCGATCTCGATTGGGAAGACATGGACCTCGATGAACTTGGCGGAGAGGCGGCGCAGGGGGTGCAGGAGGCGGACAGCGCCCAGATGGGCGGTGAGGACTTTGTGCCCGGCTCCGGCACCGAGCAGGACGTTCCGTATCAGTCCCCGCAGGACGTGGACTATCGCGGCGATTTCAAGCCGGAGCTTGTTCAGACGCTCGCTAACCTCCGCAAGGGGCAGCAGCGCGCCGAAGACAGCGTGCAGGCCCCGCCTCTCACGGAGGAGATGGTCCGTCAGCTTCTTGAGAAGAGCGCTGAGATCGACCTTTCAAGCGTCGTCGAGGGCGACATCGACGACCCAAGCGGCCTATTCATCTCAAGCCTGATGAGCGAGGCCATCGAAGGCCCGGACGCCGAGTTCAATGACGAGATGGGCGAGGTTGGAAGCGGTAAGGGCGACGGCGACGAGAACGAGGAATCGCTGGAGGAGCAGGAACAGACCGCGCTCTATGACGAGTGGGACTTCGTGGCGCTCGACTACAAGCCCGCGTGGTGCCGCGTCCGCGAGTCCACCATGCAGGAAGGCTCCGCGGAATTCTACGAGCAGACCATCGAGCGCCATGCTGGCCTCATCAACGAGGTGCGGCGGCAGTTCGAGATGATGGTGCCGGAGACGTACCGCAAGGAGAAGCGCCTGACGGACGGCGAGGAGTTCGACCTCGATGCCGTTATCGACGCCATCGTGCAGCGCCGGGCGGGCGCGACGCCGGACGACAAGGTCTACTGGCGGCGCAACAAGACCGAACGCGACGTGGCCGTCATCTTCCTGCTTGATATGAGTGCGTCGACGGCGGAGGCCATCGAGGAGCGCTCAGACTTCGACGATGACGATGAGGACATCCCGGACGATCCCCGCCAATACCTCTTCTGGCTGCGCTCCCGCCGCGAGCAGCAGAAACGCTCCTATCTCCGCATCATCGACCTGGAAAAGGAATCAACCGTACTGCTGATCCGCGCGCTTGAGACCATCGGCGATCAGTACGGCATCTACGGCTTCTCCGGCTATGGCCGCGAGAACGTGGAGTTCTACAGCGTGAAGGGCCTGGAAGAGCAGTTCTCAGACCGCGTCGCCAAGCGCATTGACGGCATTACGCCGCTCCACGCCACTCGCATGGGCCCGGCTATCCGCCACGCGACCGCCAAGCTGGATGACGTGAGCGCCAAGACCAAGGTACTGTTTCTGATTTCGGATGGCCGCCCGCAGGACCGCGGGTACAGTCGCGAGGGCGCGGAGAAGGAATACGCTGTCCACGATACCCATGATGCGCTCGTGCAAGCCAAGGCCAAGGGAATCATCCCGTTCCTGCTCACGGTGGACCGCGCCGGCCACGATTACATGAAAGAGATGTGCGGCGACCTCCCGTACGAAGTGCTCGCCGACATCGAACTCCTCCCCAAGCGCCTGCCGCAGTTGTATTCACGCTTGACGCTGTAGAGGCGAACCTCACCCCTCCGGCGTTTCAAGCATCCGCCACCAGGTGGCCAGGTCCGCCGCTGCTTGTAGCAACTGCCCCGGGCGTCGTATACCGTCCTCGGTTATCACATGATCGACGTACTCGGGCGGGATGATGTCCAGTTCAATAGAGGATTGACCGTTGCTCCGCCCGGGCAGCCACGGCGCCAGCTTGAGGGTGTCCGCGAAGAAGTGGACTGGCACGACGGGATCGCGGTCCGCAGCGGTCTCCACAAGCGCCAGCGTCCCCGGGTCTGCCGCCATCGAGCCGTCCGCCAAAAACGCTGTACAGCCCAATAGGACGATATCTGCTCCATCAAGATCCCTCCGGTTGTCCGCCAAGGCCAGCGTGGAATCCCGCGTCTCGACAATGCGGTCTCCGGCCAGCGCAATGGCTGCGCGGACACTCTTTGAACGGCCCATGGTTACAACTGTGGCATTCTCCGGCAGCAGGGGTTGCCCGCGCCGCCCAAGTGATGCCGGAGTGTCTCCCAGCAGCCGCGCCAGCCGCGCAACACTCCTCGCCGCCGCCGCCATCCGGTCTCCGGATCGCGCCTCCCGGGCCGTGCGGTAGGCGGACACGCCGACGTTCCGTATCGCGACGACCTCCGGGCGCGCGTCCCCGATGGTGAGCGCAATCTCCCGCAGGGGCTCCGGCTCCCCGATGTACATCTCCGTCAGAGCCCGGTGGAGAAGCTGCGCCCCCCGCGCCGCGAGCTCGACCGCCGTCTCGGCCCGTTCCTCACGCAGCGACGCCGTCTCACGGCGGAGGTCGTCCCAATCCATCGGTGTATTCATGTGAAAGGCGTCTATGACCGCGTCAGAATAATGTTGTCCAGCAGCCGCGGCTTACCCATCTGTACCGCAGTCGACGCCATTGCGCCCTCAGCCACCTCACCCTCAGCCTCCGCGAGTGTCAGAGGGTCGGCAATGGAGACGTAATCGATAGACGCCACCAGCCGCTCCGATTCGAGGGTTGTCCGGATTGTGTCGCGCAGTATGTCCGCGTCCATCTGCCCGGCGCGATAGAGATCCAGCGCTTCCGTCAACGCCTGGTAAATGATCGGCGCGGCCGCCCGCTCCTCCGTTGTCAGATACGTGTTGCGGCTGGACATGGCGAGGCCGTCCGGCTCGCGCACCGTCGGGCCCACGACCAATTCCCCCGGCACGTTGAGATCGCGCATCATGCGGCGGATGACCGCCACCTGCTGGCCGTCCTTTTGGCCAAGGTACGAGCGGTCCGGCTGCACGATGTTGAACAGTTTTATCACGACTGTCGCAACACCCCTGAAATGAGTGGGCCGCGCGGCTCCCTCAAGGCGGGAGGCAATATCCCCCGGCACCACGTAGACGTCTTGCTCCGGCGGCGGATACATCTCCTCCGGCGAGGGGTGAAAGAGCAGGTTGCACCCGGCCGCTTCAAGCATCTCCATGTCACGCTCAAGATCGCGTGGATAGGCGGCCAGGTCCTCATTAGGGCCGAACTGCGCCGGGTTCACGAAGATGGACGCGGCAACTACCGTATTCTCCGCTCGCGCCAGATCAACAAGCGAGATATGGCCCTCATGCAGAAAACCCATCGTCGGCACGAACCCGAGAGAACCCGCCGCGCGCACGTCTTCACGCACGCGCCGAAACTCCTCAATCGTCCGAATCAGCTCCATCGCCATCGAGAATCATCACCCCCTGCGCTATAGATTGTAGGGGGTAGTGAGAGCGGAAAAGTGCGGCTCTCTAACTGCCTACCACCCCGCCACGAATTCAAGTTCAAGGCGGATGTTGTCCTCCAGGCTGACGATGAACCAGAGATCCGGGACCTCCATCTCGAATTCGCCGAAGGTGAAATTCGTCTTGGCTGTGCCGCTGACGTTATTGCCGTCAAACGTGGCGACCGTTTCCCATTCCACCGGACGGGTGACGTCGCGCACGGTCAGATCACCCTCAATCGTGAACTCGATCTCACCGGACGTTGGCAGCGGCCACTCAAGCCCGCTCACTCCCGTCATGACGAATATGATCTCCGGATACGTCGCGGTCTCAATGGCATTGCCGCGCAGGTATCTGTCGCGATTCGCCTCATCGCTCCGCAGGCTCGCCGCGTTCATTACGATGCGTGAATTCTCCACGACCACGTCGCCGTCCGCCGTGAACGTGAGCGCTCCTGTCACCTGAGATGTCTCGCCGATGGCGTCAAATGGCAACGGGACGCCTGTAAGCTCCTCGCGGATTAGGTAGCGGGCCAAACCCGCCTGTAGGACGATGGAGACGCCCTCCTCCATCGCTGTGTCCGCCGCCGTGGTGGCTGTGGGAACGGACGTTGCCGTCGCTGTTGGAGCGACCGTATCAGCCTCGCCGTCATCACTGTCAGATTCGCTGCCAGTGCCGCACGCCGCAGCCGTCAGAACCAGTATCAGCGCCGCAACAGCAATTAGTGGCAGAAATTGTGCGGAGAGAGGGATTTGTCTGTGCATGGAATTACTTGATCCTTGTGTTCCTGAGCAGGATGTCAGATTCAAGCATACGGACGTAGATGGCTAGTTGCACGCGTCAGGTTGAGCAGCGTGTATAGCCTTCTGGTAGCTGAGGGGTAGAATTAATGGACTATGACACTTACGGAAGCGCCCCCGCGCCGCCATTTCCTGTCGTCGGCAGACCTCACCTCTGAAGAGGTCCGTGCCGTCCTGGATGCCGCCATGGCCATCAGGACGGGCGAACTGCGACCGAATCTGAGTGGCCGCAGCCTCGTCCTATTGCTGGAGAAGCCGTCACTGCGCACACGCGTCAGCTTTGAGCTTGGCATGAGCAAGATGGGCGGCCACAGCCTCAGCATGTTGCCGCAGGAAGTTGGGCTCGGCGGACGCGAGCCGCCGGAGGACGTTGCGCGAGTCCTCAGCCGTTACGCGGATGTCATCGCAGCCCGGGTCAATTCGCATGGCACGCTCGTTGACCTTGCCAACGCGGCGGATGTGCCCGTTATCAACGCTCTCTCGGATGTCGAGCATCCCTGCCAGATCCTCGCAGACCTGCAGGCCATCCGTGAGCACTTCGGAACGCTGCAGGGCTTGACCATTGCGTTCATCGGCGACGGCAACAATGTCGCGGCCAGCCTCGCGCTCGGCTGCGCGCTCGTTGGCGCGAAGTTCCGCATCGCCTCGCCATCCGGCTATGAGCTGCCGAGTGACATAGTCGCCCAGGCAACGAAACTGGCAGGAGCGGCCGGACATGCCCCACAGCTACTCCTGAGACCCGAGGATGCCGTCGAGGGCGCGGACGTTGTCTACACAGACGTGTGGGCCAGCATGGGTCAGGAGGTGGAGCGCGAGCAGCGCGCGCGTGACTTCCGGGGCTACCAGGTCAACCCGCACCTCATGGAACTGGCCAAACCCACGTCGGTGTTCATGCATGATCTGCCCGCGCATGAGGGCGAGGAGATCTCCGAGGGGATGCTGACGCACCCGCAGTCCATTGTCTTCAACCAGGCCGAGAACCGGATGCACGCGCAGGCTGCGCTGATGGCCATGCTGCTCGGCGCGATCCCCTCTGCCTCATAGGACAACGCCATGACTGCCCTCGTTGAAACACGCACCGGAGTGCCGCGCGGCCTGCCGACGGTTGCCATCGTTGGCCGCCCCAATGTCGGCAAGTCGTCCCTCTTCAATCGGATGGTCGCCGAGAGAATTGCCATCGTCGCCGATGAACCGGGCACGACGCGGGATCGTGTGACGGCCTACGTTACCCGTGACGACCGCACCCTCGCCCTTATCGATACGGGCGGACTCATCCTCGGAGAAGAGCAGGGCATGATTGGCGCGATCCGCGACCAGGTTGCCGTCGCTCTAAGCGAGGCAGATGTGCTGCTCTTTGTCGTTGATGTGGACGCGGGCCTCCTGCCCGCCGATGAGGAGGTCGCCGATCTCCTGCGCCGCGTCTCCAAGCCTGTCGTGCTGATTGCCAACAAGGCGGACAACATCCAACGTGAACGGCTTGCCGCGGAGTTCTATGAACTTGGCATTGGCGATCCCATTATCGTCAGCGCCCACCATGGACGCGGCCTGAATGAACTGTGGGACGGCATCATGGCGGCCCTACCGAACGTGGAGGACCCGCCCCCCGCGCCGCAGGGCTCGATTCCTGTCGCCATCGTGGGCCGTCCCAACGTCGGCAAGTCCTCTCTGGTCAACGCCATCCTCGGCCAGGAGCGCGCGATGGTGCAGGACGAGCCGGGAACCACCCGGGATGCGCTGGACACCCTCTTCGAGTACGAAAACCGAAAGTACCTGCTCATTGATACGGCGGGCGTCCGCCGCCGTGGACACATCGAGCGGGGCGTGGAGCGATTCAGTGTCGCCCGCGCCATGCAGGCCATCGAACGCGCCGACGTTGCCGTGCTGGTAGTGGACGCCACGGAATATCTGACTGCGCAGGATCTCCACGTCGCCGGGTTCGTCCAGCAGGCGCACAAGGGCCTCGCGCTCGTCATCAACAAGTGGGACCTTGCGCAGGAGGACGAGATCGACCGGCAAGAGGTCGAAATGCTCGTCCGCGCCCGCTTAAAATTCTTTCCGTCCATGCCGATCCTGTTCACGTCTGCCCTGCGAGGCCGCGGCGTGCGCGCCGTCCTTGATGCCGTCGCCCGTATCCAGATGGAGCGCATGACACGCGTCACGACGGCTCAGCTGAACCGCGCCTTGCTTGACGCGCTCGCCGATCACCCGCCTCCCTCCTCCGGCCGGAGGAGGCTGCAGATCTACTACGCCACCCAACCGGAGGTGAATCCGCCCACGTTCGTTTTCTTCTGCAATGACCCTTCACTGGTTCACTTCTCCTACCGCCGCTATCTTGAGAACGTCCTGCGGCGACGATTTGGGTTTGATGGCACCGCGATTCGCCTGATCTTCCGTGGCCGCAACCGCGACGAGGAGGAGCCGGACTAGTGGATTTCATTGACGACATCACCCTTACCGGTGTCGCCCTCACCCTCGCCGCCGCGCTTGGCAGCTACCTGCTCGGCGCGGTGCCCATCGGCCTGCTCGTGGGCAAAGTCTTTGGAAACGTTGACGTTCGAGAGTCCGGCAGCGGCCGTACGGGCGCAACCAATGTCCTCCGCACGCTCGGGTGGAAAGCTGCCGTCCCTGTCGTCCTGCTCGACCTCTTCAAGGGCTCCGTGGCAGTCATCGTGAGCGGCTTTATCGCGGACACGCCCGGAGAAGTTGCTGGCGCTGTAGCCGTCGTTGTGGGTCACAGTCGATCTATCTTCATTGGCTTCGGCGGCGGACGCGGCGTCATCCCGGCAGGCGGCGCGGCGCTTGCTCTCGTCTGGCCCGCCGCTATCATCGGCACGATTGTCGGCATCCTTATCATCGCCCTGACCAGATATGTCTCACTCGGCTCCCTGCTGGGCACCGTGACCTGCGTCGGTATCATGGTCGCCTTCGCTGTTCTGGGCTTGGCGCCACCGTTCCTGGAGGTGGTGCCTTTCATCGTTGGCCCCCTCGCTCTCGTGGGCGGCACGATCATCATCTATGCCCATCGCGACAACATCCAGCGTCTGATTCGCGGCACCGAACGACGATTCGGCCAACCCGCAGAACCAACCGGCTGACTCTCCGCCCCCTAGTCCCGTATGGGACAATTGAGGGGACACCAAGCGCAGGAGGTCTCGTGTGAGCGGGCAGGCGCGGCGGGCGGCAGTCATCGGCACGACGAGTTGGGGCACAACACTCGCCCTCCTGCTCGCGCGCGCGGGCGCGGACACCCTCCTCTGGGCACGCACTGAGGAAACCGCACGGCGGATGAATGATGCCAAAGAGAACATCGACCGCCTCCCCGGCTTTCCCTTTCCTGATAATCTGCGCGTCACCCCGTATATGACCCAGGCCGTCTCGGACGCCAACATAATTATCGTCTGCGTGCCGTCCCCGACCTTCCGCCAGAACCTGCAATGGCTCAGGGAAGGGAACCCATCGCCTGATGCCGCCATCGTCAGCGCCACCAAGGGCCTCGACCGCACTGATGGCTCACGTATGAGCGAGGTCTTTGCACAGGAAATGGGGCAGGACGCTCTGGGCCAGTACTGCGTCATCTCCGGCCCCAATCTCTCCCATGAAGTCGCCGCCGGTCTCCCCTCCTCCGCAGTTGTCGCGTCTGCTACGGAAGAAATGGCAGAACGCGTGCAGGGGGCGCTCACCTCATCCGTTTTCCGCGTCTACACGAGTACCGACGTCGCAGGCGTCGAGCTTGGCGGCACCCTCAAGAACATCGTCGCCATCGGCGCGGGCATGATCGACGGCATGGAATTCGGGGACAATGCCAAGGCGGCCTTCATCTCCCGCGCCATCGCGGAGATCACGCGGCTCGGCATCGCCGCAGGCGCTCAGCCCCTGACCTTCAGCGGACTTGCCGGTGTCGGTGATCTCGTAGCGACGTGCTACAGCCGCCTCTCTCGGAACCGGTATGTGGGTGAGGAGCTGGGACGGGGACGAAACATTGCGCAAATCATCGAGGACCTGAACGAGGTCTGTGAAGGCTACAACACCACTCCCGCCGCGATCCGCCTGGCTGAACGTCTCAACGTGGAGACCCCCATCACGCTTGAGACTCACCGCGTCCTCCATGAGGGGCTGAACCCTCGGGAAGCGATACAGTCCCTGATGGGACGTCCCGCCACCACCGAATACCCCGACGAAACGCTGTAGCACGTAGATACACGCGCCGCCCGTCGGCATCCTGTAGTATTAGGGCAGTCAAACATCGCCGCGGCGTCTCACCCAGCCTCCGCTCCGGCACACGAACACGAAACGCAAAAAGAACCAACTTTCATGCAGGTAGCCTCAATCGATCTGGACGACTTATCTGCTGACGGCAGAGGCGACCCCTCCGGGATGGGCGGGCACATAGCGGCATTTCCCCAACGCGTCACGCAAGGGTGGAACGGCGCTGCCTCCCTCCGGCTGCCTGACGAGTATCGTGCCGTTCGGCACGTTGTGGTACAGGGCATGGGCGGCTCCGCCATCGCGGGAGACATCGCCGCCGAGGCCGTAGAGTCCCTCCGTGAGCCGGGGGAATCCGGGGCACGAATTGACGTCTTCCGAGACTACGGCGCTCACCCCGCCGCCGGACCCGAAAGCCTTGTGATTGTCATGAGCCACTCCGGCCGCACCGAGGAAGCGCTGTCCGGTGTGGAAGCTTCGCGTCAACGCGACGCGCATCTAATTGTGATGACCGGTGGCGGGCCGCTTGGAGACTTAGCCGGCGACAACGGCATTCCGATTGCGGTGATGCCGGAGAATGGCGGCCCTCCCCGCACCTATCTTCCGTATGCGCTCGGCGCGATGCTTCGAATCTTCGTTGACCTCGGCATCGCCCCGCCCGGCACGGAGAATGCCTTGGCCGATGCCGTTGCTGAACTTGAAACGCGGCAGGCAGATTTCGATACCGGCTGCATTCGAACCGAGACCGGGCGGGCCAACCCCGCCAAGGAATTGGCGCGCGCGCTTTCCGGGCGCATTCCCGTCATCGTTAGCGCGCGAGGCCTTGATTCCGCCGCGCGCCGCTGGAAGACGCAGATCAATGAGAATGCGAAGATGCCCGCATGGACGGAAGAACTGCCGGAGATGCATCACAATGCCGTCGTCGGCTTTGAACAGCCCGATTTCAGCGACAACCTCGCCGTTGTCCTGCTTGGCCCCCCGACGGCCGGCCCGCGCGGCCTCCACGACCGCTACGACATATCGCGCCATATCCTGAGCGATTTGGGCGTACCCGTTCACTGGCCCACTCTGAGCGCGGACGCCCCTGTTGCGCGCCTGTTGGAGGCGGTGCTGTTGGGCGATTACGTCAGCTACTACCTGGCGCTGGTGAACGGCGTCGATCCCACGCCCACCATGGTGCTGGACAACATCAAGGCACAGATTCGGCGCTCAAACAAACGCGAAACTCCGGAGGAATAACCCCTAACTTTTATGGCAACACGAATAGGTATCATTTCCGACACACACATCCCGAGTTCAATCCCGGAGCTCTGGCCCGAAGTCGAGATTGTTTTCAAGGATGTCGACATCATCCTCCACGGCGGTGACCTCATCACGACCGGCGTTATTGATTGGCTGGAGCGCATCGCGCCAACATATGCCGCAGAGGGCAACCACGACTACGGCCTTAGCGAGGTCGATAAGCGCATCCGCCCCAAGTGGTTCTTTAAGTTCGAGGGCTTTAGCCTCGGCTTGGTTCATATCATCGATGGCTGGGGGTCACGCACTGCCACTGACCTTGTCAAGACCTACCTCGGCATGACGCCCGATGGCATGCTGCCGGACATCGTGGTCTGCGGTGACAGCCATTTTGAGTTTGTCCGCAAGGAAGACGGGATGCTGATCATCAACGGCGGCAGCGCCACCTACCCCCACAACCGGGAAGCTCGCCTCGGCCACGTCGTTCTCCTCGACATCGAGCAGGGCAAGGAGCCCGAAGCCCGCATCATCGACCTGACGGACTACTCCATCGACGGAACGGACGGCCGTAACCGCTACTCTCGGGGAAGAATCCGCTAGGGACGAACGCCCCACTGGTACGCCTCCCTGCCATAGGCAAGTTGAGGTGCGGAGAATTCTCAAAGGCCCCTCTCCGCTACGCAGAGAGTTAGTGTGTGGGGGTAGAGACTACCGAAGCGCGCTAGTAGCGCGGGCGTCCGCCGCCACCGCCACCGCCGCCTTCGCGGCGATCGCGAGCCTCGTTCACTGTCAGCTGTCTGCCCTGGTGCTCGTTGCCATTGAGCGCCGCAATGGCGGCCTCAGCCTCCGAGCCGTTTGGCATTTCCACGAATCCGAACCCACGCGAGCGCATTGAATAGCGGTCAATGATGACTTGCGCCGAAGTGACCTCGCCGTGCTGCTGAAAAAGCTCCTGCAAATCTGCGTCTGTCGCCTGAAAACTCAGGTTTCCGACATATATCCTCATACGTCCGGTCTCCCCGTCTCTGTTACTACTATCCCAAACCCCAGCACATGCCACTCCGCGCGGGGACGGCCGGCAATCTGTTGTCGGAACGTGCTAAGTATACCCTGTATGAGCCCGCTTTACTCAAATCTCGCGATTCTGAGGCCTCAAATGACAGTAAGTATCAAGAACTCATTGCAAGAGGCCGAAAAAATTGTTGAAAGCAAGTATCAGAAAAATAACAAACCGAATCTTGCCCTCCCGGTATGGGCGCGACATTTTCTTCGTAGAAAGAGCTAGGATTTACCCGTGCGGCCAATGAGGGCTATTGAAAGCAAGTATCAACTAATTGGACTCCATAGAGCGAAAAAGGAGTCATGGTCGTGACGCCTGCTATTCCGAACTTGCCTCCCGCAAAAACTCCAGCAACGCCTCATTGAACGCATCCGTCGTCTCGATGTTCGGGAAGTGCCCAGCGCCCGGGAGAATCACGAGCTTCGACTGGGGAATGGCGCGATGAATTCGTACCGAGCCACCCGGCGGCGTCAATCGGTCCTGATCGCCACAGATGACCAGTACGGGGCAGGTAATGCCCGGGAGGTCCGGCGCGACCGGGTGCGCCCCGAGTTCGGGCCCTGAGATACGCACGCCCTCGGCGTAAACCTCGGGCGCGTTGCGCTCTGCCGTCGCGGTGGTGAATGCCCTGATGTCTTCAAGGTTGGATTCGATGTATGGGTCGCCCCAGCTTCGCTGAGGATCAAACGGAAGCGCGCCAATCCCCTGCTCGCGAACCGTCTTGAGCATCCCGTCCCATCCAGACAGGTACTCCTGCTTGATCTCAGCGGACGTGTCCTGGATGACGAGCGAGAGCGTCTGCTCCGGGTAGTCAATCGCGAACTGCTGCGAGATAAGCCCGCCCAGCGAATGCCCGTGAATGTGCGCCTGGTTGATACCAATCGCCTTCAGCAACTCTGAAAGATCCTTCGCCATCGTCCATCGGGAGTAAGCGCCCTCCGTCACTGGCACGCGCTCCGACTGGCCGAATCCGCGCATGTCCCACAGCATGAGCTGAAATTCGGCGGAAAGCGCTTCTATCTGATTCTCGTAGCCTCTCCCGTGGCCGCCCAAACCGTGCGTCATCACAAACGTTGGCTTGGACGAGTCTCCGAACAACTCGTAGAACAGCTCCACTCCGTTGGCCTTCACGTGCGGCATCTCAATCCCCCCTTGATTCGACGTCCCTATGTGGAACTCGCGTCTTTATCCCAGATCCAGGCGCAGATTCAGCCTCTGCGCCACGTTTCGCAGACTCTCAACGGAGTCCATGTACAACGGTATGCCATTCCGCTTGCGATCCTCAATGGTCTCGGCCTCAATGTCCCCGGGCACAAGCACGCTCTCTACGTCCGGAAGCGGCGGCGTTGCCCGAAGCGCGGTTAGATAGTCTGTCATCGACTGCCTGAACCCGTCGGCGTCCGTGAACGCGTCAATCCGCATCGCGCCAAAGAAGTGCGCCGACTGGTATCCCCCCGCGACACCGGAGCCTGCAATCGCCAGCCCCGGCCCCATGCCGGACAGCACGCCGCAGAGGATGTCAACAATCATCGCCAGCCCGTAGCCCTTGTACGACGAATGCTCCAGGTCGCTGCCCAACGGCAGGATGCGACGCCCGCCCGGCCCGCGCGCCGGATTGCGTATCGGCTGCAGGTCGTCTGTCAGTCCCCATCCCTCGGGGGCGAGCTTGCCCTGACGGTGATATGTGTCGAACTTCCCTGCAGAGACAACGGATGTCGCGGCGTCAAAGATGAACGGCGTCCCGTCCGCTGTGGGCGCTGCGACGGCAATCGGGTTCGAGCCCAGCCGCGGCTCCGCGCCGCCCGCCGGAAGGACGATCGGCCCCGTGTTCGTCATGCTGATGCCGATCATGTCGTGGGCAAGCGCCTGTGTGGCGTACACGCCTGCCGCCCCAAAGTGGCGACTGTTCGCCACCGTCACCCATCCGGAGCCAACCTCACGCGCCTTCTCGATGGCAAGGTTCATCGCGCGGACACCCACACTCAGCCCCAGCCCGCCGTCCGCGTCGATGGTGGCCGTTGACGGTGATTCCGCGCGCACAATCCACTGAGGACGCGGGTTAACCAGCCCCGACTCAAGCGGCGTGAGATAGAACCGGTCCAGTCGCGCCATCCCGTGCGAGCCGATGCCGCGCATGTCCGCCTCGATAAGCGTATTGGCAGCGTTGGCGGCATCCTCATCTGAAACGCCAACCGCCACAAATGCCGCCACGGCAAACTCCCGCAGCGTCATCTCCGGGACGCGGATTGTCTGGGCGAGAGTCTCAGTCGAACTCATGGCGGCAGGTCATTATCAGTAGCGGGGTGTGCTCACGTTGCAAGCACACCCCGTCTGAACGCTGTCTTAGCCGGGGCGCGCCTCGCGCACCCGCCCGGCCATCTCCTGGTCGATCTCCTTCGGCCACGAGCGCTTCTCCGGATCCATGACCTTGATGCTGAACGCGCCGATTCCCTGGATTTCAATCGTGCCGGTCTCGCCGTCCTGCAGCGGGCCGATGCCCTGATGGTTGGTGCCAAGGGCGATAACGTCGCCGGGCAGCAAGGTCATCACCTTCGTCGCCCACTCAATGAGCTCAGGAACCGTGTGCTCCAGGTCGCTCGTGTTGTAGTCATGGCGCGCCTGCCCGTCCACCCAGTATTTGATATCGAGCTCGTGTGGATTCTCGATTTCGTCCGCCGTGACGATGCACGGGCCCATCGGGGCGCAGGTGTCATAGGACTTCTGGATCATCGTCGGCCCGCGGCCGATGCCGGCGCGAGGCGAGACGTCCATGAACGCCGTGTAGCCAAAGATGGAGTCCATCGCATCCTCTTGGGATACGTGCTTGCTCCGCTTGCCGATGACCAGAGCCAACTCCGCCTCATGGTGGCAGATGGTGAACGGGGTGTTCGGCAGGACGACTGTATCGCCCGGGCCGATGATCGCCTCAGGCGACTTGAGGAACATATCGATTGGGAAGGCATCCCGATCCTGCCCCTCCTTGTAGTTGCCGAAGCAGCAGATGAGCTTGCGCGGTCGCGGCAGCGGCGCGCGCAGCTGCACTGTCGATACCGGCACCCCGCCGCCGGAATCCGCGATGTCCTCCAGGTCGTCACGCACGGAAGCGAAGTCCTCAATAAGGTTAATCATCACGTCCTCGACGTGTGAACCCATATACTCGTCCACCAAGCTGCCCAGCCCAATAACGTTGCCGTCCACCAGCAGGCCCGGTCGGAAATCGTTGTACATCACCAGTTTCATTCCATCCCCCTGTATGCGGTATTTCCGTCTCTATTTCCGTTGCATCATACCGTGTCCACACCCCATTCGCGCCATTCTCGCACTACTGCGCCTGATGTATTGCAGATGACCCCACACGTCCCCCACAACATGCGAGGATTCCATGCGTTTATGCACTAGATAGACGTACTGCGACTTGACCCAAGTCCGCTCAACGCGGGATACTCGCAGCATATCGGGGGTACGGGGGGCCGTTGGCCCCATTCAGGAGACACAAACAAATGAAATTCTCGGTTCTCCAGGAGAATCTTCAACGCGGACTCGCGACGGTCATGCCGGCGGTGGCAACACGCACAACAATGCCCATCACCACCCACGTCATGCTCCAGACGGATGAGTCCCGTTTGCGGCTCACCGCCACCAACCTTGAACTCTCCATCTCCTGCTGGATCAGCGCAAGCGTGGAGACACAGGGCTCAGTCGCCATTCCCGCCCGCCTCTTCTCAGACTACGTCTCCTCCCTCCAGCGAGATCGCGTCGACCTTGAGCTTGATGCGGGCACGCGCCAGCTGAACATCATCTCCGGCCGATTCAACACGCACATGAGCGGGCTGGATGCGGATGACTTCCCACCCACGCCTGTCGCTGACGACGGTATCAGCGCGGAGGTGCCACCGGATGTTCTGCGCGCCGGCATCGACCGCGTCATCATCGCCGCCGCCACGGAGGACTCCCGCCCCGTGCTGACCGGTGTCCACACATCCATCGAGGGCGAGAGCATCACGATGGCCGCGGCTGACGGCTTCCGTCTCGCCGTCCAAACCACCAGGCTGCCGCAAGAGGTGAGCGAAGGCGTCGATCTCATCATCCCCGCGCGTTCCCTGCGCGAGCTCAATCGCATGCTGACGGAGCAGGAGATGCCTGTCCGTGTCACCGTGAACCAGGCCAAGACGCAGGTGCAATTCCACCTAAGCAATATCGTGCTCGGTTCCCAGCTCATCCAGGGCAACTTCCCCAACTATCGGCAGCTCATTCCGGAGTCGTCCAACACGCAGACATCCGTGGAAGTCGCGGACTTCCTGCGCGCCACAAAGACCGCCGCCGTCTTCGCCCGTGAGGGCAACGGCATCGTCCGCCTGTACATGACGCCCGGCGAGAATGAGATGGCCGGCACGATGCGACTTGAGGCGCGTTCAGACCAGATCGGCGATCACGAAGGGGTGATTGACGCCAACATCGGCGGAGAGGAGGCGCATATCGCCTTCAACCACCGCTATCTGGAAGACGTTCTCGGCGTCCTGAACTCCACGGCCACCCTTGAGGTTTCAGGCCCCTCCAGCCCGGGCACCATACGCCCCGCGTCCACGGACGACGGCACAGAATACATCCACGTCGTCATGCCTATGTTTGTGCAGTGGTAAAGGGGTAGAAGGGGCTCTGCCCCTTACAGAAGCGTTCCGCCGCACGCCTAAAGCGGGAACGGCATGCCCTGCATGCCCTTGAGGTACCGGATCTCTCCCAGGTGGTAGAACGTGTGCCCGATGATGAACGTCTGAAGCAGGCGCGCAAGCGTCCGATCAGGCCGCTCCTCGTCCATCACCCTATCCAGATCGTCGTCCGTCATGTCTTCGAACGCCGCGGGGATTGTCGGCCCCACCTCTGTCGCGTACGACCGCAGTAGTTCAAGGCCAGGACGAAAGTCTCCCACCTGGTCCGCAGTGAACCCGGTGCCCGTGCCCTCCCCGGCCGGCATGACGAACTTCTCGTGGTAGCCCTGCGACGCCCAGATTGTCGGCTTCGGTTCCACCGGTATGGAAATATGCACCGCGTCATCAAGCGTGCGGGTGATGTGCCAGGCGATGAACGCGATGGTCGTCGCGCCGGGAATCGGCGCGTAGTAGATATTCTCTTCCGTCAGCGGCTCCAGTTCACGGAGCAGGCTCGTCTGGATCTCCCGCATCTCCCGGGTCAACACCTGTACGCCGTTCATCTCCCCACCCCCGCTGACTAGCGAAACGTGTTCTTGATCCAGTCCATGAAGCCACCGCCCTCGCGTTCGCCATCCTGCCCGTTCTCGGGCGGGGCCGGCAGTGTCGCGGCAAGCTGCTCCAGCAATTGTCGCTGTTCATCCGTGAGTTGGTCAGGCACGTGAACTGATGCGACGACAAAAAGATCGCCGCGGGCGCGCTGGTTCTTCGGGTCAGTCACGCCGCGCCCCTTGATCCTGAACGACTGTCCGGACTGCACTCCGGCCGGGATATAGAACGGCTCATCGCCCTCCAGCGTCGGGATGGTGATTTCCGCCCCGAGCGCTGCCTGCGCGATGTTGATGGGCACGCGGTGGAACAGGTGCCGCCCCTCCCGCTCAAACACGGCACTCGGCGCCACGTCAAGCTCAATATAGAGATCTCCGGGCGGCCCGCCGTTCGCGCCGGCCTCGCCCTCGCCGCCGAGACGGATCCGATTGCCGGTGTCCACTCCCGGCGGCACGGTGACGCGCACGGATAGCTCCCGCTTGATCCGCCCCGCCCCGCGGCACTCAACACACGGGCTCGTGATGACCTTGCCCTCGCCATGGCACCGTCCGCAGGCGCTGATGTTCACATACTGGCCGAAGATGCTCTGCTGGCTGCGACGAATCTCGCCGGTTCCGTTGCAGGCGGCGCACGCCTCCGGTTGCGTCCCGGGCTCTGCTCCCGATCCCTTGCACGGCTGACACATTTCATTGCGGGAGACCTTGATGTCTTTCTCAACACCCAGCACCGCGTCCGCAAACGGTAGCTGCATCCGCATGGCGAGGTCATCGCCGCGCTGCGGGCCGCCGCGCTGGCCTTGCCGGCCGCGCATCCCGCCGAAGAACGCATCGAAGATGTCGCCAAAGCCGCCGAAGCCTGAAAATGCGTCACCGTTGGCAAACCCGTCCGCCCCGTTCAGGCCTGCGTGGCCGAAGCGGTCATACGCGGCCCGTTTGCGCTCGTCGCGCAGAACCTCGTACGCCTCGTTGATCTCCTTGAACTTCTGCTCGGCGTCCGAGGAGCGATTGCGGTCCGGGTGGTGCTCAAAGGCAAGCTTACGGAAAGCCCGCTTCACGTCCTCTGCGGAGGCGTTGCGGGACAGTCCAAGAACGTCGTAATAGTCTTTCTTGTTCGTTGTCATGGCCGTGCTTGTGAGGTGGAATCACCGGACGGCCGCTCCCCCACCAGAAGCCTTGAGATGCCCGTCCGGCCAGCCATTCCAGTGTATACCACGTACGAATCTACGGCCTGTTCCGCCATTCGTCGAACGCCGCCACATCCTCCGGTGCCGCGTGCCGGATCAAAGACATCAAACGATTCATCGCCGTCACCAGCTCTTGCGCGTACGTGTCCCCGGAGTCTCCGTTCTTCAGCGGCGGCCGCTCAAGCCCCGACCGCAACGCGTTCACCCGCTCCTGCGCCGCCTTCAGCGCCTGCAGCTGCGGCGAATCTCCGCCCCCGGCTCTTTGGTCCGGCGTGCTCATGACCCTGACGGCGCCCGTTAGTCCTGCTGTAGCTGGGAAAGATTGATCCGCGCCCCCTCGCCGACGAACGGGTTGTGCTGCTTCTCGTCGATGATTGTCGAGACCTCCATGTGACCGGGAAGCACCCGCGTCGTTGGCGCCAGCGTGTAGAGGTGGGCTTCAATCGACCTGACGATCTCCGGGAACGACCCGCCCGGGAAATCCGTACGCCCGATTGACCCCTGGAACAGCGTGTCGCCCGTCAACACGGCGTCCTCGTAGACGAAGCAGCTGCTCCCCGGCGTATGGCCCGGCGTGTGCAGCACGCGGATCGCCGTCGACCCGAGCACAAGCTCCTGCTCGTGCTCCAGGTACGCGTCCGCCATCGGAGAGGGCATCTCAGGCTTGCCCAGCCATCCGTCACCCTTCGCCAGCTGTTCCAGCATCGCCTCATCCGGCTCACCGATCATCAGGTCCGCGTCGGATCCGTCCATCGCTAGTCCGTTGTCGAAGGTGTGGTCGGAATGGCCGTGTGTGTTGAGGACGTACTTGGGCAGTAGCCCGTGCGTCTGCATCCACACCAACACCGGCCCCGAACCCTTAGCCGGATCGACAAGCGCCGCCTCTTTCGACGCTTCGTCAAACACCACGTAGGTGTTGTTCCCCATCGGCCCCACAACGAATCTCTGAATCGGCATACCCACACCCCACTACCTGCTTGCTGAAATTGTATCGTGCCCCTCACCCCACCCCCACGATCTCAACCACATGCGGCATGACTTCCGCATCCGGGCGTGAGGTGTAGACGTACTCAGCGACGTTGTCCAGCGTCCGGCGGCACCCCACCTCGGATTGCCCCACGCATGACACCCCCAGCAGTGCCATCCGTGGCGAATCGTGCTCGCCAACCTCGCTGATGGAGACGTTGTAGCGGCGCTTCACACGCTCGATGACGCTCTTGATCACCTGCCGCTTGTCCTTCAACGACATCGCCTCAGGCAGCCGCAGCTCAAGAACGGTATAACCGACGACGATGGCCATCTCTGTCATTCCGAGCGTAGCCGAGGAATCTAAATCGGTGATTCGCCCCGCTCGCCCTGAGCCTGTCGAAGGGCGAGCTAGACGTCCAGGTTCTGGACCTCCTGCGCGTGCGTCCGGATGAAGTTCGCGCGAGGGCGAACCTCCTCGCCCATCAGCATCTCGAACAACTCCGCCGCTTGCTGCGCGTCCTCGATCTCAACCTTGAACAGCGTCCGCGTCTCCGGGTCCAGCGTCGTCTCCCACAACTGCGTGGGGTTCATCTCACCCAGGCCCTTGTACCGCTGGATGCCGACGCCCCGCGTGGACACGTCCTCCACGATCTCCGCAAGATCGATCATGGAGTTCAGCCGCCCAACGGCGCGCTCCCGCTTGTACACCGTGCCAACCTTGGGCAGGTGATCGCTGAGCGCCGTGGCTAGCTCCGTCATGCGTTGCGAGGCGTCCAGGTTGAAGAAGTCATGGTCCAACCGCAGCGTGCGGCCGCTCTCCGTGTCCTGGATCAGGATGAACGTCTCGTTCTTAGCCGGGAACGCGGATTCCGCGTCACCAGCGTCTGACGATGTCTCATCCTGCCCCTCGGCAGGCTCACCGGAGAAGTCGAGCAGCGATGGCTGCTGAGCGTCCGGCATCGCGGTGGGCGCCGTCGGTGAAGGCGGGGGAGCGATGGGCGTGTCATCGTACTGGAACTCCAGGATGCGCACGTTGCCCAACTCCTGCAGCGCCCGCATCAACTCCTGCAGCGTCTCTTCACTCGAAAGATCGCGCTCGCCCGTCCGCACCGTCAGGGCGGTCGCCGTCAGCAGCGGCCACGGATATCCCGTCGTCTGCAGATCGGACATCGCCCGGCCGAGACGCTGCACGGACGGAAGCACGTCCCGCACCTGCGCCTCCGTGTAGACAATCTCAGTGTCCTGCTCGGAGCTCTCGCGGATCGTCATGTCCTTGAGCGCCTGGTTGGTCAGCGTGTCGTCCTTCTCCTTGTCGGAATAGAGCCAGTGGATGTCATTGCGGCCGATCTGCACGCGGTACAGCGGCGGCTGCGCGATGTAGATATTCCCTGCGCGAAGCAGCGGCTGGAAATGCCGGTAGAACAGCGTCAGCAGCAGCGTGCGGATGTGCGCGCCGTCAACGTCCGCGTCCGTCATGATGATGACCTTCTTGTAGCGCAGCTTGGAGAGGTCCAGGCCGTCGTTCTCGTCGATCTCCGCGTCATCCTCGGATGAGCCGTTGCCGTTGGCGTGGCCGTTCAGCCCGCCGAACCCGACACCGAGCGCGGAGGCGATGGCCTTGATTTCCTCATGCCCGTACACCTTGTCGAGCCGCGCCTTCTGGACGTTCAGAATCTTGCCGCGCAGGGGCAGGATGGCCTGGAAGCGCCGATCACGCCCGCCCTTGGCGGACCCGCCGGCGGAGTCACCCTCAACGAGGAAGATCTCGCAGTTGTCCGGATTCTTGTCCGAGCAGTCGGCCAGCTTGCCGGGCAGGGTGGTGGACTCCAGCGCGCCCTTGCGCTGCACGCTCTCCTTGGCCTTGCGCGCGGCTTCCCGCGCGATGGCCGTGTTCATGCACTTCTCAAGGATGCGCCGCGCGTCCTGCGGGTGCTCCTCCAAATACGAGGACAGCCCCTCGGCCAGTGTGCTCTCAACCTGGTTCTTGACCTCGGCGTTGCCCAGCTTGCCCTTCGTCTGCCCCTCGAACTGCGGCTCCGCAAGCTTGACGCTAATCACGGCGGCGATGCCCTCGCGCACGTCCTCGCCCTGCAGGTTGTTATCGCCGTCCTTCAGGATCTTGAACTTGCGGCCGTAGTCATTCATCGCCCGCGTCAGCGCCGCGCGGAAACCGGTCAGGTGCGTTCCGCCGTCCACCGTGTGGATGCAGTTCGCAAACCCAAGAACGTTCTCCTGGTAGCCGTCGTTGTACTGGAGCGAAACCTCGACGTGCGTGCCGTCGACATCACGTTCCACGTAGATGGGCTGCTGGTGCAGAGCCGTGCGGGCTGAGTTCATGTGCCGCACCAGCGAGCGGATGCCGCCCTCGAAATAGAATGTCGTCTCGTTCTCCGTCCGCTCGTCGACGAATCGAATCTCCAGCCCCGGGTTCAGGTACGCCATCTCCCGGAAACGCGCCGCCAGCGTATGGAACTCAAACGACGTGTCCTGCATGAAGATGTCGGGGTCGGGCGTGAACCAGACCGTGGTTCCCGTATCGTCCGCCGGGCCGATGGCCTCCACGGGCGCAAGCGTCTTGCCCCGGGAGTATTCCTGCATGTGGACCTGCCCGTTTCGTCGAATCTCTGCACGCAGGCTTTCAGAGAGCGCGTTCACGACCGACGCGCCGACGCCGTGCAGGCCGCCGGAGACCTTGTAACCGCCGCCCCCGAACTTGCCGCCTGCGTGCAGCGTGGTCATCACCGTTTCGAGGCCCGTCAGGCCCGTCTGTGGGTGCTTGTCGATCGGCACGCCGCGTCCGTCGTCGTCGATGCGCGCCGAGCCGTCCGCCTGGATGGTCACTGTGATTCGGCTGCAATAGCCTGCCATCGCCTCATCGACGGCGTTATCAACGATCTCATAGATCAGGTGGTGGAGGCCCCGCTCATCCGTGGAGCCGATATACATGCCGGGGCGGCGGCGCACCGCCTCAAGCCCCTCGAGGACCTCAATATTGCGTGACGTGTACTCGGACGTGTCAGTCGCGGCTGCATTGCGCCGTTCCGACCGTTCTGCCATCTAGTTCACCCCTTTAGTGAGCGACAATCACGTGAGTCGACAGTGGCCACAGATTTGCTATATGTACGCCACCTATATGCGTCTCGCGAAGCGCCGTTCTTGTTGCTTACCTTTCCCCGCGCATTTGCGTCCGTTCCGCTCCTTCCACAGAGCCGATTCAGATGCGCCCCCAGTGTTGTCCAAAGGGCCGTTTTCAGATACGACTCAGCGCCTCTCGCAGATACGGCCGCAACCTATATCTATTCTACCAGAAATTCGAATCCCGCTCAAAAATGTCAACGCCACGTCTCAAGTGGCAGGAATCGCGTGCCCACGCCGTTCCCGGACATGCTCTTAACGCTTCGCCAAACATCCCGGAGACCGCTCGGTCTGAGCATGGCCGAAGGGCCGCCTCTCCTGCTCACCCTGAGCGCAGCATCCGGTCAGCCTGGGCGTAGTCGGAGGGCCCCCCGCCATTCCCGCGAAAACGGGAATCCAGTGCCGCCCGCAGGGCGGCTTAAATGTCATTCCGAGCACAGCCGAGGAATCTAAAGTCGTCCTTGTGCAACCAACGCTGTAACGCCAACCAAGAGGGATTCCCTCTTCCATCGCGAAGGAGAGCCAGGGTGGGGATCGCACCCTGTCGGTGCAGTCCCCTACTCGTCCCCGGAAGACTCCTCTGCGGGTGCCGCAGCCTCCGCAGCAGCGCCTTCCGCGGCCTCGGCGGCCTCTTCCTCAGCGGCCTCGGCATCTTCCGCCTCGATGGTCGCCGCCACGCGGGAGTGTGTCGCCCGCACGATGATCGTCTCTGAATCAGTCAGGATCTCCACGCCCTCCGGCGCAGTGATGTCCGAAACGTGGAGCGACGTTTCCAGTTCCTCCAGGACGGTCACATCCAGCTCGACGGCGGCCGGAATGTTGGCCGGCAGGCATTCGATGGTGACCTCGTGGGTCAGGTGCGTGATGACCGCTCCCGGCAGCCGCGCTGCGGGGGCGTCGCCCACCAGGTGCACCGGAACCGTCGTCTGAACCGGCCGGTTCATCTCCACGATGTAGAAGTCCGCGTGCAGGATGGCCCGTGTCACCGGGTGCCGCTGCAGGCCGCGGAGAAGTGTCTGATGCTTCTCCCCGTCGATGGTCAGTTCAACCAGCGATCCGCGCCCGCCGTCCGTGACCAGCTTGTCCAGCGCGCGCGTCTCAGCCTGGAAGCTGATGGAGTCCGCGCCGCGGCCATAGAGGTTGGCCGGCGTGATGCCGTCCCGCCGGAGTGCCTTCACGTGGCGGCCCAGCGCCTCACGCCGCTCGCCCTCGAGGGTCAGTGTCGATCCGTTTGCGCTTGTCATATGGTTTTTCAGCCTTGTCTTTGCTTAAAGCGCCGCTAAAGATGCTCTGCGGCGTCAAAATGAAGTCTACTTTGTGACTTTTGACACAATATCGTAGCTACACGCCCCTATTGAGGTCAAGTTCGACAGCCTCAACGCATACGGCACAATACTGATGTGATCCAGACGCCTCATCTGGGACCCCAATGACGAATAACGACACGCAACCCACCATAGAGAGACCGGAGGATGAATCCCTCTGGAAGTTCGCCAGCGCGAACGGTATGGATCGACGTGAATTCCTGCGGCTCCTGATAATTGGCGGCGCGGCGGCTGTCATCACCGCATGTTCAGGCAACCTGTTCACGGGTGATTCTGCTGATCCAACGGCGACGGCGGTGCGACAGCGCCTGCTCTTCAAAGACCCCGGGCCTTTTATCGCCCGCGACGACATCGGCCTTGAAGCCCGACTTGAGAACCTGCACGACCTCATAACCCCCAACGACCTGTTCTTCGTCCGCAATAACGGCCCAACCCCCGACATTGATGCGTCCGCATGGCAGCTGTCCATTGAAGGTGACGCGGTAGCTGAACCCGTCCAACTCTCGTTCGAAGAGTTGCAGCGCCTGCCGAATCGCACCCTGGTCTCCTACCTGGAGTGCGCGGGCAATCATCGCGCCATGTTCGGCATCTTACAGGGCCGGGAGGCAAAGGGGACGCAGTGGGAGAGGGGCGCGATCGGGAACGGTGAATGGACGGGAGTGGCGCTGCGTGATGTCCTGACGCTTGCAGGCATCACTGATGAAGCGGTGAGCGTGCTGCTGGTCGGCCTGGATACGGAGGCCCCCGAGAACGGCTTTCGCTATGTGCTGCCCGTCGAAAAGGCAATGGATTCCGATACCCTGCTGGCCTACTCGCTGAACGGCGAGCCGCTGCCGAAAGACCACGGCTTTCCCCTGCGCGCCATCGTGCCGGGCTGGGTCGGCAGTTCGCACATCAAGTGGCTTGGCAGGGTTGTTGTGTCCTCGGAGCAGCTATGGACGCGCAACAACACAACCTCCTATGTGCTTATCGGGAACGACTACCCGGCCGAGGGCGAGGCACGCGGCAAGCCCGTCACGATGCAGGTCATCAAGAGCGCGCTTGCGCTGTCATGGCCGGCGCAACTGGAGCAGGGACGGCATCGTATCCACGGCTACGCTCATTCGCCCGCAGGATCTATCTCCCAGGTTGAATGGAGCATGGATGGCGGACGGACATGGCGCAATGCAGAGCTATCCCGCGAGCAACCCGACTACTCATGGGCGCGGTTCGAGTTCACCTGGGACGCCGAGGCAGGCGAGCACACAATCATGACACGCGCGACTGACACTGCCGGAAATACGCAGCCTGATCACGTTCCCTTCAACGAGAAGGGCTACCTCTTCAACCAACCCCTTCCGCACCCAATTCGCGTTGCGTAGGGGCGGGAATCCAATACTCCGCTGTCCGCTCACTCTGAGGGATGTGCCCCCGTTCACCCTGAGCTTGTCGAAGGGTGAGCTACGCCGCCGCGCCCAACTCACGCGGCCGATACTGCAACGCCTCGCTCAGATGTCGGGACGTGATGGTCGGCTCCTCCGCCAGGTCCGCAATCGTCCGAGCCAGCTTGAGAATGCGATGGTAGCCTCGAGCGCTCAGGTGCAGTTGCTGCATCGCTGCCCGTAAAAGTCCGTGTGATGCATCATCCAGCCCACAGAACTCACGCACTTCCACCGGCCCCATGTCCGCGTTGGTCAGCACGCCGGACGAACTGCCGAATCTCGCCCGCTGTCGCGTCCGCGCTTCTTCCACACGGCTCCGCACGATCGCCGACGTCTCGCCTTTCCGTTCGTCCGTCAGCTTCTCGTACTCCACACGTGGCACGTCAACGAAGATGTCGATGCGATCCAGCAGCGGTCCGCTGATGCGGCGCTGATAACGGTCGATAGCGGAGGGCGAACACGAGCACGCCTTCACAATGTCTCCGTAGAACCCGCATGGGCAGGGGTTCATCGCGCCGACGAGCATGAAATTGGCGGGAAATGTGATCGAGCCTTGGGCGCGGCTGATCGTCACGGCCTTGTCCTCCAACGGCTGCCGCAGAACCTCCAAAATGTGGTGGCCGAACTCCGGCATCTCGTCTAGGAACAGCACGCCGCGATGCGAAAGCGTAATCTCGCCCGGGCGCGGCCAATGCCCGCCGCCCACCAGCCCGGCGTTGGAGACCGTGTAGTGCGGCGCGCGGAACGGACGGGCAGAGATGAGCGGCCGCTCCGGCGGCAGCAGCCCCGCCACGCTGTAGATCTTCGTCACGTCCAATGATTCATCCCGCGTCATCGTGGGAAGAACGGACGGCAGGCATCGCGCGAGGAGCGTCTTGCCGCTGCCCGGCGGTCCCATCATCACCAGGTTGTGGCCGCCCGCCGCCGCAACCTCCAAGGCTCGCTTTACATTCTCTTGCCCGCGGACGAGCGACATATCAAAACCGTCGATGGTTGCCGTCCCGCCTGGGTCTGCCGGCGGTTCCGTCTGATAGAACGGACGAAACGACTGCTCACCGCTGATGTGCTCCACAAGCTCCCGCAGGTTGCCCGCAGGCAACACCTCAATGCCGTCTACGAGTGCAGCCTCCGGCGCGTCGACAGCCGGAACAACGATCTGCGTCAGCCCGCCCTCACGCGCCAGCGCCGTCATCGGCAGGACGCCCTGCGTGTGCCGCACCTGCCCCTCAAGCGAAAGCTCACCCAGGAAAGCAACGTCCTCCAACGAGAATTGCGCTCCTGCCTGCCCTGAGCCGATCAGGATACCCGCGGCGATGGGCAAGTCATAGGACGTTCCGTTCTTCTTAAGGTCCGCAGGAGCAAGGGAGACCGTGATTCGACGCTGCGGAAACTCAAACCCGGAATTCCTGATTGCCGCGCGAACACGCTCCCGCGCTTCCTGCACGGCCGTATCCGGCAGCCCCACAATCGTGAAAGCGGGCAGGCCGGGCGCGATGTCCACCTCCACCTCGACAATCGAACCCTCAAGACCGACAACTGCGCAGCTGCGCACCTGTGCCAACGTCATACCGACACCTCCGACACGCGCCAAACTAACTACAACGAACGCGCGTTCTGACAGACACTATCACGCCGCGCGCAACATTGCAACATGCGTTCTGAATAGCCGCGTCATCCTCGCGCCGCCCGCCCCTAACTGGAGTACCATGGAATCGGCAAGGCCCCATGCACAAAGGCAACCACCATGATTTTGGGATATGACTACACCCACTGGCTCATCATCGGTTCCCTCGCGCTGCTGACGGCGGCGCCTGTCATCGGCATCGCTGCCGGCTTCATCATGAGCAGGCTCAGGCGCCGCCGCGCCGCGTCATAGAGTTCTTCTCGGCTGCCAGGACGCCCGCCCCCATCGTTCATGGGTGAAAGCGGAAGGAACGATCAATGACGCGCATACTGCTGGCGGTGGACGGATCCGGCCAGGATGTGTCGTCCGTGGAGTGGTTGGGCAAGCTGTTCGGCGACGTGGCGGCCACCGTCGAAATTACCGTCCTGCATGTTGCTCACCTCAGAATGCCCGGGCCCTCCTCCATCCGGCTCGGGTTCGTCCCGCGCCTGCCGTCCCGCGAGGACCTGGAAGGGATTGAATCTCAGACCCGTACTGAGGCGGATGAGATCGTCAACGGGGCAAAGGATGATCTTGAGAACTACGGCTTCGTGGTAAACACCATGGTGGAATGGGGGCCCACGCCGGACGTGATTCTCGAGGTGGCAGAGGCCAACGCCTGCGACATGATTGCGATGGGGCGTCACGGCGCAGGCAGGGTCACGGATTTAATCGCGGGCAGTGTCTCGGGTCGTGTCATACGCCGTGCCGGCGTCCCCGTACTTATCTTGCGAGCCGATCCACCGGAGTAGGCTTGGGAGTCTAGGCCGGCACCGGCTCCTCGAACCGTTCGATGACCTCAAACTCCAGCGCGTAGACCTCCACCTCGTCAACGGGGCGGTCGAACTTACGCCCCTCGCTGAACTGCTCGATCCACGCCGCCGTGTCCGGCCAGCCCTCCGCCAGCGCCTCTTCCTGCGTCATATCCCCAATACGCTGCTTCCACACACGCGTCACGAGAATTTTGGCAAACGGCTTCTCGCCGGTCATCGGCGGGCGACGGTAGAGCAAGTGCTCCGCCCCCTCCTTGGCCCGTACTCGCGCCCACAGCTTGCGCGCCTGCGACTTCTCGCCCCGCAGGATCAGTTGAACGCTCGGCTCCTTGAATAAAATCATGCGGATACTATACAAGCGCGGCAGGCCATCTGGGGTGTCGGCATCAGTGGGTGGAGTAACAGGAGTTGGAGGAGTCATGCAGCAATTTCTTGTGCTGACCGTTGGTCGCGCTCTGGACTCGCAGGACGGGGATGAGCAAACACAGGCTTATATGGGCGAGTGGCAGGCGTGGCTTGGAGGGCTGGTTGCCTCCGGCGCGCTGGACTCCGGCAGACCATTGGAACCCGGCGGCAAGGTGGTCGAAAAAGATGGCATCAATGACTATGTGCCCGAGGACATTGGAGTTGGCGGCTACCTGATCATCAACGCGGAATCTCTGGAGGACGCCGCGAGGATCGCGCAGGGTTCGCCCCACATCGCCATCGGAGGGAGCGCCATCATCCGTCCCTGCCTGAGCATTCCCCAGTAGTAGTCGCGCGGGCTCACCCCCAACTAGGTGTAAACCGCGATAACGACGGCCTCAGTGGGGTCGGATGGGTCTGAAGCGAAGGCCACGATACACGATCGGCCGGCCAGCATCTCCGTGGACGGAATCGCCCGGCTGATGCGAGCCCCTGTCAGCCACGTCGGCACGCTCCCGTCCAACTGAACGTCTGCTGTGAATGACGACGAGTTGAAGCCCCTTAATGTGCCCCGACGCAGCTCCATACCTACACTCCGCTCAGATCGATGTCCTGCTGGTACACCGGCTGCGACCTGCCGATGTCGTAACGGGTCCGCAGGCCCGCCACCCGCAACCGCTCCGACGCCCACCCCACAGACGGCGCGGTGACCGACACCACGTCATGCAGTTGCTGCCCGGCGTTCACCGGGACCGTGATGCGCGCAAAGGGCTGCAGGATGCCACGTGAGCGTAGCTCGGCGTCCGCTCTTGTCGCCACCACCTCTGCTGTTGTCAGTGAGGGGTCGACGACCTGCACCAAGAGACTTCCGACGGATGCCATCTCCCGTTCATTGACCGCCTGAGCGATTGCCCCGCGCCCGTAGACCTGCACGTGATTGACGCGGGAGAGCGCGGATGAGCGCGCGGCGTCCAGCAGGGCATGGCCCTCCGGCTCGCCATAGGAATAAACGGCGGAGTCGGTCTCACGGGTGTGAATTGCCTCTAGCACGCCGTCAGAGAAACGCAGGACATCCGGCACACGGGACATGAGGCGGTTGATGGCAACCGCAAGACTGTCATTCGGGGAGACCGTGATGGCGGGATACGTGGCGACGATCGCCGGGCTTGAACGGGCAAGTGTGGCGGACAGACCCGCCATTGTGAGCAACTGGCCGAGGATGTTCCACACGGATGTCGTGTGCGCCGGCCACGTGAGTTGACGCCGCGCTCGCATGTTGCCCAGGAACCACCACGCGTCCTCCGCCTCCAAAACCGTTACAGGGCTGCCCCGCTGCGTCTCTCGTCGAACCTCCCGAACCCAATAGCGCTGGGGCTGACCCGTTTCCTGTCCTTCAGCCGTCTCAAAACCCCACGCAATGCTGAGTTCATGCCCCAATGGGCCCGAGCCAACAGTGATTGACGCATCAAGGTGCGGCCCTTCAGCCAGAACAAGTGCCACGGAAGCGCCGCGCGGTGTTTCTCTCACGTCCACGGCAATAACGGACTGGGAAATATCAATGGACGGGGTGCCGCTGCGCGCTCGCCACACGCCCGACGGTGTTGTCAGCCACGCAAAGGAGGCATTGGCAGTGAGCGCAGGCCCTGTCCCTCCGATCTGGCCGAACGGCGAGGGTTCGCGCCAGCGATGGTCGCGAAAGCGCGTACCTGCCGCAGCGTGCGTCGTCATCGTCTGCGTGTACGCGGTCGTCCCGCTATACGCTTCAACAAAGCTGATCCGCGGCCCGTCCGCCTCGCAAATGCCGGGATCGGAGTATGTCACATCAGCGCCCGCGGCCGACGCAATCACCTCCCGCAGTGTCGACCACGTTCCCGCGGTCTGTGATGAACCCGCACCAAAGGTGCATGTCCACACGCCTGACGAGCTGTTTGAGAGTGTCCCGCACACCACGACGGCCCAATCGCCGTCGATATGGGCGCATGCGATGCCGTCCACCGTCCTCAACGAGTTGGTCCACCCGGCAGGTGACGACCATGCCCCTGCAGTTCTCGTCATTGAGCGAACTGTGCCTGTTGACTCCGCGTAGAACAGCAGCGCTCCGCCGCCCGCGCTGGATGCCGCCGCAAGGGAGGTCACATTTGCAGCCGCGGTAGCGATTGTGCGCGGCGAGCCGAAGGTCGCGCCGTCATCCCGGCTCGTTCGCTCGCGGATTGTCCGCTGGTTGGGCGCAACGTCAAAAACATGGATCTGTCCGCCAAGCTCAATGACCGCAACGCCTGCTGAGGCGGATGTCGTGCCGAGATTTCGCCACGCCCCGAACTGTGTATCCGGGCCGGGAGTGACTGTCCGCTGTACGAAGAGCCCGTTCGGGTTGGCCTGAGCGCGGACGCGGATGAGAGAGCCGCCGGACGTGACGACGGCGTCATGCGGCCCGTCCGACTCCTCCTCGGAAACAAGGCGTTCCCATCTGAGTTGTGTTACGCCGCCCCACCGCTCAGCGAGCGTGGCGTGCACGTACGGAATGGCTGCGCGGTCGCGCTGCGCGGCCAGCAGGGTTTCAGATAGGGAATGCATCTCTGCTCACCGTGGAATTGATCGTGCTGCTGCGTTCGGACGGCCTAGAGTTCGCCGTCGCCATCGTCCGCATGGAAGAGCTTTCGAGCGCGAAAGCCGGAGCGTCGGCCGATTCGTGCCAACTGCAGCTCAAAGTCGGCCATCCGCTCCTCCGCCCATGTCAGGTACTGTCGCCACACGTCCTGCCCGCCGACATTCAGGCGATTGACCGCGTAGGCGGCCCACTCCAGCGCCGCGTATGCCGCCGCGCCCGTGATCACCAGCTCCTCCAGCGCCTCGGGCAGGGTGGATGCGGAGTCCGTCAGTCGATGAAGCGCGCCGTAGTACACGGTGACGCTCTCGCCTACCTTCGGTTCGCCGGGCAGGTTCAACATGAGCGTGTCGCCCCATTGGTTGAAGCGCACGCGGGACGGTGGGTGCTTGCCCACGGGATACTCGACAGCCTCAACGACGACGCGATCGGTCAGGTCTGCAACCGAGACTTCCCTGCTGCCGTCTGTCAGTCCCTTGGAAGCTATCTTCTCCTGCGGCGCGACCTTTGAGACCTTGGCAAGCGCCCGCTCGATGTGACGGTTCAACACATCGTCCGTCCAGCGGTAGCTATTGGCGTCCTCATCGTGCAGATCGCGCCGTACGCGCTCCCGCACCTGTCCCAGCGTGCTCATCTTCCGTCCTTCTATCCGTGCTGACCGCGAACAGAGAAACTAGTCCCGAACTCCCGTCAGCTTGGCGAGCTTGGCCGTGTTGAACAGGGCAAGGCTCACGTACCACTTCACGCGTGTTCGCCGCGCGTCCTTCGTCTCCAGGTTGCCGACGCGTTCCACCTGCAGTCCGCCCGGAGACGTTAGACCCACAAGCCCGCCCTCGCCTGCCTGGTAGGCGAAAATCGTCGAGCAATCGGTGCTGTTCCCAACCGTCTGCGCATCGGAGATCCAGTCGTTCACGCCCACAGGGATGCCGTCGTAGTACTGCACCATCTGGCCGAACTCATCGCGGTCGGACACCACGATGCCGGAACCGGAGGCGCGGGCGAGCGAATTGAGCTTGCGGCGAGAGCGGCGGCTCATCAGGAGCATCTCCGGCTTCCCACCCTTGACGGTGTCGATGAGTTCATCGAGCTTGTCCAGCGTCAGCGTGTCGCCGTCCTGCCCCATCGTGAGGGCCTGATCACCCGTTGCCAGGATGTCGAGCCCATCGAACGAGTCCTCTTCAATGTCCGTGTTCCCGTTGATGAACGTATCCTCGAACTTGTGCTGGATCGCCCGCGCCTTCAGCTGTACGACCGCCGCTTCGAGGTCCTGGATGTTGGACCGTGTGGTCGCAAGATAGTTGTCCACGTCCGCGTCGCCGCCCAGGATGGAGAGCGTCGCCGTCAACTGGGTGAACGTCGGCGTGCTCTCCGTCCACGTATCGCCAACGCTGTAGAAACCGACTGTCGGAGCGGCCTTTTCCCTGTTGTAGGTGAGACCGTTCCCGACAATCTCGATGAAGGGCAGCGTCTGGAGAACGGGACTGTCCTTGATCACCGTTTCTATCACGCCCTGCAACAGGACGTCATTGGAGAGCTTGGCTGCTTCCGTCAATGTGAGCGCCATTCGTTTCACCTCCCAGGGAGCGTTGTTCCGGCGATATCCAATGGCGGAAAGATAAGAACAGACGTGCTTATCCCGCAACTCCATGTGGCACATGAATGCGCTCTTTCCCGTACCTTCTTATGTCCTGTCGTGTTGCCGTTAGAACGTATCGGGAGTACCCTTTCCCCTATATGCAGGACTTAATGCCGGTAATAGTTGTGCTTGTTGGGGCGTCGCTTATCGCCATCGCGGTGCTGGAATGGCGCATGAAATTCTTCAGCAACCTTTTCACTGGAATGTCTGAACGCAGCGTGACTGAAACACCGCCGGACACAGCTGTCGCTGACGCTGCCGATCTTGAGGAAGTGCACGGTGAGGTCGAGCAGGACTTTTGGCGCAGCTTTGAGCGACAGATTGCCTCCGCAGAGCGGCGCGGTGACAACGAGGAGGCTGAGCGCCTCCGCCGCATGTATGAATCACATGAAGAGGCATGGCGCGCCCAACGAGCCTTGAGAAGCAGGGCGCCGTCCTCGCGGGATGCCGCCTCGCCACATGCATTGCAGGCCCATCTGCGGCCGGAAGTGCGTTTGTTGCTGGAGCGTTCTGACGTTCTCGAAACTTTCTCGGCGCAGGACTGGGTGTTTCGCGGCAACGCCTACCTCGCTATCGGCGAGGATGAACGCGCCTCCGCCGCATACAGGCAGGCGCTGCGAGAGTTGCCTGAAGACCCACAGATTCGCCTGCTGTACGCCGTCGCGCTGCAGCGCGATGGTGAACTGCGTGAGGCCCTACAGGTTTATGACGGGCTGCTCCCCGCAGGCGGGAATCCGGATCCTGCGGTTCTGGCAGGCCGGGGTAATGTTCTTGCCGAGTTGGACAGATTCGATGACGCCATCCGGGATTTTGACTCCGCGCTAAGCATCAACGGGCAGGACGGCGACACAATCTATGACCGCGCCCGTGCTCTCTCCGATTCCGGTCGCCTTGATGACGCCATCATAGGTTTTGAGAACGCCCGGACATATCTGTCCGACAACCCCGATCTACACAACGATCTCGGAAACGCGCTTGCTCTCTCGGGTCGCAACGACGAGGCCCTGCGGTCCTATGAGCGGGCCATTGATCTTCGCCCTGCCTTTGCCCGGGCGCACTACAACCGCGGCGTCACCTACTCTCGTATGGGGCGGTTTGAAGAAGCGGCGGATGCCTTCGAGCGTTGCCTGCGCCTGCGTCTGGACATCCCGGAAGCGCACTACGGTCGAGGTGTCGCCCTTGCGCGACTGGAGCAGTTTCGGGATGCCGTTGCCTCCTTTGACCGCGCCGCCGTTCTGCGCCCCGGCTTTGCGGACGCGCTCTTTCACAAGGCCAGGGCACAAAGCCGACTCGGCCAGACGACGGAGGCGTTTGAAGCTCTGCGGCAGGCGGTCACCGCCTCCCCCACTTTGCGTGAACAAGCCAAGACGGAAACGGACTTTGGCGCGCTGTACTCAGACCCCGATGTGGCGTCACGGTTCGAGCAACTGATTGCGTCGTGAAGACGCTTGCCGTCAGCATCGCCCTGGTGCTGACCTCAACTATTCTCGGCATTCTGCACCTGACAGGTGTTATCACCATCCCATTTTCTGATATTGGCGACGCTATCGTCACGGGCTTTATCCCGGTGGTCATCACGATTGTCGCGTTCGCAGCCCTCGTCATTCTGGCGCTCACCCTCCGCAACCAGGCGGAATTGCGAAACAGGGAACTTGAGCACGAGGAGGCCGCCGCTGAGGTTGACGCCGTGCGGCGGCAAGGGGAACTGGTCAACGCCATCCGCCTGCGTCTTTCTGTGGACACGGGGGATAGTGAAGAGGAACGACAGGATCTGGCAGCAGAGTTGGTGACGGCCGCGGAGCGCTACTACACCGTCCTCCGTGGATTCATCCGCGCCCGCCCGGAGATTGCGCGCCTTGAGAGGGAGGCCATTGCGTCTTACCTGGCGGAGGCGGAAGCTGAGGTCCGCCGCCTCCGCGCGGACGGCTCCGCTGCATTCGAGGACATCCCGATTGTTTCCCCGTTCGCTCTCCCGGACTCCCCATCCGAGGAGACGGAACCCTTTGATGACGACGCGGAGCCCCCCGGCAACTCCATCGGCGATATCCTCTCGGAGGGCGTGGACAACGAGAGGCACCGCGCGTGAGCCTGCCGCCCCTCCTCGATCTCCGGGGCACTACCATTGAACTCCTTGACATGCCTCCGGACTGGCCGCGAGGCGATGACTGGATCGATGCCGACATTCTCGCCTCCCGTCTCCCTGACGCCTCCGAGCAGATTGGCATCCTCCTGTACCATCTCCTCGAACAAGTCTCTGATGACAAGGGGACCTCAGACTGGCTGCTTGAGGGACGCGCGTGGGCAAGCACCGGCGATTGGCTTCGTGCCCTCGTCGCTTATGAATACGCGCTTGATGGCGCAACCGACAAGCAGGCCCCGGATATCTGGTATCTGCGTGGCTTGGCGCTTATGCGACAGCGGCAGTTCGATGCTGCCGTTGAATCGTTCGATTTCGCCCGACGCAATCGCAAGATTATCGGCAAGGTATCGTACGCGAGTGGCATCTCACACCTGGCGCTGGCCAGACCGCAGGACGCCCTCCATGCTTTCGATAGAGTCATCGCTGCCGACGCGGATAACACGGATGCCGTTGCAGGCCGCGCGGCGGCGCTGGCGGAACTGAGCCGATTTGATGAGGCTCTGCAGGCCCTGGAGCGTGTTCTGCAGCTTGGCGCTGCCCATCCCGCTCGCGTCCTCAACAATCGTGGCAATGCGCTGATCCGACTGCGGCGCATAGAACCGGCCTTTGCCAGTTATCGCCGGGCGACTGAAATCGACCCGAACCTGATTGAGCCGAAGGTCAACTCTGGCAACGTCTTCATGCTGGCCGGCCAGCCTCAGCAAGCGCTGGTCTCCTTCCAGGAAGCGCTGCGCGATCATGAATCCCTGCCGGTGTTGCACGTGAACGTTGCCGCCGCTCTGACGGAGATGCACCGCTACGACGAGGCGATTGCGGCATGTGATCGCGCCATCGCCCTCGAGCCCGGTCATGCCCGCGCTCTCTCCACCAGGGGCCGTGCCCTCTTGGCGGTTGGCAGGACGGAGGACGCTCTGGTTGCCCTGCAGGACGCGCTGCTCAGACGCCCTGATCACATCGAAGCCCTTGTCTACCGCGGCCTCGTCCTCAATCAGTTGGACCGCCTTGATGATGCGCTCGGCACGTTCAACCTCGCGCTCCAGTTGGCTGAACGACACCCGGATGCCCACCACGGACGCGGCATCGTCTTCTACCGCAAGGATTTGCTGGGCGACGCGCTGAGCGAGTTTGCGCGCGCCGTGGAGATTGAGCCTCGCCATGCAGACGCGGAGAACAGCCGCGGCAACACCTACATGGAGTTGCAGGACTATGCCGCGGCGCTGGAGTCATACAATCGTGTCCTCACGTTGCGGCCCAATGACCCGGACGCGTTGAACAATCGCGGCAACGCCCTCGCACAGATGCGCCGCACCATGGAGGCTATCGATTCATTCGATGCCGCGCTGCGCATCGACCCCAATCACGCGGATGCCCTCTATAACAGGGGTGTCGCGTTCACTGACGTTGGGATGCTCACGCAGGCGTTGGACTCCCTAAACGCATCCGTTCAAGCTCGACCCGATGATTCCGCGGATGCCCTGTTCTGGTATGCGCGCGTGCTGGGACGGCAGGGTCGGACGGAACTTGCCCTGAACGCCCTGCGCGCCGCCGTCGCATCGAACGAAGAGGTCCGGAGCTGGATCTGGGGCCAGGACGATTTCAGCTCACTCGAAAACGATCCCCTCTGGGGACGTCACTACCAGGCCATCCTCCGCGGCCGCAGCATGCCGAGCATCGGCAGCGGCAACGGGCAGCCCCCGCAAGCTGAGCCGAATAGCCAGTAGCCTGCTGTCATTCCGAGCGCAGCCGAGGAATCTATACCCGTTCACCCTAAGCCTGTCGAAGGGATGCCGTCATTCCCGCGAAAGCGGGAATCCATCTCATTCGCCAGTAGAATCCTACGCCCGCTTTATACTTAGCCCATGGCCAACGGCGGACAGATTCTCGGTGATACCAGTTCTTCCCGCAGAGGACGCGGCTGGAGTAGGGAAGAACTGCTGATTGTCCTCGACCTCTATTGGCGGATTCCCTTCGGACAATACAACTCGCGGAATAAGGAAGTTATGCGAGTAGCGGAGGCAATTGGGCGGACAGGCGGGTCGGTTGCCATGAGGCTAGGCAACTATGCGAGCTTGGACCCAGACCTCGAACAGCGGGGCTTACAAAACGGGTCGGCCGCTGTCAGAGACATTTGGAACGAAATGGGTGAGGACTGGGATGCCTTTTTGGAGGAATCGACAGTCGCCCGGCAGAACCATGGACTGTTGGATGAATCCGACCCTGCTGACATGGCTGATGAGGAACAAGAACGTACTACAGAGCGACAGGTGGTCGTCATTCAGAGAGCTGGGCAAGACTTCTTCCGTAAGGCAGTCTTGGCGGCATACAACTACCGATGTTGCATCTCCGGACTTTCGGAGACTGACTTGCTCATTGCCAGCCACATCGTTCCGTGGCACATCGACAAGAAGAACCGGATTAACCCGCGCAATGGACTGCTCCTGTCTGCGCTACATGACAAGGCATTTGACCGTGGCTTGATAACTCTCGATGGCGACCTGATTGTTAGAGTTTCTAGAAATACTGAATCGGATGAGGACAGATTCTTTGCGCAAACCATCGTAGCTTATGACGGACATGCGATTAGCCCACCCGAAAAACTGCGGCCAGCCCCCGAGTTTCTCGCTTACCATCGGGAACACATCTTTCGAGGGTAGTCATCATTCTGGGTAGGATTCTGCCCCCAGATGAAGGAGACATAGAAAAATGCCAACTCTTCGTGAATGGTTGGATCGGCAATGGGAGCGAGAATCTCTCTTATGGATTAAGAGACTGTCCCCTTCTGACACTCTTGCGTCGGGGAATAGCGACCCAGGGCCGAGAATTCCGATTGATCTAGCCGTGCAATTCTTGCCTGATTTGCTAGAAGGGCATGCAAATATTCGCGAAGTCAATTTTATAGTTGAAGTCGATAGCAGCGACACTAACCCTGAGGTCATTGCTACTCTCTATGCAGACAAGTTGACGCGTCGAGACGATGGCACCCGAGTTCTGACCTCAGCATGGGGTGGCTATGAGAACGCCTTGCTTGACCCAGACAATGCGGGTGCAATTGCGGTATTCGCATTCAACTCCGAAGCCAATGGAGGCCTACCCACGTGCGCTGTGTGGGTCTGCGCCAATCTCGATCAGGAAGGAATCATTGAAAGTGATTGGGGACCTATAGACCCCGGCTACGAACTTATCTGGTCTCATTCCAAAGGGACCACAAGACGGTACTTACTTTAAGGATCGGTTACCCGGCAGCCAGGATCTGTCTTCACCTCTCGCCCCGTCCCCGTTGCAACGCAACAGTAAGGGCGATACCGATAGCCGTGCCCAGCACAATTCCCACCCACAGCGGCCCGACCGTCACGCCGATGAACAACCCGACGCCAATTCCGATGGCCATGCCGACAACGTACAGAATCACGCGAGTACCCTCAGGACTGCCTGTCGGCGTGATCGGCTAGGCGCTGGGGACTGAATACTAGCCCCCGCTCTCCCGCGCCGCCGCCTCTTCCTCAGCAGTGCGGCCGTGATACTTGGCGTCGCGCTCGTTTCGGAACGCCTCCCAGCCGCGGTCCTGCAGCACCTGCAGCCGTTGCCGTATCTCGTCGTCCTGTTGCGATGATGCCCACAGATCGGCAAACGCCTCGTCATCGCGATAGTTCAAAGCCGTGCGGAACCCGCCCACCTCATACGAGCGGTTGATGAGCGCCTTGTTCATCCGAACCGTCGCCGCGGGCAGCGCCGCGATGCGCCGCGCGATGGACAGCGCCTCCTCCATCACCTTGTCAGCAGGCACGACGCGATTCACCAGCCCCATCGCCAGCGCCTCCTGCGCGTCCACCATGTCGCCCAGCAACAGGATTTCCTTCGCACGCTTCAGCGTCACCACGTACGGCGTCATCAACACCGGCGGGCCGTAGCCGTGCCGAATCTGGATCTCGCCCACTTTCGCGTCGTCTGCCAAAACTGTGAAATCGCACACACCGGCCAACTCAAACGCCAGTCCGATGGCGTACCCATGCACGGCTGCGATGACCGGCTTGCCCAGCTCCCACACCGTGATGTGCGCCGCGCCGGGCGTCGCGCGCTCCAGCGAATCATCGTTGGCCAGGATGCGGCGGGACGACTCCGTGATGTCGCCGCCGGCGGAGAAAGCGCGGCCCGCGCCGCGAATGATCACGACGCGCACGTCATCGTCCGCATCCGCCTTGGCGAGCGCCTCCTTGAGCGCCTCCGTCAACGCGCCGTTGATGGCGTTGAGCACGCCGGGACGGTGCAGGGTCACGATGGCGACGCTGCCCTCCTCCGCCGTCTCATACAGGACGGGCTGGCCGCCGCTCTCATCATCAACAGGCTCCGGTGGGCCGCTCGGCCGATTCTCTTGTGTCATTAGTTGATGTCTCCCCCGTCATTCCCGCGAAAGCGGGAATCCAGAAATGTTCGCGTTCCGCGATTGTAGCAGGGACGCGCTTAGTCCACGTCTCCGTACGGCCTCCCGCCCATCGCCTTCAGGTCTACCGCCAACCCCGCCGTCATCTGATAGACCCTGTCCGCCCGTGCCGCGAAGATCTGGTTCACTCGACCGAGCGCATCCTGGAAAGCCCGACCCAACACCGTCGGCGGCACTATGCCTTCACCCACCTCATTCGTCACGACAACCCACTCTGCGTCAGAAGCTTCATACACAGCGAGCAACCGCTCAGCCTCTGCCGCGATGTGCTGTTCCGCGTCCACCCCCTCCTCCATGTCCAGCAGCAACTTGCTCACCCACAGCGTCAGGCAGTCGAACAGCAGAACATCGTGAGCCAGGTCGCTACTGGAAATGACCTCCGCGACATCACGCGGCTCTTCCAGCGTGCGCCAGGTGTCCGGACGATTGCGTTGATGCTTCTCGATGCGCCGTTCCATCTCCTCGTCAAGCGCCTCCGCCGTCGCGACGAACAGCACGTGTTCATACTGCGCCGCCAGCTTCTCCGCGAACGCGCTCTTGCCGGATCGCGCCCCGCCGATGATGAGTGTCAGTCCCGCGCCCATCACGCTCCTCTACGGCGCATAGGAATCATCCCCGAGGCCAAAGTCGATATCCATTCCGGACCATATCGGTTCCAACGGCAGAACGTCGCCCAAAACGATCAGTGATACCGCCACCAGCATCACCATTGTCGCCAGCTCATTCACCGCGCCGTAGATGTCGCCGGTCACGCCGCCAAGCCGACTCGTCGCTATCCGCCCAACGATCAGCGCCACAGCGCCCGCCACAGCGAGCAAGACGACACCGGTTGCCCCGGCAAACGCAACTGCCGCTACAACCGCCAACACAGTCGCGATAACCGTCTGCACACCCGAGTTTCCTTTGAGAAACGCTGCCCCGAGTCCCTCCTCGCCCCGGGCGTAGGGAAACGCCGCCATCGTCACCACCATCGCCCACCGCGAGAGGCAGGGAATAAGCAAGAGCGCCCAGAAACGACCCGGAGGCCACAGCGAGACGATGGCGGCGAAGCTGATTAGAAAGAGACAGAGAGCGCCCGCTACCGCGAACGACCCAACCCGCGAATCCCGCATGATCTCCAGTCGCCGCTCCGCAGTGTCACCGCCAAATAGCGCGTCGCACGTGTCCATGAAACCGTCCAAGTGCAGCGCCCGCGTGACAATCACAAGAAGAGCAAGGATCAGCGCGGCGAGCAGCAGGGAGGGGAAACCGACGTCGGTGAGCGTCCAGAAGCCTTCCCGCAGGGCGTAGTCAAGGCTGGCCAACAGCCCGCCGATGCCAAGCCCGACCACAGGGAACCACATCCGCGCCCACGCCAGCGCCCCGTCGCTCACGCGAGGCATCGGGATGATGGTCAGGAACCCAATGGCGGCGTACAGGCCGTTCACTATTCGACCCCCCTCACCCCCGGCTCGTCCGCAGGGCCGGACACTCCCGCCTCGTCGAATGTCGCCATGTCCGACAGGGTGGCTGCAGCCGCCTCGATGATCGGCATCGCCAGCGCCGTCCCCGTCCCCTCGCCCAGCCGCATATTAAGGTCCAGCAGGGGCGTCAGGTTAAGAAAATCAAGGACAGAGTGATGTCCACGTTCCGCAGATAGGTGCGCCGCGATCATATAGTCCCGCGTAGCTGATGCAATTGCGTTCGCGATGAGCCCAGCCGCTCCCGAGATGAACCCGTCCAGCACGACCGGCCTGCCACTTGCGGCCGCGCCGATCATCACTCCCGTCAACACGCCGATCTCAAACCCGCCCACGCCGGACAGAACCGCGAGACCGTCCGCAGGGTCCGGCCTGTTGACATCAATCGCTCGCTTGATGACCTCTACCTTGTGGTCCAGCCCCGCCGCAGGCCGCCCCGCTCCGTCGCCGGTGGTTTCCTCCGGCGGCAGACCTGTCACGACCGATGTGATGGCCGCGGACGCCGTCGTGTTGCCGATGCCCATATCGCCCGTGCCGATGAGGTCGATTCCACTCTCAACGCACTCCTGCGCGAGACTGATGCCCGCCTCAAGGCATGCCCGCGCCTGCTCGCGCGTCATCGCCGGGCCCTGCGTCATATCGGTCGTGCCTCGCCCGATCCCAAGAGAGCGCAGGTCCGAATGAGGTGGCAGTTCCGTCGCAACACCGGCATCGACGATGATTTGCCGGATGCCCAGTTGCCGACACATCACGTTGATCGCCGCGCCGCCCGACAGGAAATTGAGCACCATCTGTGCCGTCACGTCCTGCGGATACGCCGCGACTCCCTGCGCGACCACGCCGTGATCCGCCGCCGCAATGACGATTGCCTTGCCGCCGATGCGCGGCTGCTCCGTGCGGAGGATCCCGGCGAGCCATATCGACAACTCTTCAAGCTGCCCGAGGCTCCCCGGCGGCTTGGTCAACGTGGCCTGACGCGCCGCCGCCCGACTCATCGCGTCGGCGTCCGGCGGACGTATGGCGTCGACAGCGTGCTCAAGGGATGGGGCAGGGGTCGTCATCGCTCAGAACTCGATGCCCGGCTGAGCGCGGATGCCCTGCTCATTGAACGGGTGCTTGATCTCGCGCATCTCCGTCACAAGATCGGCGTAATCGATCAACGCCTGCGGCGCATTGCGCCCTGTGATGATGACGTGCATCATCTCCGGCCTCTGCTTTAAAACCTCAATGACGTCACCCACATCAACCCAGCCGTACGCGAGCGGGTAGGTAAATTCATCCAGGATGATTAACTCGCGCTCTCCGGCGAGGATCGCCTTGCTCGCATCCTCCCACTGCGCCCGAGCCATGTCGGCAGACGCATCGATGTCCTTGCTAAGCCACGTGAACCCATCGCCCATTGCGCTCCATGGAATTTCCAGTCTGTCCGCAGCGCGACTTTCTCCGAAACGCGAGCCTGTGTGCTTGATGAACTGGAACACCTGCGTGTTCATCCCCCGTCCCCACGCGCGAAACAACACCCCAAGCGCGGCCGTCGTCTTGCCTTTGCCGTCGCCCGTATTGACGATGACAAGCCCCTTGCGATTGGCCGCGCTCCCCCGCCCGCTTCTTTCGCCGCTACCCTGAGTCATCTGTGTATCCCTTCGGCAACCTGTAGGATACCCTGCCCCATGTCATTCTGAGCGAAGCGAAGAAACCGGAGCCGTGAACGCCCCCGCTTGCGCCCGTGCCCGCAATCCGCCACTATTTCCCTGTCCGGCGTAATGCGCCGCACACGGTGAAACAAGGGGTAAGGAGAGGACGATGACGTCAAATAATGACTCGGAACTGGAGTGGGGCCCAACTCGCGAGCTCCTCGGCAAGGACATCATGATCGAGCCCAAGACGGGCATCGATGCCGTTGAGCAAAGCGGCATCCGTCGCCAGATGGAGGTTCTGGAGTTCGACTGCCCGCTGCACTTCGATGAGGCTATTGCGAAGAAGTACGGCTACGAGGGCGTTTTCGCCCCCGCCCATATGATCCAGGTCTTCCAGACCGCTTCCATGTGGGAGCCGGGCATGGGCAGCATCTGGCCGACGGATGATCCGCATTACAGCAACTCCGGCACTGGCCGCGCAGGCAAGACCCTGGAAGTCCCCTCGCCCGGCACCGCAGGCTTCGTCACGGATCTTGAGGTGGAAACGCTCAGGCCGCTGTACATCGGCGACCGTGTCTCCCAGGTGTCCCAGGTTCTGCTTGACGTCAATCCGCGCAAGACACGGGTCGGCGACGGTGCGTTCCTGCGATACGAGTACAAGTGGAACAACCAGGACGGCACGCCGGTAGGCCGCCAGATCATGGTCAGCTACACCTACGTCCCCAACCCGGGCGCGGGAGCAGCTGCCGCAGCCGCGGGCGGCGACGGCGAGAAGCCCGCTCGCGCCATCGAGCCCCGCGCCAACCCGATCATCGACTGGGATTTCCAGCGTTACTGGGAGGACGTGAACGAGGGGGATGAGGTCCCAGCCGTCCATTACCCGCTGACGGTTCAGCGCATGGTTATGGCCGCGGGCGCGAATCGCGACTTCAACGCCATCCATCACAACACGCACGTTGCCCAGGAGGGCGGCGCGGCGGACATGTACGCCATGAACTATTTCCACAACGGCATGTGGGAGCGCGTGGCGCGAGAGTTCATCGGCTTGGGCGGCAAGATCAAGCAGATTGGCTCCTTCCGCATGCGCGTGTTCAGCACCGTTGGCGACACCGTGGTCACGGGCGGCACCGTCAAGCGCAAGTGGCAGGAGAACGGTGAGAACCTGGTCGAGCTGGAATTGACGTCCGTCCTCTCGACGAACGGCAACACCTCCGTCGGCCCCGGTCCCGTCATCGCCACTATGCCGAGCAAAGGTTAGCCAAACGACTACCTGGCAACTCTTCGGAGAAATAGCCCCCGCCCATTACACGATGGGCGGGGGCTTTCTGTTATCGCCTATCGCCCCACCGCAGAACTCAAGAACTCTCCCACGCGGCGGCCCAGGTTCATCTCCTCGCCCCACCAGAAATGGTCCGTCTGCGGCGCGATGTAGATCTCCGTCACGCCCGGCAGCATCCCTGCCAGACCCCGCACCCGCTCCACCGTCGCGAAGTTGTCTGCCTCGCCCGTGGCAATGAGCTTCGGCATCGTCAGTGCCGCATACGCGTCCGGTTTGCCGTCGCCCATGGCCGGAGAGATCAGCGCCAACGCGGCAAGATTCTCCGCCCGCCCCGCGGCTCCCAGCGCCACACCCCCGCCGAATGAATACCCTGCCAACGCGACGCGCATCTCATTGGGCAATTCGTCGGAAACGGAGCCTGCGGCCAGAGCATCCAGCGCTGCCAACGCGTCGTCCTGCTCACCGACGCCGTTGTCGTACGAGCCGCCGCTGCGCCCCGCGCCGCGGAAGTTGAACCGCAGCGCCGCAAGCCCATACGCCACGACGCTCGACGAAACGGCCATCACTACGTTGTTCGTCATCTCCCCGCCGTACTGCGGATGCGGATGACAGATCACAACGCCCGCCGATGGCGTCGCTGCGCCCTCATCGGGCAAATCAAGCTGCCCCTCCAGCACAATGCCGCCGGTCGACTCGATACGAACACTCCGCGTGCGAACGGTTCCACCTCCTGTCCTCAGCTAATCTCCAATCGCGCTAAGAACTTATCGTGCCAATCGATAGAAGGAAAAACACTACGGCTTGGGCTTCAGCAAGCATGAACGGCACAACGTATTTGATTTCGCCAAAGCGGTATCCATTCTCCACAGTATCATTCTGTAAATGGACTTGCGAATCACTCTGAGTCAAAACAAGGGCATATCTAACGGCGACAAAAATTCCGACAACTACCATCAACATAGCGAATATAGTAATCGGGTTAGTTCTGTGATGCTGATATATGGGGGTCGTGAAGATTCGATTAAGTTCGATAAAGGAAGATAACAGAAATAGTGCCCAAAAGCTGTAGACCATGACATAGCTGGCCACCATGAATGCAATTGGAAATCTCCTCCCCCTCATTCGTATGAACAAATAAGTCCATGGAATAAAGAGGCATGCTGAATATAGCGCCCCAATGAGCCCATAGTACCGGATGTTAAGTCGCCGTAAGTAAGCTTGTCTCATTGTTATGGCGGCAGCGAAAGGAGCAATGACAATAGATAAGGGCACCCAGAGGATAGCGATAATCCCCGAGACCATGAGTAGTGTCCACCATACGATCATTGAACGCCTGCCATAAACTTAAGATCTTCTAAAACAATCTCCCTTTATGGTCACAACAGTTTAGTGTGGAGGGTTCCCGTCGCCAAGTCTCTATTGCGATGTCGTGAACCCCGGGCAGGGGTTTGCCGCGATCCTTGTACGAGAGAATGAATTGCTCGGCGACCGCGCTCAATTCAGCAAGGGTCTCCTTGGCAGTCTCGGCCCATGCACGGCAGCCGGGAAGTTCCGGAATCTCGGCCATGTAGAGGCCGCCGTGTTCTTCGGAGGGCTCATGGAGGACGTAATCCAATTGATACAGTTCCACGCGTTCACCTCGCACGGACACCATTCTACGCCCCGTTGGGAGCTATTGTGTCTCCCCCACCAACATCTCCAAAAGCAGCCGCGCCCCGCGCTTGTCCAGCATCTCGTTGTTGTTGCCGCACTTCGGCGACTGCACGCATGAGGGGCACCCGTTCTCACACGGGCATTCGTTCAGCATCGTGAGGGTCTCCTGCCACAACTCACGCAGCACGTCGTAGCCTCGCTCAGCGATACCGACCCCGCCCGGGATGCCGTCATAAATGAAGATCGTCGCCTGTTTCGTATCTGGATGGTATGGAGTCGATAGCCCGCCAATGTCGTTCCGGTCGCACAGCGCGAACAGCGGCAAGAGGCTGATGCAAGCATGCTCACAGGCGTGCAGCGCGCTTGTGACGAACGCGTCCTCAAGCGCATTCGCCTCCTTGGCAGCATCCTTCCCGGGCGGAGGCTCCGGCGCGTGCTCTCTGAGCGACTCAACCATCTTTCCGGGAACCGTCCACCACAGCCCCACCGTTTCGAAGCTGCGCGGCGGCAGGTCCACGTCCCCGTAGGAGAGATTGTCATTCCGGTCATGCCGGCGACGGCTGAACTTGTACACCGTCCGCTCCACTCTGACCTGCCCGACGGACGCCTTGACCTTGCCATCTTTCTTGTCTCGATCCGTCTTGAGCACGGTCATATCCGTGTCCGCCATTGATGTGGTGTAGTACTCCACGTTGGTCCGCTGCAGCATGGCGTTCTTTGTGGTGAGATTCAGATCGCTGACCATGAACTGCTCGCCACGATGCAGGTACACTGCCCCTTCATGCGCGTAGGCAAAGGCGTGTTCCTCAGCGATGGTCTCCAGCACCGCGCCCGTCGTCTCCTCAACGAGCACATAGTTGTCGCCGGACGTTGAGCGCAGCGAAACGTCGCTTGCCGGATGCGCCCCCGCCTTGGGATGGGGGTACCACCGCTCCGTACCCCGCCGCTCCCGCCCAATCAGGTAGCTGTCCTGCGAGAGCCGTTCCAACGCCGCAGCGACCGTCTCATCTCCCCCGAACAACTCAGTATCCCCCGGAATCTCGCCGATGGGCGCCTCCACCGCCGCGCACACCAGGTGCGGATCGAGGATGCGCGGGTTCGTGGTGGAGATACGGGCATGCTCCATCCCCCGACGGAACAAAATATCCGGGTGCCGCGCCAGGTACTGCTCAAGCGGGTTGTCGTATACGACCATGATGGACAGGCCGCGCTCGCCCCGCCGCCCGGACCGCCCCGCCTGTTGGAACGTGGACGCAAGTGAGCCGGGGTAGCCGTTCAGCACCGTCGCGTCCAGGTGGCCGATGTCGATTCCCAGCTCCAACGCGTTCGTCGTCACGACGCCCGTCAACTCGCCGGTGGACAGCGCGGCCTCAATCTCTCGCCGCTCCTCCGGCACGTAGCCCGCCCGATAGGAACTCACCCGCGCGTTCGACACCTCGTACCGTTGTAGGTTCTCCTCAGAGATTCGATACATCAACTCCGCCGCCTGCCGCGTCCGTACGAACGACAGCGTCCGCGTCCCCGTCGCCACGAGCCACGAGAACAGTTCCGCCCCCTCCACCAACACGCTGCGCCGCGCCGACTTCGCATCGTCGATGATCGGCGGGTTCCACAGCGCGAACTCCCGCCCCGCGCTCGGCGCGCCGTCGTCCGTGACGGCCGTCATCGGCAGGCCCGTCAGCGCCTCGGCGTGCTCCTTCGGATTGCCGAGCGTGGCGGACGTGACGATGAACTGAGGGTTCGCGCCGTACCGTCGACAGATGCGCCGCAGCCGCCGGATCAGCATCGCGATGTGTGAGCCGAACACGCCGCGGTACATGTGCCCCTCGTCGATGACCACGAACGCTAGCCGGCGCAGGAACCGCGACCACAGCCTATGGTTGGGCAGGATGCCGACGTGCAGCATCTCCGGGTTCGTGAGCAGCAGGCGGACATTCTTGCGGACGGCGGCGCGCTCATGCTGGGGCGTGTCGCCGTCGTACGTGGCGGCGGTTGGCCGCTCGGGCAGGGGCGCGGTCAGTTCATTCAGGGCGCGGAGTTGGTCCTGCGCCAACGCCTTGGCGGGGAAGAGATACAGTGCCGTCGCGCCCGTGTGGGACGAATCGGCGCAGGCGTTCAGGATGGGCACGTTGTAGCACAGGCTCTTGCCGGACGCCGTCCCCGTCGCGACGACAACGTTCTCACCCGCCAGCAGCGCGTCGATGGCCTGCGCCTGGTGCGTATAGAAGCGGTCGATCTCCCGTATTTGCAGGGCGTGTTGCAGCAGCGGATTGAGGGACGCGCTGAGTCGACCGTACGCCGCCGAGCTATGCGGCATCGACTCCACGTGAACGATCTGCCCTGCGTATCCAACCCGCGAGCGCATATCATCAAGAAACCCCTGGGTATCCAGCGTCCTGTCTCCCTCCCGCGCCTACTACCATCCGTCATTCCCGCGAAAGCGGGAATCCAGTGCCGCCCGTAGGGCGGCCCTTCTCCTCATTCTGACACACCCGTTCGACGCAGTGGCGCGGTACGCGTTGACAGGCAAGCACTACCGAAGCCATGATTAGCCACTACCGTACACAGATGCCGAGCAACCCACACGACCCGAGGCACCGTTGAAGAAAGTCCTGCTATTCCTGCTCATTGGAGCATTCGTACTTATCGGCGTTTGCACAACTTGCACAGCCGCGATTGTTATATTCAGCGATAGTGAGGAACCCTCAACCCAATCCGAACAGACTTTAGCGCCGGGGCAGACTACTGCCACGGCTGCCCCTACCATGACAGTTGAGCCAACTATGACGCCAACACCACACCCAATTGTTAACATTTCAGCTCATAATCTTTACGCTGAACGTGAGTCCAACTCGGAACGTTATGATCGAACCTATAAGGGCCAGACAGTTTTGGTATCAGGAACGATTTGCGCAATCGAGAGCGACAGGATTGACTTATATTCCGACGCTACTAGTGAATTTGTAGGTATCTGCTTCCCCAGTGTGAGCTTGGGTGGCCTTCCTGAACAGGTCTTAGTAATCCCCTCCGTAGGTGATTCCTTTGCGGCCATATGCACGGTTGGTGAGTTCATTCTTGGCACAATTTTCATGGATGATTGCATAGTTCCGGATGCTGCGGTCTTGGAGGAATACACGATCATAACTCCTTCGCCTTTACCAGCATCGACGGCAACTTCAATTCCTACGACGCAAGGAGTGACACCTCCGATTCAAACACCCACAAGTACGCCAGTGCCGGGATACGGTCCAGGCATATTGGCCGTTGGGCAAGATATTGAGCCGGGTATCTACGCGGGCAAAGTTGGTCTTGGTGTATTTGACTCCTGCTATTGGGCTCGTCTCAGGGGTGTGTCCGGAGACTTTAGTGACATAATTGCAAACGATAATGCGATAGGCCAGTTCTACATAAGCGTGGCGGATAGCGACGAATATTTGGAAGTGGCGTGCAGAATAACTCCCCTTGCAGACTGGCCAGAGCCTGAAGAACCTCCGCAATCAATTGAACCCGGCATCCATTTGGTCGGGCGTGACATTGCTCCGGGTACTTACCAAGGGGAAGCTGGTACTGGGGTTCTAGAATCGTGCTACTGGGGACGCCTCAGTGGGCTATCCGGGGGATTTAATGACATTATCGCTAACGACAATGCGATTGGTTCTTTCTATGTAAGCGTGTTATCAACAGATACCGCACTCTCTACTCATTGCGCCCTTGAGCGAGTAGGAGAATAGGCCCGCCAGATAGTAGGGTCGAAATCAGAGGCTTCGAGGTTTTACCCCCTCGCCAGCGGCTTCACCGCGTTCACTTTGCTGCGGATGCAACTTGCCGTCCGTCCTTGATGATGGGCAGGTGTCATCCATCGCCTCAATCTGAAACTGTTGGCGCGCCTTGCTGCGCGCGGCCGATTCCAGCGCCTTGCGCTCAGCACGCCGCCCGTAGGTTCTGACGATGCGATTGAGTGGCATCCCGGCCCAATCCTCAGGACGAGAAAATCTCGCTGACGGCCGTGGAGAACCCGGGAAGCACGTCCTGACCCTCCAGGACCGCGTCCCCGCTCAACTCAACAACGTCCTCTTCCGGGCGAAAGACTTCAACAGTGCCCCAGTCGGGCCAAACTAGCCAGACCAGTCTGACGCCGTTCGCGACCCACATCCTGGCCTTGTCATTGGCCTCGGGCACGGTGTCATTGGGCGAAACCACTTCAATTGCTAGGTCAGGGACGATTTCCGCGTAGCCCGGCACGCTTTCGCCTCGCGTCATGCGCTCCTCGACGTAAAACGCGATATCCGGCGCGCGCACCGTGTCCGGGTCTCGTTCAATCCATATACCGGGATCGCCCGAAAAGGCTCTTCCGATTCGATGCGTCTTCAAATAGTCCCAGAGGAGACCGGATAGTCGGTAAACGATTTCTGCATGATCGAGTCCTGGCGGCATGGTTTCGCAGAGCACCCCCCGGATAAGTTCGCCGTGCACGCCTTCCGAGTGGAGCTTGAGGAGTTCTTCTGCCGTGATCGGTCGTGGTTTCGTATGTGTGGTTGCCATCGCGTAATTTCCTCTGACATAAACCGAGGCCATTATACGGCCTTGCGAGGTTGACGCTCATTCCCGCAAACCCCCGTCCGCTATCATCTCTATAGATAGTCACCGACTCTATCTAGCGGAGGTCGCTCAAAAATTCTCGATAGGCGGCGGATACGGGAGGCGCATGAGGAGACCCGCGCCGCGCTGGCAAGGCGCGGCGACGCGGAGTCGCTCGCCCTGCTTGACGAAGTCGTGTCGCTCGATGGCGAGTGGCGCGCGGCACAGGCCCGTGCCGATGACCTGCGTGCCCAACTTAACACCCACTCCAAGACATTTGGGATGCTGCGTGGGCGCGCCGGCCGCGGTGATCTCACCGCTGATGACATCCTGTCCACCGCTGGTGTCCCGGAACTGCTTGGCGAGAGCGCGAGTGGCACCGCAAATGAGTTGATTGACTCGCTGCAGGCCGCCTTGCGTACCTTCTCTGAACAGGTTGATGAGGTCGCCAGGCGCACGACTGACCTTGATGAGCAGATCACCCAGCGCCTTAGCTACCTGCCCAACTTGCCTGATCCCTCCGTGCCCGACGGCGCGTCCGAGGAGGACAACGCCGTCAGCCGTCAATGGGGCGAGATCCGTGAGTATGATTTCGAGCCGCAGGCGCATTGGGACCTTGGCCCCGCGTTGGGCATCATCGACTTTGAGCGTGGCGCGCGCATCGCGGGTTCGCGTTTCTATGTCCTGACCGGCGCGGCGTCCAAGCTCCAACGCTCGCTCATCCAATGGATGCTGGACATCCACACGCGGGAGCACGGCTACCGCGAGGTCTACCCGCCGTTCGTTTCAACAGAGCAGACCCTGTTTGCCAGCGGACAATTGCCCAAGTTCGCCGAGAACGTCTACAAGGACGGCGAGGATGATGTCTGGCTCGTCCCAACGGCGGAGGTGCCGCTCACGTCCATGCACCGCGGCGAGATTCTTGAGCCGGGCATGCTGCCCATCAACTATGTCGCCTACACGCCCTCGTTCCGCAGGGAAAAGATGTCCGCCGGGCGAGACATTCGCGGCATCAAGCGCGGCCACCAGTTCGACAAGGTGGAGATCTACAAGTTCACCGAGCCTGAGAATGGGTTGCAGGAGCTTGAAGTCCTGCTCGGACATGCGGAATCCATCCTGCAGCGTCTTGAACTGCCGTACCGCATCGTCGAGTTGTGTGCGGGCGACTTGGGGCAGGCGTCGGCCAAGACCTATGACATCGAGGTATGGGCGCCCGGCTGCGGCGAATGGCTTGAAGTCTCAAGCTGCTCCACGACCACCGACTACCAGGCGCGCCGCGCCAACATCCGCTATCGGCGGGAAGCGGGCGCGCGTCCGCAGTTTGTGCATACGCTGAACGGCTCCGGCCTCGCGTTGCCCCGCGTCATGATCGCCATCATGGAGACCTACCAGCGGGCGGACGGCACAATCGAGATACCGGAGGCCCTGCAACCCTACACGGGATTCGCGGAGATTACCCGCGAATAAGGGCTGGCCGCCATCCCTGCGGTCTGTGGGTAGTACCATTAGTGGACGGAAAGGGGTGGGGATTGATGCGAATCGGCGTGCCAATGGAGACAGCCCTGCGCGAAGCTCGCGTTGCGCTGGCGCCGCCGTCCGTTGCCCGGTTCACCCGCGCCGGCATCGAAGTCCTCGTTGAGTCGGCGGCAGGCGAGCGCGCCTTCTTCACCAATGACGCATACCGTGAGGCAGGCGCGGAGATCGCCCCGGACGCCAAAAGCGTCTATGCCAGCGCGGATGTCATCGTCAAGGTCGCCGCGCCGTCCGTTGAAGAGATGGAGTCGTTGCGCGACGGCCAAATCCTGATCGCCGTCCTCCAGCCGTTGACGAGCCATGACCTTGTTCAAGCTCTGGTCGGTCGCGGCGTCACGTCGTTCAGCCTCGATGCGATTCCCCGCATCGCCCGCGCGCAGCCCATGGACGTGCTTTCCTCTCAGGCGTCCGTCGCCGGATACAAGGCCGCCGTCCTGGCTGCCGACACGCTTGGCAAGCACCTGCCCATGATGACGACGGCCGCAGGGACCATGCCGCCTGCGCGTGGCCTCGTACTTGGCGCCGGAGTAGCCGGTCTGCAGGCTATCGCAACGGGACGGCGTCTCGGGGCGATTATGTCCGCCTTTGACGTGCGCCCCGCCGTCAAGGAACAGGTGCAAAGCCTGGGCGCAACTTTCATCGAGGATGAGGAGTTACAGCGTGCCCAAGCTGAAACGGCGGGCGGATACGCGAGAGAACAGACCGAAGAAGAGCGTGACCGCTCGCAAGCGCTGGTGCGGCGTCATGTCGGCGCGTCCGATTTTGTCATTACGACAGCGCTGGTGCCCGGCCGCCCTGCGCCAAAGCTCATCACGCGAGAGATGGTGGAGGACATGCAGCCGGGCTCCGTCATCGTGGACCTTGCGGCGGAGACGGGGGGCAACTGTGAGCTGACACTGCCCGGTGAGGTGATCAACTACAAGGGCGTCATCATCAACGGACCCGTCAACGTGCCGTCCTCCATGCCTGTCCACGCCAGCCTCATGTTCTCCCGCAACGTCCAGAGCTTTTTGGACTTGCTGATCAAGGACAGCGAAGCTGTCATCGACATGGACGATGTCATTCTGCGCGATTCGCTCATCACGCGGGGTGGCGAGGTTGTCCACGAAGCCACGCGCGACGCCATGCGCGCTCCGGCGGCGTAGCCAAAGGCAAGGCGAAAGGAGCCTAAAGAGTGCTTGAGGGTGGCGGACTACTTATCGCGATTTACGTCTTTGTGCTGGCCGGATTCATCGGCTTTGAGGTCATCACCAAGGTGCCGCCGACGCTCCACACGCCCCTCATGTCCGGCGCGAATGCCATCTCAGGCATCACCATCATCGGCGCGCTGCTCATCGTCGGCTCGAGCGAGGGCCTGCTCACACAGATCCTGGGCGTCGGCGCTCTCATCCTCGCCACCATCAACGTCGTGGGCGGATTCATGGTGACGGACCGCATGCTGCGCATGTTCCGCCGTGACGGAAGGCGGGGGCCGTCGGCATGACGCTCGACCGCGACATCATCATCCTGTCCGCCTACCTTGTGTCGGCGGCTTTATTCATCCTCGGCCTGCGCTACATGGGCTCGCCCGCTACCGCGCGGATGGGCAACACGCTCGGCGCGTCCGGCATGCTACTGGCCATCATCGTCACGCTTATCAACGAGGAAATCATCCGGTATGAGCTGATCATTGCCGGGGTGCTGGTTGGCGGCATCATCGGCGTGATCTTCGCCCGACAGGTCAAGATGACGGCGATGCCGCAAATGGTCGCCGTCTTCAACGGCTTCGGCGGCGGGGCGTCCGCCCTCATCGCCGTATCCGAGTATTTCCGACTCTATGACGCAGGAACCGAGATGTCCTTGGACACCTCCGTCACCATCATGCTGGGCGTGCTCATCGGCACCGTAACGTTCTCCGGCAGCGCCATCGCCATGGGCAAACTGCAGGAAATCATCACGGGGCGTGCCGTCCGCCTGCCCCTGCAGAATATTCTGAGCGCTCTGCTTTTCCTGGTGATTCTTGCGCTTGCCGTCAGCCAGATAGGCTTTGAGGCCAACCCGATCCCGTTCGTGGCGCTGATTGCCCTCTGCCTTGTGCTAGGCGTCCTGCTTGTCATGCCCATCGGCGGCGCGGACATGCCCGTCGTCATCTCCTTGTTGAATTCTTACTCCGGCCTCGCTGCTGCCGCCGCCGGATTCGTTATCGGCAACCCGATTCTCATCATTGCGGGCGCGTTGGTGGGCGCGGCGGGGTTCATCCTCACCCAGATCATGACGCGCGCCATGCACCGCTCATTGGCCAACGTCATGTTCGGCGCGTTTGGCGCGGGCAGCGGCGGCGCAGCCGCCAGCGGCGTTGCAGAGGGCGCGACGGTGCGCGAAGGCTCCCCTGAAGACCTGGGTGTCCTGCTGGCTTACGCGGAATCCGTCATTGTCGTGCCTGGCTATGGTTTAGCCGTCGCGCAGGCGCAGCGGCAGGTGCGCGATCTTGCCGACTTGCTTGAAGAGCGCGGCGTCGATGTTCGTTATGCCATCCACCCAGTTGCGGGTCGTATGCCCGGCCACATGAACGTCCTTCTTGCCGAGGTGGACGTGCCCTACGACCGCCTCTATGACCTTGACCAGATCAACGACGACTTCGAGCGCGCGGACGTGGCCATCGTGGTGGGCGCGAACGACGTCACCAACCCGTCCGCCCGTGAGGTCACGGACAGCCCCATCTACGGAATGCCCATCCTGAACGTCGACCACGCCCGCAACATCATCGTGCTCAAGCGCTCCATGAGCCCCGGATTTGCAGGCATAGACAACCCGCTCTTCTACAACGAGAAAACGTCCATGCTGTTCGCTGATGCCAAGGATGGCCTCAACCGCCTTATAGAAGCCGTCCAGGAGAACTGAGCGCGGGCGCTCAGCCGTCACAATGGCAGCCACGTTAACGCCACCATCGCAGCAGCAGAGGCCCAGAGCCCCGTTCCTGGTGCGTCGCACGCCGTTCTTTTACGGTTGGACGATTGTCGGGCTGACGTTCACCACAAGCATGATCACGGCCGGGATCAGTGGCTACGGCCTCTCATTCTTCGTGGTTCCGATGAGCGAGGCGCTCGGCGTGACGCGGGCGGAGTTCTCCTCCATCACCCTCTTCCGCCTCGCGGCAATACCCATCGTTCCGATCCTGGGGATGCTTGTCGATAAACGAGAAGGGCCGCGGCTTGTGATCGTCATCGGCGCCGCGTCGGCCGGGCTTTCGCTCATCGCGTCGGCCTTCGTCCAAAACATGCTCCAGTTCTACCTGACGTTCGGCATCTTCTTCGGCGTTGCGATGGTGGCGATGGGCGGGCAGCTTGTCGGCCCTGCCGTTCTGGCCAAGTGGTTCGTCAAGCGGCGGGCGCGCGTGATGGCCATCAGCGCCATTGGCGTGTCAGGCGGTGGGTTCGTTATAGCGCCCATCGCCGGCCAGCTTGTTGAGAACTTCGGATGGCGAGACGCCTGGGTCGTCCTTGGCATCGGAATGATTCTCCTGATTGTCCCGTTCGCGGCGCTCTTCATGAGGCGACAGCCCAGCGACGTCGGCCTCGTGCCGGACGGTATCACCCAAAAGGACACGCAACAGGAAGGAATGACTACCGAGGAGGCCGCCGCGCTCTCGTCGGGCGAGCCATACGAGTACCCCTGGACAGTGCGCGAGGCGGCCGGAACAATGGCTTTCTGGATTCTGCTTGCCTCGCAAGTCCTGTTCCTGACGTCGCTCATGCCAATGCTCTTTCACCAGGTTGCGTACATGCAGGACAAGGGGCTGAGCCTTGCCGATGCGACCCTTGCCGCAACAGTCCTGGCCGGATGCGCCATCCTCGGCAAAATCATTTACGGCCTGATCGTTGAGCGGATTCATGTGAGATGGGTTTTGCCATTCTCGATGATGCCCGCCGGCCTGTCCGTTTTCCTGCTGGTGATTGGCACAAGTACGGAAATGGTGATGGTCTACGCAATTGTTTGCGGTATCACGATGGGGGGCGTCATGCCGCTGATGAACGTGGCGCTTGCCCAGTACTTTGGGCGCGAGCACATGGGAGCGATCCGCGGCGCGTTCACGCCCCCCGCCAACATCGTCGGAGCGTTCAGCCCATTCGCCGTCGGTCTCATGTGGGAATACCTCGGCAACTATGATCTCGCGTTCATTTTCGTCGGAGCCGGGTGGTTCATCGCGGGGTTCATCGTCCTGTTCGCGCCGGAACCGCAGACGCCGAGAGAGCCGGCGGCCTGAGACGGAAGAAGCGGCAACTCCGCCGCGTGTGAGCAAGCCGTGACCGCAGAGAACCCATCCCAAACGCGCAAGGCCCCCTTCCCGGTCCGCAACATCCCCTTCTTCTATGGCTGGGTGATTCTCGGCATCACGTTCTCCAGCAACATGATCACGGCCGGGATCGCCGGTTACGGCATCTCTTTCTTCGTCGTGCCGATGAGCGATGACCTTGGCGTATCCCGTGCCGAGTTCTCGGCCATCTCCCTGTTCCGCCTCGCCGCCATCCCCGTCGTCCCCTTCATCGGAATGATGTTGGACAGGCGTGAGGGCCCCCGACTCGTCGTCACGATTGCCAGCATCGTGGCGGGACTCGCCCTCGTTGCCACCTCATTTGTTGACGCGATGTGGCAGTTCTACATTGTCTTCGGCATTCTCTTTGGCGTCGTTGCGACCACCATGAACTGGCAGCTTCTGGGCGCGACCGTCCTGGCCAAGTGGTTTATCAGGATGCGGGGCCGCGCCTTCGCAATCAGCACCATTGGAATATCCGTCGGAGGATTCGTGATAGCGCCCATCGCCGGGCTGCTCATCGACGTCATCGGGTGGCGCGGCGCATGGGTCGTTCTTGGCATTGGCATGCTGATTACCCTCGTGCCTGCCGCCTTCATCTTTATGAGACGCCAGCCGAGTGATGTGGGGCTCCTGCCGGATGGCCGGACTGTCGAAGCTGCCCGCAATGAGTCGGCGGAGAACGATGCCCAACAGCAGACGCCGCCCGAGGAGCCGTACGAATACCCATGGACGGTTCGTGAGGCGGCGCGGACAGCCGGGTTCTGGGCGGTGCTGGTCGCGCAAGCCCTTGGTCAGGCCGGACTGTTCGGAGTCCTCTTCCACCAGGTGGCCTATATGCAGGACAAGGGGCTCAGCGTTGCTGAAGCGACACTTGCCGCAACGACTCTCGCGGGCGCCGCATTGGTGAGCAAGCTGTTCTACGGATTCCTCGCCGAGCGGTTTGGCGCCCGCCCGGCGCTGGCTGCCGCAATGATTCCCACAGGGCTTTGCCTGTTGCTCTTGGTCGTTGGCTCTGGTCTTGAAATGGTTCTCGTCTATGCGGTCGTGTACGGCTTCACGATGGGCGGATTCATCCCGATGGTCAATGTCGCGTTCGCGCAGTACTTTGGCCGGCAGAACATGGGCGCGATTCGTGGAGCTGCTGCCCCGCTCTCGAACGTGGTTGGCGCGGCCAGCCCGTTTGCGGTTGGGGTCATGTGGCAATGGCTCGGCAACTACGATGTGTCATTCATGATGCTCGCCGCCATCTGGGCCTTGGGCGGGATACTCGTGCTGATGGCGGCACAGCCGCGGGCGCCGACGCATGCGGCGGAAACGCTATAATCTCTAGCGTCGCCGCTACAGCACGTGAGCAGAGTGTGACCGCAGAGAACCCTTCGGGTCGCAGACCCCCTTTCCCGGTTCGGAACATCCCCTTCTTCTACGGATGGGTGATTCTTGGCATCACCTTCTCCAGCAACATGATCACGGCGGGCATTGACGGCTACGCAATCTCATTCTTTGTGGTGCCGATGAGCGAAGGACTCGGTGTCTCCCGTGCCGAATTCTCTGCCATCTCCCTTTTCCGCCTCATTGCCATACCCGCTGTCCCCGTTATCGGCCTGTTGCTGGACATGCGTGAAGGACCGCGGCTTGTCGTCACCGTTGCCAGCGTCGCCGCGGGTCTGGCGCTCATCGCCTCCTCGCTGGCGCAGGAGGTGTGGCAGTTCTACCTGGCCTTTGGCGTCGTCTTTGGAATCGTCTCCGTCACGTTGAGCTGGCAGCTCCTGGGTGTGGCGATTCTGGCCAAGTGGTTTGTGCGAATACGAGGCCGCGCCTTTGCAATCAGCACGATCGGCATCTCGACGGGCGGATTCGTCATCGCCCCCATCGCAGGCCTGCTCATCGACATATTCGGATGGCGCGAGGCCTGGTTCATCCTCGGCATCGGCATCCTGGTCACACTCGCTCCCTTTGCCGTGATCTTCATGAGACGCCAGCCCAGCGACGTCGGCCTGCATCCGGACGGAATCTCAGATAGCGAGGCGACGCGCAATGCGGAGACAGCGCAGGACGATGCCGTTGCCTCCGACGATGACACATACGAGTATCCGTGGCGTGTGCGGGAGGCCGTCAGAACGGGCGCGTTCTGGGCGGCGCTAGCGGCGCAGGCCCTCGGTCAGGCGGCGCTCTTTGGCGTCTTGTTCCACCAGGTGGCGTACATGCAGGACAAGGGGCTGAGCTTGGCGGATGCAACGATTGTGGCCGCGGTGCTCGCGGGAGTCGCGATTCCGAGCAAGATACTATACGGCGTTCTTGCGGAGCGTTACACGCCGCAATGGGTGATGGCGGCGGTGATGATTCCTGCCGGCGCTACCCTCATGCTGCTGGTAGTGGGAGTGGATCGGAACGTTCTTCTCGTGTACGCCGTCCTGTACGGCCTCACCATGGGCGGATTCACGCCGGTCATCAACGTCGTCCATGCGCACTTCTTTGGGCGTGAGCACATAGGCGCCATTCGTGGAGTCTCATCTCCAGTGGCAACCGTGGCCGGGTCTTTGAGTCCCTTCATCGTCGCGTGGGCATGGCAGTGGTACGGCAACTACGATGTGGCGTTCATCGCGATGGGCGTCGTGTGGGCCATCGGCGGCCTGCTCGTGCTGGCAGCAAGAAAACCCCGAGAGCCGGTGGCGACCGACTAACGAGCTTGTTGTATATCCTGAACGGCTTTCAAATCGACCGATCGACTCATTCGCTGCACCAAGGGCGGTTTGGTAGTCCCCAAGCCGATTCATTGTCCTTTAGTCCAGCTGGTAGACATCCTGTGATGCTGGGGTCAATACGCAGTATTATCAGATCGGGCAGATTGCCTAGGGACAGAGGTATATCGCCTGACATCTTGTTTTCTTCGAGTGAAATGTTGGAGAGATTCCGTAAAGCGCCGAAACAGGAAGGGATCGTACCAGTAATCTGATTATCTGCCAAATTGATATACTCTAGGCCGCTTATATTACAAAAAGAGTGTGGGATTCCGCCTTCCAATTCATTGTGAGAAAATATCAGTCTTTGTAACTTAGTCATCTCTCCCAAACTTGGCGGCAAGACCCCGTAGAGAGAACTGTGAATGGCAGCCAATTCCTCCAAACCTTCAAGTTTTGATAGCCATGAGGGTATCGAGCTCTGAATAGGGTTGCCGGTCAGATTCAAAGCCTTCAGTTTGCCTAGCGTTGCTAACTCCTCCGGCAGAGGACCAGTTAGTTCATTACCGCTCAGTTCTAGAATCTGCAATTCCCCGAGGTATCCAATTGACGATGGAATCGTTCCCCTAAGTCCGTTCCCGCCAGGAATGCCGCCGAGGTGGAGTTCAGTTAGCGCAGTCAAATCACCTATTGAATCGGGAATGTGACCTGTGAGCTCATTGTCGTTCAGACGCAAGCTAGTGACACGGCCGGACCAGTTCGTGTCGACTCCATACCAGTCCTCCAGCGGTTCCTCCGAAAGCCAGTTGTCATCCTGTTCCCAAGTATCTCCATTCATGCTGTGGTAGATGACTTCCAGAGCCTGGCGGTCCCGTTCTATACCAAGGTTGTCCTTAAGGTAGAAGGTCTGCGCTACTCCGAATATGAATGCAACCGTGAATCCAATGGCCAGTACAACGAATCCGATGACCAGTGCAACTGAAGATAGTGCAGCGACACTGCTCAAGAACATCGATAAGATTCGCATAAGGGACTCCACAAGTTCAATGAAGGCTCGCTAGGTGAGTCTGTTATCGAGCAGTGCAACAAATTGCCAAGTTACCGAGACAACCCTCTTAGCTCTGCCAGCCATTGGCACAAGGAGTGCTCCGGTTGTTCTTGAACTGAAGCCTGCTATTGTCGGGCAAATTTGACACTCTGTTCTGGAAGGCGTCGTGAATCCACTTGCGAATACTCTCAATTTCAACACCATCGCGGATGTTCTGTTGGGATTGACTCTGGGCACGTAGGGTTCTCCACTGGAAACTGTCGGGATTCCAGACTTCTGGCCAGTAGTAAAGATTGGCGTATGGAGTTGGTTGTCCCCAGTTGTCTGCGAATCGTGGCGGTACGAGCCTAGGATTGACTGTGGTGCTTGGCGCGTTGTACTCAGGGTGAGTGGGCAACAATATTCCCATAAGGCCACACCGGGGATTCTTATCTGTATTCCGAAGGCTCGAACCGATTTCCCAGTCCACGTGCTTACGCCGCCATGTGCAGCGGCCGATCAGCACGATTGTTACTGTCGCTTCCGCAATGAAATCGTCTCGAATATATTGGCGAGTCGTTTCGGTTTTTAGATCATCGCTGTCGATGTCGCCGTCTCCAACCGATTTATCGACGACATCATTCCTCATGAAATGCAGGAAGAGGTTCTTGTACCATTGATCTTCCTCGTGGTGATAGCTCAGGAAGACCTTGTGGCGGGGGGTGCTGGTCATGGTTGGCTTATTCTCCTCCTACTCAAGATTGGTCAAATCCTCGACACCTGCTATCTCTGCCAGCATGGCATTGTACTTGCGGAGTTCTTCTTGGAGTTCTGCCAGTTCGTCGCGGAATTGAGTACGCCTAGCTTCTTCAGAAAATGCTCCGGCCAGGCTCTCCATATGCCATTTAGCCGTGAACGGGCGCACGATTTGGTTGAGAACTGGCACAGCGACCTTAGTGAACTGGATTGTATCCCGGCCCTGTCGTCGCAGAATCTCCCGTGTAATGCCAAAGAGAGCGTACACACTGTCTAGAGCGGTCTGTTCATCACCCACTTCACGGGGCAAGGGCTGGGCAACGATTCTCGTTAGCATCTCGACATACAGTTCCCATGCTGCGTCTCTGTCCGAGTCCTTGAACGAAATGGTGGCGGCGGCAACGCCCACATTCAACCGCACCGCGTCCAGATTAAATCGCCTGAACCAGTCTTGCAGAGGGATGCCCTGCTCGCTTAACGTCCTTCGCCGCAAACGTCCAAACATGTTCCGCATAGCTTCTGGATCGGAGTATAACGACTCTACCCCCCGCCTTGACCCCCAATCCTCGCGTTCCAATACTGATATGGCGCTCTGCCTAAACGCGGAGGGGTGGCCGAGTGGACGAAGGCGGCAGTCTTGAAAACTGCTTTGCGGTAACCCTGCAACGCGGGTTCGAATCCCGCCCCCTCCGCTTGCGCCCTATCCGTCTCCTGTATGACACTACTCGTGAAAGAACTCACAGGGTGGGGGGCCTTGCTATATGAAGATTCACGAATATCAGGCGAAAGAGGTGTTTAAGGCATTCGGCGTCGCCGTCCCGAATGGGCGCGTCGCGACCACTGCCGATGAAGCGCGCGCCATCGCGGAGGAACTCGGCGGCAGGGCCGTCGTCAAGGCGCAGGTTCACGCCGGCGGACGCGGCAAGGCGGGTGGTGTCAAGGTTGTTTCGAGCCCGGATGAGGCGGCTGAGTTCGCCTCAGGCCTGCTCGGCTCAAACCTCGTCACAGCCCAGACCGGCCCGCAGGGCGTGCCCGTCAATGCAGTCCTCGTTGAGGAGCCGGTCGATATCGCGCAGGAACTCTATCTGAGCGTGACGGTTGACGGCGCGGCCAAGTCGCCCGTCATCATCGCCTCTGCTGCGGGCGGCATGGAGATCGAGGAGATCGCCGAGGAGTCGCCTGAGAAGATAACGCAGGTTCACATCGACCCGCTCATCGGCTACCAACCGTTCGTCGGACGTCGTGTAGCCGCTGCGCTGGAGTTAGATGCGGCCTTGGCCCGACCGTTTGGCGCTTTGCTCGGAGGCATCGTCAATGCCTTCCAGAGTAAGGACCTGAACCTGGTCGAGATCAATCCCCTCGTCGTCACGGGCGACGGTAGCCTGCTCGCCGCCGACGGCAAGATCGACACCGATGAGAACAGCCACTTCCGCCATCGCGATCTCGCTGAGCTCCGTGACGCAGACCAGGAAGACCCGCTTGAGCGGAACGCCAATGACAAGGGCGTGCAGTACGTCAAGCTGGACGGCGATGTTGGCTGCATGGTGAACGGCGCGGGTCTTGCGATGGCCACGATGGACGTCATCGCGCAGGTCGGCCACGCGCCCGCCAACTTCCTGGACGTTGGTGGCGGCGGCACCGAGGAGCAGGTTGCGGAGGCTTTCAAGATCATCGTCTCTGATCCTGACGTGAAGAAGGTTCTCATCAACGTCTTTGGCGGCATCCTGCGCTGCGACGTTCTGGCAAACGGTATCGTTTCCGCGTACAACGAGGTCGATGTGAACGTGCCCATCATCGTCCGCATGACCGGCACGAACGCTGAGGAGGGCGCGGAGATCCTGCGCAACTCCGACATAACTGTCGCCGTGGCAGCCGATCTCAATGACGCGGCAACTAAGGTCGCTGAAATCAACTAGTTCCGCTATTCAACTGGGAAACTGATAACACTTCGAGAGGAAACACCTAGATGAGCATTCTTGTTGGCGAAGACACCCGCGTGCTGGTACAGGGTATGAGCGGCCGCGAAGGAACGTTCCAGACCGAGCGGTGCATCGCCTTTGGCACCAACGTTGTGGCGGGCGTCACGCCCGGGCGCGGCGGCACCACGCACATCGACCGCCCCATGTACGACTCCGTTGCTGAGGCCGTTGAGCAGGAGGGGGCGAATGTCTCCCTGATCTTCGTGCCCGCCGCGTTCGCAACGGACGCGCTTCTTGAAGCCGCCGAGGGCGGCGTCGATCTCATTGTCTGCATCACGGACGGCCTCCCGACGTTGGATATGGCGCAGGTGGCTCAGTACCTGACCAAGAAGGGCGTGCGGCTCATCGGCCCCAACTGCCCCGGCCTCACGAGCGTGGCGGAGAAGCAGAAGGTCGGCATCATCCCCGGCAACATCCACGCCGAGGGCCGCATCGGGGTCGTCTCCCGCTCCGGCACGCTGACCTATGAGGCCGTTTCACAGCTGACGGCGCTCGGCATCGGGCAGTCCACCTGCGTCGGCGTCGGCGGTGACCCAATCATCGGCATGCGCCACCGCGACATCCTCGAGTTGTTTGAGAACGACCCTGAGACGGACGCAGTCGTGCTCATTGGAGAGATTGGCGGCACGGCGGAGCAGGAAGCCGCGGACTACATCAAGAACCACATGAGCAAGCCGGTGACGGGATTCATCGCGGGCGCGACGGCGCCTCCCGGGCGCCGCATGGGCCACGCCGGAGCAATCATCACCGGAAAGGCGGCGACGGCGGAGGCCAAGAAAGAAGCCCTGCGAGACGCCGGCTGCTACGTGGCGGACAGCCCCGGACAGATTGGCATCACCGTGCAGCGGATGTTGGCGGAGCGGAGAATATCCGCATGATTTGCCAACGCTGACTGTGTGAGCATACTGGTATACGTGACGTAATTCACAAACACGCCTTTTTCTCTCGGGGAGTCTTGTCCGGATGCTTCTGACCCGCCTCGCGCTCTTGCTGCGGCTTATCCTCATGCCGTTCAGAGCGGTGATTTCGTTCGTTGAGTTGGCATTTGAGCGTTTCGGCATGATCCCCACGCGCCTAGCCCTGCGCGTCCGTATCGTTACAATCATCCTCCTCATTGCGCTCATCGCCACCGGTATCTGGTCGTACACGCGCCTGCAGGTTGAGTTCCTGCCATCCGTCGATTTTCCACTGGTCACCGTCGTCACCTTCTATCCCGGGGCCAGCCCGGAGACGGTTCTGGAGGATGTGACGATTCCGATTGAACGCATCCTGCTGGAACAGGAGGACGTGAACATCGTCCAGTCCTCCTCATCGCTGAACTTGTCCGTTGCCTTTGCCGAGTTCGAGTTTGGTTCCGACACGGCAGCGATTGAGCAGACCGTGCAGGAGGCCGTTGACAGACTCCAACTGCCTCCAACCGTTGCCGAGCCCAACGTCGGCAGACTGAACTTCCAGCAGTTCCCCGTCTTGCAGGTATCGGTGCGGAGCAATCAACCGCCTGAAGAACTGAAGGCGATGGTGGAGCGCGATATCCTCCCCCGACTGCGTGAGGTTCCGGGCGTCAATAGCGCGGATATCCCCGCCAACGCTGGTGGAGAGGGCGTCATCAACCGCACGAATGGCCTGCCCAGCCTGACCATCGGCGTCGTCAAGGGACCGGATGACAACACCGTTGAGGTAACGAGGGCAGCCCTCGCGGAACTGGACGACATCAAGACGCTGCTGCCGCCGGATGTTGAGTTCACCGTAGTCGAAGACCAGGGTCCGGAGATCCAGGACTCTATCGATACGTTGGGCAGGGAAGTAGCGCTCGGCGCAGTGCTTGCCATCCTCGTGATCCTCGGATTCCTCCTCAGCGTCCGCCCCACGTTCGTCACGGGCATCTCGATTCCCGCCAGCCTGCTCATCGGCATCATCGTCATGAATTGGCTGGGCATGAGCCTCAACCTTGTGACATTAGGCGGTCTTGCCATCGCCGCCGGGCGCGTCGTGGACGACTCCATCGTTGTTATGGAGAACATCTACCGGCATATACAGGACGGGGAGGACCGGCTCCACGCCGCCTTTGAGGGCACAAAGGAAGTCGCTCTCCCAATCACAATCGCTACCATGACCACCATCGCTGTCTTTGCCCCATTGGGCTTCATCGGAGGCATCGTCAGTGAGTTCTTCCTGCCGTTCGCTCTTGTCATCACCTTCGCCTTGCTCGCCTCTTTGGCCGTCGCCCTGACCGCTGTGCCTGCTCTGGCCAGCTTCCTGATCAGGCGGCACTCTTCGGACACCGCGGAAGAAGTCCTTTCACGCCGGATCGTGCGTTTCTACACGCCGATAGTCACATGGGCGCTGGGGCATCGGCTGTACACAATCATCGGCGCAATCCTCCTGTTCGTGGGCAGCATGTCCCTGCTGGCCAACATCCCCATCGGCTTCCTGCCCGGCAGTGTGCAGAACCTCCTCACCATTGAGATTGAAGCGCCCCCAACCACGCGACCGGACGTTATTGCCGAGTATCTGGATGAGGCCGAAGACCGGCTGGAAGAGCTGCGAGTCGCGGGTGACATTGAGCTCTATACGTCCTCAGTCGGTGGCGGTTTCGCGTTCGGCGGGCCGGGGGGCGGCCTGACGACGATTAACATGACCGCACGGCTGACCGAGGGCACTGATGCGACGGAGATGGCCGACCTGCTCCGCAATGACCTTGCAGGACCGGGACGAACCGTATTTATTGAACTGGCGCAGGGTGGGGGCCCGCCCGCGGGAGACCTTGAGGTCCGACTGATTGGTGAGGACTACACAAGCCTTATACAGGCGTCAGACAGCTTGATCGGCCCCATCAGCGAGCTTGAGGGCGTGATCAACATACGCTCCAATGCTATTGACGTGAGAGACGCCGGACCATTCGCCGGCGCGGCTATCCCCATCACACGTGTCGACGGCCGCCGCACGGTCACAATCTCCGGCGTCATCACCGCCCAGGATACCCGCGCTGTCAGCGCGGAAATCGACCGCGTCATTGAAGAAGTTGGACTGCCGCCGGGAGTGGAACGCGAAACGGGCGGCGTCTTTGCGGACATCCAGGAAGTCTTCACCCAGATGATCATCGCAATGGGCATCGGCGCGGCGCTGGTCTATGCAGTGATGTTCATCGCGCAGCGGTCATTCATCACGCCACTGATTATCCTGATCGCCGTCCCACTGGCATTTACCGGCGCGATCGCCGCGCTCTTCATCACCGGACGGGCGCTAAGCCTCCCGGGCCTGATGGGACTGCTGATGCTGATTGGCTTGGTGGTTACGAATGCCGTCGTGCTGATCGCCTTTGTGGACCAACTGCGGGGTCGCGGCGCGCGCATCCGGGACGCGCTCATCCAGGGCGGACAGGCACGCATCCGCCCCATCCTGATGACTGCATTAACCACCAGCTTTGTGCTGCTGCCGCTTGCGCTTGAGGAAGGTCAGTCCGGCGGCATCATCGGCGCGGAACTGGCGACGGTAATCATCGGCGGCCTGATGACCTCCACCGTGCTCACGCTTGTGGTGATTCCCGTCGTCTACCGTCTCCTGCGGCGTGAGAATCGCGAACTACCCGGCACGCCACCTACAGGGACGCCAAGCGTCGTCCCGGCGGGCGGCACGGAGTAGGAACGCTCACCCCTCGCCGAACAGCCCCCTCTCCATGTCTTCAGAGTCGGAAACGGGCGGAATCAGCCGCGCATAGAGTTCTCGCGGCGCGAGGCGGCGGCGGATTCCTGGTGAGAGCAGCTCCCATCGTCGCATCCACCACGCTCCCTCTTTGAGCGCCGTCGTGTAGCACCGCGCTGCCTCCAAACGACGCTCAAGAACGCCGCGCACATCAACCGTCGTTGTCGGACGCTGAGACTCCTGCGCGATCCGCAGGGCGTCACGCACGTCGTCCAGGTTCTTGCGCCGGGTCAACCGTCCGATACGCAGGCCCGCCGCGAGTAGGCGTCGACCAAAGACGGCGGCGTAGAGCCGGGGCGCGGAGACGCCCGTCATCGACCCCACGGCCTGCAGAGTAGCCGCGCCCATCAGGATGTGGTCCAGGTTGCCGGTCGCGCCGGTGGCGTCGAACGTGATAACAACGTCTGGACGCAGTCCACGGAGTTCGGCGCGAATTGCGTTGGCGAGGTGGGGGAGGCCCCCCGCATGCGCGGGGTATTCGGAGTGGTCAGGGGCTGAGAGAAACGTGTTGGCGGTAATGCCAAGAGTGTTGGCGGCGGCTTCGAGTTCAGAGAGGCGTTGCGGTGTTGGCCTGCCGTCCGTTTCCGGGCCGAATGGACCGTATATGACATGAACATCATGTCCGCGCGATGCGTAGAGGGCCAGCGTGCCGCCGATGATGAACGTCTCATCGTCCGGGTGAGCGAGGACGGCGACGATTGTGCGGGGTGTCGTCTCACCCAGCTCAGAGCGGCCGTTTGAGGCTGTTTGGGTCATGCCGTGAGACCGTTCACGATGCCCCGCGCATTCGCCGTGCTGGACGCCTATAATGGACGCAACCCCAGCCGGTTTCCGAGCGCGGGAGCGAACGGGTGGGGTCGCTGAGGGGAGGAACCATGCGCATTGGCGCTTTTGAAGTCGAGGAACCACTGCCGGAGCTACGTGATCCGCACATATTCGCTATCCTCCAGCCGTGGATCGATGTCGGCTCGGTGGGCACGCTCACTCTTGGCACGCTTGAATCACAGTTTAACGCCACGGAGTTGGGTCGCCTTGCGCGCCCCAGCCAGTTCTATGACCTGACGCGCTATCGCCCTATGCTGTATCGCCGCGGTGGCGAGCGGATCGTTGAGATTCCGAACACCATCGTGCGGTATGCCGTAGGTGATGGCGGCAACGATTTCGTCTTCTTGCATATCCTTGAGCCGCACAATAACGCTGAGGACTTTGTGGACTCCCTGCTGGAGTTGGCGGACCGGCTGAACGTCAGGCGCTACTGCCAGGTGGGAGCGATGTACGGCTCAACCCCCCATACACGGCCACTGCTGGCGAGCGGGCAGGCGTCCGACCCAAACGTGCAAACCATATTGGAGCGCGCGGGCGTGCGCTCCTCCAACTACGAGGGCCCGACCAGCATGATGGCCATCGCCACGCAGGAACTGGTCAAGCGCGGTGTTGAAACGCTCTCGGCGCTCATCCAGCTGCCTCCCTACGCGCGGCTGGAGGAGGACCATCGCGGTCAGGAAAAGCTGCTGAAGCTCCTGTCGCCCATCTACAGCTTCCAGATCCCGGACCTCACCAAGATTGAGCAGGACGGCGACCGCCAGTATGCCGAGATTGATCGCATGGCGCAGCGGGAACCGCGCGTCCGCTCACTCGTGAAGCAGCTTGAAGAGGCCTATGACAGCGAGGTGGGGGCGAACCAAACCGAGCTTGGCGAGATGGAAGAGCAGCAGGAGCCGCCTCGCCTCGCGCCGGACGTTGAGGACTTCCTGCGGGAGCTTGAGCGGCGCGACGAATAAACTCCCTCACCGCGCCGGGATTGGACGGTTGGCATGAGAGGTTACCAGGTACGGCGTTCCGGGCGCATTCTACCGGGCGCTATTCTCATCGCTCTGGGGTTGATATTCCTTGCGGGCAACCTGTGGTCGTTTGACCTGTGGGAGACCCTATGGCCGCTGGTGCTGATTGCGCTGGGGCTTGTGTGGATTGTCCGCGGGCCTCTGTGGTTGGGTATGGTGGTCCTCGCTGCGGGCGGCATCTTCCTGGCGGACGCTTTGGGCGCGCGCGTCGATATGGGGACGTATTGGCCGCTGCTGATAATCGCGCTAGGTGTCGGAATCCTGCTGGAACGGAATAACGTGGGTAAACGCCGCGCGCCCCCAATGCCCGACAACGTCGAGGTCCTTACGGACGACGAGAGCACGATTGACGTGACAGCGACGTTCTCGGGCTCAAATCGAACGGTCAGCTCTCAGTCCTTCGTCGGCGGAACCGTCACGGCGACATTCGGCAGCGTGGAAATTGACTTCCGACAAGCCAAACTCCATGAGAATGGTGCAGACCTGCAGGTTTCCGCGACGTTCGGCGGCGTCACACTCCATGTGCCGCGTGACTGGGTCATTCACCAGAACGGCTCAGCCGTTCTGGCCGGCGTGGAGGATGTGCGGAGCAGCCACCCGACGGAGGGGCCTGTCCTGCGCCTGCGGACCTCAACGACGCTCGGCAGCGTAACGATAGAAGACTAACTTCCACCCCTGCGTGGGGCAATCAACAGGAGAACGGTATGCAGCCCGATCGCCCGGCGGCCAATCTGCTTCCATTCTTTCTCCAGTTCATCGCCATGACGATCCTAGGTCTGGCCTTTGCAATCATCGTGGGAATCATCTTTTCCGATGAGAGCTGGGTGAGCTTCATTTGGCCCGGCGTGATTTTTGGCGTCTCAAGCACAGCATCTGTGCGAAAGCGTCATTTCCCGAGCTTACTCATCTTCAGTGGAGGCATTCTCGGGCTGCTCCAGACAATCAGGTGGCCTGATGCCGGATGGCTGTCAATCGCGGCCGGACTCCTCGTTGTTGTCGGCCTTCTCCTGTGGTTTCTGGGAAGCCATCGCGGCTCAGGAGCATCCGCCGGGTGAGGTTCAGATAACCGACTAGGCCGGGGCGGGTTCTTCCACCGGTGGGATGTTAGCCCAGATCAGGCGCGTGCGTGTGCCAATCTGTGGCTTGTTGGTAGGCGTGGCCGACGTTGAATGCGGTCTGCTCGTCCCAGGCCTTGGTGACGATCTGCATCCCGGCGGGCAGGCCGGATGAGTCGAATCCAATGGGGACGCTCAAGGCGGGCATTCCGGTGAGATTGAATGGGAAGAGGTTGCGCGTCCGCAGAAATGAGGCCTCCTCCTCGCCGTCGCCCACCTGCACCATGGTCTGGCCGAGCTTGGCCGCCGTATAGGGCACGGTCGGCATCACCAGAACGTCGTAGCGCTGTAAGGCGCTTTGCACGGACTCTTCCCAAAAGGCGCGGGCGCGCTGGGCGTTCACATAGTCCATGGCCGGGATGGCATAGCCGGGGATGAGCCGGTCAAGGATGGCATAGCCATACTCGCCGCCTCTTCCTTCGCGGATCCAGCGGTGATGGTAGGCGGCGGCTTCCGCGGGCAGGATGGTGGCGAACAGCGCAGGTAAGACGTCGGTATGGTCAAGAATGACGTCCTCAAGGTGCATCCCCAGGCCACGCAGGACATCGTATGCCTGCTCGTTGAGCTGGGCGACCTCGGGGACGATGGGTTCCCAGAAATAGCCGCGCACAATGCCGGCGCGCAGCCGGCTGACATCTGAATCGAGATTGGCGGCGTAGTCCGGGACGGAGCGACGCGAGGTCGTCTCGTCTTTCGTATCGTGGCCTGCGATGGCGCTCAGCACGAGGGCGGCGTCCTCCACGCTCCGGGCCAGTGGGCCGGCATGGTCGAGTGTCCACGCCAGCGGCACGACGCCGAATCGGCTCACGCGGCCAAACGAGGGTTTTATTCCTGTGACGCCGTTGAAGTGCGACGGATTGCGGATGGAGGCGGCGGTATCCGTGCCGAGAGCGGCGTAGGCCAGCCGCGCCGCGACAACCGCGCCGGAGCCGCCCGATGAGCCGCCGGAACTGCGTTCATGATCCCACGGATTATGCGTGACGCCGTAATGTGTGTTTTCAGTAGTGCCGCCAAAGGCGAACTCATCCATGTTGGCGCGCCCGATGATGATTGCGCCCGCCTGCCGCAGCTTGTGGACGGCGGTGGAGTCATCGTCCGGTACCCAGTCCGCAAGGATGCTGGAACCGGCGGACGACGGGATGCCGCGCTCGGCAAAGAGGTCTTTGACGGCGATGGGAACGCCGTGAAGTGGTCCGTGATCGACCCCGGCGGCGAGAAGCGCGTCCGCCGCGAGCGCCTGGGCCATCGCCTGTTCCATGTGGACGGCGACATAGCCGTTGACCGTCGGCTCAAGCCGCCCGATGCGTTCAAGAAGCGTGCGCGTGACCTCCTGGCAGGAGACCTCCCGCGCATGGATGCGGGCGGAAACCTCTGCAAGGCCCAGGGCGGTGATGTCTGTGCTGGATGTCATGTTCTTGTTCGTCGAAATACGGTGGCCGGCGTTAAGGCGTTGTATCCGCGGGCGGACGCCACGTGTGCCAATCAGTCTCCTTCTGGTAGGCATGGCCTGCGCGGAGCACGGTCGCCTCATCGAATGCGGGGCCGGCAATCTGCAAGCCGATGGGCAGTTCGTCGCTGCTGAACCCGCACGGGACGGTCATAACCGGCGTGCCGAGCAGGTTGAATGGCGTCATATTGCGTGTCAGGGCGCGAGTGAGCTGCAGCTCGCCACTGCCCACCGGGACGGTCTCGTAGGCATGGCCGATCCTCGGCGCAGTGACGGGGGAGGTAGGGAGGGCTAACAGATCAACCCTGCGCCAGACATCGTTCATCTTTTCGCGCAGGACGGAGCGCAGCCGCAGGGCATTGACGTAATCGACGGCAGGAACCGTCGCGCCCTGCAGAAGTCCGGCCAGGACGCGGGAATCATAGTCCTCCGGCCGCTCACGCATCCATTGGTGGTGGTAGGCGGCGGCGTCCGCAAAGAGGATGGATGTCTGCATCGTCACAAGCTCGTCCGTAAGCGGGAATTCAACGTCGATGACGCGCGCGCCTTGGCTCTTCAGGACGTCTATACCGGCGCGAACCGCTGCATCAACCTCCGGATCGATGGGATCCCAGAAGGGCTCGCCGGGGATGCCGATGGTCAGGCCTTCAATGGGGTCGTTGATGTTCGCGAGATAGTCCGGCACGGGGCGATTCGAGGACGTGGGATCGAGAGGGTCATGGCCAGCGAGAACCTGCAGGGCGCGGGCGCAGTCCTCAGCCGTCCGGGCGAGAGGCCCAACGTGATCCAGCGACCATGAAAGAGGCAGGCAGCCGTAGCGGCTGACGCGCCCGTAAGTCGGCTTGATGCCGGTCACGCCGCACAGGGTGGCGGGAATGCGGATGGAGCCGCCGGTGTCCGTGCCGATGGCCATATAGCCCATGCCCATGGCGACCGCCGCGCCGGAGCCGCCGCTGGAGCCGCCCGGCACATGGTCCGGGTTCCACGGATTGCGTGTGTTGCCGTGGTGCGGGTTCTCCGTCGTCACACCAAAGGCGAACTCGTGAAGGTTTGTCTTGCCGATGATGACTGCCCCCGCCTGCCTCAGCTTGCGGACAACGGTCGCGTCAAAATCCGGCTTCCAGTCTGCGAGGATTTTTGATCCTGCGGTGGTGGTGATGCCGTCCGTGGTCAGGATGTCCTTGATGGCGACGGGTACCCCGTGGAGCGGCCCAAGCAGGTGCCCGGCGCGGAGCATGTGGTCCGCGGCCTCCGCCTCTTGGAGCGCCTGATCCCGCAGGACGGTGACGAACGCGTTGATGGTGTCGTCGGCGTGGGCAACGTGCTCAAGCACGTCTTCCAGCGCGTGGGTGGCGGAGACCTCCTGGGTTTGGATGCGGCGGGCGATCTGCGTGAGGGAAAGTCCGACGCGCTCTTCGTTCATGCCTAGGCTCCGCCGGACGATGCATCGGGGTCGTACACGAGAGCAGGTTCGATTAGCCCGAAGTCCATGTCGTCGAGGCGGTTCATGGCCTCCTGGTAGAACGCGACGCGCCGTTGCAGGCCGGGCAGGGCGTCGTCACTGATGCTGACGCCAAGCAAGGCCAACTGCGCCCTGAGTTCCTCGTGGCTCGGTACCGGTCGTTCCATGCGCCTATCCCCAAAGACCCTGTCAGGCCAACTGCCCACCCCACCCGTCAATACGTATCGTCATGATAAGGCATCGGGGGGTGTAAGTAGCACGCCGCGCGGGCGTTATCCGCCGTCGTTGCAGGGGACCAGGTTGGAGCCATCGACGTTGGTGTGGACCGCGTAGGATGTGTCCCCAAGCGTGAAGACGAGTTTGTAGCCCGGAGTGATGACCTGGGCATAGGCCATGCCCTCTTGTGGGCACCCGAGGCTGGCGTCCGACCACGACACACTCTCAGAACTGATCAGGGTGAAATCATTCTCATCCGCAGTCGCTATGTCCGCCAAAAGCAAGCGAGCAGCCTTTTCGATTTCGGGGGGTACGGCCGCGCCACCTTGCTCAACGCCGCCACCCACCTCCGGATGCGCGCTCCACGTCTCGAAGCGTTGCTTGGTCGCGGGCAGTGTGATCTCGGCCATCTGCCCGGGCGCTAGATCGAGAGGCATCGTCGGCCCAAGCTCAACACCGTTGGAGAGATGAATCTCCACACGCACGCGCCGCAGCGTTTCGTCGGTCGTGTTCTCCACCGTCCCCCTGAAGGTATTCCACGAATCGTCGTAAGACAGGATCAGGCGCGCGCCGGCGCGAACGATGTCATAGGTGTCTGTCAGGCCATACTGGGTGGCGGATTCCTCACCGTCGCCCTCGCCGGACTCCGATTCTTCGTCATGCTCGCCGGATTCCCCGCCTTCGCGATGCTCCCCGGATTGTTCGCCCTGAGCGCTTTCCGTGTCGTGCTCACCGGACTCCTCGCTAGCGGACGAACATGCCGCCAGCGCTAGGACTGTGATGCCAAGAAGCAACAGAATAAGCACTGAGATTCGCATAACGGATGTCGCCTCCAATGGCGGTAGTTAATCTCTATAACGCCGGAGTTGCTCAGAAGGTTGTCTGAATCACTAAGGGCTCCGCCACAACTGTGGCGGAGCCCTCGTGCTTTGCGTCAGGTTCTAACGCGTGTCGTGCTTAGCCGCCAACCCACTGAGGCTTGCGCTTCTCCACGAAGGCGCGCGGGCCCTCTGCCGTGTCCTTCGGGGACAGCTGGCGCAGCCGGTTGCTGTTCAGGGACTGGACCTGGAGCGCCTCTCGCGTCGGCAGGTGCAGCGTGCGGGTGATGTGCTCCTTGGCGACGCGCGTCGCGATGGGTGAGCACTCGGTCACGATCTCCGTCGCCATGGCAACGGCCGTGTCCATCAGCTCCGCCTGCGGAACAACCTGGCTGACGAGGCCCATGCGGTAGCAGTCCTCGGCCTTGTAGCGGCGGCCTGTGATGATGAGCTCCATCGCGAGACCGATAGGAATGGCGCGGGACATGCGCGTGGTGCCGCTGATGGACAGCAGGCCGCGTCGCGGCTCAAGCAGGCCCATCTCGGCGTTTTCGGACATGATGCGGATGTCCGCCCAGAGCGCCATCTCGGACCCGCCGCCGAACGCGTAGCCGTTGATGGCCGCGATGACGGGCTTGAAGACCTCGATGCTGGGATAGGAGTGCAGGCCCTCGTTTGGCACCTGCGGGGGCGGCGGCGGCTCCTCATTGGATGCGTCCTGCTGCGACTGCCTGCGAAGGTCGAGACCCGTTGAGAAGGACCTCTCGCCGGCGCCGGTCAGGATGAGCACCCACGCGTCATCGTCATCGCGGAACTCGCGGACATAGTTCAGCATGGCTGCGTTGCCGTCGAGCGTGAGTGAATTCAGCGTCTCCGGCCTGTTCATGGTGATCAGCCGGACGTGATCCGCCGGCGTCGTGTACATAATCTCAGGCTGCGCGTTTTCCTGGGTCATCTCCTACCTCCCGGTCCGGTTTGTGTGCCAACACCGTTCCCAAACGGAACTGCGCGCGGGGATATTCATCGTTTGGCCTTCAGAGAGGCGCTCGCCGATTGCTCCCCCACCACGGCGACCGTTTGGAAACGGCGCACAAACTATAGCACGGGGAGGGCGGATTCGTCAGTGTACGGGGGTAGGACGGGGAAGGTCTAAGTTCAAACGCCAGACAAACTTGTACGGAAAACCAAGCCAGGGCGTGAAATAGAAAAACGCCTTAGCAACTGGATAGTGAAAGAAAGGGATTGGTCTTCGGTTCATGTTTTGTTGTTTCACGTGAATGAACAACGGTGGTGTGCGCCGTAGCGCGCAGCGATCTATGGTGCCCTGCCCGCGATCCGGTCGGGGTTCCGCCGTCCTCGAAAGGACGGTTCATGCCACTCAGACACCGGATTGTAAGGCAGGAGAATCGCTGACCGACCTGGGTGCAATGCACTCCACAGAAGCGGAGTGATTAGCTCCCTAGAAAGGAGGTGATCCAGCCGCACCTTCCGGTACAGCTACCTTGTTACGACTTCGTCCCAATCACTAGTCCCACCCTCGGCACCTACCTCCCCGAAGGGTTGGCGTAGCGACTTCAGGTGTTACCAGCTTTCATGACGTGACGGGCGGTGTGTACAAGGCCCGGGAACGTATTCACCGCGCCATGCTGATACGCGGTTACTAGCAGCTCCTACTTCATGCAGGCGAGTTTCAGCCTGCAATCTGAACTGGGGCCGGTTTTGATGGGATTCGCTCCGGCTCGCGCCTTCGCAGCCCGTTGTACCGGCCATTGTAGCGTGTGTGTAGCCCTGGGCGTAAGCGCCATGATGACTTGACGTCATCCCCACCTTCCTCTCCGTTTTGCGGAGCAGTCTCGCCAGACACATGTAACTGGCAACAAGGGTTGCGCTCGTTGCGGGACTTAACCCAACACCTCACGGCACGAGCTGACGACAGCCATGCAACAGCTGTGTATGTTCCTGACTTGACAGGTCGTTCCCTTTTCAGGTTCCTACTTCATACATGTCAAGCCCAGGTAAGGTTCTTCGCTTTGCATCGAATTGAACCACACGCTCCGCTGCTTGTGCGGGCCCCCGTCAATTCCTTTGAGTTTTAGCCTTGCGGCCGTACTCCCCAGGCGGAGTGCTTAATGCGTTAGCTACGACACGGAGGGGGTCGATACCCCCCATATCTAGCACTCATCGTTTAGGGCGTGGACTACCCGGGTATCTAATCCGGTTCGCTCCCCACGCTCTCGTGCCTCAGCGTCAGAAATAGCCCAGAAGGTCGCTTTCGCCACAGGTGTTCCTCCCGATATCTACGCATATCACCGCTACACCGGGAATTCCACCTTCCTCTGCTATCCTCAAGCCCGGCAGTATCCCGTGACCTCTCCCGGTTGGGCCGGGAGCTTTCACACGAGACTGACCGGGCCGCCTACGCACCCTTTACGCCCAATAATTCCGGACAACGCTTGGCCCCTACGTTTTACCGCGGCTGCTGGCACGTAGTTGGCCGGGCCTTATTCGCTGGGTACCGTCAGAACTTCTTCCCCAGCAAAAGGGGTTTACAATCCTAGAACCTTCATCCCCCACGCGGCGTCGCTGCGTCAGGCTTTCGCCCATTGCGCAAGATTCCCTGCTGCTGCCTCCCGTAGGAGTGGGGGCCGTGTCTCAGTCCCCCTCTGGCCGATCATCCTCTCAGACCGGCTACCCGTCATCGCCTTGGTGAGCCGTTACCTCACCAACTAGCTGATAGGCCGCGAGACTCTCCTCCGGCAACCGAAATCTTTGGTCACGTCACTTATGAAACGTGACATCATGCGGTATTAGCCACGGTTTCCCGTGGTTGTCCCCCACCGGAGGGCAAGTTCCTCACGTGTTACTCAGCCGTCCGCCACTAGATAACGGGCCGAAGCCCGGTCTCTCGTTCGACTTGCATGCATGAAGCGCGCCGCCAGCGTTCATCCTGAGCCAGGATCAAACTCTTCGTACGAATTGAACGGAAGGCCTCTGCCTTCCTTTTCACTATCCAGCTGTTAAGGCGCTCACACCCCTCCCGGAGGAAGGGCGCAACGTTCAGACTATGCGCCACGGCAACCCTTGTCAAGCCCTTAAACGCGCTCCCCACGCGGTAAACGGGCTAACGACCGGAGCCAAAAATCCCGCCGATGGCCGCGCCGTTCCCAGTATCATAGAGAGGGCGCGTCGGCGCGGTGAGGATGCCTATGAGAGTCGGCCGTTCTGTATTGCTTGGGGCGGCGGTCTTCGCTGCGGGAACGCCGGCGTCATTCCTTGCCACAACAATCCTCCTGGACGTTGCGCCGGAGACGGTTGTGTGGGCGGCCATCAACTACCCCGCCTCGTTCCTGCGCCTGCCCCTCACGTTCTTCATGCTGGCCGCCGTCGTCTTTGCCGTCCTGACGATTCTTCGCGTGAGATCGGGCGACCGCAACGCAATCAGAACCGCCCCCGATGCCGCGATGTACTTCCACGCGGTCACCGTCGCCTATGTCACCATCGCCCTGGCCACGCCGTACTTCGATGCCCTGTCATATGAGCCTGCGCTCTACGCGCCCTTTGTAATCGCGCTATTGGCGGCAGCGCTTTCTGCCCGTAATGCAGGGCGGAACGCTGATGGTGACGACAGTAACAGCCAGCAGGGCCGCGCTATCGTGCTTGCGTCTTTCGCAGCCGCCATGGCCATCGGCGCAAGCGTTGCCTATAGCCTCCAACTGTTGGATGAGGACACGGCGGGCTGCACGCGAGCCTACTGCTCCACGGAGACGACAATCGCCTTTGTGGGTGTGATGGCGACGGGGGCTATCGCGGCGTCGGCCATGACGCTGCGGGGCGTTTTCCGGGACGCTTCCGCCATACGGCAAGGCCATCTCAGCGTGACGCTTTTCGCGTGCCTCACTTTGCTCATCGCGCCGCTGGTCGTGTTTCGAGTGCTGCCCTACTACGCTTTCGTGCCGGGGCTGTTCTACGGCCTGTCCGCGACAGCGCTGCTGGTCAGCATTTCACCAAAAACTAACCCCACAGAGGCTTCTGAAGCTATTGGAGAACTACCCCCGCCACCGGACATGCCGATTTAGATTGCGCCGCCGCCCGAACGAAACTTGGAGCGTGATACGATCCCCATAACTCCGCACAGTTAGTCCAAGAGAGATCCCCGCCATGGCTACATTCCTGACAACCGATCGTATCGTTGACCACCTATACAGGATTATTGGAGAGGCCACAGAAGAGATTGTTCTGGTGAGCGCGTATATCAAGCTAGACGACGTGACCAAGAAGCGACTAAACAACAAAATCAAGAGGAACAAGATAGACATTCATATGGTCTATGGGAAGCGAAAATCTCAAATAAGTTTGGACGACAGAGACTTTCTCGACTCCCACGGAATAAAGGTCACCTTCGTCAAGAACCTTCATGCCAAGTGCTACTTGAATGAAAACGAGGTGTTGCTGACCTCAATGAACTTTCATCAGTTTTCGCAGGAAAACAACGACGAGATGGGGATACTGGTGTCGAGGGCGGATGATCCGGAGCTGTACGAGGCCATATATCGAGAGACGAACCGCTTGAAGTCTGGCAGCAGCAAGCCGTCAACGAAAAACAAGACTAAGCCTCGAAGCGGTTTCTGCATACGATGCGGAAACTATTTGGTTGTAAACCTGGATCGCCCGTATTGCTTGGACTGCTACTCAAAGAAGGATGCCAAAAGGAACAAGAAAGAAAGACACTGCCACATCTGCGGAGAAGAGCATGCAACCTCTATCCGTAAGCCGTTATGCACTTCTTGCTACGCGAAGTACAAGGATACGTTCGAGTTCGCAACTCGCTAATCTCGCCGGTCTCCCTTACTCTGTTTCCTCGTCATTACCACGCTCCCCCGCAATCAACGCCATCTCCGCCTCCGGGTCTGACACCCCGAACCGCGCCATCGCCGTGCGCTTTGAACGCAATCCGTTCCTGACAAGCTCGATCTCCTGCCGCGCTATGTGACCCTGGTCCTGCGGCAGCACCGCGCCCCACTCGATGGACGTGCGGTAGGGAGCGAGCTGCTCGCCCGTCATCTGCTCGTGGATGCGCAGGGCAATCTCATTCCGCTTGCGGTACGCCGCCGCGCGGATCAGCCGCTTGCGCCGCAGCTTATGGAGCAGCGGATGCAACTCCATCTCCAACGCGACACCTGACAGCCCCTGCCGGTTGTCGCCAAAGGCGATGCGCGGTGTTTCAGAAAGGTCATGCAAGGCGCGATAGATGGCGTTCACATAGTCGATATGCAGCTGCACGCCGCCGCCCTGCAGCAGGTCAAGCAGATAGGCGCGTGCCCGATCCGGCAGCTCCCACACCGCGCCGGGCTGAATGGCGATGTCCTGCGACTGGTCCACGTTCTCCAACACGGCGATAGGATTGCCGGATAACTCGAGAATCATGGAGAGCTGCGAGAGTGCGCGGTTGAGTTCACGGATCGGTTCCACCATCGCCGGAATGTCTGACACGCCCCAGAACTGCTTGGGCGCGCGGATGTTGGGATACACCACAAATGGAATCAGGCCGTACGGGTTGGCCTCGTCTCGCACAAGGATATCGCCCGCCCAGAGCTGAAATGCCTTGTCGTCCCACACCTCCGTGATGGTGACGTCGGGCCAACCTCTGCCGCGCGACGGCGGACGGACGCCGTGCAGCTCACGCGCCTCGTCGGCATCCAGCGTATAGCGTGAGGCGACGCGGCGGATTCGATTCACGTCATCACCCACCCACCAGCAGTGCAGGCCCTGCACGTCCGGCGCGGTGATGCGGACGCCGCCCCGCTCCTCATCCCACGTGATTTTGTACGCGCCGTCGCCGAGCACCGCCGTGTCGATCTCTGAATCGAAGTCTAGTTGATCGAGGGAGTTGGCCTCGGCGATGTCCGCAAGCAGGCGCTCTGCTCTCCGCGCCCGCTCCTGCTCCTCCGGCGACGAATCGACCGCCGGCACCGTGGAGCGGATATCGGCCATCAGGTACGACGTGACCTTTTCCACGGCGGCCCGGGCGTAGTTGAATGTGAGGCGGCGCTCCCGCCCGCGCGTCCGTCCCGACCAGTGCTCGCCGTTGTAGAAGGCAAGGTTGCGGCGATAACGTTCACGTCGCTCCGAGTCCCGCTTGTCCAACGACGACGGCACGAACGCCGCGCTGCTCTGTGTTCGTCCGTTCTGCGATGTGGTCATGTCGTCGCCTTTCTCGTATCGGTAGTTGCAGGCTCGGTTCCATCCCGCGCGGATCGCAGAGCACGGAAGACGGTGCGCGTGCCGACATTGAACCTTTCGGCGATGACGGCGATGGGCAGCTCTTCCTTGAGCCGGGCCGCCACAATGGCCTTGTCTCGCGCCATCAGGCTTTCACGGCGCGTGACGAGCGGATCATCGTAGCGGCAGCGAGGATAGGGGCAATCAAGAGAGCGCGTGCAGTCGTCGCCGCAGCCTCGGTCGATGTAGAGCGTGTCCTCCGGCAGGCCGTCGCCCCGATTCCCGCTGTGCCGTCGCCGCGCAAGCGGAATCTCCAGTTGATCGACGTTGTTGGGCTTGCGCGGGACGGGTGGCAGGGCGGCATGCCGTGGGGGTTGGATTGTCATGTGGTGGCCTCCTCCGGATCGAAGTGAGTGGAAACTCATGGGCCGGAACGTTTAAGTGGAGGAATGGCTGCGTCCGACGGCCTTGCGGGGACCTCCTTCCTGCATGCTCGCGTGCGCCAGCAAGGCGAGCGAGACCAGGTGATCGTCATGGCCCTCCCGCTCCGGCACATAGAAGTTCATTGTGCGGTTCGCGTTGTGCTCTGCCTGCGCGTGACGCAGCTGGTGGCGAACGGCGATGGATTCCGGTGACTGATCGTCTGCGTAGAGGCGCAACCGGCCCGCGTTGACGAAGGCAAGCAGCCCAAATCCAAGCCGGGACTTCGACTGCTGCGTGAACACGATGGGCTGCACGGTCTGCCCCATGCGCCGATGGAGCGCGGCGGCCGTCGGCTCGCCGATTCCGGTGGCATCGACGGCAACCCGCCGCACGCGCCACACGTTTTTCAGGAGGTCCGTCAACTGCTCCGTGAGCGCCCCGTGCGATGTGCCCCGCCAGTGATAGTGCTGCACAACCCGGACCTGCGGCTCGCCTCCGGGCTCAGAGACGACAAGTTCACCAATGGTCAGCACGGTCTCGTCACGGCCAACTTCATGGGACGCGCCCCACTCCGGCTCGGAGATAGCCACCGGCGCGCCCGCGAGATCGAGACCCGCGACGTAGACTGCGCCGGGGCGCGGGATCTCCTGTCGGGGATGATCGCCGTGCAGCTGAACAATCTGTGCGCGGTTGAAGAGCCGCGTGTTCTCATCGATCGGGAGCAGGGCGTACTGCGTGCGAAAGAGTGGATGCTCCTCGCCGAGCCGCTGCCGCTCCGCCTCCACGAACGCGCCGTAGGACGGGTTGTGCAGGGCAACGTCCTGCCAGTCGTATCGAAAATGCCGCTTTGGCACCGCTGCCTCATAGGAATGCTGGGATGAACCCAGACGCTGAGAGGACTTGACTTGTTCGAGCAGGGAATCGCTGCGCCATGCCGTGCCGTAGAGAACGGTCGTCGCGTTCCGGGCGGCGGCCATTGGGCGGAAATCGCGGTTGAACTTGTCGGGGGAGACATCCTGCGCCTCGTCGATCTCCAACAGGAGATCCGCCGTCTGCCCCACCACGTTTGAGGACGGGTGCGCGCTGAGATAGGTGGCACGGCAGCGTCCCACATGCAGAATGTGCCCCTTATCGAGGTGAGATATGTTGCTGAGGCCGTTTTCCTCTAGGCGCCGCATGATGCGCTGGATGGAAATCAGCGCCTGCGGCTGAAAAGTGGGAGCGGCCTTGACGATTGCGCCGCCGCGCGCAGCGTTGCGCAGCAGCAGCACCATCTGGAGATAGGCCGATAACTCGTTCTTGCCCGCCTGCCGCGCCATCTCCACCGTGAACGTCAGCCCCCGCCGATTCAGCACGGAGTCAAGCACGGCTCTCGCCACCTCTGCCTGGTAGGGACGCAGGCGGATGGCCGGCGGGGGAGCCCCCTGCCTGGCCGGTATGGTCTGCGGCTCCATGATCGTCACGGCGTTAAAGCCCCGCCACCCTCAGGATGGCCTGCAGCGCCACCGTGCCGACAATCAACAGGAACAGGTTATTGATGTGTCCCCGCAGGTCCTTCAACTGCTGCTCAAGCGTCCGCATCTGCTGTTGAAGCAGTGCCTCAAACGCCGTGCTTGGCTCCATGTCGAGCGCGGGCCTGGCAAGGGGCACGGAAGTAACGGGCGCGCGTCCGTGATCCCTGATGGCGCGGCTCAATAGCCCGCGCAGGGCGTCACGCAGTTCCTCGGTTCGACGATGCGCCATTGCTCGCAGTCTCCTTAACGTCGGCTCAAGAGTGTCTTTTGCGGTCATGGTTCGATGTCTCCCTCCGGGCCCGAGAACAACTGCTCTCCAAGCCCCCGCAGCGTTCCAACGAGGTTGTCGAACAGGTCCTGCTCCGCCTTGTCCGCCAGCCGATGCCGCGCGGCCAAAGTGCGGGACAACGTGCCAACCCCCTTCAGCAGCAGGGGCAGGTCATCCGGCCTGTCTTCCAGAATGGTGAGGATCTTGGCGCGGAGAACGGCAATCTCGTCGTCGAGGCCGTCCATGTTGGCGGCGCGTTTCAGGTATTCCGACTCCGCCTCGGACACGGCGCGCTCGTAGAAATTCGTCTTTGCCCGGCGGCGTGACATAGCTGCCCGAGCCGGCGGCTTGGCAGCCTTATTGATCTTCTTGGTCATTGAACCGCCCTATGCTCGTCCGTCTGCCCGCAAACCGCCCGTTATCTCGTCAAGGAAAAGGTCGAGCGCGTCCGGCGGCGTCTCGGTGATAGCCCGCGCCAGTCCCCAGATAAGCGCGAGAGTGGAGAGTTCGGAGAGGCCGGATTCCTCCGGATGCCGAATCGCCTTGAGAGTGACCGGCTGTGCTGTCATAGTGCCCTCCCGTCTCCGTGCCCGCGCGACGCCTTGCTCACCGGCAGCGCTGGACCTCCTGTGCATTTCCCGCGTGGGCTGGGGCGTCGTTAGAACGGAAGAATAGAATAATTGTTCTATTTCGTCAATGGGCTATGACACACCGCCATTGCGGGAGTGGCTGCCGTCCGTTTTCCGCGACTCGGATACACTGGTATAAGACGCGCCATGCGCGTCTGTTCACTTTCAGACAGAAGCGAGGGGATCGACGGGTGAACTCCCAATGAGAGCCGTGAGAGCGGCGCTTGTGAGCATTGTCTTGACGGCGCTGGTGTTGTCAGGAGCCTGCGCCGCTATTGAAGGCGTCGTCCGTCAACCGCTGCCGCCGTCAGAGACGCTTAATGTGCAGGCGCTCTTGCTGGAGGGCGGCGGCGTTATGCCCGGCACCGAGGTCATTCGCCTGAGCTGGAGTCCTCCCGATGAGAACCTGGATATCGACCTTGTCGTCTTTGAGTATTCGGAGAATGAAGACGGGCCGTGGGAGGAAGTCGGCGCGAAATCCCCTGATACGGGGTTCTACGAGCACGGCGCCGTCTTCCGCAGCGGTCATTTCCACTATTACCGCGTGTTCATGACTCGAGGGCAGGAAGAGACGCCCCGGACTGCCCCAACATCGGTGTGGGTGCCGGACAAGGGAGCGCTTGAACGCGCCGGCCCGGGACAGGTTCTCCCACCCAACTGGACTCCGACGGCCGTTCCGGGCTCGGACGCGACCGCCACTCCCCTGCCGGCTCTCACCGGGGATACTGATTCGCCGTTCATCGTTGTTCCCCCAACGGCGACCCCTAGCGTGACGGCCACGCCGACACCGATATCCTCCGGTTAGCGGACCGTAAACAGACGTCTGCCACTTGACGATTAACGTGGCCAATTCCTAGAATCTGAGCAGCTTTCGAGCTTCGTCTGCGACGTGCCGATGCGTCTGGCAGACGTGTCAGGCGTATAGGTGGGGAGTGTATGCCGACGGATATCCCGGCCGTTGTAGTTGACAGGCTGCCGCACTATTTGCGGACGCTGCGTCTCATGCTCGACGACGGGATTGAAGTCGTCAGTTCACGCGAACTCGGTGAGGCGCTCGGCACGACCCCGGCGCAGATCCGCAAGGACCTCAGCTACTTCGGACGATTCGGCAAGCAGGGGCGCGGCTACGATGTCTCAGCCTTGCTTGGCGACCTGACACGCATCCTGGGACTGGAACGCTCGTGGCCGGTTGTGCTGGTCGGCGTGGGGCGTTTGGGGCGCGCGATCATCACGTATCCCGGGCTGACCCCGGAGGGATTTCACGTGCGGGCGGCGTTTGACGCCGACCCCGGCATCGTGGGCAGCAACGTTGACAGCGTGCCCGTGCGCCCCGCAAGCGAGATGGAGCGTTTTATCCGTGACGAGGAGATTGAGATTGCGATCCTCGCAACGCCGGGAGACGTAGCGCAGGACGTGATCGACAGGCTTGTCGCGTGCGGGATCCGCGGCATCCTGAACTACGCGCCCATGACGCCGCATGTGCCGAACGGCATCACCGTGCGGACAATCGACCCCGTGCAGGCGCTGCAAACGATGACGTTCTACCTGCGGGACTCAGAAGACGAGGAAGACATCCTCCCCAAGCGCAAACGCAGCCGCCGCAACAACTCCCGCCGCTAGCTCTCCTGCCGATTCGGGTTCGAGTCCCGGTAGGGGTATCTTCTGTTACTTGACTCCTATGTTGGAGGACGCTATAGTGGCTCACGTTATATCGGAATACGATATAATCCTTTGGAGCGGCGCGCGGTGAACAGGGTCTCCTCTTCAGGCAGGTGGAATAACGATGTCGAGCCAAATACCTTCTGACCTGCTTCCTCTACCAACGTCACAGTTGCACGTCTTGGTCGCCCTGACTACTGGGGACAAACATGGCTACGCAATCATGAAGGAGATTGAAGTATTGACCGAGGGTGCCGTCACAATGGGGCCCGGCACACTGTATGGAGCCGTCAAGCAGATGTTGAAGGCCGGTTTGATTGAAGAGAGCTTTGAACGACCTGACCCTGACTTAGACGATGAACGGCGCCGCTACTACCACCTCACTGATCTGGGTCTACGCACGCTAAAGGCGGAGGTAGCCAGAATGGAACACCTTGCCAGTACTGCCAGGACGAGATGGACGGACATAGTCCGCAGGATTGGCGGCTGACATGGTTTCGGAAAGGGTGTACCGAGCGCTCCTCGGAGCCTATCCAAAGGAGTTCCGGCAGGAATATGGGGAACTGATGATTCAGTTCTTCCGGGACAGGATGCGTTTCGACGGTCGGGGAATTCGAAAACTGTTCATGTGGATGCACCTGATCTCTGATCTGACAGCCTCCGCCTTGAGGGAACGCACAGGAGGATCCGGTATGAGCACAGGCAGACCTGTCATTGAGACCGACGCGCTCACCAAGATTTATGGGGAGATAGTCGCCGTGGACAACCTCTCCATGGCTGTTCCCAGCGGCCACGTCTTCGGAATACTTGGCCCGAACGGCTCCGGCAAGACAACCACAATGGGAATGCTGCTTGGTCTTATCCGCCCCACTTCCGGCACCTTCAGTCTCTTCGGTTCTCCTGACAGGCTGGAAGAGTCGTTGCGCCGTGTCGGGGCAATCATTGAGTATCCTTCCTTCTATCCCTATCTCACAGGGCGAGAGAATCTCCGCTACTTCCAGGGCATCTTCGAACGGGGTACGCCTGAAGACATTGATGGCCTGCTCGAAAAGGTCGGCCTCGCAGAAAGGGCGGATTACCGTTTCAACACCTACTCCCTCGGCATGAAGCAGCGTCTCGGGTTGGCCTTTGCCCTTCTCGGCGACCCTGAAGTCCTATTCCTGGACGAGCCAACCAACGGAATGGACCCCATGGGCATGGCTCAGGTGCGCCACCTGGTCCGCGAACTCTGCGCGGATGGGAGGACGGTCCTCTTGGCCAGCCACCTCTTGAATGAGGTTGAGCAGATGTGCGACAGCGTAGTCATTCTGGAAAATGGAAGCCTCATTGCTCAGGGAGCAGTCACGGACATTCTCCGTTCCGAAGACCGGATTCGGCTCAGAACTACCGATGACGACAATGCCCTGGAGATTCTGTCTGCATTGGATTGGATCGAAAACGTGGTGATTGATCAAGACGAAGTCGTCGTTTCCGCGCCAAGTGACCGTGCCGGAGAGATTGCAACGGCGCTCGGTGAATCAGGTGTCTACGTAATCGAGACGCGCTCCGGCCGCGGCGCGCTGGAAAGATATTTCCTCGACGTAACCGGCAAGGAATAGGGAGACGATTCTGATGCAGCAGACCCTTCGTCTCACCAGGTGGGAATGGTTCAAGCTCCGCCGGCTTCGATTGCCTTGGATACTCCTTGGAGTCGCTCTGCTGGTGTCGCAACTGGTTATCTGGGTCAACTACGCGGCCTATCACAACGACACGGTACAAATGGCCCTCAGTGGCGGCTTTGCCTCGTACAGCGTGTCTTGGGAAGAGGGGAACACGTCAGTTGAGATGACGTGTGCTGATCTTGTGAATAATCGCTTGCCATCCGGGTTCAATCAACTCCCTCCGGAGTGGCGGGAAAGCTTCCTCGAGGGGATGGAGGAATGGCGAGCTAGCGGGGCATGTGCCAATTTCCAGGCTGCAGCAGAGTTTAGAAAGAACTTCACTCTCCCCAGCAGTATCACCGCAAGTGTTGCCGGGTTTTCCTCTCTCGGACCCATTGCCATGGGCCCCCTGCTCATCATGATTCTCGCGGCTTCTCTTGTAGCGTCGGAATACGGTTGGGGCACTCTGAGGACGGTCCTTAGCGGAGGCATTAGCCGCTGGAGATTCCTTTCTGCAAAGGTACTCTTGCTGGTATGGCTAAGCTGCGGAGCGCTCGCAGCTATTTCGTTGGTGGCGATTGTATCCAGCCTCGCAGCGTCCTTCGCATCTCCGGCCAATTCGGGTGAGCTTACGGACTCCGGCACGTGGTCTGATGTCGTCATTGTTCTACTCAAAGCCCTGTACGGTCTCCTACCGTTCATTGGGCTTAGCGTCTTCGCAACGGTGCTTACCTCTTCTCGCACCCTGGGCATAGCTGTTTCAGTGGGCTACTTCATAGTTGAGTCCATCGCGGCGCCTGTTCTTCGCCTCAACGACACACTTGCCCGGATTGAGGACTACCTTCTCGTTCAGAGCGTCCACTCGTGGACCGCCGCGCCTACGACTGAGAGTTCTTCGGATTTGCTTCGAGCCTCAGTCGTCATCCTTGCATACACCATCGTTTTCATCGCGTTGACGTATTGGGTGTTCAGGAACAGGGACATCGGTGGGGCAACGGGCGACTGAACCTGTCCCGCCCACACGCAATGCGAACAGGGATGTGTAAACGAAACGGCAAGGATATCGAGTGCCAGGCGCTAACTAACGCCCTCGTAACTCCCCCCACCTACTCCTGCCGGGGCTGCTGACCACCCGGCGGCTGCCTGCGACGGCGTGCGGCGATGCGCTCCGCCACCCTGATACGCGCCATTGAGCGCAGCAGGGCGGATTCTGCCCGTGCCATCTCCAGGTCCGGAGTGGCGCTTGGATTGCTGAGGCGCTCCTGCGCGCGGCGGCGCGCCTCCTCGGCCCGTTCCATGTCGATGTCGTCCGCGTATTCCGCAGCGTCGGACAGGATCGTCACGCTGTCCGGGCCAATCTGGGCGAAACCGCCGCTGATGGCCAGCGAGGTTTCCTCGCCCGCCTTGCGCGTCAGCACCTCGCCCGGTTCCAGCAGCGTCACGATGCGCGCGTGCCGCGGCAGAACGCCAAGCTGCCCCTCCTCCCCGGGCAGAACGACGATATCGACGTCGTCTTCGTAGGCGATCCTGTCCAGCGCGATGATTTGCAGGTGGGTCGGCATGATTTACCCCTCAGCCGCCATCTCCCGGGCCTTCTCCACGGCTTCCTCGATGCCGCCGACCATGTAGAAAGCCTGCTCCGGCAGCTCGTCGTAGTTGCCTTCCAGGATCTCCTTGAAGCCGCGCACCGTCTCACGGATGGGCACGTACTTGCCGGCCTGTCCCGTGAACGCCTCCGCCACGAACATGGGCTGCGAGAGGAACCGCTGGATCTTGCGGGCGCGGGACACCGTCAGCTTGTCATCGTCTGACAGCTCCTCGAAACCGAGGATGGCGATGATGTCCTGCAGGTCCTTGTACCGCTGCAGCACCTGCTGCACGCCGCGAGCCGTCTCATAGTGGTCCTCGCCCACAACCTGCGGGTCAAGAATGCGGCTGTTTGACGTGAGCGGGTCAACCGCCGGGTACAGGCCCTGCTCCGCGATGGAGCGCTCCAGCGCGATAACCGCGTCAAGGTGTCCGAACGTCGTTGCCACGCCGGGGTCGGTGTAGTCGTCGGCGGGCACGTAGATGGCCTGGAATGACGTGATGGAGCCCTTCTTGGTGGACGTAATCCGTTCCTCCAGCGCGCCCATCTCCGTCGCCAGTGTCGGCTGATACCCCACTGCGGAGGGCATCCGTCCGAGCAGCGCGGAGACTTCCATGCCGGCGAGGATGTAGCGGTAGATGTTGTCGATGAAGATGAGAACGTCCTGCCCCTCAACATCGCGGAAATACTCGGCCATCGTGAGGCCGGTCAGGGCGATGCGTGCGCGCACCCCGGGCGGCTCGTTCATCTGCCCGAACACGAGCGCAATCTTGTCAATAACACCGGAGTCGCGCATCTCGTGCCAGAGGTCGTTGCCCTCGCGGGAACGCTCGCCCACGCCGGCGAACACGGAGAATCCGCCGTGCTCGGTGGCGATGTTGCGGATGAGTTCAAGAATAACGACGGTCTTGCCGACGCCCGCGCCGCCATACGCGCCGATCTTGCCGCCGCGCGTGAATGGGGTGATCAGGTCGATGACCTTCAGGCCGGTCTCCAGCATCTGCGTGCTGGTCTCCTGCTCGTCAAAGGGGGGCGGCTCGCGGTGAATGGGCCACGTCTGCTCGGCGGAAACGTCGCCGAGGCCGTCAAGCGGCTCGCCCAGCACGTTGAACAGGCGGCCCAGGGAGCCGCGCCCGACGGGCACCGCGATGGGGCGGCCCGTATCAACCACCTCAACACCCCTCTGCAGGCCCTCCGTCGCGCCCATCGCGAGGCAGCGCACCCAGTTGTTGCCGATGTGCTGCTCCGCCTCCAGGACGATCTGCTCGCCCTCCATGTCTACCGTCAGCCCGTTGTAGATGTCCGGCAGCTCCTGCGCCGGAAACTCAACGTCCACGACGGTTCCGATGACTTGCACAACCTGTCCGTTGGCCATTACCTCACCTCACCTAAGATGCCGGGGCCAGTTCGGCCCCCTGTCCAAAGTAGCGATCCACGTCAAACTCGCGAAGGCTCTCGATGATCTCATCCGCCTTCGATATATCAAGGTTTGTTGTCATTCCCGTGCGCAGGCCAATGGTGTGGATGCCCGCGCCTTTTGCCGACTTGATTCCAGCAGGGGAGTCCTCAATAGCGACGGCGTCCGCCGGGTCAAGCCCCATCAGCTCTGCTGCCTTGAGATAGATGTCCGGCGCGGGCTTTGTCCGCCGCACGTCCGTGGAGCAGACCGCAACGTCGAAGTACTCGGTCAGCCCCAGCTTCTCCAGCTTTATCGTGAGCCACTTGCGCCGTGACGCCGTCGCGACGCCCCGCGGGATGCCGCGACGCTCCACCAGGTTCAGCAGCTCCTCTGCCTCCGGCTTGATGGTCAACTCCCGCCAGAGAACGGCCTCAATCACCGCCTCATAGCGATCCTGGTAGTGCTGTGGAGGCTCCGGCAGGTTGTTCTCACGCGTCAGTGCTTCCCACGTCCGCGTGGCGGTTGACCCGATCCACCTCTCGTATTCGGGCGCGGTCAGTTGCGGCACGCCGCATTCCTCGAGGATGACGTTCACCGACTTCAGGTACAGCGGCTCGCTGTCGATGAGCACGCCGTCAAAGTCAAAGATGATTCCACGGGCCCGGAAGGCGCTCATGATTCGTCGTCTCCCGCCAGCAGCGCAGCAATGTCGATGTCTCTGAGTGAGTCAACTATGACGTGCGCATAGGTCTGGTCAACATCGTGCATCCAGCGCGTTCGGATCGCGATGGTGTACAACCCCGCGTCGCGTGCCGCCCTGATTCCGCTCTGTGAATCTTCAATCGCGAGCGTCTCCGCCGGATCAACTCCCAGCGCCTGCGTTGCTTTCAGATAAATCTCGGGATCCGGCTTGTGCGCCGAAACATCATCGGCCGTCACAACATGGTCAAAGGCATCGGTGATGCCCATGATCTCAAGCCGCTGCCCGGCCCATGCTGCCCTTGCCGAAGTCGCCAAGGCGAAGGGTACGCCGGTCTGACGAATCGCCGCGACAAGTTCAATCGCGCCGTCCGCTATCACCAACTCAGTGGGGAAGAGCGTCCGCGCAATCATGTCGACGCGATGCGTGTACTCATCAAGCGGTGTTGTCAGTGTGGGGCGCAATTCTCTTATCCGTCGCCACCATGAATCGTTATCGAGGCCGGTCATCGTCCGCGCCTCATCATGTATCAGGGGCGCTTGCTGCTCTTCGGCGAGAAATCGGTTTACGGCGGACACAAGCACCGTCTCCGTGTCGCAGAGCACGCCGTCAAGATCAGAGACGACGGCGCTGAGGCGCGGCGGCGCGCTCACGTCGCTGCCTTTGGTTGCCAAGGCCATCGCTCCCATGCCTACGCCTTCTCCAGCGCGGCAACACCACCGACGAGGTCCAAGAGCTCCTTCGTGATGGTCTCCTGCCGTGCCTTGTTGTATTCAAGGGTCAGCGCGTCAATCATCTCGCCCGCCGCGTCAGTCGCGGCGCGCATGGCCACCATCCGCGCGGACTGCTCCGAGGCCGCATTTTCCAGCGCCGCCTGGTAGATCTGCATCTCAACATAGCGGGGGAGCAAGCCGCCGAGCACCGTTGCCGCGTCCGGCTCATATTCGTAGTCACCGAGCGACTCGCTTGCGCCGTTCTCCGATGCCGTGGGCGGCTCGACGGGCAATAGCTGCCGAATCGTCGGCTCCTGGACGGCGTTGTTGACGAATGTCGCGTAACCAAGATAGACGCGGTCAAGCCGTCCGGCCTCGTAGTCCTCCAGCACGATGCGCGCGATTGGGGACGTTTCGATGGGCTCCGGGAAATCGCCTAGGTTGAGGAACTCCGCGCGGATATCCCGGCCCCGCCGCGAGAAGAAGTCGTTGCCCTTCTTGCCAACGGAGATCTGTGAGACAGGATGTTCCTGCTCCAAGCCGAAATTGTAGGCGGCTCGATTAAGGTTCGCGTTGAGGCCTCCGCACAGGCCGCGATCCGGCGTGAACAGTACCAGCCCGATGTTGCTCGGCTCCCGCACCTGCATCAGCGGGTGAATGTCGTCCCCGCTGCCGCTCTGCCGAGCGACGATGTCCGCGATGAGATCACGCAGGCGCGTGGAGTACGGGCGTGTCGCCAACACGCGCTGCTGGGCACGGCGCATCTTTGCTGCCGCGATGAGTTCCATCGCGCTGGTGATTCGCTGCGTGCTGGTGACGCTGCGGATCCGCTGTCGAATCTGGCGTGTATTTGGCACGACGCCCTATCCTCTCGGTTCTGTCCCGTTCTCGCCTAGTAGGTCCCGGTGTCCTTGAACTCCTGGATCGCGTTCCGCAGAGCCTGCTCCGTCTCCTCTGCGAGGTCGCCTGACTCGCGAATCGTCGTCAGGACGCTCTCATGAGACGCGTCCAGGAACGCGAGGAGGGCGCTCTCAAACGCGCCGACCTGCTCCACGGGCACGTCATCCATCAAGCCCTGTGTTGCGGCAAAGAGGACTGCAACCTCCTTTTCAACAGCCAGCGGCTCGTACTGTCCCTGCTTGAGGAGCTCGGTCAGGATCTGGCCGCGTTCCAACTGTCGGCGCGTTGCGGCGTCAAGGTCGCCGCTGCCGAACTGCGCGAATGCCTGCAGGTTGCGGAACTGCGCGAGGTCAAGCCGCAAGCGGCCTGCCACTCGTCGGATGGCCCGGGTCTGCGCTGCGCCGCCCACACGGGAGACAGACAAGCCCGCGTTTACCGCAGGGCGGATGCCGGAGTTGAACAGGTCCGTCTCTAGATAGATTTGGCCGTCCGTGATGGAGATGACGTTCGTCGGGATATACGCGGATACGTCACCGGCCTGCGTTTCAATGATCGGCAGCGCCGTCAGGGAGCCGCCGCCGTTCTCGTCACTCATGCGCGCCGCGCGCTCAAGCAGGCGGCTGTGCAGGTAGAAAACGTCGCCCGGATACGCCTCACGACCCGGTGGGCGACGGAGCAAGAGCGAAACCTCGCGGTACGCCCACGCGTGCTTGGAGAGATCGTCATAGACGATGAGCGCGTCCTTGCCCTCTTCCATGAACTGCTCGCCAATGGCGCAGCCCGCGTACGGCGCAAGATACTGCATGGCGGCGGAGTCGGAGGCGTTGGCCGTCACGACGACGGTGTGCTCCATAGCGCCGTTCTGCTCAAGCGTGGCCACAAGCTGCGCCACCTTGGACGCTTTCTGGCCGATGGCGACGTAAATGCAGATGAGGTCGCCGCCGCGCTGGTTGATGATCGTGTCGATTGCGATGGCCGTCTTGCCGGTGGAGCGGTCGCCGATGATCAGCTCACGCTGGCCGCGGCCGACAGGAATCATGGAGTCCACCGCCTTGATGCCGGTCTGCACTGGCTTGTTGACGGATTGGCGGGTCACAACGTTCGGCGCGACCCTCTCCAGCGGTCTGGACTGCGTGGTCTGGATGGGGCCCTTGCCGTCCACGGCAACTCCGAGCGCGTCCACGACGCGTCCCAACATGCCGTCACCGACGGGCACCTCAGCGATGCGTCCCGTCGTGCGGACCTCAGAGCCCTCCTGGATGCCGGCGTCCGAACCGAGGATGACCGTTCCGACGGTCTCTTCCTCAAGGTTCAGCGCGATGCCGATAGCGCCCGTGGCGAATTCGATCAACTCGCCGTAGCGCACTCCCGTAAGGCCGTGAACCGTCGCGATTCCGTCACCGATCTGGATGACCGAACCAACGTCGACGGTCTCAATCGAGACCCCGAAGTCCTCAATCTGACGCCGAATAATTGACGCAATGTCCTGGCCGCGAACAGCCATCTTTCAGTCCCCTTGTCTCTATTTCCTTGTCGTTACAAGTTCCGGTCTACATTCAATCGGGCGCGTTTAGGTTGACGCGGCGCTCTCACGCAGCCAATCACGGAGATTACGAAGACGGGAGCGTGTGCTGCCGTCCAGAACGCGGTCTCCTACTCGCGCCACGAATCCGCCAATGATCTCCGGGTCCACGTCCACGGACAGCCGCAAATCACGCCCAACCTGGCGATTCAGCATCTGGCGCACCTGGTCCTGCAAGTCGTCGTCCATCGGCTCCGCCGACGTGATGCTTGCGGCGACGACTCCCCGTTCCTCGTCCAACATCTCCAGGTATCCGTCCAGGATTCCCTGGGCGAGGTGAGAGCGGTTGCGCCGAATGAGGATCATGGCGAGGTTGCGCGCCAGAGGAGCAACGCTGCCAAGGTGCTGGTCAAGCAGCTGCTGTTTGTTCTCCTCCGAGACGCGCGGCGATTCCATGAAGGTCTGCACGTCCGGCAGGCCAAGAACGTCCGCTATCGTCTGCAGGTCGTCCCGCCACTGATCAAGCGTGTCCTGCTCTCGGGCGATGTCGAACACCGCCTGCGAGTATCGCCGGGCTGATCCGCCGGAGGGCATCGGTTAGAAGCCTCCGCCGTTCGTGATCTCTTCCGCCTCGCGCAGCACCTCTTCAACGAGGCCTCGATGCGCGTCATGGTCGAGCGACTGGTTGATGATGCGCTCGGCGGCCATGATCGAAAGATTGATGATCTCCTGCCTGCCCTGTTCGATGATCTCCGCGGCCTCGCGCCGAAGCTCTTCCCGTGACCGCTCGGCCACGGCTTCCGCGTCCTGACGCGCCTGCGCCAACAGCTCCTCCGCTTGGCGTCGGCTTGTCTCCGTCGCCTGCTGGATGATCTGCTGGGCGCGATCCCTGGCCTCTGCAAGCGCCTGCTGGACCTCCTCGCCGCTGCGCGCTGATTCTTCGCGAGCGCGCTCGGCCTCCGAGAGAGCCTCCCGGATGCGTTCCGCGCGCTGGTCAAGCATCCGCGTCACGGGCTTGTAGAGGATCAGCGACATCAGGATCAGGAATATCCCGAAGTTGATGAACTGGCTGATCAGCCCGGGGATGTTGAATCCGATGGCTTCCATCGACTCATTCCCCCTTCCGACCGGCTGCAAAAGTCTGCGCCGACATCACAATGTCCTGTCTTTCTGCGAACGTTCTAGACGAACTGGAGCAGGATTGCGACGACCAGCGCGTAGATCGCGATTGCCTCTGCGAAGGCTACACCGACGATCATGTTGGTCTGAACCTGTCCGGCGGCGTCCGGGTTGCGGCCAATGGCCTCCATCGCCTTGGAAACGGCGATACCGATGCCGATGCCGGGGCCAATCGCGCCTAGTCCGATGGCGAGACCTGCTCCGAGAAGCTTCAAGCCCTCGGTGGGTATAAACGGCGTGCTGTCCTGCGCGAACGCCACACCCGTCGTCAGGGCCATCAGGGACCCGACAATCATCAGAACCAGAAGAATCCGGCTCCACCCGCTGTGCGAACCAATCATGCTACCTCCCACTCATCTGTCTCTTTCTCTACTCGTTAAGTGAAGACTGCCTAGTGTGCTGTTGCTTCCTCGCCATGCTCCCCGCCGTGGTCCTCGCCACCGTGGTGCGTGACTGCAAGGATGGCGAAGATAAGGGTCAGGATGGCAAAGATGAACGCCTGGATGATACCGAAGAAGACTTCCATGAAGAACACGCCGACGACAAATGTCAGCGGCACGAAGAATGACATCATCAGGATGAGAATCTCACCGGCGAACACGTTGCCGAAGAGTCGGAAGGTGAAGCTGAGGAGCCGAACAAGCTCCGAAACCAGGTCCACGAAACCGACGAATATATCGATAAGCCCGAACGGGATGTTCCCCCGTAGCAGCCGACTGAAGTTGAAGAACTTGCCCAGATAGCTGAAGAGTCCGAGGCTGGTCACGCCCCAGAACTCCACGAAGATAAAGCTCCATACGGCGATTGCGAACGGCGTGTTTACGTCCGTGTTGGCGGGCCGCAGGAACGGCACGAGGTGGCCTGCGTTCAGTTCGGGGTTGTTCGCGTGGAACTCCTCCCACTGGTCGCCGTAGATGTCGTATTGCGTCGTCGTCTCGCCGCCCAACTCATACTCGAAGCCGCCGATCGGGTAGTTGTTGTTCTCATCTAGGACATACAGGTGCAGATCCTCGAGTTTGGATTCCAGTTCTGCCCCCGAGTATTTCTCCTCGTAGTGGTGAACCTCTTCCTCTGCCGATACGACGGTGTAGATGGTTCCCGTGCCGGGAATGAAACCGAGCAGATTAGCGCCGGCGACAAACAGAAAGATCGTTGCAACGACGGGGAAAAAGCGCCGCCCGTTCGCCGCGCCTGCCGCCCTCTGGCAGAGGTTCAGAAGCCCCTCGACAACGGCCTCCGCGAGCGCCTGCATCCGGCCCGGGATGACCTCCATCTTGCGTGTGGCAAACCAGGCAAGACCGAGGATCACGATCATCGCAATCCATTGCTGGATAACGGTGGCGCGGAGCGGATAACCGAATGGTTCGGCGACGGGATCAACCTGGAGGGGCGGAATCTCCAGCGGGCCCTTCAGGAACAGGATTCCCAGTACCGTTAAAAGGAGCGCGGCGATGATGCTGAACAGCACCCGAGGCCGCGCAAGCAGACTCACTCGTCGTTATCCTTTCGCGTGGGTCGTGGTGACAGCAGCGGCGCAGCCATTCGATAAGCGCCCCAAGCGGCCACAATCAACGCCAAGCCCACCCCCAGTAGTATGAACAGCGGCGTCACACCAAGGCGGTCATCCAGCCAGACACCGCCCAGCACCCCTAAGACGATGCAGACGGCTACGTACCATCCGAGGCCAAGCAGCCGCACTGCAACTTGCATGGCCCTGCTGCCGTTTAACCGCGACATGACACCGCTTGCGAAATCTATCACACACCCGTAGGCGCGTCAATTAGAGGGACGTACTCCCGGCGGGCGGCGCTACTCCTTGCGCTGCTCGCCTTCGAGATCCATGTTGATTTCTTCAACGGCGTCATTGAATGCGGACATCCTTCGGGCCTCGTCGTCGGACACACCCTTGTCGCCCTCGAGGTCCAATTCCTCCACAAACTCCCTGAACGCCGAGAGCTTGCGGAGTTCCTCCTCGGTCACTTGCCGAGGCTCGGATCCGTCGGCATCACGCGCGAACACGTAGTCGCCGGTGTCTGCATTGACGAGCACACCGGCCTCGTTCAGCACCTCGTCCGCGGCGTAGATGGGAACCTCTGCCCGCACAGCAAGCGCGACGGCATCGCTTGGACGACTGTCAATCTCGATGTCTTTTTCGCCGTGTCGAACGACGATTTGCGCGAAGAAAGTGTCGTCCTTGAGGTCTGATATGAGGATATGGCGAATCTCTCCGCCGAGTTCGGGAATGACGGTGTTCAGAAGGTCATGTGTGAGGGGGCGTGGAACGCGAACGTTCTGCATCTTGATGGCAATGGATTCGGCCTCTGCCGGGCCGATCCAGATGATGAGGCGCCTCTCAGCCGCTTTCTCCTTGAGAATGACGACGCGCTGATAGCTGTTGAGGCTTACGCCGATCCTGTCGATTGTCATCTCGATCACGCGGCCACCTCCCCTCGCACCCTGGGCTCAATTGTACGCCCGTTGGCTAGGTGGGACAAACGGGAAAAAGCCGCAGTTCTCAACCGGAGAGACTGTAGCGGGAGCCGTTCTCCGTCTTGATGACATCGATGCGTGTATCGAACTGGTTCCGCACGTCGTCAATGTGCGTGATGATCAGGATCAGCCCATTGTGGAAGACCGGATCGTTCCACAGTGTTGAGATCGCCTCGATGAGCCGCTCGCGCCCCTCCGCATCCTGGCTTCCGAATCCCTCATCGATGAACAGAACGGGCACCTCTGACCCCGCCCGCCGCGCCAGCAGCTTTGACAGCGCAATACGCAGCGCAAAGTTGATGCGAAACGCCTCGCCGCCGCTGTACATCTCGTAGGCGCGCGTCCCCTGGATGTCGGAGATGATGACCTCCAACGTCTCGACGGTGTTGCCCGCCTGCGTTTGCCTCTGCGTTTCCAGCCGCAGCGTCATCGAGCCGTTCGTTATGCGGCCGAGCAGATCGTTGGCATCGTCCTCCAGCTCTGGCAGCGCCGTCTCAATAAGAAGCGCCTGCACTCCGCGTGGGCCAAACGCATACGCGAGCTCATCGTGAACAGAGGCGCGAGCGGTCGCCTCCCTCTCCTCCTCTGTTAAGCGCGCCTTCTCCTCCCGCTGCCGTTCAAGTCTTTCGAGCGCAGCTTCAACCTGAGCCTGCTGCCTATCGGCTTCTCGAATCTGCCCCTCTAGTCCCTCAACTACCTCTGCCGCCCCCTCCGACTCCGCGACGGCATCGTCAAATTCCTCAAGGCTCTGCTCCAACTCTGCCGCGCGAGACTGTTCGGATTCATGCGCCGTTGTCGTCCGTTCCCACCGCTCAGTTACGTCCGCAAGCGCCGCCCGATCCGCGTCCACACGGGCGGATACGGCGACAAGGTCGTGCCGTTCGCCTTCCCAGTGCCGCAAACCCGACTCCGCTTGCTGCGCGGCAGTGTGCGCGTCCGCGTCATAGCCGAGTTCGTCGATCTTCTGCCGAACACCCCGCAGCTCATCAGACTCTTGCGGCATCGCGGCGAGCGCCGCGCGGGCCTGATCGAGTTCGACACTGTCCTCCGGCAGGCGTTGGGCGGCCTCCTGCGCCTGCTCCAACTGTGTCCGAATCGACCCCGCCTGCGAAGCAAGCCCGGAAGACTCCTCTCGCAGCGTGGCCTCATCCCGTTCGATCCCGCTTGCAAGGGCATCGTGCTTTGAGCGCATGGCCTTGCCATCTGTCTCGATTCGGCGCATCTCCGCCAAGAGCTCGTCCTTGCGACTCTCGAAATGCTGGCGTAGTCGGTCAGCGCCATGCTCGCCAAGCTCCGAGCCGCAAACTGGGCACGTCACGTGACTCCCCTCGGCAATCATGGAAAGCGGCTGCTCCAGACCGTCGTGCTCTCGCTTGATGGAGCCATGCAGCGCCCGCTGCGCCTCCAGTTCACCGTTCAGGTTTTCACGCTCCGCCCGCCGTTCCCCAAGTCCCCGTTCTCGTTCCGCAAGACCCTCCCGCCGCGCATCAAGTGTCGCCAGACCTTCCTGTAGAGCCGTGGCCTGACTCGCCTGCTCCGCAAGGTCGCGATGCCGCCGCTCCGCCTCATTAGCTTGATTCTCGAGGAGGGAACGCAGCTCGGATGCCGCTTGCTCAAGGCGGCTTCGCTCCGCAACCAATTCGCCGTGTGCGCGGGCACGGTTCCCGAAGTCGGCCAACGCTGACCGCGCGGCCTCCAATGCCTGCCAGCCCGACTCAATCTCTTCAGAACGCGCCAGCATCTCCTCCGCGCTGGCGATGGTCTCCTGCAGTTCCTGATGGCGCTCCGCCAGGCTGCCTGCTTCGTCGGACAACCCGGCGATACGCTGTTCCGCCTCCTGCAGTTGCCGCTGGCGATTCTGCATGTCCGTAACGACGGCGCTCAGTTCATCTCGACGCTTCGTGGCGGACTCAAGCCGCGCTTTCAAATCCGAGAGACTCTCGGTGATGTCGTGGACTTGTTTCTTGAGTTCCTCTTCTCCCTCCAACTCGCGGTCTATGGACTCGATGCGCCCCCGTGCAATGGCCTGCCGGTTGCGGTCGTCCCGCGCCATCTCCCGCGCTGTCTGCGCGTAACCGTCATAGACGGACAGGTTGAGGATTTCGCCGAGGATTCGCTTGCGTTCCGCCGGCCGTTGCGACACAAACAGGTCGGCCTTGCCCTGGACCAGAAAGGCGGAGTTGATGAACGTGTCATAGTCGAGGCGGATGGTGTCGACAAGCTTGCGGGTCGTCTCCCTGACCGTCCGCTCATTCAAGGAACGCCAGCGTTCGCCGTCGCGCATCTGGAAATCCAGAGTCGTATTTCCCCCGCTCGCCCGTCGTCGGTGACGCCGCTCCACACGGTAATCCACGTCATGCGACCGGAACTCAAGCTGCACGCCCATGTCTGACATCTGTGCGGCCACAAGCTGGTCCGCCGATGCGCCCGCCCGGGACCGACCCCACAGCGCCCATGTGATGGCGTCTAGGAGGGACGATTTACCCGCCCCGTTCGGGCCGGACAGACACGCGATGCCAAGCCCCTCAAGCAGGAGCGGCTCCTGCGCCCCCCGATAGGGCATGAAGTTCTCAACTGTTAGCTTGAGCGGCAGCATAACGTGGAGTGAGTCGGACTCTACGCTAACTCTGTGGCCCGGCCACGCTCCGTCACCACGTTGATCGGTAAGCTCGCCAGCGCATCGACAAACGCCTCGGGCTGCGCCGTGTGAACGGGAATAACGTAGCGCGGGACGATCCGGCGAATCATCGCGATCGTCTCGTCAAACGTCGCGTGGGCTGACGAGTGGAAATAATTGTCGTCTCCGGTGTCCTGACCGGCAATGTTGAGTCCCATGTCGCGGACTCGTATCAGAACTGCGTCCTCGTTCCCTGTGACTGCGCGCGAGCGAATGTAAACGCCCGGTGCTGGCTTCTCCGCCTCTAAAACACTCAACTCCGGGGGCGAACTTCGCACAATGTAGCTGCCGCCATTCTCACGCAGCTCCTCCGGCGAAACGAGAATCGCCCGGAATTGCTCTCGCAGTTCCGCCTCCCGGCCGTAGTTGGACTCGTCGAGTTGCGGCGCGTTCAGCATGCGGAATGTTGCCACCTCATCAAAGGCGGGAAACTGTCGCCAAACGATGGACATGGACAGGTACATGTGGACGTCGTGCGGCGTGAGGACGAGCTTCCGGCCCGTCGCTTCGGCGACGTGATTGAACGTCAACAGCCGCTCCGTGTCCATCGCGTCGAAGTCCGCCACGATCAGGCCATCCTGCCCCGCAATGGCCTCCATAATGCGCTCATATACGTCGTTCTCGGTTGTGGGAGCGACGCCCGGCTGCATGTTGGCCCCGTCCACGATCAGCGCCAGTGGCCGCAGGTCGGTGAATCCCTGCACGAACTCTTCCATGAGGCCCGGTTGCTGGCCGTGGAACCGTATATCCCCCGCATAACCGATCCATCCGTCCCGCGTCTCGATGGCGATGGCCGACGCCCCGAGGATGGAGTGATCGACAGGGTAGTGCCGCAGGGCGCGACTGTTTAGGGCGTCCGGCGCGAACTGGGGCAGGACATGTGCCGGCCGCGAGTCGATGCTGTTCACTTCAAGAGGAGCCATCTGCCCGACCCACCAACGATGAACGTCGGCGAACGTGTCGATTGGCTGCCCCTGCGGATTGGCGGAATCGTTCTGTGTCAGCAGGAACGTGTACGGTCGCTGAATCGCCTGCCGGGATGCCGCAGGGCCGTCGTACCCGCCCGGCACGGCGAAGACCGTTTCATTCTCTTTCGCCGGTGGCAAAAAATCCTGCGTCGCCTTGAGTATGGCGGAGGTCATCACGCTCGCGTAGATGGGCGTGTCAGCGGGCAGGTAGGGAATGCCCGCCGCGTGCCGCGCGTGGGCGTGGCTGATGAGCGCCCCGTCCAGCCGTGGCAGCGCATCGTTCCACGATGGCGAACCGCAATCGAACAGGAACGCGCCACGGTCGTCTTCCACAAGAACCTGAGTCCTGGAGGGGGCGTTCAATCCGGCTTGAACAGTAATTCGTAGAGACACCCGGCTATACCCCCTGCTGATACGTGTCTTGACCTGCAGACCGCGCGGGCGGGAAACACGAGGCCGCCTAATAGAGTCTAGCCGCGAAAGGGATGAGCGTGCGGGTTAAGTTCAACCCATCTGCCTGTACCCTTGCGTATCTAGGCAAACTTGGAGAACAGGGAGCAGCCCCGTATACTTTTCCCATCGCGGTCTGCCACCGTTGCGCTGAGAGGAGTTGGACGTGGACAGTCTTTCGCGATTCTTTGCTTTTGCGCTCCTGATGCTCGTAGTCGCCTTTGGCATCGCCTGTGGCGCAAGTGAAGAAGACGACTCCGAGATGTTGATGATGGGCGGACCCACTAGCGGGTCATTCTCCGAAGAGAGTTTCGATTCTGATGACTCCGCTGACTTTGTCTCCAGCGCCCAGCCCCCAACCACTGCGTCGTCCGACCAAACCGCAAACACTTCTGCGGATGGTAGTGGCAGCGGCTCCGACTCAAACCAACTCGAAACTGGCTTCCCGCCCGTTGCCGCCCAGGACCGCCTTATTGTCCGCATCGTCAACATGACCATTGAGGTTGACGATGTTCCCCGGCGAATTGAGAACGTTTCGGGTATCGCCCTGCAGCGCGGGGGGTGGGTCGTCAATGAGCAGCGCTCTAGCCGGCACGTCGGCCATATATCCATCCGTGTGCCAAGCGCGCAGCTTGATGATGCCGTCCGCGCCATCTCGAACCTCGGCCTTGATGTCCTGTCTCTCATCTCCTCCAGCCAAGACGTGACGGAGGAGTACTTCGACGTTCAATCACGAATCACCAATCTCAATGTCACGCTGAATGCCCTGCGGGAACTCCTCAACAGGGAAGGCGAGCTCGAAGACATCCTTGAGGTTCAGCGAGAAATCACCCGCGTCAGCGGGGAAATAGAAGTCCTTGAAGGCCGCAAGCGCTACCTTGAGCAGACGTCCGCCACGTCTCTGATTAACGTGACACTCGAACTCGCCCCCGGTGAAATGTCCGTCGATGCCGGCCCGGACCTGCAGGCTGTTGAGGGAAGACCTGTCGCGTTCCGCGCGACGTTCACCGAGCCGGAGGGCATCGACTCCTATGAATACTGGTGGGAGTTCGGCGACGGCGCTGCCTCTGAGCCGCGTTCCCGCACGGCCGTCACAGAGACTCCCGGTGAACGTGTGACAGAAGCTGTCTGGTATGAGTACTACTCGAGCGAGCAATCACCCTACTTCGTGACGTTCAAGATTCGCGGCACGGGTGAGGGCGGCGTCGTGGACGGCGAGGACGCCATCCAGGTCAACGTCGAGCGCGTGCCCACCATCATCGTCTCAACGGAGGACTCGATTACTGTCCGTGCGAACGACGAAGTCACGCTGACCGGCTCGTTTACACGCCCCGGCAATGTCGAGAATCTCACCTATGAATGGGACTTTGGCGACGGCCTGATTCCCGTGAGCGGCGACATTGATGAGGGTGTACAAGAGATCAGTGCCACGCATGAGTACACCATCGACCGCTCCCAGCCCTATGAGGCCCGGTTCACGGTGGAGGGTGAAACTGACTTCGGCGCGCCGCTGACCTCGTCCTCAATTGTTTACGTTTACGTAGAGCCGAGTTCGGAGTGGGTTGTGGGTTTCCTGGATATACCGGAGACTGCCCGCGCCGCTACACGCACTCTCGGCGCGATTGCCCAGGGGCTCGTTGTGCTCGCTATTTGGGTCGTGCTGCTGAGCCCGGTTTGGGGCGCAATCGTCGCCCTCATCTGGTTCCTGCGCCGTCGAACGTCAATCGGCCTGCCGTCCCGCCGCAGACGCGATCGTGAGCAGGATGTTGTCGAAGAGAAGGCTGATCCGGACGTTGATACGGAGGACGCGGAGCCGGAAGACGATCGCGCGAACTAGCGGAACGGCGCAATCGCCAGGGCAATCGCTATCGCCACCTGGATAACGGCAAAGACTAACCAGACGGGGCTGAAGACGATGCCGACGCCAAATAGCATCGCCACCGCCCATGAAAACGCCGCCGATCCGCCCGCCACGTAACGCAATGAGCGCGCGCGGCTGCGGTTGGCGCCCACGTGGACGGCCTGCCCGATGAGATAGCCCGCCACGGCCCACAGGATCATCCCAAAGAATGTTCCGCCAAGCACCGCCGAGAGGACGGAGATGGCAATCGCGAGCAGAATGCCTGCTCCCAGCCCCGCGCCAACGGCAGTGAGGAGGCGCGAACCGGCAACCTGCGCCACAGGGTTACGCTCCCACGTCACGCATGACGGGCAGATGTGACCGACGGCGGCCTGCACCATGCACTCCGGGCAGATCGGGTCGTTGCAGCGGGCGCAGCGCAGGCCGGTCTCGGTCTGTCGATGCCGTAGGCAGTAAACGGGTTCAGTTGGTGCTGTCATTGGTCTCCGTGTCGGATGTCAACGTGCGCACAAGCCAGTTTACCCACAGGGAACGAATTGACGCGCGAGCGATGGGGGCGGCGTGCCAGCCGCGCGGCACGATGATCAGATCCTTTGGGCCGGTGAACTTCTGATAGAGAATCTCGCTCGCCATCACCGGCACCGAGGTATCTCCGTCACAGTGAATGAAGAGCGCCGGGCGCTCGGAAACATCGAGAATCGCGATACCTGCCTGCGCCGTCCCCCACATCTGCAGTGTCTCGCTCCACCGCACGCGAAGCCTGTAGCCGCGCATCAGCCCCCACACTCGGGAAACAGCTCGCATCGCCAGGCCGTCTATCCACGGCAGCGCCCCGTCTCTTGGATAGACGCGCAGGTCAGGCGGCTCGCCCGGCCGCCCGGGTTTCTTGCTGCCCAGCGTCCGCCGATAGAACCCCTCCGCCGCGCCCGGTTCCTCGCGCGGAATGATGCCCGCCGTGGATGAGCACACCAGCGCCGCGTACCCGTCCCAATTGGCGCAGGCGAGAATCGCGTCACGCGCTCCGGAGCTATGCCCCATGATTCCCACGCGCGTGCCGTCAACGTCGTCACGCTCACCTATGAATTGAGCGGCTGCCCGTACATCTCCTGATGAATCGCCTGTGTAGGCTCCGCCGCTCTTGCCGTGCCCGCGCTGGTCAAACGTGAGGGCGACCACACCCCGCCGCACGAGGTCCCGCGCCGCCCCTCTCATCGCTTTCTGCCCCGACCCGAGTCCATGAACGAGAACGACCGCCGGACGGAGAGTGTCGCTTTCGGAATCGGGCGGCAAATAGATGCGCCCTGCGAGTGTTTCCTCCCCGCTCTGAAAGCTGACTTCCTGAGTCGCAATGCGCATAGACCAATGGTAGCGATGCCACGCCGACCCTTTGGCGATAGGGACTAGAATAAGGGCAATGTAGAGCGGTGGTCATAAGGGAGAAATCTGATGGAACTCGGAATGGTCGGCCTGGGACGGATGGGCGGCAACATGACCAGGCGGCTCCTCCAAAAGGGACACCGCGTCGTTGTCTTTGATTTCAGCCAGGAGGCCGTCAGCGCCGCTGCTTCTGAGGGTGCCGCCCCCTCAAGCTCCCTCGAAGACATGGTCTCCCAACTCTCCGCTCCCCGCGCCGTCTGGGTCATGGTGCCCGCCGGAGACCCCACGGAGCAAACCATCAATGCCGTCGTTGAGCTGCTCAGCCCCGGTGACAGCATCATTGACGGAGGCAACTCCAACTACCACGAAACCCAGCGCCGCGCCGCCGCCGTCGCCGAGAAGGGCGTGACGATGCTTGACTGCGGCACCAGCGGAGGCATCTGGGGCCTCACTGAGGGCTACAGCCTCATGGTGGGCGGTGATGCGGACGCATACGCCCGCCTTGAGCCTATCTTCCAGGCCCTGGCCCCGTCCGAAACGCAGGGCCTCGGCCATGTCGGCCCCGCAGGTTCCGGCCACTACGTAAAGATGATCCACAATGGCATCGAATACGCCATGATGCAGGCCTTCGCAGAGGGCTTTGAGATCCTCAAGGCCAAGGAGGAATTCGATCTTGACCTCCACGGCGTCGGCCAGATCTGGCAGCACGGCAGCGTCGTCCGCTCCTGGCTCCTTGACCTCGCCGTGTCCGCTCTGGACAAGGACCCCGGCCTCGATGAAATCATGGGACACGTCTCCGATTCCGGCGAGGGTCGCTGGACCATCCAGGAGGCCATAGACCTCGATGTGCCTGCCCACGTCATCACAACCTCGCTCTTCACACGATTCCGCTCCCGCATGAGCAACACCTTTGCCGACCGCATGCTGGCGGCTCTGCGCAATGAGTTTGGAGGACACGCCGTTGTGAGGTCCGATTCCTGATGACCATGTACGCGCCGGCCTCTCCGGAGCATCCGGCCGCCACGGACGATCCCATCACGACGATCGTCATCGCCGGTGCAACGGGAGACCTCGCCCAACGCAAGCTTCTCCCGGCCCTCTACCACCTGTGGATCAAGGGCAGGCTTGCTCCCAACGTCCCCATCGTTGGCTTTTCTCGGGCGGCGATGTCCACGGACGAGTTTCGAGAGTACATGTGGCGTGGCATCCAGGAGATCGGCGGCATTGAGGCCAATCGTGAGCAATGGGATGCCTTCGCTCCGCGGCTGAGTTATTTCGGCGGCGATCTCGGCAGTACGGATGACGTCGGCGCGCTGGGTCGGCATCTTGACGAAACTGAAGCTGGTGACCCGCATGCGAACCGCCTCTTTTACCTGTCCATTACACCCGCCATCTTTGAACCTGCCGTGTCCAGTCTCAGTGCCTGCGGTTTGGTGGAAGAGACTCCTGAGACCGGCTGGCGGCGAGTCGTCGTTGAAAAGCCGTTCGGCCGCGATCTCGCTACCGCCAACGCGCTGAACAGGACCATCCACAACGTGTTTCGGGAAGAGCAGGTCTATCGCATCGATCACTACCTCGGCAAGGAGACCGTTCAAAACCTCCTTGTTCTGAGATTCGCCAACGCCATCTTCGAGCCGATCTGGAACCGCAACTACGTGGACAACGTTCAGATCACCGTCGCGGAGTCCGTGGACGTGGGAGAGCGGGCAGGGTACTACGACCAGTTCGGCGTCGTGCGGGACATGATCCAGAATCACCTGCTGCAGGTGCTCGCGCTGGTGACGATGGAGCCGCCCGTCACCCTCGAGGCGGATTCGCTCCGGAACAAGAAGGTTGAGGCGCTGCGGGCCATCCGGCCATGGACGGCGTCGGAGGCGGCGCGCAATGCCGTCCGCGCCCAGTACGTCGGCTACCGTGACGCCCACGGTGTCGACCCTCATTCGGCTACGCCAACCTATGCGGCCATGCGTCTCTACCTCGACAACTGGCGATGGCAGGGCGTGCCCTTCTACCTGCGCTCCGGCAAGGCGATGGCACAGAAATCGTCTGAGATCGCCATAGAGTTCCGTGCGCCGCCGCACCGCATCTTCCCCGCCAATCCGATGTGGGGGCCGTTGGCCAATATCTTGACGCTCCGCCTCCAGCCCGATGAGGGCGTGCATCTGCGTTTCGCCGCCAAGCTGCCCGACCAGGGTATGGCCGTGCGGCCGGTGGATATGGACTTCTACTACGGCACGGAGTTTGGCTCTGAAGAACTGCCGGAGGCCTATGAACGGCTGCTGAGCGATGCGCTCGATGGCGATGCCTCCCTCTTCATCCGCAGCGACCACATTGAAGAGGCGTGGAAGATCGTTGATCCGTTGCTGGAGGCTTGGGAGGACTCCATCTCCCACCCCGTTCAGTGGTATGAACCCGGCTCGTGGGGGCCGGAGACTGCCGACGCGCTCCTGTCCCAGGATGGGCGGGCATGGGCGCCCGTCGGTGATCGGCATGGACGCATCAACGCCTAACATAGAGGCAGAAATAGAAATCGCCATCCTGCCGGACGCGGACGCCGTCGCGCTTGCGACCGCAAACATCGTCGCAGCGTCATCACTGGCTGCGGGTGACGAGTTTTCCATTGCTCTCGCGGGAGGAGAAACACCCCACCGTCTCTACGAGATGCTTGCAACCGAACCCTTCCTCTCCGGCATCGCATGGGACACGTGGAGCGTGTGGTGGGGCGATGAGCGCTGCGTGCCGCCGACCGATGAGATGAGCAACTATGCGATGGCCGCTGAGTCTTTCCTGAATAGAGTCCCCATCCGCCCTGAACAAGTGCATCGCATCCATGGCGAGGCCGGGTCGCAGGCGGCCTCCCGCGCGTATGAGAATGAGCTCCACGACCATTTCGGCTCAGGGAGGCCGCAGTTTGATCTCATCCTTCTTGGCATGGGGGAGGACGGGCATACCGCCTCCCTGTTTCCGGGAACACAGGCGCTGCAGGAAACACGACACTCCGTCGTTCCCGGCGTCGCGCCCTGGCCTCCCCATGATCGCGTGACCCTTTCGCTGCCTGTCATCAACGCCGCGCACCGTGTCGTGTTCATCGTTGTCGGCAGGGAAAAAGCCCACTCCATGCGCATGGTGATCGCATCGGATGAGGAAGATGCCCAGCAGCCGCCCGCCGCATTGGTTCGTCCTGCAAACGGCACGGCGCAATTCGTCGTGGATGAGGCGGCGTCGCTGCTGCTGACCGGAGCGGCAGCCCACTAAGGAATACATTCAGATAAGTGATTCCGCGTATAGTCCTACCATGACGCTCAACTCAAACGCCTACAAGAACATCGGCGACTACGGCCTGATTGGAGACCGACACTCCGCTGCTCTGGTAGGCATCGACGGTTCGATTGATTGGTGTACATTTCCCCGATTTGACTCCGCAAGTGTCTTCGCCGCCATCCTCGACAGCAAGAATGGCGGACGCTTCGCCATCACGCCGTCAGAGTTGTACACCGGCGGACAGCGCTACCTGAAAGACTCCAATGTATTGGAAACGCAGTTCGTCACTCGCACCGGCTCCTGCACGTTGACGGACTTCATGCCCTTCTTCCGCCGCCCGGACCTCTCATGGGTCGCCCACGGCTGCATCATCCGCATTCTGCGCTGCACGTCCGGAACAATACCCATGCGCATCGCCTATGAGCCACGGCCTGACTACGGGCGCTCGTCAGAGAAGATGTTTGAACGCAATCGCAAGGTGATCGTCAAGGATGAAGACTTTGAGTTGATCCTGGAGACGACGCTGCCCCTGGAAATCAACGAATCCGGTGACGGCGCATACGCTGAGGTCCTCCTGACAGAAGGCATGGAGGCCGTGTTTGTTGTGCGTCACGTGTTGGAGGGCCACGAAGAAGCCATTCCCTCTGCGCTCGCCTTCAACATTCCTCGCGAGCTGCTTGACCTCACGGACTCCTACTGGCGCAACCTCTCAATGACGGTCAACTACAGCGGCCCGTATCGCGACATCGTTGTTCGGTCGTATCTCGTCCTGCATCTGCTGGTCTATATCCCGACCGGCGCCATCGTCGCCGCCCCCACCACGTCCTTACCTGAATGGATTGGAGGCAACCGCAACTGGGATTACCGCTTTACCTGGCTGCGTGATGCGGCATTCACGATAGACGCCTTGATGCGCCTTGGGCACACGGATGAAGCCGTTGAGTTCTTCGAATGGTTGGCGCAGGCATGCGGCCTTAGTGACGACTCGCTCGAATGGGAGGCGCACGACGAGGAAGAACACATCCACATCCTCTATCGCATCGATGGCGAGACGGACTCTACGGAAGAAGAACTGACCAATCTGGAAGGGTACAAGGCCTCAGGCCCGGTCCGCATCGGCAACGGCGCGTACGACCAGATCCAGCAGGATGTCTATGGCGAACTACTAGCCAGCGCGCACCTTCTGGCCACACACGGCGAGGAAGTAACCGCGGCGCACTGGGATGTCGTCAAGACGCTCGCCAACCTCGCCGCGCAGGAGTGGCGAGACCCGGACAGCGGCATCTGGGAGGTGCGCGGCGGACCGTTCCACTTCGTTACCTCAAACGCCCTCTGCTGGGTTGCGCTGGATCGCGCAATTAAGCTGGGCGAGATGTACATGCCCGACGACCCTGACATCCCCCGCTGGCGCGCAGAGGCGGAGACCATCAAGGATGACGTGCTGGAGAAAGGCTGGAGCAAGGAAAAGAAAGCATTCGTCCAGCACTACGAGTCCGACGCGATGGACGCTGCCACGCTCCTGCTGCCGCTGCTCGGTTTCATCGACTTCAACGACCCCCGATTCATCTCTACCCTCGAACGAATTGAAGCTGAGTTGCGAGACGGCCCGTTCGTCAGCCGTTACCGGACGGATGAGACGGATGACGGCGTCTTTGGCCCGGAGGGCGCTTTCACCCTGTGCAGCTTCTGGCTCGTCCAGGTGCTGACACACGTAGGGCGGCGCGCCGAGGCGAGGCGCATGTTCAATGAGCTGCTGACCTACGCCAACCATCTGGGGCTGTTCGCAGAGATGATTGACCCCCGAAGCGGCCTCGCCCTGGGCAACTTCCCGCAGGCATTTACCCACATCGGACTCATCCTGGCGGCGCTGGAATCCACGTGGCACGAGGATGATTCTGAAGAGGGCGAACACCACGCGCACCACGACCACGCCGCCCACACCGACCACGATCACCACGGAGACTGACGGGGCGAATTGAGAGTGCCTTAGAGCACGCCCCGCGCCAATACAATCCCCAGCACGATGACGAATAGCGCTATCAGCGCAATCCCCTCTGCCCGCACAACACGTCGGTTCGTCCATGCCACGAGGAAAAGCGCCGCCGTGGACGCCGCCAGCACAGGGATCTCAAAGGTGTAAAGTTCACGGCTTATAGGCAGCGTGGAAACCGTGGCGGTCAGCCCCATCACGCCCAGCAGGTTGAAGATGTTGGATCCAACCACGTTTGCAACGGCTATTTCACGCTCGCCGTGAAAGGCGGCCACCGCCGTCGTCACGATTTCCGGGAGACTCGTTCCAATCGCGATGATGGTGAGGCCGATTGCCACCTCGCTCAGGCCAACGCGCTCCGCAATGCCGACCGACCCATTCACTGTCAACTCAGAACCGAGCGCAAGCGCGCCGATTCCCGCAAGCAGTAAGAGAACCTCACGGGCGACCCCCCATCTGGAAAGCGGCTCAGTTGCTCTGGTGAACTCCTCGCCTCCGTGAGGAATCTCCCTCTCCCGGTGCCGCAGCAGAGAGAGAACCACAAAGGCGATGAGCCCGACAAACAAAGCCGCGCCCACGAAATGCCCAATCATTCCGGTCAATCCCGCCACGATGACCGCAATCGTCGCGATAGCCAGCGCGGGCATCTCCCAGCGCAGCAGGCTCGGATGGACGTCCATGGGGCGTATCAGCGATGCGATGCCCAACACCAGCAGCACGTTCGTGACGTTTGAGCCCAATATGTTGCCCACCGCCAGCCCGCCGGACCCCTCCACCGCCGCCGCCATGCTGACCGACAATTCAGGGGATGACGTGCCGAGGGCGACGACCGTCGCGCCCACGATCAGAGGTGAGATTCCGAATGCCAACGACAACCGCGCCGCCGCCTTGACCAGCAGCCACCCTCCGGCGAGAAGCACAACAAGCCCTGCCGCCGTCAACGCAAGATCGATAAGGAGAGATGGCATGAGGCGTTAACCTGTTTCAGTGTGTCACGGGTCGCTGCCGTGCCTCACTATGGACCGCGAGATAAACGCCCAACAGCAGCAGCGCGCCGCCCGGGATCACAGTCCACGCCGGAATCTCTCCCAGCACCGGGATGGCCACCGCCGCCGCGATGACCGGCTCAGCCCGCACCGCAAGCGTGATGTTCACTGCCGGCCAGTACCCCAGCGCCCAGTTCATCAGTGAATGTCCGATGACCTGCGGTACAAGCGCAGCCATCCCCATCCAGAAATATGACTCCATCGGCAGCCCCAGCATCTGCGAGCCGCTCCCGACAGCGCCAATGATCAAAACCGCCGCCGCCACCGCGTACACAACCGCGATATAAGGCAGCGTCGGGATGCTGCTGCGAACCCGTCGTCCCACCAACAGGTAGCCCGCAACCGCCACTGCCCCCGCGAGGGCCAGCGCATCGCCGTACAGACGCCGGTCGCCCTCCGCCCAGTCGCCCGCTGCGATGATCACTCCGCCTGCAATGCTCACGATGACGGCGGCTGTAGTCAGCCACCCTAGTCTGTCAGACAGATAGAAATGACCTGCCACCGCCACGAAGATCGGCGTCGTCGTCACCAGCAACACCGAACTTGCAACGGATGTATGGGAGAGCGACGTGATCCAGAGCGCGAAATGCGCAGCAAGACAGAGCCCGGACGCTGCCAGCAGCGTGAGGTCAGATCGACGAACTGTGCTGAACTGGCTCCGCACAAACAAAGACGCCGCCCCGATGACGAGCGCGGCAATGCCCATGCGATACGCCGCCACCGTCAACGGCGGCGCGTCCGCCAGCCGGATGAAGATGGCCGCCAACGACATGCTCAGCACGCCGATGCCGACGCCAAGATAAACCCTCATCTTGTTACGATACGCGAGAGGAGGCTAACACCATGCCTGAAATGCAAGCGCCGGATCAGATCACCCCGCAGAGCATCAACGACTACCTTGATGTCATGAGCAAGGCCGTCTTTCAATCCGGCATCTCGTGGCGTGTCGTTGAGAGCAAGTGGTCCGGCACACGAGAAGCGTTCCACAACTTCAACGTGGAGCGCGTCGCCGATCTCACCCCGGACGACGTAGACACGCTCGCCACGGACACACGCATCATCCGCAATCGCAGAAAAATCGAGGCCATTAAGAGCAACGCCGAGCGAATGCTCGAACTCGAGAAGGAGCACGGGTCCTTCCAGGGCTACCTGCGCTCCAAACCGAACTACGCCGACCTCGCAAAAGACCTCCGCAAAAACTTCAAGTTCCTCGGCGACACGGGCATCTACTACTTCCTGTACGTCGTTGGGGAGGAAGTCCCCCCGCACGAAGAAGTCTTAGGCAACCACTAGACCCCCGTTCTGTCATTCCCGTTCTTGACACGGGAATCCGGTGCGGCGCACAGCGCCGCACCTCCTCAAACACTGCCACCCCTCACGTCATTCCGGCGAAGGCCGGAATCCATCAGTCCTGCCCGAATCCCCCGCATCCTCCCCAGCCTCTTGACTTCCGCATGAAGTGATATAAACTAGTCTGTATCACAAACTAAAACAGGGAAGCGCTCCGAACGGAGGATGAGGAGGACGACATGCAATCGGCAGCAGGAGACGGGCAAGAACTGTCCCCCCAACAGGGATGGGAAGACATCCACGCCACGATGGATCAACTCCGCAGTTCCATGTATGTGGCAGGCACGGCGACGATTCTGCTCGTGTGGGGGGCAATCATCTCGCTGGGCTATTTCGCGGAGTATTCGTTCACGACGTTCCTGGAGGACTTTGCGACTGACACGCCCTGGATCAGGGCGCCGCTGTGGTTCGGGCTGGTCGGAGTGGGCATGGTGGCCAGCGCCCTTATCGGGAGCCGGGCCGGCCAGAAGACCGGCGCGGGAGAAGCGGCGCGCTCCGCCGGCATCCGCACGTTCCTCTTCTGGCTCACCATCGGCATAGCCGCCTTCGTGATGCCCGCCGCGCTCGGACTGTGGGACGAGGGCGAAGCGCAACGCATCGCCGGCGTCTCCATCGGTATAGCGATGCTCGGCTACATCCTGTTCGGCATCATGCACCGGCCTGTCATCGCTGTCTTGGGCATCGCGTTCCTCGCCGCCTACTTCGTTCCTTATGCGCTTGCAGGCGACTCCGCGTTGCTCTACTCCGCCGTCCTGACGGCAATAACGGCCGCCGCAGGCTGGGCAATCATCCGCCGGAGCGACGTCCTGTGACCACGAACGAAGCCCTCGATCTCGACGAGACGATCCATCAGCCGACGCGGCTCCGCATCATGACCCTGCTGGCCGCGCACGCGGCGGACGACCGCGTCGCCTACGGCTTCGTCCAGAAAGAGCTGGGATTGACGGGCGGCAACCTGACGGCGCACCTGCGCAAGCTGGAAGACGCGGACTACATCGCGATGTCCAAGGAGTTCATCGACGCCAAGCCCCGCACATGGATCGAGGCGACGCACACCGGCCGTCAGGCCTACGCCCGCTACCTGGACAACCTCCGGCAGGCCCTGGGCCTGTCGGGGGGTGAACGCCAACCCCCTCTCCTTTAAAGGAAACACCTTCCTTATATGAAGTACTCACCCCCCGCCGACGCCCTCGTTTACCATAGTCACGGCACAGGCGCGGCAACCCCTCGCTGAGGGGGCTTTTCCCGTAGCGACGGGGTGGGTCTGACGTAGTGGAATTGAGGTCAAAATCCAACCTGTAACGCTTGACACTTGAGATAGGGCTATGGGAGAATCTCCGAGATAGTCGCACAGGCCCTATGCGCATGGAAGTCTGCGTTGGGCTAATGCATGCCGCATGTGGAGGAGGTCTGTTTCGATATGGAGCCCCTTATCAAGGCAAAGAGATTACTCGGCAAATCCCGACTATTTGTTAAGGAAGACCAACGTCGTGAGAAGAAGGTAGGTCAGTACGCAATGACTAATGAATCCGCCTCCGCAGCCACTTTTAGCAGGCCGCGCGTCCTCAGCGGGACGGCGATCCTGCTGTTTCTGGCCATTGGCCTCTTGCTGGTGTCCAGCATGCCTGCTGGAGCGCAGGACTCCGGCCCTATCGAGTACCCGGAGAACGGGACTGATCCGGTTGTGACGTTCACTGCGACGGACCCTGAGGGCGAAACCATCCGTTGGGATCTTGATGACACCGCTGGTAACGACTTTGGTGACTTCACAATCGAAAACGGTGTGCTGCGGTTCGCAAGCTCGCCGAACTATGAGGCCCCTGCCGACGGCAACACGGACAATACCTACACGGTCACCGTCACGGCCTCTGCGGGAACGGGCGATGCCGCGGTACAGACCGTCTCACGAGAAGTCACTGTCATGGTGACCAACGTTGACGAGCTGGGCTCTATCATGCTTTCCACGCTACAGCCTCAGGTCGGAGTGCCGGTGGAGGCAACTCTGAGTGATGCGGACCTCAGGGCTGCAGACGGCAGCGCCGTAACCCTCGCTCCCACGTGGCAGTGGTACCGGGACGACACCGAGATTCCTGGAGCGACCGCAGCCAGCTTTACCCCATCTAGCAGGGACGTGGGCTTTGTCCTGCTTGTGAAGGCGAGCTACGACGATGGAGAGGGTGAAGACAAGAGCGCGGAGCAACCATCGGCTCACGCAGTACGCGAAGCGCCCGCAACGAACGTCCCCCCTGTGTTCGCGGACACAGACACGGATACGACCGGAGTTCAGCAGGCGCGGATGGTCGCGGAGAACACCCCCGCGGGTGAGGACATCGGAGACCCCGTGGCTGCCACGGATCCCGGTGACGTGCTGACCTACTCTATTGATGCCACCGCTGATGCAACTTTCAACATTGACCGTGCGACGGGCCAACTGAGGACGCAGGGTGCCCTGAACGCTGAGACGACTGCCAGCTACCCTGTTACCGTGACTGCCACTGACCCGTTCGGAGCTACTGGCGAGGTCACGGTGACCGTTACAGTCACGAATGTGAACGAGGCGCCGCCGATCCCGGCAACTGCCGCTTCCACTCACACCTTTGTGGAAAACACGGTTGCACTGACCGTGGGAGACGCCTACACGGCTACCGACCCAGAGGGCTTGACGGTAACGTGGAGCATTTCCGGGCCTGACGCTGGGAAGTTCACGATTCCTGCGGGACAGTTGACCTTTAGCGCATCGCCTAACTTTGAGGCTCCTGGCGACGCGGACGGGGACAACGTCTACGAGGTGACGGTGGTTGCCTCTGACCCCGCCAATAACAGCGATGAGTTGGACGTGCGGGTCACGGTGACTAACGCGGCGGAAGATGGATCCATAACCTTCTCAGCGCTGCGGCCGAAGACCGGCATCCCGCTGACCGCAACGCTGTCTGACCCTGACGGTGGCATCACCGACGTGGAGTGGCAGTGGAATGACGGTTCCGCCGACATCGAGGATGCGACTACTGATACATACACGCCTGTTGTGGGCGACATTGGCGACACCCTGTCAGTGACCGTGATGTACAAGGACGCCGAATCAGGATCGACTGAGAGAACGGTCACGCAGGCGATTGGGTTCGCTGTTGTTGCCGACACGGACAACAAGGCACCGGTATTCCCGGACCAGGACACTGAGACGGATGGCCGGCAGACTGACCAGGAGCGGATGGTCGCCGAACGCACCGATGCAGGGCTTCCCACCCCAGCCGGCACAGCAATTGGCGATCCGGTCGCTGCTGAAACGGACAACACGAAGCAATCAGACGGTACCGATGTCGCAGACGTGCTGACGTACTCGCTGGGCGGCCCGGACGCGGCGTCATTCGATATCGTCCCGGCCTCCGGCCAGATTAACACCAAGGCGCCTCTGGACTACGAATCCAAGAACACCTACAGGGTGACGGTCACGGCCACCGACCCGGGCAATCTCAGCGCGACCGTCAATGTCACTATTAAGGTGACGAACGTCAACGAGGATCCGGTGCTGACCGGAGAGGCGCCCGCACAGTACGCCGAAAACGGCACGGCGGCGGTGACCACCTTCAGCGCGACCGACCCTGAAGGAGAGGACATCGTCTGGACGCTGACCGGTACCGATGAAGGTGACTTCACGATCATCGGTGGCGTGCTTCGGTTCGCCAGCACTCCGAACTTCGAAGCTGCTGCGGACGACAATACAGACAATACCTACGAGTTCACCGTCAATGCCTCTGACGGCACCAACAGCGCCACGGAGGACGTCACCATCGCGGTGACCAACGTTGAGGAGACTGGCACAGTCACGTTGTCCACCCTGCAGCCGCAGGTGGGCGAGACGATTACGGCCACGCTGAACGACCCCGACGGCGGCGGCACCACCGCCAGCCCCACGTGGGCGTGGCTCCGGGGCAGCACCGTCATTGAGGGCGCGGCTACCGGCACATACGACCCCGTACAGGCCGATGTGGGGTCATTCCTGACGGCCAGGGCGACCTACAGGGACGCCGAAGACGCTGAGACTGACAAGACCGCGCAGGGCCGCTCCTACCGCGCGGTGCGCAGTGCGCCCAGCGGAACCAGTGGCCCCGCTTTCCCGGACACCGACCTTACAACTACGGGGGTGCAGACTGAGCAAACGCGCACAGTGGCTGAGAACACGCCTGCTGGCCAGAACATCGGCGCGCCGGTGAGGGCCACGGACATCGGCGACGTGCTGACCTACTCGCTGAGCGGTGCCAATGCGGATCAGTTTGACCTCGACCGTATAACGGGCCAGTTGAGGACCAAGGCCATGTTGAACCGGGAGTCCATAGGTTCTCCCTTCACCCAAACGGTCATAGTCACCGCGACTGACCCCGGAGGGCTAACGGCTACCTCTACGGTGACCATCACGGTCACGAACGTGGACGAGGCGCCGGACATAACCACAACGGACGCAGCAACACACAGGGAAATCAGCTCCGTTGAAGGCACCACTGCTGCTCCTCTCACCCTGACCACGGCGTTGGCCACCTACGCGGCCACCGAGCCCGAGAGCGAGACAATGACCTGGAGCTTGTCAGGCCCTGACGCCGGGGACTTCGAAATTAGCAATGAGGCTGGCACCGTTGGCGCATTGACCTTCAAGGCCCAGCCGGACTTCGAGACTCCTGCGGACGCGGATGGGAACAACGTCTACGAGTTCACGGTGGAGGTCTCAGACCCGGCCGGGAACAGCGACGAGGTGGACGTGCGGGTCACGGTGACCAACGTGGCCGAGACAGGAACGATAACGTTCTCGACGCTGCAGCCGAAGGCGGGCATTGCGCTGACGGCGACGCTCAGCGATCCTGACGGCGACATCAGCGGCCTCATGTGGGCATGGTCCAAGAGCGGGACGGACTTTGAAGAGGATGACCGCCCCATGTCTGCCACCTACACACCCGTTGCGGCTGACATAGGTACCACGCTCACCGCGACCGCGACCTACAGGGACGGCTCGCTAGCGGCCAGCGCCGACGCCATTACGCTTCCGCAGGCCGCAGGGAACACTGTAGTTGCAGACACGGACAACAAGGCGCCGGTGTTCCCGGACCAGGACACTGCTACGGAAGGTCGACAGACTGACCAGGAGCGGACGGTCGCAGAGAACACCGCATCGGGCACGGATATACAAGCGGCCGACATTGCCGACTTCACGCCTACGGACAACACGCTGGCTCCAAGCGGCACTGCGTCGCCGGACACGCTGACGTACTCGCTGGGCGGGCCGGACGCTGCGTCCTTCGACATCGACCGGGCCACAGGCCAGCTGAGTACCGAGGCGGCGCTGGACTACGAGGAGAAGAGAACCTACATGGTGACGCTCACCGCCACCGACCCGGGCAACCTCAGCACCACTGTCAATGTCACCATCAACGTCACCGACGTGGATGAGGCGCCGACGATCATGGTGGGCGGCCTGGTCATAACGGGCAATAGCAGCCCCGAAGTGGCCGAGAATAGCACGGCGGTTGCAACGTACTCCGCATCGGGCCCGAACGCCGACATGGCAATGTGGGACCTCTCGGGTGACGACGCTGCCTTGTTCGACATCAGCTCCAGCGGTGAGCTGACCTTCAAGCGCGCGCCGGACTTCGAGAACCCGGGTTCCGCTGCAGGCACCAACGACTACTCGGTAGTTGTGGAGGCCGATGACGGCACCTATCAGGACACCCACAACGTGACCGTAACAGTCACAGACGTCGAAGAGACGACGCCAACTGATCCGCTGCTTGCTAGGTTCGATCCGAACGGTGACGGCAGGATTGAGATGGAGGACATGCGGAGCGCGGTAGGCGACTTCTTCGGTGCTAACCCAACACTGTCGGTTGCAGACATGAGGAGACTGGTAACCATCTACTTCACCCAGTCGTAGGAAGAAACGGAATAGAGAAGCCGCGGCGGGGCTGGACGGCGGAAGAGACGTCCGCCCCGCCGTGTTGTATGAGTCAACTTAGGAGAGCATAGGGACCACCATGAAGAGATCGCTGAAGATTGCTGTGGTGACCGCGATAGTAGCTGCCTTGAGCGTACTGGCACTGATACAGGTGGCGGCGCAGCAGCCCGGCGTCACAGCGACGAGAGAAATCAGCCCCGCAACCCTGCCGGCAGGTGGAGGCGAGATAACCGTAACCATCACGATCGCCGGTTCCTACGGTGGAGTTGGAGTGGTGGTGGAGACCCTACCGGACGGATACTCCTACGTTGATGGATCGGGAAGCATAACGCCGACCGTGGACGGCCAGGACCTCACTTTCGCCCTGGTGGCTGACACGTCGTTCACCTACAAGCTGCTGGTCGCGGCGGACGCGGATGCGGCAGACGCCGTGACGGGTGAGATGACCTACGGGCTTGTGACGAAGACCACTGTGCCTGTGACGGGCCATACAAGCGTGACGGTGGAGCCGCCACCACAGCCGGACGTCGTCACCGCAACGCGGACAATCAACCCCGCGTCGCTTCCGGCGGACGGAGGCGAGGTAACCGTGACCATCACGATCACCGGCTCCTACGGTGGAGTTGGAGTGGTGGTGGAGACCCTGCCGTCCGGATTTACCTATGTTGATGGATCAGGAAGCATAACACCGACCGTGAGCGGTCAGGACCTCACTTTCGCCTTGGTGGGCGATACATCGTTCACCTACAAGGTGATGGTGCCGTCAGGAGCGACGGCAACGGACACCATCACGGGTGAGATGACCTACGGGCTTGATCAGACCAGTGTCGACGTGACTGGCGCTGAGGGCGTGATGGTGGCAGAACCGCCGCCGCCGGGCATGGTCACGGCGACGCGCGCATTCAGCCCCGCGTCCGTGCCGTCAGGCGGAGGCGAAGTAACCGTGACCGTCACGTTCGCGGGCGACTACAGCATCGGCTCCCTTGTGGAGACGCTGCCGGCCGAATATTCCTATGTTGACCAATCGGGGAGCATAGCGCCCACAGTGAACGGGCAGACGCTGACGTTCTCGCTCCTGGGGGAGACCTCGGTCTCCTACAAGGTGACGGTGTCGTCAAATGCATCGGCATCGGATGCCGTGGCGGGTACGCTGACGCACGGAATTGATAAGACCAGCGTTAGCGTAGAGGGCGCCACGAGCGTTACAGTGACGGAGGCGTCCGTCGTCGTAACGAGGTCCTTCAACCCTGCCAGCCTGCCAACGGGCGGCGGTGACGTGACGGTGACAATCAGCATCGCCGGAGACTATGCCGGCATCGGCTCCTTGGCGGAGACGCTGCCCGCCGGATTCTCCTACGTTGACCAGTCGGCGAGCATACCGCCGACAGTTTCCGCGGACGGGCAGACGCTAACGTTCTCCCTCCTGGGAGAGACCTCGGTGACCTACAGGGCGACCACGGCAGCAGCGGATAACCAGTATCCCTTCACGGGAGCCTTGACATACTCGTTGGACAGGACGGTTGCGAACACTGGTGGAGCCACCGCCATAGGGGTGGGCACTGCGGTAACGCCGCAGCCCACACCGCGACCGGGTGGTGGGGGGCAGCCTCAGGCTAACCGCTCGCCGGTATTCGACGAGGGTGGCAGCGCAACGCGCTCGATCGCCGAGAACTCCCCGGCTGGAACCGCCGTCGGAGACCCGGTCACTGCCCGCGACCGTGACGACGATGATCTGGAATACCGCCTCACCGGGTCAGACGCAGACCTCTTCGACATCAACCGGGACGACGGCCAAATCTCCGTCGCCGAGGGTACCATCCTGGACTACGAGACCAGGAACTCCTATGAGGTCGTCGTACGGGCCAGTGACCCGACCGAAAGAGAAGACGATATCGACATCACCATCAGGGTGACCAATGTGGACGAGGCTGGCGAGGTTACGCTGTCGCCGGAGCAGCCCATGGTTGGGACAGAGCTGACAGCGTCCCTGACGGATCCTGACGGAGCGCTGTCGAATGCCAGCTGGACGTGGGAACGCTCCGCGGACGGCACAACCTGGACTGCCATAGCGGGAGCAACGGCAGGCGCCTACACGCCTGTTGAAGCGGACGCGGGCCACTACCTAAGGGCGTCGGTGGCATACACCGACGGCCACGCCGGGAACAAGAGCGCGATGGCGGCATATGCCGACGCAGTCCCGGCCGCGCCGGAGCCCACCCCCACACCGGAACCCACAGTCGAACCTACACCGGAGCCCACGGCAACGGCCGCACCGAGGCCCACGGCCACACCGAGGCCCACAGCGACGCCCAGGCCTGAGCCCACAGCCACACCGGAGCCGGAGCCCACAGCCACGGCCGAGCCTATGCCGGAGCCAACGGCCACCGTAGCGCCTGAGCCGGAGCCCACGGCCACACCGGAGCCCACGGAGCCTGAGGATGAAGAGGGAGTCCCGCTCTGGGCGATTGCCCTGCTCATTCTCGCGGTGCTCGCACTGGGAGGTGGTGCCATCTACGCGATCCGCATGAGGTCGTGATAGCGCCCAACGACTAGCTAAGAGAAAAGGGGGGCTTCCTGGGAAGCCCCCCTTTCTTGTTGTCGAACTGGGACTCAATCACAAGCCCCGCGCTCAACGCGGGGCTTAGCTGCTTTTGTACTTAGTGCAAGTCCATACTGTTGGCACAGTGAACCTCGCTGTATGAGCCTTTAGGCGGACGGGACGAGGCATCATGGCCTCCCCGTGGCTCAACGGCACCGGGTTCGCTGTAGCAAGTAGCCGAGCCGGTCGTCACGGGGAGGTACCCATGTTTGAGCGAGTTGCAGGAGCTGCTGCTTCGGTCATACTCCGTCACAAGATACGGGCCATCGTCGCGATCGGTGTCCTGTTGGTCATGACCGGCGGCACTGTTACCGCATATGAGGGAGAGGGCGGTGACGCCGCCTCGCCAGAATATGACCAGCGCATAAGTGACTCTGTCATAGAAACTGTGAATGCTGGCACAATAAGTCAGATAGGCCCTCGTAATGGGGGCAACGCGAGGCAATTAGGGGCGCAGGGTCAACAAGAATCCACAGACATTCCTTCTATTGAAGGAACGTCTATTGACAGGATTGAAGTGTATGTACACATCAACGAACGCTATCCGTCCCTTCATCGTGTGCCCCAAGTGGAGCTCGATAAAAAGGAGGGCTATTCTCAGCACAACTATACGTGTAGCGGTAGTATGCTTCCTACACTATCTTGCGCTGACACCGGCTACTCTGTGTCTGCCGAGGATGAGACCGTTCCGCTTGCTGTGGACGATATCGTGGCCTACCACGTAGATGATGAACTGGCGGACTGTTTCGCTCTACAGGGGTGGCACGGCTTGGAGTCCGGCGATCTTATTATGCATCGCATAATCGAGATAGTTGATGAAGCCTACCGACTACAAGGCGACAACAACAATGCGCCTGAGCCGTGCTTGATTCCCCGTAAGAATATCAAGGAAATCCTCGTTGGTTTGCGGCGACCTATTGACCTCGACGCCATCTCCGTCACGCATATGAGAGAAGTGGTAACCCTGTATTTCAGTGGGAACGGATAGTTGTAGATAACAAAATTGGCTGTCAACCTTTGGTTATAGTTCCCTTCCTCAGCCTGGGGTAGAATCAAGGCAAGCGGGCAGCGCCTGCTCCCGCAGCCTGCCATCTTCTTCTAGGGATACACATATGCTCCCCAGCCCGCGAATCCTCCGGCAGCTCCGCCAACTATCCGGGGAGCTGAAAGCCGCCCACAGTGGTGCGGACCTCCACGGCCGTGTGAGTGACTTCGATGCGTGGATGGATCGAGCGTCCGCGGACGATGGCGGCGCGACGGGCTACGATCACGCCCAAACCGTCAAGGAATACTACGACCTCTGCTCCCAGCTCATGGTGTTCGGATGGAGCGAATCTCTCCACTTCGCCCCGCTGTCACCTCACGAGAGCCTGGAGGAGTCCCAGGTCCGACACCAACGCCTGATGATAGACAAGCTGGATTTGCGTGAAGGGATGACGGTGATCGACGTGGGCTGCGGTATCGGCGGCCCCATGCGCCGCGTTGTCCGGGAAGCCGGTGTCAGGGTCGTCGGGATCAACAACAATGACACCCAGTTGGACAGGGCGAAATCGTTGAGCGCCGAGGCGGGGATTGACCACATGATCGACTACCTCGCATGCAGCTTCATGGACATGAGCGCCATCGCGGACAACACGATGGATCGGGGCTACGCCATCGAATCAACGTGCCATGCGCCGGACAAGGCGGGCGCTTTCGCGGAGATCTACCGCGTCCTGAAACCCGGAGCCCTTCTCTGGGGTCAGGAGATGTGCTTGACGGACGTCTTCGATCCCGATGACAGCCAACATCAGGCCCTCAAGCAGGAGTTGATGCGCGGCATCGCGCTCAACGATATCGCCACGTTCGGCGAGGTGAACCGGGACCTCGAAGCGGCGGGATTTGAAGTCATCGAAGGCATAGACCGCGCCGTCGAGGCGAACGGCCCAACCACGCCGTGGTATCAGCCCATGGAAAACCGGCAAGGGACGCTGGGGAGCGCTCTGCTGAGGATTCCGTTAGGCCGCAAGCTCCTCATGTGGACATCCAGGCTGACCGAGACGGTGGGTGTATTCCCAAAGGGCTCCGCGGATGTCATCGAGCTGCTGGATCGCACTGCCAAAGCCTACGTCGCGGGCGGCCGCACCGGCATCTTCACACCCCTCTACTGCTTCCTCGCCCGCAAACCCCTGTAGCGCCCACCCATGTCATTCTGAGCGAAGCGTAGCGGAGTCGAAGAATCTAAAGACTCATCTGGCCACCATGCCGGAACGCGGCAAGCCTACTTCTTCTTCAGACAAAGCAAGGCCGCGCTTAAGCCGTTGCGCAGCTCAACGCTCGCCCTGAGCCTGTCGAAGGGTGAGCAGGCCACGCTAAACACCCTATGACGTGAATCGGGTTGACCACGAGCGGATGCGGCTGCCGCGGAAGAGCTTGCCCGTCACGTCGCGCGGTCGCATGAGTATCGACAGCGCCGCTTGCGCCGAATTTCGCGGATCGCCGGGGCCGGTGGGAGCCATGTCAGTCTTGACCCACCCCGGCGACAACGCATTCACCGGAACCTTGCCCCGAAGCTCGTTGGCGGTGGCGATGGTGAGCGCATGCAGGGCGGCCTTGGACACGCCATACGAGTCCCTGAGTCCTGAGTCGATGATGCCTGACATCGATCCTGTGTTGACGATGCGAGGATCGTCCGACTTGAGCAGCAGCGGCAGCAACCGCTTGGTGCAGAGATACACGCCAACGACGTTCACCTGGAGAGTGGACGTAAAGAACTCATCAGGCCCCACCGTGAGGCCGGGCTCGTCGCCATGGAGGATACCGGCATTGTTCATGAGTACATCAACGGCGCCCCATTCGTTCTCCGCCCACGCGGCGATGCGCTCGACGTCCGATGCGACGGCAACGTCGGCGGCAAGCGTGGCGAGGCCGGGGAGTTGTTGTTGCGCTTCGGCGAGTTTCGCCGGATCTCGAGACACGGCAAGAACCCGAGCCCCCTCCGCAAGAAAGAGTTCGCTTATCCGGTACCCAATACCCCGGCTCCCACCCGTCACAATCACCCGCCGCCCTTCAAGCTTCATGCTTGGCTCTCCCTATTTCCCCTTCGACTCCAACTCGCTAAGAATTCGCTCAAGGCGTGGCTCAAACACGTTCTTGAATTGCGGCAGCAGGTCTAGCATCCACGCCCTGATTTCCTCCAGTTTCTCCGGCGGATCATCGATTCTGCCGTCTCTCCTTAGCCCAATCCAGGAATATGTCCAACGATTTTCCCTGGCCCAGTGCCATTCCGGTTTGGGTCCTGCATCGATGCTGGATTCAATCTCTGCCCTGTCCTTTTCTAACTCGTCAAATATGTGCTCGGTAAGCTCCTTGTCACTCGTCCAGAGATATATGTCTGCATAAGCATCATTCTTCCCGGACAAGGACAATTCGTACCAGAGCCCCTGGATGTCGATGGAGCGGAAATACCTTTGACCATTGCCATAGAACTTGTCGGTCCTGTAGGAAAAGTGCCTCCCAAGTAACTCACTCTCGAGAGGCTTGTAGAAATCGTTGAACACCTCCGCTTGCGGTGACGGTGGAGGAACTAGTGAAACCGTGTTGTCCTTGTCCCAGCCGCCGGGATACACGACCTTGACGAAACGCGGCTCCGGCTCTTCTTGGTCGACTCGTTTGATCAACTCGACTTTCACACCATAGAAACTAATCTCATCGTCCGACCACTCATTGAGTTTGTGCAGCGCCTTCGCGTTCTCCTCCGTAAATTCGGCTGCGACCCAGATTCCGATCTTTGCGTCGACTCCTGCCGAATAAATCACAAGCTGGCCAAGGTGGTGTGTGTCGCTCCACTCCAACTGGTTCTCGATGGCGACGGGCACGCCCAATGAAGTCTCTTTGGCCAGAATATCGAGCCACATTGTGCCAACTTGCTGTTCCGTTTGGACAGGCTCCAGATTAAGGCCAAGTTCCGTTCCTAGTAAGTGAAGGTTCTTCGCCAACCAGGGCGTGAAGTCCAGAGCCTCATGCGGCCACTTCGAACGCAGATCTATCTCCTGAACTTCCTCATCGGGTGCGGTCATCGCAGACTATCCTCCCCTACCTCGTGCCCGTATCCCCCGGCCGGATATCGAAATCACGATGATCCCGATACAACGGTGCCCGATTCAGCACATCGTCGTCATCGTCCAGATTGATGCTATCGACGTCCGTCATCATCCAGTACTTGTACCCGCCCAGGAACAGGTACGGCCTCCTCTGCCCAAAGAATGAACACTCGACGCCCTCACCCCGCCTGATTCGATCCACAAACGCTGCAAGCAACTCATGCTGCCCGTCCCTGTTGATGACGACATACTCATGCGGCCACGTATCCCGATACGTCACCGCCTCCCGCCACGGCGCCTCAGCAATAAGCTGCATCACGTTGTCAGTTTGAGTCTCCGGCATGACTATTCCCTACCTGCAAACTTTGGAAACATGAGAACACGCCGCGGTCACGAGAGCGGTGAACCATCATCTTATGGCAACACGGAACTTTGGGGTATGCCTGGACCGTCTGCCCGGCTCAAAACTCACGTACTTGTTGCCTCTGGTGTGCTTCTTGAGGCCCTTACCAATGACATCGGCGGCGTGATTCGTCATCTGCTGTCCGACCGAACGCTGGAATTCTGAGTAACTCTCAGATTGTTCGCAGTCCGGACATACAACCATCGTGGGCTGACTGTCTTCAAGAACTACGCGAGCCTCCGAGCCACATCTGGTACAAATCACAGGTTGTTCCGGCATAGTGATCTCCAGTTCCTACCCCTTCCGGCCCCCGCGACTGCGGTTCTGAGGCGGGTTCTTGCCGCCGTGATTGTCTCGATAGGTGTCCAGCCTATTCTGCTCCCACTTTCGAGCGGCCGGTCGGTTCATCTTCCGTGTCTCGACATTCATCGTGCCCGACTTTCCGTCAGCCTTGTGTTCTGAAGCACGACGAGCCGGGTCTTTCGTAATCCCGACGTAATCTATCCGGTTGTTCTTGCCACGCAAGGTGTACCCCTGTGCCTTGCCGCGACTTCCGCCTGACGAGCCTTTGCCACGCGCGCCTCTTGAACCGCCGTTACTTCTGCTTGCCATTGCTGGCCCCTTTCTCTGCCGTATTCGGCAGCACTTGCTTCATGCGCTTCTTGCACTGAGCACTCACAATCAACCCCACTCCGCCATTGCCAATTGACCTCCTGTCCAACCTCAGCTATCCTGTCCGCACCATGGGTGAAACACATTCTTGCCTGATTTACGCTGATGGTACCCTCCCACCGTTAGACTGTCAAGATAGTGTTTCGCCTGTAGAACGGGAGGTGTTTTGGCGAAGGTCACGTTGCAGAACTTGGGGACGTTCGTGCGAGAAAAGCGAGGTTCTCGAGGACTGAGGGCAGTCGCAACCGAGATTGGGACAAGTGCACCCACTTTATCGAGAATTGAGTCGGGCAAGATGCCGGATCTCAATACATTTGGACTGCTCTGTCGATGGCTCCAATTGGATCCCGCCGAGCTTTTGGGTGTCGAGCGGCTCGCAGAAGACTCGGCTCCAAATGATGTCGCGTCCGCGCACCTAAAGGCGAACAGGGAAATAGATCCGGCAACCGCAGCTGCGCTGGCCAAGGCAATTGTCTTAGCCCAGCGGATGCTCCACGATGCCCCAACTAGGGTGGACGAGACTGATGGAGAGAGGCTTTAAGTCACGCTGCGAGGAGATGGCGCGCTCCCTGCGCGTCGAACTCGAGTTGAATCCGGACGGCCCAATGCCCCCAGCATTGTTGGCTGATTATCTCGGCGTGTTTATCTGGTCGATTGAAGAAATTGGCTTGTCAGAGGACGATGTCAACCAACTAGTTGAGATTGATGGGGATGCTTGGTCGGCAGTCACAGTATCTGCATCCGGCAAGGACGCAATACTATTGAACCCCAATCACATAAAGGGCCGCTACTCCAGCGACGTCATGCACGAATTGGCTCACCTCCTATTGGGCCATCGACCAAGTACGATGTTCTTCGCAGGGGAAGAGAACTTAGCACTGAGGGGATTCAATCCGCAATTGGAAGAGGAGGCCAACTGGCTCGCCGGGGCCCTGCTATTGCCGCGGAACGCGCTAGTGAAACTGCACTCGGCAAGGAAGTCCAAGGAATGGATCTGCGACAAGTACGGCGTTAGCCAACAAATGCTCCGATTCCGGTTGAGTGCTACGGGCGTGAATCGGCAAATTGCACAGAGAAAGAACCCAGCGAAGCGTCGAAGCGGCTAGAGCTACTGTGCCTTGGTAGCGCGTACGGGATTCGAACCCGTGATCTCCGCCTTGAGAGGGCGGTGTCCTTGGCCACTAGACGAACGCGCCACGTGAAAAGCTACTCCACAGTTTAACCATCACGCCCAACAATCGCCAACCACGAAAGCGAAAGCCGGAACTGCCGCCTACATCCCCTCCGCCGCGTCCCTCACCTTCTCCATCAGCGCCTCCGCAGGCGCAGACAGCGTTCGACCCCGCAGCGTAATAAGACCGGTTTGATCGACAGGCATCATGTGGCCGAGATGCACCATCCCGAGCGTGTCCTCGTCGCCCGGCTCCGCCACCACGCGCGGGATAACCGAAATGCCATAACCGTCGCCGACATAGCGCTTAATCAGGTCCAGCGAATCGGCCTCCATGATGACGTCGTAATCAAGGCCCTTGCGCCGGAACTCCGACTCCACGGCGGACCTCGTGTAGGTGCCCGGCCCCATCATGATCAGCGGATATTTGGCAATCTGCTCGAAAGACGTCAGCGGCAATTCTTGAAGCACCGGGTGGTCGAGGGGTGTAATCAGCAGCCGCTGATAGGGAAACAACGGTCGGAATTCCAGCGCGGGGTCGGGATCCGACCCCGGCACGATGCCGAAATCCACCTCGCCCTGTGACACCAGCTCGATTACCTCGGAGCGCAGGCGCGAGCGAAGACGCAGGTGGACTCGTGGGTTCTCATCGCGAAACGCCTCTACGGCGCGCAGCAGAAAGTATGTCAGGTTCATCGTCGTCGCCACTGTCACCGGACCTTCCGTCTGCGCCTGCTGCGTGTTTGAGGCCAGCCCTTCAATGCCCTCCACCAGCGGGTCCGCAAGTTCAAGCAGCTTTTCACCCGCCAGCGTCAACCGTATCGGCCGCCGGATACGATCAAAAAGCTGCGTCCCCAGCTCCTGCTCCAGTTTCTTGATGTGCGTGGACACCGTCGGCTGACCGATGTCCAGCAACTCCGCCGCCCGCGATATGCTCCTCACACGGGCAGCGACGGTGAAGCTGCGTAGCTCACGTACATCCATGTCGCCCCCTCATCCCTTTACCCATCCCATTGTACCATCATAAAAATAAATACTAACTATCTCAGAATATCCCTTGATGCAATCATTCGGCGGCGGCACTATGGATACATGAGAAACACAGAGATCACAGAAGAGAGAGAAAGAGGGAGGACCCCCATGACACAGGACATTCAGACCATCAGCCCGCTAGCAAGTGAGCAGATCCGCCCCGTCAAGACCGGCAAGGTCGCGACCGAGGCCAAGGCCAACGTCGACAGGATCGTCGCGCTGAACGCAAACCTGCTGGCAGCGGCATAAGGGGGTCAACCCCAAAACCTCCCCCGTCAGCCCCGAAAGGGGCGGGGGGGACCAAAAAACGAAATACCACCACCACACACCTCCTCCCCGGGAGAAGCTCCGCACCACACCGCGGGGCTTCTTTCCTTTTTGGAAGCAAACCACCGCCTACGACCTGGAGAAGGAGAGTTACTGTGGACGAAACAGCGCCCGCAAGGCGCAAATCAGGAAGCGATGGCTGCCTTGACGGCCTCCGCGTCCAGCGAAACGTCGCCCTGCTCGCTCGTATCAAGGTTGCGTAGCGCCGCCGCGCCCTTGGCGACCTCATCATCCCCGATGATCAACGCGTAGCGCGCATTCGCCGCGCTCGCGGAGCGCAGTTGTGCCCGCAGGCTGCGACTCCCTGTCGGAAGCGAAACGCTGACTCCGTTCCGCCGCAGGTCGGCGGCCAGCCGCAGCGCGTGGCCGTGCGCCGTCTCGCCGAGATAGACGATGTACAGGTCCGTCCGCGCCGACAACGAATCCGGCGGCGCAAGTCCCGCCTCCCGCAGGTTCATGATGATCCGCTCAATGCCGGATCCAAACCCGACCCCCGGCGTCGGCGTGCCGCCCAGCTGCTCGATTAGCCCGTCGTAGCGCCCGCCCGCGCCCAGCGCCGTCTGCGAGCCCTCAACAGCCGGATGCACCTCAAACACAGTCCGCGTGTAGTAGTCGAGCCCCCGAACCAGCCGCGGCGTGATGGTGTACGGAATCTCCCAGAGATTCAGCAGGGAACGGAGCCGTTCAAAATGGTCGGCGCAGTCCTGGCACAGGCTGTCCGCCGGCGTTGGCGCGCCGTCGATGATCGGCTGGCACCGCTCCTCCTTGCAGTCCAGCAGCCGCAAGGCGTTCTTCTCATACCGCGTGTGGCAGTCCTCGCAGACGTCATCCAGCCGCGTCGAATAGTAGTCCCTGAGCGACTCAAGGAACTTGGGTCGGCAGTCCGCATCGCCGATGGAGTTCACGTGCAGCGTCAGGTTCGTGAGTCCGAGCTCCTGTAGCAGGCTCCACAGCACGTGGATGACCTCTGCGTCGATCTCCGGATTCGGATCGCCGATGGCCTCCACCCCAAACTGGTGATGCTGCCGTAGCCGCCCCGACTGTGGCCTCTCGTAACGAAAGATCGGCGTGATATAGAAAGCGCGCACCGGCTGCGGCAGCGTGTGCATCCCGTGCTGGATGTACGCCCGGCAAACGGGCGCAGTGCCCTCGGGTCGCAGCGTCAGCAGGTCGTCGCCGCGATCCGTGAACGTGTACATCTCCTTCTCGACGATGTCCGTGCCCTCGCCCACCGTCCGCACAAACAGCGCCGTCTCCTCGAACACGGGCGTGTCGATGCGCCTAAAGCCGAAACGATGGGCAACGCTCTGCGCCGCTGCCCGCACCCAGTCCCAGTACGGCTGGTCGTCCGGCAGCGTATCGTTCGTCCCGCGAACGGTCTGGAACCGACGCCGCTCGTCGTTCTCGGAAGTCATCGGGAGTATGGGCGCGTCCTACACACCGGCGATCTGGTAGCCGCCGTCGATGGGCAGCACGTGGCCGGTGATGCCGCTCGAAAGATCGCTCAGCAGGAACAGCGCCGCCTTCGCCACCTCATCGTGCGTGATGTTGCGCTGCAGCGGCGACCGCTCCGCCTGGATGCGCTTCATGTCCACGTAGCCGTGAATCGCGCGCGACGACAGTGTGTCCAGCGGCCCCGGCGAGAGTGCGTTCACGCGGATGCCGCGCGGCCCCAGCTCATACGCCAGTTGTCGCACCTCATTCTCCAGCGCCGCCTTCGCCGTGCCCATGATGTTGTAGCCGGGGAACACGCGATCAGACGCCTGGAACGTCAACGTCACGATGGTCGAACCCTCCGGCATCAGCGGTGCGGCGTACCGAGCGACGGGAATCAGTGAATACGCGCTCACCTCCAGCGCGATACGGAAACCGTCCCGTCCCGTCGCAGAAAAATCTCCGCCCAGGTCATCCCGATTCGCAAACGCGATGCTGTGGATCAGCAGATCGACGGACGCCCCGTCCGCGGCAATCTGCGAGAAAGCCGACTCAACATTCTCGTCCTCGGACACGTCGCACTCGATGAGCGTGACGTTCTTCATCTCGTCCGTCAGCTTGCGTATGCCGTCGCCGAGCCGCTCGTTCTGGTATGTCAGATACAGATTCGCGCCCGCGGAATGCAGCGCCTGCGCGATGTGCCACGCGATGCTGCGGTGATTCGCCACCCCCAGCACAACCGCATTCTTCCCCGAAAGATCAATCGAATACATAACCCGGCATCGCCTTTCCGCCGCGCCCACTCACACAGCGATTCCTATTGTAGCGTGGTGGGAGTGCGATTCATGAATACTATCGGCAAAGAACACCAGTGTAGTATTAGAACCAACCTCGTTCGAGAGCTTGTAGATCCAGCCCGTTTTCATTCCCTAATACCCGCTCTATATGCCAAAGCATGCGCTTGAATGCTTCTGGGGCGAAGGGATGGTCATCTAAGTGCTGCTGGAATATGTGTCGGTTCTGTATCCTACCTGACGCTGAAGCGAAGTTCGCTCGAATATTGGACGACAAGCGCTTTGCTTTCCGCAATACAATAACCTCTTCAATTGCGGTTACAGCGGTGCTGATAGGAGTCATGTCTAGCCACTCACACAAGAGAAAATACTGTGAACTTGGCAAGGCAAGTTTCAAGTCGTAGGCAGTTGCACTTGCTTCTTGGAACATAGTTTTATCAAGGTTCGTTTTGATTTCGACAGCAAAATAGGCCAAGTTAGTCTTTAGATCAAGAGAGGCGGTAAAGTCTTCATTGTGAGATGCCTTCAAGAACAGTGGGATGGCGAGCGCGAAGTCATGATCCTTCGAGCGGACACTCATCCCGCCTCCACGTAAGCGTGTCAAGAGATTAGATTCAAACCGCAGTTGAGAAAAGGCAGTCGTTGGCCCGAGAGTTAAACCCTCCGTGCTGGCCAGGTTAGGAAATCGCCGTGCAACAAGAATAGGCAAAAACTCTTCCAGCACTGAGTTGTCCAGCTTGAGCTGGCCTCTTTGGCGGTGAAGGAAGTTCTCCTTACTGTCAAAGATTAGGTTCAAGTCAAGCCACCTGCGGTAACTGCTTAGAGAGGCCACTAGGATGTCGACTAGGTCGTCACCTTCGCTATCCAAGCCTCTCATCTCCGCGATCCAGCGGTTGTATCTCTTGACGGCCTCCTGAACTCGAGGGCGGTCGCTCGTAGGTAGATTCACGTTTGCTAACAAGGCATTCAGTTTGTCAGCATGAGGTGTTGGGAGATTAGAAGTCATGCCTCAAGTCTCGTGACTTGCCCAAACGATTGCATTGGAGATGGGGAAACTGCACTCAGCTCCTCTAATGCATCCTCAATGCCCTGACGAGTTTCATCCGTGGTTTGTAAGCGTGCAGCCGATAGGGTTCGGCCTGCGATAGCACGGGCCGTGTTGAGACAGAACTCCTCATCGGAGATGTCGTTTGAACCACTGAAGTGCAGAATATCCTCAACTATTCTCTTTCCGTACCGGTTTACGAACTTCCGCTCTTGACGTCGTTCACTTTGAAGTCCGACCGCCTGCGCTGCAAGTTCAGCCACAAGTTCTCCATTGAAGAACGGCACTCGGCGCACAGTGGATTCTCGTCCAAGTACAAGTATTGCCGAGGCTTCGGGTGTTGTTACTCGACCAATCTCCCTTATGGCTAGAGCCATATCTAGAGCATACTGAATCACTGTCAGGAATCGATTTCTACGGTTCTGGCGGTTAGATCCGATCTCAGATGGTGCGATGGCTAAGACGTTCCAGCCGAGCGCTTCTACTGAACGACGAAACTGCTGATGATAGTTGTGCACATTTATGTAGGGAGGGGATGTCAAGATTAGATCGACTGAGTTGGACTCAATGGGTAAAGCACGTGCATCCCCTTGGGACACTGCTATAGGCGCGCGTGATGTTGGAATAGCCCGAACTGTCTCAGCAATTCGTGTCCAAGTCCTCAGAACCCTGTGGGTGCTTAAATCCTCCCGGTAGAAATCACACAGTACTACGAGCGCTGACGCTAGAATGCGGGACACAGGTGTGTTGGATTCTTTCCAGAGCGCTGTCAGCGAGGATTTTGGTTCTGTTGGCCCTAAGTTCACTAGATGTTGCCTTGAAAGCAGGGCAATATCAGGCTGCCCAAGAATTGAGCGCAGACGATTATCGAAAGAATTCAGAGCCGCCTCTCTTTGATCGATGCTCAGATTCGTTAGGCAATACAATCCCGCAAGAGTAGTTGCGGCAGGGTTGATGTCGTTTCCGGTTGCTGCCTTACCTAATCTTGCGGCCTCGACAAGTAATGTACCGCTTCCAACAAACGGATCAAGAATCACATTGGCTTGCTTGCCGTAGGTTAGAAGCAGCTCTTCGACGAGTTGAGGCGAAAACTGTCCTGCCCAGGGGAGCAAGTTTGTGCGCACTCGATGAGCAATGTCTAAGTTGTGCTGGGGAATCGTCTCGCGATCCAGTGGTGTTGCTGTGAAAGTCTCGTAAGTGAGCATATGCCCTAATCCTAAACAGCCTTCACCGCTGAGCGACGTCTAGGCAACATCCCGAAAACCCTGAGTTAGTTGCATGATTGCTTCCAGTTCTTCCCAGATCGCCTATGTCGAGTGCAAGGGAATGCGTACATTTGAGTTAGTCCCTCTACACAGTATCCTAGCACTATAGAATCAGCGATACCAGATGCTCATGGAAGTATCTCCTACCCACCCGCCGTCCGCGCCGCCGCCCGCACGTCCCGTGCGAAACTCGTCCGCAGCGCCAAAGCGATCGCGAACATCACGGCAATGCCGCCGCCGATCCCCACCGCCATCGGCGCGCCCAGCCACTCCGCCAGCGCACCGACTTGGAGACCGCCCAGCGGTATCAGGCTGTACGTCATGCTGAACACCCCCATCACCCGGCCCCGCAGCTCCTCCGGCACCGCGCTCTGCAGTAACGTCAGGTTCGTGATCTGCGAGAGCGAGTTGAATGTGCCGGACAAAAACAGCGCCGCCAGCGACAGCCAGAGCAGCTCACTGAATGCGAAGACGATAACCGCAACACCGAACATCCCCGCGCAGCCCAACAGGATCACCAAAGGCCATCGACCCTTCACCCAGAAAGCCGCCAGTCCCGTGCCGATGAGCCCGCCCGCCGCCGATGCCGACAAAAGCCAGCCCATCTCCGTCACGCCGCCCCCCAGGATGTCCCGCGCGAACACCGGCATCAGCTGGAAATACGCCACGCCAAAGAAACTGTCCACGAACGTTAGCAAGATCAGGCTCGCAAAGAGGTTGCGCCGCGCGATGAACGTGATTCCCTCGAACAGTTCCTTGAAGACGTTGCCGGGCACGCGGTCGACACGAGGAATCCGAACAAAGAAGAGAAGCAGCGTCCCCAGACCATAGCCCACCGTCACCGTTCCGAACGTCGCCGCGGAACCGATGCGTTCGATCAGAAACCCGCCCAGCCCCGGTCCAAACACTCGAGTCCCCTGCCATATGGATGAGCTGAATGCCAGGGCGTTCATCAGCAGCCGCCTGTCCGGAATCAACGCGGGCACTACCGCCGTCCGTGTCGGCTGGTCGATCCCCTGGATGATGCCGATGGCCGCGGACGCCGCCAGCAGGTGCCAGGGCGCGAGTATCTCCCCGAACGTCAACATCATCAGGACGGTCACCGTAATGGTCGCGCACACCTGCGTAGTGATCAGCAGAGCCAGCCTGCTCACCCGATCCGCCGCCACTCCGCCAATCAGGTTCACGCTGATGGTCGCAATCCCCATCACGCCGCCCAGGTACCCGAGGAACAGTTCGGAGTCGGTTAGCTCATACCCCTCCCACGCGATGAGGACGCGGAGGATCTGCCAACCCATCACGAATGAGACGGCGCTGAACCAGTAGTTGCGGAAATTCGGAACGGCTAGCGAGCCAAGCGGAGACGTGACGGCGCGGTGCGTCTGTTCGAGTTGCTGTTGTTCAGTTTCGGTTTCGCGTGGCGTGGACATTGACGACGCCGCCCTGCAAGGGCGGCCCCCATAGGCGCATATGATACAGCGTTGGCCTCAGTGGGCGGCGTCATGAATAAGCGTGTACTATCGGCGGCATGGTGGCTCAAACAAACGTGGCAAGAACGGTGAGACACCTCATCGCCGCCCTCCTGATCATCGTTGGATTGGGCGGCTTCGCCATTTCTGCCGCGCCGGTCTTCCAGGACACATCCGGCGGGCACGCCGCCCTCGTTGAAATCGACGGCCCTATCGAACCTGTCACCGCTCGCTACGTCTCCCGCGCCCTCAGCAGAGCGGCTGAAGATAATGCCGTGGTCGTCGTCATCACAATCGACACCCCCGGCGGCCTGCTTGATTCCACCCGTGACATCGTCGAGGAGATATTTGCGAGCCAGGTTCCCGTGATCGTCTATGTGGCCCCAAGCGGCGCGCAGGCCGCCTCCGCCGGCACGTTCATCGCGGCGGCGGGGCATGTCGCAGCGATGTCCTCAGCCACCAATATCGGCGCGGCGTCGCCGGTTGGCGGCGGAGGCGAAGACCTGCCTGACACGCTGGAGTCCAAGGCGAAGCAGGACGCCGCCGCATTCCTCAGGAGCATCGCCGAGCGGACGGGGCGCAACCCGCAGGCATTGGAGGCGACTGTCCTTGAAGCCCGCTCTTACACCGCGTCCGAAGCACTCGACGAGGGCATCATCGACCTTCTGGCGGATGACATCGACGCAATGCTCGAAAGCCTGGATGGACGGACGGTGACCGTGGACGGAAGTGAAACCGTCCTGGAAACCGAGGGTCTTGCCGTCCGCGACATTGAAAAGACGGCGCTGGAACAGTTTCTGGACATCATCTCCAATCCCGACATCGCCTTCCTGCTGCTAAGTGTGGGCGGGCTGGGAATCATCATTGAGCTCTATAGCCCCGGCCTCCTCGGGCCCGGTATCGTCGGACTCATTGCGCTCGCGCTGGCATTTGTCGCTCTCGGCCACCTGCCCGTTAACTGGGTCGGTTTCGGTCTCATCGTCGTGGCCATGTTCCTCTTCTTTATGGAGATGCAGGCCCCCGGAATCAGCGTCTTTGGCATCGGCGGAGCGATTAGCTTCCTCCTCGGTGGCTTCCTGTTATTCGGCAGCTTTGAGCCCCCGGCCATTGATTCACCCAGTTTCCGTGTCAGCTACTGGATGCTGGGCGTCGTGGGCGCCGCCGTGTTCACCGGCCTTGCTCTGACCTTTCGCGCGCTGGCTCAATACAGGAGTGTCGATTACACCTCGCCGGCAAAAGCTCCCCTCGGGAAGTCAGGCAGGGTCATTAATCGTATCGATCCACAAGGTACGATTCGTCTTGAAGGAGAGATCTGGACTGCCGAGTCCGCCACCGGCGAGCCCATTGAAGAGGGAGCTCGGATTGTAGTCGTTGCAATGAACGGACTGATCGTGACAGTCAGAAGGGAAGAGTAAGCTGTTCATCGAACGGCGAAAGGAGAATGCAAGATGATCCCGTACATATCAGTCGTCAAGCAGTATGAACGGCTGGCCGTTTTTACACTCGGCAAATACTCAGGTTTGAGAAACCCTGGGCTCAACCTGCTGGTATGGCCGTTCCAGTCGACGCAAAGGATAGACCTGCGCGAGAACGTGATTGATATCCCGCGTCAGACCAACATCACCCTCGACAACGCGCCGATCGACATCGATTTCCTCGTCTATATGCGAGTGCAGGAGAACGACGCCGAGAGGTCCGTGATTGAGGTTGTCGACTATCGCAGCGCCGTGATCGGAATCGCCACCACCAACCTCAGGGCCGTCATCGGTGAGATGAACCTGGACGATGTCCTGTCCCAGCGCGAGAGGATCAACGAGTCCCTGCGGGCCAAGCTGGATGAGGTGACGGAACGCTGGGGCATCAAAGTGACGCAGGTTGAGATTCGCGAGGTGGAGCCCAACCGCGAAATCCAGGAAGCCATGAACCGCCAGATGTCCGCGGAGAGAATCCGACGCGCGGCAGTGACGGAAGCAGAGGGAACGCGTCAGGCCGCCATCACGGTTGCAGAGGGCGAAAAGCAGGCCGAAATCCTCAGAGCGGAGGGCGAACGGCAGGCCGAAATCCTCTCCGCCGAAGGCGACCAGCAAGCCGCCATCCTTCGCGCCGACGGCTTCGCGAGCGCGCTTGACCGCATCTCAGGTGTCGCCCGCGGCATCGACCCCAACACGCTCAGCCTGCAATACCTGGACGCGCTCAAGGACGTGGGCGCTGCGCCGTCCACCAAGTTCATATTCCCAATGGAGTTCACAAACCTGATCCGCCCGTTCACGAACATGATGTCCACCAACGACGACAACAACGAGTAGCACCAATGCCAATGACATCCTGAGCATTCCTGTGTCATTCTGACGCTACAGATGTCATTCTGAGCGCAGCGAAGAAACACATACACCAGCGGGGGAAAGCAGTGCCGGCATTCGATGATTTCACCGGAACCGTGCGAGGGACGCCCGTCGTCACCCGTGTCATGGAGAGCATGATGATCGAGGCCGCGCAGGCCCTGCGTGACATCTGCAAGACGTTCAAGCAGACGGGCGAGCCGATGGGCGGCCACCACCTCCCCGCCGGCGGCTACATGGGTGAGATGATTGTCCGCGCCCTCATCGAGGCCGATCTCATCGAGGAGGTCGAAGGGCAGGAGCGGGGCTTCATGCGCCGCTACAAGCCCACCAAGAACGGCGAGAAAACCTACGCCAAACTGGACAAGGAAGACGCCTTCTCCCGCCGCGCCGGCTAGATAATTCTCCTCGACCGCCAAAGCCGGAACGCGGCGGACCAACGTCTTAAGTAACCAGAGCCGGATCGCGAACTTTAAAGAAATCGGGGCGCCCGGATTTGAACCGGGGACCTCCGCGTCCCGAACGCGGCGCGCTGCCAAACTGCGCTACGCCCCGACCGACAAACAAACCGCGGGCAGCCGAACCGCCCGCTCGCTTAAGAGTATACGAGGTTGCGAACCGGAACGCCCTCTCCGTCATTCCCGCGAAAGCGGGAATTCATCGGAATGTCATTCTGAGCGCAGCGAAGAATCTAAAGACTTGCCGCCTCAGACGCGCCCCGTGTGCCCTGCCGTGTTGTAGATATCGCGAACTGCGAGGCCGATGTCGTCCGGTCAACCCTCTGTCGTGCGGAAGTATGAGTCAACGTCACGGGTGTCCAGTAACTGGGTCGCCTCCGCGCCGAACAGAACCGTAGAGACGAATCGGTGCGCGCGTCTCCATGCGGCCGTCACGCCGCCCTCAGTCGACGTAGCCGCGGGCGCGGAGCGCATCGTTGACGTTGACATCGCCCACCCACACCTCTGCTTTCAGCCTGCCGAGACTGTCCGATTCCGTCGCCTCGTAAAACACTATTGTATCCGCCACCAGCTCGGATAGGTACGTTTCCGCCTGCCCACGTCGATCAGGGTCGCTCGGCAGCGTCACGCCTGCCAGTACCAGCCGCTCTGCATCCTCCATGTAGATCACGCCGCCCTCAATGACATCCGCAACGCGCCCCCACCTGCGCGGTGCCGGAGAGTCTGTCATTACGTCACAGGCCCAAAGACGAGAACGACCGTCAGTCCTGTGATGACCCGACCGACAATCGTCCCAATGATCACTGCCGCTGCCGCGAGCGGCATGCTGCACGACAACGACTCGCGTGTCGCGATCATCATGGCAGTCGCAATCCAGAAAATCGCGGCGAGTGCCGCCACGTCGCCGATTGCCGGCACCAGGACGAGAATCATCAGCAGGGCGGGCGTTGCTGTGAATCCCACGCTCCGTATGAACTGCAGGAACGTGCCGCCCAAAAAACCCGCCGCGGACGTGCCCGCGATTACGGACACGATCATATACGAGAACAGCGCCGAAAGCGTCCATCCCAGGCCTGTGAAGATGAATGAGGAGATGAACACGTTTGACGCCGTGAGGTCTCCCTCGGCGTAAAGCGTCCCCAATGACGCCGCAATGCCGTGGACTATAGACACCAGGACAACGACGAATACCGCCTGCCGTATCGCTCCCGGGTCTTGCCGCAACTCCTCGTACAGCAGCGCATCACCCAGTGCGGAGCGGGCCATGCGGACGTGGAGACTATCGGGTGGGCCTACCACTGCCAACTCCAATCACGAACTGAGAAAAGAACATATCGTTAGAGTATAGGAACGGAGCCGAACAAGTGGCAGGAGGGCATCGCGCCGATGAGCACAAATGATGTTGAAGTGCTGCGTGGAGAGATTATCTCCATCGGCACCGAGATCCTGCTTGGCGCCCTCGTAGACACCAATGCGAATTACCTCGCGTCCCAACTCCCCGGCATCGGCATCGGCAACTACCGTGTCACGACCGTCGGCGACAACCTCGACCGCCTCGCAAAGGTATTCGAAGAAGCGTGGAGCCGCTCTGATGTCGTTGTCGCCACTGGCGGCCTCGGTCCCACGGAGGATGATGTCACCCGTGAAGCCATCGCACAATTCCTCGGTGAAGAACTCTATCCCGACCCCACGCTCGAAAAGGAACTGCGCGATTTCTTTGATCGGCGCGGCATCGCCATGGCCGAGCGCAACCTCAAGCAGACCATGCTCATCCCGTCTGCGGAGGCCATCCCCAACCCACGCGGCACAGCCCCCGGGTGGTGGGTGCAGAGGGACAAAAAAATCATCATCGTCATGCCGGGCGTCCCGCGTGAGATGTACGGCATGTGGGAAGAACAGGCCTTGCCGCGACTGAGGCTCCAACTCATGGGCAATGACGCTGTCATCCATTCCCGCACCATCAAGACGTTCGGCCTCAGCGAGGCGAGTGTCGATGAGCGGCTCGGGGAACTCCTTCACGGCCTCAACCCCACCATCGGCGTCTATGCCAAATCGGACGGCATCCACATCCGCCTCACGGCGCGCGCGTCCACGGAACTGGACGCGTCGCAGCTCATCACGCCCGTCGAGGATGAGGTCAAAGACCGCCTCGCCGCCCACCTCTGGGGACAGGACGATGACACCCTCGAAAGTGTCATCCAGCGCGTCTACACGGAGCGCGGCCTGACCGTCGCCACCATGGAATCCTGCACCGGCGGCAACCTCGCCAATATCCTCACGGACGCCCCCGGCGCGTCCGCGTATTTCCGCGCCGCCTACGTCACCTACACCAATGAGATGAAGATCGCCATGGGCGTCCCCGCCGAGATCATTGAGAAACATGGCGCAGTCTCCGGCGAATGTGCCATCGCCATGGCGGACGCCGCCCGAAAGCGCTCCGGCGCGACAATCGGCGTCGGCATCACCGGCGTTGCAGGGCCCGGCGAGCTTGAGGGAAAGCCCGTTGGCCTCGCCTACATCGGCATCTCTGATGAAAGCGGCCACAAGATGCGGGAAGGGCGCTACCCCGCCCAACGACTCGACTTCAAACTCCGTGTCGCCCGCACCGCCATGTTCGAACTCCGCGGCTGGGCCCTCGCCCGCGACTAACCCCCTCCCCTTGACCCCATGTCTACAATGGGACGAACAAACGCGATGCGACAGATCGGCATTCTCACCAGCGGGGGAGACGCGTCCGGCATGAACGCGGCGATTCGAGCCGTCGTCCGTGCCGCTGCATCTGTTGGCATCCGCAGCCTCGGCATCCGCAACGGCTTTGACGGCCTCATGCACGGAGACTTTCAGCGGCTTGGCCCCAAATCCGTCGCCCATATCCTCCAGCGGGGCGGAACCATACTCGGCACTGCCCGCGCCCCGGAAATCGAGACCGAGGATGGACGCTCCCGCGCCGCGGAACAGATGGCGGCATCCGGGCTCGACGGGCTCGTCGTGATTGGAGGAGAGGGCACGCTGCGGGCCGGCCTTAAGCTCCACGAGGAACAGGGCAGCAAGATCGTCGCTATCCCCGCCACAATCGACAACGATATCGCCGGTGTGGACATGTGCATCGGCTTTGACACTGCCGTGAACGCTGCCGTTGAGGCCATGGATCGAATCCGCGACACCGCCGAATCCAGCGGCCGCGTCTTCTTCGTCGAGGTCATGGGACGAACCCGCGGCCTGATAGCTCTCTACGCCGGCCTCTCCGGCGGCGCGGATGCCATTGTCATCCCTGAAGAACATGAAGATATCGATGTCCTCTGCCGCCGGCTTGTCACGGCGCATCGCGGCGGCAAACGCAGCTTGCTTGTTGTCGTGGCGGAGGGGGACGAGGCCGGAGGAGCCTTCTCAGTCGCCGATCAGGTACAGCAGCGTCTCAATGGCCGACTCCAGGTAGACTACCGCGTGACGGTGCTTGGACACCTGCAACGTGGCGGCGTGCCGACTGCCGCGGACAGGATCCTCGGCACCGTGCTGGGCGCTGCCGCCATCGAATGCCTGAATGATGGACTTGATCACCACATGGTGAGCGAGGCGGGCAACAACCCTGTCTTTACCCCGCTTGAGGACGTGCTCTCAACGACCAAGGAACTCCCGTCAGATCTCATGCACCTGCTCCACACAGTCGGCCAGTCATAGATTCGCTTGCACAGCAAGGCACTGCCGCAAATAGGCGTATACTTATGTCTTGATAATGGTCTATAAAGCGTTTTATCCATCTCGTTAGGCAGCAGGACACTCTCGAATGACATCTCAGGCAGGGCAGAGGCCGGGTGGCGGCCCGCCCGCAGCAGGCGGCCCCCCATCGAACGGACCCGGTGGTCCACCCGGAGGATGGGGCGGCGGCGCCCCCCAGGCTGAGAGAGGCGGCCCGTTCCGCGCGCTGCGTCCATTCCGATACGGAAGCTATACGGCGTACTGGGCAGGATCAATCCTCTCGATAACGTCGTTCTTCATGCTCATCATCGCGCGCGGATGGCTGACATTTGACATCACGTCGTCAGACCTGTGGGTTACGATCGTCAGCGCGGCATCGTTGCTGCCTGCGCTGTTCCTCTCGATAGTAGGCGGCGTCATCGCGGACAGGTTCAACCGCAAGCACATCCTGATTGCCAGCGAAATATCGAATTTCGCCACGCATATCGCGCTGGCGCTTCTCGTTCTCACGGAGCTCATCGAGGTCTGGCATCTGGTCGCGCTGTCTCTTCTGCACGGCACGATGTTCGCGCTGTCCTCCCCCGCGCGATTCTCCATTGTGCCAAGCCTCGTGCCGCCGAACCTGATTGCGAATGCGACCGCGCTGTCGTCAATCATGTTCAGCGGCGGCGCTTTGATGGGCCCGGTCGCCGCGGGGTTCCTGCTTGACGTTGAGCCGTCATATGCCTTCTTTGCGGGCGCAGCGTTGGTGGGCGTCTCCACGCCTCTGTTCCTGCTGATCAAGCTGAACGCGATGCCGGCATGGGGACAAGGGCAGCAACGAGGCGGCGTGTTTGAGAACATCATCGAAGGCCTGCGGCATATACGAGAGCGAAAGATTCTGCTTGGCCTTGTTCTGATGGGGATGGTTGCCACATTCTTCGGCATGCCGTATCAGGCCCTGCTCCCCGTCTTTGCGGAAGAAGTGCTGGAGGCCGGCCCGAGGGGACTCGGCTATCTCGGCATGGCCGGCGGCATTGGAGGGACGATTGGCTCCCTTCTCATCGCTACGTTCAGCTCAGTCAATCAGTTGAAGGCGTGGCTGGTTGTCGGGTCACTCGGCGTCGGGTTGTTCATCGCCGGATTTGCGCAGGCAGAATGGTTCGCCGGCCTGCTTGGACTAGATCTGTCCGGCGCGTTCATCGTCGCCCTCATCTTCGCCGGAGTCGCGGGCTGGTTCTTCCAGATGGTGATGACGGGCAACTTCTCTCTGGTGCAGGTCTTGACGCCTGACCAACTGCGAGGGCGCGTGATGAGCGTCCGCCTTATCGTGTTCGGATTTCAGCCATTCGCGCTGATCATTACCGGTGTCATCGCGGAGATTTACGGCGCTCCGTTCGCGGTCACAGTGACAGGCCTCGGACTCTTCATCTGCTCGGTCGCGCTGCTCTCGTTCTTCCCGTCGTTGCGCAAGAAAACTGATGACGCGGTGCAGGGCGTCGGCCATGGCCCCTCGATGGGAGGCCCACCCAATGGCGCTTCCGATGGCCACGCAGGCCCTCCCGCGGATGGACAAGCCCAGGACGGCCGGCCTCCGGCAGCAGTCGCCGAACGCCCGGCCGGCCCACCGTCCGCCGACTAACTCCGTACCCGCACGATCCCCGGTCTCGGTAGCACGACAAACACCAGGATCATTGCGAGGAAACTGAACGCGGCAAACAGCAGGAAGCCGTTCTGCATCCCGCCCATGTACTCATCGGCCAGTGTCGCCACGTACGGCGCCACTGATACTGCCATCGCCACCATCGTCCACAGGAAACCTTGCGCCGCTCCAAACGCTCGCCGCCCGAAGTAGGTCGCGAGAAGCGCAGGCTGCAAAACGATAATCGCCCCGAAACCGGGCGAGAACGCCACGAAAAACAGGATCAGATACCAGTTCGCCTCCGGCCTGCTCAGCGCAAACGCCGCGATGCCGATTCCTTGCAGCAGCGTTGCAAGAACCGTCCCACGTCGCGGGTCCATCGCGTCCGCCAGCCAACCGCCCCCGACTCTGCCCACAATCGTGATCAACGCCATTGCGCCCACGGCGTCCGCGGCTGCCAGCCGTGAATAACCGGCCTCCTCCATGAATGGAGCCTGGTGGATTTGCAGCGCGCCGATTGGCCAGAAAGACAGGAACATCAGCATGGACAGGAACCAGAACGTGGGCGTTCGAAGTATCTGCGTGAACGCCAGCCCGTACAGAATGGGCGCTTGAACGACGCCCTCCGCAGACGATTCGACCACCTCGTCCCCGTCTGGCCGCATCCCGTAATCCTCGGGAGTCCGCCGTAGCACGAACGCCATCGGCAAGAGAACAACAATGACGATGACCGCCATCAAGAGAAAAGAATCCCGCCAGCCGATCGCCTCCATCACGTAGAGAGACGGACGCGTGAGGATCCCGCCCGCTCCGAGCCCAACAACCGCAATGCCAACCGCTCGACCCCTCATGCGGTCGAACCAGTTGACGACGGCTGAGACACCACCGGCAAAGAAGACGATTGGGCCCAGCCCCGCCAGCGTCAGGCCGATGTATAAGTGCCACGGCTCCGTCATCACGCCCATGATCGCGAACCCCGCCGCACCCAGGATCATCCCGCCGCCCACCACAGGTTTTGGTCCCCACCTGTCAAAGAAGCCGCCCAAAATCGGCGATACAATCGCCCCCGAGACCGTCGCCACGATGAACGCTGCCTCGATGGCCGCCCCCACGTCCGGGATCTCGTCACGAATCGGCGTTACGAACAGCGTGAAGTCATAGAAAAAGAAGCCGCTGTAGATGAAAGCGACCATGAACGCAGCCACGACGATCCACCAACCGTAGAAGATCGACGTTGGTGTTGGTCCACGAAACCCGCTGCGTTGCTGCATTACTGATAAAGCCTAGCATCCACGCCTGTTATCTCGAACGATGAGGATACTTGGGGCGTACCATAGATGAATGACCGTCCTCAACGGTATGCCCCCGCATGACGACATCGTTCCTAAGAAGAAACCGCTGATCTTCTACGGCTGGTGGGTCGTCGCCGCCGCCGTTGTCTTGAACATCGTGTTTGGCGGAGTCCTCTTTTACGGATTCACCCTCGTCATTGATCCAATCACCGAGGAGATGAATTGGACCAAAACGGAGGTGACGGGCTCATATCTCTTGATGGGTGTGCTTATTGGAGTCCTCGCCCCACTCCTTGGCTGGTCGTTTGACAAGGTCGGCCCGAGGCCGCTCCTCTTCGGCGGCCTGACCAGCCTCGGGTTCAGCCTCATCATGCTCCACTACGTTCAGAGCCTTCCCATGTTCTACCTGTGGTTCTCGATGGCGAACGCCTCGTCCGTCGGCATCTGGATGTCGGGCGGCCCGGCCGTCGCCAACTGGTTCGTCAGAATGCGTGGCCGTGCATTGGGCATCCATTCCCTGGGATTCGCATTCGCGGGTTTCATGGCCCCACCGTTCCTGTGGCTCGTCGATGGCGCGGACTACGGATGGCTCGTTTTCGACGGTGTCGGCTGGCGGGACGCCTTCTTTGTGACCGGCGTGATTTTCTTCATCCTGATGCCCTTCGCGGTGCTCATCATCCGGCATCGCCCTGAGGATCTCGGCCTCTACCCGGACGGCGCAGACGAGCCGCCGCCCGAGGCCTCCATGTCATCCGGCGCTCCTATTTCCGAGGACGTTGAGATCAATGCCACTGCGTGGGAGGCGCTCAAAACGAATGCGTTCTGGCTGCTCGCCGTCGCATCCATGTTTGGCTTCCTGACGATTGCCACCCTGCAGGTTCACTGGGTGCCGTATCTCGGCAGCACGGGATTCTCACGCGAGTCGGCGGCGTTCTACCTGACCTTGCTGCCCCTGAGCACGGTGGTAGGACGGCTCACGTTTGGATTCCTAGCCGATTTCATGGACAAGCGACGCGTGACTGCCCTCGCTTTTGGCGTTCAGGCCTGTGCCGTCTTTACTCTCGCGTGGGTGGATGAATCGCGCCAATGGAGCATCATGCTCTTCCTCCTTTTCTGGGGTTTCGGCTTTGGCGGTACGGTTGTTACCCGCATGGCATTGCAGGGCTTCCTGTTTGGCCGCAACTCCTTCGGCGCGCTTCAGGGCGCGCTCTCCATGACCAGTGAGGCCGGCTTCGCCCTGGCGCCATTCCTTGCCAGCATCGTCTTTGAGGGTCTGGGCACCTATCGACCCGCCTTCCTCGCCTTCGCATTCCTCTGCTTCATGTCCGTCCCACTCACCCTCCTGATTCGCCGCCCCGGACTGGCCGCGCGGGGCTTCGGCCCGATCCGCCGCAGTGAGGAAACCGAAGAACCTGCCGACAAGGACCCTGCCCCGGCGCCGCACCCACACTAACCGCCCCCGTTCACCCTGAGCTTGTCGAAGGGTGAGCGGAACGTCCCCTGCCCCGAACTACGCGTGGATATGGGGCGTACGATAGATGAATGGCCGTATCCACCGGTATGCCACCCCAAGGCAGCATCGTTCGCAAAAAGCCGCGCATCTTCTACGGCTGGTGGATCGTCATCGCCGCCGTCATCCTGAACATCCTTCAGGGCGGCATCCTGTTCTACGGTTTCACCCTTGTCCTGGACCCCGTCACGGACGAAATGGGGTGGACCAAGACCGAGCTGACTATCGCGTATCCCATCATGGGCGTCGTCATCGGCGTGTTTTCGCCGTTCCTGGGCGGCCTGTTTGACCGGATCGGACCCCGGCCGCTGATCGGCGGGGGCATGGTCATCGTCGCCGTGAGCATGATTATGCTCCACTACGTTCAGAGCCTTCCCATGTTCTATCTGTGGTTCTCACTGCTGAACCTCGGCTCCATGGGAATCTGGCTTTCGGTCGGGCCCACGGTGGCCAACTGGTTCGTGCGTGCTCGAGGCCGCGCTCTCGGGACCTATTCACTGGGATTCGCGCTGGCCGGGATCATTGCGCCGCCCCTGTACTGGCTGATCGACGGCGGGGTTATCCTCGGATTTGAGTTTGACGGCCTGGGTTGGCGGGACGCCTTCTTCCTTCTTGGCGTGATGTTCCTCTGCCTGATGCCCATCACCATCCTCATCTTCCGCCACCGGCCCGAGAACATGGGCCTCTATCCGGACGGCGCTGATTATCCGCCGCTGGAGGTCAGCGCGGGCGCGGAGATGTCGGACGACGCCGAGATGACCACCACGGCCATGCAGGCGCTGCGTACCCAGGCCTTCTGGTTGATGGCGCTCTGTTCAGGCCTGACGTTCCTGACGATTGCGACCTTGACCGTGCATTGGGTGCCCTACATGGGCAGCGTCGGCCTGGAGCGCGAGGCCGCGGCATTCTTCTTGCCGTTGCTCCCTCTTGGAACGATGATGGGACGGCTCCTTTTCGGGTTCCTCGCTGATCTGTATGACAAGAAGCGCATCACGGCGCTTGCGTTCTGCGTGCAGGCGGCGGCTGTGCTCATGCTCTCCCAGGTCGATGCCGCGCGCGAATGGACGCTTGTCGTTTTCCTCGTGCTGTGGGGGTTCGGTTTCGGAGGGACGATTGTCGCCCGGATGGCGCTCCAGGGCTATCTCTTTGGCCGCAACTCCTTCGGCGCGCTGCAGGGCATGTTGTCAATGACAACTGAGGCGGGCTTTGCGTTGTCGCCGCTCCTCGCGAGCATCGTGTTTGAGGAACTGGGGACATATCGTCCGCTGTTCCTGGGATTCGCCCTGCTGGCCTTCTTCGCCGCGCCGCTAACGATGCTCATCCGCCGCCCCACACCCCAATTCGCTACCGGCTACGCCGCAGCCCAGCCTGCCGACAATGACCCCGCCCCCGCGCCGCCCCCACGCTAACCCCTCTAACTTCGTCATTCCCGCGAAAGCGGGAATCCAGTACGGCGCGCAGCGCCGTCCCCTCCGCTCACCCTGAGCAACCCTCCGGTCATCCTGAGCCTGTCGAAGGGTGACCGGAACGTCTCTTGCCCCGAAACCACGCGCGAATATGGGGCGTACCATAGGTAAATGTCCCTTGTGACTGGTGCATTTCCGCCGGGCGGAAACATAACACGCAAGAAGCCGAAGATCTTCTACGGCTGGTGGATCGTCATCACCGCCGTCTTCCTGAACATCTTCCAGGGCGGCGTTCTCTTTTACGGCTTTACTCTTGTCTTCGATCCCATGACCGAAGAGATGAACTGGTCAAAGACGCAGGTCACCGCCGCCTATCCCATCATAGGCCTGACGATTGCCGTCCTTGCCCCGTTCGTCGGCTCGCTCTTTGACAGGATCGGCCCGAGGCCGCTCATTGCCGTCGGCATGAGTGTCGTCGGGACTGGCCTGATCATGCTCCATTCCGTCGATAGCCTGCCGATGTTCTACCTCTGGTTCTCCCTCGCCAACATCGGTTCCGTGGGCATGTTTCTCTCCGTCGGCCCAACCGTCGCCAACTGGTTTTTAAGGCGGCGAGGGCGCGCCCTGGGCATCTTCTCAATGGGATTTGCCCTCGCCGGGGTCATCGCCCCGCTGCTCTACGTGCTCATCGATGGCGCAAGCTGGGGTGGGTTTCAATTCGACGGTGTGGGATGGCGTGACTCATACCTCGTCGTCGGCAGCATCTTCCTGCTGCTCATGCCGATTGCCGTCTTTATCTTTCGACATCGGCCCGAGGATATCGGCCTCTATCCGGACGGCGCTGAGCGCCCCCCGCTCGATGCATCCGCTGCCGTGGAGTTCTCTGCCGATGTGGAGATGAACACAACGGCGAGGCAAGCCCTGCGAACGCAAGCATTCTGGCTCATGGCATTTGGCTCGGCCTTCACTTTCCTTACCATCGCGGCGCTTGAGGTTCACTGGGTTCCATATCTTGGCAGCGTTGGTTTCTCACGCGAGTCGGCGGCATTCTTCCTGCCGCTTCTCCCGCTGGGCACCCTCCTGGGCAGGATTTCCTTCGGATTCCTGGCAGATTTGTGGGACACGAAGCGGGTGACCGCCCTTGCGTTCGTGCTGCAGGCCGCTGCAGTCCTCATGCTTTCCCAGATCGATGCGGCGCGAGAGTGGACTGTGTACATGTTCATCATCATGTGGGGCGTCGGATTCGGCGGGACGGTAGTCTCCCGCATGGCCTTGCAGGGCTACCTGTTTGGCCGCAATTCCTTCGGCGCGCTGCAGGGAATGCTCTCCATGACCGGTGAGGCAGGCTTCGCCTTCGCCCCCCTGCTTGCCAGCGTCGTATTCGAGAGTCTCGGAACCTACCGACCGCTCTTTATGGCATTCGCGACCCTCGCGCTCCTCGCCGCTCCGATCATCCTGCTGATCCGCCGTCCCAGACCTCAATTCGCCATCGGATACGCGACAGCCCAGTCTGCTGGCAATGAGCCGGAAACCCCCGCGCGCACAGCTGCAGGCGAAGACACATAGGCGTAGCCCCGTCATTCCTGCGAAAGCATGCCCCGTACTCCGATACGGGGCGGGAATCCACCGGGATGTCATTCTGAGCGCAGCGAAGAATCTAAGGCCTCAATTGTGAGGCCAACTCCCTCCGGTCACCCTGAGCCTGTCGAAGGGTGACCGGTAACCTAACCCTAGTAGTGATCCTCGTAGTGATCGTTGGCGAGTGACCGCGTGTGGCGGCGCGTATCGTACACATACCGCTGAGGATCATCAGGGCCGGATGCGAGGAGCATGAGCACGACCGCCGGCATCGACGAGGTGACCTCCGTTGAATGGATATCCATCTCAGGCGGCAGGATTGCCGTCACGTCGCCCGGCTTAAGCCGCCGCCGCGTCGTCCGCTTGATCACGGAGCCGTCGTCCGACTTTTCCGGGTCAGGCGCGTAAGACACCTCCCGTGCCGCGCCCTGGTAGATGCCTGCCAGTCCCCAGCGCGACCCGTGGTCGTGAATGGGAGTCTTGTGTTTGGGCGGAATCACGGAAACTAACAAGCTCAGTGAGCGGTCCGCCGAGCGGAAGATGATCCACCGACTCACCTCATTTGGAGGAGTATCCCTGTATTCGTCGGGCAAAAAATTCTCCATCAACAAGTGGCGGAAGGGGTCGAGCGTCCTCCGAATCAGATCAACGGGGTCCGCCACGCTCACGGCGACACCCCCCAGTTGCCCAAGGAACGTCCCGAGAGCGGGATGATCGACGCGTAGATCAGAGGTCACGTTACGGAACCGTTCCCGAGGACTACACCTCGCGGAACTCGCCCTCGACCGTCTCTGAGTCGTCGGCTGATGCACCGTCGCTCGCGCCGTTCGCGCCACTGCCGTCCGCGCCCTGCTGCGCGTACATTGACTGCCCGATTTCCTGCACAAGCCTGCTCAACTCCTCCGTCAGCGTGCGCAGCTGCTCCGCCGGAGCGTTCTGCTCAAGCGCCTGCCGCACCTCCGTCACCTTGGCCTGCACGCGGTCCCGGACGTCGTCCGTGATGCGTTCCTTGTGCTCCTCCAGCAGCCGTTCGGCGGCATAGGCTGCGGAGTCCGCGGTATTGCGGATTTCCACTTCCTCGCGGCGCTGGGCGTCTTCCGTCGCGTGCGCCTCCGCGTCCTTGGTCATCTGCTCGATCTCATCGCTGCTGAGGCCGCTCCCGGCCTGGATGACAATCTTCTGCTCGCGATTCGTCGCCTGGTCCTTGGCGTTCACGTTCAGGATGCCGTTGGCGTCGATATCGAACGTCACCTCGATTTGCGGCATCCCGCGCGGCGCGGGTGGAATCCCGTCCAGCATGAATCGGCCCAGCGACTTGTTGTCGCCTGACATCGAGCGTTCGCCCTGCAGAACGTGAATCTCCACGCTGGTCTGCCCGTCCGCCGCCGTCGAGAACGTCTGGCTCTTGGACGTTGGGATGGTCGTGTTGCGCGGAATGATCGGAGTCGAAACGCCGCCCAGCGTCTCGATGCCGAGCGAAAGTGGTGTCACGTCCAACAACAGCAGGTCCTGCACGTCGCCCGTCAGCACGCCCGCCTGGATCGCCGCGCCCACCGCGACGGCCTCATCCGGGTTGACGCTCCTGTTCGGCTCCCGCTGAAAGATCTGCTGTACCTTCTCCTGGATCGCCGGCATCCGCGTCTGCCCGCCAACAAGTATCACCTCGTTCACCTGTCCCGCGGACAACCCGGCGTCCTCCAGCGCCTGTCGGCACGGCCCCGCCGTCCGCTCAACCAGCGCCGCGGTCAGGGACTCCAGCTGGGCCCGCGTCAGGTTCATGGCAAGGTGCTTCGGTCCGGACGCGTCCGCCGTGATGAACGGCAGATTCAGCTCCGTCTGCGTAACTGTGGACAACTCCAGCTTGCCGCGCTCCGCCGCCTCACGGAGACGCTGCATCGCGCTCCGGTCCGACCGCAGGTCGATGCCCTCCTGCTTGAGGAACTCATCAATCATCCAGTCGACGACGGCATTGTCGAAATCGTCACCGCCCAGATGTGTGTCGCCCGCCGTCGAGCGCACGTGGAACGTCCCCTCCCCAATCTCGAGAATCGATATGTCGAACGTCCCGCCGCCGAGGTCGAAGACGGCGATGACCTCCTCGTTCTTGTTGTCCAACCCATAGGCCAGCGATGAAGCCGTCGGCTCGTTGATGATTCGCAGCACGTTCAGTCCCGCGATGGTGCCCGCGTCCTTGGTCGCCTGCCGCTGGCTGTCGTTGAAGTACGCCGGAACGGTGATCACGGCGTCTGTGACTGTCTCGCCTAGGTACGCCTCCGCATCCGCCTTGAGCTTCTGCAGGATCATCGCGGAGATTTCCTGCGGGCTGTACTGGTTCTCGCCCATCGTTACGCGCACGTCCCCGTTCGGCGCGGCTGAGACGGGGTAGGGCACCAGCTTGGTGTCCTGCTGCACGTCCGCCTCGTCATGCTTGCGGCCGATGAACCGCTTGACGCTGAAAATCGTCTGATCCGGGTTCGTCACTGCCTGCCGTTTGGCCACAAGGCCCACAAGTCGCTCACCGGTCTTGTTCAGAGCGACCACCGACGGCGTGAGCCGATTCCCCTCTGGCGTCGGGATCACCGTCCCCTCGCCGCCCTCCATGACCGCGACAACGCTGTTCGTTGTCCCCAGGTCGATTCCGATTGCTCGTGCCATTCCTTACGTGTCTCCTTATGTGGTTTCTGTCTTGTTCTCTATGACTCGTCAGTTGTCCTGTTGCCAGTATCAGATTCGCCGTTGCTTGCGTAGGAGCCCGAACCGTCGCCCACCTGCACAAGTGCCGGCCTCAGCACGCGGTCGTGGAGCATATACCCCTTCTGGAGCACCTCCACGATGCGCCCCTCCGGCCCGGGCACCCGGGATATCGCCTCATGCAGATTCGGATCAAAGGCCCCGCCCGCTGTCTCGATCTCCGTGACTCCGCTTGATTCGAGCGCTCCCTGCAGCTTCCGATAGATGAGCAGAATCCCCTCAACCCAGGTCATTCGCAGCATCGTGTCGGGAATAGAGCCGAAGGCCCGCTCCAGGTCGTCCACGCTCGAAAGCAGTTGCATCAGCACCGGCGCAGTTGCGTATTGGAGTTCCGCCGTATGCCGCTCCCCGGCGCGCCGCGAAAAATCCACCGCATCCGAATACGCGCGGTGATATTTCTCCTTCTCCGCTATTGCCTCATCAAGCTGCGCTTGCAGCGAGTCGAGGGCCGACTGCCCATCGCCATCGGCGGCATCCGACTCCGCGACGTCGGAAGCCTCGTCTTTCTTCTCGTCAACCATGCCTTACACGTACTCCCTCTGTTGATAGACTGTATCCAGGGAATCAGCCATCACGGACAGCAGCTCGCCCAGGTACCGCACCGCCGGAATAGCAGTCGCATAGTCCATCCGCGTTGGTCCCAGGGCCACGACGGCCCCTCGCTCCGAATCGTCCTCCGCCGGTCCATACGCGGACATGATCGCCGCATACGGATGCAGGAACGGTTCGTCGTGCTCATTTCCAATGACCACCCGCAGCCCGCTTGCCGGCAGATCGTCCGTGTGCAGTGCGGGCGCAAGCCGACCGCTCTCCACGGCGTCCAGCAACTCGCGCACCATGTCGATGCGGTCGATGAGTTCCGGCTGGTTCACAACCTGGCTGATTCCATAGACCACCGGCTCGTCCATCCCGTGTTCCGTTCGCCCCGGCAGCGGCGTCACGATGGCCAGTGCCTCCGAAAGCCGCGCCAGCGTCGCCGCCGCGAGACGCGCCCACAGGAACACGTCCTCGGACTCAACCTGGTGGAACTGGTGGCGTATTGTCTGCTGCCGATTGCTTGGCACCTCCGATGATCTCAATAAAACCTCGACGTAGTACCGATAAGCCCGCCCGGTGGGCGTAGCGCCCGCAGACGAGTGGGTGCGTTCCACATACCCCTCGGACTCAAGCTCGGCGAACGTGTTGCGAACCGTCGCAGAACTCATGCCAAGCTCATGCCGCTCAACCAGTCCGCCTGAGCTCACAGGCGTAGCTGTGGAGATATATTGCTCAACCAGCAGCCGCAGCAACTCCGACTGCCGCTCCGCCAATTCTTGTGTCATCCTTTTCCGTCACCTTCGAGTATTTGTCCCGCTTAAGGACGGGACAGGGGATGTTGCCTGCGCTTTTCATGGTCGTCAGGCGCTCCACACCCCACTTTAGCAGTCTCAACTGGTGACTGCTAATTCTCGTTCAGACTACTCACGCTCACTACCCATGTCAAGGCAAATCTTCATCTTGTGCCCGCGTTGACCGCTAATTGGCGTCATTGCTAGAGTGATACAGGCATCAGAGTGCTGTTGCCTAAGATTGACCGAAAGGTCATAGCGCGGGAACCGGTGACACGTTGGATATAACCTATCTCGGCGGATCAGGCTTTCAACTGCGCGGCAGAGACGCGTCCCTTTTCGTCGACCCGTCCGCCACGCCGGACCGCCGCGCCAATGCCCGCGCCGTTCTCATGAGCGGCTACGGCGCGGAACCTGCCGTTGATGTGGGTGATGCGCGAGTGATTAGCCGCCCCGGCGAATACGAAGTCTCCGGCATCCTCATTCGCGCCATCCGTACCAGCAGAGCCGCAACGGACGATGCCTCCAACCTCGGCGGCATGGCCTACGCCGTTGCCATTGATGGAGTCAGCATCTGCCATCTAGGCCATCTGAGCCGGGCGCTCACGACTGCCGAAGTGTCAGAGATCGGCGAGGCTGACGTCGTCCTGATGCCCGTGGGCGGTGAGGAGACCCTTGCTCCCAACCTTGCGGCACAGGTCGCCACGCAACTCGGTCCCAAAATCATCATTCCCATGCTCTGGCAGGGCGAAGTCGAACGTTCAGTTACTGAAAGCGCGCCCGCCGCGTCTGCTGCGGAAGAATCGGAAACCGGGGAGGGTGAAGCTGAAGACGCCGCCCCGCCCCCTGTTGAGACCGTCAACGTCCCGTCCCTTGAGCCGTTCCTCCGGGAGCTAGGCATCCGCTCACTGACACCCCATGAGCGGCTCTCCGTCACCCCCACCAACCAGCCCGCCACCCAACAGGTCTCCCTGCTCTTACCACGCGTCTGAACGGCCGCAACGGTACCTAGTTCACTATCTAAGCCAACTAGTAGCAGCTTTGGCTACTCCGCCCGCTGCTCCACATGAACGGTCACGATATCCAGCCCGTAGTACTTGCTGTGGCGGACCGCCGCCGCATAGTGCCGCAATAGGCGATACGACAACTCGTTTTCGTCTGTAATCTCGGGGGACTCCCCTAGGACTGCAAGCCGATCCTCAAGGTTGCCCTCCGCCGGTCCGGACACGAATTCCAGCTCGGCTGCCGTGCCCACGCCCCGGACGGACACCACCGTGCTCCTGCCTTCGTCGGGCTGTTCCTCGTTTTCCGCAAGGAGTCCGGAGAGCGCTTCCTCGCCCACCAGTGTCAGGCGGTGTGCGGCATCCTCCGACCACTTGGAATCGCGGGCGAACTTCTCCAGGAAGTCCCGCAGTTGTGAAAATCCCTCGGGCCCACCGTCAAGGCGTAGCCGCTTTCGCCGCTGGGACGTCACCTCAAGGAACAGCACCATGATGAGCGCCACGATTGCCCCGCCCGTCATGCCGTTCTCAAGTAGCAGGCTCACGAATCCGTCGCCCATCGATTCGCCGAAAATCTGACCGTTCGTAAAGCCGACACCTGCCCAGAACGCCAGCCCGACAATGGCCGCTTTCCGATGATCTACTCCGTCATTGATGACAATCTTCATTCCCTGCACAAACAGCAGTCCAAGGAGCACAGTCATATATGCGCCCGCCACCGGCGATGGTATCGCCACCAGGATTGCGGATACCTTTGGGAAAAACGCAAACAGGATGAACGTAATGCCGATCACCACCCCCACGCGACGGGCAGCCACTCCCGTGATTTCCACCATCGCAACGCTGCTGGAATACGTCGTGTTCGGCACCGTCCCCGCCAGCCCGGACAGAAAATTCCCTACGCCGTCAGCGTTGATAGCCCCTTGTGCCACGCGGAAATCCGGCGCGGGTGGGTTCCTGCGTGACACCCGTTGAATCGCCACACCGTCCCCCAACGTCTCTATTGCGCCAACCGCCGTGACCATTGCGAAAGCGGGCAGTAGCGCCCAGAACTGCACTCCGATATCCAGCGACAGCCCCGGCCATTCCTGGAACGGCGCGCCAATCCAGGCCGCCTCCGTGATGATGCTCGTGTCATACAGCCCGAACGCCGCCGCCGTCGCCGTTCCCGCCGCAATGCCGATAACGGGCGACCACAGCCGCAGTGATGGAGGCGCCCGCAGGACTAGGCCGGCCGTGATAGCCAGCGTCACGGCGGCGGATGCTATCGCCCCCTCGACGGGCTGGTCGGGTTCCACAGCGTCCAGCAGACTGAAAGCGATGGGCATGACCGTTGCAGCGATGAGCATAATGACCGTGCCGGTCACGACAGGGATGAAAACCCGCCTTGTGAGAGACAGATTCATTCCGATCAGGAACTGCATGATCGACGATGCCACAATCAACGAGGCCATCAGTGCCGGCCCGCCATTTGCAAGCGCGGCAACGCATGCGGCCAGGAACGCCCCGGATGTCCCCATGATGAGAATGTGACCGGAGCCGAAGCGCCAGAGCCGAACTGCTTGCAGGATTGTGGTGGATCCGCTGACCAGCAGCGCCGCGAAAACCGCCCAGGAAGTATAGGACTGTGACTGCTCTCCAACACGCATCACGATGACGACACCCAGGACGATGGCGCCAACGATGATCATCGCGCCCTGCACCCCGGCCCCCACTGTCATCACCAGGGGTGGATGCTCGTCAGGCTCGAACCGTACGTGCTGGTTAGTTTGGGACATGTCTTACGGTGATCCCGGGATTCTCTGAAATGAGAGCGGGGGCGAAAGAATCGCCCCCGCCATCTTACCGTGTCTTGGCTCCGGCCCGCTTATGCCTAATCCGTAATCGGCTCCGTATACATCTGCTTCAGGTCGCGCTTCAGCACCTTCCCAAGCGGATTCCGAGGCAGAGGCTCTGCCGAGAACACCACGTGCTCCGGCCTCTTGAAACTGGCCAGCCGCTGCCGCGAGTACTCGATCAACTCGTCCTGCGAAGCCTCCTGACCGGACTTGAGCACAACCACGGCGCGAACACGCTCGCCCCACTGGTCGTCCGGGATGCCGATGATCGCCGCCTCATCCACGGCGGGATGGGACATCAACGTCTGCTCAACCTCTTCGGGAGAGATCATCTCTCCCGCCCGCTTGATGAAGTCCTTCGCGCGGCCCGTGAGGAAGATATAGCCCTCATCGTCCTGGTAGCCCAGGTCGCCCGTGAACAGCCAACCGTTCTTGATGGTCTCCGCCGTCACGTCATCCTGCTGCCAGTAGCCCTTCATGAGCTGCGGCCCGCTGGCGATGATCTCGCCCTGCTCGTTGGTGGGGACGTCGTTGCCGTCCTCATCCACGATGCGAATATCAACGCCGGGAAGTGGCTTGCCGATGGAGCTCAGGCGCTCGAACTTCTTCTCCCGCTCCTCTTCGGACAGGCCCTTCACGTTGTGGTCTTCCGGCATCAGCGCGGTGATCGTCGCCGAGGCCTCGGTCTGACCGAACGCGTTGATGAACTGCGTGTCCTCCATCTCCATGATGGCGCGCTTGATAACCTCCTTGGGCATCGGCGCTGCGCCGTAGGTCAGTACCGCGAGGCTGGAGAGGTCATAGTTCGGGCGTGCCTCGTGATCAAGCAGCATCTTGAGCATCGTCGGCACCATCATGGCGCGAGAAACCTGCTCGTCCTGCACCAGCTTCATCCACGACTCCGCCTCGAACTGCCTCTGGATCACCAGCGTGCGGAAGCCCCAGACCGCGGAGATCACGGCCTGCATCCCTGCCACGTGGTATAGCGGCACGGTGAGGATGTTCTTCTCGATCTCATCAGGATCGAGCTGTGAAACGTTGTTCAGGCTGTAGCTGCTGACGCTGCCGAACGTGAGCATAACGCCCTTGGGCAGGCCGGTCGTGCCCGCCGTGAACATCAGGATCGTGGTGTCCTCGTCGTCAACCTCCGCCACGTCGAACTCTGTCGGCTGATCGGCGATCACGTCTTCATACGACTCCCAGCCGTCGCCCGTTCCCTCAAGCGAAACATAGTGCTCAACCGTGCTCAGCGAGGGCCGCAGTTCATCGACCATGCCGAGATAACGCGAGCCTGCAATCACAACCTTTGACTCGGACGCGTTGACCATGTGGCGAATCTCTTCGGCGCGACCACGGAAGCTCAGCGGCACAAAAATCGCGCCGAGTTTGGCGCTGGCAAAGTAGGTCTCGATAACCTCGTTGCAGTTCACCTGCATGATGCCCACGCGGTCGCCCTGCGAGACGCCCCATGACGCCAGCCGGTTCGCCAACTGGTTCACCCGCTGATCCAGTTCCCCGTAGGTGTATCGCTTGTCTTCGAAAACGATGGCCTCTTTATCCGGCGAGACCAGGTTCGCGATTGTCAAAAACTCAGCAGTGTTCATCCGTGAAATCCCCTCCCCGTCCTTAACGCGAGTGTAGGAGTTCTGAACTCCCTCAAAATTGCCCCCCCACGTGGGCAAGTGTAGCTAGCAGATACTAGCAGAGCGCCGCCTGAATGTCACCCGCTTCAGGCGGCGCTCTGCTATCTGGATGATGTGGACTGCGGTAGACTCTCCGTTAGCCTCCGATTGGAGTTGCCATCGGTTCGCCGGGCACGCATGACGGAGCTGTCAAAAGCAGGTTGAACAACGCTTCTTCAGATGTCGCTTCGTCGGTCAACATGGCCAGGAAAGCCTCCTCGCCGCCAACCTGTTCCTCAATGCACTGCAAGACGGACGGCGGTGGCAACTCTGCCCCCTGGCTGGCAGCCCACGCTTCGGCTTCCTCATCCGTAAGGCACAGCTGCATGCGCACTGCCCCGGCGATGACCTGGCCGAAACTCTCCGGTGGCGGCCCCATGCCGAGAACACCGGGATTCTCGATAGCGATTTCTGTAATGCAACTACGGGTCTCAGCGCTCAGGCCCCCAGCTTCAGCGGAAATTGTTGCAACTACAAACCCCACTGTGCTCTCCATCGTGAGGCACTGGATCGGAAAGTCTGTCGGGCCTCCCTCAAGGCTGGATACGGGAACGTCTGCAATCATGTTGAACGCGTCTGCCCCAATGGCCTCCCGTACGCAGGCCTGTTCCTCTGCTGAGAATGCAGAAACAACTTCCCGAACCGTCGTTGTTTCAGTTATCTCCAGTTCCCCCAATGACATTGACATTGGCTCTGGTGTCGGAGTCGGCTCCGGGGTCGCCGTCGCCGTGGGAGTGGGCGGGACCGGCGTATTGGTAGGAACCGGTGTCGGTGTAGGTTCCGCTTCACACGCCCCTGCGAATAAGAGAACGCCGAGAATAGCTCCAAATGCAATTGTTGTTGACAGGACTCTGACAATTCCTCGAGACAAGACCTTGCCTTTCACTACAAATCCCAACGCGCTTAACCCAGTCTAGTCCAACGCCAAAATCGTTGGGATGCGAAACAAGAGCTGTCCCCGTGTTTTGTGCGAAAGTTACGTGCGAACCGGCAGAGTGGCAACCAGCGCCGCCTCTATCCGCAACCCGTCCTGCAACGTGACGTCCGCACCCCGTCGTACTGCCGCCTTCGCCGCCGCGCGCGCCTCCCGCGGCAGCCGCCGTGTCTCCGCCAGCAACGCCTCCGACTCTTCCGCCAACCGCTCCGCGGGCGCAACGCGGTGGATCACTCCCATTCGAAGCGCCTCGTCCGCATCAAACCACCGGCTCGTCAACAGCAGATCCAGCGCCCGTGCTCGCCCGACAACACGCGGCAGCGACTGACTCCCCGTTGCAAACGGGATCATCCCCAATGCCACCTCCGGCAGGCGGAATCGCGTGTTGTCCGCTGCGATTCGAAAATCGCAGCACAGCGCCATCTCCAGCCCTGAGCCGATGGCGAAACCGTGCATCGCCGCCACCGTTGGCACGGGCAGGGAGCGAAGCAGCGACCACACGTCGCGTAGGTAACGTGCCTCCCGCGCAATGACGCGCGACGGCGCAGTGCCAAACTCCGTCAAATCCGCGCCGGAGCAGAATGCCCTTTCCCCGGCCCCTGTGATGAGCACCGCGTCCAGGTCTGGGTTCGCGTGAAGCGTGGTCAGGATGGCAAACAGGTCATCCCGCATCTGCACGTTGAAAGCATTCAGTTGCTCAGGTCGATTCAGCGTGATTCGCGCAAGGCCGGAGCCATCCACCTCACACAGTGCCGCAGCAGTTTCGGATTGAGTCATTGCTCACCGCAAGAACGGAATCGCGAGAATATAGCCCGGCGGATCTCCACGGCTGGCCCGCACCGCCGCCACTATCGTCCAAATCAACCAAACAACGCCAAGGACGAACATGAGTAAGGCCGAGACGCCAAGGAGGGCTAGCGTCTCCCAGAACCCCGCGACGATTTCCTGTTCGATATCGGCAATAGTCCCGATGACGAAGAACGGAATCATCGCGAAGAACAGGATGATGAAATAGATGAGGAAACTGATGTTGAAATTGAGCGCCCTCTTTCCATGGAAATTCACCATGTCCGACCTTCCACGGAAGATGAGCCAGACGATCAGCGGCCCGAGTATGCCGCCCAGCCCGGACGTGACCAATGAACTCAGTGCCGAGAGGTGAACCAGCGTCGACCAGTTCCGTTCCTCTGGATTCCATACATCTCCGTATACGGGTCCCTCAGGACGCTGAGGCGCAGGTGACGCATTCTCCATCCGCGTGTCCCCTTACTTCAGGAAACCGATGGACAGAATGTACCCGGGCGGATCACCCCGGCTTGCTCTCACTGCCGCAATGATTGTCCAAACGATTGAGACGATGCTGAGTCCAATCACGAACGGGATACCGATAAGAACAAAGGAGAATAAGACGGCTATCACAATCCAAATAGTCATGCTGATCTGGAAGTTCAATGCCCGTTTGCCATGGTAGTCAACCATGTCCGACCGCGCTCGGAAAATGAGCCAGACAATCAACGGAGCGATGATGTTCGCAAATGGAAAGAGCAGTCCGGCAAATGCGCTCAGGTGCACCAGCATCGACCAGTTGCGTTCCTCCTGGCTGCTCACCGGCCCGTAGTATGCGGGGCTTGCCATCCCGGGAGAGGAGTGTCCCATCGTCGGATCGGCCGCTGAGCCTGGCACGTAATTCGTGTGCTGACTTTCTTCCGCTTGGGGCTGTTCCTCCCTAGGCTCATCCTCCGGCCTGTCCTGCTGTCCCTGCGTCATCACACACCTCGATCCTGCTCAACCAACACCGCCATTGTGGGAGTAGCAAGCAAGGCCGTCAAAGAAGTTCCTACTCGCCCCTGAACTCCGGCTCCCGCCGCTCAAGAAACGACCGTATCCCCTCCTCGCGGTCCTTCGTCGTCTGGAGGATCATCGTGAGGTCGGTCTCCAGCAGGATGCCCTGATCGAGCGTCATCTCTGAGCCGCTCAGGATGACCTCCTTCGCATACCGCGCCGCGATCGGCCCGCCGGCAAGGACGTGAGCCGCTATCTCCTGCGCAGCACTCAAAACGTCGCCGGATGCCACAACCCGATTCACCAGCCCCATGTCCAGCGCCTCTCCGGCTCCAATCGTTCGGCCCGTCAGCAGCAGATCCGTCGCGTGGGCGGGCCCGACGATGCGCGGCAGGCGCTGAGTGCCACCGTCCCACGGAATCATCCCCTGTAGCGCCTGGCCCATCCGAAACTGTGCCGTCTCCGCCGCCACGCGGATATCCGCCGCCAGCGCCAGCTCAAGCCCCTGGTCGAATGCGTCCCCGTTCACCGCCGCAATGACGGGAAACGGCAGTGACGCAATCGCGCTCGCGCAGCGATAGGCGTCAAACACCGTTTGAGCCGCGGTTCCTGATGAAGCCTCCGTAGATTCAGAAAGGAAAGACGGATCTGCCCCCCGCGAAAATGCGCCCGCCGCCTCACCGTCTCCGGTGATGATCAGCACGTCAAACGGGCTGTCTTCGCGCAGCGTCGCGCACAGCTCCTTCAAAGAGGAAGCCATTGCGCGGTCGATGGAGTTGTCGGGAGGGCGACTGAGAACTGCGGTGAGTAGGCGGCCCTCAGGCCGAAGTGCTATCGGATCGTTGGTGCTCATGCGTCCTGCGCGGCTGTTCACGCCGCGTAACACGATTGTAACCCTCGTGTAACTGGAGTGTCACAGAACGCCCACAGGATTGATGGTGATACGCGGGCAAAGCCGCGTCGTTGTGGGTTCTGGAAGGAGGACAGGATGGGCGAGTTCAATAGCGGCGATACCGCCTGGATGTTGATGTCAACAGCGTTGGTGCTGTTCATGACGCCGGGCCTCGCTTTCTTCTATGGCGGACTGGTGCGTGGACGAAACGCCATCAGCACGATTTCTCTCAGCTTCGTGTCGATGGCCGTCGCCAGCCTTGTCTGGGTGCTTTGGGGATACAGCCTGGCATTCGGCGATGGCGGCGACCTTAACGCATTTGTAGGCGATCTCTCCTACATTGGCCTCTCCGGCATTGGCATCGATGACGGAGGAAACATACCTGATCTCCTCTTCGTTGCGTTCCAGATGATGTTCGCCATCATCACACCCGCCCTTATCACGGGCGCAATCGTAGAGAGATTCAAGTTCACTACCTACATCATCTTCCTTGTCCTCTGGCTGACACTCGTCTACGCTCCCATCTGCCACTGGGTCTGGGCCGAGGGCGGCTGGCTCTTTGACATGGGCGCGCTCGACTTCGCGGGCGGCACCGTCGTTCACATCAACGCGGGCGTTGCGGCTCTCGTCGCCGCTGTCCTTGTGGGACGCAGGCGCAGGCCGGCTCTTGAGCCCCACAACGTCCCATACGTTGTGCTGGGCGCGGGCATCCTCTGGTTCGGCTGGTTCGGCTTCAACGCCGGTTCCGGCCTGGCGGCCAACGGACAGGGCGCGAACGCGCTCCTCGTCACCAACACGGCAGCAGCAGCCGCGGCACTCACGTGGGGCATCATGTCCTACGTCCAGACCAAACGGGTGAGCACCGTCGGCATCGCCACGGGCGCAGTGGCAGGTTTGGTTGCCATCACCCCGGCGGCCGGATTCGTCAATGTCATGGGCGCGCTTGTGCTTGGCATCGGCGCTGGAATCATCCCGTACTTCTTCGTCCTGTACAGGCCGCGGATGGGCTTCGATGACGCGCTCGATGTCTTCGGCGTGCACGGCGTCGCCGGAATCTGGGGCGCGCTTGGCACCGGAGTCTTCGCCGTTGAGGCCATTGGCGGCACGGCAGGCCTGCTTGAAGGCAACCCTGAGCAGATGGGCACGCAGGTTATCGGTGTCGTGGCGACTCTCGCCTACTCCGGTATCGCCACCTTCGTCATCCTCAAGGTGCTGGATCTGATCCCCGGACTCGGACTCAGGGAGCCTGAGCAAGCCGAAGATGAAGGCCTAGACCTCGCCGCGCACGGTGAGCGCGCATACGTCGCGGACGGCGCGGACTAGACCTGCGCGCAGGAACGACTACAATCGGAGCAGCGCGAGAGCGGGGAACGGTTCCGCGGCCCGGCAGTCCGACACCAACGGACTGCCCAAGGAGGGAATAGGAGACAACGATGCTGAGTATAGAGGCGATAATCAGGCCTGAAACAATTGAAGACGTAGTGGGTGAGCTGGAAGCCGTTGGCTGCCGTAAGTTCTACTACGCCAACGTCACCGGCACAGGCCGGCAGGGTGGAGTTGAAGTGTTCGTTGGCCGCGCGGGGCAGATGACCCGGCGCCATGAGCGGCCAAGGACCATTGTCCGGGCGGTCATTGAAGACGGCATGAAAGATGACGTGATCAATGCCATCATTCGCGGCGCCCGCAGCCCCGGCGACGGGGAGGTGGGCGATGGCAAGATCTTTGTCACCCCCGTGGAGGACGTCATCCGCGTCCGAACCGGCGAAACCGGCGAGGATGCCATCTGACGGGGAGAAGGCGAGTGGGGGACGTATCCGCGGTTGGCGCTGCCCGCCGCGGATACGCCATTTTTGCCCCCGTTCTACCCCAACGCCCCCAAAACCCCTATAGTTTGTAGGGACGACGTATCCTTCATGCGAACGGGAGACCCACAAAATGACTTCAACGGCTGAGCCCTTTGAGCGAGTTGACATCGATCAGGCAAAAGAGCTTATCGATAGCGGCAACGTCGCCCTGATCGATGTCCGCGAGCAGGAGGAATGGGACGAGGGCTACATCGAAGGCGCAACCCGCATCTCTGTGAATGACATCATCAACATGTCCGCCGTTGATGATCTGCCCAAGGATCAACCCATCGTTTTCTACTGCGCCGCCGGCGTTCGCTCTGCCCTTGCCTCGGAACTTGCCGCATCCGTCGGCGTCCCCGGCCCGCTCTACAGCATGGACGGTGGCTTCGACGCCTGGAAAAAGGCCGGCCACCCCACCGCGCAGGACTGAACCTGCGCCGTCCGGTGACTACTGATCCGTACGAAGCCCAGCGTCCCATAATTGACGCCCTAAGCTCCCCTGCAACCTATCCCCCCCGCGACGGCGTTGAGACCGTCGAAGTCCGCGAGACCCACTCTGCCGTCGTCTTTCTCGCCGGCAACCGTGCCTACAAGATGAAGAAAGCCGTCGACTACGGCTTCCTGGACTTCACCACCCTCCGCAAGCGACGCTACTTCTGCTACCAGGAACTCTTTCTCAACCAGCGTGCCGCCCCGGAGGTCTACCGTGAAGTCCGTGCCGTTATTCCGAATGGACGAGGCGGCTACCGCATCGTTGCAGAGGAGAACCCTGCAGCCGTCGAATACCTCGTTCAGATGGTTCGCTTGCCGGAAGACATGATGCTGAACACGCGCCTGGAGCGCGATGAAGTCACGCCGGAGATGATGGCGGAACTCGGCCGCACCGTTGCAAACGTCCACGCTAATGCAGAAACGAACAATAAAATAGCCACCGCGGGCGATCTTGAAGGCGTCCGCTTCAACGTCGAAGAGAACTTTGAGCAGACGGAAGCGTACATCGGTCGTACTATCTCGCAGGAGACCTACGACACCGTCTCCCAATACGCTCGCCGTTTCATGCGAGACCGTGAAACACTCTTCCACTCGCGGTCACAGAACGGATTTGTCCGTGACACGCACGGAGACCTCCACGCCCAGCAGATCTGCATCGAGGCCAATGGCCGTATCTCCGTCCTCGACTGCATCGATTTCAACGAGCGCTTTCGTTACGGTGACGTTGCCTGGGATGTGGGATTCATGGCGATGGACCTCGAAGCTCGCCGCCACGCAGACCTCGCCCGCGCCTTCGTAGACGGCTACCTGGAACAAGCCAATGATCCCGGAATGCCTGAGCTTTTGCCCTTCTACCAGTGCTATCGCGCCTACGTTCGCGGCAAGGTTGAGGGCTTTCGACTCGACCAGCCCGACCTGAGCGATGAAGAAGCCGCCGCCGTCAAGGAACGCGCCGAAGGCTACTTCCGCCTAGCCGAGCAATACGCCCGCACGATGATTGGCCCCAACATCGTTCTCATCGGCGGACTCATGGGAACCGGCAAAAGCACCCTAGCAGAGGGCCTCGCCCGTGAGCGCGGCCACTCCTACTTCTCCAGCGATGTCGTCCGCAAGGAACTGGCCGGTGTCCCTGAGAACGAGCGCCACTTTGTCGAGTGGAACACCGAGATCTACTCGCCTGAGATGACGGAACGCACCTACGATGAACTCGCCCGCCTCGCTGCTGAGGCCCTCCAACAGGGCCGCTCCGTCGTCATCGACGGCTCCTTCTCCAACCCGCAGCAGCGCAAACGCTTCACAGACCTTTCCAACGCCACAGGCGTCCCACTCCTGATGGTCATCTGCGAACTCGCGGAAGAGGAAACCCGCCAACGCCTTGACACTCGCGTCGAAGAGGGCGGCGTCCCAACCGATGGCCGCTGGGAGATCTACGCCGCTCAACGCGACTCATTCCAGCCGCCCGACGAACTCCCCGCCGCCTCCGTCCTCCGCCTCGACACTTCCGCCTCCCCCCAATCCGTAATAGATACCCTCGTCTCCCACCTCGATGCAGATTCGATAGAATAAACACTGTCCCCTGCCGCCACCATCAATCAGATAGGAGAACGTGCCACCGATGACCGTTACCGATATCGCCCATGACATAGCCAACCTGTCCCTTGCTGATAGCGGCCAGCGCCGCATTGAGTGGGCCGCGCGAGAGATGCCCGTCGTCAAGCTGATACAGGAGCGATTCCGCGAGGAGCGCCCGCTCGAAGGCCAGCGCATCGCTGCTTGCCTGCACGTCACGTCCGAAACGGCAAATCTCATGCTCGCCCTCAAAGAGGGTGGCGCGGAGGTGCGCTTGTGTGCCTCAAACCCCCTCTCCACGCAGGACGATGTTGCGGCAGCCCTCGTCGCCAATCATGGCATCTCCGTCTTCGCCATCCACGGCGAGGACACGGAGACCTACTACAAGCACATCAACCAGGCCCTTGACGGCAGACCCACCATGACGATGGACGATGGCGCAGACCTCGTTGCGACAATCCACGGCGAGCGGACAGACCTTATCGAGGGCCTGCGCGGTGGCAGTGAGGAAACGACCACCGGAGTCATCCGCCTCCGCAGCCTCGCCCAGCAGGGCAAGCTCATGTACCCCGTCATCGCCGTCAACGATGCCGATACCAAGCACCTCTTTGACAATCGCTACGGCACCGGCCAGAGCACGCTGGATGGCATCACACGCGCCACCAACATCCTCTGGGCCGGCAAGACCGTGCTCATCGCCGGATACGGCTGGTGCGGACGGGGCGTCGCCATGCGTGCAAAGGGCATGGGCGCGCAAGTCATCGTCAGTGAGATCGACCCAATCCGCGCCCTGGAAGCACTGATGGACGGCAACCGTGTCATGACAACCGCGGACGCTGTGCCGGAGGCCGATGTCATCATCACGGTCACCGGAGACATCCACGCCATCGGCCGAAATCACATCCCTCTGCTCAAGGATGGCGTCGTGTTGAGCAACTCCGGCCATTTCAACGTCGAGATCGATATACCCGCTCTCGAAGAGGCCAGCAACGGCTCTCGCGAACTCAGGCCGAACGTCGTCGCCTATGACATGAAAGACGGCCGCACCGTGAATCTCCTGGCCGAGGGACGCCTCATCAACCTCGCCGCCGCCGAGGGACACCCCTCCGCCGTCATGGACCTCTCCTTCGCCGATCAGGCGCTCGCCGCCGAGTATCTGTCCGGCAATGAGGCCAGCGACCTGTCGAACGATGTTCACACCTTGCCGCGTGAACTCGACGCAGAAGTTGCCCGCCTCAAGCTGCATTCAGTTGGCATCTCCATTGATACCCCAACCGAAGAGCAGACAAAATACCTCGGCAGTTGGGAGATGGGCACCTGAATCAACCGACGGCAACCCCGCCCAACACAGAGCGCAAGACCGGAGCGGTGTCCATTCGAGCGACCGCCTCCGTTGAGGAGCAGGAGCGATATGGCCACTGCTTCGCATGCGGCGCGGCCAATGAATCCGGCCTCAACCTCGAGTTCGAGGCCCTTGAGGATGGCAGCGTCACCGCCCTCTACGCTCCACAGGAGCGTTACCAGGGCTGGCCCAACGTCCTCCACGGCGGCATCGTCGCCACCATGCTGGATGAAGCCGCCGCCTACGTTGCCTACGCCCGTGGCCAGCACGCCGCCACAGCGAGACTCAACATCCGCTATAGCCACGCCGCACCTTTGGACGCCCCACTGCGCGTAACCGCAGCCCTTGTGAAAGACACGCGGCGCATGCTTACCATAGAAGCCCGTGTCACAACCCTCGAGGACGAGAAGATTGCCACTGCGGAAGCCACTCTCCTCCTCCTCACACCAAAACAGGAGCAGGAATACGGCCTGCTTCCACTGACCGACGCGACGAACAACAACAGCTAGAGCAGCAAGTAGGAAGGAAAAAGATAGATGGCGAGTTTCCTGCAGACGAGCGAATCTGTGACTGAAGGTCACCCGGACAAACTCTGTGATCAAATCTCCGACGCGGTTCTTGACGCTATCTTTGCGGATGATCCCACCGCCCGCGTCGCATGTGAAACCCTCGTCACCAGGGGCCTGGTCTTTGTCACCGGCGAGATCACCACTACGTCCTACGTCGATATCCAGGACATTGTTCGCAGCACTGTGCGTGAAGTCGGTTACACGGAAGACGACTATGGCTTTGACGCGAATACCTGCGGTGTCATTGTCTCCATCAATGAGCAGTCGCCGGACATCAAGAGTGGCGTGGACGAAGCCGAGGAAGTCCGTGGCGAGGGAGCTGCTGACGCCATTGCGAACCTCGGAGCGGGAGACCAGGGATCAATGGTGGGCTACGCCTGCCGCGAGACTGAAGACGCCCTCGGAACTGACAACGTCTACATGCCGCTTCCCATCTACCTGTCACATCGATTGGCGGAGCGGCTGGCCGAAGTCCGCAAGAATGGCTCGCTGCCGTATCTCAGGCCTGATGGAAAGTCCCAGGTCACAGTCGAATACGAAGACGGCAAGGTTCGCCGCATCGACAGCATCACGCTGGCGGCCCAACATGATCCGGAAGTGAGCAATGAAACGCTTCGCCGTGATCTTCATGACATGGTCATCCGGGAAGTCGTGCCACACAACCTGATGGACAGGGACACGAAGTTCCACATCAACTCCTCCGGCCGTTTCGTCATTGGCGGGCCCATGGCGGACGCGGGCCTGACCGGCCGCAAGATTCTCGTTGACACCTACGGCGCGGGCTACAAGCACGGCGGCGGCGCTTTCTCAGGCAAAGACCCGACGAAAGTCGACCGTTCCGGCGCGTACTACGCCCGCTACGTGGCCAAGAACGTCGTTGCAGCCGGACTCGCTGAGCGCTGTGAGGTTCAACTGGCCTATGTCATCGGACGGCGGGAACCCGCCTCCGTGTCCATCGAGACATTTGGCACCGGAGCTATCTCCAACGACAAGATTGAAGAGCTCGTTCGCGGAAACTTCGACATGGCCCCGGGCGCAATCATCACGCAGCTCGATCTCATGAGTTCTGATGCGGCTCGGCGCCCCCGGTATCGCCGCGTTGCCGCATACGGCCACTTCGGGCGGAATCACATCAGGCGCACTGACGGAACTCGCATTGAGGTTCCGTGGGAGCGAACCGACAAGGCCGCTGCTCTCCGTACGGAAGCCGGCCTCCCTGCTGATGAGCAGGGCGATTAGTCGCCCCGGTTAGAACGCCTCCATGCTGAGCGGCCTCACCGCAGTCGTTCTTGCGGGCGGCGAGGGCACGCGCCTCCGCCCCCTCACCAACGACCTCCCCAAGCCCGTCCTCCCTGTCGCCAACCGCCCATTCTTTGAATACATGCTTGACCACCTCAGAGAGTCGGGCGTCACCCGCGTCATCATGGCTCTCGGCTACCGCGCCGAGCCGCTGATTGAGAGCTTCGGCAACGGGAGCGCCTATGGGCTACAGATCGACTACGAGGTAGAACAAAAACCCCTCGGCACCTCCGGCGCGGTCCGCGCACTCCTGCCGGAACTCAAAGAGACCTTTATCGTCCTCAACGGCGACTGCGTAACGGAGATTGACATCGCCGCCATGGTTGACCAGCACGTCGAGCGTCGGGAGTACGCCACCCTCGCCGTCCACACCGTCGATGACCCCTCGCGCTACGGCGTCGTCGTCATCGACGGCATCGGCTACGTCAACCGCTTTATAGAAAAGCCGCCCGGCCCCCGCTTTCCCGCCCACACCGTCAACAGCGGTGTCTACGCGCTCGAGCCGGAGATGTTCAACTTCATCGGCGACGGCTTCTCCATGTTCGAAAAGGATCTCTTCCCCACCGCCCTCATGTCCGGCGTTGAGATCGGCACCTTCCCGTGGGAAGGCTATTTCATGGACATGGGTACGCCGGAGAGCTTTCTCCAACTCAATCGTGATGTCCTCACGGAAACCGCCCCCACCCGCCGCCCCCACTCCGAACCCCCAACGACCCCAACGATCCACGACTCCACCCACATCGACGGCCCGATCAGCTACGGCGCAGGCGTCACCATCGGCGAAAACGCCCGCCTCATCGGCCCCGTCGTGCTTGGCAACGGCGTCACCATTGGCGACACGGCCCACGTCGAAGACAGCGTCATCCTCGCCGGAGCGAGCATCGGCGCGAATGCCACTGTGCGCGGCGCAATCGTCACCCAGAACGCCCTCGTCCCGGACGGCGCGACAGTCGAACCGGGCACCGTATTTGACGGCGCAAGCGCCTGACGGATTCTGAGGGGAACGTCAATGATTGCGCTCTCCAATAGCATCGCCAATGCGCACGGTCTTTAAGAAACGTGTCTTCACGCACTGATAGACCTCGGCGGGCACATGTTCATCCCCTCCTCGCGGGCCCGCTCCGCACGCTTCGATTCCGCGATTTCCGTGTCCTGTGGGTCGCCACCATGGCCATGTCCATGGGCTTCTGGATGCAGCAGCTCACTCTGGGTTGGCTCGTGCTCCAGATATCCGATTCCGCCTTCTGGGTGGGCGTTGCGGAGGCCGCCCGACTCGCCCCGTTCCTCCTCTTTGGCCTCGTTGCAGGCACCCTTGCAGACCGACTCGAACGTCGCATCCTCCTTCGTGTCATCGTCACCTGCAACATCATCCTGAGCGTCATCCTTGGCACGCTGGAACTGAACGGGATGCTCACCGTCCCCATCGCCATCATCGGCGCATTCCTCTACGGGACCGTCAACGCCTTTCTCATGCCGACCCTGCAGGCGTATGTGCATGACATCGTCGGCAGCCGATACGTCGTCAACGGCCTTGCCCTCAACCAATTTGCCCAGCGCCTCATGGGCGTGTTCGGTGGACTCATGGGCGGCGTGCTACTCGCCTTCCTGGGCATCGGCGGCACGCTCCTCGTGATGGCGGGAGGCTACGCGACGGCCCTGGTGATCCTGTTCTTCACGCGCACGGCGTCCCGTCCCGGCTTTGGCACGCCGGAGCAGCCCACTGTTCGACAATCGTTTGGCGAGGCGCTCAGCCTGGTTGGCGGAAACCCGTCCGTCCGCGCGCTCCTGCTGCTGTCTGTCGCCACGGAGATATTCGCCTTCTCGCACACCGTCATGATCGCCATCTTCGCCCGTGATGTGCTGGAGATCGGCGAGCAGGGATTCGGCATCATGGTCGCCGCCCGCGCCGTCGGCTCAGTTGTGGGCGTCGCAGTCCTTGCCTCCATCGGCGACCGTCTCCCAAAGGGCAAGAGCCTGCTGGTTGCAAGCGCTCTGTTCGGCCTCAGCCTGGCCGCATTCGGGTCTCAGCCATGGCTCGTCACCGCGCTGTTCTTCCTGGGCGTGGCAGGGATGATGGCCTCGATATTCGATCTATTCCAGCAAGCCGCCTTGCAGCTCGCCGTCGGCGGTGATCAGCGGGGCAGGGCGATGGGCATCTGGGTCATGGGCGTGGGCGCGGGCCCCTTTGGCCACCTGGAGGTCGGCTCACTCTCCGACTTCACCAGCCCCCAATTCGCCATCATCTTCAACGGCCTCATGCTGATCGTCGTCGTCATCCTTCTCACCATGACAACCCCCCGCCTCCGCCAAATCTAGCGTCAGCTATTGCCGCCAAAGCCGGAACGCAACAGGCCAACTACAAAGGCCACCCAAACCGAATCACGAAACTTTAGCCGTAGCGCAGCTACCTAGTTGCTATTCGCCTCTAGCTGCTCCCACAGCTGACGCGTCAGCGCCACGTGCCCCAGGTGCTCCCCCAAATGCCGGATCATGACCGCCAGCATCCCCGCGCCCGTCGACTCATTACCGACAAACTCCCGCTTGCTGGCCAGCATCTCGTCCGTCGTCGTCGAGAGCGCCTGCTCAACCGTTGCCTGCGTATCGTCGATTAGCTTCAGAAGGTCCGCTGACTTCGTTCCAAACGCCGCGAACTCCGCCGCGCGGTCACGCTGAGGCTCCTCACCTCGAGCGATGGCGCACATCCCGCCCGCCATGCCCATCATGTGTGACACAAGCATGTAGATCGAACTGCTCTCGTCGCCGACAGGCCGCCAATTCAGCGCCTCGCCCTCCAGCCCGTCCAGCGCCTGCCGCAGATCGTTCAGCACCGTGTTGAATTGGGTCCGTACCCCGGAGATAGTCGCTTCCGCAAGTGTCATGTCCGTAATCACTTCCCTCTGTCATTCTGAGCGCAACGGAGAAACTCCCCACCTTCTCCGTTGGCAACGGGAAAATAAGTGTAGCCCATTGGTCAATGTGCGGCTACGGGGTCATTAGCGCAGCTTCACTCGCACCACGCGCGGTATCCCCGCCAGATCAAGCGCCATATCCACCTCCGTGCCCGCCGGAAAAACCTCCTTGGCAACGTCCACCATCAGCGGCGCCTGTCCATAACCGACTTCTACCAGCAACCACCCCTCGGAGTTCAAAAAACTGGGAGCGCCGCGAACAAGCCTTTCGGCAATCGTCATGCCTCCCGCGCCGCCGTCCACCGCCACGCGCGGCTCGTGGTCGCGTATCTCCGCCTGCAGCTCGGGAAGATTCTCAGCCGGGATGTACGGCGGGTTGGCGATGATGATGTCCACCGGCCCCGTCACCGGCTCAAGCAGGTCGCCAACGCCAAACGTGATCCGGTCCGCCACGCCGTGCCGCTCCGCGTTCGCCTGCGCGACCTCCACCGCCTCCGCCGAAATGTCCGACGCAAAAAATCGCGCCTCCGTGAGAACCGTCGCCGTCGCTACGACGATGCAGCCGGAACCCGTGCCAATATCGGCAATCAGCAGCCCTGCGCCCTTCTCATGCGCGTCTCCCATACCCTCAACCGCCGCGATGGCCTCTTCCACCAGCAGCTCCGTCTCCGGCCTCGGTATCAACGCCCGCGCGTCCACGTAGAACGGCAACCCGTAAAACTCCCGCTCCCCGGTGATATAGAAGAGCGGCTCGCGATTCAGCCGCCGCCCCAACGCCTCCCGAAACCGTGATTCCGTTTCCTCTGAAACCGCCAGTTCCGGCTCGGCAAGCAGTAATTCGGGAGCAACATCGATTGCGTATGCCAGCAACAGCCGCGCCTCGAGCACCGCGGAATCAACCCCCGCTGAATCTAGTTGGGCGCGGGCCTCCGTCAGTAGCGAGCGAACGGGAGTCGGACTCAAGAGACGGATTCTGCGAGCAGCCGTTCCTGCTCCGCGCTGCGCAGCGCCTCAAGCAGCGGATCAAGCTCGCCGTCGGTCAGCCGCTCAAGCGAATGCAGCGTCAACCCGATGCGGTGGTCGGTCACGCGATTCTGAGGGAAGTTATAGGTGCGGATCTTCTCGGATCGGTCCCCCGTCCCCACCTGCGAACGCCGCGTGCTCGCCAGTTCCTGCTCCTGCTTCTGCGTCTCGATTTCCAGCAGGCGCGCCCGCAGGATTGCGATAGCCTTCGTGCGGTTCTGCAGCTGCGACCGCTCGTCCTGGCACGTCACCACGATGCCCGTCGGCGCGTGCGTCAGCCGTATCGCCGTCGCCACCTTGTTGACGTTCTGGCCGCCCGCGCCGCCCGCGTGGAACACGTCCACCCGCACGTCGTTCATGTTCAGCTCAACGTCCACCTCTTCCGCCACCGGCAGCACCGCCACCGTCGCCGTTGAGGTATGGATGCGGCCCTGTGATTCCGTCTCCGGCACGCGCTGCACGCGATGCACGCCGGACTCATGCTTGAGCCACGCGTACGCCGAAGCGCCCTGCACGCCGAACGTGACCTCCTTGAGCCCGCCGCCGCCCGTCTCGTTCGTGTTCATCAGGTCCGTCGACCACCCCCGCGCCTGCGCGTATCGCGTGTACATACGGAAGAGGTCTCCCGCGAACAGCGCCGCCTCATCGCCGCCCGCCCCGGCGCGGATCTCAACGATGATGTCGCGATCATCTAGCGGGTCGCGAGGCGTCAACGCAAGCCGAAGTTCATGCTCGAGGTCCTGTGCCGTCGCCGCCAGCTCCTCAGCCTCCGCGGAGGCAAGCTCGGCCATGTCCTTATCGCCGGACGCCAGCACGTCCCGCGCCTGTTGCAGATCGTCGAGCACCTTCCTGTACCGATGAAATGCCTGGACGGTCGGCTCGATCGACGCCCTCTGCCGTGACAACCCCTCCAGCCGCTTGTAGTCGGCGGCCACGTCCGGCTGAGCCATCTCGGCCTCAAGCTCCTCGAATCTGCTTTCGAGAGTCTCAAGCGGCCCGATGATAGCCGGATTCCCCAGCGTCAGGTTGCCGTCTGATTGAGTAGTCATCGTTCTTATCCGCGCCGCGCAACTGCTTGCGCGCTACCAGAAACAGTATAGTCGCGCGAATCTAGGCACGAAGACCGAGTGGTAGCTACTGCAGCCCCCGCGCCAACCCAACCATCTCCCGCACCCGGTCACGATCAACCGGCCCCTCCGTCACCCCGTCCACCTTGAGCGCCGTGCCGAGAATCGCCCCGTCCGACAGCGGCAGTAGGTGTCCGACATTGCCGGCATCCAGCCCGCTCCCGATCAGGATTGGCCTGTCCGGCACTGCTGTCCGCGCCCGCCTCAGGTCTTCCGCGGACGTCGCCGCGCCCGTCTCATCACCCGTCACGATCAGCGCATCCGCCAGCCCGCGATACGCAGTCGCCCGCGCCTCCAACTCCATCACGACGCCCGCGCCGACGGGATACGCGTGTTTGCTCATCACGTCGGCAAAGATGGGCGTGCCGACGCCGAGCAGCCGCCGCTCCCGCAGCGCCTCGTGCGCCGTCCCCTCAATGATTCCTTGGTCTGTCACCAGCGCTCCCGTCAGGACGTTCGTCCGCACGAAAGACGCTCCCGTGGCCGCCGCGATGGACAGTGCGGAAATGACATCCGCCCGCAGCACGTTGATGCCCACTCGAATGCGCGATTCCGCATCCACCTCCCGCACGACGCCGTGCACCGCTAATACCCCAATGGTCATGCCAGCGACCGTAGCCGGGTGCGCGCCACCAGCAGCGTACGGAGTATCGCCGAAGTTCTCGACGATGATGCCGTCGATGCCCTCCTCGGCGAGAATGCGCGCATCGTCCATCGCCCGCTTGATAACGTCATCGATATTGCCCGCCCACCTCGGCGTTCCCGGCAGTGGAGCAAGGTGCACCATCCCGATGAGAGGCCGCGGCACGGGAAAGAGCTCAGCAAATTGGGTCATGTCCATAGTCCTGTCAGTCTACAATCAAAAAGACATGTCGAGAGCAGCGTTCATCGGCGCAGGCGTCGCCTTCCTGTGCTTCCTCCCGCCGATCCTCCATTTCATCACCGGGCCGCTCAGCCCCGCCATCGGCGGATTCGTCGGCGGGATGCAGCTGCCCGGCCGGAGACCGTCGCTCGCCACCATCGCAGGAATGGCGGGAGTGATGACGGCTGTGCTGACAGTCACCATCACAGCATTCACCGCCATCGGCCTCACGGTCGCAGCCAACATTGGCGACGAAGAGAGAAGCTTCGGCGTCGAGGTGCTCCTGTTCGTTGCGCTCTTTTCAGCCATATACGTCTTCGGATTCTCGTTCCTCGGCGGCCTCTTTGGCTCATCATTCCGCAAATAAGGCTCACACTTACCAACTCAATGCAATGACCACACCCAAACCCGCCAACGCCAACTATGACGTCGTCATATTCGATCTCGACGGCACCCTGATCGACTCCCGCATCGGCATCCACTCCTCCATCGTTCATACCCTCAAGGAGATGGAAGTCCCCGCCGTCGATCAGGAGTTGCTCACCCAATTCATCGGCCCGCCGCTCATCGATTCATTCCAGTACGTCTGTGGCATGAGCGAACCGGACGCCGAACGCGCCGTCGCCGTCTACAAGGACTACTTCGCCGTTGAGGGCATCAAGGGCTTCGAGGTCTACGAGGGCGTGCCCGAGATGCTCTGGCTGCTGCGAGCTAGCGGTGTCCGCATGGCCATCGCCACAACGAAAGATGAGGTCTTTGGCCGGGAGATCGCCCTAAACGCCGACTTCATGCCGTTCCTCGAGGTCGTCATTGGCAGCGACCGCGAAGGCACAATGATCCGCAAACCGGAACTCATCGCCGCCGCCCTCTCTGCCTTACGAATCCCCAGTGAAGGCGGGGGGGCCACCCTCGATTCGACCGATGCCGCCACCCCCCGCATCGTCATGGTCGGAGACCACGCCTTGGACATCATGGGCGCAAAGGCCAACAACATAGCCTCCATTGCCGTCACCTACGGCTTCGGAGACGATGAAGAACTCAAACAGTCACAACCGGACCACACAGCGAACTCAATAATCGAACTAAGAAACCTCTTGCTGGGAGTGTAAGCAGCTACCTCACGGAATCGAAGGATCGAAGTCCATCCCGATATGACCCTTCCTGTCGAACTCCGCGTACTCCTCGTCCGAATACCCCAACACCTGCTTATAAACGTACTCGTTGTCCTCGCCAAGACGCGGCGAGTGGCGCCGGGGCCCTACCCCGGGGTTGTTCATCGACTTGAACGGCGTCATCGGCGTCTTGTGCGTCCCGGCCTCCGGATGCGTCATGCGCTTGAAGAAGCCCCGATGCTCCAGGTGCCGGTCCTCTATCGCGTCACGTTCGTTGATCACCGCGCCGGACGGTACCCCCACAATCTGCAGTTGATCCAACACCCATGACGCATGCTTGTCCGCCGTCCACTCCCCGATGATCGCGTCTAGCTCCGCCTTGTTCTTGAAGCGTGACTCGTTATCGCAGAATCGCGGATCATCCACAAGCTCCGGATGGCGCATCCTTTCGCACAAGGCCTGCCACTGCTCCTCGTTCCAGCAGGCGATCGTCACCCACTGGTCCTCGCCCTGCGTGCGATAGACATTGTGCGGCGCGAGATAGAAATGGTTATTGCCCATCTGCGTCCACACGCGCCCGTTCATGCTGTAGTCCATGATGAACTCGCCGAGGAGCGGCACGAAATTCTCCGCCGTCGGCGCTTCGATGAGCAGCCCCTTGCCGGTGCGCTTCAGATAACGCTTGCCCATCAGAAACGCGAGCGCCGACCCGATGCCGCTCGCCGCGTCCGATGGCACCCCCGCCGGCGCGTACTCCGGCGACAGGTCCGAATACGTGCGAATCAGCGGATGCCCGGAGATGGCCTCCATGTGGTTGCCCCACGTGCGATAGCCCTTGTACGGCCCGTCCAGCCCGAACGCTGGCATCCGGATCATGATCAACTTTGGGTTGATTTTAGAGAGTCGCTCCCAGGTGATGCCCTGCCGCTCCATGCTCTGCGGCAGGTTGTTCTCTACCAGTCCGTCTGAAACGGCCACCAGCCGCTCCAGCGCCTCCTGCCCCTCCTCTGTCCGAAGATTCACGGTCATTCCAAGCTTGTTGCGGCCATGCGCGTTGAAAACGGCGCTGCGATTCCATGGCCGCTCGCCCGGCTCGCTGTCCGGCATCCCCATGCCCATCCCTGTTTGGGCCTGCACGGTGGCAAGTGCCGGGCGCGCCAGCATGCCGCGCGTCGTGGACGCAAAGTGCGTCGTCGACTCAACCCGAATGACCTCCGCGCCCCAGTCCGCCAACTGCATCGTCCCGTACGGACCGGCAAAGACGACCGTGAAGTCGATGATGCGCAATCCCGCCAACGGCAGGCTTGGATCCGGCTGCGTCGGATTCCCCGGATTCGGCGACCCGAGACTATTCACGCCTGAGTTGTCTGCTGCCATGGCTCTTTGCTCCGTTCCTAAACAACCCCGTCCTTGCGCAGCGCCGCGATGTCGTCCGCGCTCAGGCCAATCTCTGAAAGAACCTCATCCGTGTGCTCCCCGAGCAACGGCGGCCGCCGCCGTTTCGGGAAGTCCACGCCCTCGCGGTGCATCCTGTTGTGGTAGCCCGGGTACTTGATTGGCCCCGTTGTTGGGTGGTCGATCTCCTGGAAATAGTTGCGGGCGACGAACTGCGGATTGTTGACGAGGTCTTCGATCGTGTTGAGTGGCCCGCCCAGCACCGCGAACTCCTCGCATGCCGCCCGAACCTCCTCTTTGGTCCGTTCCAGCGTCCACGGGATGATGTGCGCCAGGAACTCGTCGATGCGATCCGGGTTCGCACGGCCCTCCGGCGTCCCCCACTCCGGCTGCTCCAGCAGCTCCTCCATCCCGATCATCCGGATGATATTGGGAATGAATCGCGGCCCGCCTGTCATCAGGAAGTAACCGTCCGAACACGGATGCACGCCGCCGCCCACCGCCACCGCGCGCCCCGGCCGCGTCCCGATGTGCCCCGTGTACTGGTAGCCCATCAGGCGGCCAAGCCGCATATCGATGGAGTGCATGGCCGACTCGAAGATGCTTACGTCCATGTAATCGCCGTCCGCGTCGCGGAACTCCACCTGGAACAGACCCAATGCGGACGCCAGCGCTGCGGCATAACCCGCGTGGTAGCTGACCATCCGCCCCGCCGTCTTCAGCGGCTCGTTATCAACATCGCCGGAGCTGGTCATGCTCCCGCCCATCGCGTACAGGTTCAGTTCAATGCCGATATAGTCGCGGTACGGCCCGTCCTGCCCGTAGTTGGAGACGGACGTCATAACCAGCTTGGGATTGATCTTCTTGAGCTCCTCGTACCCCAGCCCAAGCGCTTCCATCGTGCCCGGAGAAAAACTCTCCACCACAATCTGCGCGCCCTTCACAAGCTCCTTGACGATCTCTCGCCCGCGTTCCGACTTCAAATCAAGCGTCACGGAGCGCTTGTTGGTGTTCAGGAACATAAACAGGCCGCTGCGCTCCAGCCCCGGCTCGTCCTTGTAGAACGGCGGCATGGACCGTGTGGGATCGCCGGTGCCCGGTCGCTCGATCTTGATGACGTCCGCGCCATAGTCGCCGAGGATGCGCGTGCCGAACGGCCCGGATGTCCTGTGTGTCAGGTCGATAACCCGTACGTCGTCCAGCGGCATGATCGAGGTCGGTTCCAGCGTCATTCCCTATCCCCCTCCGTCATTCCCGCGAAAGCATGTCCCGTGCTCCGGCACGGGGCGGGAATCCTGTACGGCGCGCAGCGCCGTCTAATCCCCCGGATCAAGGTCGTAATCCATCCCGATATGACCCGCCGCCTCGTACTCCGCGTACTCGGCATCCGAGAAGCCCAGCAGCTCCTTGTACACGTACTCGTTGTCCTCGCCCATGCGCGGCGGTCCCCACCGATGCCGGCGCGGCGTGTTCTTTGCCGTCCACAGAGTGCTGGTATACAGGTGCGTCCCGACCTCCTCAGCCGTCAGCTCCTCCCAGAACCCGCGCGCTTGCATGTGCGGGTCCGCGTACGCGTCGGATTCCGCCATCACCGTCCCTGCGGCAATGCTGTGCGCCTGCAGGACGTTCATCGCCTCGATGGCGTCCTGCGTCACCGTCCATGTCAATAGCTCAACGTCAAGCTCGTCATGGTGCTCCTGCCGACCGGCAAGCGTCGCAAAGCGGCTGTCAGACGCCAAATCAGGCCGCTGCATCACGGTTCCGGCCAACGCCTGCCACGCCTCATCCGACTGCACGCTGATGGCGATCCACCGGTCGTCCCCCATGCACGGATACACGCCCTGCGGCGCGTACTGCGTATCGCGGTTGCCCTGGTGCCCCGGCTGCCGCTCGTTCATCGAATAGTCCATGAATTGATCGCCCAGATACGTCATGAAATTCTCGGCAGTCGACAGTTCGATGAACAGCCCCTCACCGGTCTTCTCCCGGTGCCTCAGACCTGCCGAGAACGCCAACGCGCCTGCCGCCCCGCCCGCCGCGTCCGCCGTCAGCGTGTTCCCCGTCATGCTCGGGTCCTCGCCCCGATACCCCATGAACGAATAGTGGCCAACGACCGCCGCCATGTGGCTGCCGAACGTGCGGTAGTTCTTGTACGGCCCGTCGATTCCGAATGCCGGTTGGCGGATCATGATGGCGCGTGGATTCACCTCATGCACACGCTCCCACGTCACGTTCACCCGCTCCATGCTGATGGGCACGTTGTTCTCCATGACCCCGTCGGATATCCGCAGCAGGCGGTCGAAGACCTCCTGCCCCTCTGGCCGCCTCAGATCGACGGTCATGCTCCGCTTGTTGCGGGCGTGGGCGTTGAAGGACGCCCAACGATTCCACGGCCTCTTGCCGGGTTCATGTTCCGGGAACTGCGCCGATCCCCCGCCCAGGCTCGGCATGTTTCTGTCCGGGTAGGGCATCAGGCCGCGCGTCGTCGGCGGGAAATGCTTGATCGACTCGATGCGAATGATCTCCGCGCCCCAGTCCGCGAGTACCTGCGTGCCGTACGGTCCCGCCCAGACAACGGTGATGTCCAGTATGCGCACACCCTCCAGGGGCAGCCGGCGTGATCCGGTGCTCACCATATCTACACCACCCCCTCCGCGCGCAGGCTAGCAATCTCTGCGTTGTCGCGTCCCAACACGTCCCGCAGAATCTCATCCGTATGCTCGCCCAGCAAGGGAGCGCGTTTACGGGCAGGCAGCTCGCTGCCGTCCACAAAGTGCATCTTCACGTGATAACCCGGGTAGGCAATCGGCCCCGTCGTCGGGTGATCAATCTGCTGGAAGAACTCCCGGTGCTGGAGATGCTCATCGTTATACAGGTCGTCGAAAGAATTGATCGGCCCGCCAAGAACGCCGTACTGCTGACACTCGGCGCGGATCTCCTTCTTTGTCCGCTCAAGCATCCACGGCACGATTACCGCCAACGACTCGTCCAATCGCTCAGGCGCAGAACGTGCCAGCGGCGTCGACCACTCGGGCGTCTGCAGCAGGTCGCCCATCCCCACCATCTGCATCATGCGAGGGAACAGCGCTGGCCCCGCCGTCGTCATGAAATACCCGTCCTGGCAGATCCATGTCCCGGAACCGATTGCTGCCGCCGGATAGGGGCGCGTTGAATTCCCGCCGCCGTACTGGTAGCCCATCAGATAGCTCTGGCGACGGTCGATAGCCCCCATCCACACGGGAAGAGCCCCGACGTCCAGATGATCCCCCTCGCCGCTCGCTTCGACACTCAGCAGATGCATCGATGTCGCTGCCGCCGCCATCGCGCCAACCTGGAACGCCGCCACATGGCCGCCGAAGTGCAACGGCTCCCGTTCCGGGTGCCCGGTGTTAATCATCGCCCCGCCCATCGCGTAGGAAGTTATGTCCGTCGCCTTCCAATCGCGGTAAGGCCCCGTCTGCCCATAGTTGCTGATGGAGGTCATCAGAAGGCGCGGATTGACGCCGCTCAGCGCCTCGTAGTCCAGCCCGAGTGACGGCATCACACGCGGGCTGAAGCTCTCGACCAGCACGTCCGCGTCTTTCACGAGATCGAGAACGATCTGCCGCCCGCGCTCCGACTTGAGATTCAACGTCATGGAGCGCTTGCCCAGGTTGGTGTACATGAACAACCCGCTGCGCTCGAGGCCCGGCTCGTCCTTGTAGAACGGTGGCATATCCCGCCCGGGGTCGCCGGTCTCAGGCCGTTCGATCTTGATGACGTCCGCGCCGTAATCCGCGAGCCGACGTGTCCCAAACGGCCCTGCGGCGTGCCATGTCAGGTCGATGACCCGCACGCCCGAAAGCGGCAGCGTGCCTGCATCCCGCCGGTCAGTGCCTTGCTGGCTTGTCATAGACTCGCCACCCCATCCTCCCCAATGGATGCCGCATTATGGCACTAGCCACCCCCACCGCGAAAGGGTGCGCCGTTCACCCTGAGCCTGTCGAAGGGTGAACCCTCCTGTCATTCTGAGCGCAGCGAAGAATCCAAAGCCTCAATTGTGCAATCAAACCCGGAACGCGGATCGCAAGCCAGATTGCAATGCCGTCGCCGAACCGCGAACTTAAGCCGTAGCGCAGTTACCGCTCCAGGTCCCACAACCCCCGCCCGCCCGCGTCCACGCCGCCGTCCACGGAAAGAACCTGCCCCGTCACCCACGACGATTCGTCAGACGCGAAATACAGCGCCGCATGAGCGATATCTGATACGTGCCCCCGCCGCGATAGTGCCTGCTCCGGCACCTCAACGCCCTCCGCGTCAGTGCCGAGATACTGACGGATCAGACCCGGCTGCACCACATTCACGCGGATGTTGTCCTGCCACAGCTCCCGCGCAAGGTTGCGCGCCAGCCCGATAACTCCCCCCTTTGCCGCGCCGTACGCCGCGTTGGAGCCGCGCGTCACGCTGTCGCTCGCCGTGACGAAGATGATTGACCCGCCCCCCTGCTGCTTCATCACAGGCTGTGCCGCTCGTGCGAGGTTGAGGGGGCCGTCCACCGTGTTGCTAATGGCCTGGCGTGAAAAGTCCGGTTCCACTTCGCTCAGCGTCACGGACGGATCGAAGAAACCGCCCCCGGCGCTGTAGATTACATCCAGTCGCCCACCGCCGGCGTCGCGTGCCGCATGCACGATGCGCTCTGCCTCGGCCGGGTCCGCCACGTCGCCCGGAATGGCGCGGGCCGACTCTGCCGCAGGCGTCCCCAAACGCTGCACGACGCCAAGCGTCTCCTCTAGTCGCTCCGCTCGACGCGCCACCATGATGACCGTCGCCCCCTCCTGCGCGCACAGCAGGGCAGTCGCCCGGCCCATCCCCGGCCCCGCCCCCGAAACCAAAACCGTCTTCCCCTCAAGCCTCATACGAAATACCCCCGATGGCCATGGATAGTGAGTCCGGTCAACGACGATTCGATTGTGGACAGCGCGTAGCTGGGTGGCAAGCCAACTACCTACCGTTGAACCGCAATGACGTGGAAGTCCACCCTCCGGTCGCCGGGCTCCACCGTGAAGGTCGTGTCGTTGATGTAAATCAGATTGCCCTCCGCGTCGTAAAAGCGCGCGCTCACCGAGTATTCAGGCCTGTCTTCCAGCGGCTCGTCCCAATCCAGTTCATACACCAGCGGCAGCATTGTCACGTTCTCATGCTCCTGACGCGCAATCTCTACTGAAGGAGCATCGGCATACGAAGTATCCCTCAACGTGACGACCACCCGTGCCGCAGGAATAATCGACGTCTCATCCTCCCCCTCAAGTGTGATTTCCCCCCGCAGACTGGTAGATCCCCCACAGTAAATGCCCACAAATAGAACCAACAACAGCAGGCCGAATAGTCCTGCCAATAACATCCTGCCCGAACGACTCATGTGTTGCGCCTCCGGCATTCGTGATCGTTGAATCAGGTCAAAGACAACTTTACTTTGAACAGTCTACGGCGCAGGAAAAAGGAACGCGGCCCAAAGTCATCCATGCGATAGTTACACCATGGACGAAATCCTCCTCGCCCTTATGCCGTTTCTCGGCTTTGCTGCCGGAACCATCGGCGCGCTCATCGGCGCGGGCGGCGGCTTCATCGCCGTCCCCATCCTCCTCATCGTCCTGCCCGACGAGACCCCCGGCATCATCACTGGCATGTCCCAATCCATGGTGCTGATGACCTCCCTCTCCTCCACCGTCGCCTACGTTCGCCAGAAGCGCATCGAGTACCGATGGGCCGCCGTCATGGCCATAACAGGCCTGTTCGGCATGGCGATAGGCGCGTACATCGTCGAGCAGCTTGAGCGCGGCGCGTTCCAGACCGTGTTCGGCGTCGCAGCCCTCATCCTCATGACCTACTTGCTCATCAGACCGATCCGCGGACGCGGTGCGGCGCGCACTCTTGAAGAGGCAGAAGAAGCCCGCATCCCTCTCACACGCAAGCGCACCATCATGCTCGGCATCGTCGGCCTGGCGACGGGCACGATGGGCGGCCTGCTCGGCGTCGGTGGCGGCATCGCCATGGTCCCCATCATCGTGCAGGCATTCGTCTTCCCCGCCCATTTCGCGACGGCAACATCCCAGCTTGTCATCCTCATCACCAGCCCCGCCGCCATCGCAGTCCACATCGCCGAATCGCCGTTGCTTGAAAAAATCCTGCCGATCGTCCTGCTCGGCATCGGGGCTATCGTCGGCGCGCAGGTCGGCGCGCGCGTCTCGCGCAAAATCTCCGCGCCGTGGATCGTGCGTATCCTCGCCATCGGTCTCGGCATCGTCGGCGTGCGTCTCATCCTCAGCGGCCTGGCGTAAAGCCCGACACGCGCCGTTCTCGGCGACGGGCTACAATCTCAATGTCCAAAAGACTCAAACAGGGGGTATGGGAGTGGAGCACAAGTACATCACCGTCGAACGCGACGATCTCGGCGTCGTGACAATCACCTTCAACGTGCCGGAGGCGCTGAATCCTTGGCTGATCCCGCTCATGGAGGAGATGACCGTCGAGCTTGACCTGATCGCCGCGAACCCTGACGACCGCGTCGTTATCTTCACCGGCTCCGGACGTTCATTCTCTGCGGGCGGCGATGTCGGCCCCATGGCGGGCGCGGGCGGCGACCGACCCATGCCCCACTTCATGAAGGAGAAGGCCGACCGCCAGCGCGGCGGCTGGAACGTGCCTACCATGTCCGCTGAAGAGCGCCTGAAGAACGAAACACTAAACGGCCGCCGCATCCACATGCAGGTCTGGGAACTGGACAAGCCGACCATCGCCGCCGTCAACGGCGTCGCGGCCGGCGCGGGCTGTGACCTCGCCCTCGCCTGTGACATCCGACTCGCCAGCACCAACGCCCGCTTCATCGAGGTCTACGTGCGCCGCAGTCTGGTTCCCTTGGATGGAGGAGCGTACTGGGCGCCCTACCTCCTGCCGCACGGCATCGCCATGGAGATGCTCCTCGCCGGTGAGGCCCTCAGCGCCGAGGACGCGCACCGGTTCGGCCTCGTCAATCGCGTCTACGAGCCGGACGAGCTCATGCCCGCCGCGCAGGAGCTTGGCCGCAAGATGGCACAGGGCCCCGCCGTAACCCAACAGCTGGTCAAGCACATGGTGCGAGAGATCCACACCAAGGGCTACGAACAGCACTGGAAGTACATCGACGCCGCCCACCAGCACACCCGCGAAACTCACGACTACGACGAGGGCGTCCGCTCCTTCATCGAAAAACGCCCCTCAGAATTCAAAGGCTACTAGCGGCGTACAATGAACACGCCATGACTACCAACAACGGCAACTCACCCCCGCCCATCGTCGCCATCACCCTTGGCGATCCGGCGGGCATCGGCCCCGAGGTCGTTGTCAAGGCGCTTGCCGCCAACGATGACCTCCGTCTTGGCCTGTGCAGACCCCTGATCGTCGGCAGCTACGCCGTCGCGGAGATGTCCGCCAACCGTTTCGCCGGTGGTCTCCCGCTCACGCACGTCGATTCCCGCGAGCAGCTTGCGGATGTCGAATGGAACGACGATACCGTCCCCGTCTGGAACATCGACACCCCCGGCGCAAGCGAGATCCCCTACGGCGAACCCACCATCGCGGGCGGCGTCGTGTCCATCACGTCCATCGAACTCGCCGCTACCCTCGCCCTTGAAAACCGCGTCCAGGCCATCTCGACCGCCCCCATCAACAAGGAAGCCGTCCACATGGCGGGCTACCAGGAGATCGGCCACCAAGAAGTGCTCGCGCGCATGGCGGGCATCACGGAGATCGCCACCATGCTCATGGCGCACCGCCTCCGCGCCGTCCACCTCACCACCCACGTCCCGTTCCGTGATGCCTACAAATACGTCACCAAAGACCGCATCCTTGCACGACTCCGCCTCACCGACCGCGAATTCCGAAAGTGGGGCGTCGCCGAGCCGCGCATCGCCGTTTCCGCGCTCAATCCGCATGGCGGCGACGCAGGCCTGCTCGGTCGGGAAGAGATCGAGGAGATCGCCCCGGCCGTTGAGCAGGCCGTCTCGGAGGGTATCGTGGCCGAGGGCCCGCTGCCCGCCGACTCCGTATTCCTCTCCGCCACTGCCGGTAACTATGACGCCGTCATCGCCCTCTACCACGATCAGGGACACATCGCCGTCAAGATGCACGATTTCCACGGCAGCGTCAGCGTCAACCTTGGCCTGCCTTTCGTCCGCACGTCCGTAGACCACGGAACGGCGTACGATATAGCAGGAACGGGCGCGGCGGAGGCCGTCAGCATGAGCGCCGCCATCCGCACCGCCGCCCTGCTCGCAACCGGCCGCGGCCTGGACACCGCCAACATCGAGCAAGAGGCGCATCAAGCGCCCGCTCGCGTTTACGGGTAAGGAGGAAACAACTATGTGGGCCATTCCGACGGTGGTAGCCCTGATGATCCTCGGGCCAATCGTTCTCTTCGGCTTTGTCATGGTTCTCGTCGTGCCGACGCTCTACATCGCCATGCACAGCAAGATTCGCGAACCGGAGGGCATGCCCGGCTCTGAGTCCGCCGAGGGCAGCTAGCCCTGAAGGAGAGCGGCCATGAAAGCCGTCTATATCGAGGAGCGCGGCGGGCCTGAGAACCTTATCTACGGCGACATGCCGGACCCGGAGATGGCTGATGACCAGGTTCTCATCCGCATACGCGCCGCCTCCGTCAACCGCTTTGATCTGAACGCCCGCGCCGGCGAGAACGGCGTCATGGTCAACCTCCCCCGCATCCTCGGCCTAGATTTGGCCGGTGAGGTCGAAAACGTGGGCATGGTGGCCATTGAGGCCGGAATCGTGCCCGGCATGCGCGTCGTCGCAGACCCCCGCCTCCCCTGCCAGTTGTGCCACTACTGCCGGCTTGGCCGCGACGAAGACTGCATGAACCGCTATGACCTCGGCTCCCGCCTGCACGGCACCTACGCCGAACTGATTGCCGTCCCCACCCGCGCCGTCCACGTCATCCCTGATGAACTCTCATTTGAAGAAGCTGCCGCCATGCCCATCGTCTTCAAGACCGCATGGCGAATGTTGACTGCAAAAGCGCGTGTCCAACCCGGTGAGACCGTGCTCATCCACGCCATCGGCAGCGGCGTCGGCACAGCCGCCCTCCAGATCGCCAAGCTCCTTGGTTGCCGCGTCATTGCGACCGCAGGCTCCGACTGGAAACTGGATCGCGCCCGGGAGATGGGCGCGGACGAAACCGTCAGCTACGAGGACGGTGAGACGTGGCCGGATATCGTCATGGCGCTCACCGAGAACAATGGCGTGGATGCCGTCATCGACAACGTCGGCGCGCCCCTCTGGGACGGCAGCTTCCGCGTCATGTCCCGGCAGGGGCGATTCGTCACATGCGGCGTCACCGCCGGCCACCGCGTCAACCTGCATCTTGGCCAGACCTTCGTCCGCGGGTTGGAGATCATGGGCATCGGAGGATTCCGAACCTCCGACTTCGAGCGAATCATGCTACTGACCCATCAGGGCAAGCTAAAGGGCACGGTCGGGCGAGTGTTCCCGCTCTCTGAAGCGGCGGACGCCCACCGCCTGATGGAATCACGCGATTTCTTTGGCAAGATTGTTCTGACAACCTAGAAACCAGCCGACCCCGGGGAGCAGTGGGAGGGCAGTGTGCAGATACCGGAAATCGTCAGACTATCACTCGCTGAAGCCTTTGGAGCGTTCGTCCTGCTCCTGATCGGCGCGGGCTCGATCCTGACCGCCACCGCCACCAACCCCGGCGGCGACAACCTCATCGTTATCGCCTTCGCGCACGGCCTCGCCATCTTCATCGGCGTCGCCGCCGTCGGCCACGTTTCCGGTGGGCATTTCAACCCCGCTGTCACCTTCGGCTTCCTAGTCGCCGGCAAGATTCAACCGCTGAAGGCATTGGCTTATTGGGGCTCCCAACTGCTCGGCGGTATCGTCGCCGTGCTAATCCTGAGCGCTGTGTTCTCCGGCGCGGGCGACCTGACAGACCTGTCCAACGCTGCGGAATCGACCAATCTCGGCGCGACTGCCCTCCACGGCGATGTCTCACCGGCCATTGGCATCCTGATTGAGGCCGTCGTGACCTTCATCCTGGTATTTGTCATCTTCCAGGTCGCCGTCGACGAGAACGGCCCCGGCATGATCGCTCCCCTTGCCATCGGCATGACCATCACCCTCACCGCGCTCATGGCCGGCCCACTGACGGGCGCATCCCTCAACCCCGCGCGTTCATTCGCCCCCGCCCTGATTTCCGGCTACTGGACGAACCACTTCGTCTACTGGATCGGGCCGCTCATCGGAGGCGGCATCGCCGCCCTCGCCGCCTCCTACCTCATGCAGGGCATGCGCGGCCTCCCAAAATGGACCAACAACGAGTAGCGCTTTATTCGTCATTCCCGCGAAAGCGGGAATCCAGTGCGGCGCGCAGCGCCGCCTATCCTGTCATTCCGAGCGCAGTCGAGGAATCTAAAGCGCGGTAGTAGCAGTCAAAGCCGGAACGCGGCCTGTCAACCTAACAGGCCCATCAAGCTGGACCGCAGAGTTAAGCCCTAACGCAGCTACCGCTGGTTGATCGGCACGTAGTTCCGCTCGCCCTCGCCAACGTAGATCTGCCGCGGGCGCACGATGCGCTGCTCCCGATCCGTCACGCCCTCGTTCCACTGCGCCATCCATCCGGACGTGCGCGGCACCGCGAACAGCACGGGGAACATCTCGACCGGGAACCCCATCGCCTGGTAGATCAGGCCGGAGTAGAAGTCCACGTTGGGATAGAGCTGCCGCGAAATGAAGAAATCGTCCTCCAACGCAATCCGCTCCAACTCGAGGGCAATCTCCAGCAGTGGATTGACGCCCGTCACCTCAAAGACTTGATCGGCCAACGTCTTGATGATGCGGGCGCGCGGGTCATAGTTCTTATAGACGCGATGCCCGAATCCCATCAGGCGACCGCTCGTGCCGTCCTTCACGTTCTTGATGAACTCCGGCACGTTGTCCTTTCTGCCGATGAACTGGAGCATCCGGATTACTGCCTCGTTCGCTCCGCCGTGCAGCGGCCCGGACAACGAGCCGATTGCTCCTGCAAGAGCCGAATACGGATCGGCCTGCGAGCTTGCAATCGCGCGCATCGCGTTCGCGCTCGCGTTCTGCTCATGGTCCGCGTGCAGGATGAACAGCACGTCGATAGCCCGCTCGATGGCGGGATTCGGCACGTATTTCGGCTCAACCATGCGGAACAGCATGTTCAGGAAGTTTCCGGCGTACGTCAGGTCATTGTCGGGATAGATGAACGGATAGCTCAGCGTGTGGCGATAGCACCACGCGGCCACCGTGGCCACCTTGCTGATCGCGCGCACCGTCTGAATCTTGCGCGACTCAGGGTCCATGATGTCCCTCGATGCCGGATAGTACGTGCTCATGGTGGCCATCGACCCGAGCAGCATCCCCATCGGATGCGCGTCATACCGATAGGTCTCCATCTGCTCCCGCACGGTCTCAAGCACCATCGTGCGGAAGCGGACGTCCTCCTCGAACTCCAGCAGCTGCTCCTTGTTGGGAAGCTCCCCGTTCAGCAGCAGGTAAACAACTTCAAGGTACGTGGAATGTTCTGCCAACTGCTCGATCGGGTAGCCGCGGTAGCGCAGGATGCCGGCGTCGCCGTCGATGTACGTGACCGCGCTCCGAACCGTCGCCGTGTTCAGCAGGGACGGGTCATAGCTCAGCAGCCCGAAATCGTCATCGGAGGTCTTGATCTGCCTCAGATCCGCTGCTCGGACTGAACCGTCAGCTATCGGCAGCTCATACTGCTGGCCGGTCCGGTTATCCGTAATGCTTAACGAGTCCGAGGCCATCGTCGTCCCCCACCGCTTTACCCAGCTTCACTCCCCGTTCACCCTGAGCTTGTCGAAGGGTGAACCCGTGTATATCGTCTCAGTGTACAACTACAGGCGCTTGGACAGTAGGGCGCTCTAGCGAACCGCCAGCGGATTCAGATTCGTCGACTCGTCGTACACGTCGATGCCCTCCTGCTTCTTGAGGAACGTAACGACCGCGTAGGTGAGCGGCGTGGCGACGGTCTCATACAACACCTTCGTTCCCCATTCCACGAAGAAGATGCGCCACACGTCTCCGGTCGAAAGCACCCCGAGGAAAGCGATGAACGTGAAGAAGAAAGAGTCCAGCGCTTGCCCGCCCACCGTGGACGAGATCGTCCGCAGCCACAGCATCCGCCCCTCCGTTATCACCTTCAAACGCGCAAGGATGATGGCGTTCGTGAACGAGCCGATCGCATAGGCGATGAATGAGGCCACCAGCAGCCGCCCTGTGAACCCCAGGATGGCGTCGTACGCCGCCTGGTCCTCCCACTCGCTCGCCGCTGGCAGCAGCCCGCCTAGGTAAATCGCGACGACCATCACAAGGTTCGCGCCGAACCCGGCCCAGATCACGCGTCGCGCCACGGCGTACCCGTACACCTCCGTCAGCACGTCCCCAACGATGTAGCTCAGGGGAAAGACGACGATTGCCGACGTGACGATCAGCTCCCCAAAAACGGGCGCGTCGCCCAGCGTCACAATCCGGACCGCAATGATGTTTGAGGTCAGCAGCGCCGCAATGAACGCCGCCACAACCGCCAAAAACCACCGCGACCCGGCCCGCGCCTCCCCGGCCTCAACCTTGCGCGTCATGCCGTCAGAGTCCGCCAATTCTTATCTGCCTCCACCTCGCCACCTCGTGCTCCCAATCTGGGCAAGCATAGCCCACGCCCCCCGCGCCGTGTAACGTGTCCATACAGTACGATGTTGGAGTCCTGCGTTCGGAAGACACAGCTGGGAGAATTGCGCGATGGCACTGCTTTGCTTCGATGTTGATGGAACTCTCGACGTTGGTGACGGACCCATTCCCGTCCCCGTCCTTCACGAACTGGAGGGCATGGGACACTCTGTCGTCATCGTCTCACCCTCCCCGCTCCGACCCAAGGACGCCGGCTTTCCCGAGTTCCTGAGCGTCGACCGCAAGAAGAACCTCCTCGATGCCCTTGAAGCCCACCCCGATGATCGCCCCGTCTACATCAGCGACAACGACGGCGACGACAAACTCTCCGAGGAAGTCAACTTCGAATACGTCCACCCCCTCTTCTGGACACCCTTCTACACCCGCCTAACCTCAGACGGCACCTAGTCCTTCCGCCTCCTACCTGCTCAACTCGGTCAACATCCTCCGTTCACCCTGAGCCTGTCGAAGGGTGAGCCCCCTTCGTCATTCCCGCGAAAGCGGGAATCCAGTGCAGCGCATAGCGCCGCCTATCCTGTCATTCCGAGCGAAGCCGAGGAATCTAAAGACCTCATCTGGCACGCATGCCGGAACGCGGCAACCATAATCCTTCGTAAGACACGGCAAGACCGCGAACTTAAGTCTAGCGCAGCTATTTCACCCAACTTGACACCCGTTATTCCACCAGTTCACGTGGTCGCCGCCAAAATAAAGCATCCCCATGGCATTAACAACCCATTAACCCTGCATGTTGCGGCGCATATCCGTTCTGACAACCAAGAAACGAACATAAAGCTGGCTTATGCTGAATACGTCAATATCATGGCCGCCTCAACCCCTAGCCCTCGTGATGCGTATCTCTATTGCGCGTGCCCACGCGCCTCGCGTTGCGCTATCGCATGGGCGCGCCATAGAAGGGCTTGTTGACAGCGTCACATTATGGTAGTATGACCCTCAACACACCAAGAGGAGCGCGGTGGATAAGGGTAGGTCGCCGCGCAAATAGGAGGTGCATCGTGACGCAGACTCTGCACAAGGGTGACTTGGCCGGAATCGTAGCGCAGCGCATGGGTGGAACCCGATCAAACGGTGAGGCCGCTCTGAATGCCGTTACCGGCGCTATTCAGGAGTCCCTGACCCGTGGCGACCGCGTGGTCATCACCGGCTTCGGTAGCTTTGAGGTTCGCCAGATTAAGGAGCGCACCGTGCGCCCCCTCCGCGGACCCAATGCCGGCCAGCCCACCAAGGTTGCCGCTCACGACCGCGTCGGGTTCTCCCCCGGCACGGAGCTTGCCAAGGCCGTCAAGCGAAACGGCGCCTAATCTGAGGGCGCGGCGCGCATCGGCCGCGCGCCGCGCCTTTCCTCTGTATCAGGATTCAATAACTCCCCTTAGGGGGGAGTTTTCGTCTGCCCCGAACGTGATTCGGGACTAGGGCAGGTCTTCGCCCATCTCATCTATCTGCGCAAGTAGCCCCGCCATCTCCAGCGCGCCCATCGCCGCGTCGTAGCCCCGGTTGCTCCCCGGGCCCCCTGACCGCGCCAGCGCCTGCTCCATCGTGTCCGTCGTCAACACGCCGAACATGCAGGGCACTCCCGTATCCAGCGAGACGCGCGTTACTGCCTGCGTCACCGCCATCGACACATAGTCGAAATGCGCCGTCTCGCCGCGGATCACCGCGCCGATGCAGATAACTGCCGCGTACTGGTCGGACTCCGCCAGCGCCTGCGCCGCCGAGCCAATCTCAAACGACCCCGGCACATACGCCACGTCGATGGACTCATCCGGCACGCCGTTCTCGCTCAGCGCCGAAAGCGCGCCCTCGAGCATCCGGTTTGTAATCAGCTCATTGAAACGCGCCACGACGATTCCGATGCGCGCGCTGTCCGGCTCCCCCCCCTCATTCCAGGGGAGAGGCTCGATAACGTTTGGTGGCACGTTGGATGATCTCCGAGAGAGCAGGGGCAGCGCTTACGACTGCGACTCCGTGTCTACCGTCGCCTCGTCCTCGGAAACGCCCTCCATCCCCGTGAGGATGTGCCCCATCTTGTCCCGCTTGGTCTCCAGATACCGCCGGTTGTGGTCGTTCGGCTCCACCTCGATCGGCACGCGCTCCACAAGCTCCAGCCCGAAGGCGTCCAGCCCCACAACCTTGCGCGGGTTATTCGTCATCAGCTTGAGCTTCCGCACGCCCAGGTCAACGAGGATCTGCGCCCCGATGCCGTAATCCCGCAGGTCGGGCGGGAAGCCGATCTGAACATTCGCCTCAACCGTATCGAGCCCCGTGTCCTGCAGCGCGTATGCTCGCAGCTTGTTGTGCAGGCCCACGCCGCGGCCCTCTTGCCGCATGTACAGGAAGACGCCGGCGCCCTCTGCGGCGATGTGCTCCAGCGCCAGGTCAAGCTGCTCGCCGCAATCGCACCGCATGGAGCTAAAGACGTCGCCCGTCACGCATTCGCTGTGGACGCGCGTCAGCACCGGCTCATCGGAATTGATGTCACCCATTACCAGCGCAACGTGCTCCTTGGCGTCAATCGCGCTCGCGTAGCCATACGCCCGGAAGACGCCGTGCCGCGTCGGCATATCAGCAACGCCCTTCCGCTCCACCATCGTCTCCCGCATTCGCCGGTACTCGATGATCTGGGCGATGGTAACGATGGGGATGTCCCACTTCGCGGACATCTCTTCCAGCTGTGGCATCCGCGCCATCGTCCCGTCCTCGTTCATGATCTCGCAGATAACACCCGCCGGGTACAGCCCTGCCGCCCGCGCCAGGTCGATTACCGCCTCTGTATGTCCTGCCCGTGCGAGCACACCGCCTTCGCGATAGCGCAGCGGAAACATATGCCCCGGGCGCATCAGATCGCCCGACCGTGTCTCCGGATGGACAAGCGCTCGGATCGTTGCCGCTCGATCGGACGCGGAGATTCCCGTTGTCACGCCCGACTTGGCGTCCACTGACTCCGCAAAAGCGGTTGTGAGCGAGGCGGTGTTCCTCTGCGGCATCATCGAAATGTTCAACTCGTCGAGCCGGTCTCCGAGAAGGGGCACGCAGACAAGGCCGCGGGCGTTTGTCACCATGAAGTTGACCTTCTCTGCCGTCACCATGTCTGCCGCGAGAACAAGATCACCCTCGTTCTCTCGCTCGGCGTCGTCAACGATGATGACGAACTCGCCTCGTCGCATCCGCGCGGCGGCGCCCTCGACGTCCGTAATGCTCATGCGCTTGCCTCCACGCCTTCGCTGAGGGCGCTTATCCCCTCGCGGTCCCCCTGCAGCAGCTTCTCCGCGTACTTGGCAAAAATATCCGTCTCAAGATTCACCGGCATCCCCACGTACGCCTCGCCCAGGTCCGTGTTCTCATACGTGTGCCGTACCAGCGACACCGTGAACGATTCCTCGTCCAGCCCCATCACCGTCAGGCTGATGCCGTTCACCGCGATAAACGCCTTCTCCACAAGGTAGCGCATGACCTCCGGCGGCGTGGATATCCGTACCAGCCGCGCATCCGCCTCCGGTGTGATCTCCGCCACCGTCCCCGTGCCGTCCACGTGCCCCTGCACAAGGTGCCCGCCCAGACGACTGTTGAATGTCACGGCCCGCTCAAGGTTGATTGGACTGCCCGGCTTGAGCACGTTCATCGCCGTCCGCCGAAGCGTTTCCGGCATCACGTCGAAGCTCACCCGGCTGTCCGTCATCTCCGTCACCGTCAGGCACGCGCCATTCACGGACAAACTGTCGCCGATGCGTGTTTCGCCCAGCGTCACGTCGGCCTCCACAATAAGGCCACCCTCGCCAATGGCGACTATCCGCCCCACCTCTTCAACAATCCCCGTAAACATTTCCCCTCAACCACCTAAACGGGATGCCCCACATTATACGCCCGCGTCCACTCAGTCCGCGCCGCCCTGCCAATACCTCAGGATGCCGCGCACAACGATATCCTCCCCCACGCGGTCTACGTCCATCCTCACGAATCGATGCGCGTCCCTAACAAACTCCACGCCGTCGCCCCCCACAGGCCCCGGCGCGTCGCCTCCGCCGATAACCACAGGCGCGATGGAGATCTCCGCCTGGTCGACAAGCCCCTCGTCGAAGAACGCGCCAAGCAGCTGCTCCCCCGCCTCCGTCATCACCTGCACAGCGCCGAGCCGCCCCAAGAGTTGCAGCAGCTCTGTCAGGTCCACCCGGCCATGCTCCGAAGGCAAGGCCTCCGCCATCACGTTGTCTCCCAGGTCCTGGAATGGCGCGCATGCCTCAATGGACGCCGTCGCCACCAGCGTCTTGCCCGGCTCGCTGAACAGCCGCGCAGTCGTCGGCGTTCGGCCGTTGCTGTCCGCGATCACGCGCAGCGGCTGGCGAGGCAGGGCAGTGCCGTCCACGTCCCGCGTCGTCAGCTGCGGGTCGTCGGAGATCACTGTTCCCGCCGCCGTGATGATTGCGTCCACGTGTGAACGCAGGTCATGGACGCGGGCCCGCGCCGCCTCCCCCGTGATCCATCGCGAATCGCCCGTCCGGCTTGCGATCTTGCCGTCAATGCTCATTGCATACTTCGCGATGACGAGCGGCATGCCCGTCTCCTCGCGTTTAAAATATCCTTGGAAGTGGAGCGTCGCTTCCTCTGCGGAATCGCCGACACTCGTTCCGATGCCGTTCTCCTCCAACAGACGCCGCCCCGACCCGTTTACGGGCGGATGCGGGTCCAGCACGGCAATGACCACCGACTCCAGCCCCGCCGCAATAATCTCCTCCGCGCACGGCGGCGTCCGACCGTGATGCGAACACGGCTCCAGCGTCGTGTACATCGTCGCCCCGCGCGCTCGATCCCCCGCCTGTTCCAGCGCGACGATCTCGGCGTGCCGTCCCCCCGGCGGCTGGGTGAAACCCTCTCCGACAATTTCCCCGTCGCGCACGATAACCGCGCCGACTGCTGGATTGGGGCTTGAGAATCCGAGCGCCTGCCGTCCCAGCTCGAGGGCGCGGGCCATTGGCGTCGCGGAGCCGTTCGTCACTGTCAGGCCTGGAAATCGCGGTACGCCCGGCTGGGCGTTGGATCAGATTGCCCTTGGTACTTGCTCCCAAGCTGCTCGGATCCGTATGGCCGTTGCGCCGGCCCGGACAGCCGCGTGAAAGAGATCTGTCCGATGGGCATTCCGCTGTATAGCGTGATGGGTAGATTATTCACGTTGCTCAGTTCAAGTGTCAGACGCCCACGCCATCCCGGGTCCACGTATCCCGCCGTCGAGTGGATCAGCAGCCCGATGCGCCCGAGAGAACTCTTGCCCTCCAGTCGCGCTACAAGGTCGTCCGGCAGGCCGATGTCCTCCACCGTGCTGCCCAGCACAAATTCGCCCGGGTGCAGGATGAACGGCGCATCCTCACGGATACTCACCATCTCCGTCAGATCGCTCACGTCCTGCCGAATATCGATATACGGCCGGCGGGAGTTCCGGAAAACGAGAACCTTGTCGCTCAGATGCACGTCGACGCTTGCCGGTTGCACGTCCCCCAGATCGAGCGGGTCGATAACGATGCGGCCGTTCTTAATCTCTGCGTGGATTTCGCCGTCATTGAGGACCATTCGATGGCCTCTCCCCCAATACAACTACAGTGCAAACACTATAGCGCACCCACGCCCTTATCCCCACCTTTACGCGATCCCGTACCCCACACGCACATAGATAACAACGTCGTTCTCACCCGCCAGGATCGGCGTGGACATCGACTCATCCGATTCCATAACCGCCATCGTCCGCATCATATCCGCCGTATCCTGTTCACGCGGCGCCGCCCCGGACTCGGAGACGAAGAACGCCGGGCCCAGTTCCATGCCCGCCAGCGACGCCAACTGCCTCGCCTGCTCTCGCGCCGCCTCCATCGCCAGCTCACGTGCCTCACGCTCGGCGTCCTCCGTGTCGTCCACGGAGAATGACAGTCCGCCCACGCGAGCGTTGTCCCCGCCGGCCTGCGCCGCGCCGTCAATCACGTCCGCAATCGTGTCCAGCGCCCGAACCGTCGCGCGAACCGTGTTCGTCACCGTGAACCCCACCATCTCACTGCGTCGGAGCCTGTCATTCCACTCATAGCGAGTTGAGACGTTGAACGTCAGCGTTTGGATGTCGTCCTCGTTGACCCCGGCCGCCGTCAAACTGTCGATGACCGCCTGCATAGAGGTAGCAGCCTCATCCATCGCCTCGCCCACCGTCTTGGCATGTGTCTCTACGCCGATGTGCAGCGTCGCGATGTCAGGCGTCACGGACACCCGCCCCGCACCCGTCACCCAGATCCCGTCCGTTGACCGATCCAGGACTACCGTGTCCCTATACTCCCCGTCTCGTTCATAGTCGTCGTCATCATCCGTATCGCACGCCAGTGACGCGACCAGGGCGACAGCCAGCAAAACAACAACAAACAACGCCGGCCTGCGGATTCCTCGGTAGATACGATCAAAAGACATCCTTACCCCCACTCCGTCATTCCCGCGAAAGCGGGAATCCAGTGCGGCGCGCAGCGCCGCCCTCCCGTTCACCCTGAGCTTGTCGAAGGGTGAACCCACCCTGTCATTCCGAGCGCCCTCCACTGTCATTCCGAGCGAAGCCGAGGAATCCAAAGAACTCACTTGCCAACCATGCCGGAACGCGCCACCCATCCATGATGCAGGTAACGCCCCGCCCCCGCAGAGAGATAGCACCCACCCCCCACCTATAATCAAAGGAACACCATGAGATACGTGCCCGTACCCCCCACCGACGACCCGCAGGACGACTACCTGCCGGAGGGTGTTCTCGCCCTCCCGGACGAGCATCCCGTCCGTCGGTTCTCTCTGGACATCATCGAAACGCTTGCCCTCGCCATCCTCCTCTTCCTCATCGCCCAGGCGCTCGTCCAGAACTACGTCGTCACCGGCGGAAGCATGCAGCCCTCCATTGAGAACAACGAACTCATCATCGTCAACAAGGCCGTCTACTTTAGCCTCAACAGGGAAACGGTGGACGACCTTATCCCCTTCTTCGACCTGCCGGACGGCGATGATGTCTACCTGTTCCACCCGCCCGAGCGGGGTGAGGTAATCGTTCTTAACTCGCCCGAAGGCGACAATCTCGACCTGATCAAGCGCCTCATCGGACTCCCCGGAGACACCATCGAGTTCGATAACCGCGGCGGCCCGATTCGTGTCAACGGTGTCGAAATTGCAGAAACATGGCTGTCCGACAGCCAACGCACGAGAGGTCAGGACATAACCCTCGGCGAAGACGAGTATTTCGTCATGGGCGATAACCGCCGCTCGAGCCAGGACTCCCGCCAGTGGGGAACGATTAGCCGTGACGACATCGTCGGCAAAGCCCTGCTCACCTACTGGCCCCTCGACAAAATCGGCGGCTCCCCCCACCAAACCCAAGCCTATCCCGCCACTTAACCCACCCTCGTCACTCCCGCAGTTACCTTCGTCATTCCCGCGAAAGCGGGAATCCAGTGCGGCGCGCAGCGCCGCCTCCCGTATCATGGATGGGCACGCGGGCCGTTAGCTCAATCGGCAGAGCAGGGGACTTTTAATCCCAAGGTTCCGGGTTCGACCCCCGGGCGGCCCACACCGCCAATCCGCCCACCTGAACCAACAATTCCGGGAGAAGAGATGAAAGCGAGTCTGAAATCAGGATTCATCTTTGCCTTTATCGCGCTGGCACTTGCGGTGATGATCGCCTGCGACGCAACCGCGCCAACTCCGTCAACGACATCTGACCGCAATCTCACTCCTCCCTCAGTAACTGTCCTCGCCCCATCACCCACAGCCACTTCCGTTCCCACGGCCACTCCAGCTCCCGAGCCCACCGCGGCGCCTGAGCCGAGCGCTCCTCTGGCGTTCGATCCGCTGGTGGTCAGAGGCACTCTTTCGAACGGGCTCACGTACTACATCAGGCACAACGAAGAGCCGCAAGGTAGGGCTCAGATCTCTCTTGCCGTGAAGGCTGGCTCCGTTCTTGAGACGGAGGACCAGCGGGGTCTGGCCCACTTCGTTGAGCACATGGCCTTCAATGGCACCGAGCGCTTTGCCAAGCAGGAAATCGTCGAGTACCTCGAGTCCATCGGCAGCGAGTTCGGCCCGGATCTAAACGCCCGCACCGGCTTTGATGACACCCTGTACTTCCTTGAGATACCGACCGACGATCCCCAAATCACCGAGACCGCCCTCCGGATTCTCAGCGATTGGGCCTTCTCGATTGCCTTCGACCCCGAAGAGGTCGAGCTTGAGCGCGGCGTGGTGCTGGAAGAATGGCGCCTCTCTCAGGGCTTCAACTCCCGCCTCCAGCAGAACCTGCTCGACCTCCTGTTCGGCGGCTCGCTCTACGCCAGCCGCGCCCCTATCGGCCTCACTGAGGTCATTCAGAACGCCCCGGTGGAAGCCCTGCGTGCCTACTACGAGCGATGGTACAGACCCGACCTGATGGCCGTGGTCGCCGTCGGTGACTTCGACGTACAAGAGATGGAAGCAAAGGTGAGGCAGTACTTCGCCCCGCCCCCTGAGGGCGAGGCCAAGCAGGAGCGTGCCGATGTCGGCCAGACCTCCGAAAGGCCGCGAATCGACGTGCCGGGACACGAGATTCCGCGCATCGAGGTCTTCACAGACCCTGAGTCGCCCGCTACACAATTCATTCTCATCCGCAAACTCGTCCCCGAAACGGGACAGGATGTAGCCGCGTTCCGGCGCCAGGTGGTGGAGCAACTCGCGTTCAGGATGTTCAACGCGCGACTCTCCGAGCGCGGCCAGGCCGCCCAACCGCCTTACATTACCGCCAGCGCCGGACGTTCCCCGTACGTGTATACGATGGATATCGCCACGTTCTCGGCCTGGGTCGAGACGGACGGCGTCGAGGCTGGCCTCGCGGCCATGCTCGAGGAGATTCAGCGCGTTTACCGGCACGGATTCACCGAAGGCGAGCTGGAGCGCGAGAAGAGCAACCTGCTCAGATCGGTCGAAAGCCGGTATAAGCAGCGGGAGCAGACTCTCTCCACGAACCTCGCCGGCGAGTATATTGACCACTTCTTCAGCGGGAAGCCGGTCCCCGGCATTGAGGCTGAGTGGGAGTTGTACCACGACGTGCTGCCGCAGATCGCGCTGAACGAATTCAAGGACGTAGCGCAGTCCTGGGCGCAGACCGAGGATCTGGCCCTGCTGGTGGTGCGTCCCGAAGAGACCAATGTCGCCGGTACCGATGACGTGCTCGGCACGGCGCTGCTGACCCGGCTCCAAACCGCCCACGCCTTGGCGGTGGAACCCTACGCTGATGACCTCGGCGAAGTTCCCCTGCTGGCCAATCTGCCGCGGCCGGGAACCATCACCGCCGAAGAACGCATCGAATCCATCGACGCCGTGAAATGGACGCTGTCCAACGGCATCACAGTGATCGCCAAGCAAACCGACTTCCGCGATGACGAGGTGCTGTTCAGGGCTTTCAGCCCCGGTGGACACTCGCTCGTCATGGACGAGGAATACCAGTCTGCCATCTACGCCGCCCAGCTTATCGTCGGCAGCGGCGTGGGCCCGCACGACAAGGTCACTTTGGACAAGCTGCTGGCTGGCAAGAAGGTTGAAGTCACCCCATACATCAATGAGCTGTTTGAGGGCTTCAGCGGCAACGCCTCTCCCGAAGACCTGGAGACTCTGTTCCAGCTAATCACGCTGTACGCCACTGACCACCGGCTCGACCCGGACTTCTTCACCAGGTACAAGACCAGGCTGCTTAGTGTCGCCGAGTTCCGCGCCGCCGACCCGGACTCTATCTTTTTCGACAACATAAACACCCTTCTCAGCTCGGGCCACCACCGCGGGCGGCCCCTCTCCGTCGAAGTCCTGGAGGAGTTGGACATGGAGACGGCAGAGGCCGTGTACTCCGACCGTTTCGCCGATCTCGGCGATGCGACGTTCGTCTTCGTTGGCGCCTTTGAGTGGGACACTCTGCGGTCGCTGACAGAAAACTACTTGGCCGCCTTGCCCTCCGCCGGACGGGTCGAGAAATGGCGCGACATCGGGCTCGACCCGCCCACAGGGGTAGTGGATGAAGTAGTCCGCAGCGGCCTTGAGCAGCGCAGCAGGACCATTCTCCTGTACGCCGGAGACCTGGAATGGAGCCGTCGGGAAGCGCTCACCATTGACGTAGTTGGCGAAGTTCTCAACATCCGGCTTCGCGAGCGGGTGCGTGAGGCGCTCGGCGGTACCTACAGCATCAACGTCAATACCACCGGTACCCAGACCATACCGGACCCCGAGTACCAGATCTACGTCCTCTTTGGCAGCGACCCCGACCGCGTTGAGGAACTCCGTGACGAGGTGTTCGACCAGATAGCCTGGCTGCAGATGGGCGGCGAGCAGAAGTACCTGGACACCGTCAAGGAGAAGTTGCGAACCGCCCGGCAGGAGGACCTGAGGGAGAACTCGTTCTGGCTAACCCAGATTCGGATCGCAGCGCAGAGAGGTGAGCCGTTTGCGGAGATTATCGCCTTCGAAGACAGGCTGGAGACACTGACCCTGGCGGACGTTGTCGCCGCAGCCGAACTCTACCTCACGCCCGAAAGCTACGTGCGGGTCGTCCTGTTCCCGGTGGAATAGCAGCGCCACAGCGGCCACACGGGAACTCGCCATCGGGCAAGACCCTCGTAAACACTGGCCTTTCCCTGATCGAGGCTACTGACAATTTCCGTGCCTCCTTTTTGAGAGGCGTCGGGGATACTGACCTCGTCCGGCCTCTCCCTTAACTGAGGTCGATCCGCCACCCCTCCGCTCCAATCTACGCCCTTCCTGATTCCGTTTAGCTTTTGCTGACAATTGTTGTATGATGCATAAGTTGTGATGAACACTATTTGCGTAAGCGACTGCGGCATCTGATGCGGACTCATGAAGACACATGAGGCGATTGATCTCATGGGCAACATCTCCCCGCTCCTGCATGCGCGCAGCCCCAAGGTCATGAGGCAGGATTGATTAGACACGCCCGATTCCTGCGCCTCGGCCTGCTTTTTGCACTGCACGTCGCCCTCGTCGCCGCCATGTTTGCGACTTGGGACGGAGGCAGTCCTGCAGGTGCCAGCGACGACGCGCAGCCTCCCGCCAAACCCACCGGGCTGCAGATAGACGCCACTCCCGGCTCCCTGGACGTGTCACTGGACTGGGACGACGTTAACGGAGCAACCAAATACTGGGTGCGATGGCGACCGAACGGTCCGGGAAACAAGCTGAACGATGGCGTGCTGCCCCTCTCCTCGGACGCAACGATCACCGTAGCCGATTACGGCCAGTGGCGGATTCGGGTGCAAGCGTGCAACGACAGCGGCTGTGGGGAGCCTCTGGCACGGAACGTCGATGTGGAACCGGCCCCTGAAGCCACGCCCGAGCCAACGCCTGAACCCACACCTGAGACCACACCCGAACCGACAGCCGCGCCCACCCCCGAACCCACGGTGGAACCCACGCCGGAGCCCACCCCCGAGGTCACGCCGGAGCCTACACCCGAGACTACTCCTGAACCCGCCCCTGAGACCACGCCGGAGCCCACAGTCGAACCCACTCCCGAGACGACACCGGAACCTACCCCTGAAACCACCCCCGAACCCACTCCTGAGACGACACCTGAACCAACACCGGAGACCACACCCGAACCCACACCTGAGGTCACTCCTGAACCGATAGTCACTGCGCCGGTGAGCCCCACAGGTTTGATCATTAGCACCGAACCCGGCTCGCTGAACGTGGAGCTGGACTGGGACGATACGCCGGGAGCGACCGGTTACCTCGTCCGCTGGCGCGTGGCCGGTCCGGGCAACAACCTCAACGATGGTGTGGAGCCGCAATCCTCTGACACCAGCATCACCGTCGATGACTACGGCGAATGGGTAGTGCGGGTACAGGCCTGCAACAGCGCCGGATGCGGATCGCCTTTGGCGCAGAGGTTCACCGTCGAGCCTGCCCCTGAGGCAACGGCCACCCCCACGCCAACGCCAACACCTGCGCCGACCCCAACACCCATACCCGCGCCGGTAGACGAACCGCTCTTCTTCCCCTTTGCCATCACTCGCATGGTGCTCGAGAGGCCCGGGTATATTGGCGACGTAACGCTGCCGAAGGCCGAAGGCGGCGACGGCGAGTTCACGTACAGCCTGACGGGCCTGCCCCGCGGACTCTCCTTCGATGCGGACACCCGCACCCTGTCCGGGACCGTGGCGGCCGGCCAGTACACCCTGACCTACACCGCCACGGACGAGGCCGGAGTCCGGGACTCTCTCACCTTCCCCTTAACCGTGGGGCCAACCTCCTCACAGGCCCAACGAGGTGCCCAGGGCCAATCAGGCGCGCAGGGCCAGTCAGGCGCGAGGGCCCGGAGCACGGATGGTGCGACTGGCCAGAGCGAGGACATTAGCTGGCGGCGGCCCCATGTCCGCAACATGGCGGTCGGGCGGAAACAGTACAGCGAGCCGTCGGCCCCCGGTTTCACCGTGACCTGGAACGCCCCGGACATGTCTAGGGACAGCTCCGGGGACAACCTGACCCTGGCAGACATCGCTCAGTATGAGTTTCGGTACGGGAAAGTCGGCCACGGCCTTACCATGTACGGCGCTGCATCCAAAGACTCGCGCAGCGTGGCGCTGACCGGCCTGGAGCCCGGTACAGCATACGGTGTGCATCTACGCGTGGAATACTCTGGAGAGCGCTTTACGGAATGGAGTTTCGCGAACGCTGAAGGCCGGCACACCACCAACAAAGTGCCGAAGCTCGCCGCAGGCCGCCTCAACCCCACCTATATCCTCGAGTGGGGCGGAAACGACTCCGTTCAAAGAATCGACGACGATTTCACGGACCCCAACGGTGACGCGCTGACCTACACGGCCTCGTCCACGCCTGCAGGCATCGTCACTGCCACCCTGGAAGATGTCGAAGAAGACGGGAACACCGTCAAGAAACTCAGGATTCACCTTCTCAACCCGATAACAGGCGTCGCCAATGTCACCTACGGCGCGCATGACGGGTACGGCGGCTACGTCTTCCAGGTCATCTCCGTTGGCGGCTTCGCGAACATGACGCGGGACATCGCCGAAAACTCCGCTACGGGTGCAGACGTAGGCGACCCCGTAACCGGCACCCCCTACGGGACTGAGGCGCTGTACTACACGCTGACCGGCGAGGCGTCCACCTCCGGCCTATTTGAGATTGACTCGTCCACCGGCCAGATTACCGTCACGGAGGACGCGACCCTCGACCACGAAACCAAGTCCTCCTACACCGGAAAGGTGAAGTGGACGGTCAATGGCGAGGCCGCCGAGACAAACCTCACCATCAACGTCACAGACGTGAACGAGCCTCCCCTCGCCCCGGTCAATCCGCAGATCACGACCATCACTGACACCGGTTTCACCGTGACGTGGGAAGCCCCGGACAGCACCGGCCGCCCCGCCATCACGCAATACGCTCTCACATATATACACCCCGATTCCACGGCGGCGACGAACACAACGCCTGACGGCGCTACCTACTCCATTACCGTTAGCTCTCTGGACCCCGGAACTACCTATGACCTAACGCTCAAGGCGCGCAACGATGAGGGTTTTAGCGCTGGGGCGACTCTCACCGCCACCACCACGGACTCCCGCCCCAGGTCCGCCAACTTCACCAAGTACTTCAGGAATAACGAGAACGCCACCTTCGCACAGAGCGACTTCCCCTTCTCCTCCGATGAGGAAGACGACCGTCTGGCTAGCGTCAAGCTCACCTCCATACCAACGTCAGAAGGCGCGTTCAAGCTGAAGCAGTCCGACAATTCACTGGCCAACCTGCCCGCAACCAACACCGTTGCGGTCGGCGACCTCGGCAGCCTGGTCTTCGTTCCGGTCACGAACTTCGACGGTGAGGCCACCGCCCAATTCAAGGTGATCGACCAGGAGAGCGAGGAATCGGGGAGCGCCTACACCCTCACCCTTAAACAGGTCGCCAACCTCCCGCCCGCCTTTGGAGACGGCCCCCTCAGCCGGGAGATCGCGGAGAACTCCGCCGCCGGGACCGCGGTCGGCGCAGCCGTCACCGCCGACGACCCTGACACCGGGGACACCCTCACGTACACCTTGACCGGCGCTGACGCCTCCTCCTTCACCATCGACAGCGGCACAGGCCAGATCTCCATCGCCACCGGGACGATGCTCGATTACGAGGCGGAAAAGAACACCTACGAAGTGCAGGTAAACGTCAGCGACAGCAAGGACGCCGCCGGAACCGCTGACACAACCGTGGACGATTCCGTAACCGTCAACATCACAGTCACCAATGTCCTGGAAGGCGCTGCGCCAAGCGTGACCTTCTCCCTCTCGGAGATTACGGCCACCACGATGCTGGTGACCGTAACTCCCCCTGACACCACCGGCTCCTCGCCCATCGAGCGGTACGTGGTGGGCTACGAGGCGGATTCTGAGCCAGCCGTCATTGCAGCAGCCATCACATCCGGGACCACCACAACGCTGACCGGCCTGACTCCCAGCACCACCTACACCGTCAGGGTCCTGGCCCTCAATGAGGACAGACAGCCGGGGCCGCCAACCACCCAGACCGCGACCACGTTGGCCAACACCGCTCCCACCTCGGCGAATTTCACCAAGAAGGTCTCCCGCCAGACCGGCGCGACGTTCAGCGCGAGCGACTTCCCGTTCACCGACGTGGACGCGGGCGATGCGATCAGCAAGGTCAAGATCGTCACGCTGCCCGGCCACACTGACATATACGGCAAGACAACGGGTGTATTGCGTTTCGATGGCACAGCAGCCACGGCGGGCCAGGAGGTTCCCGTTGACGATCTGGGCAAGCTCAAATACGTTCCGCAGCCCAACGGTTTCCGCGTCGACATCGGTGGGTCCTTCACCTTTAAAGTGCTGGACCGCGCCGGGTCTGAGTCGCCCACCTATACCGTGACACTGGAGCAAATTTCCGACATCGTGCTCAGCCTGTCGCCCGACAGCATCACCGAGTCCTCGACGCCTACCAGCGGAGGCCGCGTGACCGTCACCGGCACGCTGACCGGCCCGGTCAGGAGTTCCGCAACCACCATTCCACAGATCAGGGTTGACATAGACCATGACGCGCGTGAGAACAGCGACTACACGGTCAACACCAACTCACAGGCGCTGACAATTCCGGCCGGCCAGAAGGGCGCATCCGTCACGTTCGATTTCACCGGCATCGAGGACTTCCTGGTCGAAGGCGACGAGGAGATAGAGATCTACCCGACTTGGGTCATCAATCTGGTGACGACAACCCCGACGGATTGGGTGGAACCGGTCATCCTCACCCTGGAGGACGATGACCACGCCGTCCTTTCCATCACCGGCCCGCCCGGAGAGGTGGAGGAGGGCGAGGACGCCGAGTTCACGGTTTCGCTCAGCCGGGGAATAACCAGGGCCCTCACCGTGGCCTGGAGCGCGTCGAATGGCACGGCATCGACAGGCGATTTCGTCGGTTCGTCCGGCACCGTCACCTTCCCCGCCGGATCGCCCGACAACGCCACCCAGACCATCACCATCCCGATCACGGATGACCTCGTTCCCGAGGCAACGGAGCGATTCTCCGTGGCCCTCGGCGCTATCACCGGCAAGACCGCCTCACAGGTGTCTATAGAGTCCGGCAAGGGAACGGCCAACGCTGACATCGCGGAAAACGACGCTGTAACCGTGAGCATTTCCGGCGATGAACGGGTCACGGAGGGCGACTCGGCCACCTATACCTTCACGCTCGACAGCGCCACATCGACCGAGGCCATCACGGTAGACTACACCACCACGGACAGGACAGCAGTGGCGGGTACTGACTACACCGCCGCCACCGGCACTGTCACCATCGCCGCCGGGGATACCTCCGCCACCGTCACCGTCGCCACCACCGAAAACACCGACGACGCGGCCAACACCTACTTCGAGTTCCGTATGTCCAACCCCCAGGGCGGCGGCGGTCCCACCCCTCTAATGAGCACCACCCAGTTCGTCAATACCACCATCGTGGACGATGACGGCCTACCCTCTTCCGTTGTCCTCAGCGTCGACAAAACATCCTTCGGTGAGGCTGACGCGGCCGGAACGGTCAACGTGACCGCCACGCTGGAGGGCGGCACACTGGCACAGAATGCCACCGTCGTGGTCACACTCGGCGGAACCGCCACGAAGGGAAGCACCGGCGACTATACCGCCACCACGCTGGGCAACATCACCATCACCGCAACCGAGTCCAGCGGAACGGGCAGCTTCACCGTGACGCCGGTAAACGATCAGATTGTCGAGGGCGACGAGACCATTCTGCTGCAGGGCGCGTCCGCCGGGCTGGACGTGACTCCCGCAACCATCACCATCACCGATGACGACACTGCAACCGTGGGCATCGCCGGCCCGACTGGTGTGATAAGCGAGGGAAGCAGCGCCGAGTTCACCGTCACCCTGTCCCACGCGGTCGCTTCCCAGGTCGTCGTTGCATGGTCGGCAGGCTCGACGGCCACGGTCGCCGCCTCCGCCGATGACTACTCCCCGGATTCCGGCAGCGTCATCTTCCCTGCGGGCTCCGCCGCCGGCGCAACCAAGACCATCACCATGGCCATCGCCGACGATGGGACGGAAGAGCAGCAGGAGACCTTCACCGTCACGCTCGGCAGCGTCACCGGCGACCTTGCCTCCAAAGTGTCCGTGGACTCTACCAAGTCGAGTGCTGACGCCACTATCGCCACCGGACAGGTCGTGACGGTCACCCTGATGGGTCCTCGGGCATTCCCCCACGTCAGGAACACCGATTTCGCCGTCTACCAGGTCTTCCTCTCCGGCCCGGTCAACGCCGACATCCAGGTGGACGTCACCTCCTCGGATGGGACCGCCACCGGGTGCGATGGCGGCGTCAATAGCTGTGAGAGCGGCCAGACCGGCGACTATGTGAACGTGTCCGATACCCTCACCATCGGCCCAAGCAAGGACACTCAGCACAACGTCAATGACTTCGGTGTGACCTGGTACACCGTCTTCGTCTATATGGTAAGCGGCTCGACCGGAGACACGGATGAGACCTTCACGCTCTCCCTCTCCAACCTCCGCGGCGGCGGCACAACGCCGGTGGTCTTAGGCGACTCGTCGGTCACCACCACCATCACTTCCACCCCTCTGACTTTCTCCGTCGAAGGCCCCGAGTTCGTGGATGAGGGGACCAACGCCCGTTTCGTCGTGAAGCGCAACGCCGACCTTCACCCCGCCTGGGGCGCAAGGGTCAGCTACACCACTTCGGACGGCACGGCCACGGCGGGCACGGACTACACCGCCGTCTCCGGCACGCTGGAGATGCCCGTCACCACCTATCCCGCCCCCGCCACTGCCGATGAATACCAAGTGCGGTACTCAGACTGGGAGATCCTGGTGCCGATCACGGCGGATAACGTGGACGAGTCCAACGAGACCTTCAGCCTGACCCTCTCCGACCCGGAGTATTACTTCATCGGATTCACCCAGATAACTGATGCGGCGCTGGGCACCGCCACCGCCACCACCACCATCCGCGATCAGGCTATGTCTGTATCCGTCAGCGGCCCGGAGACGGTCACAGAGGGCGGGAACGCCGACTTCACGGTCTCGCTGAGCCGCGCGCCCACCGCCAACCTCACGGTGAACTACCAGACCTACGATGCGCTCTCTCCACAGCGCTCAGCCACGTCGGGCGACGACTACACCCCTCAGTCCGGCACGCTGACCTTCGTCCCCGGCGAGACCAGCAAACGGGTGCGCGTACCCGTCCTGACCGACGCCATCACCGAGCCCGTCGAGTACTTCCGCCTGCTCCTCTCCAGCCCGTCGGGCGGCGGCGGACTCACGCCCACCCTCGACACGAGCATCGCAACCACCGGCATCGTGGACGCCGCTGGGCCCCTGCTCGGCGCAACTCTCACGGTGACGCCCGACAGTATAGGGGAAGGTGGCGCAGCCACGGACTTCACCGTCAAGGTGAACCTGGACTGCTGCGCCACCTTCGACGAAGACACGACCGTGACCGTCTCCCTTGGCGGAACGGCGACCCGCACGGATGACTACACCGCCACCGTCGCCAATGTGACCATCCCGGCGTCAACCGCCACCGGCTCGGCCACTTTGAGCATCACACCCGTCGACGACTCCGTCTATGAGGGTAAGGAGACCATCGTCGTCGAGGGCAGCCTCACTGGCTTTGTGGTCTTCCCGGACACCATAGACCTGGCAGAGAACGATCTCGCCCACGTCACCCTCTCATTCGACCCTGAATATACTCAGGAAGGGAGTGACATCCAGGTCACCCTCACGGCGACTCGGGACGGTACAGTCGGCAATCATGCGACCGATTGGCACGGGGGCTGGAGCAGCCAAACCGCCACAGACAACACTGACTACACACAGGGGGGAGGTGGATCCTGCCGCCCTGAACGGAACACCGACTACTTTATACGTGTCCTTCCCTCGGATGTGCGCATCGCGCCGGGCGAGTCCAGCGCATCCACGAGCATGACCTTCCACATTTGCTCCGACGACCTTGATGATCCGAACGAAACGATAGTCTGGTCGGCAGATGTGCCCGGCGCAACCGTCACCGATGCCGTGCTCACCATAGGCGAGCCGGAAACCATCGCCCTCTCCGTCAGCCCCGACACTATTACTGAGGACGCCGGCGCAACCGAGGTAACGGTCACGGCCACCATGAGCGCGGCGCGACCTACGGACACGGTGGTGGACCTCACGCTGGGCGGCGCCGCTGCCAACCCGGCCGATTACACGGCGACTACCCTCAACAGCATCACCATCCCCAAGGGACAGACCACCGCCTACGGAACGCTCACCATCACCCCCGTTAATGACACCATGCCGGAGGGAGACGAGACGATTACAGTTTCAGGCCAATCGGGTGCCCGGACAGTCAGCCCGACGGACATCACCATCACGGACTCGGCCCCCTTAGCCCGAACCGTCAGCGTCAGCGGGCCCGCGATCGTGATGGAGCGCAACTCCGCGACCTACACCATCTCCCTGTCCCCGCCGGGATCTGTCCCTCAGGCTGATTTGACTGTGGAGTACGCCACGTCTGATGGGTCGAACCCCTATCGGGGGCCCGCCGCCGTGGCCGGGACTGACTACACCGCTCAATCCGGAACAGTGACGTTCACCCCCACCAACGCCGGCCCGAAGACGATAACCGTGCCGATCCTCGCGGACACGGAGACAGACTCTGGAGAGGTCTTCACCTTCGGCATATCCAATCTGCAAGGGGGCGGGGCGTCCCCGCCAAGCATAGGCGTAGACAAGGTAACCACGGTCATCCTCGACGCCAACAAGGACATCACGCTGACCGCAAATCGCTACACCATCGGAGAGCATGAAATCGCGGCCAGGATCACTATTACGGCGGCTCGGACTGGCACGGAGGGCGCAGTTACGATAACCGGCGATTTCCCTCCGGGTGGGACTGCCACTCCGGGCGCCCTGGGCGATTCGCAGGATTACGTAATCTGGTCGCGCTGGTCGATAACTATCCCGGACGGCGCAAGCAGCGCGTCCACCCGTCAGGCGTTGGGTTTCACCATGACTGACGATGATTTCGAAGAAGGCGATGAGACCATCATCATCAACGGAAAGGCCACCGGCGGACTGACGGTTGCCCCGGTCATTCTGACCATCAAGGACAACGACAAGCACGACATCACCCTGACCGCGAACCGATACACCATCGGGGAGAACGAAGTTGCGGCGAGAGTGACCCTTACGGCGACCCGCAGCGGCACGAATGGTGAAGTCACGATAACCGGCGTATTGCCTCCGGAAGGCACGGCCGAAGCGGGTGCGCTGGGCAATCCCAATGATTACGTAACGTGGTCGGGATGGCAGATAACCATCCCGGATGGCGCAACCAGCGCCTCCACCCGTCAGGCGTTGGGTTTCACCATGACTGACGACAGCGAGGTGGAAGGGGACGAGACCATCCTCCTCAAGGCAACGGCCCCCGCCGGGCTGTCAGTGGCCCCGGTCGTTTTGACAATCACCGACAACGACAGGGACGCCATCGAGTTAAGCGTGAACCCGTCGAGCCTTGGGGAGGACGACTCCGCCACCTCTGTCACGGTGACGGCCACTCTCACAGGCGGCGCTCGGTCATCAGAAACCGTAGTCACCATCGGCGCCCTCTCCGGCACGGCCACCGAGAACTCGGACTACACGGCGACGTCGCTGACGTCCATCACCATATCGGCCAACGCCACCACCGGAACGGCAACCTTCACCGTGACTCCGGTGAACGATTATCTGCCGGAGAGCGACGAGAGCATATGGGTGGAAGGGACGGCTACCGGCCTAACAGTGGCCCGCGCCGTTCTGACCATCACTGAGGAATACACCAACAACATCGCGCTGAGCGTCAACAAGTCCAGCATTGCGGAGAACGCGGGCGCCACTGAAGTGACCGTGACGGCGACTCGCCAAACCGCCCGGGACGTGGACACAGTGGTGAAGCTGTCCCTGTCCGGGACGGCCAAGATCCAGGACGACTACGCGGCGTCGCTGCCCGTCACCATCACCATCCCCGCCAACGCGACCACCGGCACGGCAACCCTCACGGTGACCCCGGTCCATGACGCGCTGGCGGAGAGTGACGAGACCATCCGGCTCTACGGCACGGCTATTTGTCACACCGTGAGCACGACGGACATCACCCTCACAAACTCCGCTCCGCAAGCGCCGGTGATCTCCTTCGAGACCGCGCCAACATCGGTCACGGAAGGAAGTGACGCCACATATGTCATCAAGCTGGAAGGCAGTCGAACCACAAACGTGACGGTGCGCTTCAAGACCGGTGGCCCCAGGGACCTGGCTACCGCCGGTGAAGACTACACGGCGGTGGACCAGACCCTCACCTTCACGCCCACCGAGACCACCAAGACCGTGACGGTCAGCACCCTCGCCGACACCATATTCGAACCCACGGAAGACTTCACCGTCACCCTGTCCAACGCCCAGGGCGGCGGAGGCCTGGCCCCCGAGATAGTCAAGGATGGGAGAACCACAACCATCGCCGACAGCTTCACCGACGATCCGGCATACCCTGACTCGTACACCCTGACGGCTACTCCCGTCGAGGTGGGCGAGGGTGATGGGGCCACGCAGATCAGGTTCACGGCGACTATAGACGACAGCGACAAGCGGTTCCTCCACAATGCAGTCCAGATTGTCGTTTTCCCGAATTCCGACAGAGGCACCAGGGTGGCGACGGAGGACTACACCATCAGCGGCCATTACCTGGTTCTGACCATCGACGCCGGGGAGGAAGACGCCAGCGGGACGCTGACAATCACGCCGGTTGATGACGACATCGTGGAAGATGACGAGACAATCGTCTTCACCAGCCACGCTGGTGGAGGTCTCACAACCTCGGACGAGCCTGCCATCACCCTCGAGGACAACGAAATTCCCCCCAGCATCACGCTCAGCGTCAGCCCCTCGGTCCTGCGCGAGGGCAGCTCTGATTCCGCCACCGACGTTAGGGTCACGGCCACGCTGAATAGCGGCTCGACGCTGCCGGGCGCAATCGAGGTTACGGTGTCGCTGGAGGACGGGACCGCCAACAGCGAGGACTACGCCAAAGCCACGGCGAAGGTGACCATTCCTGCCGGCCAAATGAGCGGGTCCGCAAACCTCAAGGTGAACGTCAAGGGCGACGACAAATCCGAAGAGAATGAGACCCTTCAGGTGACCGGAACGGCAATGCCGTTCACGGTTCATCCGGCGGAGATCACTATTCTGGACGACGACTCTGGGCGCAGAGGCATCACCTTGACCGTGAGCCCCAACAGGGTGCGGGAGGACGCTGGCGCCACCGTTCTGACGGTAACGGCATCGCTGCATGGGATGGACCCGTTTACGACTGACGCGCCGATCGGCCTGTCGCTGGCCGACGGCACGGCCACCCTCGCCAGCGGCGACTACACCGCGGCCACCGGAACGCTGACCATCCCTGCGGGGGAGGACTACGGCATCGCCACCTTCACCTTCACGCCCACGAACGACGCCGTTGTGGAGAGGGACGAAACCGTCCTGTTGAGCGCGGCGCTCGGGCGTACGCAGGTATTCCCTGCGACAATCACGATTCTCAACACCAGCCATGCGGACCTGAGCATAAGCGGCCCAAGCGCACCGGTGGCAGAGGGAGCAAGCGCCACCTTCACCGTCACCCTGTCCGCGGCCATCTCTGAAGAACTGAGCGTAACCTGGTCCGCAGTGCCGAACACCGCCGTAGCGGCGGACTACTCCCCGGCCGGCGGCTCCGTCACCTTCCCTGCGGGCTCGTCGGCAGGCGCAACCCAGACCTTCACCGTCACGATGACTGACGACAATCTGTCGGAGACGCTCGAAAACTTCACCTTAGAGTTGGGGACTGTCACCTCGTCTCTCAGCGCCTTCGTCGCGCCCAAATCAGGCTCCTTCATCGCGGACGCGTATATCGCAGAGAACGACCCCATCACCGTCACCATCTCCGGCCCGTCCACCGTCGCCGAGGGCGACGCCACCACGGTTTATACGGTGTCGTTGTCCGGAGGAACGCCGACGGCGGACCTCACGGTGGATTATTCCACGTCGGATGGCACTGCCGCTGAGGGCGACGACTACGAAGCGGCTTCTGGCACGCTGACGTTCACGCCTACAGATGCCGGAGCTAAGACCTTCACCGTCCAAACCACCGAGGACACGATTGACGAGTCCGACGAAACGTTCACCGTCACCCTTGACAGCCCGACGGGCGGCGGTGGGCCCGCGCCCAGCCTGGGCACGGCAAAGTCGGTAACCACCACCATAACGGACGACGACTCACTAAGCGGAATCACACTGAGCGCCGACCCCGACACCGTCGAAGAAGACGGGGCAGCGACGTCGGTGACGGTAACCGCCACTCTCAACGGTGGCACGAGGACCGAGGCGACGGTCGTCACCATCGGCACGCTTAAGGGCTCCGCCACCAAGGGAACGGACTACACGGCCACGGTGTTGGCCAGCATCACCATCCCCGCCAACTCCATGAGCGGCAGCGGCACGCTAACCATCACCCCCTCGGACGACAAGATGGTCGAGGGCAACGAGACAATAATCATCCCCGGAACCACCACCGTCACGGGTCTGACCGTCAGTTCGGCCACAATCACCCTCAAAGACCACAATGGCACCACCACCGATGATCCCAACGACGAGGACAAGGCAGACCTGAGGATCACGGGGCCCACGGAGAACGTAACAGAGGGCGGGAACGCTGTCTTCACGGTGGCGCTGGACGCGGCGGTAGCGTCGCAAGTGCAGGTGGCGTGGAGCGCGCCGCTGGCCACCGACGCTGCGGAGGGGGCCGACTTGGGATCAACCTCCGGCACGGTGACCTTCGCGGCCAACTCCCCTGCGGATTCAACGCAGACCATCACGATCGCCGTGACAGACGACATGCTCTCTGAAGGCGCGGAGTCCTTTACTGTAACGCTCGGAACCATCACGACAACGCTGCCCTCGACACAGGTGACCCTGAAGACCGACGACTCCACCGCCACAGCAACCATCGCCGCCAGCGACCCCATCACTATCTCAATCACTGGCCCCACGTCAGTGGATGAAGGTGACGCGACGGGCAACTACACCGTCTCCCTCTCCCCATCCGGCGTCACCCCCACAGCAGACCTCACCGTGAACTACGCCGCGTCCGGCGGCACGGCCACGTCGGGCACCGACTACACAGCCAAGACCGGCACACTCACCTTCACCAACGCGGCTGCGGGATCGCAGACCTTCACCGTCCAGACGACAGTGGACACCATCGACGAGGGGACGGGCGAGACCTTCACTGTCACCATCTCTGGCCCGTCGGGCGGCGGCGGCCCCACGCCAAGCTTGGGTACGTCCAAGACCGTCACTACCACCATCACGGACGATGACGACGCGCCAACGGGCATCACCCTCTCGGTGGATCCGGCCACTCTCGGCGAGGACGACGGCGAGACTGAGATCACCGTCACCGCCACCCTAGACGGCGGCACCACCCGCACTTCCGCCACCGTCGTCACCATCGGAACCCTGGCTGGCACCGCCACCAAGGACACCGACTACACGGCAACGAGCTTGGCCAGCATCACCATCTCAGCGAACTCCACCAACGGAACGGGAACATTCACCATCACGCCCACGGACGACACCGTAGTAGAGGGCGATGAGACCATCACCATCCCCGGCACTACCACGGTGAGCCTAGATGTAAGTGATGCCACCGTCACCCTCACCGACGACAACAAGACCACCACTCCGACGGACGACAAGGACACAGCCGAGATTTCCATCTCCGGTCCCGCATCCAACGTCTCCGAGGGTAGTAACGCCACCTTCACCGTCACACTGTCGGCAGCGGTGTCCAAGGAAGTGCAGGTAGCATGGAGCGCGCCGCTCGGCACGGACGCGGCAGCAGCAGCAGATTTAGGCACAACCTCCGGCACCGTGACCTTCCCAGCCAACTCCGCAACCGAGTCCACCCAGACCATCACCATCATGGTGACGGATGACATGCTCTCGGAGGGCACTGAGTCGTTCACCGTCACCCTCGGAACCATCACGACAACGCTGCCCGCGACCCAGGTGACACTGAAGACCGACGACTCCAGCGCCACCGCCACCATCGCCGCAAGCGACCCGATCACCGTCAACATCACCGGCCCGTCCACCGTGGATGAGGGCGACGCGACGAGCGACTACACCGTCTCCCTCTCGCCCGATGGCGTCACCCCCACGGCGGACCTCACTGTTTCCTACGCCACCGCCAACGGCACAGCGACCGCCGGGTCGGACTACACCGCCAAGTCCGGCACACTCACCTTCACGAGCACGGCTGCAGAAGCCCAGACCTTCACCGTCCAGACCACCGTGGACACCATCGACGAAGGGACGGGCGAAACCTTCACCGTCACCATCTCCAACGCAACAGGTGGTGGCGGAACCACATCCTTGGGTACATCCAAGACCGTCACCACCACCATCACAGACGATGACGACGCGCCCACAGGCATTACCCTCTCCGTCAGCCCTGACTCTCTCGGGGAAGACGACGCAGCCACTACCGTCACCATCACCGCCACATTGGAAGGCGGGAGCACCCGGCCCACCAGCACCATTGTCTCCATCGGAACACTGTCCGGCATCGCCACCAAGGACACGGACTACACGGCCACGTCTTTGGCCAGCATCACCATCCCCGCCAACTCCTCCAGTGGCACAGGGACCTTCACCATCACCCCCACCGACGACACCGTAGTAGAGGGCGACGAGACCATCACAATCCCCGGCACCACCACGGTCTCCGGCCTCAACGTCACCTCCGCCACCCTCACCCTCACGGACGACGACAAGTCCACCACCACCCCCGGTGACAAGGACACTGCCGAGATCTCCATCTCCGGCCCCGCATCCAACATCTCCGAGGGCAGCAACGCCACCTTCACCATCACCCTGTCGGCGGCCATCGCGAAGTCCGTGACTGTGGCGTGGACAGCTACCGGAAACACTGACGACTACTCTCCCGATAGCGGCACCGTAACCTTCGCCGCCAACTCCGCCGCAGGAGCCACGCAAGATGTCACCATCGCCGTGACGGACGACAACCTCTCGGAGACGGCCGAGTCCTTCACCGTCACCCTCGGAACCATCACCTCCACGCTCTCGTCTCAGCTCTCCCTCAAGAACAGCGCCTCCAGCGCCCAGGCCACCATCGCCGAGAGCGACCCAATCACCATCAGCATCAGCGGTCCCACGAGCGTCGACGAAGGTGACACCACCGCCAACTACACCGTCTCCCTCTCCCCCTCCGGCGTGACGCCCACCGCAGACCTCACCGTGAGCTATACCACCGCCAACGGGACTGCCACGGTGGGTGCCGACTACACGGCCAAGTCCGGCACACTCACCTTCACGAGCACGGCTGCAGGAGCCCAGACCTTCACCGTCCAAACAACAGATGACTCCATCGACGAGGGAACCGGCGAAACCTTCACCGTCACCATCTCAAGCCCATCGGGCGGCGGCGGTCCCGCACCGAGCTTTGGCACCGCCAAGAGCGTTACCACCACTATCACGGACGATGATGCCGCCCCCACAGGTATCACCCTTAGCGCGAGCCCCAACTCCTTGGGCGAGGATGACGCAGCCACCTCTGTCACTATCACCGCCACCCTGAACGGCAGCACTCTGCCATCTGACACAGTCGTCACCATCAGCACACTGACAGGCACCACCACCAAGGACGCCGACTACACGGCCACGTCATTGGCCTCCATCACCATCCCCGCCAACTCCGCCACTGGGACCGGCACTATCAAAATCACGCCCACAGACGACTCGGTGGTCGAAGGCGACGAAACCATCATCATCCCCGGAACCACCACGGTCTCCGGCCTGAACGTGTCCGACGCCACCATCACCCTCACCGACGACGACAAGTCCACGACCCCGGGGGATGACAAGGACTCAGCCGAGTTGAGCATCACCGGCCCTACATCCAACGTCGCTGAGGGCAGCAACGCCACCTTCACCGTCACCCTGTCGGCGGCTATCGCGAAGTCTGTGACTGTGGCGTGGACAGCTACAGGGAACACGGACGACTATTCTCCCGACAGTGGCACCGTCACCTTCGCGGCCAACTCCGCCGCCGGAGCGACGCAGACCATCAACATCACCGCAACGGATGACATGCTCTCCGAGGGCGCTGAGTCCTTCACCGTCACCCTCGGAACCATCACGTCCACGCTGTCGTCGCATATATCTCTCAAGAACGGCGCCTCCTCAGCGACAGCCACCATCGCCGCCAGCGACCCAATCACGATCTCGATCAGCGGCCCCACGAGCGTCGATGAGGGAGACGCCACTTCCAACTACACCGTCTCCATCTCGGGCGGCGTTCCCAGCGCCGACCTCACCGTCTCCTACGGAACATCCAACGGCACAGCGACCGCCGGTTCTGACTACACCGCCAAGTCCGGCACGTTGACCTTCTCGAGCACGGCCGCTGGACCGCAAACCTTCACCGTCCAGACCAAGGAGGATTCCATCGACGAGGGCACCGGCGAGACCTTCACCGTCACCATATCCGGCCAGTCAGGCGGCGGAGCGACGCCCACTCTAGGAACGGCCTCAGTTACCACCACCATCACGGACGATGACGACGCACCCACAGGCATCACCCTCAGCGCAAATCCGTCCACTTTGGGCGAGGATGATAACGCGACCACAATCACGGTCACCGCTACCCTGCAAGGCGGCACCACCCGGACTTCCGCCACCATCGTCACCATCGGCACGCTGACCGGCACCGCCACCAAGGACACCGACTACACCGCGACGGCGTTGGCCAGCATCACCATCCCCGCCAACTCCACTAGTGGAACAGGCTCTATCACCATCACACCCACAGACGACGCGGTCGTCGAGGGCGACGAAACCATCACCATCCCCGGGACCACCACCGTCACGGGCCTGAGCGTCACCTCCGCCACCATCACCCTCACCGACGACAACAAGACCACTACCACCCCGACGGACGACACGGACACGGCAGACCTCTCCATCTCAGGTCCGTCGTCCAACGTCTCCGAGGGCGGGAACGCCACCTTCACCTTCACCCTGTCGGCGGCCATCTCGAAATCTGTGACTGTGGCGTGGACGGCTACCGGGAACACTGACGACTACTCTCCCGACAGTGGCACCGTAACCTTCGCCGCCAACTCCGCCGCCGGAGCCACCCAGAGCATCACCATCGCCGTGACGGACGACATGCTCTCGGAGACGGCCGAGTCCTTCACCGTCACCCTCGGAACCATCACATCGACCTTGTCGTCGCAAATATCTCTCAAGAGCGGCGCATCCTCCGCCACCGCCACCATCGCCGCAAGCGACCCCATCACCATCAACATCAGCGGCCCATCGTCGGCCGATGAAGGCGACGCCACTACCGCCTACACCGTTTCCCTGTCGCCCTCCGGCGTGAAACCCACTGCAGACCTCACGGTGAGCTACACCACCGCAAACGGCACCGCCACCGCAGGCAACGACTACACCGCCAAGTCCGGCACACTCACCTTCTCAAGCACGGCCGCTGGACCGCAAACCTTCACCGTCCAGACCACCGGAGACACGACCGACGAATCTGATGAAACCTTCACCGTCACCATCTCCAGCCCCTCCGGCGGCGGAGCAACGCCGACCCTCGGCACGTCTTCAGTCGCCACCACCATCACGGACGATGACGACGCACCAACAGGCATCACCCTCAGCGCAAGTCCCTCCAGTTTGGGCGAAGACGACACAGCCACCGAGATCACTATCACCGCGACTCTCGACGGTGGCACCACCCGGACTTCCGCCACCGTCGTCACCATCGGCACGCTGGCGGGCACAGCCACCAAGGACACCGACTACACGGCAACGAGCCTTGCCTCCATCACCATCCCCGCCAACTCCACGAGCGGCACCGGCACCATCACCATCACACCCACGGACGACTCGGTGGTGGAAGGTGACGAGACCATCACAATCCCGGGCAGCACCACCACGCAGGTGGGCCTGACCGTCACCTCCGCCACCATCACCCTCACTGACGATGACAAGTCCACCACCACTCCGACGGACGACAAGGACACCGCCGAGATCAGCATCACCGGTCCCGCGTCTAACATCTCCGAGGGCAGCGACGCCACCTTCACCGTCACCCTGTCGGCAGCCATCTCGAAGTCTGTGACTGTGGCGTGGACAGCTACCGGAAATACTGACGACTACTCTCCCGACAGCGGCACCGTCACCTTCGCCGCCAACTCCGCCGCCGGAGCGACGCAGACCATCACCATCACCGCCACGGACGACATGCTCTCGGAGACGGCCGAGTCCTTCACCGTCACCCTCGGAACCATCACCTCCGACCTGTCGTCCCAGATCTCTCTGAAGAACGGCGCATCCTCCGCCACCGCCACCATCGCCGCCAGCGACCCCATCACTATCTCAATCAGCGGCCCCACGTCAGTGGATGAGGGTGATGCCACCACGGCCTACACCGTCTCCCTCTCGCCCTCCGGCGTGACACCGACTGCTGATCTCACCGTCTCCTACGGAACATCCAACAGCACAGCGACCGCCGGTTCTGACTACACCGCCAAGTCCGGCACGCTCACATTCACGAACACGGCAGCAGGATCGCAAACCTTCACCGTCCAAACCACCGGGGACACCATTGATGAAGGGACAGGCGAAACCTTCACCGTCACCATATCCGGTCAGTCAGGCGGCGGCGGGACCACGTCTTTGGGCACGTCATCCGTCACCACCACCATCACGGACGATGACGACGCGCCAACAGGCATCACCCTCAGCACGAGCCCCAACTCCCTCGGCGAGGACGATGCGGCCACCGAGATTACCGTCACTGCCACCCTGAAGGGCGGCACCACCCGAACTTCCGCCACGGTCGTCACCATCGGCGCGCTCAAGGGCACCGCCACCAAGGACACCGACTACACGGCAACGAGCCTGACCACCATCACCATCCCCGCCAATTCCACGACGGGAACCGGCAGCATCACCATCACCCCCACGGACGACGCTGTGGTCGAGGGTAATGAGACCATCATCATCTCCGGCACAACCACGGTGAGCTTGGATGTGAGCGCCGCCACTGTCACCCTCACCGACGATGACAAGGGCACCACTACCCCTGGTGACAAGGACAGCGCCGAACTGAGCATCACCGGCCCTGCGTCCAACGTCTCGGAGGGCTCAGACGCTACCTTCACCGTCACCCTCTCCAAGGCAGTAGCCGCCCAAGTGCAAGTTGCGTGGAGCGCTCCGCTCGCCGCCGACGCCGCGGAGGGCGCAGACCTCTCCGCCACCTCCGGCACCGTGACCTTCGCCGCCAACAGTGCGGCCGGAGCGACGCAAAGCATCACCATCACCGTCACGGACGACATGCTGTCGGAGACAGCCGAATCCTTCACCGTCACCCTCGGAACCATCACCTCTTCTCTCGCCTCCCAACTCTCCCTTAAGAGCGGGGCTTCCTCCGCCACCGCCACCATCGCCGCAAGCGACCCCATCACTATCTCGATCACCGGCCCCACGTCAGTGGACGAGGGTGACGCCACCACCGCCTACACCGTCTCCCTGAGCCCTGCGGGAGTGAAACCTACGGCGGACCTCACCGTCTCCTACAACACCTCCAACGGCACCGCGACAGCAGGCTCCGACTACACCGCCAAGACCGGCACACTCACCTTCACAAACACGGCCGCTGGACCGCAAACCTTCACCATCCAGACCACCGAGGACACCATCGACGAGGGAACAGGTGAAACCTTCACCGTCACCATCTCTAGCCCATCGGGCGGCGGCGGACCTGCACCGAGCTTGGGCACATCCAAGAGCGTTACCACCACCATCACAGACGATGACGACGCGCCGACAGGCATCACCCTGACCGCCAACCCCAACTCTCTCGGCGAGGACGATTCGGCAACATCAATCACCGTCACTGCCACCCTGAACGGAGACACTACCCGGACTTCCGCCACGGTGGTCACCATCGGCACGCTGTCCGGCACCGCCACCAAGGACACGGATTACACAGCCACGACGCTGACCAGCATCACCATCCCGGCGAACACAGCCAGCAGCAGCCAGACTTTTACCATCACCCTGACGGACGATGCGGTGGTGGAGGGCGACGAGACCATCACCATCCCCGGCGCCACCACAACGCAGGTGGGCCTGACTGTGACATCCGCCACCATTACCCTCACCGACGACAACAAGACCACTACTACCCCAACGGACGACAAGGACTCAGCAGAGGTCTCCATCTCCGGCCCCACATCCAACGTCGCTGAGGGCAGCAGCGCCTCCTTCACCGTGACACTGTCGCAGGCAGTGGATGCCGAAGTGCAAGTTGCGTGGTCCGCGCCGCTGGGCACAGACGCGGCGGAAGGTAGTGACCTATCGGCCACATCCGGCACGGTGACCTTCACGGCCAACTCCGCGGCGGGCGCGACGCAAAGCATCACAATCACCGCCACCGACGACATGCTCTCGGAAACGGCAGAAACTTTTACCGTTACGCTCGGAGCCATCACCTCCACGCTGTCTTCCCAGATCTCTCTGAAGAACGGAGCATCCTCCGCCCAAGCCACCATCGCCGCAAGCGACCCAATCACCATCAACGTCTCTGGCCCATCCACCGTGGACGAGGGTGACGCCACCACCGCATACACCGTCTCCCTCTCCCCGACCGGAGTGACGCCGACGGCGGACCTGACGGTCTCCTATAACACGTCGAACGGCTCGGCCACGGCGGGGACGGACTACACCGCCAAATCCGGCACGTTGACCTTCACGAACACGGCGGCTGGGTCGCAAACCATCACCGTCCAGACGACGGAGGACACCATCGACGAAGGAACGGGCGAGACCTTTACCGTCACCATCTCCAGCCCATCAGGCGGCGGAGGCCCCGCGCCGAGTCTTGGTACGTCGTCGGTGAGTACCACCATCACGGACGATGATGACGCGCCGTCGGGCATCACACTCAGCGCGAGCCCGTCCAGCTTAGGCGAGGATGATTCGGCGACGTCGATCACCGTCACAGCCACCCTCAACGGCGGCACCACCCGAACTTCCGCCACCGTCGTCACCATCGGTACCCTGTCCGGCACCGCCACTAAAGACACCGACTACACGACTACGTCGTTGACCAGTATCACCATCCCCGCCAACTCGACCAGTGGAACGGGCACAATCACAATCACGCCTAGGGACGACTCGGTGGTGGAGGGTGATGAGACCATCACCCTCCCCGGCACGACGACGGTCAGCCTAACTGTCACATCCGCCACCATCACCCTCACCGACGACAACAAGACCACTACCACCCCAACGGACGACAAGGACTCAGCAGAGGTCTCCATCTCCGGCCCCACATCCAACGTCGCTGAGGGCAGCAGCGCCTCCTTCACAGTGACACTGTCGCAGGCAGTGGATGCCGAAGTGCAAGTTGCGTGGTCCGCGCCATTGAGCACGGACACAGCAGAGAGTGCTGACCTGTCGGCGACGACGGGCACCGTGACCTTCACGGCCAACTCCGCGGCCGGAGCTACGCAGAGTATCACCATCACGGTAACGGACGACATACTCTCGGAAACGGCGGAATCCTTCACCGTGACACTGGGTACAATCACGTCGACCTTGTCGTCGCAAATATCTCTCAAGAACGGCGCATCCTCCGCCACCGCCACCATCGCCGCCAGCGACCCCATCACCATCAACATCTCCGGCCCATCCACCGTGGACGAGGGTGACGCCACCACCGCATACACCGTCTCCCTGTCGCCGTCAGGCGTCATACCGACCACGAATCTCACCGTGAGCTACGCCACTTCCAATGGCACGGCCACGGCTGGCACTGACTACACCGCCAAGTCCGGCACGCTGACCTTCACGAACGCGGCCGCGGGATCACAGACGTTCACCGTGCAGACCACCGAGGACACCATCGACGAGAGGACAGGCGAAACCTTCACCGTCACCATCTCCAGCCCGTCAGGCGGCGGCGGTCCCGCGCCGAGCCTCGGCACGTCCTCGGTGAGTACCACCATCACGGACGATGACGACGCGCCTACAGGCATCACACTTACCGCGAACCCGTCCACTTTGGGTGAGGATGATTCGGCGACGTCAATCACCGTCACCGCGACTCTCGACGGCGATAGCACCCTGCCTACTGCCACCATAGTTACCATCGGTACGCTTGCGGGGTCGGCGACCAAAGACACCGACTACACGGCGACGAGCCTAACCAGAATCACCATCCCTGCCAACTCGTCCACTGGGACAGGAACTCTCACCATCACCCCCACCGACGACGCCGTGGTAGAGGGAGATGAGACCATCACCATCCCCGGCACCACAACAGTGAGCTTGAGCGTCACCTCCGCCACGGTAACCCTCACCGACGACAACAAGACCACTACCACCCCGACGGACGACAAGGACTCCGCAGAGATTTCCATCACCGGCCCGGCATCCAACGTCTCCGAAGGCAGCAACGCCACCTTCACCGTCACCCTGTCGGGGGCCATCGCGAAGTCCGTGACTGTGGCGTGGACAGCTACCGGAAACACGGACGACTACTCTCCCGACAGTGGCACCGTGACCTTCGCCGCCAACTCCGCCGCTGGAGCGACGCAGACCATCAACATCACCGCAACGGATGACATGCTCTCCGAGGGCGCAGAGAGCTTCACCGTCACCCTTGGAACCATCACCTCCGACCTCTCCTCCCAGGTCTCCCTGAAGAGCGGGGCTTCCTCTGCCACTGCCACCATCGCCGCAAGTGACCCCATCACTATCTCAGTCACCGGGCCTACAGAGGAAGTGACTGAGGGAGACCCGGCAACGTACACGGTATCGCTGTCTCCCGCAGGTGTGACACCCACAGCGGATCTAACAGTGAACTACGCCACCGCCGATGGTACGGCAGTAACCGGTTCCGACTACACCGCTGCCTCTGGCACCCTGACATTCACCCAGACCGACGCCGGAGACAAGACGTTCACGGTGCAGACCACCGAGGACATCCTGGCCGAAAACACCGAGAACTTCACCGCCTCCATCTCTAATCCCACAGGCGGCGGAGACCCCACCCCCGCCCTCGGCACATCCCCTACCGTCACCACTGACATCAGGGACAACGATGCGCTACTCTTGTCCCCATCTGACCCCCCCGGCAATAGTGCGGATATAGACATCCAGCTAACCGTCTCCCCGGTCTCCGTGAACGAAGACAACGGCGAGACCACCTTCACCGTAACGGCCACCCATGACGTGGAGACACCGCCGAACACAGCAACTACCGTTAGCCTAACCCTGGGAGGAACCGCGGATAGCGCGGATTACACCGGCCCAGAGCAGGCCAGCGTGACCATACCGGCAAATCAGTCCAGCGGCTCTGGCACCCTAACCCTCACCCTCATTGACGACGACATATCCGAGGGCGACGAGACCATCATCGTCGGCGGCAGCTCTGGAACCCTGACCATTGCCTCCGCGCTCATCACCATCAACGACAACGACTCGGCGTACTTGAGCATCACCGGGCCGTCGGCAGAGGTAACGGAGGGCTCCAACGCAACCTTCACCGTCACTCTGTCCAGGACCGTAACCGCGGATGTCACGGTCGCCTGGTCCATTGCCGCAGACACAGCGGTAGCAGCGGACCTGGGCGCCACGTCCGGCTCCGTTACCTTCGACGCCAATTCCGCAGCCGAGGCCACGCAGACCATCACGATTGCGGTCACCGACGACGACCTGTCGGAGGGCTCTGAAACCTTCAGCGTCGCATTGGGCGCAGATTCCGGTGACCAGGCAGACACCGTGTGGGTCAAGAGCACTGCCGCCAGTGCCACTGCCACCATCGCCGAAAGCGACCCAATCACTATCAACATCAGCGGCCCGTCCACCGTGGACGAAGGCGACACGACGACTGTATACACCGTCTCCCTCTCGCCGTCAGGCGTCACACCCACGGCAGACCTCACCGTCTCCTATGCCACCTCCAACGGCACGGCGACCGTCGGAACGGACTACACTGCCAAGTCCAGCACGCTGACCTTCACCAATGCCGCCCCCGGCGCGCAGACTTTCACCGTCGAAACGAAGCAGGACACCATCGACGAATTGGATGAGACATTCACCGTCAGTATCTCCAACCCAACAGGTGGTGGCGGAGCCGCGCCCACTATCGGCACGGCCTCCGTCACTACCACTATCACGGATGATGACGACCCGCCGGATGTGGTTCTCAGCGTAAGCCCATCCGGCATTCGGGAAGACGATGATGCCACTGAAGTTACCGTCACCGCCACGCTGCAGGGCAGTACTCGGTCGTCTGACACCGTAATCACCATCGGGACTCTCTCAGGCACCGCCACTAAGGACACGGATTACACGGTCACGACAACCTTGACCAGCATCACCATCCCGGCGAATTCCGGCAGTGCGACCGGGACGCTAACGATCACACCGACGAACGACGATGTGGTGGAGGGCGATGAGACTATCACCGTCTCCGGTACCACCACGGTAGACCTGACAGTCAATTCGGCCGAGATCACGCTGACGGATCACTCTAACAGTGAGCGAGTGGACGGGGCGGAACTGAGCATATCTGGCCCCACGTCCCCAGTCTCCGAGGGCGGAGACGCGGTATTCACCGTCACCCTCTCCAGGCAGGTGGCGGCGGAAGTGCAGGTAGCCTGGTCCGCCACGGCCGGGACGGCCGGGACATCGGACTACACAGGAGCGTCCGGCACCGTGACCTTCAGCGCCAACAGCGCGGAGGGTTCCACACAGACCATCACTATCCCTGTCATTGACGACAACTTGTCGGAGGGGCTGGAAACCTTCACCGTCACCCTCGGAACAATCACCTCGACGCTGTCATCCCAGGTCTTTCTCAAGAGCGGGTCCTCCGCCGCCACCGCCACCATCGCCGGGAGCGACCCGATTACCGTCAACATCAGCGGCCCCTCATCCGTGAACGAGGGCGATTCCGCCACGTACACCGTCTCCCTCTCCCCGTCCGGCGTCACGCCCACGGCAGCCCTGACAGTGAGCTACGCCACGTCCGACGGCACGGCGACAGCAGGCTCCGACTACGCGGCGGCCTCCGGCACGCTGACCTTCACAAGCACGGCGGCTGGGTCGCAGACGTTCACCGTGAGCACCACCGAGGACACCGTCGTCGAGGGCACGGGCGAGACCTTCACCGTCACCGTCTCTAATCCTCAAGGCGGTGGAGGCCCCGCGCCCACTATCGGCACGGCATCGGTAACCACCACCATCACAGACACGAACGACGATACGCCCGGCAGCCCTGTTCCGCCGACACCACCGCCGCCGCCGTCCGATCCAACACCAGAGCCGACGCCCGAACCCACACCGGAACCACCGTCGGATCCCACACCGGAACCGACACCCGCGCCCACACCGGAACCGACACCCGCGCCCACACCGGAACCGACACCCGAACCCACACCGGAGCCGACACCCGTGCCCACACCGGAACCGACACCCGCGCCCACACCGGAACCACCGTCCGATCCCACACCGGAACCGACACCCGCGCCCACACCGGAACCGACACCCGCGCCCACGCCGGAGTCAACATCCACGCCTGAACCGGAGGATACGTCTACACCTGAACCCGAAGACACGCCCACACCGGAGCCGATAACCACTCTCGTGCCGGGGGCTTGGCCTGGCTACGAGTCCCGGACGGGGGCTGGGTACGAGAGGCAGACGGAATCCGGCAGTCCGGGTATGGGACCTGGGCGCGATTCAGGGATGACGTCCGGCGTGGCGCCGACGGCGACTCCTCCCGTGCCGGAGTTGGCGGGCGGCTTCCCGCAGTCTATGAGCGGGTCGACGGGCGTAAGCGATTCGGGTTCAGCAGCCTCCCCCGCGTCAATGGCGCTCCCGTTGTCGTGGCTTACTCCGCTGCCCTGGTGGTTGCTGCTGTTGCTGGCAGTGCTGATAGCAATTGCCATCAGGGTTATACGGAAACGCAGGAACAGGCATTACGCGGCGGGTCACAGTTTAGACGGACGAAGCGCTACCTATTCAGAAGAACGCGAATAGCCCCGACGCCCGGCCCCCCCTACGTCTGCATGATCTGGATCAGGTTGCCGCACGTGTCGTCGAAGACGGCGATAGTAACAGGGCCCATGTCTGTCGGCTCCATCGTAAAAGCAACGCCCAGTGCCGCCAGCTTCTCATGCTCTGCATGGATGTCCGCAACGCCAAATGACGTCGCCGGGATGCCCTGGTCAAATATCCCCTTCTGATATGTCTGCGCGACCGGGTTTTCATTCGGCTCAAGCAGAAGCTCGGTCCCGTCCGGATCATCGGGCGAGACCACCGTAATCCACCTGTATTCCCCCGCAGGCACGTCGTGCTTCAACACAAAGCCCAGCGTCTCCGTATAGAACGTCAGGGCCTTGTCCTGGTCATTGACAAAAACACCGGTGTGCGTGATGCGCATATCCCGTTTCCCCTCTCCTCATGGAGTTACTTCAGCCATCGATTCATGACACCGCGGATCGGTTCATCGTTGAAGACGAGCATCCGAAACTTGCCACGCTTCTCTGAGCTGACGATCCCCGCCTTCTCCAGCACGGCAATGTGCTTGGCCATGGCCTGTCGGGAGATAGCGACCTCATGGCGCATGATCAAGCGCGCCGTCAGCTCATAAAGCGTCTGCTCCCTGCGCTCAGAGAGCTCGTCCAGCATCAACCTCCGTGTTGGATCCGCCAGTGCCTTGAACACCAGGTCCTCGTTCATCGATGCACACAATACACAACCACAGGGTTGCACGTCAAGCCGCGCCCTGCCGCCCACCCCCTCTCCCTCAGAGAGAGGGCCGGGGTGAGGGGGGAACCCCCTATGTCATTCCGAGCGAAGCGAAGAATCCAAAGCCTCAATAGACCGCCAAGGCCGGAACGCGCCCCGCCCGTTATCGCGTAGAGGCTGGGCAAATTACTCTGAAACGTGTCCGATACTGAATGAAAGTATCACGGGAGATTTTGCACAAGGCCCTCGCTGAGACTAGCAATTGAATTGCCCAGCATAAGGGCTTCAAGCTGCGAAAATGAACTGAATCGTCATCAGGCGGACTTAAGAATCGCCCGGAGTGTCGGCTGTGTACTCATAGGCCCAATCATCTGTAATTCCTAGCGTTCTGCACATGGCAATGCGCATCGCGTTTATTAGTGTATGACAACGATCGAGATTCAACTCCATACTTACCAATTCGTTGAGAAGCTCCACACGACCACTGGACGAACGAAGTTGGGCGCTGCGCTCCAAGAAGAAGCGGTGGATTAGGAAATTCCTCTGCTGTATGGCAGTCAAGAAGTCCTCCTCAACCCAATTGTCGATTATGGTGACATGCTTCCGCACTTCGCGAAATAGCTGGCCCATGGTCATTTTGTTTGTGGTATCGATGTTGCTAATCGACACCAAGCCAGCCTTGCTACACACCATCAAGAATCTTGTCAGGCCCTGTTCGAATAACTGGCCGTGCTGGGCAGCCGAGCCAAAGCAAGCAAAGACCGCGTTGAGTTGTCCCTCCTCGCTATCTAGCATGCGCAACGACTCGTTACTGAATCCATGCTCCGCATACTGGTGTGCTTCGCTGTCCATCAGCCTTTGCCAATTGTCCTAAAGGTGCCAGTCAATCTCAATCTGTAGCCAAACTCTCGCTTACCTAGTATGTCCACTCTTACTGTTGACGTTTCTGGTCCCCGGTGCTCACAAAACTCTCGCACCTAGCCATGAATGTCTCTTGAATTCGAGGTATCCTGCAATTCTTCGCCGTAAACTATCGCCCGAACCGCCTCTGTGCTCAGATTGGAGGCATCTTTCAAGCTTGCTCAAGCGGTCTGTATTTTGGCTGGACATCGCCCCTGAAGCATGCTTGCCCCATCGTCAATCCTACGGGACGGGAATCGTTTCTACTCCGACCTCACCTCCGATATAGCGATTTCCTAAGTAAGAGTACACTGTCCACAACCCCCCAAAACCCAAACGAGGGAGAGGGGCAAACCCCTCTCCCTCGTCATCAATGCACTGTGTGCCGTTACGATGGAATCCAGGCCCTCCACACTGACTCGTTGGCGTCAACCCACTCCTGTGCGGCCGCCCGCACCGGCAGGTCGTTCTCAGTCAGATTCAGCACAATCTCGTTCTGCTGTGCGTTGGTCATCTCGAAGTTGGAGAGGAACTCGTAAGCCTCCGGGAACTCCTCTTGAAGACCGGGCCAAATCAGTTTGGCAACGGGATCGCTTGGGTAGCCGCAGTCAAAGCTCTCGCCGTCCGGATAGCAATCTGTGGTCCACTCCGGCATCTCAATGCGGACGAGGTCATACTTGGCATGCGCCCAGTGCGGCTCCCACAGGTACGTGATAACCGGGTCGCCTCTCTGGAAGGCAGCGTCCACCTCAGCCAGCGCCGCGCCCTCGGATCCGGCGTAGATCGGAACGAAGTCAACGCCGAATGCCTCCATGCGTTCCTCAGGCCGTGTGTCCCATGCCGGAGTGAACTCCAGCACCCGGCCGCTTGGGGCCGTATCGCTCGTGGCAAAGATGTCCTTGTACTGGTTCATGTCGTCAACCGTGCGGAGGTTGGGAGCCACGGGCTCAATTCCGCGATCCGGGTCGCCATTGATGACGTAGGAGGGCACATACCAGCCGCCCGTGCCAAGAATGCCGACCGAACCCAGGCGGTCCACCGTGGCTTCGTCAGCGTCGACGTACTCATCAAGCAGGTCAGCGCTGTATGACGGCCAGTTGCAGCAAACGAAGTGGAAGTCACCATTTTCGAGCCCGATGAACAACGGCACCGAATCGGCGGGCGCGAACTTCGTCGCGACGTCGAGGCCCATCTCTTGCTCCAATAGGATCTGTGCCACGGCCGTCATGACAAGCTGGCCGTTCCAATCCTGGTCGACGAGATAGAGGGTGCCCCTCTCATCAGTTTCGGCCGCGTCGTCTTCCGCCTGTTCACATGCCAGACCTGCCGCGAGGCCGATAGTCAGCAGCATTGCCAGCGAGATACCAAACAAGGCCTTTCTCAGTTTCTTCATTCTTTCCCTCCTGTCTTTTAGTGGCGCGACAGGCAACCCTGCTCGGTTGCCTCCTTCCGGTTGGTCACATACACAGTCCTCCTTGTTCAACGAAATCTCAATTATCTCAGTGCTATCTGAACAAACCCGAAGTGGCAGACGCCTTCCCCCGTCGTTGGGTCATTCGGTCGAGAATCATCGCCATGATGACGATGGTCATGCCCGCTATCAGACCGTCGCCAATGTCGAGCCTGAGAGAGCTGACGATAATCACTTCTCCAAGGCCGCGACCGCCAACGAGACCGGCGATGATTACCATGGCCAACACCATGATGATCGTCTGGTTGATGCCCATCATGATTGTTGGCAGCGCCAGCGGCATCTTCACCTGCAGCATGGTCTGAAGCCCCGTCGAGCCGTGGGACTGCGCGGTTTCGATTGCCTGGGCCGGCACCTCCCTGATTCCCAGGGACGTCATACGAATCACCGGAGGCACCGCGTATATCGCTGTGGCGATGATGCCGACCAGTGGCCCAATCCCCCAGAGCATGATGACCGGTATCAGGTACACGAATATCGGCATCGTCTGCATGGTGTCCAGGATGGGACGCAGGATCGCCTCAAACGTCCTGCTCTGGGACACGAGAGCGCCAATTGCGACCCCCACGACCACTGTGAACACCCCCGCCGTTAGCACCTGGCTCAGGGTGTCCACTGTGATGTCCCAGAGACCTCCAATGCCTGCGAACGCGAGGCCCCCCACAGCGAGAAGGGCTATGCGCCATCCCGCGGCAAAGTAAGCCGCGCCCGCCGCAACCAACATCAGTGCGGGCCATGGAAGCCAAAGAAAGAACGTATTGACGGGTGCGTAGCCAAGCTCGCGGAACAGGATGTCACGGCTCCAGCTCGTCGCAAAGTGAATGTGGACGGCCATCCAGTCAAACACCATGTTGATCTGGTCTGTCAGCGAGAAGGTGAGTTCTTCCGGGATATCTCTCAGTGGCGCAATCAACACGCCGAGGACGGTCAGGAGCCCAACACCCACCATCAACAGAATGCTCAGGGACGGCATCTGTCGAATGATGTCGCCCGCCGATTTCTCGCCGGACTGATCGTCGCCTGGCTCTGGCGCGGACGCCTTCGGGCTGGACTGGGCAAACGCGTAGCTGAACCGGTCCAAAACGATGGCCAGGAGAACGATTGCGATGCCGCTCTGCAGCCCATCGCCCGCGTCCACCTGGCGTAGCGCGAGCCAGACATCCCAACCAAGCCCTCCAACGCCCACCAGTGCCGTAATAATCACCATGGCAACCGCCATCATGATTGTCTGGTTGATCCCCATCATGATTGAGCTCTTTGCCAGCGGAAGCTGTACATGGAACAGCGTCTGGAGTGGTGTCGATCCATGAGATTGAGCGGTTTCAACGGCTGCCTGTGGGACCTGGCGGATCCCGAGGTTGGTCAGCCTGATAACGGGCGGGATGGAATAGACCACCGTCAGGAAAACGCCCGCCGCGCCGCTCACACCAAACAGGACAAGCGCCGGAATGAAATACACGAAGGCAGGCAGCACCTGCATGGTATCCAGGATCGGCCGGACAAGCGCTTCAAATCGATTGCTGAAGGCTGCCAGGATGCCCACTGGTACGCCGAGTCCCACGCCGATGATCACGGAGACAACAACCACGCTCATGGTGAGCACCGCGGAGTCCCAGAACCCGTTGAGGCCAATGAAGAGCAGAGACCCGCAGCTGAGCAGTCCCAGCGTTCTGCCGCCCAGCCTTAGTCCTCCAATCAGGACGATCGCCAGGACAGTGGGCCAGGGCAGCCACAGAAGGAATGAGTTGATTGCAGACACACCACCGGCAATGACATCAGAGATTGGATTGAAGAACCACGCGAAAGTGTCCCCCACCCAATCGAACGCCACGTCGATGGGCTCCTGCATCGGCAGTTCCCAGTTGCTCGGCCAGTTGCCAAACTCAGTGTTGGCGTTGGTGGCCGCCAGCGTATACGCCAGGCCATAGCAGGCCGCCGCCACCAACACCCAAAGAGCCCATTTGAATCGTGGCTCGCGGATGTAGCGAAGCTGCAGAGTCTCCGCGCGAATCACACTGCACCCTCGTCACTCACCAGCGCCGCCATGGCTGCTGCGCGAGTTATGGTGCCGATGCATCGGGAATCATCCAGGACGACGATAGGCGCGTCGTTGTCGATTACAAGAGGAATAAGCTGTTCAAGGCTTGTATCCGCATCCGCAACAGGGCAGGAGTCCTGCATGCAGGATGCGACGCTGGAGTGCGCCGACGCGCCATTACTCGGCACATCATCCAGGTGCATGGTTCCGATAAAGCGACCGTCCCCGTCCACCACCACCGCGCACTCGCAATCCTCTGTGTTCATCTTGTCGACCACACCGGCCAGTGACTGATCCGGCGTCACATAGACTGAAGGCTCGGTCATCACGGAACGCGCCGTCAGCACCTTTGAACGCGGCACGTCGCGCGTGAAGTCCCGCACGTAATCGTCGATGGGGTTGGAGACCAGCTCTTCGGGCGTGCCCACCTGGACGAACTCCCCGTCCTTCATGATGGCCACCCGGTCTCCCACCTTGATGGCCTCGAGGAAGTCGTGGGTGATGAAGACCATTGTCTTCTTGACCAGTTGCTGGAGCCCGATCAGCTGGTCCTGCATATCCCGGCGGATAAGGGGATCAAGAGCGCTGAACGGCTCATCGAACAGAAGAATCTCGGGATCGACTGCAAGGGCGCGCGCCAAGCCAACGCGCTGCTGCATTCCGCCGCTCAGCTCATGGGGGTACCGGTGTTCCCATCCTGACAGGCCCACCAACTCAATAACTTCCTCCGCGCGGCTCTGCTGCGTGGCCTTGTCGATGCCCTGCACCTGCAGCCCATAGACAACGTTCTCAAGGACGCGTTTGTGGGGGAAGTTCCCGAAGTGCTGGAAGACCATGCCCATCTTGTGGCGGCGGACATCCCGCAGCTGCTGCTTGTTCATCGCGAGCAGGTCCTCACCGTCCACGTGGACATGTCCCCGCGTCGGTTCGATGAGTCTGCTCAAACAGCGCACAAGTGTGGACTTCCCGCTGCCGGAAAGACCCATGATGACGAAGGTCTCTCCCTCAGGCACATCGAATGAGATGTCCCGGACGGCGAGAACGCACCCGGTCTCGGCCAGCACCTCTTCTCTGGACTGGCCGGGCTCTATGGACTCGGCAAGCTCCTCGGCTCCGTCTCCAAAGACCTTCCACAGGTTTTCACAGACAAGCCTCGTGTCGACTTCTAGGTCGAGCTCGTCACTCGCCTGAGTAAGATCGGCAGCGCCATTGGCTGCTGAATAAATATCGATATGACACACCCCCCACGGTGTCAGTCCCTCCGGGCGGGGTTTACCCCTCCAGTTTTTGGATTCGTCGCAGTGTACAGGAAATAGGCGGGCACGTAAACTTTCGTTTAAAACTGCAACTTTTCCCGTCGACACGCGATGCGTGCCACAACAGCCAACCGCGTATACGCTTACTCTAAGGGACACCGCCAATCTGATGCCGCAAACTAAATCATGAGCACAGGAATGAAACTGAACAGTGATGGCGCTGAGATCCCGTCAACGCCCGTCAGCGTCTATGAGGCAATCTACCGTCGTAGGCACATCAAGGAGTTCACGACTGACGCCGTTAGTCGTGAAACGCTTGAACGCCTCTTCTCCGCCGCCGTCTGGGCGCCCAATCACCGACTCAACGAACCTACCCGATACTTTGCGGTGCAGAAAGACAGTCCCATGAGGACGAAGATTGCCGAAGTTGCTTGGCAGTCCGCCTACGATGGCGTGACCAATCCCAATCCCGAGCAGAAGCAGCGCTCGGCGGATGACCTGCGAGACAGGGTGCTGACCGCCCCCGCGATGGTCTACGTCTACAGCGTCAAGGGACTGGTGCAGGAGATCACCCTTGAGAACTACGCCAGCTCCTGCATCGCCGTCCACAACATGGCCCTCGCCGCCGTCGCAGAGGGCCTCAGCCTCGGCTGGAGCACCGGACGCCTCACAAAGCTCCCGGACCTCGCGAACATACTGGGCGCGAACGAGGACTGGATGATGGTGGGCGTCGTTTTCATCGGCAAGGCGGCCGAAGACCCCGCCACGCAGCGCACACCGCACTCGGAACTCGTCACGTGGCTTTAGTAACGCGCTCCCGTTGACTTTCCGCCCCGTCGCTGGCACGGTCTACCCTGAGATTCGTGAACCGGAGTAAGCGCAATGCCCGATAAGCCGACAAGTTCGTCCAGCGGGTCAACGAGGCCCGCCTTAAAGCCCGATGCCAACGGAATCGTCTACCTCTCCGGCGGCAACCCACAGATTGCCAAGGGCGACGGCGATGCCCCCGTGCAGGCCTACATCGACGCCATGCCGGAATGGAAGAGCGACATTGGCCGACGCCTCGATGACCTCATCGTGAAAGCCGTCCCCAACGTCCGCAAGGCCGTCCGCTGGAACTCTCCCTTCTACGGCACGGAAGAGCACGGCTGGTTCGTCAGCTATCACGTCTTCGCCAAGTACATCAAGGTGACATTCCTCAATGGCGTCGGACTCGATCCCATGCCTCCCGCCGGCGGCAAAGATCCCGATGCCCGCTGGATCGACCTCTACGAAGGCGACTTCGACGAAGCCCAACTCTCAGACTGGTTCCGCCAATCCGCCAACCTCCCCGCCTGGAAAGGCTTCTAACCGTCCCGTTCACCCTGAGCTTGTCGAAGGGTGAACCCCCTCGTCATTCCCGCGAAAGCGGGAATCCAGTGCGGCGCACAGCGCCTCCTCCCCATGTCATTCTGAGCGGAGCGTAGCGGAGTCGAAGAATCTAAAGACTCAATTCCGCAAACCATCCGTCATTCCGGCGAAGGCCGGAATCCACCCCGTGGCCCGCAGGGCCACAACACATCCCCCCGTTCACCTCGAGCCTAGATCTAGCCCGCTCACCCTGAGCCACCACCCGTTCACCCTGAGCTTGTCGAAGGGTGAACCCCGTGACACCCCACCTAGCCTCCGCTAAGCTTTAACCCCGCACCAATCCACCCAACCTCAGAAAGGGCAACCAAACTCATGGACCAACTGGACTTCTACCGCCACAAACTCGCCTACGAAACCGACTCCGCAGACCTCTTCGAAAGCCTCCAAAACGATGAGCCAATCATCGTCGTGGACGGCCGTGCCCACTTCGCCTACGAACAGGAACACATCCCCGGCGCGATAAGCCTCCCCCATCGAGAGATCAACGCCGACTCCACCGCATCGCTGGACAAAACAAGAATCTACGTCTGTTACTGCGACGGCATTGGCTGCAACGCCTCCACCAAGACGGCCTTGAAACTGGCTGAACTGGGCTTCCAGGTGCGAGAACTCATCGGCGGCCTTGACTGGTGGCGACGCGACGGCTACGCCACCCACGGCCCCGGCGCCACCATCGGAGACCCCAACATCCGCTGCGCCTGCTAACCCCCTCCGTCATTCCCGCGAAAGCGGGAATCCAGTACGGCGCACAGCGCCGTCTCCCCTCATTCCGGCGAAAGCCGGAATCCATCGGGTCTGTCATTCTGAGCGCAGCGAAGAATCTAAAAACTCAAATACCCAACCCAACTCTGTAGCCGCTGCTCCGCTCAATCCGCCGCAAGCCGCAGCTCATCGCATCTGCTATCCTCGGAGGTAGTCGCCCAGTTAACCCAATGCCACTCATGGCTGGAGCAGACATGGCGATAAACCTTGTCGTCGCGGTCACAGACAATGATTGGTTTCAGACGCTCAGAGAGCTCAAGCCGAGTGAGGTCAACTTCTGGTCGCCGTCGGCCAAGGACAACATTGGTTCTCTCGAGCGAGGCTCCTTATTCCTGTTCAAACTGCATGCGCCCATAAACAAGATAGTGGGCGGAGCATACTTCCGGCATTCAACCAAGCTTCCGCTTTTCTACGCTTGGGAGGCTTTTGAAGAAAACAACGGAGCGCTATCCGCAGAAGAGTTTCTTGCAAGGATGACCAAGCATGGTTGGCAAGGCCCACGCCATGAGATCATTTGCCGGATTCTCTTACAGCCATTCTTCTTCGATGAGTCTGACTGGATGGATCCACCTGAGGATTGGTCCAAGAGCATTGTTTCGGGAAAGAGATACGATTCTGAAATCGGCATCGGACGTGCTCTGAGGGAAGCCTTTCAGGAACGTCTGGCCCGTGCGGCTGTGGAGGAAGCAGGAGCGCTGCTTGCGGAAGAGAGGGCTCGCTATGGATCGCCACAGCTTGTTGAGCCGCGATTGGGGCAAGGCGGTTTTCGGGTACTCGTTGCCGACACCTATGGCCGCAAGTGCGCTATTACCGGCGAGCGCACATTCCCCGCTCTGGAGGCGGCACACATTCACCCATATCGCCTAGGCGGGCAACATGAGATCAGCAATGGCATCCTGCTTCGTCGCGATATCCATAAGCTTTTTGATGATGGTTATGTGACGGTGACGCCTGATTACACATTCAAGGTGAGTGAGAGCATTCGGAAGGAATTCGGGAACGGGCGTAACTATTACGCGCTGAACGCCAAGCCAATCTACATCCCGCCATACAAAGATGAGCAACCAAACCGAGCTGCGCTCAACTGGCACAACGAAAACGTGTTTAAGGGGTAACCTCCCTCACACCCTCACCTGCTCCCCCTCCTCAACCCCCAGCACCACGTCCAGCACCTCCAAAATGACCTGCGACGGCACCCGGTCCCCGATCTCCACACCGACGTACCCCCACACAACCCCGCCGTCCGGCAAGATGATGAACGTCGCGGGGGCAGCGACCCCGTCCCCAAGCAGGTTGAACACGCCGAAATCCTTGGAAACGTCCTCGTTCCTGTCGGCTAGCACCGGGAACTCTGCTTCTGCCAACACCTCCATCTGCTCTGCATCGACCAGCGAGTCCGTGCTGATCGCCGCCAGCCCGACGTCCCGTTCCTCAAACTCGTCGTAGAAACTTTGCAACTCGACCAGTTGCTGCTGGCAGATGCCTCAACGGAAGCTGCGATAGAACACCAGCACGAGCGCATCCCGCCCCGCAAGCAGCTCATCCAACGAATACCGCTCGCCCGTCCCCGTAGACAGCGAGAAATCCGGCGCCTGCGGCAGCTCATGTTCAGGAGTCGCCGTTGGCACCGCGGTAGCCGTCGGCAGGGGAGTGTCCGTAGGTACCGCAGTCGGAGTAATTGTTGGTACAGAAGTCGCGGTCGGTGAATCCTCTCCGCATCCCGCGATGATGAAGACAATTGCCGCCAACACGGCAATGAACAGAATAGAAAAGCGTCCCGGAAGTAATCCCCTCACACTCCGATTGTACGGACTCGTCATTCCCGCGAAAGCGGGAATCCAGTGCGGCGCGAAGCGCCGCCTTCTCATGTCATTCCGAGCGTAGCCGAGGAATCTAAAGACTCAACAGACCGCCAAAGCCGGAACGCGGCAAATATCTCATTCAGGAATCGAAACCGGATCGCGAACCGAGAGCCGTAGCGCAGCTACGCCGCAGCCGTCTCCGCCGCCAGCGCCTCTTTCGCCGCCTCCGCGATCCGCGCAAACGCCTGCGGGTCTCGCACCGCCAAATCCGCCAACATCTTGCGATCGACGGCCACGTTCGCCAGCTTCAGCCCGTGGATCAGGTTGCCGTACGTGATGTCGTTCTGACGCGCCGCCGCGTTGATTCGCGTGATCCACAACCGACGGAAATCGCCCTTGCGCTCACGCCGGTGCTCATAAGCGTACTGCCAGGAGTGCAGCAGGGACTCCTGCGCCCGGCGAAACAGCTTGTGCCGGGAGCCCCATTGCCCCTTCATCAAGTTGATGACTTCCTTGTGGCGGCGTCGCGTTCTCGGGCCGCCCTTGATTCGGGTCATGTCGGTGATCCTCTCTTCAGATAACGAAAATAAGCGCGCGGCTTATGGCCCGTACGGCAGCAGCCGCTGCACGCGACGCCGATCTGCCGGGCTCAACGGCATCTCATCGCCGTACAGGCGCTTGACGTCCTTCGGCTTGCGACGCCGCAGGTGGCTCTGGTGCCCCTTGCGCTTCGTCAGCTTGCCGGAACCGGTCATGCCGATCCGCTTCTGCGTGCCCTTGTGCGTCTTGAGTTTGTACTTTGCCATGACGATATATCTATCCCCGCGCCTCTAACCGGTCTGGTGCTAACTCTAGTTTACTCTGGCGAACCGGCGGCCGCTGCTGCTTCTTCGGCCTTCTCCTCGGCAGGAGCCTCAACTGCCTGCTTCGATGATGCCGCGTTCTTGCGCTTCAGGGGGGCCAGGATCATGCTCATGCCCCGTCCCTCCAACTGCGGCGCGGTGTCGATGCCCGCGATGTCCTCTACTTGGTCCAATACCTTCTTCAACAGATTGATTGCCAACTCGGGGTGGGTCGCCTCACGGCCTCTGAAAATAACCGAAACCTTGACCTTGTCCCCGCCGTCAATCAGCTTGCGAACCGTCCGCGTCTTGAAGTCGATATCGTGCTGACCGATCTTGGGGCGGAGCCGCACCTCGCCGAGTTCCTGCGTGTGCTGTCCCTTGCGAAGCTCCCGCTCCTTCTTGGACTGCTCATAGCGATAGCGGCCGTAGTCAAGAATGCGGCAAACAGGTGGTTGCGCCCCCGGGGCCACCTCAACCAGGTCAAGGCCCCGATCCAGCGCCATCTGAATGGCGTCTGCCGTATGCATCACTCCAACCCGTTCCCCCGTGTCGGTCACCACAAGGACCTCCGGCACGGTGATTCGTTGGTTGACGCGATAATCTCTCGGTATGTCTACTCCCTCGCTATGCGTTTCTCAGCCGTATCGCAGGCCGCTCTCATCCCTATTGTAAGTGCCTTTTATCCCTATTGTTCAAGCACGTACTCTACAATCCGCCTATTTACCACGTCAAGAACGAATACCTACCTCAGCACCCCACTCTCCGTGCCCTCTCTGATCTCATCCTCTGAAAGCCCAAGCACGGACCTGTACACGTACTCATTATCCTCACCGATCCATGGCGCGCGATTCGCCGCCGTCGCCTTGGACAGCGACGGTATCGCAGGCAGCCCGTGATGCGACAGCGTCCCCCACGTCGAGTGCGTCGACTGTACGATGTGTCCCCGCTCCCGCAAGTGCGGATCGTGGTACAGGTCCTCACTGTTCATCGCCACGCCCGCAGGCACGCCCACCTTCTGCAGCATGTGCAGAAGCTGGTGCGACGTGAACGCCTTGGCCCACTCGCTTATCTCGTGGTCGATCTCGTCGCGGTTCTCACGCCGCCCCGCTGTGTCTGCGAAACGGGGATCGTCCGCCCAGTGCGGCGCGCCCATCGCCTGAGCCAGCGCCCGCCACTGCTCGTCCGTCTCGCACGCGATGACGATCCATGTGTCCTGGTAAAGGCACGCATACGCCCCGTAGGGCGCGTAATGGGCCGCCAGCGGCTCGTCATAGCCCACGCTGCCCCAGATGTTCTTGTTGATCGTGTAGTCCAGGATGGCCGGGCCCATCATCGACCCCTGGCCGTCCACCTGAGCAATCTCGATGAACTGACCGCGACCCGTCACGTCTCGGTATTCCAGCGCCGCCGCCGTCGATAGCGCCACGAACGCAGCGCCCACGTAATCCGGGATGACCCCCTTCGCATGGTTCTGCATCGGCGAGTCCGGGTGCCCCCACAGCAGCGACAGCCCCGTCACCGCCTGCAGGTTGTTCCCGTACGTCACCCAGTTGTTCAGCGGCCCCTCGGACCCCATCCCCGGCATCCCGATCTGGATGATGCCCGGGTTGATCTTCGTCAGGTCGTCGTAGCCCAGCCCAAGTCGCTTCATGACCGTCGCGCTGAAGTTGTCAACGACAACGTCACTTTCCTTGACCATTTGGCGGAACAGGTCCTTGCCGCCGTCCGACCGCAGATCGAGTGTGCAGCTGATCTTGTTCCGGTTCATGTCGGGGAACAGCGGACGCGTCGGCTCGCGATTCGCCTCAAGGCTCTCGGACTCCACCTTGATGACCTCCGCCCCGTAGAAGCCGAGGAACATCGTCCCGATCGGCCCCGCGAACGCCCGCGTGATGTCCGCCACGCGGATGCCCTCCAGCAGCGCGTCGTCCGATGCTTTCCCGTTCGTCGGCGCAGGGTACGTCTCACGACGCGGCTGAACCGATTCAATCTCGGCCAGCACCTCATCCCGATGCTGGTCCAGCAGCGGGGCAGGGCGCGTCTGGTTCCACGGCGTCGCTGACATGATGAAAGGCTGCCCCGGCGTCTCGTACTCGCCAACGACGGGATGCGTCACTGTCTGGAACCACCCCCGTGACCGCATATGCTCGTCCGTTACGAAATCCTCGAACGTGTTGACGGGGCAGACTGCCAGCCCGCGCTTCTGCCCCTCCTCCACGAACTCATCGCGGTCGAACTGCTCGACGAACGACTGTATAAGGATCTGCGCCAGGTCCTCGTTGTCCGTCCGGTACTGCGACGAATCCCAGTCGTCGCCGGACAACACCGCGTCCTCCATCCACTGCCGGGCCAGAACACGCCAGTGCCCGGTCATAAAGACCGCAATCTGGACGTACTTGTCGTCCTTTGTTCGATAGATATTCGCGGGTCCGCCGCGTGGTCCCTGCCGCGTCACCAGCTCGCTCCGCTGACTGTACCGCGCAATCGTCCCGACTGTCGCGAATGTCAGCGCCTCCTGCAACGAGAGATCGATGCGCTGGCCCCGACCCGTCGCCCGTCGATGCCGCACACCGTTGACTCCCAAATACGCGCCAAGCGCCGCGGCCAGCTGCGCGCCGATCTGGCACGGCAGCACGACCGGTGAGCGCTCATCATCCCCCTGGCTCATCATCACGCCGGACATGGCGGAGATCACCGCCTCGTTAGCCGCGAACGCGCTGTGCGGCCCCGACTGCCCAAACGGCGTCATCGAAACCGTCACAAGCCCGGAATTCAACGCCTCCAGCCGCTCATCATCAACACCCAGAGAGGCCAGGTATCCAGGCGGCGTGCACTCGACAAAGATATCCGCCCGCTCGATGAGCTTCTCAAGCGTCTCCTTGCCGCCCGCATCCTCAACGTCCAGCACGATGCTGCGACGATTCAGATTCGCATTAAGAAAAGGAATACCGCGCTCCGGGTCGGCAATATCGCCCGCGAACGGCGCATGCATCCGGTTAGGATCGCCCCCCGGCGGCTCAACCTTGACCACGTCCGCGCCGAGCCCGGCCAGATACCCCGCGCAATACGCCGCGGGAATCTCCCCAATCTCCACAACCCGCAAATGCCCCAGCGCCGAATCCCCGCCGCCAGCCGCCGATCCCGCCCCACCATTAGTCATAACCACACTCCCCACCGACTAGGCGCATTCGTCATTCCCGCGAAAGCGGGAATCCAGAACACCCTCCCCAATCTGCGAGTACGATAGGCTCCCCACCCCAACGGGTCAAGGATAGAAGTCCCATCGTCATTCCCGCGAAAGCATGCCCCGTACTCCGATACGGGGCGGGAATCCAGTGCGGCGCACAGCGCCGCCACAACCCCGATGTCATTCTGAGCGTAGCGAAGAATCTAAAGAACGTATTGGCAGTCCCACCACCCCCGTTCACCCTGAGCCCGTCGAAGGGTGAACCCAGCCGAAACCCCCTTGCCCCCGCCCCCCATAACCAGTAGGGTAGACACATAACAAACCGTCTACCCTGAGGTACACAATGAGCCTGAACATCAAGAACCCCGAAACCAACCGACTCGCCGAAGAACTCGCGGCCCTGACCAACGAAAACAAAACGCAGGCCATCACCATCGCCCTCCAGGAGCGCTTGGAACGGGAACGAGAACGGCTCGCGGAAGTAGACCGCTCCCTTGAAGGTTGGCTGCGCTGGAAAGCGGAACGACGCAAGGAAATTGCCGACATGCATCGCCGGCTTGCGCCGCATCTGCGCCCCGCCCCCTCCTCACAGGAGCTTCTCGACTCCCTCTATGGCGAGCACGGCGAACCCAAGTGATCATCGATTCATCTGCCATCTGCGCCATCCTGCTGAGAGAGACTGACGGCCCCTATTTCGAAGAAGCGCTGTTCCGCGTGGACGGTCTCCGAATGTCCGCGTTCAATGCCCTTGAATCCGCCGTCGTTTTGGAAAGCCGACTGGGCCCCGCAGGCGGCGAGGAATTCGATGCATTCCTCCAGCGCGAGTCCATAGAGATCGTCCCCGTAACGCCTGAACAGGTCACCGCCGCCCGACGCGCTTGGCGACAATTCGGCAAGGGCAACCACCCTGCCGCCCTCAACCTCGGCGACTGCCTCGCCTACGCCCTCGCAGACATGACCGGAGAACCCCTCCTCTACAAAGGCCAAGACTTCCCCCACACAGACATCCGCGGAGTCTAGGCCACCACCCCCGTTCGCCCTGAGCGCAGTCGAAGGGGGCTCCCGAACGGGGACCTAGCCCAATCGTCATTCCGGCGAAGGCCGGAATCCATCCCGTGGCCCGCAAGGGCCACAGCAAACCCCCGTTCACCCTTGTAAGGAAGCCAGGTTCACAATTCGACACCAATCCATCCCAAAAGGACGTAAAGTGCAATCAAAAATGGAGTACTGACAATCAATATCGCCAGAGGAGTAAGCGGCCAACATTTTGTGCGCACATCTTGCCAAACAGATGGGTCGAGTACTTCCTCGCTTGACCTCACGCCTGTACGCAGTGCATATCTCCAATTTGTGAGGGACAAGACAAACAATGCTGATGAGTAAGCCACTGAAACGACTCCGTTAATCAAATAACTGAAGCGACCATCCCAATCATCAAAGGCAAAGCCAGACTCGCCATGCGGTTTCCCAAGGAACTCGGCACCACTTACAAACGTGAAGGTGAATATTTGCTCCGCAGTCCATATCAGCCACAATGCGATTGGGCCCAATAGCCAGAGCAGCAGCAAGGTGCGATTGAAGGCCCTGATACCTAATCTAAGTCGTGCGGCCTTGGCATTCTTGGTCTGAAGCTCGATCCATGGCGACAACATAGATGCTGAAGCGATGCCGGTCCAGACACCCAGTAGTGTTCGTTCTCGCCAATCCGTACCCCGTGCTTGGAAAACTGCCGCTGCGAATGCAAATGGCGCTGCAAGGATACCAATTGCAACGATGCCAAGCAGGATTCCGTGAACTGCTATGAAGTACGTAGTTGTCAGACTAGGTGTGCTCCATCTTAAGTACCTAAAAAAGTCGTTTGTCAGATCGTTGGCGAATACCACCGCCAAAACACCAGCGCAGAATGTTGGCACAGACAACCGCAGCATTATGCGAACGTAGCTCCCCAAATAGCTACGGACCCAATCACGGAGAAGAATGGCGCTGCGCATTGACATTATTCCCTAAGAATGTTGAATGCAGCCGATATAAAGAGAGGAGCGCTCACTGGAGATGCTGAAGGTGATGAGCAGGGTGCTTTCCTCACCCCCTCCCCGCCTCAACCTCCCTCAACACCCGCCCCACAAACTCCGCAACCGCCATCGCCCCCAGGTCCTCGCTCCCCTCACGACGACGCACCGCCACCGCGCCCGACTCCGCCTCGCGGTCGCCGACCACCAGCATGTACGGCACGTGCCGAGTCTGCGCCTCACGGATCTTCGCGTTCATCCGCTCATTCCGGTCATCAATCTCAACGCGCAGCCCCGCGTCATGCAGCTGCTCCTGCACCTGCTCCGCATAGGGGATGTGCCGGTCCGCGATGGGGATGATCGTCGCCTGCACCGGCGCGAGCCACACCGGGAACGCCCCCGCGTTGTGCTCTAATAAAACCCCAAAAAACCGCTCCAGCGAGCCGAGTATCGCGCGGTGAATCATCACCGGCCGCTCCCGCGTGTTGTCCTCCGTCACGTATTCCAGGTCGAACCGCTCCGGCAGATTGAAGTCCAGCTGGAACGTGCTCAACTGCCACTCCCGCCGCAGCGCGTCCTGTGAGAACAGGTCAATCTTCGGCCCGTAGAACGCGCCCTCATTCGGAATCTCCTCAAAGTCCGCCCCTGCGATGGTCAGCGCCTCCCGCAGCGCGTCCTCCGCCCGGTCCCACGTCTCATCGCTCCCCACCCGTTTCTCAGGCCGAAGCGACAGCGTGTACCGCGGCTCATTCAGCCCAAACGCCGAGTACACGTCGCGCATCATCCGGATCAACGACGAAAACTCGTCCTGCACCTGGTCCATGCGGCAGAAGATATGCGCGTCGTCTTGGGAAAAACTCCGTACCCGCGTCAGCCCGTGCGTCACCCCGGACCGCTCGTTCCGATGCAGCCGCCCAAAGTCCGCGTACCGCAGCGGCAATGCTCGATACGAATGCAGTTGAGAGGCGTACATCACGCAGTGCCCGGGGCAGTTCATCGGCTTGACCCCGTACTCGATCTCATCCGACTGCGTCAGGTACATGTTCTCCAGGTAATTGTCGTAATGCCCCGACTGCTTCCACAGGTCGGTCAAAAAGATTTGCGGCGTGATGACCTCCTGGTACCCGTACCGGTCATAAAGCTCGCGGATGAAATCCACCATCAGGTTATAGACCGTCGCCCCCTTCGGCAGGAAGAACGGGCTCGCCGGCGCGATGGGATCGAAGAAGAACAGATCAAGCTCGCGCCCCAGCCGCCGATGGTCACGTCGCTCCGCCTCAGCCAGCCGCTCCAGGTGCGCGTCCAGCTCCTCCTGCGTCTCAAACAGCGCCCCATAGATGCGCTGCAGCTGCGGATTGCTCTCATCGCCGCGCCAGTACGCCCCCGCCACCCGCGTCAGCGTGAACGCCCCCGTCTTGTCCGTCGACTCCGCATGAGGCCCTTGGCACAAGTCCGTGAAATCCCGATGCGAGTATGTCGATACCGTCTCGTCCGTCAGGCTATCGATGATCTCCACCTTGAAAGGCTGGTCCGCGAAACGCTGTAAACCCTCCTCACGCGTCATCTCACCCACGACAAACGGCGCGGCCGCCTTTGCGCTCTCCCGCATCCGCGCCTCGATCTCCGGCAGATCATCCGTCGAAAGTGTCCGCGGCAGCAGAAAGTCGTAATAGAACCCGTCCTCGATGGGCGGCCCGATTCCCAGCTTCGCCTCTGGGAACATGGACAGCACCGCCTCCGCCATCATGTGCGCCGCGGAATGCCGCATCCGGATGAGCGTGTCATTCTCGCCCGTGTAACGCTCCTCAAGCGCGCCGCCGTTCGCACTGACTGACTGGTGTTCCTCATGTGACATGCAAAAAAATTCTCCTTGCGCTACTCCTATCTATAATGACGAATGACGCGCCAAGCGTGAAAGAGGCAAGTATCCGATATGACCACATCCCCCGAAACCCACGCCCGCCAACGCACCCTCCTCGAAGAGCTCTCCAACGCCTTCGGCCCCACCGGCCACGAAGGCCCCGTCCGCGCCATCGTCCGACGCGAACTCACTCCCCTCGCCGATGACATAGAGACCGACGGCATCGGCTCCCTCATCGCCCGCATTGGCGACGAGACCGATGGCGTCCCCCGCATCATGCTCTCCGCCCACATGGACGAAGTCGGCCTCATGGTCCGCCAGATCACCAGTGAGGGATTCCTGACCATCCAGAACCTCGGCGGCTGGCTTGACCAAGCCTTGATAAACCAGCGATGGGTCGTCATGACCCGCAACGGCCCCATACCCGGCCTCACCGGTATCAAGACTGTCCACGTTATGCAGCCTGAAGCCCGCTCGCAGGTGTTCAAGAAAGAGAACATGTTCATCGACGTCGGCGCGGCCAACAAGGAGGACGCCGAGCAACGCCTCGGCATCCGCCCCGGCGATCCCGTTGCGCCGGACAGCCGGTTTCAGGAGATGGCCGGCGGTGAACTCTACCTCGGCAAGGCATGGGACGACAGGGCAGGGGTTGCCGGCCTCATTGAGGTCGCTCGCGCCATCCGCGAATCCGCCGATTCGCTCCCCGCAACCGTCTACCTCGTCGCCACCGTCCAGGAAGAGGTTGGCCTCCGCGGCGCGCACACAAGCTCCTTCCACGTCATGCCCGACATCGGCATCAACCTTGAGTCCGGCGTCGCGGGCGACTACCCCGGCATCACTAAGGACGAAGCGTAGGAGGAACTCGGCAAAGGTCCGACGGTCTTCCTCCATGACAGCTCCATGCTCCCCAACCTCCGCCTCCGCGATTTCTTTGTCGACACCGCCGCAGAACTCGAGATGCCGCTCCAGTTCAACGTCCTCAGCGGCTACGGCGAAGACGGCGCGGAGATGCAGAAATCAGGCTCCGGCGCGCCCTCCATCAACATTGCCGTCCCCACCCGCTATCTCCACAGCCACAACGGCATCATCCACCGCGACGATTTCGCCAATGCTGTCCGCCTCGTCACCAAAGTCCTCCACCGCCTCACCCCTGAAACCGTCACCAACCTCACCACCTTCGACTGAGCCCCCGTTCACCCTGAGCCTGTCGAAGGGTGAACCCCTCGTCATTCCCGCGAAAGCGGGAATCCAGTACGGCGCGCAGCGCCGTCCCCCATGTCATTCCGATATGATGAACCCAACCTGACGACTGGAGTTTGGCAGTGCCTCTCATTCCCAAAGTGATGAGCACCCAGCACCCGGACAACGCTGCGGCGCCTCCCTACGCCGTTGATGGTGTCATCAAGGGCGACGGAGAAATCATCGAAGCCGTCGACGCCTTCAGCCTCGGCTGCGATGAGCAGATGTGGGACTCGGAAGGCAAGGACACCGATACCCACGTCGTCCAGAAACTCCTCAGCAACTACTCCGACTACTTCCGCGAGGAGCGCCGGTTGGGAACCGACACCGTCATCACCCTGCGCGTCCCCAACCCCGCCATCGAGGTTGAGATGCGGAAGCTCATGGTTGAGGCGCTGCAGGGCGTCCCCACCGCCTTTGATGTGGCCCATGAATTCTATGGCGATGATGTGGAGCCGCCCATACAGGAGATAATTCTCCCCTTTACCACCTCCGCCGACGAACTCTCTCGCATCGCGGCCTACTACGAGAACTTCATCGTCGGACAGGAATCAAGCACTCTCTTGGGCGATGTATCCGTTCGCGATTGGATCGGCGAATTCCTCCCGAAGCGCATTCGTGTTATCCCGCTCGTGGAAGAGCGCGATCAGATGCTCAACGTTGATGACATCGTCCGGGACTACCTGCGGGAGCGTGAGGAACCCTACCAGCGTGTCTTCCTGGCCCGCAGCGACCCTGCCCTCAACTACGGCATGGTTGGCGCGGAAATCCTGCTCAAGAGCGCCCTCTACCGCGTTGACCGCCTCGCGCAGGAGACCGGCATCCCGATGTACCCGATTATCGGCGCCGGCTCCGTCCCGTTCCGTGGACACCTGAAACCCGTCAACACTGCGCGGGCCTTCCGTGAATACCCCAGCGTCCACACGCTCACCGTCCAGTCCGCATTCAAATTTGACTACCCCCGTGAGGATGTGACGGCGGGCATCGCCGAAATCCAGGCTCACGAACAGGCGCCCGCGCATCCTATAGATGAAGAACGTGCCATCACCATCCTCGACAAGACCGCCGCTGAGTACCAGAAGCAGGTACGCAGCCTTGCTCCGACTATCGCCACAGTCTCCGCGCTCTCCCCGCGAAGACGAGAGCGCAAATTGCACGTGGGACTATTCGGCTACGGGCGCTCCCTCTCTGGCTCGGACGACGTGACGCTGCCCCGCGCCATCGCCTTTACCACTGCCCTCTATTCCATCGGCGTTCCGCCGGAACTACTCGGACTCGCCGCCCTTGACCAGGAGGATTTCGCCTACCTGCGAGAGATATACCCGAGCTTTGTCGAAGATCTCGCCACGGCGCTCCAGTACGCCAACGAGACACGCGTCAACCAACTGCTCGGCGACAAATACCGGCGACTGCTCGTGCGCTTCACGGAAGAGATTGACCGCATCCACGAAGGCCTCACCACATCCGTCTGGGCGAGTATTGAGCAGGGTGCCACCGGCCGGGTGTCGCAATACATCGCCGAAGCAGGAGAACTCCGCCACTTCCTCGGCTAACCCCCTCCGTCATTCCGAGCGTAGCGAAGAATCTAAAACCTCATTTGTGCCTTTCCCTTCATTCCGGGGCAAGCCGGAATCCATCGGGTTCGTCATTCCCGCGAAAGCGGGAATCCAGTACGGCGCGCAGCGCCGTCCTCCACTGTCATTCCGTCCCCCATGTCATTCTGAGCGCAGCGAAGAATCTAAAATCTCACTGTGCTGCCGAAGCCCCCTCCCGAACCCCAAAAACTTGACACCCCGCCATATCAAGCGCATATTGAATCCGTTATCGGGGTCGACAACGGTGTGTAGTCGCCTCGGTTAGTTGGAGAGAATTTCCCAAGACAAAAGACGTTGTAGCGCGTTTTGAATATCGATATGCGCGTGCATGCGTTGATTGACAGTTGGGGAATAGAGCAGGCGCGAACCGCCCCCCGAGATCGCCCGGTGGGGCAGGCCATTTGAGGTTGCATGGCAAAGTACGTCTTTGTGACCGGCGGCGTCGTTAGTTCCATCGGGAAAGGCATCACCGCCGCCGCCATCGGTCGGCTCTTCACGAGCCGCGGCATCAGGGTCGCAGTGCAGAAGCTCGATCCGTATCTCAACGTCGACCCCGGCACCATGTCCCCCTATCAGCACGGCGAGGTCTTCGTCACGCGTGACGGCGCGGAAACAGACCTCGACCTCGGCCACTACGAGAGATTCGTCGATACCGAAATGACCCGCTCATCCAGCGTCACCGCCGGCCAGGTCTACTCCTCCGTCCTCTCGCGGGAGCGGCGTGGCGACTTCCTTGGCGGCACCATCCAGGTCGTTCCGCATGTCACGAATTCCATCAAGAATCGCATGCGACAGATCGCGGACGAGACTGACGCAGAGGTCATAATCATAGAGGTCGGCGGCACCGTCGGCGATATCGAGGGCCAGCCGTTCCTTGAGGCCATCCGCCAGGTTCGCAATGAGGTCGGCCGCGCCGACGCCATCTTCGTTCATGTCACATATCTCCCGTACCTCCATGCCACCGGGGAGCTCAAGACCAAGCCCACCCAGCACTCCGTCCGTGAGCTTGGCCGCAGTGCCGGCATTGCGCCCGATGTCATCATCGCCCGCAGTGAGGTTGAGGCCACGCAGGACACGATTGAGAAGATTGCCCTGTTCTGTGATGTTGAGCCGCAGGCCGTGATTCCGCTGGCCACCGTGGACACCATCTACCGTGTCCCTCTCCTCCTTGAAGAGCGCGGCCTCGGCGACTACCTCCTTAAAAGGATGCAGCTCGCGGCGTATGCCGAAACCGAGCCGCAGCTCGATGACTGGCACGATCTCGTCCGACGTTTCGACGAACCTAAGCCTCCTTTAACCGTCGCCATCGTCGGCAAATATGTTGAACTGCGCGATGCCTACCTTTCCGTTAAAGAGGCCCTCACCCACTCCGGCCTTGAGATCGGTGTGGACATCGACATCGACTGGATATCCGCTGAAGAGCTGGAAGAGGACGGCTGGGAATCGCTGCTCGAACGCGCGCACGGCATCGTCGTCCCCGGCGGCTTTGGTGAGCGCGGCATCGAGGGCATGATTCGCGCCGCCTCCTATGCCCGTGAGCAGCGCGTCCCCTATCTTGGCCTCTGCCTTGGTATGCAGATTATGGTCATTGAATTCGCCCGAAACGTCGCCGGCCTTGACGGCGCAAACTCCACCGAGTTCAACGTCGCCACCCGCCACCCCGTCATCCACATCATGGAAGACCAGGAGCGAGTCCGCGCCAAGGGCGGCACCATGCGTCTCGGCTCCTACCTCTGCCACCTCACCCCCGGCACAAACGCCGCCCGCGCATACGGCAACCCGGACACCATCGTTGAGCGACACCGCCACCGCTTTGAATTCAACAACGCCTACCGCTCCTCCTTTAATGACGCCGGCTTGATCGTCAGCGGCGCGTACCGTGAACTCGACCTCGTTGAGATTTCTGAAGTGCGTGATCACCCCTTCATGGTTGGCACACAATTCCACCCGGAGTTCAAGTCCCGCCCCACCCACGCCCACCCCCTCTTCCGCGAATTCGTCTCCGTCGCCGCCGGCATCCTCCGTGAGGGCGAACAGCCGCCGCTCATCGTCGCCCAGGACGGCCTCGCCCATCCCGCCCAACGCCCGGACGAATCTCGTCATTCCCGCGAAAGCGGGAATCCAGTGCCGCCCGAAGGGCGGCCCGCCACCGCTCGCCCTGAGCCTGTCGAAGGGCGGGACCAAACAGCCGAGCAGCCCCGCAGCGCCCGTGCCTCGTGATCTGACACATATCTGATTAGTCCTTTCCTTTAAGTAGCAACCGACACCGAGCAAGCAAAACCGAGAAAAAAACCCGGGCATCATCCATCACATCGCCCGCAGCAAAAGGAGACATCGTGGACACCACAGACACCCCCAACACTGACGAGCCGCAACGCCCCGTCACCCGGCGCGGCATCGCCCGCCCACCGCGCACCCGCCGCACAGCGGCCGCCGCAACCGAAACTCCCCCTGAGGAGACCACCACTGAGGAAGCCGTTGCAGATAACGGCTCGGCCCCGGTCGAATCGGCAGACAACGGCGCGGCTCCTGCCGAAACCACAGACAACGGCACAGCCCCTGAGGAAACTGCCGCGGCAAACGGCGCAGCCACACCATCCATCACCGACGGCCTACCACCCGTCTCAACCACCGCCGACGTGATCGAAGACACCGAAGACGAGGCCCCCCCTCGCCGCGCCCCACGCCCACGCTCCGCCAACGGCGCGCCCCAGCGCCGACGCGAACGCCCGGACCGGGACCGCCAGGACCGCGATCGCCCTCAGAGGCCCCGTCCACCCGCGAGTGACGACGCCGATTCAGAGCGTGAACCCCGCGTCGTTGACCTCCCCGAACCCCTCCACCACGTCACCATCCCTCAACTCGAGGCCCTTGACCGTGACGAAGGCGCGCGCCTTGCCGAATTCCTCGGCATGCCCCCCGGCGCTGCCCTCCGCCGTGACGAGATGGTCCACCGCGCCATCCAGAACCTTGGCGAGCGCGGCGGCACAATCTCCGCCAGCGGCATCCTTGAAATCACCAACGACGGCTACGGCTTCATCCGCCACCGTACACTCCGCCACAACATCAACGATGTCTACGTCGCCCAGTCCCAGATCCGCCGATTCTCCCTCCGCACCGGCGATTGGGTCACCGGCCAGGTCCGCTCGCCCAAGAGCGGCGAGAAATACTACGGCCTCCTCCGCGTTGACACCGTCACCGGCCAGGAGCCTGAAGTCTCCCGCCGCCGACCCGTCTTTGACCAGCTCACCGCACTCTTCCCGGACCGACTCTACGATCTTGAGACCGGCCAAAAGGCCGTCGCCGCCCGCCTCCTCAACCTCATCGCCCCCATCGGCTTCGGCCAGCGCGCGCTCATCGTCTCCCCGCCCAAGGCCGGCAAGACCATCCTCCTCCACCAGATCGCGGACGCCATCTCCGCCCAATACCCCTCCACCCACATCATGGCCGCACTCATTGGCGAGCGACCCGAAGAAGTCACGGACTGGGAGCGCACCGTTAAAGGAGCGGAGGTCATGGCCTCCACCTTTGACGAGCCCGTCGAAGAACACACCCGCGTCGCGGAGCTCGTCCTCGCCCGCGCCAAGCGACTCGTCGAAGCAGGCCAGGACGTCGTCATCCTCCTTGACTCCATCACACGCCTCGCACGCGCCTACAACATCGCCGCCCCCTCCAGTGGACGCACACTCTCCGGCGGCATGGACCCCGTCGCCCTCTACCCACCCAAACACTTCTTCGGCGCCGCGCGTAACACTGAAGAAGCCGGAACGTTGACCATCGTCGCCACCTGCCTCGTTGACACCGGCTCCCGCCTTGACGATGTCATCTACGAAGAATTCAAAGGCACCGGCAACATGGAAGTCCACCTCGATCGCAAACTCGCCGAGCGCCGCATCTACCCCGCCATTGACGTCCTCAAATCCGGCACACGGCGTGACGAGCGGCTCTACGACGACAAGACCTACCGCGGCATCGTCACCCTCCGCCGCATGATGGCCATGCTCTCCAACTCCAACCTTGACGCCTCCGACGCCACAGAGCGCATCCTTGACCGCATCTCCAAGACCAAGACCAACGCCGACTTCATGGCCACCCTCTCCCGTGAAATCTAAATCTCGTAAACCCCACCAGGAAAACTCCTACATATGCCCTCAGACAAACCACCCGGAACACGCCGATAAACCGAAACAGGTCTCAAACCTGATTCGACAATTTCTACTTATTCCAAGCCAAACCACTATTGACAACACTTGTAAATCTCCCCTAGAATCACGGTCAGTGACTACGCCTAGCCGCAGGCGTGGGCGCTTCCGCGTATTGCATGCACACGCGCGGAAGTCACATGTGTGGCAAAGCGGAGTCGGGATAAAGAGAGCAGAAATGGGAGAGCGCGGGGCTCTCCGCAGGTATGGAGACTAACCGGACAGGTAGCGCGGGAAAGCCGGCGCCCTCTGCCGTAACAGACGGCAAACAGCAGGGTTCCTGGCTCCCACGGATGGGGAGGAGCACATGCACTTACGAGAACCCTGGCAATCCCGAAGCCCAACGGGCGCCGTGAATAAACCCGCAATTTCTACTACACTTGAGAAGACGGGCCGCAGAGGCCTAAATCACAGTTACGGAAGGGGGCTTCCTGTGAAGCGCAAAGCACTGATTATCCTGTCGATCGCGATCCTCGCGTTCGCCATGGTCCCGGCCCTCGGGGCTGGCGCAGCTGCGGGTACGGTCAAGCTCGTCACCCCTGACGAATTGGCCGGTCCCTCGGGGTCGACCGGCTCGTCTTTTGATAGGCTGGACAGCGCCGATTTTGTCTCTGATTCAACCGGCCGCGATACCTTGGAAGACGCCGGAGGCACCCTCTACGTCGTTATTGAGGACAATGACTCTTCCTCAAACACATTGACTGACTACTACGCGTACTTCACCGACAGGCCAGCCACTGCGGACGGCGGTGGTAACGCGTACGTGATTGATCCGGCCCAAAGCGGAACGACCCCCAACCCAGCGGTCGCTACCGCAGTCACTGAGAGTGACGGCACTAATGTTGCGAATGCCGCCGACCTCCAGATCGGTGACCGCAACAGGAACGGCTCGATTGATGCCGGCGACCTTTTGATTGAAACTGGATACTACGTGAGCGCAACCGGTGCGTTTGAAGCTGTCCGAACAGTGAACGTGCAGAACGCCTTCGTGAGTTCGAGCACCAACGGTAAGGAAGCCTACCTCAGCTTGAACATCATCCCGACCTACCCGACTGGGCGCGTGACCGGTGAAGTGGGCGCTCTGCGAATCCGGTTTGCCTCCGCAACCATAGATAACCTCAACTACGCTACTGACCACGCAACTGAGAGGTTGCGCGGCCTGAGCCGTGTTGTAATCAGCAGCACCTCCGGCGAGTCGATTCGTGTGACGGCGACGGAGAAGAACCTGGGAGGTTTCGGTGGCGCCGCTGTTGATGCCAGTGGCCTCGCAGCAAACTCCTCGCGTGACTCCGGCATCTTCGTCGGAATGTTCGGCGTGATTCGCAACGACTTCAAGGAAGCTCTTTCTGACTGGGAACCGGCTGCCAACGAAGATACAATTCAGGACCTGATCGACGACATTAATGATGTTGCTGTTGTTGACGGCGCGGTGACTGGCGCAACCGGGCCGAGTGAGGCCTTTGAGAGCTTCTGCGATCCTAATGCTAAGGCTGGACAAGAGTGCGCCGAGCAGGGCAAGCTTGTTGCCGCCATCCAGGCCCACACGGATAACCTGGGCCTGGATGGCGGCGATGCCGCCAGCCAATTGGTGGGCATGCTCATTGGCGTCGAGCACGGTGACACCCTTGAGGTGAACTACAGCGACGCCAACCCTCGGTCCACCCGCAGCCGTGATGCTGAGGTTGACTTGGTCGCGCCGACGATCGGCGATACCTCGCTTGCCAGCGGTGCCTACGTTGACGAGGATGACTTCTCGTTGTTCTTCACCGTCACAGATGCGGACTCCGGCATCCCGGAGGATGCGCATGACCTGGGCGAGCAGGCGATACGGAGCGGTTTGCCGTACGTGAGCCAGTCGTCCGGCGGCGCGCCCACTGGCGAGTCGTTTACCCTTAATCCTAATGACGGCACTGATCAGAACAACTTCAGCGAGCCTAACGATGACGCGACGCTCGACGTTGATGATGAGGTTGCCGACGGCGAGCGCTACGAGATAGAGTTTGACGTCACGAACACCGTTCAGGCCGCCGAGGGCGACGAGAACACAGATGCCAGGACGGTGACCATCCAGGTCCGCATCCTCGCGTATGACATCGCCCGGAACGAGGCGAGCAAGACCCTCACGTTCATCATTGATGACATTGATCCGGAGCTGCTGCGTGCCATCACGGGCGTCTCCGTCAAGGCCGCCAAGGACACCGCCGATCCCTACGAACTGAATGACCAGAACCGCAAGAGCATCGTCCTCGTGTTTGACGATGCCATTGCCGGCAACGACGTCAACGCGCAGGACATCAACGTCGTTGGCAATACTGTCGCCGGCGTCATGTGGCTTGACAACACCGGCTCGAACAAGATCGGATCCGCAGGAACTGCGGGCTCGGATATCCGCGGTGACCTCGGCGACATCGGTAGCGGTGACGCAAGGCACCTGCTGTTCCTCACTCTCGAGAATGACCTTCCCACGGACGCGCGCCCCGGCATTGAAATCGACAATGCCGATCTGCGTGACCTGGCCGGAAACGAGAGCCGGGTGAACCACCGGACCACGCCTGCGGACAAGCTGGCGCCCGTCTTCACCGTGACCGTGGGAACCAAGCTCAGCAACAATGACCTGAGCGTCACCATCGAGTCCTCTGAGGACCTTGAACGAGCGCCATCCGCTCGCCTGCGGCACGGCACGGTAAATGAAGCGTTGCCCGTCCGCGGTGGATCCAACAACACTTGGACGGTGGATACCAACCGGCGCGCCGAGAACCTTGGTGGAACCAACCGCAGCGGCGTGTACACCATTCACGTGGAAGGCACGGACGACAACAATAACGATGGATCCAGTAGCAAGGCCAAGTGGGAGCTTGACACCCTCGCCAATGGTGGTGTTGATCCCGCGCGTGTCTACGACCCGGATGCGGCCTCCGCAGCCGCCCAGCCCATTGAAGTGAACGACGTTGTCTTCCTCAACTTCGACTTCTCGGGCGAGGCCGGAGAGTACGACGATGATTCCGCCAAGACCGTGAGTGTTACGGGCCTCGCCCTGCAGTCCCTGTCTGCGGACTCGCTGGACTCCAGCAAGAACCTCAAGGCTGCCTCCTCCGTGACCGTCACGGAAACTACCGAGGTTGATGGGGCCGCGGCCCAGACTTCCAACAGCATCCGCTACGTCGTGGCTCTGTCGGATCTGGCCATTGGCAACTACCGCCTCAACGTTGACTACGAGGATCAGGCCGGGAATACGGATACCTTTGGCTACGTCTTCCGCATCACGGCCCCGGCCCCCGCTAAGGTTGCGGTTGTCCCGGGTTGGTCCCTTGTGTCCATCCCAGGCACCCCGCAGGACACCAGCATCAGCGGCGTCTTCGAAGGCTCTGCGGTGACGGATGTCTGGAGTCTCAACAACGAGACTAAGCAGTGGGAGTACGCCGGCAAGGATCCGGAGAGTGGCGAGTGGTTGACGGGAACCCTGACCAACATCGTGGATGGCCGCGCCTACTTCGTCCGCAGCACCACCTTCGATCCCATTAGCGTCCTAACCGTTCGGTTCAGCCCGCAGCGCACGCCGCCGCAGTACACCGTCACCAGCGGGTGGAACGGCATTGGCTACACCCCCGCAGGCGGTGAGGATTCCGTGAGCGCCGACGCCTACCTCAGCGCGCTTGGCGCCAGCGGATGGGGCATGATCCGCACTTGGAACGCTGACGCAACCCCGCCGCAGTACGAGACCTACTTCTCCAGCGGCGCGATGACCGATGGCTTCCCGCACGAGGGCGGCGTAGCGGTCGTCGAAAGCGGCAAGGGCTACCTGCTCTTCGCCACCCGCAACGGCGTGATCGGCGGCTAATCCCCGACACCATGGAGGGGCCTGCCACCCGGCAGCCCCTCCCTAGCGGAAACAAAAGAGGCCCCGGGCAACCCCCGGGGCCTCTCCCTTTGCGTTACCCTTAACCCATGGAACTAGTAGACCGCCTCCTCACCGGAGACCTCGCCGCCGCCCCCCGCATCCTCACCCTCCTCGAAAAAGGCGACCCCGTCGCCGACGACATCATGCAGCGCATCGCCCCTCATACCGGCGGCGCACACCTCATAGGCATCACAGGCCCCCCCGGCGCGGGCAAAAGCACCCTCGTCGAGGCCATGACCGCCCAACTCCGCGAACGAGACCGCACCGTCGGCGTCCTCGTCGTCGATCCCTCTAGCCCCTTCACAGGTGGCGCGATCCTCGGCGACCGCGTCCGCATGAGAGACCACTTCCTGGACCCCGGCGTCTTCATCCGCAGCATGGCCACACGCGGCGCGTCCGGCGGCCTCTCCGCCATCGCACCCTCCGCCATGCGCGTCCTGGACGCAGCGGGCGTGGACGTCATCATCGTCGAGACCGCGGGCGTCGGCCAGACTGAGCTGGACATCATGCACACCGTCGATAGCGTCGTGGTCGTCGTCGTCCCCGAGGCGGGCGACGCCATTCAGACCATGAAAGCCGGGCTGCTCGAGATCGCCGATGTCTTCGTCGTCAACAAAGCCGACCGACCCGGCGCGAAGAGAATGGCCAACGACCTTGAGACCACCGTCCACTTGGGCAGCCGTGACATGGACTGGTGGACGATTCCCGTCCTCCAGACAGAAGGAATCCGTAACAAGGGCGTAACGGAGCTCCTGGACGCCGTGGAGCGGCACTACGACACGCTGCGCGACTCAGGACGCCTCGAAGACCGCCGCGCCGCCCAGAGGCGCTCAGAATTTCACGCAGCCCTCAGAGAACGCCTCCTCACCCGCCTCACCCACGCCGAACACTCCGAAGCTTTGGCGGACATCCTCCGCAAAGTAGAAACGGGAGAGATCCCCCCCACCAACGCCGCCACCCACGTCCTAAAGAACCCGGACCTACTAGCGTAGCCCCGCCTCAACCCCCAAAAACCGCCCAATATCCTCAACCTCGCGAGCCACCGCCTCCCGCGCCCACGAAGGCCCCAGCGCCCCCTCCATCCCCGGGAACGCCTCAACCGAGATCTCAAGCCCCCTGCCGCCCGACAGCCGCGTCCACGACCACGTCGCCACCGCAAGCCCATCGATAGTCACAACCGGCCGGATCATCCCCCCGCCCGCATTCACCCGGGACAAGTGCTCCGACCCAACCGCAAGCCCCCGCCCCCGATACCCCAACAAATACGTATCAAAAAACCCCAACAACCTAACCACCGGCGAGAGCGGGGAAGTGTCCTCGTCATTCCCGCGAAAGCGGGAATCTTGATCTTGGAGTGCAATCCCCTCCTCATCCACCCACATCCGCTCCCCCGCAACATCAACCTCCACCAGCTCACCGGAGATCGCCTGCCACCCCGCCCGCGCGTCCCTCAGCGGCAGCCCCGACCACACCGCGAAGTCACGCTCAGTCGTCGGCCCGAAAGCCCGGACATACCGCCCCGCCAGCCGCGCCAGAGCCTCCTCCCGATCGAGCTGCGGACGTTCCACCCCCGCCAGCCACTCGTCGGCCGCGACAAACGTCTCCGTCTTGCCGTCCAGTAGGGGACCGTGCGTTATGTAACCCAAAAACCCCCCGGAACGCACGATGTGATTAATTGCCTGGTTTTCGACCCTTATCCCCTCTAAAATGAGCATTTCAGCCAGTTTTTGGCGTGTTAAAGGGCCCTCCTGTGTGAAAAAAGTAGCGAAACTTTCAAACGCCTTATACAGCGTCGATTCGTCCAATCCGAGCTCTGAACGCCTTTTTCGCCCCGCATTAAACGAACTCGGCCCGAGCAACGCAGTCAGCCACTTATGATCCTCCGCCGGAATAATATGCAGCGTCCCACGCATCGCCCAGGTCCGCACAATATGACGAGTTTCAGATAGGGATTTCCAAGCATCCCCCACCTTCGTGTCGAGGCTCCGCGCCCGCACCTGCAGAGGCGCAGTGTTCATATCCTGCGCCTGCACCCCGGCGCTCAGCCGCACAACATCCGGTACCGCCCCGCCACTTTCCCGCGCTTTAACCCCTACATCCAGCCCCTGAGACGCAAAACGCCACCGACGCGCCTCATCCTCAGAAAGCCTGATATCAGCCACAAAACCGGCCGCGCGACGCTACCCGCCGCCGCAACCCACACCTAATCGCAAACGCGAAATAACGATATCTGGTGTCTACGACCCGGCCGCGAGCTCCGCCTGCGTGATGTAGTACTCCCGCAGCCGCCGGATCGCCCGCGCAGCATCTTGAAACGACGGAAAAACCGCAATCCCACGGTCTGCAATCTTGATTCGGAACTCTGCCAACGCCGCCTCATCTTGGTTCCATGTCGCAATCACGCCGAAAGGCTTGTCCGTCGATTCCTGGAATTCCTTGAACATGTCGATGAGATCGTCCATGGTCTTTCCCTGCCGCTCGAGCCGCCGCGAGATGAACCCGATGCTCGCCTCAATGACGATGATGTCCGTATTCGTATCAGCCGCAAGCGTATCCAGCATCTCCCGCCCTCGTTCGATGCTCGTAAGCGAGCCGGACACATCCAAAGGATTCTTGTAACTGCCGCCAACGACCGTGACGATAGGCTCCAGTATGTCGTAGCTCTCCTGCGTCAGATCCGGTACAGTCAGCCCTTCGCGTCCGAACGCGTCAGACACCAGCACGGACTGCCCACCCGTCTGCGCCACAATGCCCATCCTGCTGCCCGTGAACGGCTTCATGAAGTGAAGCGCCTTGAAGGCGTCCATCAGCTCGTCCTGCGTATCGACACGAATAGCGCCCGTCTGGCGCATCATCGCGTCCCACAGCGCCATATCGGAGGCCAGGTGCCCTGTATGAGACGCGGCGGCGCGGGCTCCTTCGCGTGTCTGCCCACCCTTCCAGATGACCACCGGCTTGCGCGCTGCAACGTCCCGCAGTGCTTCAAAGAATTTGCGCCCGTCCCGTGTCCCCTCAACGTACATGCCGATGGACTTGACCTCCGGGTCGTCGCCCAGGTACTCAAGCCAATCCCCTTGGTCCACGGAGATGCTATTGCCCATGCTGATGGACTTGAGCGGGAACAACCCGTTGTTGCGAGCCCGCATCACGAAGCTGGTCGCGTGTGTGCCGGAGTTGGACATGAACCCGATGTCGCCGCCCTCGCCGATCCACTGGTCCGCAGAGTTTCGTATGCCGGTCTTGGAGTGATACAGGCACATGCAGTTCGGGCCGACGAGGTTGAAATTCGCCTCGTGCGTCATCTGTGTCAGTGCATCCTGCAGTTGGACGCCTTGTTCCTCGCCCGTCTCCGCAAAGCCGGATGTGAACAGCGCCGCTGCACCGGCGCCCACGTCGATGGCATCCTTCACGATGCGGGGCGCGACGGGGCGCGGCACCGCAACGATCACATAGTCAACCTGCCCCGGCACGTCGGCAAGGCTGGGATAGTTCTCGAATCCCATCTCAAGGATGCCCGGGATCTCGTTCTCATCAATCTGGACGGACACAACCTTGGCCTTGGCGTCACGAACGCTCTTCAGCCACATGTAGTCCGTGATTTTCTTATCGCCCACCACGGCAATCACTTGTGGATTGAACGCCCTGTCCAGGTTGGCTTTGCGTGTCGCGTCCATCTCTATACTCCTCCGCTTACTGTGTAGTGGGACTAGTCCGCTGTGAGAACGATCCGGGCATCGACGGCGATTGTACCGTCCGCATACGCCAGTACGGGATTGAGATCCATCTCCGCCACGTCTGATGTCTCGCTCACGAATGTTGAGACTGCCCCGATAACGCCTTCAAGCGCCTCGAGATCGACGGCTTGCGTCGCCCGATACCCGGTCAGCAGGGGATACCCCTTGATCTCACGGACAATAGCGCCTGCGTCCCTCTTGGTCAGGGGAGCGATACGGAACGCCACGTCCTGTAGAACTTCAACGGCTATCCCTCCCAGCCCGAACATGATGACGGGGCCGAATTGGTGGTCGCGAGTCATTCCCACGATTACCTCGACACCGCCACCCGGTGCTTGTGACTGCACCGTAACGCCGTCGATAGCCGCGCTCGGCTCTGCAGCCTTGGCGCTGGCAACGATCTCGTCGTACGCAGCTCGTGCGGCATCTGCGTCTGCTATACCAAGCTTTACGCCGCCAACATCGCTTTTGTGTGTGATCTCTCGTGAAGACACCTTCATCACAACGGGGTAGCCGATGTTCTCTGCTGCCGAGGCTGCTTCATCCGCAGACGATGCCAGTGTCGGCATGGTCACTTGGATGCCCTGCTCCTGCAGGATGGCCTTGGATTCCTCTTCCGTCAGGATGAGTCGCCCTTCTGCCCGCGCTCGTGCCGCCGTCTCATCGAATAAGGCGGACGCTGTTGCTGTCACTAAGACACCCCCCACCAATTTCCACGATTGTGCTCACGGCTTCAACTATCCCGCGCGACTGTCTCACACGTGCTACGCGGCAATCTGCCGAAAGTCCTTGCTAGTGTATACGAATCAACGGGTACACGCGCCAATCGATGTGGCACATCCGTCTACAGCCGTGCCACACCAACAAGCGTCGCGTTAACGATGAAGCGATGGGAATATGTTGTTGCCGGCGCGCACGTCACAAGTGACAGCGTCGGGCTGTCTGAGTAATCGAATACGTCCATGTCCTCCGGCAGAACAACGGTCGTATCTGTAGCCCGGTACAGGAACACGTCACCGCCTGCCATGACCATGATGTCTACAATCTCGCCGCGTCGCAGAAGAGGTGCAATCTCATCCAGACGTGCGAATATCGATCCCTCGCCTGCAAACGGCGAATTCACGTGGCCGGACATCACCGTATTACCGATTTCTCCCGGGGTCGCTGAACCAACGTGGAAACCAACTGCGCGGTCAGCCGTCTCCCATTCAGCCGTCTCGCCATCCCACAAGATGTTGAGGTCGATAATGTTCGATTCGAGGTTGATGGCAGGAATGATGATGTGGAGAGGTCGCGGTTCCTCTCCATAGGTCTCAACGAGGTCTTCCTCAGCAATTAGCTTGAAATTCTCTCTAATCGGCTCAAGCAGCGCGCCATCGTTAGCCTCGGCCAAATAATGACTGAAGTCCCGGAGGACGCCGTACTCGTCATAGAGATTGCTTCCTGTTGTGCTGTCTGCCTGAGTGGGATTACCTGCCGCATCTTCAGTGATGGGAGTAGGTTGCTGAGTTTGCGCGGTCATTGCCAATGGTGTATTCCCAGGCGATGGTGAACTGACGGGCGTGGGAGTTGTTGCGGATGGCGTGGTCGGCAGCGCCGTTGGCAAACCACGTGTCAGATCTTCCTGCGTGATGCCGCTCTCAGCCTGTGAAACGTTCAGTTCATCCAGGTTTGCCTCTGAATACCCCCCGAGAGCGAAATAACCTGCCGAGAACAACACCAACAAGACCCCAATGGCCGCCACTAAGATGCCCAGTACAAATAGTGGCCGAACAAAGATAAGCGCCCAGAGTCCGATGAAGCGATCCATGGTATGCCAGTTGCCGCTAATAGAGTATCTCCGCGATCCTCTCATCGAGGACTGTACTGTTCACCACGCCTGCCCACCGCGTATGCACCGTGCCGTCCTGCTCGATGAAGAACGTCACTGGCAGCCCGCCGACACCGTAGTCTATAGTGGCCTCCCCGTCCGGATCGGTCACCATGACATAGCCATCGTCAACGGGAACGTCGAATTCCTCGATAAAGGCCAGCGCGTCCTCATTCGTGTCCTGGATCGCAACGCCGATGAATCGAACTCCCTGGTCCTTGTATCGCTCATGAGCCTCGACCAGATGTGGCATCTCAACGCGGCACGGAGCGCACCATGAAGCCCAGAAATTCACCACGAGTGGCGAACCCTCAAAATCGGACAAACTCACGTCTCCCGCTCCGTTCAGCTGTGAAAGCGTGAACGACGGCGCCGCGATGCTGGTGCGTGTCGTCGTGTCCATCGGCATCGTCTCACGTGTCAGCAAGCTGTATGCAAGGAGGCCAATGAACGCCGCCATCACCACAACCGCCACACTGACAACGACAATTCCCGGCCGCCCCTGCTCCTGAGCGCCCGGCCCCGGAAAGCCGCTTTCGACGTCGTTAGACCGATTCTCCATTCGCAATCCCCGCGCCTACAATTATACTTGCTCCCTCCATCCCTTTACCCCACCATCACTCAGTGCCACAATATGGCATCAATCTGGACGGTGAGGAACAAAGCCCATCGCCCGGTGAGCAGAGACGGAGGGGGGGCCGTTTAGAGATGTTCATGCCGCTTGAGGGTGTCCGCGTTATTGACTTGACGCATTACACCGCAGGGCCGTACGCCACACGGATTCTCGGCGACTACGGCGCAGACGTTATCAAGATTGAGAGGCCGGGCGGTGGAGACCCGGCGCGCCGTATCGGTCCCTTCTACCACGATGAGCCTGACCTCGAAAAGAGCGGACTTTTCCTATTCCTCAACACCAACAAGCGTTCCGTCACCCTGGACTTCAAGACTGAGAAGGGCAAACAGATCATCAAGGAGCTCGTAAAGGGTGCCGACATCCTCATCGAGAGCTTCCCGCCCGACGTCATGCCGAACGCCGGACTCGGCTACGAGGAGCTCAGTCAAATCAACCCTCAGCTCGTGATGACCTCCATCAGCAACTTCGGTAAAACCGGCCCCTATAAGGACTGGGTCGGGCTTGATCTCACATTGTACGCAATGGGTGGCAACATGTGGGGCTCCGGGGATCCCGAGCTTGAGCCGCTCAAGACCGCCGGCCGCATGGCCAGCTTCCACGTCGGCTACGCCGCCGCCCTCGCCAGCGCTCTGGGCCTTACCAATGCCGAACTGCGAGGGCAGGGCGAGAACATCGATGTCAGCTATTTCGAAGTTACGCTCCAATCCATCGATGGCCGCATGCAAAAACTCCTCGGCTACCAGTACAACAACCAGGTGCCCATGCGTGTCTCCCCCGGCGCCAGCCTCGGTCTCGGCAGCGGCATCTACCCCTGCCTTGATGGCATGTTCATGACCACGGCCGGTGCCGCCCAGTTCCCCAACATGGCGCGCATGGTCGGCGCGGAGGACATCCTAACCCAACCCGGTTGGGATACTGTCGCCGCCCGCTCACGTCCGGAGGCCGCCGAAGAATGGGAGGCCACCCTCATCCCGTGGATGCTGGAGCGCACCACCAAAGAGGTGCAGCGCGCCTGCATGGAGTTCGGCGTGCTTGGCGGCCCCGTCAACACCATCGAGAACCTCATGAACGACGAAGACTTTGACGCGCGAGGTTTCTGGCAAACTATCGACCACCCCGCCACTGGCCCTCTCACCTACCCTGGCTTCAACTCTCGTATCCACTTCGAGGACGGCGAGCGGCCCGCCCGCCACCGTGCACCCCTCCTCGGTGAACACACCGTCGAGGTTCTCAAGGAGATCGGCATTGAGGGCGAAGATATATCGTTCCTCCGGTCTGAGGGCGTCATCTAGACGTATGCCATACGCAAGGACGCCGAAAGCTAAAGGAGCACGACAATGACAGCCACAGAGAACGGCCGCCGAGACATGACCGGCTCCCCTGTCCCTGGTACCGGCAAGCTGCCCCTTGAGGGCCTGCGTATCTTGGACATCACTGTCGTGTGGGCCGGCCCGTATGGCACCATGCACCTTGCGGACTGGGGCGCGGAGGTCATCCGAATCGAGTCCATCAAGCACTTCGCTACCAGTACACGCGGCCAAATGGCCCGCCCGCCACTGGAATTCGTGCGTCTCCGAAACACCGGCATGGGTTATGTCGATGACGATCCGGGTGAACGCCCCTGGAACCGCCAGGCTATCTTCAACACACACGCGCGCAACAAGCTCTCCGTCACCATGGATCTCGCGAGCCCTGAGGGCCAGGAAGCCCTGGAGCGGCTCGTCGCCCAGGCGGACGGTTTCCTGGAAAACAATGTCGCCATTTCCATGGAGCGGTTTGGCATTACGTGGGAGCGCCTCTCCGCAATCAACCCGCGCCTGATCATGGTCCGAATGCCCGCCTTCGGCATCGAGGGCCCTTACAAGAACTACCGCACGTGGGGCAATCACATGGAGGCCTTGGCGGGCCATCCTCTCTTGCGCGCCTATCCGGATGAAGACCCGGCCCGCGGCCCTAGCGGCGTCCCAAGTGATGCGGCGGGCGGCGTCGGCGGCGCGCTCGCCTTTATCATGGGTCTGCGCCACCGCAACAAGACCGGCAAAGGAATCCTCATCGAGGCGCCAACGGCTGAGAACTTCGTTCCGTTCCTTGGTGATTTCGTCATGGACTACTCCATGAACGGCCGCGTCTACACCCAACTTGGCAACACGCACCAGTTCCTCGCCCCGCACAACGTCTACCAGTGCGCCGGCGACGAGCGATGGCTCACCATTGCCTGCCGCTCAGACGCCGAATTCCGCACGCTCTGCCAGATCATGGGCGAGCCCAACCTCGCCGACGATCCGCGCTTTGCCGACTCCCTCAGCCGCTATCAGAACCGCCGCGAACTGGATGAGGTGATTTCCAGGTGGACGATTGAGCAGGATGCTCGCGAGACCATGCACCGCCTGCAGGCGGTCGGCGTCCCCGCTGGCATGGTCATGGATGAGAGCGATGTCCACGCGGACCCGCACGTGGCTGAGCGCAACTTCTTCCAGCAGGTGACCCATCCCGAGGCCGGCACCCACAAGAACCCCACGACGGGATTCAAACTCCAGAATACGCCTTATGAGATCCGGCGCCACGCTGTCATGCTCGGCCAGGACAACGATTACGTCTACAAGAACGTCATGGGCTACTCAGACGAGGAGTACCAGAAGTTCATCGACATGGGCCATGTCGGCATGGACTACGACCCGGACGTAGCGTAGGGGAATCCTTCAGCGAACAGCTTTGAGGGTGCGTTATACCACTCCCTATAGCTTGCTGGCCAGTTCCTCCATATGGCCGGTTACGAGGAAGACGACGCGTTCGGCGATGTTCGTCGTCCGGTCCGCGATACGCTCCAGGTTATGCGTCGCCCACAGCAGGTACGTCGCCTCCTGAACACGCGACGGATTCTCAATCATGAGTTCCAGCAACGCATGGTAGGACGAATCCTGCATCGCGTCGACTTCGTCATCCTCCTCGCAGATCTTCCGCGCCGTGTCGGCGTCGTGATCCACCAGCGCAGAAAGCGCGCGCCGCAGCATGTCGCGACATTTTTCTGCCATACGGGGCAGGGTATCTAGCGGCCGGATCGTACTGTCCGCCCCAATCATCTCTGCTATGCGCCCATTCCCTTCTGCGTGATCCGCCATTCGTTCAAGATCGACGATGACGTTGAGTACAGTGACCAATACGCGTAGATCACCGGCCATCGGTTGCTGTGTCGCAATCAGGCGGATGGCCTTTTCTTCGATTTCGAATCGCATGGAGTCGATGCGCGCGTCCTCCGCGACAACCTGCCGCGCAAGTGCCGCATCGCGGTTCAAGAGAGCCTCGGTGGAGCGCTCGATGGACTTGTCCACCATGGAGCCCATCGCTATCACGTCGTCCTGCACCTCTTGCAGGAGCCGGTCGAAGTCCTGCCGTGTCGGGTGCCGTCCCATTGCCATTGTCGTTACCTCTTCCCGTTCGCGGGTTTCGTGTTGACAGGTTATCCAGTCTACCTAACTGAAGCGGCCCGTGATATAGTCCTCCGTTGTTCTCTCTTTGGGAGTAGTGAAGATTTCGGTGGTGGGTCCGAATTCAACGAGGACGCCTGCTCGATCCTCCTCCATGTTCATGAATGCAGTCATCTCAGATACGCGCGCAGCTTGCTGCATATTGTGCGTAACGACAAGGATTGTATACTCATGTCCCAACTCCTGCATGAGTTCCTCAATACGCAGTGTTGACGCTGGGTCAAGCGCTGAGCATGGCTCATCCATCAGAATCACGTCTGGCTCCACGGCCAGTGTTCTCGCGATGCACAGCCGTTGCTGTTGGCCGCCGGAAAGCTCATTTCCTTGCTGCTTCAACTTATCCTTTACTTCGTCCCACAGCGCTGCCTGTGTCAGGCACCGCTCGACAATCTCATCCAAAGCTGCCCGATTCCGCACACCGTGCCGTCGGGGTCCGTAAGCGATGTTTTCGTAGATGGACATGGGCAGCGGGTTCGGTCGCTGGAACACCATCCCGACTGCACGGCGCAGCTCAGTAACGTCTACACGTCGGTCATAGATGGGTACGCCGGACATCTCCACGGTGCCCTCCACACGTACACCGGGAATCAGGTCATTCATGCGATTGAAGCTGCGCAAGAAAGTGCTTTTGCCGCAGCCGGACGCGCCGATGATTGCCGTGACCGTTCGCTCCGGGATCTCAACGGAGATGTCCTTCAGCGCCCTGAACTGTCCGTAGTAGAGCGACATGTTCCGTGTGCTGAGTGAAACGGGTCGCTCCGACACGGGGAGGCGGTCCGAAACGTGCTCAGGAGATGCCGCCATGTCAGGCAACTCGTGAGCGTCCTGGTTTGCCTCTGGATTTGCCACGGTGGTCATGATAGACGCGCGATGTGTCTCGCCGCCACTGTAGCTTTCTCTGATGTTATTCGTCATTGGCGATTTCGTTCCTGTCTAACCGAACCGACCCGTGATGTAATCCTCCGTCGCCTTCTCTCGCGGCATCGAAAAGATTCCGCCCGTCTCCCCGAACTCCACGACGTATCCGGTCTGCTGATCGTCGACTGTTAGGAAAGTGGTGTAGTCCGAGACACGGGCGGCCTGCTGCATGTTGTGAGTCACCAACACGATGGTGTAGTTAGGAGCCAGCTCTCGCATCAGTTCCTCGATGGCCAGCGTTGCGATTGGATCGAGCGACGAACACGGCTCATCCATCAGGATGACCTCTGGATCCAGCGCCAGCGTCCGAGCGATGCACAAACGTTGTTGTTGACCGCCGGAGAGCTTGTATGCGGAATCCTTCAGCCTGTCCTTCACCTCATCCCACAGCGCCGCCTGTCGCAGACACCGCTCCACGAGGGCGCCCATATCACCCTTGTACCCCGCGAGTTTTGGTCCAAACGCAACATTGTCATATATCGATTTCGGGAACGGGTTGGGCTTCTGAAACACCATTCCAATTCGGAATCGTATCTCCGTTGGGTCCGTCTCCTCCGCGTATACGTTTTCTCCGTGGAACAACACCTCGCCGTCAACCTGCGCCGTGCGGATTAGGTCATTCATCCGATTCATGCAGCGCAAAAGAGAACTCTTGCCACAACCGGACGGCCCAATGAATGCTGTGATCTTGTGGTGCGGAATGTCCAGATTCACGTCCTTGAGCGCCTGAAAATGCCCGTAGTAGAGGTTCAGGTCCCGAACGGACAGGGCAGGAGGCGCCGAAATCGCTGTCGCAGTTGCCATATGTGTAACTCTCTCCCTGCCTGCCTTATTCTTCCGACCGCCGTTGGAACCTGTCGCGCAGCAAGATCGCTGTCGCGTTCATGGTCAGCAGTACGAGCAACAGGATGATGATTGCCGCTGCCGTCACGTGCTGCCAGTCCAACTGTGGACGTGACACCCAGTTGAAGATCTGGATGGGCAGTACGGTGAATCGCTCAAATGGGTGCCCTGGCGTGAACGTCACGAAAACAAGACCGGAGATGGCGAGGAGCGGCGCCGCTTCCCCAATCGCGCGAGACATCGCAAGGATCGTGCCCGTCAGGATGCCCGGTAGCGCGGATGGCAGGATCACATGCCTCACCGTCTGCCAGCGCGTCGCACCTAACGCCAGCGACCCCTGCCGATAGCTGTCCGGCACCGCTCGTATAGCCTCGCGTCCCGCCACAATCAACAGCGGTAGAACCAGCAACGTCAGCGTCAGCGCGCCAGCGATGATTACACGCCCCATGCCCAGCAGGAACACGAAGACCGCCAGGCCGAGCAGTCCATAGACGATTGACGGCACACCAGCGAGATTGGAGATATTCACCTCAATGAGCTGGGTCAGCTTGTTGCGAGGCGCATATTCCTCTAGGTAGATCGCTGTAGCCGTCCCGATTGGGAAGGTGAACAGCGCGGTCAGCCCACCAACCCACAGCGTCCCAAATAGGGCGGAGCGCAGTCCGGCGTCCTCAGGCCGCCGCGATGGATATGTCGACAAAAAGTCCCAGTCCAGCCAAGGCAGACCGTCTATGAGCACGTCGATGATAAGGGCGGCTAGAGTCGCAAGTCCCACAAGCGTCGACAGGAAGAACAATACGACTGCCGCATTGCCAATGAAGCGGCGTCCGCGCAGGCTGCTGTGGAACTGCTCAGCGCTAACGCTACGGACGTCGTTGGGAGTCGTCGATTCCATCGCTCTGTGTCCCTAGTACACCTGCCGCCAGCGTCGAACTACCCACTGGCCGAGGATGTTCATGGCGAGCGTCATCACGAACAGCAGCAGAGCTACGGCGAATATTGTGTAATAGATTGTCGTTCCCTGGGGAGTCTCGCCGAATCCCACTTGGACGATGTAAGCCGTCATCGTTTGGATGCTTTCCCGCGGATCAATTGTTAGGCGCGGTGTTGCGCCTGCGGCAATCGTGACCAGCATCGTCTCGCCGATCGCGCGTGAAAGCCCGAGGATAATTGCCGCCACGATGCCGGAGAGCGCCGCCGGTGTCACAACCCGCGTTGCCACCTCAAATCGTGTCGCTCCCAGCGCATAGGCTGCTTCGCGCAGTGAACGTGGCACGGCCAGCATCGCGTCCTCCGTCAAGGAGGACACAATCGGGATAATCATCACTCCCATTACGAGTCCCGCGCTCAGGGCATTGAAGATGATCATGTCGGGGAACAAGTACTCCTGTAGCAGGGGCGTCACGAATGTGAGGGCGAAATAGCCATAAACCACGGTTGGAATACCCGCAAGGATCTCGAGCATCGGCTTGACGATACGTCGAAAGCGGTCCGGCGCATACTCACTCAGGAAGATTGCGGTGAACAGACCCACCGGCCCTGCCACCAGGATTGCGATGGCAGCCACGAGGATTGTGCCGGCGACAAGCGGCAACACGCCGAAGAGTGCCGGCTGGAACCGGGGAGTCCAGACGGTTCCCGTCAGGAATTCGATAACAGAGACATCCTGGAAGAACCTGAAGCTCTCATTGACCAGGACGAAGACAATCCCCAAGGTCGTGGCGATTGAGATAACCGTTGCGCCGAGAAGAAGCAAGTGGATTGCTGTCTCGGTACCGCGCTCTGCCCGGGAGCCGGACAGGAGGCGTTTCTCCAGGTCCTCCCGTGAAACGCGAGGCGCGGTAAATGACGCTCCAGCCAAGAAAATAATCCTTCCCCAGTTAGCCCTACGGCCCCCGCGCATAAGGATGCCCCACGCAGATTAAGTGCGGGTTAAGAACCGCCCACCTTTATTCCGGCGGGGACCGAAATCACATCGTCTCCCCGGTCGCTTGATGGGCAGGGCTAGGGTGAGGCTATAGAGTGGGCTTATCCTCCTGCGTACGCAGCGGCAACCTTGCTCTTCTCCTCGTCGTAACTCTGGAGAGCGGTATAGCCAACTTCCGGCACCAGTGTTGGCGAGTTGTCAAGGTAGAAGTCGATGAATGCCTTCAGTTCATCGCGCGCCCTCAGTTTCGCCACATCGACGTAGATGAATATCGGGCGGGACAAGGGGGCGTAACTGCCATCCGCCACGCTTTCGTCACTCGGGGCAATACAGCCGTCGCCGGCATCAACCTCGACCAGCTTCAGCACGCTCGCATTCTCTGCGTAGTAGGCGTAGCCGAAGTAGCCTAGCGAATTCCGATCGCCGGAGATGCCGCGTACCAACACATTGTCATCTGAGGACGCGACGTAGTTGGAGCGGGACACACCCTCGTCGCCGTTCACGACATCAGTGAAGTAATCAAACGTGCCGGACTCTGTATCCGGGCCGTACAGGTTGAGGTCGTCGCCCGGGAAGCTTGAACGCACGTCGTCCCATGAATCCACTGTACTGTCCGGCTTCCAAACCTCGTTCAGTTCGGCAATGGTCAGGCAATCGACAAAATCGTTGGCTGTGTTCACCATCACGGCCAGCCCATCTAGAGCAACAGTCAGCTCGAGGTATTCGATACCGTTCTCGGCAGCAATCTCCGCTTCAGATTCCTTAATGGGGCGCGACGCGTCTGAAATCTCCGTCTCACCAACTGTGAAGCGCTTGAATCCGCCACCCGTGCCGGACACCCCAACATTCACACGAACATCCGGGTACTCGGCGAGGAACTCCTCTGCCACGGCCTCCGAAATTGGCGCTACCGTGCTGGACCCGTCAATCTCGATCGTGCCAGTCAAGCCCATTCCGTTGGACGGATCACCATTGGAAATACCGCCATCACATGCCGCGCCGCCAAGGGCCAGAACCACCCCTAAAACACCGAAAAATAGCACCCGACGCCACATCTTCCCTAACCCCATCGTCCCTCCGTATCCTCTTGCAGGTTCACGCACTTGGTTATCTCAACTGAGCGTAGGCAAGGCGGATTAAGCAGATGACAACACGCGGTTAACGTGTCATTAAGGCATCGTTGCACACCGATGCCCGCGCCCGAGACTTACCCCATTTCCCCCCAGGACGGCCCGGCCTTCACATCCACCACTAGCGGCACGTCCAACATAGGCATCACCGCCGGCATCACTTCATCAATAACCGATGTCAGGGCCTCCCGCTCATCCACCGGAGCCTCAAACAGCAGTTCATCGTGGATCTGCAGCAGCATCAGCGTACGCATCTCTGCCTCATCCAGTTGTTCCTGCATTCGCAGCATCGCCAGCTTGATGATTTCTGCTGCCGTCCCTTGTACGGGCATATTGATAGCCATGCGCTCCGCAGCCGCGCGCACATTCTGGTTTGATGATCTGATATCAGGCAGGTAGCGCCGCCGCCCCAAGAGCGTCTGAACGTAACCGTTTGTTCGAGCGCCCTCGATAGTGTTGTCCATATACGCTCGCACCATCGGGAATCGCTCGAAATACGCAGAAATGAACTCGTCCGCCTCTTTCCTCTCGATCTCAAGCCGTGTTGCCAAGCCGAACCCGCCCATGCCATAGACGATTCCGAAATTCACGGCTTTGGCAATTCGGCGATGTTCCGCAGTCACTTCATCGGGCGCAATTCCAAGCACCTGTGACGCCGTTGATGAGTGGATGTCCTCTCCCGCGTGAAAAGCATCCTTCAGTCCCGCGTCGTCTGAAAGATGTGCCAAAACACGCAACTCTACCTGCGAATAATCCGCTGACACCAACGAAGACCCGTCCGCCGCGATGAATGCCTCGCGAATCCGTCGCCCCGACTCGGTCCGCACCGGAATGTTCTGCAGATTCGGATCCTTTGATGCGATGCGACCTGTCGCTGAGCCGGTCTGATCAAAACTTGTGTGAATCCGGCCAGTCCCGGTGTAAACCTCCTTGGGGAGCGCGTCCACATACGTTGATACCAACTTGGACAATTCACGGTATTCGAGGATGCGCTGAACGATGTGGCTGTGCTGTTCCCCACTCTTGACCAAACCCTCGAGGACGGACGCGTCCGTGGAGTAGCCCGTCTGTGTCCGACGGCGCGCGGGCAGTCCCAGCTTTTCGAACAGCACCTCACCAAGTTGTTTGGGAGAATTAAGATTAAACACCAGCGGCTCGTCCATGCCGGCCCCTGCGCCAGCCTCATCGTAAATTTCCTGAGTCATCTGATCGAGATTTGCGTGCATCTCTCCAGACATCTTCGCCAGCAGCCCAGTGTCCAGACGGACGCCGTTCCGCTCCATCCGTGACAGAACCGGCGCGAGCGGCATCTCAAGCCCCTCAAATAGAGGGCTCGCTCCCTGTTCTTCGAGAATCGGCGCCCATGACTCCATCATCCGTAAGGTGTAGTCCGCGGCGGAGCACGTGTACCGTAACGCCGTCTCCTCGTCCAGTGCGTGGAATGGCACCGCCTTCGCCCCACGTCCTAGCAGTTCTTCCCGGGTCGGCAGTTCCTGTCCGAATTCAGATAGGACGAGAGTTGACAGGGCAGTAGACGGCTTGCCGAGCATATGCGCTGCAACAGATGTATCCCAGATTGGGTTGATGATTTCGATGCCACCATTCTGCAGCGGAGGCAATATCTCACGCGCAACGTGTGTTACCAGTATCCGTGGAGTTCCGTCCGGCCCGCTCTCAGCAAGAAAACCTCCGAGCCGCTGAAGCATGTCCGCACTTGTCACTACAGGTATTCCGAGCCCCTCTTGCATCAGGGGGGCGTAGGCCGCTTGCCCGGAGGCCCAGCAGAGTCCTATGCCCACCGGTATCCCTTCCATCACCTGGTTCGATGTGACCGGCACAACGATAGAGACATATGTGGAATTTGAGATCTCGGCAAGCAGATCTTCCAACTCTTGAGTGGTTGAGATACTCCGGTAGGACTCATCGACATCAGGCATAGACACTTGTGTAGCTGCTGTTTCGGTTTCCTCGTCGCCAACATTAGGTATCCGGTTCAATAGGGACGTAAACTCCATTTCACGGAAGAATGCAACTAGGCGGGACCGATCAAAATTCTCCGTCCATTGCAGGTCATCAAGCGTCACGGGCAGGTCAAGTTCGGTGACGATTCGTGTGAGCTCAAGCCCCTGCATTGCAGCCTCGCGTCCGTCGATCAGGCGCTGCCGTACGCGCTCCGGTGCGACGTCGTCAATGTGCTCGTAGAGCTCGCCGACTGTGCCGTACTCGCTAAGGAGTGTTGTTGCCGTCTTCGCGCCCACTCCCTGCACGCCGGGGATGTTATCAGACGGGTCGCCTTGCAGCGCCTTCAGATCTGGTATCTGCTCAGGTGTAAGCCCGTACCGCCCTCTCACTGCGTCAGGATCAAAGAGGGATTCGTTTCTCGCGCCTCGCTGATACAGGACGCTGACTGTGGGAGAGACGAGTTGCATTGTGTCCTGGTCTCCCGTCACGATGATTGTCCGCAGCCCCCGCTCCGTAGCACGCCGCGAGAAATGCCCAAGGACATCGTCCGCTTCATAGCCCGGAAGTTCGACGATCGACAGCCCGATCGTTTCCACGGCTTCCCGCACCCGTCCGTACTGGGCGCGCATCTCGTCCGGCATGTGAGGTCGCTGTGCCTTATAACCCTCATACATCTCATGGCGAAACGTCGGTCCGGAGACGTCAAAGGCCACAGCAGCGTACGCTGGCCGTCTTTCGCCCAGAACCTTTAGAAGAGATGCTGAAACGCCGAAGACGGCATTTGTGGCTTCACCTGAATGCGAGACCGAGAGATGTTGAATGGCATGAAACGCGCGATGAAACATCGCGTGGCCGTCAAAAAGTACGACGAGATCATGGTTGATCCCATGTCCTTGGTCTTGCCTACGTCTTGCCGCCGACTGTGTCATGCCACTACGCCTGGCTCTTCCCCGTGGGCAATCAGCCTATGGCTCCGGGGTCGCATCTCTATCTTCCGGCAGCATCCACGCTCGCAGCGCAAAGACCCGGGCCCGTGCTTGATGAAGCTCCCCCAAAGCCTCAATGATCATATGAGCGTCAGGCCAACCAGTCATATCCACATCCTGGCGAAAAGGATGTGTCCTGATGTGAAGCGGCAACAACGTGCCCGCCGCCTCATGAACGGGCACTAAAGCCAAGGGGTTTTCTGTCAGATGTTGGCTAAGACTGCTGAGACGGTCAGCAAGACTACCTACGCGTGACTCTGCCTCACGGAGCATGGCTACCGACTCCAAATATCGTTCACGGGGTGTCTTTGTCTCGCCACCGCCTGTCACCATGCGCGCCGCTTCAAGCGGCGAAGCTTCACGTCGTTGCATCATCGTTCTGACACAAGAGTACCGTAGCGGAAGAAAACATGCCTGCCCTCGTTGTGCTAACGCTGTTGACGATGCAATCACTTGCTCCATAATCGATAGGTAAGCGCAGGATAGGCATTCTTGGATATCAGGCAGCGAGGGCAAAAGCGAATGACAAGATTGAGCGGGCCAAGGCTTTTGCTCGCCATCTGCCTTCCATTGCTTATCGCCGCCGCGGCTTGCACAAATGACGACTCGACGCCAACGTCTATTGCTGAACCAACTGCCACCGGAAACGGCGCAGTTGGCCAGAACGGAAACCAAACTCGGCCCACACCAACGGTGAATCCGCCGGTTCCCACCGTTCAGCCTGTTAGGAACAGCACCGGCGACACAATATCAGTCAGCGGCAAGCCTGTTCCCGCCGCCGCCGTGCGTGGAGGAACGCTCATCGCATCTGTCTGGCATTCCGAGCAGACTTTCAGCACGTGGGAAGACGATCAAGGCGCGTCATTCGTCATGATGCACCCCTTGCATAATCTCCTTCTACAACCTCGAACGTGGGGCGACACGGACGACTTTCAGCGGCACAGCTTTCTTGAGGTTCATCCGGATCTGGCTCTGGGATGGGAGGTCTCCGGGGATGGATTGACCTTCACGGTCAACCTTAGGAATGACGTTGTCTGGACGGATGGCACGCCACTAACATGCGAGGACGTTGCCTGGACTTATAATTCCGTCCGAACAGGCAGGGGCCTGATTCGCAGCCCGAGGTCTGTCTACCTCGCCTCCGTCAGCCAAGTGCTTTGTGAGGATGAATACAGCGTCCAGTTCATCCTCCGCGAACCACAAGCTGCAATCATTGATGCACTTGCCCTTCCGCACAACATCATTCGGCCCCAGCACATTTACGCCAATGACACCGCAGCCATGCGGGATCGTCTCCCAACTGTCACCACCGGGCCGTTTGTCGTTTCAGAACACGTGCCGGGTGAGAGTATCACCTATCGGCGGAATGATACCTATTGGGATCAACCCTTTCCATTCCTGTCCAGTCTGCAATTCGTAATCCTGGCGGAGTCCGCCTTGGCAACCGGGCTCCGTTCAGGAACCATCGACGTGGGAAAGCCGTCGGGGTACGCTTATGAAGAAGCGGAAACCTTGGGAAGTGAATGCAATAACTGCCAAGTATGGCCCCGGGCATTGGCCATGGGAAATACACACCACATTATCATCAACCACGCCAAAGAACCTTGGAATACTAGTGGCCTCAAAGAAGTAATCGCCCTCGCAATTGACAACACAAAGAACATCCGGAATGTGCATAACGGCTGGCATTTCCCGCCCACCGGTTGCGGCACGTATCCCTTCTCAACTTGGGCAATGCCAATTGACCGCTGTACGGATATTCCTGGCTTTGGAGACTTCTCCACCAAATCTTCGCCGGCTGCGGACAAGGCGCAGGCCAGAGAAATCCTTACCAATCTCGGCTACTCTCCGGGTGAGTTGTCGATCTCCATCTTATTTAGCGAGACAACTGAGCAGGATGTTCCTGCCGTCATCTCTGATTTTCAGGAGATCGGCATAAACGCTGCTTCTGTCGTCCTCAACCAGAGAGACTTTCTTGCTCGTATCTCTGAAGGCGATTTCGATGCCGCTGTCCATTCTGAATGGGCCATCAGCGATGCTCCAGATCTCCTGCTCCTGGGACATTTTTATACCGATGGACGGGATAACTTTGGGCGATTCAGCAGTCCGGAACTCGATGACCTCATCGATGAGATGAGCGCCGCCATAGACCTAACTTCCCGACGAGAGCTCGCGTGGGACGCGCTGGAACTGGCCCTTGAGCAACAGGCAAAGATCGTTATTTCCCACGGCGTCCTTGTGCCCGTCTACAGTGAGCGAGTACGCGGAGTTATGCCCGGACTTGACTTCCAGGCTGAACACGGCCCTCAACTTCGTTACGATCACGCTTGGCTGTCCAGCTGATTTACCAAAGAGACCGCCGTCCTCAACCGTCCTCATTTTCCCCCAGCTCGTCATTCTCGCCCCCTTTGAGCCTCGCTGATCTCGCCTGCGTCACTCTGAATGCAGCGAAGAACCCCCAACCCTTGTACTACTAGGATTGACATACCTTTAACCACTGTCATAATCGATAAAGCTAAATGGGTGTAGAGGTAGGAGGGAAACCTCATGAGCAGATGGACTTTGCTCCTTGTCGGCTTGGTCGCCACGCTTGCATTGCTTGCGGCGGCGTGCGGCACAGCCGAGGAGGAACAGGAAGAAGAGACAACCGGCGCGGCGGAGCCGACAGCAACAGCGCTGACGATTACAGCCAGTTCCCCCGTTGCCGCGCCAACGAGTGCGTCGGAGGCTCCGACCGGAGGAACCGACACAGGAGCCCCGACTCATTCGGTGAGCGGAATCCCACTCGATCCCGATGCGGAGTTTGGCGGCACACTCAAGATTGCCTACCGGTCGACCAACCCACTAAACCCATGGGAAGAGGCGGCTGGGCCCGCGTTTGACGTTGGACAGCTTCTCAACAACATGCTGATCAAGCCGCGCACGTGGGGAACCGAGGAAGATTTCAAGAACAATGCGTTCTTCGAGCTTCACCCTGATTTGGCGGCCAGCTGGGAGCAGTCTTCGGACGGTCTTGCGTGGACGTTCAACCTGCGTGACGGCGTCGAATGGTCGGACGGCGTCCCGCTGACGTGCAATGACATCAAGTGGTCGTTTGACACCATCCGCCTTTCGAACGACGCCGGATTGCTCCGCAGCCCGCGGAAGACACACTACTTGGCCATCGACGGCATCTCGTGCGCGGACGACCTGACCGTGGTGTTCAACCTTCGATGGGCGAAGCCTGCCATCCTGGAGGTCATTGGCCAGCCCTATAACATCATGTTCCCGTCTCACATTTACCAGACGGAGTTCTTGGAGACCGGCAAGCTGGACTCCATGCGAGAAGAGCCTTCCAAGGCTACAACGGGTGCCTTCCGGGTTGTTGACCATATCCCGGGCGAGGGATATACCTTTGAGAAGAACGAAGACTATTGGGATGCCCCGCTTCCCTACGTTGACGGCGTGGAGATGATCTTCCTCTCCCGCGCCAACATTCCAGTTGCGCTGCGCACCGGACAGGTTCACGTAGGCGATTCTCACGGCTACACAGGTGGGCAGGCCCTCACCCTGATTGAGGAACAAGACCCCGAGATTTACAAGATCTACGATCGGGTCATCGCATCCTCGTTCAGCCCCGCGCTGTTCCTCAACAAGAACCGCGAGCCGTGGAACGATCCTGCGATCAACACGGCATTCGCGCTAGCCATCAATAACCAGAAGTACGTCACGTCCGTGCAGCAAGACTTGTTCGAGCTGCCGACGGGCTGCGGCTTCTACCCAACCAGCGAATGGGCGATGCCCGCCGAGCGCTGCGCGGCCATCCCCGGCTACGCGGATGTCTTCGGCACGACGGAAGAGAAGGAAGCCGCGAACGCCGCTGACAAGGAGCGCGCCAAGCAGATCCTGGCGGACGCCGGCTACACGGGCGAGAACGCCCTCGACCTGAAGATGACCGTCTGGAACGTAATCCAGGCTGACGGCCCCGCCATCCAACTGGATCTCCAGGAGATCGGCGTGAACGTGGAGATACTGATCTTCGATTCCTCGACCACCTACACCAAGTGGTCCACAGCCGACTTCGATGTGGGAGTTCACAGCTTCTGGATCGCAGGAATCGACCCGGACGTGACGCTGTACGAGCATTTCTACACGGGTTCGGATCGCAACTACAACCGCTACAGCAATCCCGAGTTCGACAATTTGGTCAACGAGATGAGCCGAACTCTGGACAAGGAAGAGCGGAAGGAGCTTGCGTGGCAGGCCATGGAGCTTGCGCTGACTGAGGTGGGCAAAGTCGTCATCTCGCACGGCTCCTACTACCCGATGTTCAGCGCCAACCTGAAGGGCTACATGCCCGCCCCCAACTACCTTGCAGGCTACGGCCCGGTGAAGCGCTACTCCCACGTCTGGATTGATCAGTAACCCAACAGAGTGGAAGCGCTGCTGAGAACGGCAATAGCTGATCTCGGATAGGAATGATGCCCTCGCCGGAATAGTGAGGGCATCATTCCTTTTTGTCATACCTAGTATTGCTAGGGTTGACACTAACTGAAGCCCCGTCATACTGACACAATCGCGATTTACTTTAGAGGGGGAGAAGATTATGAGCAGATGGACGTTGCTCCTTGTCGGCCTGGTCGCCGCGCTTGCCTTGCTTGCCGCGGCATGTGGCACGGCTGAAGAGGACGATGAAGAAACGACAGAACCGGCGGAGCCTACTGCGACGGCGATTGTCATTACGGGAAGTGCCGCAGATCCTACGGCAACACCTGCAATGGATGACACCATGGATGAAAACGTCTCCGTCAGCGGCATCCCGCTTGATCCTGATGCGCAATATGGCGGCATCTTGCAGATCTCGTACACAAGCCATAGCCCGAGCTTCGTGCCGTGGGAATCCGCAGCTGGCCACTCATTTGAAGTGGCGCAAATGTTGAATAACATGCTGATTAAACCGCGCACGTGGGGCACAGAGGAAGATTTCAATAACTTTGCCTACTTCGAGCTCCATCCTGACCTCGCCACGGATTGGGAACAGTCTGATGACGGGCTAGCGTACACATTCAATCTGCGTGACGGCGTGGAATGGTCAGACGGCGTCCCGGTTACGTGCAACGACATCAAATGGTCGTTTGACACAATCAGGCTCCAGCAGGACGCAGGGTTGCCCACCAGCCCACGCAAGACCCACTACTTGGCAGTCGACTCAATCGCATGCCCGGATGACCTGACCGTGGTCTTCAACCTCAGGTGGGCCAAGCCGGCCATGATTGAAGTGATCGGCCAGCCGTACAACGTCATCTTCCCCGCTCACATCTACCAGACAGAGTTCCTAGAGACGGGCGCTCTGAAGTCCTTCCGTGAAGAGCCCTCCAAGGCAACAACCGGCGCCTACAAGCTGGCCAGCTACATTCCCGGTGAGATATTCACCTTCGAGCGCAACGATGACTACTGGGATCAGCCGCTTCCCTACCTGGATGGTGTTGAGATGCGATTCCTTGGCCCAGGCTCCTCCCAGATCCCACCGGCGCTGCGCGCAGGCCGCCTCCACATCGGTAGCCCCAACGGCTACACCGGCGGTCAGGCAGACTCACTCCTCCAGGAATGCACAGAAGTCTGCCAGTTCTGGCAGAACCGCATCATCGCCTCCTCGTTCAGCCCTGCCCTCTTTATCAACAAGGAGCGCGAAGGCTGGATGTCGGATCAGAGGATTCATGAAGCGTTTGCCTTGGCCGTTGACAACCAGAAGTACATCACGACCGTGCGCAACGACTGGTACGAGCTCCCGGTAGGGTGCGGATTCTATCCAACCTCACCTTGGGCCATGCCGCGAGAGCGCTGTGGCGAGATTGTCGGCTTCGCAGACGTGGTTCCTGAGACGCGTGAAGCGCGCGCCGCTGCTGCTGCCGCTGACAAGGATCGTGCCCGAGAATTGCTGAAGGAAGCCGGCTATGACGAGATGAATCCGCTCGAGGTAACGTGGACAGTCTGGGCGCCCATCCAGGGTGACATCCCGGCATTCCAAAGCGACCTTGAAGAGATCGGTGTCGTTGTGACGACGGACGTCCAGGAATCAGCGACCGCCTACGGCAACTGGGCAACAGCCAACTTCGACTTCGGGCTCCACAGCTTCTGGATCGCGGGAATCGACCCGGACGTGACGCTGTACGAGCATTTCTACACGGGTTCAGACCGCAACTACAACCGCTACAGCAACCCTGAGTTCGACAATCTGGTCAACCGGATGAGCCGAACCCTGGACCAGGAAGAGCGGAAGGAGCTTGCCTGGGACGCGATGGAGATGGCGTTGAGTGAAGTCGCCAAGATCGTTGTTTCACACAGTTCCTACGTGATGGCCATCAACAAGGATGTCCGTGGCTTTATGCCGGCCATCAATTACCTGTCCGCCTACGGACCGCTGAAGCGCTACCAGCACGTCTGGCTTGATCAGTCTTAATCCATCAGGTTAGAGGCGCTGCTGAGAACGGCAAAGCCAATCTCGGATAGTGATGATGCCCTCGCCATTCCGGCGAGGGCATCATTCCTTTTTGCAATACCTAGTATTACAAGGGTTGACACTAGCTAGAGTCCAGTCATAATGGCACAATCGCGATGCACTCATGGGGAGGAGGAGACTATGAGCAGATGGGCTTTGCTCCTTATTGGCTTGGTCGCTACGCTTGCGCTGCTTGCAGCCGCGTGTGGTACGGCCGAAGAAGATGAGGACGATGAAACTACCACAGCGCCGGAGCCAACGGCGACGGCTATTGTAATCACCGGAAGTTCACCAACGGCAGTACCGGATATGGACGAAGATGACGAAGAAATGATGGATGAAAATGTCTCCGTCAGCGGCATCCCGCTTGATCCGGATGCCAGGTACGGCGGCGTACTCCAAACGTCGTATACGTCCCACAGTCCGAGCTTCGTTCCTTGGGAGTCAGCGGCGGGACATTCATTCCCCGTTGGTCACTTGCTCAACAACATGCTTATCAAGCCACGAACATGGGGCGACCGGGACGACTTTAGGAACCAGGTTTACTTCGAATTGCATCCTGACCTTGCCGAGAGTTGGGAGCAGTCCGAAGATGGGCGGGCGTACACCTTCCAACTCCGCGACGGCGTGAACTGGTCAGACGGTGTCCCCGTCACGTGCAACGACATCAAGTGGTCGTTTGACACCATCAGGCTTCAGCAGGACGCAGGACTGCCGACCAGCCCACGCAAGACGCACTACCTGGCTATCGACTCCATCGCATGCCCGGATGACCTGACCGTGGTCTTTAACCTCAGGTGGGCCAAGCCGGCCATGATTGAGGTCATCGGCCAGCCGTACAATGTCATCTTCCCCGCGCACATCTACCAGACAGAATTCCTGGAGACCGGTGCTCTGAGGTCTTTCCGGGAGGAGCCCTCCAAGGCGACTACCGGCGCGTATACGCTCGCCAGGTATATCCCTGGTGAGATATTCGTGTTTGAGCGCAACGATGACTACTGGGATCAGCCGCTTCCGTACCTTGATGGCGTAGAGATGCGCTTCCTTGGCCCAGGCTCCTCCCAGATCCCACCGGCGCTGCGCGCAGGCCGACTGGACATTGGTAGCACCACCGGCTACACGGGCGGTCAGGCAGACACGCTTCTCGCAGAGTGCACGGAAACATGCCAGTTCTGGAACGACCGTGTCATCGCCTCCTCGTTCAGCCCTGCCCTCTTTATCAACAAGGAGCGGGAAGGCTGGATGTCAGATCAGAGGATCCATGAGGCCTTCGCGCTGGCAGTTGATAACCAGAACTACATCACCACCGTACGCAACGACTGGTACGAGCTCCCGGTGGGCTGCGGATTCTATCCAACGTCCCCGTGGGCCATGCCACGCGAGCGCTGCGGCCAGATCATCGGCTTCGCTGACGTGGTTCCTGAGACGCGTGAAGCGCGCGCCGCAGCGGCCGCCGCTGACAAGGAGCGTGCCCGAGAGTTGCTGAAGGAAGCCGGCTATGACGAGATGAATCCGCTCGAAGTAACGTGGACAGTCTGGGCGCCGATCCAGGGTGATATCCCTGCCTTCCAGGGTGACCTCGAGGCGATTGGTGTGGTGGTCAATACAGATGTTCAGGAGTCGGCCACCGCCTACGGTAACTGGGCAACGGCCAACTTCGACTTTGGCCTCCACAGCTTCTGGATCGCGGGAATCGACCCGGACGTGACCCTGTACGAGCACTTCTACACGGGTTCAGACCGCAACTACAACCGCTACAGCAACCCTGAGTTCGACAACCTGGTCAACCAGATGAGTCGAACGTTGGACACACAGGAGCGGAAGGAGCTTGCGTGGGACGCGATGGAGATGGCGTTGAGTGAAGTCGCCAAGATCGTTGTTTCCCACAGTTCCTACGTTGCAGCGGTCAACAAGGATGTCCGGGGTTACATGCCGGCACTCAACTACCTCGCTGGCTACGGCCCGGTCTACCGCTACGCCCACGTCTGGCTTGATCGGTAATCCAGACCGCTGAGCCAACGTGGCGCGGACGCCAAGTCCGAGACCACAAGAGAGCCCCGATGCACCGGCATCGGGGCTCTCAACATTTTGCTCTACTTGGCGTTGCTAGGGTTGACACCTGTTACGGTCAAGTCATAATGTCACATTACGATTGCACAATCGTGTCTTACCTGTGGGGAGGAGGAGGACCATGAGCAGATGGACATTACTCCTTGTCGGTTTGGTCGCTACGCTTGCGCTGCTTGCAGCCGCGTGTGGTACGGCCGAAGAAGATGAGGGGGAGACAACCGAAGCGGCGGAACCCACCGCTACCGCTGTCGTCATCACGGGAAGTGCGGCAAACACGCCGACCCCGATGGCGGATGACATGGATGATGACGATGAGATGATGGAAGAAAATGTCTCCGTCAGCGGCATCCCGCTTGATCCGGATGCCAAGTACGGCGGCGTTCTCCAGACGTCATACACGTCCCACAGCCCGAGCTTCGTGCCGTGGGAGTCCGCGGCCGGACATGCATTCCCCGTCGGCCACTTGCTGAACAACATGCTCATCAAGTCTCGAACATGGGGAACAAAGGATGACTTCAGGAACCAGGCCTACTTTGAGCTGCATCCTGACCTGGCCACAGGATGGGAGCAGTCCGAGGACGGCAAGGCCTACACCTTCGCGCTGCGTGACGGCGTGAGCTGGTCGGACGGCGTGCCTGTCACGTGCAACGACATCAAGTGGTCGTTTGACACGATTCGTCTCCAGCAGGACGCGGGACTGCCAACAAGCCCGCGGAAGACGCACTACCTGGCAGTTGATTCAATCACTTGCCCGGATGACCTGACCGTTGTCTTCAACCTCAGGTGGGCGAAGCCGGCGATGATTGAAGTCATCGGCCAGCCATACAACGTGATCTTCCCGGCGCACATCTACCAGACGGAATTCTTGGAGACAGGATCGCTGACATCGTTCCGTGAAGAGCCCTCCAAGGCAACCACGGGCGCGTTCAAGCTTGCTGAGTACATCCCCGGCGAGATTTTCGTGTTCGAGCGGAACGATGATTATTGGGATGCTCCGCTTCCGTACTTGGATGGCGTAGAGATGCGCTTCCTTGGCCCAGGCTCCTCACAGATTCCACCGGCGCTGCGCGCAGGACGGCTGGATATCGGCGGCGCTGCCGGCTATACGGGCGGTCAGGCTGATACCCTCCTCGCAGAGTGCACAGAGACGTGCCAGTTCTGGGATGAGCGTCTGATTGCGTCCTCGTTCAGCCCGGCCCTCTTCATCAACAAGGAGCGGGAAGGCTGGATGGAGGATCAGAGGATCCACGAGGCGTTTGCGCTGGCAGTTGATAACCAGAACTACATCACCACCGTACGCAACGACTGGTACGAGCTCCCGGTAGGCTGCGGATTCTATCCAACGTCCCCGTGGGCGATGCCACGCGAGCGTTGCGGCCAGATCATTGGCTTTGCTGACGTCGTCCCGGAGACACGCGAAGCGCGCGCCGCAGCTGCGGCCGCTGACAAGGAACGTGCCCGAGAGTTGCTGAAGGAAGCCGGCTATGACGAGATGAATCCTCTCGAGGTAACGTGGACAGTCTGGGCGCCAATTCAGGGCGACATCCCGGCGTTCCAGGGCGACCTTGAAGCGATTGGCGTGGTGGTGAATGCAGATGTGCAGGAGTCCGCGACTGCCTACGGCAACTGGGCGACCGCGAACTTCGACTTCGGCGTCCACAGCTTCTGGATCGCGGGAATCGACCCGGACGTGACCCTGTACGAGCACTTCTACACGGGTTCAGACCGCAACTACAACCGCTACAGCAATCCTGAGTTCGACAACCTGGTCAACCAGATGAGCCGGACGCTTGATGCGCAGGAGCGGAAGGAGTTGGCGTGGGACGCGATGGAGATGGCGTTGAGTGAAGTCGCCAAGATTGTCGTCTCGCACAGTTCCTACGTCATGGCGATCAACAAGGACATCCGAGGCTTCATGCCGGCCCTCAACTACCTTGCGTTCTACGGACCGCAGGGTCGTTACTCCCACATCTGGATTGATCGGTAATCCAAACCGCTGAGCCAATGTGGCGCGGATAGCAAGTCCGAGACCACTAGAGGCCCCGATGCCGTGGCATCGGGGCCTCTACTTTTCACCCAGCCCCTGCCCCAATAAGGGGTAGCTGAGAGGTTAAGGGGTCTCGCCAAAAGAGAAATGGCGGGAGTAGGAGGGAGTCGAACCCACCGGGGACGGCGCCGGCCGCCCCCCATCGGGGTTGAAGCCCGTGAGCCCCACCGGGAACCATCTACTCCCGCGCTATGCGGAAATCCAATCTTCTCCCCTCCCTAGTAGGGGAGGGATATCCAACTTCGAAGGACGTCCGAAAGAGATGATGTCCTCGGACTCCGTATGGCCTAAGAATGCTCCGCGATGTATTTCTCCGCGAAAATTGCTGCCGTCGCTCCGTCGCCAACCGCGGACGCGACCTGCCGTGCAGACTGCGCCCGAACGTCGCCTGCCGCGAACACACCGGGGAACTGCGTCTCCATTTTCAGATTCACGTGCAAGTGCCCCTGCTCATCCGCCGGCAGCTTGCCCTTGAGGAACTGCGTGTTTGGTGTTAGGCCCACATATATAAACACACCGTCAATCTGCTTGTCATACAGGTTGTCGTTCTTCACATCCTTGAGCACCAGCGTATCGACCAAGCCGTTGCCCTTGATTTCCTGTACAGTCGTGCTCCAAAGGAAGTCCATCTTCTCGTTAGCGAAGGCACGCTCCTGCAGGATTTTCTGCGCCCGCAGCTCGTCCCGCCGATGGATGATCGTCACTTTGGACGCGAAACGCGTCAGGTACGCCCCCTCTTCAACGGCCGCGTCACCGCCGCCTACGACTACAAGCTCCTTGTCGCGGAAGAACGCTCCATCGCACACCGCGCAATAGGAAACGCCCCGACCGGAGAAGTCATCCTCTCCCGGAACCTCCAGCTTGTTGTGCATTGAGCCTGTCGCGATGATCAGTGTTCTGGCCCGGACTTCGCCATCGTCCGTCTTGACGATCTTGTAGTCGCCCTCAAGTTCGACGTCCTCTACCTCGGTATACTCCACGTTCAGGCCGAACTTCTCCGCGTGATCCATCAACTTCTGTCCGAGCTCCGGTCCAAGGATGTGTTCGAATCCGGGATAGTTTTCCACGTCCTCGGTCACAGCAAGCTGCCCGCCAACGAGACCGCGCTCGATCAGCAGGGTATTCATCCGAGCGCGCGTGCCATAAAGACCGGCTGCTGCCCCTGTGGGTCCCCCGCCCAGGATAATCAGGTCATACGTGTCCAACTCTCACCTCGCAATGTAACTAACGTGTGAGGACGCCGCCCGGCTACGTGTCCGAAACGGCGTCCCCATAAGTTCCTTAGAAAAGCAACCATTACGTGCTTCCCGCCTGGGCGGGAGTCCGGCAGGCCGCTGTGCTAAACGGATACCACCTTAGAGAGGAGGCGATCCTTGATTGCCTTCTTTGGCATCGCGCCGACAACTTGCGCAACGGGCTCGCCGCCCTGGAAGACCATCAGTGTCGGGATGCTCATTACCTGATACTTCAGCGCGATGTTCGGCGCTTCGTCCACGTTCAGCTTCGTGAAGCCCATCTCGGTGGAATATTCCTCCGCGAGCTCCTCGACGATCGGCGAGACGATTTTGCAAGGGCCGCACCATGGCGCCCAGAAGTCCACGAGCACCGGCTTCTCCGCGCCCAGAACCTCACTCTGAAAATCGTTCTCGGTCACATCTTGCATCTTTGCCATCCCGGACCTTCCTTCCTGGTTCGCTACCCCTCTCTAGGGTACAGTCTATCCCGTCACGCAAGAAATCACTCTATTTCGTGTGGGCATATCAGTATACGAAATCTCGCTTTCCCTGTCATTCCACGCGCTGGCCCGGCAACTAATTCCGTTGCCCAGCACACGTACAAGCGCCCACACCCCGTGCGGGTGTATGATTGCGGTACTACGGACGTGACCAGCGGCCTTTGCCATGGCCGTGGTAGTTCTGTAAGGGGAGGTGGGGAAGACGTGCGTAATTTTGACTATGTAGCGCCCACGTCGCTTGCTGAGGCTGTCCAGGCCTTTGGACAGGCCGGCGACAAGGCGCGTGCTCTGGCAGGCGGAACTGACATCATCGATCAGATCCGTATTGGGCGCCGGACGCCTGAGTTGCTAATCGATACCAAGCGTGTGCCGGAGATGATGGTTTTTGAGGGTGATGGGGCAGGTGGGCTTCGCATTGGCGCAGCTCTACCGCTCTACCGTGTCCGCGACGATGCGAACGTGCAGGCAACTTATCCCGCTCTCGCGACTGCGTCCGGCCTCGTTGGGGCCGTCCAGATACAGAATCGCGCCACGCTCGGCGGCAATGTCGGCAACGCCGCTCCTTCGGGTGATACCATCCCGCCGCTTGTCGTTCTTGGCAGTACGGTCGTCATCGCCGGTCCTCGAGGCACGCGCGAAGAACCTGTTGAGAATATCTTTGCCGGGCCGGGACAGATGACACTTGCGCCGGATGAGTGCCTTGTCGAGTTCCGCGTCCCGGCGCCGAAAGCCAACAGTTCCAGCTACTACGTTCGATTCATCCCGCGCGCGGAGATGGATATTGCAGTTGTTGGTGTTGGCGTCTCGTTGACGCTCAATGGAGGCGGGCAGATTGAGGATGTGAACATCTCGCTCGCATCCGTCGCGCCCACCCCCGTCCGTGCGACCGATGCAGAGAATGTGCTGCGAGGCGAAACGCTAACCGCCGCCCTCGCTCGTGAAGCCGGAGAACAGGCGGAGCATCATGCCTCACCCATCTCGGACGTGCGCGGCTCAGCGGATTACCGGCGCGAACTCACGAAAGTCTTAACACGGCGAGCCGTCGCCGCCTGCGCCGCCCAGCTCGGTGTCAACGTCAGCTAGATTTCAGAGCAACGCAACTGAAAGACAACGAAAGAACAAGTAACAAGGCGGATAGAAGCTATGATGAGCAATCGCAGAATCGTCCAGTTCACGGTCAACGGCAACGCGGTGGAAGTCGCCATATCTCCTCGCCAGACTCTTCTTGAGGTCGTCCGGGACGAGCTCGGCCTGACCGGTGCAAAGGAAGGATGCAGTAACGGCAACTGCGGCTCCTGCACAATTGAGGTAGACGGCGTCACCATCAACTCCTGCTGCGCCTTGGGTGTCGAAGTAGAGGGCAGGGAGGTCAACACCATTGAAGGTCTCGCGCCCGGCAATGACCTGCACCCCATCCAGAAGGCCTACATGGAAAACGGCGGTTTCCAGTGCGGTATCTGCACTCCGGGATTCATCTTGTCTACCGACCATCTCCTCAAGATGATTCCCAATCCAACGGAAGAGGAAATCAGACTCCACCTCGCGGGCAACCTCTGCCGCTGCACCGGCTATGACAAGATCGTCCGATCCGTGCAGGCCGCTGCTGAAGACATGAATTCCTGAACCAATTCAGGGAGCACTGGCTCCATGACCCAGGCTCAGCCCGCTGCCACCCTCGTCCGTGGCCGCTATGTTTTGACTCTTGTGGAACATGACGGCGCAGTCACCCTGCTGAGTAATGCCGCCGTCGCAATAGCCGGTGGCGGCGCAATCAGTGAAGTCGGCGACTACGACGAGCTCCGTTCACGCCATCCTGATGCTGACGTGATCGGCGACGGCTCGCATTTCATCCTCCCTGGCCTTGTCAATGCCCATCACCACGGCCGCGGTGTCTCCTATCTCCAGCTGGGACAGCCGGACGGAGCACTTGAGACATGGCTGAACCTCGCATGGGGACGAAAACCCATGGACTCCTATCTCATGGGCCTCTACACCCTGATGCAGCAGCTCCGCTCTGGCACCACCGCCGTTATGTTCAACCAGGCCGGCCCTCTATCCGAGGCCGAAGGCACTCTTACCGCCTTTCGGGAAGTCGGAGTCCGCACCGCCTTCTCCATAGGATTCCGCTCCAAGTGTTTCCTCATTTACGGAGATGACGATGAGTTCCTCGCTGCCTTGCCGGACGATCTCGCACAGACCGCCCGCGCCGTCGTCGAGGGGTCGCGTGTTGCTCTGGAAGACAACCTCAGCCTCGCCCTTGACCTCCATGAACGCTATGAGAAACCAAGCCCGCAGGCCGTCCGAATTCTTCTTAGCCCTTCCGGTTACCATTGGGCAGACGAAGACACCCTCCGGCGCATTGTGGACACCGCTCGCGACAACGGTTTGGGCATCCATACCCATGTCCTTGAGACCGTCTACCAGCGCCTGTATGCCAATCGAACGACTGGACAGTCCCCTGTGCAGCGCCTCGCTGACCTCGGCATGGTCGGCCCCGGCGTCTCTTACGCTCACTGCGTCTGGGTAACGGAAGACGATATCCGCATCCTCGCCGAAACCAGCACCAGCGTTTCCCACAATGCCAGTTCCAACCTGCGACTCCACAGCGGGATTGCCCCTGTACGAGCCATGTTGGACGCCGGCGTCAACGTCGGCGTTGGCACGGACAGCGTTGGCATCAATGACGATGATGACATGCTGCAGGAAATCGGGCTCAGCCAGCGGCTGCACCGCGTCCCCGGCCTTGATAACCAGCACCTCACCCCCGGCGAACTGCTCCACATGGCCACTCTCGGTGGCGCGAGGGCCCTTACCCTCGACAGTGACATCGGCAGCCTTGAACCTGGCAAGCGCGCTGACATTGTCATGCTGAACTGGGACCGCGTCGCCTACCCTTATCTCGACAGCGAACTCGATCCGCTAGAAGTGCTTGTCACGCGTGCACGCGGCCGTGACGTCCGGACCGTGCTTATTGATGGCCGCGTCGTCTACAACAACGGCGAATACCCCACCTTGAACGTCCCTGTCATCACCATGCGCATCCAGGAGCACCTGCAGGGCGGCCCGCCGCCAGAGGCGCTTGCACGGCGACAGGCCGCTAAGGCACTTGATCCCTACATCCGCGCCTACTACCGCGATTGGGAACTGCCTGAAGGCCCCCAATACGCTCTCCGAAACGCCCGACTCTAACTAGCCGTGGTGTACTATCCCCGTAACGTGTCAACACGTCAGGGGAGTGAGTGATGACGACGGACATCGGCGCGCAGATTGACGCCCACATCGACGAAGCCGAAATCGTGGAGCTGATGCGGCGGCTCCACCAGCACCGGAGCTTCCCTCCACATGAGGCCAGCGCAATGGCCGAACTCCAGGCGTGGCTCGCAGAACGCGGCATCAATGCCGATCTTATCGATTTGGCTGATGAGCCAGGTCGTCCAAATTTGTTCTACAGGATGGAGGGCACCGGCGGCGGCAAGGACGTCATGTTCAACGGACACATGGACATTGATCCCGTCCCAATGAACTTCGAGGGTGATCCGTGGGAATTCAAGATTCAGGACGGCAAGGTGTACGGTCACGGCCTCGTCAATATGAAGTCCGGCGTCGCCGCCGCTGCGGCAGCCTTTATTGCCCTCCACAGGGCCGGAATCCCCATGCGCGGCGATGTGCTGATGACCGCCGTTGTTGGCGAGCTGCAGGGTGGATCAGGGGCCGTCGACCTTGTGCAGCGCGGCTTGCTGGGCGATGTGTGCATCATCCCCGAACCCAGCGACATGGAACTGCTTCTGCTTCACGCTGGCGCAATCCAATTCCTGGTCCACACCTACGGCGAATCGGCGTGGATCGGCACAATGCACAACATGAAGCACGTCAACGCCGCTGAGAATCTTGCCCGTATTGTCATCGCCCTCAAGGACTTTGAGTTCGACTCCCCGCGGCGTGAGGAGTTCCCCGGCCTGCCGCGCCTCATCGTCGGAGGTATCAATGCAGGCATCGGGCGCCAATATGCACACTGGCGCGCTTCTTATGTCCCTGATTTCGCATCTGCCATCCTGGAAGTACGCGGCCTCCCGGGACAGGACTACGATGACATCCAACGTCAGATTGAAGACGTCATCAGGAGCGTTGCCGATGGCGATCCCGATTTCAAATGGGAGATTGAGCGGCCACCTGCCACCAACGCACCTGAATGGCAGAGCTTGAAGGTAGAAGCCTATGGCATCGACCTGCCCCTCGAGCACTTCCTGAACCAGACCATCATCAAGAACCACCGTGAGGTACGGAACGAAGACCCGGGCTGGATGTCTTCCAACGCCTGGGCTGATTCCGGCCACTTCACCAACGCCGGCTGTGTGTCAGTCTGCTACGGACCCAGCGCTCAAAGGATGTTCATGCGGGAGTACGGTGTGGAGGTGAAGTGGGTGGTGGATTGCGCCAAGATCATCGCCCGAGCTGCCGTCGACATGGCGAATACGGACAAGTAACGTTGTACCCGCCTATGTTGTACTATCCCCGTAACGTGTCAACACATCAGGGGGTGAGTGATGACGACGGACATCGGTGCTCAGATTGACGCGCACATCGAAGAGGCCGAGATCGTGGAGTTGATGCGGAGGCTCCACCAGCACCAGAGCTTTCCGCCGTATGAGGCCAGCGCCATGGCTGAACTCCAGGCGTGGCTCGCAGAACGTGGCATCAATGCAGACCTTATCGATGTCGCAGACGAGCCCGGCCGGCCCAATCTCTACTACAAGATGGAGGGCACCGGCGGTGGCAAGACCGTCATGTACAACGGCCACATGGACATCGATCCCGTCCCCATGTACTTCGAGGGCGATCCCTGGGAGTTCAAGATCGAAGACGGCATGATCTACGCCCACGGCCTCATCAACATGAAGGCCGGGGTCGCCGCCGCCGCGGCAGCCTTTATCGCACTCCACCGAGCCGGCATCCGTATGCGAGGCGATCTCCTCATGACCGCCGTTGTTGGCGAGTTGCAGGGTGGAGTAGGGGCGGTAGACCTCGTCCAGCGCGGCTTGATTGGCGATGTCTGCATCATCCCGGAGCCGACCGGCATGGAATTGCTTCCACTCCACGCCGGCGCAATCCAGTTCCTCGTCCACACCATCGGCGAGGCCGCGTGGATCGGCGCAATGCACAACATGAGTTACGTCAACGCCGCGGAGAAGCTTGCCCGTATCATCACTGCCCTTGAGGGCTTTGAGTTCGATTCCCCCCGCCGCGATGAGTTCCCAGGTCTTCCACGCCTCATCGTCGGAGGCATCAACGGCGGCATCGGCCGCCAGTACGCCCACTGGCGGGCCTCCTACGTCCCGGATTTCGCGTCCGCCATCCTGGAAGTCCGGGGCCTGCCTGGACAGGACTATGACGACATCCAGCGTCAGATTGAGGACGTCATCAGGAGCGTTGCCGAAGGCGATCCCGATTTCAAATGGGAGATCGAGCGGCCTCCCGCTACCAACGCGCCCGAATGGCAGAGCCTGAAAACCGAGGCCTACGGCATTGACCTGCCCCCGGAGCATTTCCTGAACCAGACCATCGTCAAGTACCACCGCGAGGTGCGGAATGAAGAGCCCGGCTGGATTTCTTCAAACGCCTTTAACGATTCCGGCCACTACACCAACGCCGGCTGCGAGTCTCTCTGCTATGGCCCCGGTGGCCACACCATCATTCGAGAATATGGAATCGAGATAAAACGCGTCGTCGATTGCGCCAAAATCATCGCCCGCGCAGCCGTCGACATGGCGAATATGGACAAGTGATCCCCTTTGCTTGTGCGCCTGCGCGCGTGGGGCTAAACTAATCCTGTCGCCGTAGAGGCTTCTTTCGGCAAGCGGCGGCATAGGGACTCGGCGCAAATCTGCGCCGTATTGGAGGGAAAGACACATGGTTGCAACACCTGAGAAAGCTATCGGACAACCCATCGCGCGTGTCGATGCCGTCGAGCGCGTGAAGGGACGAGCCGTCTATGCGCCTGATCTCACACTGCCCGGCACACTGCACTGCAAGATTCTCCGCAGTCCGCACGCCCATGCGCGTATCAAGAGCATGGACACCTCCGCCGCGGAGGCCTATCCGGGAGTCCAGGCCGTCGTCACCCACAAGGACCTGCCCTCACTTGAGTCAGACGAGCAGGTCGGTGGTGAGGTCACGCTGGATGCCGTCTATCTGCGGCAGTTCCTGATGGCGCAGGATCGTGTCCTGTTCCATGGCCACCCGGTGGCAGCAGTTGCGGCGAACTCCCCGCACATCGCAGAAGAGGCGCTCGACCTCATCAAGGTCGACTATGAGCCGCTCCCGGCCGTCGTCGGCATTGAGGATGCCATCAAGGACGATGCGCCGATTATCCACCAGGAAGTCCGAACACGCGGACTCGAGGGCCGCAGTGACAAGCCCACCAATCTCTCAGTCCACATGGAGTTGGCGCGCGGCGATGTTGCGAAGGGCTATGAAGAAGCGGACGTTGTTCTTGAGAGCGAATATCGCGTTGGCATGGTGCACCAGGGCTATATCGAGCCGCAGGCTTGCACAGTCGATGTCGATGCCACCGGCCATATCACTATCTACACCACCACACAGGCATCTTTCGCCAACAAGAGTCAGAACGCCGCCCTCCTCCAGCTTCCGCTCAACAAGGTCACAGTCGTTCCTTTGGAGATCGGTGGCGGCTTCGGCGGGAAGGGATTCACCGTTCCTGAGCTTCCAACGGCACTGCTGGCCCTGAAGACCGGCTCTCCCGTCAAGACAGTTCTCAGCCGAGACGAAGTCTTCCGCGCCACCGGCCCCGCGCCGGATGCGTATTGCTGGATCAAGGCAGGTGCCAACAAGAAGGGTGAGGTTACGGCTTTTGAGGCGAAATTTTATTTGGACGCCGGCTGTCTCCCCGGTTCTGCACTTTATGTCAATAACATTTTGGTCGCCGGTTTGTCCCCCTACAAGCTGCCGAATTTCCAGGCGGACGGCTACGATGTTCTGACTAACAAATCCCGCTCGCAGGCGTATCGCGCGCCGGGCCTCCCGGAGGGTGCGTTCGCCATCGAGACCATGATGGACGAGTTGGCCGAGGCGCTGGACATGGATCCCATCGATCTCCGCATTGCCAACATCACGGATGATGGCGCGCCGATGAGTGACGGCATGGCCCTCCCCGTGACACGGTTCAAAGAGATTCTTGAGACTGTCAAGAAGCATGATTCCTGGGCATCACCGGTGCCTGAGGGCCGAGGCCGCGGCGTTGCCATCGGCATGCGCCGCGAGGGCTCTGGCACCTCCACCGCTACCATCCAGCTCAACGCGGACGCCACATTCAGCCTGATCGTCGGCTCCGTCGACCTCACCGGCACCCGCACCTCCATGGCGCAGATCGCTGCTGAGGAACTCGGCGTCACCGTCGATGAGGTGCGGTCTACCGTTGGCGACACCGATTCCGTTGGCTACTCCGACGGTTCCTGGGGCAGCCGGATCACTTACGTCACGGGCATGGCCGTCAAGAACGCATCCGAGGACGTGATTCGGCAGCTCAAGGAGCGTGCGGCAGAGGGATTCCAGGCGAGCGCGGAAGACGTCGAGTATGCCGACCGCACGTTCACGCTGCGTGACAACCCGGAGCAGTCCATCACGCTTTCAGAGCTCGCTCCCAAGTGCGTGGGAATGGGCCTGGGAGCCGTTATCGGCACCGGCATCGCCGCGGGCGTGCGGCCGGTCACCAGCACCGGCGTCCAGATTTGCGAGGTTGAGGTGGACGAGGGCACAGGCCGAGCCACCATCGCCCGCTACACCGCCTTCCAGGATCCCGGCCGTGCCATCAACCCGATGGCCGTTGAGGGCCAAGTGCAGGGCGCTGTGGCGCAGGGGGTCGGCTGGGCGCTTTGGGAGAATTACGAGTGGGGCGAGGACGGCATCCTCAAGAACGCCAACTTCCTCGACTACCGCATGCCTACGGCGCTTGACCTGCCGATGATTGAGACCATCTTCGTCGGCGGTCCTGCACCTGAGAACCCGCTTGGCGTACGGGGCGTCGGCGAGGTGCCGATCATCCCGCCGCTCCCGGCCGTCGGCAACGCCATCAGTCGTACGACGGGTATCCGCCATCGCGAGATTCCCCTCAACCCGGAGAACGTCTTCTGGGCTACGCACAACGGGACAAACGGCGCGAAGTAACCCATAGCTCAAACGAGGCAAAAGAGCGGGGCAGACCCCAAAGGGTCTGCCCCGCTTGTTTTCTACGTTATCCCCACATGTACGAGGGCGGGATGGGACGCATGCCTAGAAAGGTATCAGCGTCGTGCCCAGAGCGATGTCCGACATCAGGGCCGCCCCGAACAGTACACTGGCTGACCCTGCCACAGTGTGAGCTGCACGGCGTGCTACTCCGGCGTTCGCCAGAAGCGCAAATGGCACACCCAACAGGATGGTTATCAATGCCATCGAGAGTACGGTCCCTATTCCGAACAGAACCAAATAGCCCACACCCGCCCAGAAGGACGGCAGCGTGTTCAGCAGAATAAGCATGACCGCAGCGCTGCCGGCCAGCCCGTGTACCACACCGATCGAGTAGGACTTCACCCGGAAGAACGGCTTACCCAAGTGAAAGAAGCCGTGCCCAGTCTCTACATCCACGCTCGCTGCGGGATCATGCGTCCCGTGAATATGCACGTGCTGACTATCATCGTGGCTATGCTCATGGACGTGCAGACGGCCACGAGCCAGGTTCCAGAAAACCTGCACCCCCAGTAGAACCATCATCACACCGACCCCGAACTCAAACACATGGGCGACTGATTCGTACCCGTCCAACAGCCCCCGGAACGTAAGGATGACTATCCCAAGAATCATTAGGGGCGTCGTATGGCCGAGCCCCCATGCGCCGCCCACCCAGATACCGCGCCACACATTGCGGTCCTCTCCCACAATCGTCGATACGGCGACCACGTGGTCAGCATCAGTGGCGTGCTTCAGCCCAAGCAGAAAGCCCAAGACCAACGCCGCCAAAATACTTGTCTCTACGTCCATCGCTCAAATTACCCTTCAACTGCCGCGCGACCTATAACTATATCAGTCATCGGCCATTGTCCCTAACCAATCCCCGTGATTCTGCCTCAGGCCGGAATCCATTGCGAAGTCCGTAGGGCCACAAGAGCAGCTATCGTGACTCACTGCCGGAAAGCGGCACTCTAACCACGGGCAAATCCAGCTAGAATGCGAGGCAAAGTCGTGAAGCAGTTATTCTCCGGCCAAAAATCTCCGGGGGTTATCTACTGTCATCAACTGGATGGCTTCTTCCCCCGCGCCCATCTCCCGCAGGTACGGCACAAATCGACGTCCGACGAAGGCGTACCCGTCCGGGTTCACTTGCCGATGCTTCTCCTCAGACGCTCCCCATGAATCGTCCGGATGCCTCTTCACTGACCAATCATGCGACAGCATCAGATTCCGCTCGAAACCCGCGTCCAGTAGCCGCATAACCATCGCTGCCTTATCACGCCACGGCTCATTCAGCTGGTGCCCCGGCAGCTCGTCCATCCCCAGGAACACGCCTTCTCGTGCCAAATTCGCCAAATAGTTGAAGTCCGTCGCGTCCGATGAATGCCCGATACATACCCGCGTCGGATCGACCCCTTCCTCCGCGAAGATTCGCCACTGTGGCTCACCCACCTTGTTCAGCGGCTGCGTATGCGTCGTGATAGGGGTCCCTGTCTCATTGGATGCCCGCGACGCCGCCCGTAGAATCATCTCCTCCGCGTCGGAAAGTTCAAAGTTGTTGTCCGCTACTTTAATCATTCCAGCCTTGATACCCGTCCCTTCGATGCCCTCCATGATCTCCCGTACATACACCGCTGCCATGCGATCCGGGTGCGTGAACCAGATAAGACGAGGAATGTCCACATATGTCCCCGTCGACGCGACGATATTGACGCCGGAGCCTTCTGAAACGCGACGCAGCATCTCAACGTCTCGCCCCAGCTCGAACGGTGTCGCGTCCATGATGGTATTCAGCCCTTCGGCCCGCGCCTCGGACAGCATCTCGATGCCCCCGGACTCAATGCCTTCCCAGTCCATCAACTCCGGGTACGTCTGCTTAACCCCCGGAAACCCCACAATCACGTGCTCATGCGAAAGCGTGAACCCCAACTCAGAAGCCGCCATCGGCCCCCTGACCGTCTCCACCATCTCCCGCGCCATTGCACACCTCCCTTATTGCCGTATCCTACCCCCATGACACCCACCGACGGCAACACCAACGCTAACCGCGTCATCATCACTGCAATTGCAGATGACCGCCCCGGGCTTGTTGATGATATCCTCCGCTCAATTGAACGGGTTGGATGTTCAATAGAGACCGTATCTGTCGCCTCTCTTGATACCGCCGTCAGCGTCACCCTGCTGCTTCATGTTCCCGACGGTGGCACAACGCCTCTCCGCGCAGCCCTTGTTGGGCTGACTGTTGAGCACAACATCAAGATCCACGTGGACGATATGCCGGACGGTTCTCTTTACAGGCCGGGCAGTCGCGAGGAAAACCAACCTCGCTGAGCGTGGGTATCATGTTCCCAATGGACTCATCAACACGCATTCTCATTGGCGTTGTAGCTGGCGTCATCGTCCTCGTTGTGCTGGCGATCGCTCTTCCCCGGCTCATCGATCGAGAGGAAGCCACATATCCACCCAACACTCCCGAAGGTACAGCCCAGCGCTACCTACAGGCGATTAATGACGAAGACACCAATACGGCACTCGCGCTTTTGGCTGAAGAAAACACCACTGCTTGCATGGAAGACGAGTTGCGTGACCGCCTGCGCTACTCCTCGCTCGACAGGTATCGTGTCAGGCTAGGCGAGGTGGAAGAAATCGACGCCGAAACGGTTACTGTCATCGTCCGCGCGATGTGGATCCGCGAGCCGGGTCTCTTTGAGTTCCCGGACGACCGCAATACCCACGAGTACGAGTTCAAACTCCGTCGTTCCACGGACGGCTTCTGGCTCATTGCAGAATCAGAGTGGCCGATTGAACTTGGATACATCCGTGACGACTACTGCGAGGATGGGCCTGCGTGAGTATCCCCCAACGTACATACGTCTATCTCGCGGCCTTCGTTGCTTTTGCCATCCTGCTACAGGGCGCATATGGCCTCGCAACGGATGTCGCGCGCTCGCTAGGGACGTTCACAATCGCAATAGACCCGGAACCCACCTGGATCGCAATGATCATTGTCGGACTCCCTGTCTGGCTCGCACATGAACTCCTGCTTAGACGGGCCGCCGACAGGCATTCCGAGGAAACAGGGTCCGTCCTCCGCAAGCTTTACATCCATGGCGCCCTTGTGCTCGCCTCCCTTTACGTCTTTGTCGGTTGCATACAGATCATTGAAGACATAGCGGGCGATTTCGAAGGACTGGAGCATATAGGCGGCGCGCTAGTGGCTGCAGGTTTGTGGTACTACCTTTGGCGACGCGAGAACCTTGAAGGACAACCTACTTCCGGCGCGCAGACTGTCAAGCGATGGCGTGTCTACGGCCTTAGCGTCATATTCCTCACCGCTGCCGTAACAGCCATTTATTGGATCACGTACGGACTTGCTTATGCCACGTACAACCTTGTTTTTGATGCATCGGATACCTTGATCACTGCGGAGGACTTTCAGGACCCCGTTCGCACGGCCGCCGGCTGGGCAATCGTCGGAGTCACCGCGTGGGCCATCCAATGGCGCACTGTTGCCACCACTGATGAAGAATCCGTCCTCCGCCAGGTCTACCTATATGGCTTCGCCTTCATCGGCGGCGCATCTCTGGCACTCTGGGGCGCGGCAGCCACTATCTACATCGTCATTGCCCAACTTGTTGGCGCAGACAATACGACAACGGCAGTCGCCTACTTCCGACAGTTCATCCTGCCCGTCGTCGGCCTCCTTATCGGCGGCGCCCTCCTCACCTACCACTGGTCCATCCTCCGCCGTGACGCCGCCCGCCGGGTCTCCTTCCCCACGCCTCTATCCGAATCCCCGGCTCGCCAGGCCCATCTTTCCACCACCTTCAAGTACATCATGTCCGCTGTCGGTCTCATCGCCCTCGTCCCCGGGCTGATGGCCCTACTTATGGCACTGCTGGATCCCCTTGTCAGTGACAATCTCTTTGCCTCAACCAATGAACAGCAAGAGTTCCTCGCCGTCGCTCTTACTATGATTATCGTTGGCGCGCCTCTCTGGTCCGTCTTTTGGGCGCGTGTCCTCCATGCTGATCCGCGCAGCCTCGTCCGCCGCATCTATCTCTATGTCGCCCTCATCGCCCTCGGCGGCACATGGCTTTTTACGCTTGTCGCACTCCTCGCTGCTGTCCTCACGGAAATCCTTGGACAGGGCTCCGGCTTCCTCGAGGATGCCCTCATCCCCGGCCTTTCAATACTCATCCCCGCCGTCGCTTTCTTCACCTACCATGTCTTCATCCTCCGCGAGGACTCCCGCCGTACTCCCGTCGCCTCTGTAGAAATCCCTTCTCCCCACTCCCCCAATTACCATGTCGTCCCCGCGCCCCCATACGTCATTCCCGCGAACAGTCACCTCCACCCCTGAGGTGCCACCCCATCATTGACACCATCGGTATGCATGGGTATCTTTGTTCGTGAACCCTTGACAGGGGCTATTTTTATTTGTGTCTGAAAGCCGTTTAGGCCGGAGCGGCAAGAACGGCGGGAGATAGAAGAGGCTGGAGAATTCGACGCTGTCGATGGATGATCATCATATCCGTCTTCACCTAGAGCGGCAGGAGCAGGACATCCTCTCGCCGTTTGCTCAGTTCAGCCACGAGACGCAGGGGCGACGCATCCCCGAAGAGCCCTCGTTCATGCGCACCGAATACCAGCGGGATCGTGATCGAGTAATCCACTCCAAGGCATTCCGACGCCTGAAGCACAAGACGCAGGTCTTCATCGCCCCCGTCAGTGACCACTTCACCACACGGCTTACACACACTATTGAAGTTGCACAGATCGCGCGATCCATCGCCCGCGCTCTGCGTCTCAATGAAGACCTCACTGAAGCCATAGCGCTTGCCCACGACCTTGGCCACACGCCGTTTGGACATCTTGGCGAAGACTTCTTCGCTGAACGAATCCCCGGTGGTTTCCGCCATGCTGAGCAAAGCCTCCGCGTCGTTGATGTACTAGAGAAAGAAGGGCAAGGCCTCAACCTCACATGGGAAGTCCGGCAGGGCATCCTCAATCACTCCAAAGGACGTGGCAGCCTCAATGCGATTCGTCAGACCGACGAGGATATTAGCCTTGAAGCCGAGATCTGCCGCCTAAGTGATGCCATCGCCTACGTCAACCATGACCTCGGCGATGCCCTCCGCGCCGGTGTCATTCAACCGGATGATATTCCCCAAGATGTCCGCCGGACTCTTGGAAACCGCCACGCTGAGCGCCTTAATACAATCATCGCGGACCTTGTGGGGACATCCTGGCCCGTCATTGGCGAAGCCGTTTCTCCACTCACCGAAGGCGACCGCCCCCACATCGCCATGAGCCAACCCGTCCTACAGGCCGTCATCGATTTGCGCGAATTTCTGTTTGACAACGTCTACCTCGTCGCTGCCCGTAATCAGAATGAAGAACCTCTCCGTATCCTTGAGATACTGTGGGACGCATTCACACTGAACCCGAACTTGATTCCGGAGGGCTATGCCCGGCCCGGGGATGACCCAACTCGCCGTGCCGTTGACTATATCTCCGGCATGACGGACCAATTTGCCGCGCGCGCCGCTGGCGATCTGCAAGCCGGCCGCGTTCCAACCATGCCATTGGCTGAGGTGGCGCTATGACCGTGGTCGATGACGTCAAGGCCCGGACGGACATCGTTGAGCTTATCCAGTCGCGCGTGCCGCTACAGAAGGCGGGCCGTAATTTCAAGGCGAACTGCCCGTTTCACAACGAAAAGACGCCGTCGTTCATCGTCTTCCCGGAGCGCGGTACATGGCACTGTTTCGGTGCGTGTGGCACGGGTGGGGATGTCTTCTCATTCATCCAGCGCGCCGACAACCTCACCTTCTCGGAGTCCCTGTCCCGATTGGCAGAGCGGGCCGGCGTCACGATTCCTGACACCCGCAGGCAGGATGAAACCCAGCGGAAGCAGAATGATGTCCTGTACACTGCTCTCCAGAACACCGCCGACTATTTCCATCGCATCCTGACCTTCTCCCCTGCTGGTGAACAGGCCCTGCGCTACCTGCATGAGCGCGGCATCACTGATGAGACAATCAAGGACTTTCAACTTGGCATGGCTCCAAAGGGCTGGGAGTCTCTCAAAGGCCATCTCGCGGACCTTGGGCATACCGAGGAACAGATGCTTGCCGCCGGCCTAATCATTGAGCGTGACGGGGACAGTGAGGGTTCTTATGACCGTTTCCGTGAGCGGCTCATGTTTCCGATTCGTGACGGAAAAGGCCGCGTGATCGGTTTCGGCGCTCGCGCTCTTGACGATTCGCAGCCTAAGTATCTCAATTCGCCGCAAACGCCGCTCTTTGACAAGAGCGGCGCGCTCTTTGCTATCGACCACGCGGAGCAGGCCATCCGAACTGATGGTGAAGTCGTCCTCGTTGAGGGCTACATGGACGCTCTGCAGGCTCACCAGGCCGGCTTCAGCAACGTCGTTGCCATCATGGGCACCGCCCTCACCGAGAGACAGGTGAGCCTGGTGCGCAACATGGCCCGCCGTTATGCTCTGGCCCTTGATCCTGACGCGGCCGGCGAAGAGGCCACGCGCCGCAGCCTCGAAGGGGCCTTTGATATCTTCCGGCGTGAAGTTATACGTGTCTCAAACTCCGCCATCCCTATGGGCGTTCGACGTGAGTTGCCCAAGCTCCGCATCATCGCTCTGCCACCCGACCGCGACCCGGATGATGTGATTCGCGATGACCCCGATGACTGGCGTAAACGAGTCGAAGAGGCAACTCCAATCCTTGAGTACTTGATCCAAAGGGAAGCAGCTCAACCTGAGGCTGTGACGCCGGAGGGCCGACTTGAGGCCGTCGATCGCATCTTCCCACTCATCACGGCCCTCGATAATCCCTTTGAGCAGCAACAAGCGTTCAGCAATCTCGCCTCTGCCCTCAAGATTGAGGAGCGCACACTTGAGGCCGCCGTGGGACGCCCCGAGCGACGGCAGCAGCGCCCACGCCGTCAGGACGGAGCTTATCGGCAAACATCCGGTCAAAGCGCGGATACGGCCTCTATTGGCGCGGAAGCTCTTAAAGAAGACCGCGGAGAGGTCGTGGAAAAACACCTCCTTGCCCTCATCCTCACCCATGACAATGAGATCTTTGACGCCTGGCAGCGCCTTGACCTACCGGAAGTTCCGGCCCACTTCTTCTGGGATCCCCAGTACCGTGATATGTGGCACCTGCTCAATACGGCTGATCCGGTGACCCGTGCGGAGATTCTCGTCAGCCCGGATGCCGATGACATCCGTGCCGCGATTCCAACCTCCCTTGACCGCCGCGGGCAAGGCAAAGCCCTTAGTGATCTTGTGCGTCGCATGTGGGAGCGTCAGCTCAAGAGAGACGAACTTGAGGCCGCGGAGGCTGTCTCATCGCTTGCTGAAGAAGACAGTGCGGAGGCAGACGCGCTCCGTGCCATAACCGACGAAATGAGAGCCCAATTCACAGACCGCATCCAGCAACTCCGCGCCGTGCAGCACGGCGCGTGGAACAGGAACACTCGCAACGTATAGAACGGAGGAGAAAGTATGACCTGGCAATCCGGCGTGATTAACCTCGGCGACGAAGAGGCCGGCTCCCTTTCACAGAAGGTGGCCAACGGCGTCGTCACCCTGGACCCCTCGGCCTCCTCGGCCCTCCTGAGGGCCTTGCCCAATGGGAACAAGCCTGAAGAGGACTGGCCAACGTCCCGTGAAGAGTGGGCAGAGGCTCAGCGCCTTGAGGCCGAAGCCGAAGCGGAGCTCGCCGACGCCGAGTCTCTTGACGACCCCGTGCGCATGTACCTGCGCGAGATTGGCCGCGTCGATCTGCTCAACGCCCGCCAGGAGAAAAACCTCGCCCGCAAGGCTGAGGGCTGGAAACAGCTCCAGGAACTCGAGAATCAGATTCGTCAATCAACCGGACGCAACGCATCCATCGCAGACGTTTCCATCTACCTGCTCAACAAGCTCACGACCCACGGCGATCTTGCCAACGTCATCATTGAACACCTTGAGCTTGAGACACCCTGCAACCTCATCACCCTCAAAGAAGACCCCGATGTGCAGAAGACCATCGATATCGAGATGCATCACGAGCTTGCAGAAGAATTTGCTATCAAGCTTGGGCGCGAGCCTGAGGACGTCGAGCGCGAGATCATTGAATTCTCACTCCAGCGCTGGCTCCTTCCCACTCCTATCCTCCACGCTTTCGCCCCCTCTCTAACCCTTGAAACCATCCCGTTCTTCCTCGCTAATCACGACATCCATCAAGCCGTCGAGATGACGCAGGAGGAATGCCGGGAGTATCTCGACGAGATTCGCCGCGACGGCGAGATTGCCCAACGTCGCATGACGGAGGCCAACCTGCGCCTCGTCGTCAGCGTCGCCAAGAAGTACATCGGACGCGGCATGAATCTCCTGGATCTGGTACAGGAGGGCAACATCGGCCTCATCCGCGCCGTGGAGAAGTTCGACTACCGCAAGGGCTTCAAGTTCTCCACGTACGCCACCTGGTGGATCAGGCAGGCCATCACCCGGTCCATCGCAGATCAGGCCCGCACCATCCGCATTCCCGTTCACATGGTGGAGACCATCAACAAACTGCTCCGCGAGAACCGCCGTCTCGTACAAGAACTTGGGCGTGAGCCGACCACCGAGGAAATCGCCGAGCAGATGGAGATCACACCGGACCGTGTGCGTGAAATCCTCAAGATCTCACAGGAGCCGGTCTCTCTTGAAACGCCCATCGGCGAAGAGGAAGACTCACACCTTGGCGATTTCATCGAGGACAAGGCTGCCCTTGCTCCGGCGGATGCCGCTTCCTACCAGCTGCTCAAGGAGCAGATTGGCAGCGTCCTCGATACACTCAGCGGGCGCGAACGCCGCGTCCTCCAGCTCCGCTTCGGCCTTGACGACGGGCGCAGCCGCACACTGGAAGAGGTTGGGCGTGAATTCAGCGTCACACGCGAGCGCATTCGCCAGATTGAGGCCAAGGCGCTGCGCAAGCTACGTCATCCCACGCGCAGCCGCCGTCTTCGCGACTTTCTCGCGTAATCCTTGACTTAGCGGCTGCTGCCCAGGGCGCGGACGCGCTTGATGATGGGCGGCAGCACGTCAAGCGCCTTGTCGATGTCCTCGTCCGTGTTGTCACGGCCGAGGGTGAGGCGCAGGCTGTTGCGGGCCAACTCATGCGGCTTTCCCATCGCGATAAGCACGTGGGAGGGGTCGATGGAGCCAGAGGTGCAGGCGCTGCCGGAGGATGCGGCGATGCCGGCGATGTCCAGGTTGATGAGGACGGATTCTATCTCAACTCCGGCGAATGAGATGTTGACGTTATTGGGCATGCGGCGCGAATCCCCGATTGGGGGACCATTGAGGTGGGCGTCCGGGATCGTTGAGAGGATGCCTTTGCCCAAGCGGTCGGAGAGCCTGGCGATGTTCGGGGTTATCTCAGCGCGTTGGCTATCAGACATCTCAAGGGCGAGGCCGGTTCCGACGATGCCGGCTGTGTTTTCCGTGCCCGCGCGTCGATTCCGTTCCTGACTGCCGCCCATGGTCTGCGGCTGGAACGGGGCATCACGGTCCAGGAAGAGCACGCCGACGCCCTTGGGCCCGTGGAATTTGTGGGCGGAGAGGCTCAGCATATCGACGCCGAGCGTCTCTACATCGAGACTCAGATAGCCCGCCCCCTGTACGGCGTCGGTATGAAAAACGATGCGGTGGCCGTGCCCGTCTTCCGCGCGGCGGATAGCAGCGGCGATCTCAGGAATCGGCTGAATCGTGCCGGTCTCGTTGTTGACGTACATGATGGTGACGACGGTCGTTTCGGGCGTGATGACCTCTGCAATCTGTTCGGCTGATATGACGCCCTCGCTGTCGGGTTTCAGGTAGGTCACAGAGAATCCGGCGTTGTTCTCCAGCCATTCACAGGTATGAATGACGGCGTGGTGCTCGCTGGCGGACGTGATGATGTGGCTGCCGTGCTGCTTCAGGGCGTATGCCGCGCCGCGGATGGCCGTGTTGTCAGAATCGGTGCCGCCGCCGGTAAAGATGATGTCGCCGTTGCGGGCGTTGAGGACTCCGGCGACCTGGTCGCGGGCGGAGTCGATGGCACGGGCGGCGTCCTGACCAAGCCCGTAGATGCTGGAGGGGTTGCCGTACTGGCCGGCGAAGTAGGGGAGCATGGCCTCGACGACACGAGGATCGACGGGCGTGGTGGCCGCATGATCAAGGTAGATGGTCATGGGGATTTACCTCCGTCCGGGAGCCGCAATGCTTGTAATACTTGACATATTCCATTTTGGTAAGAGAGGGGCGGTGATTCCTCGACCTAGCCCGGCCTGTAGCGATTTACTATTGGGAGGCGGCGGTCTTTGCCGAAGGCGCGTTCAGTGATTTTGACGCCGGGGGCTGCTTGGCGGCGTTTGTATTCGCTTATGTCCACAAGGGTTGTGACGCGGTCAACGACGTTCTTGTCGAAGCCGAGTTTCTCGATCATGTCCTTTGGGGAGACATCCCGCTCTACGTAGGCTTCAAGTACGGGATCAAGCACGTCGTAGGGAGGCAGGGAGTCCTCATCGAGCTGGTTCTCGCGCAGCTCGGCAGTCGGGGGGCGGTCAATGATCTCCTGCGGGATGATGTCGCGTCCGGCCTGCTCGTTACGCCAGTTAGCGAGTTCATAGACGAGGGTCTTGGGGACGTCCTTGATGACGGCGAATCCGCCCGCCATATCGCCGTAGAGGGTAGCGTAGCCGGTGGCGTATTCGCTCTTGTTGCCGGTGGCGAGGACGATGCGGCCGAACTTGTTTGAGATGGCCATGAGGATGTTGCCGCGGGCGCGGGCCTGCAGGTTTTCTTCGGCTACGCCTTCTTTCGTACCAGCGAACAGCCCGGAAAGGCCGTCACGGTAGGCGGCGGCCATGTCCTCAATTGCGATGACCTCAAAGCCGATGCCGAAGTTCTCGGTGAGGGCGCGGGCGTCCGTGATGCTCCTATCTGCGGTGTACCTGGAGGGCATGGAGACGCAGAGGACGTTTTCAGGGCCGAGGGCATCGGCGGCGATGGCGGCTGTGAGGGCGGAATCGATGCCTCCGGAGAGGCCAATCACGACCTGCGAAAAGCCGCTTTTTCGAACATAATCTTGCGTTCCCTTGACAAGTGCGTTATAGACCTCTTCGACGGGTCCCATGGGGGTCGGCATGGGGTTAGCATGCTGCGTTTCAAATAGGGATTTGTGGGTTGAGCCCCCCTCTGCGTGCTTAGTTACGGAATTCACACTGGAGCGGGCAAAAAAGGCGTTTAAGGGGTCTTTAAGGTCGATTTTTGCGCTTTGAGGCACGTTTTTTGCCTCATTAAGCGACAGGTCAGCGAGGACAAAATCGTCATCGAATTGTCGGCCCGCGGCGACGGTCTTGCCGTGAGGATCGAAGATCATGCTCGCGCCATCGAACACCAACTCGTCCTGGCCGCCGACCATGTTGACGTAGCAGAGGAAGACGCCGTTGGCAGCGGCGCGGTCACTGAGCATGGCCTCGCGGATGGCGCGTTTGCCACGGTAGTACGGGGAGCCGTTGATGTTGATGATTGCCTGCGCGCCGGCGGCTTTCTGGACGTTGGTGGGGCCGTACTCCACCCAAATATCTTCGCAGACGTTGACGCCGATGCGCCACTGGCCGATGTCATAGACGGGGGAGACATCGCCGGAGGCGAAGTAGCGCTCTTCATCAAAGACGCTGTAGTTGGGTAGGAAGATCTTGCGGTAGATGTCGACAAGGTTGCCGTCGTGGATGACGGCAGCGGCGTTGTATATTTTGTCCTTCGCGCTCGGTGTTGATTGGTCAGTGGGGGCGCGTTCCGTGATGCCGACGACGGCGGTGATTCCGGCGGTGGATTCGACGATTTCCCACAGGGCCTGCTGGGCGGCCTCAAGGAAGGAGTCTTTGTAGAGGAGGTCTTCGGGCGGGTAGCCGGTGACGCAGAGTTCCGGGAAGGCGACGAGGTCCGCCTGCGCTTCTCGGGCGCGGGTGATGTAGTCGATGATGAGGCGCGTGTTGCCTTTGATGTCACCGACGGTGGGGTTTATCTGGGCGAGGGCGACGCGGAAGAGGCGGGGTGCCCCTTCGCTGTTATTCTCTGGTTCTCTGGTCGGGTTGGTCATGGGACAAGTATAGGGGTGGTAGGCAGTGCCTACAGCCAAGGTTCGCGGGCAGGGTTGATTGGCATGTGGGGTTGGTGTGCCGCGTTCCGGCTTTGGTGGGGCAATTGAGTCTTTGGATTCTTCGCTGCGCTCGGAATGACAGTAAGGGCGCTCGGAATGACATGGGAGTGGGGCGGCGCTGTGCGCTGCACTGGATTCCCGGTTTCGCGGGAATGACGGGTGTTCCTGGCGCTACGGAATTAGCCAGCGTAATGGAGTCTTTGGATTCTTCGCTGCGCTCAGAATGACAGCCCGATGGATTCCGGCCCCGTATCGGAGTACGGGGCATGCTTTCGCCGGAATGTGGGGATGCTGGGGCTCCGACAAGGTTCAAGGTGGGCGTGGGGTATTATTGAGGTGCTTCTTCGGGAGACCCGTATGGGACAGTCCAAAGGCTTAAACCGGAGGGGAATAGTCTAGGGGCTTGAAGAGAGGTAAGATCGATGCCCAACGTCCTGAAATCCTCGATCGCATTGTTGCCCGTCATCGTGGTCTTGTTGGCCGGTGTCTTGTTCCTGATCTATAGGTCGTCCGGCGAGGAGGTTCCAAGCGATATTGGAGCGAGGGCTTCGGCAGCCCTTGTTTCGCAGGAAGGTGAGCCGGTCGGATCCGTAGCGTTTACACAGACGACATCCGGCGTTCTGGTGGCCGCCGAGGTGGACAGACTTTCACCGGGCGGTCACGCATTCATTATTCATTCGGTCGGTGCATGCACTCCCGATTTCGATGCGGCCGGGGATCATTTCAATCCTGAGGATGTCGAGCATGGCTTCGTACATTCGAACTGGCGTGATTCATCCGGCGCGGCGCATGGCGGGGACTTGCCCAATATCTATGCGGCGGCTGACGGCTCTGCTCGCGCTGACTTCCTTACCGACGGCGTCACCCTGGACACCGGGAAGGATCACTCTCTGTTCGATGACGACGGCTCCTCAATCATCGTGCATGAGAAGCCGGACACGTACGGGGAAAGGGAGGCCGATACGGGCAGTCGTGTGGCTTGCGGTGTGATTGAGCGTAACCGGTAAGCAGGGGGGCGGGTTGGCGTAGGTGCGGCATACTTAATGTATGGGAAGTTTCTTCAGGGTCTCGCGAGTCCTGATTCTCCTTCTAGTCGCGGGAGCGCTGACGGGGGGGTGTTTTGCGCCTTCGGACGGGACGGCGGACCCGGTTGCTTCCGCGACGGCGACGGCAGTGTCAACCGTCATTCCCGGGGTGCCGGCGAGCGCGACTCCGGACGTGAGTTCGCCGTCGGCAAGCGCGACACCGGATGGGAGTTCATCACCAGCAAGTCCAACACCGGATGAGGGCACGCCGCAGGCAACACCCACTCCACAGATTGCCGTTTCGCCAGAGCCGGACGGCTGGTGGACCGTTGGACAGTCGACCTGGAACGAGACGTTTGAGGTGACGCTCGAAATATTCGGAGCGTCACGGATCACCACGCAGTCAGAGGTTCGTGTTCGGACACGGCTGCGGAACGTGTCTGACGATGAAGCTACGTATGTGAGGTGGAGCCAATATGACCCGGCGGTTGGCACGTGGATTGTGCTGCCAAGCGGTCCCCCTCCAGCCGATCCTAACGTGAGGCGGGCAGTGCGCCTCATCCAGTTGTGGGCGGAGGGCGACCCTACTCCATCCCTCGACGCTTTCCCTGCGGTCCAGGTGGAGACGCTGGACGATGGCGATGATATCGAGCGGGAGGCTTCATGGGATCTGACGGTTCGGGGGGATTCTCCGACCGGGCGAGTTCATGCGCCGGATGGGGTTTACAAGGTGCGGGCTGATTTCTATCCGCGGGGCGGGAGTGAGATTCCGGGGCTGCCGGACATCCTGTTGGAGTTTGAGATTACGTTGGACAGGGGGATTGGGGGTTAGTCGAGGAGTTTGTCGGGGTTCATGATGCCGGCGGGGTCAAGGGCGTTCTTGATGGAGCGGATGAGGTGGACGCCGCCGTCGCCGAGTTCTTTGGGCATGAGGTGCTTGAGTCGGACGCCGACTCCGTGACAGTACTCGATGGTGCCGCCCAGGTCGATGGCCTGGTTAATCATGGCGTCCGAGGTCTCACGGATGCGCTGCCAGCCGTCAGGACTGCCTGAGGGATCGACGGCGATGATGGAGAACATCTCCGGCTCGCCCCAGATTGCACATTCGACGACATTCAGCCCGGCCTCTTCGAACATCCTGATGGCAGCGAATCGCAGGTCGAGCACCTTTGAGATGGGGACGGCGGTGTGGATGTAGCTGCCCGCGCGCGCATCACGGCCACGGTTTCGCCAGGGGTGGCGCTGACCTGCGGCGCGGGCTTCCTTGTAGCGGAGGCCGGAGGCGTGGCGGTCTTCCCAGAATGACTGGGCAACCTCGGGGTCCAGCGTTCGCGCGCCGTAGGCGGAGACGATTCCCCAGACGATCTGTTCCTGGATATCGAGTTCAGCGGAGCCGCCCTCAAGGCTGAGGTGGAGCTGGGAGCGGCCGGGGCCGTCGGCGACGATGGGCTGGCCGCCGGATTCGGACTCGTCCTCTTGGGCGAAATCGACCATGGCGGGATTGATACCCTCGCTGAAGAGTCGCTCGATGGCAAAGAAGCCCTGCTGAAAACTGTCGAATTCAAGGGCGTAGTGGCGGCGCTCTTCAAGTTCGGGGTAGACGCGGATGGTTGCCTCGGTAATGACGCCGAATATGCCCTCTGTGCCGATGAAGAGGCTCGTCATATCCAAGCCCGCGGAGACAAGGGGACGCAGGTTGCGAGTGCGGACGATCTGGCCGGTTGGCAGGACGACCTCAAGGCCGACGACCTGCCGCCCCATGGGGCCGTACTTGGCGGCGAGATAGCCGACGCCGTTGGTTGAGATTGCGCCGCCGACGGTGGCGACGGGGCGACTCCACGGATCATGGCCGACGAAGTGGTTGGCGTGCTGGACGATTTCTTCAAGGTCGCCGAGGACGACGCCGGGCTGGACGGTGGCCGTGCCGTCCTGGAGTCTGACGTCGATGATCTTGTCCATCGAGGCCATGTCCAAGACGATGCCGGGTTTGGTTGTCGACGCGCCGCCCATGACGCCGGTGCCGCCGCCGTAGGGGATGACGGGGACGCCGGACTTTGTGGCGGCTTTGAGAATCTCAGCGACGTGGGCGGTGGACTGGGGGCGGACGACGGCGAGGGGCAGGGCTTGCTCGACGCCCTCTTCAGGGCGGGCTGGGATGGCGTCTTCGGCGTAGTCGGCGAGGACGGCGTCGTCGGTCAGGACGTTGTCCCGGCTGACGATCTGGTTGATTTCAAGAAGGAAGTCGTTGGTGGTCATGTCGTGTGCCCTGTTTGATGGTACACGGGTCATTGGTTGCTGAGGATGACGAGGAGGACGCCGCCGATGACGAGGAATGAGCCGATAAAGGTGCGCGTGGTTATGCGTTCGACCTGTCGGAGGAGGGCGGCGGCGAGAAATAGGGTCAGGAGCGGGCTGATGGCGAAGATGGGCGAGGCGAGGACGACGGGGGCGAGTGAGAGGGCAAAGAAGCTGAGGAATGCGCCGGTGGACGCGAGGAGGCCGGCCAGGATGATCCATAGCAGGGCTCTACGCGGCGCTCGAATGTCTTTCGGGAGGTTGCGGGCGCTGACCGCGCCGAGCACGAGCATGCCGACGAAGAGGGTTATCGCGGAGCCGACCTGCGGCGGAGTTTCATCGCCGGAGAGGAGGCTGCGGGCGACGACCTGGCCTGTCGCGTAGCAGACAACGGAGCCTATCGCGGCGAGGGTGCCGATTATCAGGGGGCCGCGGATTCTTTGCTGGATCGTGGTCATGATTCCTGGGCAGGGCCGGTGACGATGAGGCCGACGCCGATGACGACGGCGATGATGCCGATCGCGAGCTGGATGGTGAGTCGTTCATCCAGGAAAAAGACGGCAAGTACGGAGGCGATAATGGGCATCGCTCCGCCCATGGCCGTGGCGCGTCCAATCCCGATCTTGCTGACGGCGGTGTAGTAGAGAAAGCGGCCCCCCATGAAGGAGAGGAGGCCGATGAGGGCAAAGCCGCCTATCGCCTGCGGCGTGAGGTCGAGGAACGCAGAGGCATCAAGGATGACGGCGATGGCGGCGACGAAGATGAATCCGGCCAAGACGGAGATGAACGTGGCGGACGTGGGGCTGACGCGGTTGATACCGAGTCGGATGAGGATTGCACCGAATGCCCAGCACAGGGAGGCGGTGAAGGCGAGAGTGATGCCAAGTGTGGTGTCCGTCATGTGCGGCGGGCGGTTAGGCGGGGACTGCCAGGCCGGCATGGCGGAGCATGGAGGCGAAGATGGGGCGGCCATCAACTCCGCCGAGCTCCGGCTCGCAGCATCGCTCCGGGTGGGGCATCATGCCGAGCACGTTGCGGTTCTCGTTGACGATGCCGGCGATGTTGGCGAGCGCGCCGTTGGGGTTGGCTTCGGGGGTGATTTCGCCCTCTGGCGTGGAGTAGCGGAAGATGATGCGGTTCTCGCGCTCGAGCTGGGCGACGGTGTCCGGGTCGGCGAAGTAGTTGCCGTCGCCGTGGGAGATGGGGACGCGGAGGACATCGCCCTCCTGTGCGAGTGACGTGAAGCGGCTGTCCGTGGTCTCGACGCGGAGGTTCGTCCATTGGCAGCGGTATTGGAGGTGGGCGTTGCGGAGGAGGGCGCCGGGGAGCAGTTGGGCTTCGCAGAGGACCTGGAAGCCGTTGCAGATACCAATTATCGTCTTGCCCTCTTCGGCCATGCGGCGGATGCCGTCCATGACGGGGGAGAAGCGGGCGATCGCGCCGGGTCGGAGGTGGTCACCGTGGGCAAAGCCGCCGGGGAGGATGGCGAGATCGTAGCCGGAGAGGTCGCTTTCGGTGTGCCAGACGTAGTCGGCGTGGGCGTTGAAGACGTTGGTGAGGACGTGGTGGCAATCGGCGTCGCTCCAGGTGCCGGGGAAGACGACAATCGCTGCGCGTGGTGATTGTTCAGATGTCATGGGCGTTATTGGGAGAGGAGTTGTTGGACGACGTCTGAGACGTCTTTGCCGTCTGCGCGGCCTCTCATGGCGGGCATAAGTGCGCCCATGACGCGGCCGCGGTCGGCCATGCTGCGCGCGCCGATGTCGTCGATGATCCTGCGGGCCTCGGCTTCGATTTCGTCGCGGGAGAGGCGCTCGGGCAGGTAGGACTCGACGACGGCGAGTTCGGCTTCCTGGTCTTCGAGGCCGTCTTCTCGCCCGGCCTTGCGGAATTCGTCGATGGTCTCCTTGCGCTGGCGGGCCTCACGGGCGAGGACGTCCGCGGCCTCGGTGTCGTCGAGGGCGGTGTTGGGGCCTTTGGCGATGGCGGCGTTCTGGAGGGCGCTGCGCATCATGCGGATGGCGGACAGGCGTGGACGATCACGGTCGCGCATGGCCTGTTTCATGTCGTCTTCGAGTTGTTCGACGATGGTTGGCATGGGGGAATTATGGCATATGGGCGAGGTGGAGGACGTGGTCTATGACTTGTTGGGGGGTTAGGGAGTCTGTGAGGAGGACGTGGGCGTCTTCGGCGGGTTTGAGTGGGGAATCAATCCTTTCGGCGTCGCGTTTGTCCCGCTCCTGGAGCTCGGAGAGGACGCGTTCGTAGTTGCTGTCCTCGCCGCGGTCGACGGCTTCCCGGTAGCGGCGTTGAGCGCGGGCTTCGGCGGATGCGTCGAGGTAGATTTTCACGGGGGCGTCCCAGAGGACGACGGTGCCGATGTCGCGTCCGACCATGACCACGCGGCCAGCCTCCTGCTCCGCCATCTTTCTCTGCATTGCCACCAGGACGCGACGGACATCGGAGAGGACGGCGACTCGCGACGCTGCGCTTGCGACTTCTGGGGAGCCGATTACGTCGCTCACATCTTCGCCATCAATGGTCACGCGAGAGTCGTCGATGGCCATTTCCGATTGTTGGGCGAGGCGGGCGACGGCATCGTTGTTCCAATCTGCGAGGTTGGCTCGGAGGGCGAGCAGGCCGACGGCACGGTAGAGGAGGCCGGTGTCAATGAAGGTCCATCCCAGTGTTTGGGCGACGCCTCGCCCTACGGTGGTCTTGCCGGACGCGACGGGCCCGTCCAGAGCGATGGGGCCTCTATGAGTCATGAAGGCGCTCCCAGCGTGAGATACTAAAGGGAGCAATGAACTGGCTCGATATACTCATCATCGTCATTGTGGCAGTGCCGGTCGCGTTCGGCGTGCGGATCGGGTTGATTCGTATCGCGTCCAGCCTTGTCGCCATCGCGATGGGCACGCTGCTTGCAACCCTGTTCTGGCGGCAGGCCGCAGATATTGTCGGCGTAATCGTACCGGATGACAATCTGGCGGCTCTGATCGGGTATCTGCTTATCCTGATTGCCGTCATCGTGGCAGGTTGGGCCGCGGCGATCTTCGTCAAGAGCGCGCTCAACGTGTTGATGATGGGCTGGCTGGACAAGGCGGGGGGATTTGCCTTTGGCGCGCTGGTGGGCTTTGTCATCGTCGCCGCATTGTTCTGGTCGCTGGAGTCGTTCAGCGGTGAGACTGTGCAGGAGGCGCTGGATGTGTCCGTGCTGCGGCCGTATTTCGCGTTCCTGGTTCCCATTTTGCGCTCAATTTCCGGAGAGATTGACCTGTCATAGTCCTTTGCAGCATAGATAATGGATGCAGGCGGGTAGGGCTACAATGCGGACTATGGACAAGCGAACGGTCGAGGACACTCCCCGGCAGGGAGTGGTTCATATCCTCAATTCCGCGGTTCTTGTGCTCAACGGCAACTTCGAGCCGTTGAACGTGACGCGCGTTCGTCGCGCTCTCCTGCTGTTGATTCGCGGCAAGGCGGAGATGATCGAGAACGGACGCGGGCACCTGCAGGCCGAGACGGCCCGGTTGGAGGTGCCGTCCGTGATCCGCTTGTCCAGCTATGTGCGGCGTCCCATTCAGCCGCTGCGGCTGACGCGACGCGACGTGTTTCTGCGTGACGGCAACATGTGCCAGTACTGCGGCAAGCCGTCAAGAGAGTTGACGCTCGACCACGTGCTGCCGCGGCACCGAGGCGGACAGAATACGTGGGACAACGTGGTGGCCGCGTGCGTACGCTGCAACCACCGCAAGGCGGGACGGACGCCACGCGAGGCAGGGATGCATCTGCTGACGGAACCCGTCGCTCCACGTCCCAATCCCTATCACACGTTCTACCGATTCCTGGGGGCGAATGAGAGCTGGAGGAAGTTCTTCCCGGAGCCGCGCAGGGGATCGGCGCACGGGTGGAACGGGCACCAAGGTTCAGCATCATGATTCGGCAGCCGCAAGGGCTGCTGTGACCTAGACCATGACAACGAACGGACACGAGGCGGGGCAGGGGCCTGACCAACGGCTCTCCCGCACGAACCAGAATCTGTGGAACGCGTTCATCGGGCATGCGCGGGCCAAGAGGCTTTACAACTCGTACGCGTCCAAGGCCGTGCTGGACGGCTATCCTGAGGTGGCGGAGGCGTTTCTGCGGGCGGCTCGCGAGCCGGACGTCTTTCCGGTGAATGTCCTCTCCTCGGTCGATGAGCTGCGATCCACACGGGAGAATCTGCAGTCCGTCGTCGACAGTCACACGTATGACGTGGAAACGCTGTATCCGCGTATTTTGGCGGAGGCAGAAGCGGAGGGTCGCTCTGAAGTCGTTGGCCGCATCAGGCAGGCGATGGAGCGCGATGAGCGTGACCTGGCCATCTTCCGCGAGGCGCTTGCAGGCGCAGGCTGGGGAACCGGCACCGTATCAGTCGAGGAAAGACCGGCTCAAGCGGAGCATTTCGTCGATGACGAGATGGCCCGCGCCACAGAGAACATCGACGCGGCGCGGAAGCGAATCACTGCGCTTGGGCGCATCCGGGAGGTCATCTTCGGGATGCAGGACGGCCTGATCAGCACCGCCGTCCTCGTTTCGTCCGTTTTCGCCGCTACCCAAGACAGCTTTGTGACGGTGATCGCAGGCCTTGCGGGCGGGTTGGGCGGCGTTGTCTCCATGGCGACGGGCAGCTACCTGGGTTCCCAGGCTGAACGCGAAGTGAAGCTGGCCGAGATCGGCAGCGCGTCAGACGACCTACATGAATCGCGTTCGGAGGTTGTCGCGCGGCTTGTGGTGCTGCTGCGCAATGAGGGTCTGTCCGAGGATGCAGCGGTACTCGTCGCGGAGACACTCGCACAGAGCGAGGGCGCGCTGCTGAATACGGTTATCGAGAAGGAGCTAGGACTGTCCGCCGATGTTGACGCGGTGCCGTGGAAAGACGCCATTGCGATGGGAACGTCATTCTTCCTTGGCGCGGCGGTGCCAATCATCCCGTATCTGATTGCGGCGTTCAACATGATGCCCGGCACGATCGCTGTCTGGACGTCAATAGTCGGTACAGCTATCGGACTGTTCGTGATGGGGGCGGGCAAGACGCGGTTCACGCTGCGTAACCCGCTGGTCTCAGGGCTGGAGATGCTGGCGATCGGCGTTGTTTCGGCCATTCTCGGCTACGCTCTCGGCGCAGGGATCACTTTCCTGTTTGACGTCCAAATGTGACGCAGCCTCTACAGCGTTGCGCGAATGGGAGATTGGGCGGCTATAATGACTTCACAGCTACAGGTATACTAACTAACGGACATTCGCACTCGAAGGAGCTAGACAGGCATGGCGTATATCATCGCGGAGCCCTGCATCGACTTGAAAGACGCCTCATGCGTCGATGTTTGCCCCGTGGACTGTATCCACACAGAAGACGACGACAACATGTACTACATCGAGCCGGATGAGTGCATTGACTGCGCGGCCTGTGAGCCTGTTTGCCCGGTGACAGCCATCTTTGAGGAGAGCGAGCTCCCCGAGGAGTGGCACCATTTCATCGCCATCAACCGGGATTGGCCGGGGTGGGAGAGCCGGCGGTAGCTGCGCTACGGCTTCTGTAGTAGCAGAAAGTATTCGTGGTTGCCCTTTGGGCCGGTGATTGGCGATTCGCGGACGCCCAAGACACGGAGTCCGTTTTCTATTGCCCATAGGGCGACGCTGCCGATTGCGTTTGCCCGCGCTGCCTGTGATTTGACGACACCGCCCCTGCTCACCTCTTTGCGTCCCGCCTCAAACTGCGGTTTGACGAGGGCGAGGATGCTAGCGCCGGGGACGAGGGTTTCGATGATGCTGGGCAGGACGAGACGCAGCGAGATAAAGGACACGTCCGCGACCGCAAGGCTGATTGGTTCGTCGATTTCGAGCGGGTGACGGGCGTTGCGGCGCTCCATGACTATTACACGTTCATCATTGCGCAGGCTCCACGCCAACTGGCCGTAGCCGACGTCCACGGCATAGACGCGTTCCGCGCCGCGCTGCAGGAGACAGTCGGTGAACCCGCCCGTGGATGCCCCGACATCGAGGCAGACGAGGCCGTCAGGGTTCAGGGCGAATTCGTCGAGCGCGCCTTCGAGCTTGATGCCGCCGCGGCTGACGTAATTGCCCTTTTCTTTCTTTTGGCGGGTCATTTCGCACCTACAGTATCATTTGGCAGGCGGGTTTCGGAGGAAGGCTCACCCTTCGACAAGCTCAAGGTGAGCGGGTGTGATCTCAAGGTGAGCGGGCGGTGGCCTTGTCAGGCCACGGGATGGATTCCGGCCTACGCCGGAATGACGAACCCGATGGATTCCTGCTTTCGCGGGAATGAGGGGAGGGGCAGGAATGACGGGAGGCGTGAGGGCGGCGAGTCGGCCGTCGTTGCCGCTAGCACTGCTGCGCCTGCTCCGTCCGACGCAGTGGACGAAGAACGGGCTGCTGTTCCTGGCGTTCGCCTTTTCGCTGAATCTCCACTGGGATCTTGATGATCCGGAGACGGCGTTCCGGCTGCTGCTGCAGGCGGCGGCGGGGGCGGCGATCTACGTGGGGCTGTCCGGCGCGACGTACATCATCAATGACATCATCGACGCGGACCGGGACAGGGCGCATCCGACAAAGCGGACACGTCCCATCGCCGCCGGATACGTAACGCCGACGGTTGGGGGGTTTGTGTCTGCCGCGCTGCTGGTTGCGTGCCTGGGTGGGGCTTTTGCAATGAGCCCGCTGATGGGGCTGATTGCGGTGGGGTACGTCAGCCTGACGATTGGCTACTCTGCGCTGTTGAAGAACGTGGTGATTATCGACGTGATGGCGGTTGCGGCGGCGTACCTGATCCGGGTGATGGCGGGGGCGGTGGCCATCGACGTGCCGATTTCTCCGTGGTTGTACGTCTGCACGACGCTGGGGGCGCTGCTCATTGCGATTGGCAAGAGGCACGGCGAGGTTGGGTTGATGGAGGACGGGGCGTCCGATCACCGCGACACGCTGGACCACTATTCCGTGCCGCTGCTGAACCAGATGATTGCGGTGGTCGCGCCGTCCGCGCTGATGGCGTATGCGCTCTACACGTTTACCGCACCGAAGCTGCCCGAGCAGATGATGCTCACGATTCCGTTCATGATCTACGGGGTGTTCCGGTATCTGCAGCTGATACGGTTGGGGCACATCACGGGGGAGCCGGAGCGGGTTTTGCTACAGGACAGGCCCATGATGCTGGCGGTGATCGCGTGGATGGTGGCGGTTGTTGCGATTCTGATTGTCTTTCCGCGACCAGGCTAGGGGCGTATCATGCCTTGGTGGGGGTAGCGGATTGTCATGTCATCGTCGCCGTATCGCGTGAGCATTCTTGTTGAGGAGCCGCATCGCAAGGTGCTCTCTCAGCGCTGGGTGCGCGACGTTATTCGGCGTGCCCTCGCGGCAGAAGACGCGCCGGCTGGGGGTCGCGTGGAGGTGCTCATCGCCGGGGATGAGACCGTTTCGACGTTGAATGCCCAGTTCCTTGGGCAGCAGGGTACAACGGACGTATTATCCTTCCCCGCCGAGGAGTTTGATATCTCAGACGATTGGCCGGAGGACGGAGGCGTGACACGAGGCGACATCGGCCAAATCGTGGTGTCCGCGCCGCAGATTGCCGCGCAGGCGGAGGCCAATGGCCTAAGTGTGGAGGAAGAGGCGGCCCACCTGCTTGTGCATGGAATTCTCCATCTGCTCGGCCATGATCACGTGCTTAGTGACGACGAAGAAACGATGCGGACACGCGAGGACGCCATCCTGATGGATATTATCGGCAGACCCGTTCATGGCACGGAGCCGATGGTGTTGTCGCATGGGGACGTGCACGAGGCAGAGACGGCGGCGTCCACAGGACGGGTGTCATGACATCGGAACAGGGGTCGCAAGGCCCACACCAGGTCCTGTATCGCAAGTGGCGTCCGCAGACGCTGGAGCAGGTTGTCGGGCAGGAGCACATCACGCAGACGCTTCTGAACGCGCTTGAGCGGGACAGGGTTGGGCACGCGTATCTGTTCACGGGGCCGCGCGGGACGGGCAAGACGAGCACAGCACGGATTTTGGCCAAGGCGATTAACTGCGAGACGACGGGCGGAAAGGGCGAGCCGTGCAATGAGTGCGAGCCGTGCCAGCAGATCACGGACGCATCGTTCCTCGATCTCGTTGAGATTGACGGGGCATCGAACCGGGGCATCGACGAGATCCGCGATTTGCGGGAGAAGGTGCGGTTCATGCCGGCACGAGGCCGAAAGAAGGTGTACATCATAGATGAGGTGCACATGCTTACGGCGGCGGCTTTCAACGCGCTGCTGAAGACGCTGGAGGAGCCGCCGGACCACGTTATTTTCCTGATGGCGACGACGGAGCCGCATGCCGTGCCGTTGACGATTGCTTCGCGGTGCCAACGATTTGATTTCCAGCGCATCCCGGAGGAACGAGCGGCCTCTCTGCTGGGTGAGATTGCCCATGCTGAAGGGTTGAGCATGGAGCCGGATGCGCTGAACACGGTGGTGAAGGCGTCCGGGGGCAGCCTTCGGGACGCTGAGAACCTGCTTGAGCAGCTTGCGCTGACGGCCGGCGCGGACGCGACGGCGAATGACGCGCGGCGGCTGTTCGGCATCGCGGGGTCGGGTCGGGCGCGGGAGTTGATCGCGTCGCTGCTGGCGGAGAAGAACCTGGCGGCTGCGCTGCGCGGGCTTTCTGCCCTGCATGCGGCGGGCGTGGACATGCGGCAGATTCACCGCGAACTGGTGAATGAGCTTCGGGCGCTGATGCTGGTGCGGGCGGGAGCGGCGGACGTGCTGGATGTTTCTGATGATGAGAAGGGGTCAGCGCGGGAGCTGGCGGAGAAGATCGAGCTGCCGGTGATTCGTCACGCGCTGGGGCAGATTGCGCCGCTGTCCGTGCCAAGCGGGAGCCCGCCGCTGCCGTTGGAGATGGCGTTTGCAGGAATCTCGCTGATCGGGCAGTCAGTGGAGCGGGGCGCGGCGGAGGAAGAGCAGCCGGCTGCTCAGGAGGAACGTACAGTCAGCGAGACGCGAGCGGCTGAAACGCCGCTGGCGCGTCAGCCTCGCCAACAGCAGCCGGAGCCGCAGCGAACTCCGCAGTCACGACCAGAGCCTACGCGACCAAGTCAGCCACGGACGGAGCCGGAGTATCCGCGAGCGGGGACTCGCCCGTCGCCGATGGTTGCGCAGCGGCAAGGAGGGGCGGAGCCGTTTGAAATGCCACCGGGCGAACTGACTCTTGAGACGCTTCGGCAGAACTGGCGGGAGCTTGTGAACGGGCTGCGTGGGGTTGGTTCAGCGGGGAATCTTGATGCGTATCTTCGGAGCGTGTCACAGCCGCTGGCCATCGAGAACAACGACACTATCGTGATAGGATTCGCGCACGATTTTCAGAAGAACAAGATCGACGACCCGAAGTACCGCCACCTGGTGGAACAGCGATTCGCGCAGCTGCTGGGCAAGCATTACACGATCCGATGCGAGAAGGTCGGGCAGGAGGAGCGCGGCGGACACCTTGTGAGGGCGGCGCAGCAGATGGGCGGCCAGGTCGTCTCTGGACGAGATCAGAGCGAAACCGAGACCGAGTAGCCGCACGACGCGGGAGGGCAGGCGGATGGGGATGAACCGGAACATGATGCGCCAGATGCAGCAACTCCAGTCGAAGCTGGAGAAGGCGCAGAACGAGTTGGGCGAGATGACGGTGGAGGGAACCGCCGGGGGTGGCGCGGTGACGGTCGTTATGGACGGCCACCAGACTATCCGCTCGGTGTCCATCGCGCCCGAGGCGGTTGACCCGGACGACGTCGAGACGCTTGAGGACCTTGTGCTGGGCGCGGTTACCGATGCCAACAACAAGGCCAAAGACCTCGCGTCGAGTCATCTTGGCAAGCTCACAGGCGGGCTTGGTCTGCCCGGGATGTAGATGACATCACAGCCTGACCAGGGAGGCGGGCAGGCGGAATCCCTGACACGCCTGACGGAGCAGTTGAGTCGCTTGCCCGGCATCGGGCCACGCAGCGCGCAGCGGCTTGCGTATCACGTGATTCGCGCTCCCAAGGAGGAGACGCGGGAGCTGGCGGAGGCGCTGCTGGGTGTCATCGAGACGGTCAGGTTCTGCTCGGTGTGCCAGAACGTCACGCAGACCGACCCATGCCCGCGCTGCGCGCTGCCGGCAGAGGACCAGTCGATTATCTGTGTTGTCGAGGAGCCGCTGGACGTCGTTGCGATCGAGCGAAGCGGGGCGTTCAAGGGGCGGTATCACGTTCTGCACGGGCTACTGTCGCCGATGGACGGCGTGACGCCGGAGAACCTGCGGATTCGGGAACTCATCGAGCGGTTAAGGGATGACACGGTGAAGGAGGTCATCATCGCCACCAACCCGTCGATGGAGGGGGAGGTGACGGCGATGTATGTGCAGGGCTTGATTGTGCCGCTGGGGGTTAGGGTGACGCGGCTGGCGCGGGGGCTGCCGTCCGGTTCCGATCTTGAGTTCGCGGACGCTGTTACTGTGGCGCGGGCTTTGGAGGGTCGGCAGGAGTTTTAAACGGGGTGGGTGAGGAGGGCGCTGCGGGCGGCCTAAAGAATGCCTCTCTCCCGCAGGATTTCAAGGTAGCCGTTTCTGTCTAGAGGGCAGGCAATGGCGTCTCGTAGCTGCGCTTCGTTTAGTCGCAATTGCTGTCGGATGCGGTTGTATGAGGGCAGATCGCCGCTCTTGTGTGAACGTCTGGTACGGACGATTGCCTGGCCATCGATGATGAGTTGGGCTCGGATATGATTTCCGCCCCTTCCCTCGAAGCCGAACTTTCTTACAACCGTGTCGAATTCACGCGCTGTGATCGGCATCTAACCTGCGGAGGCTTTTTGTGAGGGTGTCATAGATCGGCTGCAGGCCGGGTCCCAAGCGACCTCTGTACTCGTCCAGGTCATGGAATAGTTCAACAATTGACACCTGAAGGTCTTTGATCGCCTCGTCAGGGGTGTCGCCTTCGCCGTATTCTTCGAGGTCCGGCGCATCGGCTATGTATGTGCCGTTGACTATTTCCCACGTGACTTTGATGGGTTTGACTACCTGGAACCGGGCATCGTTGAGGTCGTGGAGTTCGGAGGGCGGGGGAACGGTAGGGGCCGGCGTATTGGATCGCTGAGTGCTCATGACGGTGCCAGTATAGAGGATTCCGCTTCATTCGGAATGACATGGGGGAGGGTGGGAGGCGGCGCTCACGCGCCGCACTGGATTCCCGCTTTCGCGGGAATGACGATATGGGGCGGGGGAGGGGGTAGTATCCTTAGCGCAATGGAAAGGGGTGGGCGGCTATGCCGGATGTGGTTTATGAGAAGAATGCTGAGGGGCATTATGCGGTTTTCACGCTGAATCGGCCTGATCGACTGAACGCGATCGGCGGGCGGCTGATGGTGGAGATGCTGGAAGCACTGGACGATTTCACGAACGATCCGGAGATGCGCGTCGGCATCGTGACGGGGGCTGGCAGGGCGTTCTGCGCCGGGGCGGATATGCGCGAGGGCGCCGACCGCGACGCGGCGACGAAGGCGCTTGCGGCGCGGCGCGACGCCGGTGAGATTACGGAGGATGAGTATAAGGCGGAGGTTGCCGCGCTTGCGCCGTCGGCGCCCGTTAAGTTCGATCTGTTCTCACCGAATCCCAAGCCGTTCATCGCGGCCATCAACGGTCTAGCCGTCGGCGGCGGGATGCACTTCGTGATGGACTGCGATATTCGGATCGCGTCGTCGGAGTCGTATCTGGGCTTGCCTGAGCCGAAACGAGGAATCGCGGCGAGCTACGGGAGCCAGTACCTGGGGCGGATGATCGCGCCCGGGGAGGCGATGTTCTACCTGCTGACGGCGGAGAACATCCCCATCGACGAGGCGCACCGGATTGGGCTGGTGCATGAGGTGCTGGAGCCGGAGAAGCTCATGGACAGGGCGGTGGAGATTGCGGGACTCATCGCGCGGAACGCGCCGATGGCCGTCCGCGGGTCCAAGGCCATGGCACTCTTTCAACGGTGGAATGATGAGGACGACGTGAAGGCGCATTCTGCGCCGATCAGTGCGGAGATCATGGCGTCCGAGGACGTGGTTGAGGGGCGTCGGGCCTTTGTGGAGAAGCGCCCGCCGAACTGGAGCGGCTCCTAACCCGCTTCCAGACTCGGGCAGATGACCTCCGGACGGCCGCCCTCGACGCTGGCGCAGTCGACTCTCTATCGAGCCGACGCCATCGTGCTGCGGCATAGAGACCTTGGAGAGGCCGACCGGGTGTTGACGCTGTTCACAGCGGAGCACGGCAAGCTGCGGGTGTCCGCGCGTGGTGCGCGCAAGCCGAAGAGCAGGCTGGGCGGGCACCTGGAGCCCCTAACGCGAGCCTCGGTGCAGATTGCGCGAGGCAGGACGCTGGATGTGGTCACGCAGGCGCAGGCGGTGGAGGTGTTCCACACGGCGCGTGCGGATTTTCTGACACTGCTGCACGGACTGCACATGGCGGAACTGGTGGATCGGTTCACGCAGGAGCAGGAACCGCAGGAAGAGCTATTCGCGCTGCTTCTTGAGTCGCTGCGGCGGCTTGACGCCGGACATCGGGCCGATTCACTTGCACGGGCGTTTGAGATACAGGTGTTGAGCTGGGCGGGGTTCCAGCCCGTGCTGGATCGCTGCGCGTCGTGCGATGGGGACGTGAACGGGTCTCGGGGTCAGTCGGCATTCAGCGCGCAGCTTGGCGGGCTGGTGTGCCCGTCGTGCTCGGCGAGGCAGCCGGGATGGACGCGCCAGATTCCACGAGAGACGGTACGCGATCTGCAGGCGTTGCAGCGGGAGGGACTGGACGGGGCGGACTCTCTTTCCTCGGATGAGGGTGCATCGGCGGAGCTTGAGGCGCTGCTGCGGTGGTATCTCCGCTACATCCTTGAGGCGCCGCTGGATACGGCGGCGATTCTCGACCGGGTGAGGGCGGCTTCGGGGGTTCACCCTTCGACAGGCTCAGGGTGAACGGGGGCGGGCTCAGGGTGAATGGGGGGCGGTGCTACGGCTCAAGTTCGCGGTCTTGCCCTGTCTCAAGTAGGAGTAGGCTTGCCACGGTCCGGAATGATTGCCGGATGAGTCTTTAGATTCTTCGACTCCGCTGCGCTCCGCTCAGAATGACATGGGGAGGCGCTCAGGGTGAGCGGGTGGGCGGCTAGTCTTCTGATTGGTTGCGGCGGCGGCGTTCGCCGATGGTGACGGTGCCGTAGCTGAGGGACTTGATGACGCGGGCGATGATGATTTGCACAGGTATCAGCCCAACCAACGCCGTGAGTCCCATCAGCTGGAATTGACCGAATGAGGGTCCGTCGACGGGCGGGTTCGCGCCACCGGCGGCGGCAGAGCAGCTGACACCCAACAGGATCAACCCTGCCATCTGGATCATGCCGACGATCAGCCTGAGCGCTTGCAGTCCCTTGATGCCCAGATCCCTGCCGCGCCACGGAATTAGCGTTTGCTCAGGAGGTGGGCGGAGGCCGTTCTCCGTCTGGCATTCCGGGCAGGTGTAAATGGCGGCGGTGAGGGGCGTGCCGCACATGTTGCAGCGTCCGGCGTTGGCCTCCTGGCCGGTGATGACCACGCGACAGGCGGGGCATCGCGGTGTGACCACGTGGCCGCACGAGCGGCACGTCCAGGTTCGTTTCTCGATAGCCATTGTTACGCCGTTGGCAGCGGGATTCTACTTGCCCGTGGGCTGCATCACGACCCAGGTTTCGGTGGTGAGGGTCTGGGCGACGAGCTTGCCGGTCTCTTGCTGGGTGATGGTACCCTCGACGATTGCGAAGCGGCTGCCCTTGTTGACCACGTTCGCTTCCGCGATGAGAACGCCGGGGAGGCCGGGTCGAATGAAATTGAGCTTCATCTCGATCGTGGCGTGGAGTTCATTGGGCGCGAGGAGGCTATGGACGGCGTGGTGGATGCAGAAGTCCATGAGCGCCATGACGACACCGCCGGCCACGCGAGGATTATCGTCGGCGTGGAGCACATGTGGCTCCACAGGAAGGGTGGCAACGGCCTTGCCGTCCCCCTTTGAGGTTAGTTCCGCGCCCATCCACTCGATGAGTCGTTCCTTTTGCGCAACGGTCTCGGTCATATCGCCTCCGGGCATATCTCGGCAGAGCTTCGAGATTGTTAAGTTTTAAGTATCATACGAAACGTGGTCACATCCGAACCAACGCAAACCGACAGAGCGTCATTTTCCCTGTGGGCGCGCCGCGCCGCAGCCGCGTTGATCGCGGTCATTTTCCTGCCTATTGCCATCTTTGCCATCACGTTCTCAGGGGTGCGGGCGTCCGTTTCCGAGCCGGATGACCTGATTGAGGCGCTGAGCGAGGCGGATTTCTACAGCTATACGCACGACCACCTGGTTCCGTCGGCGCTGGATGAGCTTTTTCAGGAGACGGACAATGACGTTATCCGCGTGGCCGAGCCGTGGAAAGAGGACGTTGCGGCTTCGGTGGAGGCAGCTTTCCCTGCCGCGGAGATTCGGGAAGAGACCGAAAACATCCTGCGGGCCGTGTGGCCGTACATATGGGGGCGTGAGGACGAGTTTGATGTTGTCATTCCCATTGCACCCAGAGCGGGGCGGGGGTTCAATGAGCTTTCGAGCCGGATTTCGCGAGAGAACGCGGAGGTTTACGATTCCCTGATTGACCTGCTAAGAGACCGGGTGGAGGAAGAAACGGATGAATACGCCGTGACCTCGGTGGATCTGGGTGATGTTGCAGCATCGCATCTGCCGGAGATCGCGCCGAGCGACTGGCTGTTCCCGCGTCTTGGACAGGCGGTGGACGACGTTGGCGCGTACTACATCGGAGAGACTGAGAACTCCAACATTACGATTCCCATCGATGATCGGGCATGGGCGGTTCAGAACGCGATCATCGACATTCTCACCGAAGCCGATATCGACGATGAATCTCTGATGAAAGCCATTGTGGCGGGACTGGATACATCAATCGAGGCGGAGGCGCTGTTTGTCCCGGGCTTTGGTGATGTGGATGCCGAGGTGGTGGGGGAATTCGTCCTGGACGAGATTTCGCCTGCCGAGCTGAGTCGCGTGAAGGCCCAGGTGATCCAGGATGTATCGGCGTATGCCGTGGGGTTGGCCGATGAGCCGTTGAGCTCCGATGTGGAGCTGTCGCTGGCGCAGGCGCGAATTGATGCTCCTATCGCGATTGCGGCAGAGGCGGATAGACGACTTGCGGCCGAATACAACGCGCTGCCGGTTTGTCCGCCACTACACACGCCGAATCCCCGGATGGCGGAGTCGCTGGAGGATATTCTTCCGCCGTGCGTGATTGAAGGCATGACCTATGAGGAGTACCAGAACGCGGTAGGGATCGACGTTCGGGAAGTCGTGCGAGAGGAAACGCAGCGGATGATTCCGCCTTCCATTTCAATCACCTCTGACGACGTGTATGCAGCGTTCGATGCGGGGGAAACGGACCTCATGGATCGGGTGATGGAGGTTATGGCCGACGGAGTGACGGCGGACGCGGCGAACCTGACTGCGGCGTTGAGCGAGGCACTGTACGAGGACCCGGACGAGCTGCGAGAGACTATTCGCGCCGGATTCGAGATTTCGGAAGAGACGTTTGAGGATGCCGTGGGTGAGAGCGATGAGGCGTCGCTGGAAGAACTCCGGGCTTTCCTTGCCTCAAGCGGGTTCGTCCAGATCGTGCTCTGGGCCATTGCCGCGTTGGTGCTGTTCCTGCTCGCGTTCGTGGGTGGGAGGGGCTGGGAGGGGAGGCTGACGTGGGCGTCCATCGTTCTTGCGGTCAGCGCGATTCTCACGTGGCTGCTGGCGACGGTGCCGATCGAACTCATCGTGCGTCCCGCGCTGGAGGAGTGGGCAGACGGGCTGATTGCGGACTTCACAGACGATGCGGCGGTGGAGTTGGTGACGCGTGTTGAGACGTTGATCACAGGGCTGCTTGAAAGCGTGTCAGACAGGGTGAAATCACAGGCGATTCGTGTTGGGGTGGTTGCGGGGGTGGCGTTGATTATCGCCCGGCTGCTGGCGCCGGATTCAGTTGGGCGGCGACCGGCCGGACGCTGAGTGAATTGACCCCGGCAATCGGGCGAGATTCGACCGTTGTGGCACAATAGGCTCGTTATGTTGAATGTTGGAGACATAGCGCCTGATTTTGTAGTGCGGCTTGGCGGCGGGGGACAGTTCAAGTTGTCCCACTATCGCGGGCAGAATGTCGTGGTGTTCTTCTATCCCAAGGCTTTCACGTACGGCTGCACGCAGGAGGTGGGCGGTTTCTGCGACATGCACGATCACATCCTTGCAAAGAACGCCGTCGTCATAGGAATCAGCGCGGATTCCGTGGAGACGCTCGGCAGGTTTGCAGTGTCCACCCAGGCCCCCTTTGCGCTCGGCAGCGATGAGACGAAGCTGGTGAGGAAGCTCTATGACGTGGAGCGCCGGTTCGGACTCGGCACATCACGAGTGACGTACGTCATCGACGGAGAAGGTGTCGTTCAGGGCGTGTACCACAATGAGATCGTCATGAGTTCCCATATCCGCAACGCGTTGGGGGCCCTGGAAGAACTGGTCTAACTCCCGTTTCAGGCTGGGTTTCCTCACCGCTCTCGATTGGAATCTAAGGCCTCTTGTTTGACGGGGTCGCTCACGCGTGCTATATTTTCGCCAGCGCGAACATTGGTTCGTTCGCTCTTTGCGAGTCGACCGCACAAATGCGAGGGAGGCGGCTGATGGTAGAGCAGTTGAGGCCACGGCAGCAGGCCATCATGAAGTTCATCGAGGATTTTCTGGACGAGAACGGGTATCCGCCGACGGTCCGGGACATCCAATACGGCTGCAATATCTCATCAACGAGCGTGGTGGACTACAACCTGAAGGGGCTGGTGCGAGGGGGCTTCCTGCGTCGGTCCAAGGAAGTCTCGCGCGGCATCGAGGTGGTTGGACGGCGCGAGCGTGAGCGCGGGATTACAATTCCCGTGCTGGGCGCTATTGCCGCCGGCGAACCTCTACCCGTGTTCCCGCAGGACGTCGCGACGGCCATCGAAGAGGATTCGATGGAGATTGACACGGGAATGGCCGACAAGGCCGCCAACAAGGAAAAGCTCTTTGCGCTCCATGTAAAGGGCGATTCGATGATCGACGCGCTGATCAGGGACGGGGACATGGTGGTTCTTGAGGCGCAGGAGACGGCCGAGCCCGGCGAGATGGTGGCGGCCTGGGTGGTGCAAGAAGAAGAGGCGACACTCAAGCGGTTCTTCCCGGAGGGCGAGCGCGTGCGGCTTCAGCCGGAGAACACAACGATGTCCGCCATTTACGTGGACGCGCGAAACGTGCAGATCAGAGGGCGCGTGGTCGGAGTGCTGCGGCGGTACGAATAAGAGAGATATCAACAGGGGGCCGTGAGGCCCCCGATTTGCAAATGAAGAACCGGCCTCGGTTTAGAGGCGAGGCCCGGAAAAGGTTGGGTGCTAGTCGAGACTAGTCTGCGGAGGGGACGCGGCGCTGGCCCTGGAGTTCCATCTCCTTGTCGCAGCAGGTGAGTACCACCTCAGCGGCCTTGGTTGCCAGGACCTGTGTTCCGCAGTCGTCACATTCGTATCGCTTGCCAAGCTGGATTGACATTTTTCCTCCCAGGGTGAACGCGTTGTAAGACGTGCAGTCAGTACTTCCCAGTGAATGGGGTGTCCAGGTACTGCTTTACTTCTGTTCCATCGGCGCGCCATTGCAGGCACCGCCATTGCAGGTCAGGGTGCCATCACCGCCCTTGGTGACGACCACCTCGACACCGCAGGCCGAGCATCCGTATCGCTTGCCCATCTGGTTCGCCATGACTCTGACTCAACCTCCCGTCATGTCAATAAATTGTTTAGGATTCGGGCGTGTGCACAACCCGGAGGCCGTGCCGCCGCTAGAAATTTCAGTATAGGGATGTATCTAGAAACTCGTCAATTGGAGTTGGGGGTGCGGATGGGGGCGGATGCGAGTAGTATGAGCGGCATGAAGGACGATTGGTCGGCCGCGTGGGCCTTCGTCGGCATCATGATCGCAATCAAGATCGTGTTGGGCGTGATCATCTTCATCTACATGCCCTTGCGGGAGACCGCGTCTCTTTATACGGTCGTTCACCTCAGCGCCGTGTTTGGTGTGATCCCATTGTTGGCGCTGGCGGGGGGCGGGGTCCTGTTCTGGTGGAAGGTGATCCGGCTGCGGATGCAGCGCAGACGCCTGCTGGAAGGCGAATGGCAGGTTGAGCCGGACGCTTCTTCACACAGTTCCGCCACCTAGCGAGCGCTAGTACCCCTGTTATTCCTCCGACAGCAGGAAACAACTCGACGCCTTCACCACCGCCCACATCTGCGCTCCCTCACTAATGCCCAGTTGGGTGATGGCGTGGCGCGTGACGTGAGATACGAGGGACAGTCCCGCTCCGCAGTCGATTGTCACATCGTGGCCGGGGGATCGCGGCTCAATGGAGGCCACAGTTCCGGCAAAGACGTTTCGGGCCGACAGCCCCTTCGGCTCGCTGCTGGCGAGGATGACGTCCGAGGAACGGATGCCGACGGTGACCGTGTCTCCCTCCTGCGCCTCAGCGAGCGGGGTTTCGAGAGTGAGCGGGGGGCTTTCAAGGGTCTCGCAGAGCATTGCGCCGTCTTCGGGTTGGAGGCGGGCGACGCGCATTCGCAAGAGGTTCTCCACGCCGGCAAGGCGGGCGATGCGCGGGGCGGCGGGCTGCCGAAGGGTTTTAATCGGATCACCCTCGGCGACGATGCGGCCGTTGTCGATGATCTGAACGTGGTCAGCGAGGGCAAGAGCTTCCTCAGCATCGTGCGTGACGAGGATGACCGGCACTTGGGACGCAGTGAGAACCTGCCGAATCTCCTGCCGCACGGCGCGTCGGAGTTCAGAGTCGAGGGCCGCGAACGGCTCATCGAGGAGGAGGACGCGTGGCTGGGCGGCCAGCGCCCTCGCGAGGGCGACACGCTGCCGTTGGCCACCGGATAGTTGCCAGATTCGGCGGCCCTGCAGTTCCTCGAGTTCGAGCGTGCGGGTGAGTTCGGCGGCGCGGGCCTGGGAGTCGGGGTTGTGAGCGCCGTAGACGATGTTAGCGGCGACTGTCAGATGGGGGAACAGGCCGTATTCCTGCGGCATGAGACCGACGCGGCGGTGGTGGGGCGGGATCCAGAGGCCTGCTTCGTGGTCGAAGACGACCGCGCCGTCGAGTTCGATGCGTCCCTCGTCGGGTCGCACGAGGCCAGCGATGGCGCGGAGGGTAAGTGACTTACCCGCGCCAGAGGGGCCGTAGAGCACCGTGACGGTTCCTGGTTCGACATCCCACGACACGTCCAGCGAGAACGCACCGATGCGGTGTTTTATCCAGCCGCGGGCGCTCATTCGAGCCTCCCCGCAGGAACTGCCGCGCGCGTGGCGGCCAGGGCGAGGACGAACAGGACGATGACCGAGGCGGCGACGAGAATGACGGCCAGGGCGAGCGCCGCGCCGACATCGCTCTCCATGGCGCTGAGGATGGCGAGGGGCATGGTCTGGGTGCGTCCGGTGAGGTTGCCGGCGAACATGATTGTGGCGCCGAACTCGGAGATGGCGCGCGCCCACGAGAGTGCAAGACCGCCAACGATGGACGGCCAAGCGAGGGGGATCGTCACGCGCCAAAAGGTGCGCCACGGCGAGATGCCCAGGGTCTGTGAGATTTCTTCTAACTCGCGCGGGACGGCTTGGAATCCGAGCTTGGCGGCGCGGATGAAGAACGGGGCGGAAACGAATATCTGGGCGAGGATGACCGCCGCCGTGGTGAACGGCAGGCGGATACCCGCGGCATCGAGGGCGTCCCCCAGGATTCCCATGCGTCCGAAGGCCATCAGCATGGCCAGGCCCGCCACGACGGGGGGCAGGACAAGGGGAACATCAATCAGGACATCGATGACGCGCGAAATGGGGCCTGTGCGACGAGAAAGGTAGCGCGCGATGGGGACGCCCGCTCCGACCACGATGATCATGCTGATGAGGCTTGTTATCAGCGACAGGCGGAGGGCGGTTAGGGTGATGTCGCTTGTGAGGCTGTCCCAGAGGCTGTAGGAGGAGACGGCGCGGATGAACAGGGCGATGAGAGGTAGGGCGATGAAGGCGATGTAGATGAGGGTGATGATGCCGCCGGGAGGGAGACCGACGGGGAACGCGCGGCGATTCACGGGGTTGCCGCCACCGGTACGAGGAATCCGCGGGAGGCGAGGATTCGTTGGCCGGCGTCAGATACGAGGAAGTCCAGGAATGATTGAGCGGCGTCGTGGTGCGGGGAATCGCGCAGGGCTGCGGCCACATAGGCAATGTCACCGGGGTTCTGGGCGGGGATCGTCAGGGAACGGAGGCCGGTGTCGCGGAGATCTGAGCGGTAGACGAAGCCGGCGTCGGCTTCGCCGAGCTGGATCTTGGCTAAGACAGCGCGGACGTTGGTTTCTTCGGAGACGACGTTGGCGAGTACAGCCTCATCGAAGTTGGTGGGGAAATCTGCTTGCTGTGCCATGTCCGCAACTAGCGCGCGGGCGTATCGTCCCGCCGGAACGTCCGGCAGGGCAATGACGATGCTCACGTCCGGCTCGGCGAGTTCCTCAAGGGATTGAATTGGCCGGTTGGAGTTCGCAAGGGCGACGACCATTTCGTTGGTCGCGACTGTGGTGATTAATGAATCCACGAGCAGATGGGTTATCGCGTCAACATGGCGGGGGTCTGCAGAGATGAAGATGTCCGCTTCCGCGCCCTCCTCGATTTGAGTGCGAAGTCGGGAGCTGCCCGCGAAGTGCGTCTCGACCGTCACGTTGGCGTTTTCCGCTTCGAATGCTTCGGCCACTTCCGTGAGGGCTTCCGTCAGTGATGATGCAGCGAAAACGCGGAGGGTGACGGCGTTCTCCGGCCTGTCTGCGGCGCAGGCGGTGGTTGCTATGACGGCAAGGGCGGATACGGCAAGCATGAGCAGGTAGCGGATATGGCGTGCTTTGGCAGTCACAATTCTGTGGGTCATTGTAGTCCCGCGTCGGTTTCATCGGGTATTATCAGCCACATGAGTACGACGCTGCTTTCGTGGAATGTGAACGGCTTGCGTGCCGTGCATCGCAAGGGTGAGTTTCCGGCGATACTGTCGGCGGTCTCCCCGGATGTGCTTTGTATGCAGGAGACGAAATCCCAGCCCGACCAGCTCACCAAGGCCGTGCTGGAGGTTGAGGGCTACGAGGCCCATTTCGCCTCTGCGGAGCGCAAGGGGTATTCGGGCGTCGCCGTTTACACAAAAGCTGCGCCCAAGGACGTATCGACGACGTTCGGCGACGGCAGTTGGGACAACGAAGGGCGGGTGCTGAGGCTCGATTACGGCGAGTTTGTTCTCTACAACGTCTATTTCCCCAACGGGCGCTCGTCCAAGGAGCGGCTGGCGTACAAGATGAAGTTCTATGACGCCTTCTTTGAGCACATTGAGTCGGAGAGAAAGGCCGGCCTCAACATCATCTTCTGCGGTGACGTGAACACGGCACATAACGAGATCGACCTTGCTCGCCCAAAGGAGAACCAGAAGACATCCGGGTTCCTGCCGGAAGAGCGGGAATGGATGGACAAGCTGGTTGGCAACGGGTACGTCGATACGTTCCGCAAGTTCGTGCCGGATGAGACAGGCCATTATTCCTATTGGGACCAGATGACGCGGGCGCGGGATCGCAACGTTGGGTGGCGGATCGATTATTTCTTCGTCAACGAGGAGTTGATGGATCGCGTTTCCAATGCGTTCATCTTGTCCGACGTGATGGGTTCCGATCATTGCCCGATAGGGCTTGAACTATCGGTTGATCTGTAGGTAGGGGCATGAATGTCCCGCCTGATCGACGTGAGCGCCACGTCCGCCGCACGAAGATTGTCGCGACCATTGGGCCGGCGACGTCCGATGAAGGGACGCTTCGCCAACTGATTGAGGCCGGCGTCAACGTGGCGCGGCTCAATTTCTCACACGGGACGCCGGATGAGCATGAGGCCGTGGTTCGCCTCATTCGCCGCATCGCGCAGGATATGGGGCGCGCGGTAGGGATCCTGCAGGACCTGCAGGGGCCGCGCCTACGGACGGGGACGCTTGCCCGGGGCAGGCCCGTGATCCTGGTAGACGGCGATCCGTTGGTGTTGACGACGCAGGAATGGCCGGACGGCACTGACGAGAAGGTGTGGGTGAGTCATCCGGGGCTGCCGCAAGATGTTCGTCCGGGAGACAGGCTTCTGATTGCAGACGGCGTGCTGGAACTTGAAGTTGTGCGGAGCGACGACACGGATATCCATACCGTTGTTGTGCACGGGGGCGAGCTTGGCGAGCGCAAGGGCATCAACGCGCCGAACATCAACGTGAGCGTCGTTTCACCGACAGAGAAGGACCGAGAGGATTTGGCGCGGGGCGTGACGCTGGGCGTGGACCACGTCGCGCTGTCGTTTGTGCGAACACCGGAGGAGATCGAGGCTACCCGCGACACCCTGCGGTCGTTGGGAGCGCCACAAATGTCAATCATCGCCAAAATCGAACGGGCAGAGGCGCTTGAGAACCTGGACGCGATCCTGGACGTTTCGGACGGCGTGATGTTGGCTCGGGGCGACCTGGGCGTTGACCTGGGTCCGGAGCGGGTGCCCGTTATCCAGAAGTCGTTGGTTCATCGCGCCGCGCAGCGACGGGTGCCCGTGATCGTGGCGACGCAGATGCTGGAGTCGATGATTGGGAATCGCAGGCCGACGCGCGCGGAGGCATCGGACGTGGCGAACGCGGTGCTTGAGGGTGCGGATGCTGTGATGCTGAGCGGGGAGACGTCGATCGGGGCGTACCCTGTCGAATCTGTCGAGACAATGGATCGGATTATCCGCGAGGCTGAGTGGAGCGACGAGTACCTGGAGGTATCGCGGCGGGCGTCTGAGGACAGCGGAGTGGACGGGCAGGACAGGAAGATTGCGCGGGCGGTGGTGAGTTTGCTGGCGGACCTGGATGCCGCCGCGCTGATCGTCTTCTCACCTGACGAACTCATGCCGCGGATGCTGTCGCTGGAACGTCCGACGGCGCCGGTGCTGGCGTTCACGGACAGCCGCGCGTTGTATAGACGTATGGCGCTCCTGCACGCCGTTCGGCCGCAGTTGGGCATGCTCTACGACAATACGGACATGATGATGGACTACATGCTGACTGAGGCGCGGGCGCGGGGGTACATCCAGGAGGGAGACGAGGTTGTGGTGGCGCGGCTGGTGTCGCATGACGTGGACGGCGCGCCAAGCTTCATTTCCGTGCTGCGAATACCCCCGGCGGAGTTGGGGCATCGTGGTTGACATGGGCATAATGTTGAGAAGGAGTCATCGCCATGTCGCAGAAGGAAACATATCTCACCCACGAAGGGCTCGCGAAGCTGGAGAGCGAGCTGGACCACCTGCGCAACGTTCGACGCATCGAGATCACTGAACGGCTGCACAGCGCCAAGGAGCTGACCGGCACGGAGGAGAACGCGGACTACGAGGACGCCAAGACTGAGCAGGCGTTCGTGGAGGGGCGAATCCTCGAGCTGGAGTCCATCCTCAAGAACCCCGTCATCATCGACGAGCACCATGCCGAGGATGGGCGAATCTCCATCGGCACGCGTTTCAGGGTGCGAGATGAGAGCGGCGAAGAGGACACGTACACGCTAGTTGGCACGACGGAGGCGGACGTGGGGCACGGGCGCATCTCCAACGAATCCCCGGTGGGCGGCGCCGTGATCGGCCACAAGGTTGGCGACACGGTGGAGGTTTCGGTTCCGAACGGCACGATTAGCTATACGATAGTGTCCGTTGAGTAACGAACAGGAGCCACGGGCCGCGCAGGCCCACTTTGAGTCACGGCTGGCCAAGCTGGAACGGCTGCGCGAGCAGGGAGTCGACCCGTATCCACGCCGAACGGAGCGGACGCACACGTCCTCGGAGGCACGGGCGCTTTTTGAGGCGGATGAGGCCGCGGGGCAGAGTGTTGCCGTCGTTGGGCGGTTAATGACCATTCGTGGGATGGGGCGACTCACTTTTGCCACACTGCGGGACGGCAGCGGGGATATTCAAGTCAGCTTCGCGCGGGACCAGCTCGACACGGACGACTACCAGGCGCTTCGGGACCTTGATCTTGGGGATTTCCTGGGTGTCAGCGGAACGTTGTATCGGACGCGGACGGGCGAGGTGACGGTGCAGGCCGCATCGTACTCCGTGCTGGGCAAGGCGCTGCGTCCTCCACCGGAGAAGTGGCACGGGCTGCGGAACGTGGAGCAGCGGTATCGGCAACGCTATCTCGACCTGATGGCGAACGACGAGGTGCGGGACATCTTTGTCGTTCGCAGCGCGGTCGTGTCCGCGATTCGTCGGTTTATGGAGGATCGGGGGTTCATCGAGGCGGAGACGCCGGTGCTGGTGCCGGTGGCGGCGGGGGCGATGGCCGCGCCGTTTGTTACAAGGCACAACGCGCTGGACCGGCAGTTGTTCCTGCGCATCGCGACGGAGTTGAACCTGAAGAAGCTGCTGGTGGGCGGGTTTGAGAAGGTATTTGAGATTGGCCGCATCTTCCGCAACGAGGGGATCGACGCGGCGCACAATCCCGAGTTCACGACGATGGAGTCGTATGAGGCGTATGCGTCATACGCGGATGTGATGGAGATGGTGGAGTCGCTGGTTCATCACCTCGCGGTGCTGACGCGTGGCACGTCGACAGTGACGTATGACGGGCAGGAGATCGACCTGACGCCGCCGTGGCAACGGCTATCACTTATTGACGCGATTCGTCAGTGGAGCGAGATCGACCTGCTGAGCGAGGATATGCGAACCGCGGACGGGCTGCGGGCCGCGATGCGAGAGCGGGGGCTGACGCCGGCGGAAGACTCGTCGTGGCCGCAGCTGGTGGACAAGCTGATCGGAGACCTGGTGGAGCCGCGGCTGATTCAGCCAACGTTCCTGCTCGATTACCCGATTGAGATGACGCCGCTGGCAAAGGCGACGGAGGGTGATACGCGGTTGGTCGAGCGGTTCGAGGGATTCATCGGAGGGATGGAGGTTGCCAATTCGTTCACGGAGTTGAACGACCCCATCGAGCAGGCAGCGCGGCTGCGGACGCAGGAAGCCCAACGCGAGCAGTTCCGCGACGAGGACTTCGACCGGTTGGATGAGGATTTTGTGACTGCGGTCGAGCACGGGATGCCGCCGGCGGGGGGTCTCGGACTGGGTATTGACCGTTTAGTGATGATCCTGACAGGTCAGACGACAATTCGTGAGGTAGTGCTGTTCCCGCAGTTGCGGTCGGTGGAGTAGGTGCGATAGAGGTCTTGGTTGGCCTTTGACTCTGCTCAGGGTGAGCGGTGGTGAGGGCGCTATAATGGCGCAGCAGGAAGCTATGCGGGGCGCCATTGACGCCCAGTGAGGCATGTACTCCAGAGAGTCGAGTCATCGATATGGCAACAATACGTGCAAGATACGAAAAAGGCGTCCTAACCCCACTGGAGCCTCTTGAGCTTGAGGAAGGCAAAGAGGTGGTCGTGTCTGTTGAGCATGACGCGGACAACGATGATGTAGCTGAGGATGAGGCGACCAAGGAGGAACGATTCCGCAGGGCACGCGGCTCGTGGAAAGGCCTGATCGATGGTGATGCGTTCATCAAGATGATCTACGAATCGCGCATCACCGGCTCCCGTGACTATCCCCGCGAGTAGTGCCGATGCGGTATCTGATCGACACGGACTGGTCAATCGATTACCTCCGAGACTCGCCAGCCATTGCCGAACAGGTCAACAACCTTAGGTCGGAGGGGATCGGCCTCAGCGTCGTGTCGTTGGCCGAACTTTATGAGGGCATATTCCTGTCTCGTGATCCTGCGCGGAGCGAAGAAGGATTGAGGCAGTTTCTCTCTCGGATCGAACTATTGGCCCTCGACGTGGAGACTTGCCGCATCTTCGGTCAGGAACGCGGCAGGCTGCGAGGAGTCGGCAATTTGATCGGGGATATGGACATCCTCATCGGCGCCACAGCCCTGCGGCACAACCTCACGCTACTGACGAATAATCACAGACACTTTGAGCGGATTCAAGGTCTCAGTATTAGTTCCGTATAAGCTCTCACCCTGATTCTGCCCTACAAGGGAGGAGGATGTTTCGCCCTTCGGGCGGCGGGGTGGATTCTGGCCTGCGCGGGAATGACGGTTGGGGTGGGCTTCATACTGGGTAGATGAGGTTGTTTGCCCTTCCTGTTATCTGTTACGTGGTCTTTGTTGTCTGTTGTCTTGTGTTTGTTGGGTGCAATGGCAGCGGGGATGAGAGCACGGCGACGCCGGAGGCACGGTCAGAGGCGTCTCCGGTTGCGGGTGCAGAGACGCCGCGGTACGGCGGGGTGCTGACGCTGGCGAATCGGGGGGATCCGCCGGCGGCGTTCGATACGATGCGGACGTCCAGCATCGCGCTGCATCACGTCGGTGGGGCGCTGTTCGGCGCTGGCAACCTAGTGCGGCGGTGCAGGGAAAACATGTACCTCGCGTGCCCGGACCTTGCGTCGAGTTGGCTTGCGAATCCCGGCTTCACGGAGTGGGAGTTCACGATTCGCCCCGATGTGACGTGGCACGACGGCGAACCGTTCACGGCAGAGGATGCCGCGTTCTGGTTTGATCTGGCGGCGAACGGATGGGAATCGGACGGTGTCCCCGTTCGCGCGCCGGCGTATTTCCGTGGGGAATTGGGCGAGATTGAGTCGGCTGAGGTGCTGGAGTTCAATCGCCTGCGCGTGACGCTCGCGGAGCCGAATCCGCACTATCTGTCCGTGTTGGCAAATCCACGCCTGCGCATCGCCCATCCGAAGCACGTGTTTGAGTCGCTGTTCGAGGACGGGGCATACAGCGCCGGGCCGCTGGACGTCGGGGTTGTCGGGACGGGGCCGTTCCGGCTTGAGAGCTACGAGCCGGGCAGCCTCATCCGTGTCGTTCGGAACGATGACTACTGGGAGCGCGGCGCGGGCGGCGATCTGCCGTACCTGGACGGAATCGACTACGTGATTATGCCCAATGCAACGGCGATGGATGCGGCGTTTCGGACGGGTCGGATTGATGGAGGCGCGCGGGGGGAGGGGCACTACCTGACGCAGGAGCGCAAGGCGGCCATCGACGAGCAGTTGGGGCCGGACGAGGTGTTCTACGGGGAGATGCAGGGCGGGATGTTCCGGTTGGGGTTCAACGTGCTGCGCGAGGGGCCGTGGCAGGATCCGGACGTGCGGCAGGCGATCTCTCTGTGGATCGACCGCGAGGCGGCGATTCCGACGGTGCTGGGCGGATTCGGCTATATCTCGCCGACGTTCAGCCCGGCCAACCCGTTCACGTCGGCCGACTTCACGACATGGCAGCGGTTCAACCGGGGTGCTCTTGAGGAGAGGCGAGATGAGGCGTTGGCGTTGATGGAGTCGGCGGGGCATGGGGACGGCTTCGAGATGCACTACCTGTGCCGGGCGCGACTCTCGGCGCGCTGCGAGTTCCTGCATAACCAGCTGGCGGGGCTTGGCATCGATCTGCAGATACAGCTGGTGGACGAGGCAGAGTGGAATCGGGGTCGGGTGAGTTTGGACTACGATTCTCAGCCCGGCTCGAACTTCACGTCGCCGATCCCGGAGGGCACGGAGGCGGCGTACGGGGTGTACAGTCGTTTCCCGGACGCCTACGCCAAGCATGAGGACTCGCATGTGACCTTGTTGTACGAGGAGCTGCGGGCGACGCGGACGCATCGGCAGCGCGTGGCGGCGTGGCGGGAGCTGGAGAGCTACGTGGTGCGTGAGCAGACGTACGTTGTGCCCATTGCGGGATCGGTGCAGGTTGTGCCGTACCGGACGTACGTGAAGGGGCTGGTGATACCGCCGGAGGACGGGCACACGCACACGGATTTTGCGACGGTGTGGGTCACTGCGTAGCGGGGGGTTGACGGATGCGCACATGTGATCAACGATCCGATCGCCATGCGGGCCTCCTCCTCGACCCTCACCGCTATCCACGCTGCGAGCGATCCGTCCCCAACCTGGGCATCACCTGACGGGGCGGCATCCCTGCATTGGGGAAATGCGCTCGATCTTCTCAAGAATATTCCAAGCGACTCTGTCGACTGTATCTGGACGGACCCGCCGTACCTGCTTTCCAACGACGGCATCACCTGCGTTGGCGGTCGGATGGTCAGCGTCAACAAGGGAGATTGGGACCGTAGCCAGGGATTAGACGCCGATCACGAATTCAACCTGGCATGGACGGCGGAGGCGTACCGCGTCCTTAAGCCAACTGGCACGATCTGGGTTTCCGGGACGCTGCATGTTTATCCGAGCGTGGGGATGGCGCTACGGCAGAACGGCTTTCGACTGCTGAACGACATCGTCTGGGAGAAGACGAACCCGCCTCCGAACCTTGGACGTCGCACGTTTACTCATTCCACAGAAGTCGTGCTGTGGGCGAGCAAGGCGGAAAAGGGCGGCAAGCACAAGTACGTCTTCAATTACGCGGACATGCGCGCCGAGAACGGCGGGAAGCAGATGCAGACCGTGTGGAAGTTCGGCGCGGCGGGGCGGGCTGAGAAGAAGCATGGCAAGCACCCGACGCAGAAGCCGCTCGCGTTGATTGACCGGTGTTTGCGAGCGAGCACAAATCCGGGCGACGTGGTGCTGGATCCGTTCATGGGATCCGGGAGCACGGGCGTGGCGGCTTTACGGCTTGGCCGGTCGTTCATCGGATTTGAGTCGGTTGAGGAGTACGTGGAGATGGCGGCGCGGCGGCTGGGGGAGGTGGTCTTAGGTCAGCCGTGGGAGGGCACATAAGCAATGTCCCCTCGAAATACCAAGAGCGGCGGCGTCCTGGAACAGATGGTGCAGCACGCCCTTAAGCAAGGCAGGTATAAGTTCGAACGTGGCAAGACGGTCGGGAGTCGATTCGGGGTTTCGGCTCACAAGATAGATACGTATGCAGAGGATCAGAGAGGCCGGATACATCTGATTTCCCTCAAATGGCAGCAGAGCCAAGGCACTGCAGAGCAGAAAATTCCGTTTGAAGTCATTTCCCTCATCGACCTGCTCCAAACAAACGAAAACTACTTCAAGGCTCACCTTGTCTTGGGTGGAAATGGCTGGAAGTACAAAGATTTCTATGTCGCGGGCGGGTTACGTAGGTTCATTCCGAATGCTGACATGGTCAACATCATGACTCTGGACACGTTTGTTGGCGCGGCGAATCAGGGAAAGCTCTAAAGGCCGGGCCATGCCAGAAGAGAAATCCGATATCAGACTCTATGACCACGTAGGTCATACGAATGGTGAGAATCGTTCTCAACTTGAGCACGTAATGCGGGCTTTGCCTGATAATCAGGGTGGCGCAGGGCGTCACAAATGCCCCTACTGCGCTTACCAGCTTGGTTACGAACAAGCAGTGCGTGACGTCGCGGAGCACCTAGAAGGTCTCCAAGTCGGCCAACGTTTCTCGAATCAGAGTAGCTAGCTCCCGTATCGTTTGCACTCCGGGTTCTGGATTCCCGCTTTCGCGGGAATGACGAGAGTGAGCAAATGAGGTTTTAGATTCCTCGGCTGCGCTCGGAATGACAGCCCCCACCTTGACTCTTCCCCACAAGGGGGGAGGAGCCGCGATGGATTCCGGCTTGCGCCGGAATGAGGGGAATGGCATGGGGGATTCTGGTAAGTGCGCGACGGGCTGCCATGACCTGAGTGCGTTGCATGGCATACGATGCCGAGAGTTATGGGCAGGTTTTGGGAGATATTTCTTGTTGCGGGGCGGTTGGGGCTGACGTCGTTTGGCGGGCCGATTGCGCATATCGGGTATTTCCGCGAGGAATACGTCGTTCGGCGCAAGTGGCTGGATGAGGGGACGTTCGCGGAGCTGATCGCGCTGTGCCAGTTCCTGCCGGGCCCGGCGAGCAGCCAGCTTGGGATGGCCGTTGGGATCAGGCGCGGGGGACTGCTGGGTGGGTTCGCGGCGTGGCTGGGGTTCACACTGCCCTCCGCGCTGGCGTTGATCCTGTTCGCGTACGGCGTGCAGGAACTGGGGGCGCAGGAGAGCGCCGACTGGCTGCATGGGCTCAAGATTGTCGCGGTGGCGGTCGTTGCGTTGGCGCTATGGGGGATGGGGCGAACGCTGACGCCGGACCGGACGCGCATCACTATCGCCGTCGTTGCCGCGGGAGCGCTGCTCTTATCCGGCGGCATCGCGGCGCAGTTGGTGGTAATTGCGGGCGGGGCCGTGCTGGGGTTGATCGTTCTCAAGCCGCCGGACCCGCGAGCTGATGGGGATACAGTTTCGAACGGGGGGACGCGCGGGGCGGCGGTGCTGCTCATCGCGTTCCTTGTCCTGCTGGCTGTGTTGCCGGTGGCGAGCAGGCTGACGGAGAGCCTGGCCGTCGACGTGGTGGACAGCTTCTATCGAACAGGGTCGCTGGTGTTTGGGGGCGGGCACGTGGTGCTGCCGCTCATCGAGGCGGAGGTTGTGCCGCCCGGTTGGGTGACGAGCGATGAGTTCCTGGCGGGGTACGGGGCCGCGCAAGCGGTCCCGGGGCCGCTGTTCACGTTTTCGGCGTATTTGGGCGCGTCGGTAGACGGGCTGACTCCGGCGTGGGGCGGCGGGCTGCTGGCGCTGGCGGCGATCTTCGCGCCGTCGTTCCTGCTGGTGCCGGGCGTGCTGCCGTTCTGGGAGCGGTTGCGGGGCGTGGCTCGGGTGCGGCAGGCGCTGATGGGCGTGAATGCCGCGGTGGTGGGACTGCTGTTGGCGGCACTCTACGATCCGCTCTGGACCAGCGCCATTGAGACGCCGGCGGACTTTGCGGTTGCGGCCGCGGCGTTCGCTTTATTGGTGTTCTGGAAGGCGCCGCCGTGGCTTGTTGTGGTGGTGACGGCCATTGCCGGGGCTGCGGTGACGCAACTGCTGTAGTGTGCCTCGCCAACCTGACGCGCCGCTGATGCGTTAGGTTGTTGTCATGCTCCGATACATTGGGCTGCGGCTTGCGCTGTTTATTCCGACGCTCCTGATTGCGTCGATTGTCATCTTTGCGATCCTGCGTGTGCTGCCCGGGGACGTGGTGGACGTTGTGCTGGGCGGCTCCGGCGAGGTGGCGCATGACCCTCTGCAGGTGGAGCGCGTGCGGGAGGAGCTGGGGCTGGATGAGCCGCTCATCGCCCAGTACGGGTCGTGGCTGTGGAGCGTGGCGACGGGCGATTTTGGGGGAAGATCGTTCGTCAACCGGACGCCGATATCGTCGCTCGTGGCACGGCAGCTGCCAGTGACAGTACAGCTAGCGGTCTACACGATGCTCCTGGCGGCGGCGATTGCGATTCCGGTGGGCATTGCGGGGGCGGTGCGGCAGGGTCGATGGGCTGACTTCCTCGTGCGGCTGTTTGCCATCGGCGGGCAGGCCGTGCCCAGTTTCTTCCTCGCGCTGCTGGCACTGATTGCGCTCGTGCTGCTGATCGGGTGGTCTCCTCCCGTCATCTATGACCATGTCTGGCAAGACCCCGCGCGTCATATCCAATTGATGGCTCTGCCGGTCGTGATTCTCGCGTGGGGCTATGCGGCGTATCTGACACGGATGACGCGGGCGGGGATGCTGGACGTGCTAGGGCAGGATTTTATCCGCACGGCACGGAGCAAGGGGCTGGCGGAAAGGATCGTGCTCGTGCGCCACGCGCTGCGGAATGCGCTGATTCCCGTACTGAGCGTGGCGGGGATACAAGTGGGAGCTTTATTGGGCGGGGCGGTGGTGATGGAGACGATCTTCGGGCTGCCGGGGATCGGGCGCGGGATTGTGGACGCCGTTTCGGACCGCGATTATCTCGTCGTGCAGACCTACGCCACGCTGTTCGTGTTCATCATGCTGACGGTCAACCTGGTCATCGACGTGCTGTATGCCGTACTTGATCCACGCATCACGTATCGCGACTAGACCGGCGCGGGCGGCGCGGCGCTATCCCGTTGGGGCTGTCGCGCTCACGGCACTTCTCGCAATGGGTTTGGCGGCCATATTCGCGGAGCAACTCGCCCCTTTTAGCCCGCTTGCACATGACGAGGCAAAGGCTCTGCTTGCGCCGTCCGCCGAGCACCTCTTTGGGACGGACCGATTCGGGCGGGACGTGTTCAGCCGGGTGCTGTACGGAGCGCGGATTTCGCTGATGGTGGGGTTGGTGTCCGTGCTGGCGGGGACGGTGATCGGCACGACGATTGGGATCATCTCGGCCTATGCGTCCGGGGTAGCCGACCTAGTCATTCAGCGGTTCATCGACGCGCTAATGGCGTTTCCGCACCTGTTGATGGCACTGCTGCTTGTGGTTGTGCTGGAGCCGTCGCCGGTCAGCGTGATCATCGGCATTACTGTGGCGTTCGTGCCGCAAGTGGCACGCATCGCACGGGCGCAGGCGCTGTCTGTGAAAGCGGAGTCGTACGTGATGGCGGCGAAATCGCTGGGCGGGAGTCCGACACGGATCGTCGCGCGGCACGTGCTGCCGAACTCCATCACGCCGGTCGTCATCCACGCGACTGGGTTCATGGAGGGAGCGGTGCTGACGGAGGCGGCGTTGAGCTTTTTAGGGCTGGGGGTGCCGCCGCCCGATCCATCGTGGGGCCGGATGCTCAAGGAGGGGTCGGAGGGATTTTTGGAGGCAGCGCCGTGGCTGACGATCTTCCCGGGGCTCGCGCTGACGGCACTGGTGTTCTGCGTGGCGCTCATTGGAGACGGAGTGCGGGACTTTTTGGATCCGCGGCAGCGGTAACTGCGTTACGGTCTATGCTTGCTTGGTGATGACGGAGGTGGCATGAGCTTCGGCACTCTGTATGTGGTGGCGACGCCGATTGGAAACCTGGAGGATATTTCGGCGCGGGCGCTGCGCGTGCTGGGCGAGGTTGACTTGATTGCGGCGGAGGACACGCGCACGACGCGCAAGCTGCTGACCCGGCATGATCTGCACGTTCGGCTGGTCAGCCTGTTTGACGCCAACGCGCAGCGTCGGATTCCACAGCTGCTTGCGATGCTTGGTGAAGGCAAGAGCATTGCGCTGGTGAGTGAGGCGGGGACGCCGCTGATCAGCGACCCCGGCGCGCAGCTAGTGAAGGTGGTGGCGGATGCGGGGCATACTGTGACGCCGATCCCGGGGCCGACGGCGATTGCCGCGCTGTTGTCGGTGGCGGGGCTGCCGGCAGACAAGTTCACGTTCCTCGGGTTCCTGCCGCGGAGGGCGGGACAGCGTCGCCGGATGATCGAGGCTGTTTCCGAGCAGGAGTGGCCGACGGTGCTGTATGAGTCGCCGCATCGGATTATCGCGACGCTGGAGGCGCTACGAGAGGTGCTGGGGGACCGCGAGACGGTCATCGGGCGGGAGATGACGAAGCTGCATGAGGAGATCTTCCGGGGGACGCTGTCAGAGGCTATCGAGCACTTCGAGAAGCCGCGGGGGGAGTTCACAGTTGTGGTGGCGGGGACGGGGTGACCCTTCGACAGGCTCAGGGTGAACGGGGCGGGTGGCGTTACGGGGTTAGGTTGCGGAATTGAGTCTTTAGATTCTTCGCTACGCTCAGAATGACAAGAGGGGCGCTCGAATGACATGGGAGGCGGCGCTGCGCGCCGCACTGGATTCCCGCTTTCGCGGGAATGACGAGTGGGTGAGCAATCACGGCTTTAGATTCTTCGACTCCGCTGCGCTCCGCTCAGAATGACATGAGAGAGAGGCCCCGCTCGTCCTTCGACAGGCTCAGGGTGAACGGAGTGGTGGCCCTGGCGGGCCACGGGATGGATTCCGGCCTACGCCGGAATGACGGTTGGCGAAAGTTAGGCGGCGGGGATGATGCTTTCGCAGCCGTTGAATTGGGGGGTGTAGGGGGCTAGGCGTTTGGCCATGGTGCGGATGGCCTCGGGGCTGTTGTCAATGAGGATGAAGCGGCGGTTGTGTTTGGCGGCTGCTTCGCCGGTTGTGCCGCTGCCCGCGAAGAAGTCCAGGACGAGGTCGCCGGGGTTGGAGTGAACCTTGACGATACGCTCCAAGATTCCTAGCGGCTTCTGGGTGGCGTAGCCGGTCTTTTCCTTGCCGTTCGTAGCGACGATGGTGTGCCACCAGACATCTGTGGGGGTCTTGCCGCGCGCGGCCTTTTCCTTGCCGACCAGGCCGGGGGCCATGTAGGGGATTCGATCCATCTCGTCGTAGTTGAAGGTGAAATTGGACGGGTCTTTGGCGTACCAGAGGATGTTGTCGTGTTTGGCGGACCAGCGGGACTTCGACCGCGCGCCGTAGTCGTATGCCCAGACGATTTCGTTGATGAAGGAGTCGCGGCCGAATATCTCGTCGAGCAGCACTTTGCAGTAGTGGACTTCTCGGTAGTCGACGTGGAGGAAGAATGAGCCGTTGGGCTTGAGGACGCGCCTGGCTTCGATTAGACGCGGTTCAAGGAATGCAAGGTAGTCATCAAAGCTGTCATCGTATTTGGAACTTCCGATACGCTCTGTGCGGTATCGCCGACCCTGGAATCCGACGCGGTCGCCGGATTCTTCGTCACGCACGGTCTTGATGGACTCACGGGCCTGGGTTTTGCCGGTGTTGAAGGGCGGGTCGATGTAGATGAGGTCAACTATGCCGTCCGGTATGGCGCGCAGGTAGTCGAGGTTGTCTGCGTAGACGACGGTGTTGGGGTTTGCTGCATCGGGTTGCATGAGGTGAGTGTACCCGACGGGTGGGGGGTGGGCGGGGTCTAGGAGTGGCGTTGGACGACGAAGTCGATGATGTCCGTGAGGGATTGGAGGGCGGGGTTGGCGGGGCGGTTGATCCTGCTGAGGGCCTTGCGGGCGCGGTCGGCGAGTCGATTGGCGACGGCGTAGGAGTTCTCAACGGCGTCTGAGTCGCGGATGAGCTTGAGCGCCTCGTCAACGCAATGTTCTTTGTCGCGCTCGGTCATGGTTTCGCGTTCGTCCCGCAGGCGGGCGAACGGGCCGGTGTCGTTCAGATCGGGATGGTCGTTGAGATAGAGCAGGGCGGGGAGGGTCAGGATGCCGCCGCGGAGGTCCGAGCCGATGGGCTTGCCGACCTCGGAGGCATCGCCCTGCAGGTCAAGGATGTCATCGACCACCTGGAAGGCCGTGCCGAGGCTCATACCGTAGTCGGTGACGGCGTCGATTTCGCTCTCCGTTGCGCCGCCGAGCACCGCGCCTGAGACGGCGGCAGTTGTGAACAGGGATGCGGTCTTGCGCTCGACACGCGCCCAGTACTCTTCCTGTCCGCCGGTCCAGTCGAACGCCTGTTGAATCTCTCGGAGTTCTCCATCGGCGAGGAGTCGCAGCGTGCGCGAGAAGAGAGTGATGACGCGGACGTTGTTGGTGGCGCAGACCATCTCTGCGGAACTGGCAAAGAGGTAATCGCCCAAGAGGAGCGCGACAGCGTCGCCGTGGCGGGCGTTGATGGTTGCGACGCCACGGCGCATCGGGGCCTTATCGACCGAATCATCGTGGACGAGGGAGGCGGTGTGGAGGAGTTCGACTGCGACGGCCATGGAGATATGCACGTCCGGATCGAAGTCAAAGAGGTGCCCGGCGAGGAGGGTGACGGCGGGGCGGGCGCGCTTGCCGGGGGTGGCGAGGATGTAGCGGAGCAGCTCATCAAGCCAGGGGAAATCGTCCTCGCCGATGGTGCGGAGGCGGCGTTCCACCTCTGCCATGTCGGGTTCGATGATTTCCAGAAATGCCGGGGGTGTGGTTGTTGTCGTGTCAGTCAAAGTGGTGGTATCTCGTGTCATTACCGCACCAGTTTATGCGGTATCGGAATTTTCTGCGCCCGCGCCGAGATTGGCCATCTCACGCGCGAGCACCTGTTCCTCATCAAGTTTGGCAAAGAGGGCCTGGGGCTGGGGGAGCTGTGTGCCGGCTTGCGGAGACGTTGCGACCCAACCGGCATCCTGTATGCCGCCCTCAAGACCGAGCATCTCATGGAGTCGCTGGGAGCTGAAGGGCAGGTAGGGGGCGAGGAGGGTCTTTAGTCCGCTGATGATGCCGAGGATTGTGACGAGCGTGCGGGCAGCATCGTCGCGATCCTCACGGATGGCGCGCCACGGGGCGCGCTCGTCCAGATAGCGATTGCCCTCCTGGGCGAGACTCATGGCGACGCCAAGCCCGGCGCGGAAGCGGCAGGCGGCGATCTCAGCGGCTGCTTCTTCGAGCGCCTCATCGACCCTTGCCAGCAGGCGTGTGCCTGTTTCGTCGGGCTGAGCGTCCGGCACGACGCCATCGAAGAATCGCTGGAGGAAGGTCAGGGTGCGGTGGACGAGATTGCCGTAGGTTCCGACGAGTTCGTTGTTGACTCGACGGATGTAGTCCGGCCAGGTGAACTCGGAGTCGGAGGTCTCCGGCATGTTGGAGGAGAGGACGTAGCGGAGGGCGTCGGGGTCATAGTTGGCAAGGTATTCCGGCACCCAAACGGCCCAGTTGCGGCTGGTGGAGAGCTGGTAGCCCTCCAGGTTCAGGAACTCGTTGGCGGGTACGTCTTCCGGCAGGGCAAGGTCGTCACCGTAGGCCATGAGCATGGCAGGCCAGATGATGGTGTGGAAGGTGATGTTGTCCTTGCCGATGAAGTAGTAGGGCTTCGCGTCAGCGCCCCACCACGCGCGCCACGCCTCAGGGTCGCCCTTGATTTCCTGTGCCCACTCCACGGAGGCGGAGAGGTAGCCGATGACGGCCTCAAACCAGACGTAGATCCGGCGGTCTTCCCAGCCGTCGAGCGGGACGGGGATGCCCCAATCAAGATCTCGGGTGTAGGCGCGATCCTTCAGGCCCTGCTCCAGGAAGCCGGTTGTGAAATTCAAGACCTGCGGACGCCAATGTTTCTTGTCCTTGAGCCATTCCAGAAGGCTGTCGCCGTACTCGGAGAACTTCATCATGAAATGCGAGCGGGTGCGGAACTCCGGCGTACTGCCGTCGAGAGAACTGCGCGGATCGATAAGCTCACGGGGGTCAAGCGTGCGACCGCAGCCGTCGCACTGGTCGCCGCGCGCGCTGTCAAAGCCGCAGTGGGGGCACGTGCCGTTGATATAGCGATCCGGCAGGTAGCGGTTCTGGGACGGGCTGTAGGGGACTTCGCTTACAGCTTCGTACATCAAGCCCTTTTCGTAGAAACGCGTGAAGAAGTCTTGCGAAATCCTGTAGTGGTTCTCGGTCTCGGTTGTGGTAAAGAGGTCCCAGGAAATGCCAAGGCCCTCCCACGACCGCAAGAATCCCTCATGGTATTGATCGTGGACTTCAAGCGGCGTACGACCTTCCGCCTCGGCGCGGAGGGTGATGGGGGTGCCGTGCGCGTCTGAGCCGGAGACCATGAGGACGTTATTGCCCCTCATGCGGTGGAAACGGGCAAAGATGTCCGCGGGCAGATACGCACCGGCGATGTGCCCGAGATGGAGATCTCCGTTTGCATACGGCCACGCGACCGCTATCAGAATGTTGTCCGGCATGTGAATTCGTTAACTATTCTAGCGGGCGCGTGTCAAACACGGGGACAGGTCACCCGCAGATGTCCAGCGCGGAGAGCGCGAGGACGCGGGCGACCGTGAGCACGTTCTCGATGCGCGTAATGCGTTCCGTGTTGGAGGTTGGGCCGTAGACAATGGGAACTGTGCCGCCTCGTTCGAACCATCCCGCGTCCGTCCACGCATAGGAGCCGGGGTCCTGAGGGCCGACGCGCTCCGGCGCGCTTCCGGTGACCTCCGTATGTCGGCGCGCGACTGTTTGGGGCAGCATGTGGTCGATTGGTGTATCGATGCCGTGCCCGGGGACTTTCATGCTGCGCCAATCGTCCGTGTACGTGGCGGGTGGCGGCGAGATTTCAATGGTGGCGTCCGGGTTGGCGGCGCGAACACCCTCAAGCACGTTGTCGATGTCGGCCTGCGTCTGCTCCCAGTCCTGTCCCGGCACGCCGCGCACTTCAATGATGATGGCGCAGTAGTCGGCTACGTAGGAGGCGCGCCACTTCAGGAAATCAGTTCCGACGCCGCCGTTGATCGCGCCGACGACCATGCGGGGCAGACCGGGCGTGGCGTGGTGCGGCTGCGCTGAGAACTCGACATCATCCAGTGCGCTGACGACATCCGACATGACGCGGACGGCATTGACGTATTCGGCGCGGTGGAGCATCCCGATCCACGCGGACGAGCCGGTGACCGTGATGACGAACTGGCACGCGCCGGAGTGCATGGTGCGGACATCGAGGAACGACGGCTCGCAGATGATTGTGTAGTCGCAGCCGATGCCTCGCTGGACGAGGTCGGAGGCACCGACTCCGCCCTGCAACTCACCAACGACGCCGGTGAAGAGCAGGTCGCCACGGAGTTGAGCGCCGGAGCGGTGGACGGCGACAGTTGCGGCGGCGGCTGATGCCACGCCAGCTTTCATGTTGCCGAGGCCGTGGCCAGTGAGAATGTCGCCGTCTTCGTGGCAGTCCCACGGATCGCCGGGATAGTTGAGCGGAACAGGGTCGATGTCCAAGTGGCCGTTGAGCATGAGCGACGAGCCGCTAGCGCTGCCGGGGATGCGGACGACCAGATCAGGGCGGCCGGGCTCATCGGATACGTCAATGAGTTCGGTTGAGAGGCCACGCTCATCAAACCAGCCTGCAAGGAATCGCATGACCTCCGTCTCGTTGCCGGAGAAGCTGCGATAGCTCTGCAGGTCTTTCATGAGCTGCACGACCTCATCACGGTCGATGCCGTTCAGCACGGCGCTATCGTTTGCAGACGTCATTTCGTTCACCCCCACCTAGCCTTCCCCGTCAAAGGGAAAGGGACAGACGCACAGCGTCTACTATAGTGGCGTGATGGAAAAACAGTCACTGATGTCAAAGGCGCTGCACTCCAGCGCGGCAGGGGCGTTTCGACTAGGGTCGCGACTGACGGTACATGGACGCGAGAATGCGCCGTCAACGGGGCCTGTAATTGTGGCTGTGAATCACACACACAACATGGATCCGGCGCTGATCGGCGTGATCATGCCGTGGCAAGTGCGGTTTCTTGCCAAGCGGGAACTTGTGACTGAGGGGAATGCACTAACGCGGTGGCTGGTGCGGACGTGGGGGTTGATTCCGATAACGCGGGACAGGCTTGATCGTGAAGCGCTGAGAATCGCGCGGGAGCACCTGCGCGGCGGTGGCGCAATCGGGATGTTCCCGGAGGGGACGCGGAGCCGGGACGGGCGGGTGGGGCAGGCCCGGCCTGGGACGGGCTTCCTTGCGCTGACGACGGGCGCGCCGGTGCTACCGGTTGGCATTGAGGGCCTTGCCGGACTAGGGCACAACCCCACGTTTGTTGTTCGCAGGCCACGCTTCACGGCGCGCATCGGCAAGTTGTTGGATTTCTCTGAGCTAGCGGAATCCAAAGTTGACGACCGGTTTGAACGCGCAACGAACGAGATTATGCATGCCATTGCGGGCCTGTTGCCTGAGCACATGCGCGGCTACTATGAGAGCACTGCGCGAGACACACAACACGCTGAAGAACGCGCGGAGCGGTGAGGGACGTCTATGGGCGCCATCGTTGGCTACGTCGGTGTTCGAGAGGCCGTGCCGGTCCTCTTGCAGGCCCTTTCAGAGGTGAGAGACCAGCGCTACGACAGCGCCGGTGTTGCCGTGCGCGACCCGGACGGCTATTTCAATTCCGTCAAGACCGTCGGACGATTCGACGTGCTGGAGGGCGCGCTGTCCGAAGAGCCGCCGCTTGGGCCTATGGGTCTGGGACACACGCGGTGGCGGACACACGGGGCGGTGACCACCGAGAACGCGCAGCCGCACCTCGATTGTCATGGCCTGCTTGCCGTCGTTACGAACGGCATCGTGGAGAATCACGTTGAACTCAAACTGGAACTGCGTGGGCGCGGCCATCGCTTTCTCTCGACCACTGACGCGGAGGTTATTCCTCACCTGATTGAAGAGGAATTACTCATGGCGGGCGCGGACGCGAGCCTTGAGGTTGCCGTCCGGGCGGCTATGGCGCGGACGCAGGGAACGCTGGCCGTTGTTGCGGCGCGGGCGGAGGAGCCGCAGACCATCGTGGCCGCGCGCAGCGGCTACGCAAGCCCGCTTGTTGTGGGATGGGGGCACAATGAGGCCTTCGTGGCGAGCGAGGCGGGGCCGCTGACAAGCGTATCGGACAGGATCGCGTTCCTTGCCGCCGGAGAGATGGCGATCGTGACGCCGCAGGGCGTGGACTTCAAGACGCTGATGGCCGGGGTTCCCATCACCAAGCGCTCCATTTCGCCGTCGGACGACCCGATGGCGGCGGCGCGCGGCGGCCACATGACGTTCATGATCAAGGAGATTACCGAGCAACCGGAGGCGTGGACGGATACGCTACGCGGCCGCGTGGATTTCGACACGGTCTCTCTCCGGATGGAGGAACTCGACTCAATCCGCGACGCGCTAGTAGGCGTTGAGCGGGTGGTGCTCACAGGGTCAAGCTCGTCTCTCCACGCTGCGGACGCCGGCCGGCTGTATATCGAAGAAATGACGGACTTGCCGTGCCAGGTCGACGTTGGCTCAGAGATTGTCTTTGGTGACTTTGAGCTTGGCCCCAACACGCTTTTCATCGGGGTGACGGCATCCGGAGAAACGCTGGATACGCTGGGAGCCATGACGCGGGCCAGCGAACTGGGCTGCCCGACGATTATGGTGACGAATGACCAGGAATCGACGGGGGCGATGTTGGCAGACGCGGTGGTGCCGCTGCGCTGTGGACGCGAGGTGGGGATGGCGTCCACAAAAACGTTCACATCGTCAGTGCTCACGTTCTACCTGATAGCGATGCACCTCGCCGAGGTTCGAGGAAATGACAGCGCGGAGTCCGTGCCCGGCCGGTTGAACGAACTCAGCAAGCTATCGGGATACGCGAATCGCATCCTTGAGGACCCGTCCCTGCCGTCGGCGCTGGCCACGCGCTATTCAACGCGTCGTGACGCGCTTTTCCTGGCACACGGACGCCTGTACCCGATAGCGGCGGAGGGGGCGTGGAAACTCATACAACTTGGGTACATCCACGCACAGGTCTATCCGGGGTCGGAGATTATTCACGGGCCTATCGCCCTCGTCAACGGAGACGAGACACCTGCATTTGCCATCGCACCTCAGGGCCCCGAGTACGGGCGCATGGCGCTTGCGGTCAGGCTGGTGAAGGACAACGGGGGCGTGGTGGCGGCTATTCTCACGGAGGGCGACGAGGAACTCGCGCCGATCGTGGACCACCCCATCTTCATTCCGGCAGACACGCCGCAGGCGCTGCTGCCGCTGGTGACGGCGCTGCCGGTGCAGTTGTTTGCGTACTACGCGGGGATACAGAAGGGCAACGAGGTTGATAACCCGCGGAATATCCAGCGCCTAGAGGAGTTCATGTAGGGGTGTTTAGACGAGGACTCCTGCTTCGATGAGTTCGCGGATGTCAGCTTCGGAGAGGCCGAGCAGTTCGCGCATGACGTAGTCGTTGTGCTGGCCGAGGGCGGGGGCGCCCATGCGGATTGCGCCGGGGGTGTCCTCGAGCTTCGCGCCGTATGAGGCGTGTCCGATGTTGCCCCACTGTGGTTCCACGTGCGGCACGTTGACGACGTAGCCGCGCGCGTTCATGGCGGGGTCATAGTACACGTCCTCCGTGGTTTGCGCGGCGGCGGCGGGAACGCCGTGCTTCTGCAGCGTCGCCATGACCTGCCGGGGGGTCAGGCTCCTCGTCCACTCTGAAACGAACTCATCGAGGGCCTCACGGTTTGCGAGGCGCGCCTCAAGCGTTGCGAAACGCGGGTCCTGCGTCCACTCAGGTGGGTCTTCCTCGTTGAACGGGGTCATGCCGCGCACGAGGCCCTGCCATTCCTCCTCCGTGTGGCAGGCAATGACGCACCAGCGATCATCTCCGAGACACGGATAGGCGTCGTGCGGGGCGGCGTATTCGCGGCGGTTGCCCGTCGGCTCCTGGTTGAAACCGTTGATCACGTAGTCCAGCAGGGGCACGCCGAGCGCATTCGCCTGCGCCTCCACCTGAGAAACCTCGATGCGCTGACCCTGGCCGGTCTTGAGCTTGTGATAGAGAGCGGTCTGCAGCATGTAGCCAGAGAGGCCACCGACGAAGAAGTCGGCGTAGTAGACGCCACAGCGCATGGACGGGGGCGATTCCGGATGCCCCCAGAGATACGTGACGCCGGAGGCCGTCTGCGCCTGCAAGCCAAAGAGCACATGGGACGCGAACGGGCCTGTGCTGCCCCAGCCGGGCATGCTCATGTAGACGATGTCGGGCTTGACGGCGCGGATGCCCTCGTAGTCCAGACCCCAGCGGGAGAGCGCGCCTGCGGCGTAGTTCTCAACGACGGCATCGCTTGTCGCCGCCAGCTTGCGGACGATGTCCTGCCCCTCCTCGAAGTGGAGGTCGACGGTGATGCTCATCTTGTTGCGGTTGAGCTCCGGGTGCATGGGCAGGATGCCGGTGATGCGCGACGCGGGGTCGAATAGCGAGGACTCGATCTTGATCACGTCCGCGCCAAAGTCCGCCAGCTGGCGAGTGCCGTATGGGCCGACCCAGATGCGGGTCAGGTCCGTGATGCGGACGCCCTCCATCGGCATGCGTCCGTTGCCGGGGTTGGCCATGACTGGAGCTGCCGGTGTCGACGGCGCGGCGTTGTCGGCCTCTGCAAGCACCTCGTCCGTGTGCTGTCCGAGCGTTGGCGCTGGGCGGCGCAAGGACCACGGTGTTTCGCTAAGTCGGCCCGCAGGACCGGGGAGCTTGTAGTCGCCGAGAACCGGATGCGTGACGTCCTGGAAGTAGTCGCGGAAGAGCAGGTGAGGGTTCTGGGCGAGGTCGGCCGGAGAGCTGACGGGCGCGGCGGGGATACGTTGTGCCTGCGCCTCTTCCACGGCCTCCGCGACGGTCTTGGTAAGGAAGAACTCCACTGCTATCTCGTTGATGAAGTCCTTGTTCTCCTGTCGGACGGTGAGTTCACGAAACATCTCGTCGGAGATGATTTCATTGCCCGTCCATTTCGCGAACGTCATGAACTGGTTGGGTTGAATAGGAGAGAAGCCAATCCAGCCGTCGGAGCACTCAAAGACACCGGTCCCGCCGCCGCCGCCGGTGCCGGGGCGGTCAGCAACGGTGCTGTTGTAGCCGAATTGCGCCACGATGAACAGGATGTTCGCTATCGCCTCCGTCATTGAGACGTCCACACGCTGGCCGCGGCCGGAATGCTCCCGCGCGAAAAGGGCGTTCATGATGCCGATGGCCGCATGGGTGCCGCCGACGGAATAGCCGAGGAAAGAGGGTGACATGACCGGCTGGCGGTCGGGGTCGCCCTGCAAGAGCATGAGGCCGCCCATGGCCTCGGCGTGGAGGTCAGTGCCCTTGTAGGAGGCATATGGGCCGGTCTGGCCGTAGGGAGTGACGGAACACAGAATCAAGCCGGGGTTGTCGGCGCGCAGGCTCTCGAAATCGAGGCCGATTTCGGCCATGTAACCGGGGGTGTTGGTTTCCAGGACAACATCGACGGATCGGGCGAGGCGGCGAATAGCGGCGCGGCCCTCGTCCGTCGTGATGTCGGCGACGGCGCTGCGCTTGTTGGCGTGGAAGGAGTGAAAGACGAGACTGCGCTCCGGGCCAGGCTCTCCGGCGGCGTAGGGCGGCATGTGGCGGCTTGGGTCGCCGTTCGGGCCCTCAATGAGGATGACGTCCGCGCCGAAATCGGCGAGAAGCTTGGAGGCGTACATGGACGGCAGCCCGCCGAGATCAAGCACGCGCACGCCATCGAGGGCGCCGGCGCCGTTCGCATTCCCAGATGTCATGTTCGTTCCTCCCTGTTCTGTCGATTCCGTGATGTGGTTGCTGCCTTGCCCTACGTCAATGCTCCCACGTCCTGCAGTGCTTTGACCTCTTCGTCGGAGAGGTTGAGGATGTCGCGGAGGACGTAGTCATTGTGCTGGCCGAGGGCGGCGGAGGGCATCCGCGAGCCGCCGGGGGTTTCCGAGAGTCGCACGGTGACTCCGGGCTGCTCAAGGACTCCCCAATCCGGGTGGTCAATGGTGTGGATGTAGCCGCGATCACGCAGGTGGGGATCCCAGAAGAGGCCCTCGCCATTGTGGACGGCGGTGGCGGGGACGCCGTGGCGCTGGAGCAGGTGCATGACCTGGCGCGGGGTTAGCGTTCGCGTCCACTCGGACAGGTCTGTGTTCAGGGCGTCCTCGTTGGCCTTTCGGCCTTCCTGCGTCGCGTAGTCCGGGATCAGCGCCCACGCGGGGCTGCCTATGGCCTCAACGAGCGCTTCCCATTCCTGATCCGTCCTGCAGGCAATGGCGCACCATTCATCGTCGCCCTTGGCGGGGTAGACGCCGTGCGGGGCGTGGAGGGGGTGGCGGTTGCCGACAGGCTCGCCGGGGCGACCGTTGAGCTTGTAGTCCATGAAGGGCATGGCCATCGTGTTGCCAATGGCCTCGACCTGCGCCATCTCGATGTACTGGCCGCGTCCGGTCTCCGCCTTGTGGTAGATGGCGGCAAGGGCGGCGAGCGCGGTGAGGCTGGCGATGAGAAAGTCCGGGTAATCGAACTTACAGCGGGCGTTCGGCTCCGACTCGGGGTGTCCCCACGTGTAGCTGAGGCCGGAGACGGAGACGAGGCTGAATCCGAAGGCAACGTGATCCCTGAGGGGGCCGACGCTGCCCCAGCCGGGCATGCTGATCTGGATGATGTCCGGGTTGACCTTGCGCATGTCCTCGTAGCCGAGGCCGAAGCGGTCGATGACGCCGAGCGCGAAGTTGTCTATGACGAGGTCAGATACGGCGGCGATGCGCTTGGCAACGTCCTTCGCCTCATCGTGGTGCAGATCAAGAGTGATGCCGTGCTTGTTACGGTTGAGGTCGGCGACGAAGGGCATGGTGCCCATGCGATTGTCCCTATCGAAAAGGGACGACTCGATCTTGATGACCTCCGCGCCGTAGTCGGCAAGCTGGCGCGTGCAGTACGGCCCTGCCCAGATGCGTGTGAAGTCGAGGACCCGGACGCCCTCCAAGGGGAGGACGGGCGTTGCGCCGTTGTCGGACGCGCCGGCGGGAGCAGGTTGCCGTTCCTCGATCTTACCGGCGTGTTCATCGAGGAGAGGGGCACGGTTGGGCTGTGGGATGGGGGTTTCCGACATACGGAAGGGCGCACCGGGGAGGGGATACTCGCCGATCTCCGGATGTTCGACGGTCTGGAAGTAGCCGCGCTCCGCGAACTGCGGGTTGTCGGCAAAGTCGCCGGGGCGGTTAACGGGAGCGGCGGGGAGGCGTCGACTCTGCGCCTCTTCCACGAACTCGGCCACCGTGAACTGCTCGATGAAGGGGCGGGCGAAAGTATCGATGAACAGCATGTTCTCGCCCTGCCGGTTGATGAGGGGATAGAAAAAGTCGTTTTGGAGTGCGGGTTCGCCCATCCAGTCGAAGAAGACCTTTGCCTGCGGGGCGAGGAGGACGGCGAGGCTTACCCAACCGTCCTTGCACCGATAGATGTTGTATGGGGCGAGATTGCCGGTTGCGCCGATGCGTTCACCGATTTCCGACGTGGCCGAGTATCGGATGATCTGGTAGAAGATGTTGGCCAGCACCTCCTGCATGGACACCTCAACGTGCTGGCCGCGGCCTGTCTTGCGGCGGGCCATGAGGGCGTAGAAGACGCCGTGCGCGGCGTGGGTGTTGGCCAGGATATATGCCTGGTCGAGAGGGGCGGTAGCGGGGGGCTGCTCGTCGTCGCCCTGTATCGTGGTCAGGCCGCTCATGGCAATGGCATGGAGGTCTGAAGCGAGGTAGTCGCTGTAGGGGCCGGACTCGCCGAACGGGGTGACGGAGACGGTGATCAGGCGGGGGTTGGCCTCTCTGAGGGCTTCATCAGACAGTCCGATGCCTGCAAGATAGCCGGGCTCGAAACTGTCCAGCAGGACATCGGCGGACCGTGCCATGTCGAGCAGTTGTTGGCAGCCGCTGTCCGTTTCAATGTCGATGACGACGCTGGACTTGTTGGAGTTGTAGGCGAGCCAGCGGAGGCTGCGGTCGAGGCCAGGTTCGTCACCTGCGAATGGCGGCATGGAGCGGACGGGGTCGCCGCCCGGCGGCTCGATCTTGATGACCTCCGCGCCCAGGTCTGCAAGCAGGCGTCCGGCGTACTGCCCGGCGAGGCCTGAGAGATCAAGCACGCGGATTCCGCCCAAGACGGACGGGGACGCTCCATTGTCTGTCGTCGTCATTGTCTCCCCTCTATCCCTCGATACGCGGTTCAAGGCCGTTCATGGTTCGACAAGCTCACCACGAACGGGCTGTGGCTCACCGCGCCGGATAATCGAAAGCGTAGCAGGATGGGACGCGCCGTCAAACATATTCGGTGATTGGCTGGGCGAGGATCCAGAGGCTGACCATCGTGTAGCCGACCATCAGGATGAGCATAGCGCGCTGGCTTCTCAAAGCGACGTCGTGCGCGCCAAAGTGTCGCAGCGCCGTGGCGTGGGCGAGGAAGACGGCAATGACATGGCCGATGACGATGGCGGCGATGGCCAGTATCCAGACGAACTGCGCGTTGACGATGCCGATGTTGACCTCGTAGTCGGATGTGCCGAAGAGATTCCATCCGAATCCGAACGGGTCGGAGGCATGGGGGATTACGACCTGTCCCTGAATGAGCAGGTAGGAGACGAAGTGGGCGAGATGGTATGCGAAAGCGATGGGGACAAGGGAGAGGGCAAAGACGCGGGCAGCGGCCAGCGTATTCCGCGTTTCAGGCTCCTCGCCTGAGCGGGCCATGACGGCGCAGAAGAGGAGGTAGGCGGCGACGAATATCCCGGCGAACGCGACAAGGCCTGCCGTGTTCACCAGCGTGACGGCGGTGGACGTCCAGCCCGGTGAGTTGACGAACGCCGAGTGGACGAGTCGCGCCCAGGGCGGGGTGTCCTGTAGGCCGTCGAACGTGACGGTGGAGAGAAGGACGACGACGAGAATCATGTAGGAGGTTGACGTTGCAGCCGCATTGAGCAGTCCTGCGCCGGGAGGGCGGAGGCCGAACTCTCGTCGTTCAGGCGGGGCGGCACGGAAAGCCTCGACATCGTCAATGGAGACGGTCTCGCCCGATTCGGAGACGACGCGGAGTTCTGTTGGGGCGAATCGGGCAAGGATGCCAAAGATGAGAGAGAAAACGTCCGCGTTGCGCATCCACGAGTCGGCTCCGAAGATTGCCATGCCCCACCACGTGATCATGCAGTAGCCGATGATGGCGATGGCGAGTGAGAGCGGCTCCGCTGAGCCCTCATAAGCGATCTCAAACCATGCGAAGAGTGCAAAGACGATGACGGCGGGCCATGCAGCCCAATGCGGCGGGTATGCGGAGTCGTCCTGCCCAAAGCTGAGGCCGCCGGGGATGACGCGCTGCGCCAGTGCGTCCATCCATTCGTACAGAGTGCGGACTGGGTTTACCAAGCCCCAGACGTTTCCGATGAGCGCGGACGCGAACGCGATGCCGACCCACCAGTACACCCACACCAGAACGGGTGCGATGTTTGTAGTCGAACGGTTGACGCCCAACGCGCCGGTCAGGAGAACGAGCAGGAGCAGGAGGACGCTGAGGACGCGCAGCGTCTGAATGACAGGCGTGGTTGCCAACACGCGGACAGGCCAGAGGCGTAGGAGGTTGAAGCGGGGGTAGTCGGTTGCGCTTGGTGTTCGGCGCACGAAGACGGCGACGATTACGAATGAGAGGGCGACGGCAAGACCCGCGCCGGTCACATAGAGAGACAAGGGCAGGGGTAGGTCATATTTCTCGCCAAAGCCGTGAGCAAACGCGACTCCGGGGATAAGCCATGCGAAAGTCGCCAGCGCGGTTGCAAGCGGGACGATAGTTACGGCGAGCCTCTTCATTGCGGCCCGCTTATTTTACGGCCTGACTTCGAGAGTGGCGATTTTGCGTTCCCTGACACCCGGCCCCACCGCCATCTCGGTCATGGAGTGTTCGGTGTGATCCACTGATTCGGAATCGGATGACGAGTCCATGCCGCTCATGTTATCCATGCCGGAGCCTGCCGTTAGGACGCCCTCTGCGGCGTGGATAAAGATGTCATAGCGCCCCGTCGCATCGGCCACGAAACTCATCTGCGCCGTTTCTCCCGGCTCCATCTGTGCCTCGATGTTGTAGCCGTGCAGATGAACCAGAAGCGGCAGGTCGCTTGTCCAATCGATCGTGACAGTATCGTGCTGATTGACCGTCAGGGTTGATTCGTCGCCGACCAGTTCTCCGCCCTCGATGCTCATGCTGAAGGAAAGGTCTTGCGGTTCGCGTTCTTCGCAGGCTGAGGCGAGGAGGGCGGCGAGGGCTATGGCGGAGATTAGGAGGAGGGTCAGGATTGGGCGAGGCAGTTCCATGCTCTTCATTTTACTGACGTTGGGGGAGGGGGGAGGGAATGACGGGTGGGGTTTAGAGGTCTTTGAGGATGTCTTCTGAGAGGGGGCGGGTGTGCTCGCTGGTGGGGAATGTGCCGTCGCGGACTTCCTGAGCGTATTCACTGACGGCGGCGCGGATGGTGTCGCTCAGGTCCGCGTAGCGCTTGACGTGCCGCCCGACGTGGTCTGAGACGATGCCGAGCATGTCGCTTACGACCTGCACCTGGGCATCGCAGTGGGGGCCGGAGCCGATGCCAATTGTGGGGATGCTGAGCCGCTCGGTGATGATCTGGGAGAGCTGTTCCGGCACGAGCTCCAGCACGATTGAGTAGGCGCCGGCGGCCTGTAGGGCCTCGGCATCACGGATCATCTTGCGCGCGTCTTCAACGTTTCGGCGTCCCTGGAAACGACGTCCGATCTGGAACTCGGATTGAGGCGTGAATCCTATATGACCCATGACGGGGATGCCGCGGTCGACGAGCGCCCTGATTGTCTCCGCCATGACTTCGCCGCCCTCGAGTTTGACGCTCTGCGCGCCGGCCTCCTGGAGGAATCGCGCGGCGTTGCGCAGGGCATCCTGCGGACTGGTCTGGTAGGACATGAAGGGCATATCGGCAATGACGAGGGCCCTTTTCGTTCCTCGGGCCACGGCGGCGGTGTGGTGGATCATGTCGTCCATCGTGACGGAGACGGTGGAGTCGTACCCGAGCACGACGTTGCCAAGGCTATCGCCGACGAGAATGGCCGGAACACCAGACTCATCAATGGCGCACGCGGTGTAATAGTCATAGGCGGTCAGAACCGGAAAGCGTTCGCCCCGGTCTTTGAATTCCTGAATCGTCTTGATGGTTGTGCGCACGGACATCATTCCCTTGCCGTCGCGACGGCGAGACGCGCTCTAGTAGTAGCTGCGGGCCTCGATGCGATTAGTCCGCTGGACGATACGGTTGCGGGCATCGACACGCACGATGCGTGGGCTGACGCGGCAGGCATCCTCCTCCGACATGTGCATGAAATGGAGGACGATAATCAGGTCACGCTCGCGAACGAGCAAGCCGGCCGCGCCGTTGACGCAGACCTGTCCGGAGCCGCGCTCGCCCTCGATGGCGTATGTTTCGAGCCGCGCGCCATTCGTGATGTCGAGCACTTGCACGAGCTCATAGGGCAGGATGCCGGCGGCCTCCAGCAGATCAGGGTCGATTGTTATCGAGCCCTCGTAATCGACGTTTGCCTCGGTCACGGTGGCACGGTGAATCTTCCCGGCCAGCATTGTGCGCATCATCGGTTCGTCTATCCTGTCGTCTCTGATGACTCGCGCCCCACCAGGGCGAGAATCTCCGCTCCTCTCGTCCCATCGAGCCGTTGCGCATCAACGGCAAACTTTGCCGTCGCTTGCGCGAGCGCCGCGTATAAGGGTACTACGCTCGGCAAGGTTGCCCGCAACTGCTCCAGGTGCGCCTGCACGGTGCCGAGGTCTCCCCGGACTATCGGACCTGTCAGCGCGGCGGCCGCTCCATCGCGTTCGATATTCCCCACCGTTCCACGAACCAGCGGCAACAGCGCCTGCAAGGCTTGCGACTGATTGTACCCGAATTGCGCCCAAAGGCCAGCAGCTTCGGCAATAATCGCGACCAAATAGTTGGAGGCAAGCACGCCGGAGATGTGATAGAGGGCGCGCGTCTTCTCATTGATGTCGATGGCGTGGCCGTGGAGGGCATGCGCCATGTCGCGCAATTCATGGTGGAGAGCGGGGTCCTGGCTCTCGATGGCGAAGGTGACGTTTTCGAGCGTTACGGGTTTCGTCGCACTAGGGGGAAAAGTGTAGAGGGGATGGAATCCGCCAATCACCGCCCCATATTCGCTGGCGCACTCCAGCACGCTGACGGGCGTTCCGCCGGAGCAGTGGACGGCGGCCATGCCACTACGCCACGGGACGCTTTCCGCAACGGAGCCGATCACGTCATCCGGCACTGTGAGGAAAACGATGTCCGCGACGTCAACGAGGAGTCCGGCGTGGCGGGTGTGGATGGCGCCGCCGACGAGACCGGAGAGCATCCTGGCACGGTCCGTGTTCCGGCTGGTGATGGCGGTGACGTTGTAGCCTGCCTCCGAGAGGCCGACGGCTAGCGCGGTGCCAACGGCTCCCGCGCCGAGAATGCCGACCCTGTCGCCACGGAGTGTCGTCATTGCCGCATGCGTCCATTCATTCCAGAGATATGTTCCGCGGCGGACGGGATGCCGGCGATGCCGGTGGCGGACCGGATTGCGTCGACGATAGCGCGTTCAACCACTTCCGCTGCTGCCGCGCCGATGGGCGTGAGGCCAAAGGTGTCAACCGTTGGCGTGTCCGGCGGGGCGGTGGAGACGAGGAAGAGGGTATCGCCGTCGCCCATGCCGTATGACGGCACGATGGCGCGGGCGATGCCGCTGTGGGCCATCATGGCGAGTCGGTTTGCCTGTGCGACGTTCAGGGGCGCGTCGGTCGCGACGACGCCGATAGTGGTGTTTGTTGGCTGCTGGCCGAACCGGCCGCCGGGGCCACGTCTCTGGTTGCTGCGCAGGATGTCGCGGGTGCTGAGGAAGGGCGGGCCGTCCGCGTTGTCATTGCGCGGGCCGGCGATGAGTGTGCCGGTATCGGGATCGACGATGTCGCCAAAGGCGTTGACGACCATGACCGCGCCTATCTTGTGGCCGCTCGCCAGATCCGTGACGGCAGTGCCGACGCCTCCCTTGAGGGCGTGATCCGATCCAAGGGCCTTGGCGACCGTTGCGCCTGTACCGGCGCCGACGCTGCCGGATTCGGCTGGGGCATCCGAGGCCTCACGGGCGCCGTCGAGTCCGAAATCACGGGTGACTCGTCGATCCGTGTTGCCGATGCCAAGGTCATAGATCACCGCGCCGGGGACGATAGGGACGACGCCGCCGGGTGTCCGGAAACCGATGCCCTCCACCTCAAGGTGGCGCATGATGCCCTCTGCGACGTTCATGCCAAAGGCGCTGCCGCCGGTGAGGAAGATGGAATGGACGCGCTCGACAAGGGTGCCGGGGCGGAGGAGATCGGTCTCACGAGTGCCGGGAGCCGCGCCGCGAACCTCGACGCCACCAATCGCGCCGTAGTCGGGAAAGAGGAGGACGGTCGTGCCCGTCACGGCGTCCCTGTCCGTGATGTGCGCGAGACGGACGCCCGGAACGGACGTGATGGTCCGGTTCTCGTCCATCAGACGCTCAGGGCGTCCCAAGAGCGCATTCGCGCCATGCGTGCTGCCCCTCCTCCCGTTCAGGCGGCGCGCCGTGTAAAAGAAAATGATACAGCGAAGAGCCGTGTTGCGGGGCTAATTCAGCGACAGTTATGCTGAAGGTGTGATGCATTTCCGCCCCGATGTTCAGCGGCTATTTCTGATTGCCATATCTGTTCTGGCGATTGGCCTTGTGCTTGGGGCCATTGCGTGCGAGGTTGCGGAAGACACGCCGACGCCGGTGCCACCACCTCCCACGTTCACGCCTATTCCAACAGCGACACCGATTCCCGCATCAGGTGACACGACCGATTCGGCTATGGATTCGGAATGCCCGACTCCAGTGGCCGCTACGCCCGTAGAGAGAGAGGAGCCCCTTACCGTGACTGAAAAGCTGAATCAATGGACCGCGCCGCCCGAGATGCAGATCGATCCGGCGAAGTGCTATTCGGCGACGTTTGAGACGGAGGTCGGGAGCTTCGTCATCGAACTGACCGCCGACAAGACGCCGATTACCGTCAACAACTTTGTGTTCCTGGCGCGTGAGGGGTACTACGACAACACGACGTTCCACCGCGTGATTCCTGATTTCATGGCGCAGGGGGGTGATCCGTCCGGGACGGGGAGGCGTGGACCCGGGTACACCATCCCTGACGAGTTTGATCCAACCCTTCGCCACGACGGGCCGGGCATTTTGTCCATGGCCAACGTTGGACAGCCGAATACGGGAGGCGCGCAGTTCTTCATCACGTTCGGACCGACACCATGGCTGGATGACGCGCACGCGGTGTTTGGCCGCGTGACGGAGGGAATGGACGTGGTGCGGTCGATCCGTATCAGGGACCCGCAATCAGACCCGAATCCGGGCACAGGCCTCATCAGCGTGACAATAACTGAAACGGAAGCGAATTAGGCATTGTCGCGCGGGTCATAACGCGCCATAATGACGCATCAAACAAGCCAATCACGTCACTAGTGACTGACAACGACTCAGGAGAGTCACGGGAGGGGAGGACGCGATGGACTTTCGATTGAACGCGGACGACCAGGCTCTGCAGGATGAGGCGCGCGCATTTACGCGAACCGAGTGGAGCGAGAAGGTCGCCGACCCGCGCGGCTGGGATGACATGGGCCTGCTGTCTCCGTATCACGCGGATGATGAGGCTCTGAAAGCGCAGCGAGATTTCTCAAAGAAGCTGGTGGACAAGGGCTGGTGGACGATGCACTGGCCGGAGGAGTACGGCGGCCGCGCCGCCGCCATCACCACGCAGCTTGCCTATCGCGAGGGGATGGCCTATGAGGGCGCTCCGGCATCGTTCGGCGGCGGGCTCGTCGCGCCCGTGCTGATGATTCATGGCACGGAGTGGCAGAAGGAAGAGTTTCTGCCGAAGATGGCCAACGCGGACATCGATTTCGCGCAGGGGTTCTCCGAGCCGAACGCGGGCTCCGACCTGGCAAGCCTGCAGACGCGGGCAGTCCGCGACGGCGACGATTACATAATCAACGGCCAGAAGATCTGGACGTCCGGCGCGCACTACGGCGAGTGGTACCACGTGCTGGTTCGCACAGACCCGGACGCGCCGAAGCACCGCGGCATCAGCTACGTCCTGATGCAGCTGCGCGATGAGGGCGAGGTGGTCCCCGGCGTCACCCTGCGACCGCTGTTCGATATGACGGGCACGCGCCGCTGGAGCGAGGTGTTCTTTGATAACGTGCGGGTTCCTGTTCGGAACCTCATCGGCGAGGAGAACCGCGGGTGGTACGCCGCGATGACGACGCTCTCCTTTGAGCGTTCGGGCATTGAGACCGCAGCCAAGTACCTCGGCGAGCTTGATCGATTCCTCACGGTCGTGCGAGATACCCGATTCAATGGCGATCCGGTGCTGAACGACCCGCTCATCCGCCACAAGGTGGCCGATCTGAAGATCGAGCTTGAGACGCGTCGGATGCTGTCCTACCGCGTCGCGTTCATGCAGTCTCGCGGCGAGCTGCCCGTGAAGGAAGGCTCCATGGGCAAGGCGTGGGGCGACAACCTCGGCAAGAAGTGGCCGCAATTGATGGCGAGCATCCTGCAGGAGTACGGCCGGCTCGGCCTTGGCGAGTCGCGCGCTCCGATGGGCGGCTACCCGGGCTTCCGCTACGGCGCGATGCATGGGAGCGGCCTTGGCGGCGGCACGACGGAGATCCAGCGGAATCTGATCGCGCAGAGAGGATTGGGGCTGCCTCGGTAGGCTTCAATCGGTTTCGAGAAAAATGTGAGGGGCGGCCATTTGGCCGCCCCTCACGACTTTTTGGGCTAGTTCGGGCCTCTAACAGTCGTTCGCCAGGTGATGATGGCGGCGCGGCGGGGGGCGATGCCGGAGACGGTGTAGCCGTGCGGGGTTTCTTCAAGGAGCTCATCGAGGGCGGCGAGGAGGCGGGAATCTGCCGGGGTGTTTCCCTCCACGTCGAGCCGGCGGCGAAGCTGAGCCGTGATCTCGTCACGGTCGCGCCCCATGACAGGCGTCTCCGGCGGAAGCATCGTGATATCAGGGTGGATGTCCATCGCCCAGAGGAGGTTCAAGAGCTCAGGCACGCCGGGCATGGCGGTAGGAACAGTGCCGTAAACGCGCTCATAGAAGGGGACCTCAAGGGCGCTTGGCGCCTCCATCATCTCGAGAATGGCGACGCGGTCTGCGGCGCTCTCCTGCATCTTTGTGATGAACGTTGCGCCCTCCGGCACGTGGTGCAGCACCAGAGAACAGAGCACCAAGTCAGCCGCCTCGACGTCCGCATCTTCCCATCGTTCGCTTATGACAGTGATGTTGGAGAGCCCGGCTTCGGCGGCGCGCTCCTGCAGCATCCCGACGGCCTCCGTGGACGGTTCGACGACGGTGACGTGTCTGGCACGGGTGGCAAGCGGGAGGGCGAATCGGCCGGCGCCGCCGCCGACATCGAGGACGGTTGTGTCCGAGCCGATCAGGTCAAAAAGGGCATTGACGGTCGGGTCATCCGTGCGATGGATGTCACGGGGTCGGTTTGTGTAGGAGAATCCGCCGTGGCCTCCGTGAACGTGGCCAGGCCCATGCCCGTGAGCGCCTCCACGTTCATCATGCTCATGGCCTTCGTCATGGTCGTCGTGCGCGTGGTGATGGCCGGGGGTGTGGCCGCTTCGTATCGTCGCCGCCTCACGGTCGTGAGCGATGATTCGCTCGCGCCACGCGTCGATTTCGGATTGTGTCATTGTTATCCATTCCTTCGGTGAGTCGCTCAATGTTGAAATTGTAGGGCGCTGTCACCTACGGCTGGCTAGTGTTTTTGAGTCTCAATTGGGCCGTCGAATCGGCTACACTGAGGCGTCGGATGCCCGAATGATGGGGAAAGGGAGGCGTCATGGACTTCCAGCAGTCGGTTGAGGACCTCGCGTTTCGTGATGAGATTCGTGATTTTGTGCAGGCAAATTGGGATGATACCCGCTACCACATGAACGACGTGTCCAACGCGTCGTGGCACCTGGATGATCCGGAGGCGCTGGAGGCGGCGCATCAATTCGCCAAGAAGCTCGTGGACAAGGGTTGGTACACGATGCACTGGCCGACGGAGCACGGCGGGCAGGACGCCGGATTCACACGGATGCTGACGTACCGCGAGGAGATGGCGTATCGAGGCGCGCCGGCGAGCGGGGCGTTCGGCGGGGACGCCGTGATCCTGCACGGGACGCCGTGGCAGAAAGAGGAATGGCTGCCGAAGATCGCGACGGCGGATATGCCCATCGCGCTCGGACTCTCGGAGCCCGGCAACGGCTCCGACCTGGCGGGTGTGACGACGCGGGCGGTGCGTGACGGCGATGACTATGTGATCAACGGCCAGAAGATGTGGACGTCAACGGCGCATCATTCGACGTGGATACGGATGCTGGTTCGGACGGACACGGACGCGCCCAAGCATCGAGGCCTCTCAATCTTCTTTGTGCCGCTGGATTCTCCCGGCATCACGATCCGTCCGATCCATGACATGGCGGGTCGACGTCGCTGGAGCGAGGAGTTCTTCGAGGACGTGCGGGTGCCCTCGCGCTATATGCTCGGTGAGGAGAATCGCGGGTGGTACGTGATGGCGGCGTCGCTGACCGCGGAGCGCGTGGAGGTTGGTTCGCCCGCTTCGCTGCTACGCGAGTGGGAGCGGTTCGTGGACTTTGCGCGGACGTATCGCGTTGACGGCGGCACGCCGCTTGACGATCCGATTAATCGTCAACTTCTTGCGGACCTGCGTGTGAAGCTCGGCATGTTCCGGGCGATCTGCTGGAAGGGCGCGTGGGACAGCAGGCAGGGCGAGGACGTGTCACGGATTGCGTCGATTTCGCGGGTGCTGTCCGGCGAGCTGGTGCAGGAGCTGTGGCGCGGATTCACGCGCATTATCGGCGACGCGGCGCTCGTGATGCCGTATGGGGCAGAGTGGGCGCCGATGGACGGGTTCATCGGGGTGAACGCGCTGATGAGCACGGGCCGGACGTTCGGACACGGGACGAAGGAGATTCAGCGGAATATCGTGGCTACGCGAGGGCTGGGGTTGCCGAGGTAGGGGGATAGGGCACAGAATGCCGAACATTGTCTATGTCCTGACGAACCCGGCTATGCCCGGGTTCGTCAAAATCGGAATGACCGACAGAAATGACGTACAGATCCGGATGGCGGAACTCTATGGTACTGGACTGCCACTCCCCTTTGAATGTTTTGTAGCCCGTGAAATTGAAGGTAGGGATGCGCAGAACATCGAAAGCGCATTGCACAGAGCATTTGAACCCTATCGCATAAACCCTTCTCGGGAATTCTTCAAGATAGAACCTGAGCAAGCTGAAGCTATCTTGAGTGTAATGCCGGGTAAGGATGCGACACCCGATCGCAACGAACAAGATGCTGTCCTTGAAACTGAGGATCGGGATGCCCTCGTGATCTATAAGAGGCGGCAAAGCAAGACGACCGAAGATGATTTTATGGCGTCCCTAACTGAGAATGGCGCCGGGGTATATAAGCAAGTGCTGGCACTTGGCGCAAAGAAAGGAATGCACGTCAAATGGGGTGTCAGTGGATTTTCGTTAAACGTGCTATCCAGTAATGGACCCGTTGTGGTCTGTTATGGTTTCCCACCTAGCGCCTACGATCAAAGAATATACACAGCCCTCGATTCTGCTCGCCAAAAAGGCGGAGTATCAGATGATGCGATTGACGAGCTTAGGGAAAATGCACGAAAAACAAGCCTCTTTGAAATCGCTGGAACCGGGGAAAATCTTCGGTTCGATACAGATCGAGACTTGGACGACACGCAGATTGGCGTGCTCACTGATTTCCTCAATGAAGTCATAGAGACAATCCGGAGACATGACTATCGTGCTCAGTCAACTGAGCAAACTCACCCAAGTTCCTAATTTCCTGCTGTATGAATGAGCTCCACCCCACCCCGGATCTCTGGCGGCCGGGGGAGTACATTACGGGGCGGAATATCTGGCATGGGCGGGTGTTCACAGCGTGGGCGTTCGTGGTTATTGAGGATCGCGGTGATTTGATTGCGGCTTGTACGCCGCCGGGGACTGTCTGGAAACGCCCCGTCGATCTTGAAGGCAATGACGTTCGACTGCCGCACGGTGACTGGGAACTGCGTGACGACGTTTGGTATGGAAATGGAATGGTGCGCGTTTTCCTGGAGGGCGCGGCGCATTCCGTGTTGGTCTTCCTTGGGGATGGGGACGTGCTGTGGTGGTATGTGAACCTGGAGGCGCCCTTCAGACGAACCGTGATTGGACTCGATACGACGGACTTGCACCTTGACGTTGTGTTTCCACCTGATCTCAGTGAGCCTCAGTGGAAGGATGAGGATGAGGTCGAAGAGGCGGTCGCTTATGGCAGCATGACTCGTCAGGATGCCGATGCGGCGCGGGCGGAGGCGGAGCGGGCGATCGAATGGATACAGAGTGGCGATCATCCTGCTATCGATGACCGCTGGCGGACGTGGATACCGCCGACCGAATGGGGAATTCCGACACTGGCACCGGGCTGGGAGACGCTGGCTACTGAGATTCCGTAAGAGGTCGTTGGTTTTGGCTGGGGAACGTGGATTCGAACCACGACTAACAGATCCAGAGTCTGTCGTCCTACCGTTAGACGATTCCCCAGCAGAGGCATCGCGCTATCCATAGTACCCCCAATCACAAGATGAGGGGGATGACGAATGGCTTACGAAATCGAGCCCCTAGATTCTTCGCTGCGCTCAGAATGACAGAGGGGGCGTACACTATCCACATGACCACTACTGAATCTGAGGACAGGTTCTCAGACCTTGAGACCGTTTCTATCAGCGTGTCCGGGATGACGTGCGCGGCGTGCGTGATGCACGTGGAGCATGCGCTGACGGACGTGCCCGGCGTGTCAGAGGCGCGCGTGAACCTGGCAAGTGAGCGGGCAGTCGTCGAGGTCCCCGAAGGGCTTTCGTTTGATGTGCTCGCCTCCGCAGTCAAGGACGCGGGCTATGGCGCGCGGACGGAGACACAACGGCTGTTCATCGAGCCCGAAGAGGGCGGGGACAGCGACCGTGACCGCGCCGTGACAGCCTTGATGAACCTGCGCGGCGTGCGATGGGTGACGCCGGATGAGGAGGACTCCACTGCTCTGACGATCGAGCACTACAGCGCCGCCGTGGACGCCAGCGACTTGCGCGGCGCGGTGGTGGAGGCAGGGCTGCGGGTTGCCGCGATCGAGGAGAAGGAAGACGCCCGCGTCGTCGCCAAAGAGGAGGAGGAGCGGGCGCTCCGCATGCGATTCCTTGTTGCCTTGTCCAGCGGCGCGTTCGTCATGCTGCTCGGAATGCTCAGCGCCGTGCCCGATCAGTTCGCGCATCTGATCATGTTCGCTATCGCGACGCCGATCCAGTTCTGGGCGGGGTCGCTCTTCTACGCGAGCGCGTGGTCGGCGCTCAAACAGCGCACATCCAATATGAACACGCTCATTTCTCTTGGAACGACGGCGGCGTATCTCTACAGCGTGGCGGCGACGTTCGCGCCAGGATTCTTTGAGTCGGCGGGCGGCGAGGCGGCCGTCTATTACGACACGGCGATTATCATCATCGCGCTCATTCTCATGGGACGATGGATGGAGGCGCGCGCGCGGGGCCGGGCATCGGACGCCATCGCCTCCCTGTTAGGCCTGCAACCGAAATCGGCGCGCGTCATGCGTGACGGCGCGGAGGTGATGCTGCCCGTGGAGAGTGTGCTGCCCGATGACATCGTCGCAGTACGTCCGGGAGAGCGGCTGCCGGTTGACGGGGTTGTCACCGAAGGGGCGTCCACGATCGACGAATCGATGTTGACGGGAGAGAGCATCCCCGTTGATAAGCGCGAGGGCGACGAGGTCTACGGCGCGACGGTGAACGGGACGGGCGCGTTCCGGCTGCGGGCGACGCGGGTTGGCAAGGACACGGCGCTCTCACAGATCGTCCGGCTTGTGGAGGAGGCGCAGGGTTCAAAGGCGCCGGTACAGCGGCTTGCAGATCTGATTTCGTCTTACTTCGTGCCGACGGTCGTTGCCGTTTCCATCATCACGTTCGTCTTCTGGATCACCCTGGGGCCCGACCCGGCCTTCACGCTGGCCACGCTGAACATGGTGGCTGTGCTGATTATCGCCTGCCCGTGCGCGTTGGGACTGGCCACGCCGACGGCCATCATGGTCGGCACGGGCAAGGGCGCTGAGAATGGTGTTCTCATTCGCAACGCGCAGGCGCTTGAGCTTGCCAGCAAGATCCGCACCGTCGCGCTGGATAAGACAGGGACCATTACGCAGGGCCGTCCCGCAGTAACAGATATTTTTAAACGTGACACTGCCGCTGAGTCCGAAATTCTAGCAGTTGCCGCGGCGGTTGAGGCGAACTCGGAGCATCCGTTGGCGGAGGCGGTGCTGTCCCGTGCGGGCAGGGCGACGGGGCAGGACATGGCGGTCACGGACTTCGAGGCGCTGCCTGGCGCGGGCGTCACGGCCAACGTCGATGGACGCGCCGTTATTGTCGGCAGCGCGCGCCTGCTTGGCGAGCGCAGCGCGGACATCCCAAGCGAACTGCGTGAAGGCGCGGACTCGTTGGCCGAGCAGGGCAAGACGCTGATGTTCGTTGCAGTGGACGGCGAATGCATCGGGGTGTTGGCCATCCAGGACCCAGTGAAGCCATCGGCGACGCGGGCCGTTGAAAGGCTCCATGCGCTGGGTGTCAGCACTGTGATGCTGACGGGGGATAACAAGGCGACGGCGGAGGCCATCGCACGGCAGGTCGGCATCGAGGAGGCGCGGGCGGAGGTGCTGCCGGCTCAGAAGGCAGAGGCCGTGGCAGGGCTGCAAACCGGAGAGGGCCGCGTCGCGATGGTAGGTGACGGCATCAATGACGCGCCCGCACTGGCGCAGGCGGACGTTGGCATCGCCATCGGCACGGGGGCGGACGTTGCGATGGAGGCCTCGGACGTGACGCTGGTAAGCGGCGATCCGAATGGAATTCCGACGGCGATTCAACTCTCTCGCCGCACCGTGCTCACCATCTGGCAGAACCTGTTCTGGGCGTTCATCTATAACGTGACGCTTATTCCGATTGCGGCGGGCGCACTGTATCCGATTTTCGGCGACGGCGTGCCGACGGGCCTGCAGTTCGCGCTGGGCGAGCACGGGTTCCTGAATCCGATGATGGCGGCGGCGGCGATGGCCATGTCCAGCGTGAGTGTCGTGTTGAACTCGCTGCGGCTGAAGGGGTTTAGGGCGAGGTAGGACGAATCCGTTCGTCAGTCCCGCACAGGCTCTCCTCATTCCGGGCGCAACGAAGAATCGAAAGTCTGCATCCTTCCACCTCAGCCGTGCGTTAAGATGATTAAGCTCGTGAATGTGGCGGGATATTGGCACGCCCGGCGGGCAGGGGAGCGAGAGAAGATGGTCAGCAAGTTTCTGGGGTTTATGAAGAAGGAGGAGCCGGCGGAGGACCCGGTCTGCCACATGATGGTCAGCCCGAGCAAGCCGCCCGGAGGCTCTTATGAGTACGAGGGGACGACGTATTACTTCTGCGGGCCGGGGTGCCGCGTCGCGTTTTCCAAGGAGCCGGAGGCGTATCTGAGCGGTGAGAAGAGCATGGACATGTAAGGGAAGAACACGTTGTTCTCGGGCACTATCCTGAAACTCTTCCGCAAAGCGCCCCGATCGTTTAGGTCGGGGCGTGGTGTTAATTCGGCAATGATATCCAGCCCTCGACGCACGGGCATGGCATGGCTTTGGCTGGCGGGGATTCTCGCGGTTGCGTTGATTGGGGCGGCGTGCGATGACTTTACACCGGAATCGACGGGATCGCCGGTTCCTCCGGCGTCGCCACCGGTCATCGAGCTGGTTCCAACTGCAACGCCCATAGCAACGGCAACGGCAACTCCCCCGCCGCCGACAGCCACGCCGACTGCGATACCTGAGCCGTCGTGTGTCCTTAGTGCTCCTGATATCGATCTACCGCCCCCCATAGCCATCGACGAGGCATGGCGTTTCCTGTTTGAACTGACGCAGGAATTCAGTCCCCGGGAAAGCGCGACGGATGAGGAATACGCGGCGGGTGAAGAGTTGAACTGTGTGCTCACAGAAATTGGCTACGTCACCGAATTCCAGGAATTCGAGCGGTTGGCGAACGTAATATCCTCGGTGGTTGCATCCGTGGAACTGCCCAGCGTGCAGACCCTCCAGTCGCTGCCAATCACACATTCTTTTGTGGGAGAAGGCACCGGTGAGCTGGTCTTTGTTGGGTTGGCGCTGCCTGAGGACATTGGGGATCAGTGGCTCGACGGCAAGGTTGCTCTAATTGAACGGGGTCTCATCACATTCCAGGAGAAGGTGGAGCGGGTTGAGGAAGCAGGCGCCGTTGGAGCCATCGTCTTCAATACCGAGAACGCTCTGTATCGAGGGCGAATGGTAAATCCGGACACAGTGCCTGCCATACCAGCAGTCGGTATCAGTCGCGGGAATGGACTTGCGCTGCAGGAAGCGATCGAGAGCGGCGGGCTGGAAGTGACTGTGGGCGTCAGGAATATCTATCAACCATCGCGCAACCTGATTGCCGATAAACCGGGCGGGCCGGACAGTCAGGGTGTTGTCATCCTGGGGGCGCATTATGACACCGTCCATTTCACTGAGGGCGCGAATGACAACGGTTCGGGCCTGACGGCGCTCATGGCCATCGCTAACCACATCATCGACACCGACTATCCATTCACCGTTCGGTTGCTGCTGTTTGGGTCGGAAGAGGTTGGACTGCTCGGCAGCAGGCACTATGTTGAGCAACTGACAGAGCAGGAACGGGAAGAGATCATCGCGATGATCAACTATGACTCACCCGGATCCGGAAACAGGATTGAAGTGCAGGGCGCCCCGGACTTGGAGACTGCAGCAATACGGGTGGCGGAGCAAACAGGCATTGAGATTTCCGAGGCATTGACCAGGGGGTTATCCAATAGTGATCACCGGCCATTCCAGAATGTTGGCGTGCTGGCCGTTATCGTGACCGCGAATGATACGTCCCGTATCAACTCGCCGCGGGACACCCTGGATTTCGTCGACCCACAGTTGATCGTTTGGGCGGCGGACATCGGTATCGGTCTGCTGGATTACCTCGCCGAGACGCATACGAACTGATCCCCTCCAAGTCGCGGCCAAGCCGACTCTGTACCGTAGAGAATGAAGGATCGTGCAACGAGGAGAAGGAATCATGACAACAACGAGCAACGGCGCGCGTGAGTTTGACGTGATCGTGATTGGGACGGGGTCCGGTGTGAGCATCGCGGATTCCGCCGCGGCGGAGGGCCTGACAGCCGCCATTGTGGAGAGCGGGCCGTTCGGCGGGACATGCGTCAATTGGGGCTGCATCCCCTCCAAGCAGCTCATTCATTCCGCCGACGTGATGGAGATCATCGACAAGGCGGCCGATTTCGGCATCATCGCCCACGTCGATGCCATTGACTGGGATAAGATCGTCAGCCGTGTCGTTTCCGAGGCGGATGACGCCGCCAACATCATTGAGTCGCGGTACATACGCAATGACAAGGTGACTTTGTACAAGGGTGAGGGACGGTTTGTCGACCATAAAGTGATGGAGGTCAACGGCGAGCGGATCACCGCGCCGATGATCATGGTTGCTGCGGGCAGCCGCCCCGTTGTGCCGCCCATCCCGGGCATCGAGGATGTGCCGTACCTGACGTCCGATGAGGCGCTGCGGTACGACAAGCAGCCGGAGAAGCTCATCGTCGTGGGCGGCGGATTTGTGGGCATCGAGCTTGCCCATTTCTACGGGGCGCTTGGGACGGACGTGACGATTGTTCAGCGCGGGCCAACGCTTTTGCCCATCGAGGATGAGGACGTGTCACGGCGTTTCACGGATTTGTTCCGGCGCAAGCACCGCGTGATTCTGGATGCGGAGACGCGCAGCGTGGCGCATAACAACGGCGAAATCTCGCTGGAAATCATGACTCCGAGCGGCGACGAGACCATCACGGGCGATACGCTGCTGCTCGCGACGGGTCGTCGTCCGAACTCGGATCGGCTCGACCTGGACAAGACGGGCGTTGAGACGAACGCGCGGGGGCTGGTGATCGTGGACGAGTACCTGGAGACGAACGTGCCGGGCATCTGGGCGCTGGGCGACGTGGTGGGGCGATACCAGCTGAAGCACAACGCGAACTGGGAGTGGTGGTACGCCGACCACAACATGTTCAAGCGCGGGCAAAAGGAGGCCGTGAACTACCACGCGATGCCGCATGCGGTGTTCGCCTCGCCGCAGGTTGGCGCGGTGGGCATGACGGAACAGCAGGCGCGCAAGGAGGGTGTGCCGTACGTGCTGGGGACGTATGAGTACGCGTGGACGGCGCACGGCGTGGCCATCGGGGATTTGACGGGCTTCGTGAAGATCATCGCGCACGCGGAGACCAGAGAGATTCTCGGCGCGCACATCATGGGGTCGGACGCGGCAACGTTGATCCAGGACATCGCAAACGGGATGCGGATTGGCCTGACGACGGACGTGTATTCGCAGGGAATCTACGTGCATCCGGCCGCGCCGGAGGTTGTTTACCGGGCGATGCGCTCCGTGCCGGGGACAAAGCTGCCGCCCGCCTGAAACCTTTGGCGAGATACAATTGCCCATTGATAAATGGACAGTTTAAGTCTAGGTTAATGGCGTCAGCGTTGTGCCATTGGAGTAGCTCAGAGGGGAGGCCCCATGAGTAACGAGGAGCGAGCTGCGCGGAAGACCAAGGCAGCAGGCTTGGCGTTTATGGTCGGAATAGTCCTTTCGTTTGTTGCGCCATTTTTCCTTCCGGGTGGATTCCTCATTGAGTACACGGACCCAGCGGACTACGTGGGTACTGTCGCTGTACTGGCAGACTATCCAAACATTGGTCACGTGTCTTCAACAGTTTCGATTATCGGCATGCTTCTGATGATTGGGGCAGTGATTCGGCTTTACACCTTATCTGAGGGTGAAGGCGCCCTAGCCCGTCCTATTCTCTGCTTCGGCATTATTCTGACCGTGGTTGAGTGGGCTTTGGTCATCCTTGGACACGCCGAGCGACACCTCCTGCTCCATCTCCTGCAGCGTGGCGAGGACACCCTGGGCCCTGAAGGGATGGCGCAGTTTGAGTTACTGGCAATAGGAGGATACGCGGACATGGTTGGGGCGTTTCTGGCGTCCCTATTCATCTTGCCGTTTGCCTCATTCCTCCTGGGTCTTGGCCTGGTGATGTGCATCAAGGAGATGAACATCTACAAGATTGCCGGCTATGCGCTGATGCTGGTGGGAGTTGTGACCTTCGTAGTCGTCAACGCGGGCATGCACCTCACTGATTTGGATCTAGAGATGCTACTGGTCATCAACAACGTGACCCTAATGGTGGGCTCGATAGCGCTGTTCATCATCGGCTTCGGAATGTACCAGGGCCGCAGCGAGCTTTCCCCGGCAGACTAGACTTCCCCGTCAGTCCACACGGGCTAATACGGACTAGAAACCTCTGCCGTCCTCTTGATCAAGAGGGCGGCAGAGGTGGTTTTGGGGGGGGAGCGGTGGGGATATCAACTCCGCGGGCGCCTCGGGGTTAATGCCCGCGAAAATGGCTGGCCTGTGGTAGGTTAGCGATCACTGTTATTCCAGGCTGGGAGGTTGGCACGGATGCAAGATCGATTCGTCGGAGATGTTGGTGATTTTGGGAAATATGGGTTGCTTAGGTGGCTATGTGGGGACTCGGATGGTGGATGGCAACTGCGGCTAGGGGTTATTTGGTATTACGTTGAGACAAACGCAGCGTTGCCTGAACTAGGGCAACCGTTCAATTATCTCGAAATTCCAAGTCAACACGAGCAACGCTTGATACAGTGCGACCCTGAGCTGTATGGGATTTTGCAGAATCTCATCAATGACGGCCAGAGATCGGTTATGGCGATGCAAAACTCAGGGGCGTTGTCGGATGGCACAATGTATTACCGCGATTCGGTCAATGCCCCTTTGGCTAGGGACGGCTGGTTCACTCGGGCAATGCATGAGGTGGGGGACCGCGATTTAGTCTTTCTCGATCCGGATAATGGCTTGGCGGATACCCCTGACGTTGAGCACGCTACTCATGGCGAAGCAGCCAGACTGTGGGAAATGGGCAAGTCACTGGTAATTTATCAGCACTTCAATAGAGACGGCACTCATGAAGAACAAATACACCGTCATGCTGTCAATTTGCGACGAGAGTTAAACCTTGTTGGGCCAAGTGGTGAGATTGTCGCTCTTCGATTCAACCGGTTACCTCCACGCGTATTCTTTGTCATCCCGAATTCTGCCAACGAAGAGGTCCCCACTCTCTTGTATGAGCGTGTCAATTCCTTCATGGATTCGTGCTGGGGCAGGGGGCGAAACCCACACTTTACCTGCGTCGATGTCTAAGGCAGGTCTTTAGATTCCTCGACTGCGCTCGGAATGACAGGGGGACGCTCAACCCTTCGACAGGCTCAGGGTGAGCGGGGGAGGCGGCGCTGCGCGCCGCACTGGATTCCCGCTTTCGCGGGAATGACGGTGGGGACAGTCCCCGCCTGCGCGGGGGATTGGGGTGGATTGACAGGGCGCGGCTTTAGATTCCTCGGCTGCGCTCGGAATGACAGTAAGTCCGATACCAAGCGCCCTAGCTTGTCGCTGGCATCTCGGGGTCCAGGTCATCGTCGTAGTCAGGTTCGGGCATGAGGACGAATTCGGGGTATGACTCCATGCGGAGTTCGCCGGCGTCCTGACCGAGCTCTTCGACTTGGCGTGACACCCTGGCGCTCAGCGTCATGTCCAGCGCCTTCCAGACGAGCCAGGCAATGCCGAAGACAGTAACGCCGATGACGACGACGCCCAGCAGTTGGACGTGGAGTTGCGCGCCAACCGTGATGGCCGCCGCGAGCGTGCCCCAGATGCCCGCAAAGAGGTGGGCGGGGACTGCGCCGACGACATCATCGACCTTGATGCGTTCAAGGAGTCGCAGGCCGACCGTGCAGATAAGTCCTCCGACTGCGCCAATGATGATTGCCCAATAGTGGTCGACGAAGTTGGGGGCGGCGGTGATGGAGACAAGGCCAGCTATCGCGCCGTTGAGGACGGCGAACAAATCCGTGCGCCCCAGGATGTATCGGGACGTAAAGAGGGCGACCAGCACGCCGGATGCTGCGGACAGGTTGGTGTTCACCAGCACGATGCTAATCCAGACGGCGTCGACGGCACTGCCGAGGGCGAGCTGCGATCCGCCGTTGAATCCCAACCAGCCGAACCAGAGGATAAAGACTCCCAACGTGACGGAGATGATGTTGGAGGGCGGGGTGGGACGCGCAGTGCCATCGCGGCGGAACTTGCCCAATCGTGGCCCGACGACAATCAGACCGGCCAACGCAGCCCAGCCGCCAGTGCTGTGGACGATGGTGGAGCCGGCAAAGTCGGTGAAGCCGAGTTGGTTCAGCCAGCCTTCGCCCCACGTCCACGCGCCGATTGTCGGGTAGATGAATGCCGTGAGGCACAGGGTGAATATGAAGAACGACCACATCTTGACTCTCTCAGCGAGGGCGCCGGAGACGATGGAGGCGGTGGTGGCGACGAAGACCATCTGGAAGAACCAGTCGGACATCGAGGAATAGGTGGATTCTTCCAGGACACCCGCCGCCGAGGCCCCTGCTTCAGCTTCAAGCAGCGCCATTTCCGCTGCGGACGAACTGTAGGTGAGGGTAAACGTGCCGATGAGATCGCCCACGTTGAGGCCGAGGATGTTCAGATCTCGGCCAACGTCCACGTACATGAGGTTGTAGCCAATGATGTAGTAGGCAAGTCCGGCGATGGAATAGAGGCCGATGTTCTTCATGCAGATCATGGCGGCGTTCTTGGTCCGAACGGATCCGGTTTCCAGCATGGTGAAGCCGGCGCACATCCACATGACGAGCGCGCCCCAGATGAGGAATGAGAGGGTGTTGAAGACGAAAGCGGTTTCCTGTTCAACACCTTGCGCATGCGCGACGGCGGGCCGGAGGAGCATGAGCAACAGGGTTACGATGCCAGTTGCGGCGAGGATGGCGGGGACACGCTGGCGGGTCATCAACCACTGCATCGCTCTCATCGTAGGCTCCTTCCAGTGTGTTAAGAGAATCAGAGCTAACGGTTATTCGGACTCTAGCACTATCGGGGGAGTGGCGCATCGGGATTGAGACTGCCGGATTCCCGCCCGTATCAATTCTGGACAAACCTTCGCGACAGTCTCATTTTGGATTGACGTGATTGGGGGCACATGGGATTATATTTGGCTTTGCGACGTTGAGGATCGCGAGCAATACTTTGACACGCAACACGTTGAGAGGAACGACACATGAGCAAACGGAACCAGGGACGATGGCGCGATAAGGTGGAAGGGTCGCAGGTGCATGAAGTCGCGATCGTGGGCGCGGGGGCGGCCGGGCTGGGATGCGCGGTGGCCCTCAAGGAGTTTGGCGTCGACGACGTCATCATCCTGGATCGCTACGAGGTGGGCGCTTCGTTCCGGCGGTGGCCGCAAGAGATGCGCTTCATCACGCCGTCGTTCACTGCGAACGCGTTTGGGTTGCTCGATCTCAACGCGATTGTCCCCAACACGTCGCCTGCGTACACGCTCGACCGCGAACATCCCAGCGGAGTCGCTTACGCGAAGTACCTCGACAACGTCGCCAATCACTACGAGCTCCAGGTGAAGCCCGGCATCGATGTCAGCTCCGTCACGGTCGAGGACAACGGAACGTTCACACTCACGACTAGCGACCGGCCGGTGCGGGCGCGACATCTCATCTGGGCGGCCGGGGAGTTCCAGTACCCGAATCGCAATTCGATCCCGGGCGCAGAATTCTGCCGCCACTCTTCCGACGTCGGCACATGGCAGGAACTGGAGGGTGATCGTTTCACGGTGATTGGCGGCTACGAGAGCGCCGCAGACGCGACCATCTCGCTGGTGCAGCTGGAGAAGGACGTGACGGTGTTGGCGCGATACGCGACATGGAAGAGAGAAGACCCGGATCCGAGCATCTCGCTCTCTCCATATTCGCGTGAACGCCTGGAATGGGCCGACTCCACGGGCTCCGTGACCCTCCTTGACAGTGTCGACATCACGTCGGTACGGGAGGACGGTGACAGTTGGGTCGTCCAGGCCTCGGACGGCCGCGAGTGGGAGAGCGAGACGCAACCGATTCTCGCCACCGGCTTCAAGGGGTCTCTCAGCTACCTCGACGGCATGATTGAGTACGATGAGGACGGCAAACCCATCGTCACGGAAGAGGCCGACGAGTCCACGCTCGTGCCCGACCTGTTCCTCTCCGGCCCGATTGTTCAGCACCGGGGCGTGAACTTCTGCTTCATCTACAAGTTCCGGCAGCGCTTCGCGGTTGTTGCAGACGCTATCGCGCAGCGTCTTGGAATGGACACCACGGAAGCCGTTGAGGCCCGCCGCACGGCGGGGATGTACCTGGACGACCTTTCTTGCTGCGTGGAATCCTGTGCGTGCTGACCGACATGACATCGACGTAATCGCGCCCGCTCCGGTCAGCCTTGAACGACCGCCGTTGCGGGCGGGATGGCAGAACACGCCACAGCACGGACTCCTCGACCACGCGGTTGCAGGCCCCGCAAGCGCGGTCATCTTGCTGGTCTTGCCGGCTGTGCTCGCCGTGCTCGGCGCGAACCAGGTGGCTGCCTGGCTTGATCCGCCTGTCGTGGCGATCACGACACCGCTTGCCGAGAGGATAGCGGGCTGGCCGGGACCGCTAAGGGCCGTGCTCTCCGGTGACTACGGACTGCTCACGATGGGGCCGCTGCTGTTCGTGTGGGCGGTTCCCACTGTGCTGGTCTACTCCGCGCTTATCAGCGCCTACAAGGTGAGCGGCCTCGCCGATGGCATCGGGACGGCGCTTCACCCGCTGTTGCGGCGGGTCGGCCTTCAAGGGCGCGACGTGACACAAGTGCTGATGGGCTTCGGCTGTAACGTCCCGGCGATCGTCGCGACACGCTCCTGCGCTTCTTGCACCCGGCCGACGACCGTCGGCGCGATCGCCTTCGGGTCTGCCTGCTCGTACCAACTCGGCGCGACGCTCGCGGTCTTTGCCGCCGCCGACAGGAGCAGTCTTGTTGTGCCGTACCTGGCACTGCTCGTCGCGGCGACGCTCGTCTACACGCGCCTTATCAGTCGCCCTGACGCGCGATCAAGGCTCAACGCACTCCTCATGGAACAGCGCGCCGCCCTTACGTGGCCTTCCCTCGCGGCAGTCGGGGCGGAGGCGCGAGCGATGGTTTGGGCGTTCTTCCGCACGGCGGTCCCGATCTTCTTCGCGATCGCGATGGTCGCCTCTCTCCTCGACTGGTCAGGCGCGCTCGATGCAGCGGGGCCCCTGTTGGCACCGGCGATGGCTGTGTTCGCACTGCCGGCGGACGCGGCTTTGCCGACCGTGCTCGCCGGTGTGCGCAAGGACGGTATATTGCTCCTGGCCGAGGCCGGCACCGTCGCTTCGTTGAGCGCGACCCAGCTGCTGGTGGCAACATTCCTCGCCGGAACGGTGCTGCCATGCCTGGTCACTGCAATCACGATTGGGCGGGAACTCGGGGTACGGTTCGCGGGCACGCTTGTTGTGAAGCAGTCCGCCTTCGCGATCACAGTCGCCGCCGTTGTCGGCTGGGCTGCGGTCTTGCTGGGCGGGTGAGGATTTCTTAACCAGACACTGTGGCGTGGAGGGCGAGAAGGCTCTCGCCTGCTTCCAAGGGGGTGTTGGAGCCGCCGAGAGGACATTCCGCGGCTCGGCCCGGGCCATGGTAGTCACTGCCACCAAGGGCGAGCAGGCCGTGTTCATCGGCGAGTGACTTGAGGTGGGCGCGCAGGTCGTCAGGATAGAGACCGTAGTAGACCTCCATGCCCGCAAGGCCCGCCTCGACCCATCCCGCGAGCAGGGACTCCAATTGCGGCGTCTCGTTCGGATGGGCGAGGGCCGGGATGCCGCCGTACTGGCGCACCAAGCGAAAGGCCTCTTCCGGGAGCATCTTGCGGCGGCCTGCGTACGCGGGGCCGTCGTTGCTGATGTAACGGTCAAAAGCCTCGCGGATGCTGGGAACGTGTCCCGCCTCCATGAGCGCCTGGGCGATATGAGGCCGGCCGATTGCTCCATCGCCCGCAATCTCCACAACGCGCTCCCATGACACGGGCACGCCGAGGTTTCCGAGGTTCTCGACCATGCGCATGGCGCGGCCTACACGGTCGTCACGGAACGAGGCGAGCGTTGCTTGCAATTCCTCATTCTCGGTGTCAAGCAGATAGCCGAGGATGTGCGCTTCCCCCTCCGGCACGTCTGTGGAGATCTCAATGCCGGGGATGAGTGTCAGGCCGGGGTGTTGATCTGCCGCCTCCCGTGCTTCGGCAAGCCCGTCCGTGGAGTCATGGTCAGTGATCGCGAGATACGTGACGCCTGCGGCGGCGGCCTGGTGTACAAGCTCCGCGGGCGACAGGAGGCCGTCTGAGATTGTCGAGTGGGTGTGGAGGTCGGAGCTCATTCGGTGTCAGCGCAGTCCACGCGCCGGATGGATGTGGCAAGACCGGTAGTATCGTCTGTTTCAATGAGGACGGAGTTGAACCGGCTGGGGCCGTTTCCGACGTTGAGGCGGACGGGGACGCCGGTGAGGAATCGCTCCAGCACGGGGCCAGGGTCACTGCCGATGATGGAGTCGATTGCCCCGCACATGCCAAGGTCGGTGACGAATGCCGTCCCCTTGGGCAGGACGCGGGCGTCCGCGGTGGCGACGTGGGTGTGTGTACCAACGACCCCAGCAACGCGCCCGTCCACGTACCACGCGAGCGCTCCCTTTTCGGACGTAGCTTCAGCGTGAAAGTCGACGACGATGGCACGAGGCTGCTCGGTGAGGTTCGTGAGCAAGTTGTCCATCGCCATGAACGGGTCGTCGATTTGGACGGGCATGAACGTGCGCCCCTGCAAGCTGACGACGAGCGCGCCATTGGCCATGACCGCGCCGCGTCCGGGGGCGGCCTTCGGATAGTTGAGGGGCCGCAGGACGGGGGTCTCGTCGTTCATGTGGGGCATCATGTCCCTGTTGTCCCAGATGTGATTGCCGGAGGAGATGACGTCCACGCCGGCGTCGAAGAGTTCTTTGGCCACCTTGGGTGTGATGCCGAAGCCTGCGGCGGAGTTCTCGCCGTTGGCGACAACAAGGTCGATGTCGTGTTCACGCCGCAAATCGGGCAGGTATTTTCGCACTGCCTGCCGCCCGGGCTGCCCGACGAGATCGCCGATCATCAGGATGCGCATGGTTTGTCGGTGGGCATCTAGCGCGCGTATTCTACGGCGCGGGTCTCGCGGATCACCATGACCTTGATCTGGCCGGGGTATTCCATGGAGTCCTGGATCTTCTTGGTCATGTCACGGGCCATGCGCATGGCGGCGACATCATCCACGCTGTCCGGCTGGACCATCACGCGGACTTCACGCCCTGCCTGGATGGCATAGGCCTTGTCCACGCCGCCGAATCCCATCGCGATCTGCTCAAGGGTTTCAAGCCGCTTGATGTACTGCTGGGCGCTCTCCCGCCGCGCGCCGGGCCGCGCGCCGCTGATGGCATCCGCGGCGGCCACGACAAATGCGTCGACGCTCTTCCAACCCTCTTCACCATGGTGGTCACCGACGGCGCGCACGACGCGCTGGTTGATCTTGTAGCGCTCAAGGAGGTCCGCGCCGACGGCGGCGTGCGGGCCTTCAACCTCATGGGAGAGTGCCTTGCCGATGTCATGGAGGAAACCGGCGCGTCGGCAAATATCCACGTTGGCGCGCAGTTCAGACGCGAGCGATGCGGCAAGGTGCGCCGTCTCGATACTGTGCTGGAGAACGTTCTGGCCGTAGCTGTAGCGGAACTTCAAGCGGCCCAGGGTCTTGATGAGGTCGGGATGCAGGCCCTGGACGCGGGCGTCGTAGCAGGCCTCTTCACCCGCCTTCTTGATTATGTCTTCCATCTCTTCCTGGGCTTTGACGACGAGTTCCTCAATGCGGGCGGGCTGGATTCGCCCATCCTGCACGAGGCGGGAGACGGCCATGCGGGCCACCTCACGGCGCACGGGATCAAAGGCCGACAGCGTGACGACCTCAGGCGTGTCATCGACGATGAGGTTGACGCCGGTGGCGTTTTCAAGGGCGCGGATGTTGCGACCCTCACGGCCGATTAGCCGCCCCTTCATTTCGTCATTGGGCAAGGAGACGACGCTGGTGGTCAGCTCTGAGACGACTTCATTGGCGTAGCGCTGCATGGACTGCGCCATGATCTTGTAGGCGCGCTCCGTGGATTCCTCCAGCACGGCCTCTTCCATCTCACGCACGCGGCGTGAGGACTCGATTTCGATTTCGCTCTCCAATTGGCTAAGAAGCAGTTCACGTCCCTCGTCCATGGTGAGCTGAGAGACCCGTTCGAGTTCCCGCAGATGTTCGGCGTGCAGTTCGTCTACCTGCGAGCGAACCTCGTCGATTTCAGTCTCTTTCTCGTTGAGTTGGCGTTCCCGCTTCTCGAAATTGTCGAGACGGCGGTCGACCTGCTCCTCCTTTCGCTGGAGGCGTCGCTCTACGCGCTGGACTTCACTGCGCTGCTCGCGCACTTCCTTTTCGGACTCATCGCGAACGCGGATAGCCTCCTGCTGAGCGCGGAGGAGGATTTCCTTGCTCTCGGTCTCACTCTCCTCGATGCGGCGCTGAACCTCAAGGGAGGCGCCGCGGAGATTTCCTGAGGTGATGATGCGCTGCAGGACGAAGCCACCCGCGGTGCCGACGGCGCTGAGCAGGAGCATAAGAAAAACGAACAGGATGGGATTGATAGTCATGGTGATTCTCCCCGGATTCATGGCGGCACGACGTCCGCCTGTTGTGGTGTGTTTGTGCGAACAAAAGACGGCGCCGAGCGGCGCCGCCAATGCGTGAATTAGCTATCAAAAGACAAAGAAAAAGGGGCGCGGTTATCCCGCAGCCCCTTGTGTCCAGAATTAAGTTCGAATATAGAGTCAGGTGACTTCCTCCGTATCGTCCGTGTCGTCGACGGTCGCCGGCATGAACTCGTTAGCTTTGCCGTTCCGGGAGGCCTGACTGCCGCGAATGTCCTGTTCAAGGGCAGTGGCGATTTCCTCATTGGACTGGAGGAACGATTTGGCGTTCTCGCGTCCCTGTCCGAGGCGAACGTCTCCGTACGAGTAAAAGGCTCCCGTCTTCTTGAGGAAACCGGCCTGGGTGCCGAGGTCGATGAGATCGGCCTCGCGGCTGATGCCATGTCCAAACATGATGTCAAACTCGGCGACGCGGAAAGGCGGGGCCATCTTGTTCTTGACCACACGCGCGCGCAGGTGAAGACCCACGCTCTCCGTCCCCTGCTTGATGGTTTCCATACGTCTCAAATCAATTCGAATCGACGAATAGAATTTCAACGCGCGTCCGCCGGGAGTGACCTCGGGGCTGCCAAAGAGGACACCGACCTTCTCACGGATCTGGTTGATAAAGATTACCGCCGTCTTCGAACGATGGGTGGTTCCGGTCAATTTCCGCAGGGCCTGGGACATGAGGCGGGCCTGGAGGCCTACGTGCATGTCTCCCATGTTCCCGTCAATCTCAGCCTTCGGTACCAGCGCTGCTACGCTGTCGATGACGATGGCATCCACTGCGGCGCTCCTCACCAACGCCTCTGTGATGTCCAACGCCTGCTCTGCGTTGTCCGGCTGGGAGATCAGCAGGTCATCCACGTTGATGCCGCAGGCGGCGGCGTACGTGGGGTCCATTGCGTGCTCGGCGTCGATATACGCCACCGTGCCACCCTGCTTCTGCGCGCCGGCGATGATGTGCTGCGCCAGCGTGGACTTGCCGGACGATTCCGCGCCGTAGATCTCCGTGATGCGTCCGCGCGGAATGCCGCCGATGCCAAGCGCGAGGTCAAGTGACAGAGAACCGGTGGGTATGACATCCACGTCAAAGCGTCCGGCGGAATCGCCGAATCGCATGAGGGATCCCTTACCGAAGCTGCGCTCGATCAGCGTCAGCGCCTGTTCGAGTGCCTTTTCCTTCTCGGTCACCATTTTTTCCGCGCTCTTTGGGGCTTTGATTGCTGTTGTCATAATACCATTCCTCCCGTTCTGCCGTCTGTGTTCCACGTTGTTTGGGGCCGAGCGAACGTGCGTTCGTGGAACTCCTGTTCCGAAGTGTAGCACATCTGTATGGCAATGGTAAGCTTGTCAAACAATCAGTTCTGATGCCGCCCACGGTGGCGGGGGTTAGGAGGAATCACTACATGGCTGAGTACGAGAATGTGCTGTATGAGCGGCAGGGCAAGGGCGTTGTTATCACGCTGAATCGCCCCGCGCAGATGAACGCATTCAACCAGGGCTTGCGCGGCGACGTGCATGCCGCGTTCGACGAGGCGGAGCAGGACCCGGACATTCGATACATCATCCTGACGGGCGCTGGCAGGGCGTTCAGCGCGGGCGCGGACCTCGCGCTTGGCGCGGGTGGCGGAAACTCCGATACCGTGTGGCCGTATGGTCTGCAGGAAGGTCAGTCCGTCGCATCGTTCCTCGATCAGTGGCGCACGCAGGACAGGACGGGCATCCGCCGCCTGATGCACATGTGGGAGCTGACGACGCCGATCATCGGCGCGATCAACGGCTGGGCTCTGGCGTGGGGCTCGTGGTACGCGCTGACGACCCATATCACGATTGCGTCCGAGAACGCGGTGTTCGGTCAGCCGGAAATTCGTCATATCTCCAACACGAACTTCATCTGGACGCTGCTGGCGGGCTACAAGCACGCGCTGCGCTACGGTCTGACAGGCGACCACATCGACGCGCAGGAGGCGCTGCGGATCGGGCTGGTCAACAAGGTTGTGCCGCACGAGGACCTGATGGAGGAGTGCACGTACATCGGCGAGCGCATCGCGCTGGTCAGCCCGGAGACGGTGAAGATCAATTTGGCCGTCGCGACGCAGGGCCTGAACATGATGGGATTCCACAATGCGTGGAACCTGAACGCGGAGCTGTCCGCACTGGCGCACACGTCCCAGCGCGAAGACTTTAAGCGCAAGATGGAGGACGCCGGTAAAGAGGGCGGCCTGAGGGCGTACCTGCAGGAACGGGACGGCCCCTTCCAGCCAGAGCCGTTCGGGCCGAGGTCTGCTGCGGCGCGGGACTAACCTCTTATCGACCAAGACAGAAAGTGCCCCCTCCGCTCACGAGCGGAGGGGGCACTTGTTTACTCTGGTGCTTATTCCCGAGCATCCACTCGGGGCAGAACGCTGTCCCATTGGAGGATGCTCTCGTCCGCCGTCACGAGGTAGTGACGACCTTCAAGGGCGGTGGCGACGATGATGCGATCTGCGGGGTCCGCATGGAAGTTTGAGAGCAAGTTGGCGTGGATGCCGATCTCTCCATCGACGGGAATCTCGGTTAATCCGTCATATAGCAACTGGGCGCGCCAAGCTAAAGCGTCTCCGACATAGTCCAGACGATTCCTGTTTCGTAGTAGGGAGATTTCCCAGAAAGTCATCGCTGACACTGCTACTTCGCGTGACACCCACGCGGCGTCCAGTGCCTTTCGGGTTGCGATTCCAAGTTGATTGTCTCCAAAGCGGTGCCACAGGAGGACATGAGTATCGAGTAGCAGCATCACTCGCCGCCGATTCGGCCTTGTTCGGCGTCCCACTCGACGTCGATTGGAGATATGACGTCGCCCATGAAGATGAGCTTGTCCCGGTCGGCGCCAAACCACGTCCGGCGTGGACGATTCTCCGTTGGGGTGAGCTTGGCGACGGGTTTGCCGTTCTTGGTGATGATGATTTCCTCGCCCGTCTCAGCTACCTCGTCCATTAGCTTGAGGCATGTCGCCTTGAATTCGGACGCCTTGATGGTGCGTGGGTTATCTGTCGGGTTTGCCATTTCTACACCTCGTGAGAGCCAGTCTAGCAGTTAATGTGACTATGGTCATGACCATAGTCACATTCTAATCAAAAGACAATTCTTCGGCATTGGGTTTCGCGGCTCAGAAGGCGTACTTTGCCGCATATGCCTCCTTGCCGGGATCAAACAGTTGACACGTTACAATTTGAGGAGTATACCGTCCGTGTACAGCGGGTCGGGGACCCGAAAGGGACGGCAGAGTTGCCCGGCCTGCGAAGGAGGGCGACATGTTGAGGAGCCTTCACATCGGGGCGGTTCTTTCCCAGGGAGCACACCCCATCGTCAATGTACCGGCGGGCTCCACCAGCGAGCCCGATCGCCCAACGGCCAAGCCGTTTGATCACGAGGCAGAGGAGAGTCTGGCGCGCCCAACGGACGTGTCTGCACAGACACTTTTTGTTGATACGGGGATCGCGAGCGTTCCGCCTACCGTTCACAATGTGCGCCGAAATTCCGAGCGTCCTGCGCCCAGTGACTCCATCGTGGATGAGTCCGACGAGATGGACTTCATTCCCTGGGAGGATGAGGTGATGCCGGCGTGGCTGGAGCCTCCGACCCCCGAGGTCTATACGCTCACTGGCCTTGAGTTGAACTGAGTTGGTTGCCCCCGCGTGACCTGCCCAGGTCACGCGGGGGCAGGGCGGCTCTCCTTTTGCTCCGCATGATTGCGTGGTCTACGATTCACGCATGATTCGCGTCGTTAACTGGAATGTTCAGTGGGCGACGCCGCGATCTGCGCGAACTCCGGAGATTCTTCACCGCATTGATTCGCTTGCACCTGAAATTGTTTGCCTGACTGAGGCTGACGAACGGTTGCTATCACGAGGCGGCTATACAGTCACGGCGCAGGCCGACTATGGCTATGGCGATAAGGGGAATCGTCGCAAGGTGATGCTGTGGTCGCGGCAGCCTTGGCGTGACGTTGACGACCTTGGGGATGAATCGCTGACGCCGGGGCGGTTCATTTCGGGCGTTACTCAGACATCCATCGGCGACGTCATGGTGATGGGAATCTGTATTCCGTGGTTCGGGTCGCGCGCCGAGAAGAGACGTGGGGCGGAACGCAAGGAGCGGTGGGAGGACCACGAGCAATATCTGACTGCTTTGACTGAGGTTCTTGCCAAGCAGACCGATGTGCCGCTCATCATCTTGGGAGATTTCAACCAGGTGATTGGGCAGGGTGCTCGGGCTCCCGTCCATCTCAGGGAGGCGCTCAAGGACGCCTTCTCGCCGAATCTGGAAATTGTGACGGCTGATGTCACGTTCGAGGGACGCCGGAACATCGACCATATTGCGCTGAGCGGGGGTCTGGCGTGCGAATCCGTGGAAGCAATCAGCAACATTCATGATGGCGCGAAGCTGTCTGACCACTATGGGATCGTTACTGAGGTGTCTGCTGTACCATCAGACGCATGATTCGCGACTAGGTCACGGAGGGAACATGACCGCCACCGATAATGATGGGTACAGCCTGCTCGGCCATGTTGCTCGTTATCACACGCAGGGCATGGAGGACGTGATGACGAGTGCCCTCGGCTTTGTTCTCAACCGCTCCGAATCGGCGAGAGCCGCGCTGTCTGGATTCTTGCGTGATGCAGACGGCACTCCGATCCCCATCCACTCCGTCGACACGCAGTATTACCTCTCATCGTCCTACTCGTATCCGGACATGGCGCTGAAGGATACTGACGACCGTGTCATGGCCTTTATTGAAGCCAAGTTCTGGGCGTCACTGACCTACCACCAACCGGTCACATATTGGGAAGCCCTTTCGAATGACCGCCCAACCACCCTGCTTTTTGTCGCCCCAGAGCAGCGCCTTGGTGAGAACTGGCTGTGGGACGAACTTGTACAGCGGTTGAGCGAGGCGGGTCACACACTCGACAAGCGCACGGAGCACGATGGCCTCATTGCCGCCACCCCTACAGGCACACCACGACGTCTTATGCTCATGAGCTGGGAGCGTCTGTTAGAGGTGCTGGCGGAGGGAGCAGGAGACTCCCAAACAGCGTTCGAAATTAGCCAACTGCAGGGCCTCGCCGAAGCCGCGCGGGAAGGCGGAGATCCCCGCCGTGATGAGAATCTGGTAACGCTTATACAGGAAGCTGGGGAACGGCTGCAACAGTTAGGGTGGGCAGAACCAGGTTCGCAGAACGTGGGGTCATACCTCGGGAGCTTTTACGGGCGTTTCATGGTACTGTCTGGCGCATATGTCTGGCTTGGCATAGTCGACGAGGCAGCGAAGCGAATGCCTAATCCTCCACTCTGGCTGACCATTCAACCAACTAGTGCAGATCAACCTGTTAGTCGTGATACGGTACTGGACAAATTGGGCACTCTGGTTGAATCAAGAACAGAATGGCATAACTGGATGACTCACTGTGTGGCGATTCCGTTGCTGTCTGGCGCAGACCGAGAAGCCACTCTCAACGCCATCGTGGCTGAACTTGAACGAATCGCCGAGATTATTGATCCTAACGGGCCGACGTACCGGTGAGGGCTTTTGGCGTGGTAATTGAATGACTATTCCTGCGGCGGAAGAGTGGCTAAGCGCGTTTGAGGGGGCGCCTTCGTTGGCGGGGGATGCCGATTTGCTGGAGCACGTGCGGCAGCGGTTTCAGGGGAAGTACCTGGAGACGATCATGCGGGCGCGGAACGATTTAGCCGCGGATCGGGCGTGGGAGGGGTTCTATTTCTGGATGGTGTTTCCGGAGACGAATCGCAAGCCGTTCGAGATCCCGCCTGACGAGGCCAGCGCGCTGTTGGAGTCCTTGAAGCTGCTGGTGGCGCGGCTACGCGAGGGCCTGCGGGCGCAGGGGTCTAGCCAAGCTTGAAGGGCAGGCCGCGGATCTTCTTGCCGGACGATAGCTGGCGCATCATCTTGCGCATTTCCCCGAACTGATTGAGCAGGCGGTTGACATCGGCAGGCTGTGTGCCACTGCCCCGCGCGATGCGCTTTCTGCGGCTGCCGCCGATGATGTCCGGCCTCTGCCGCTCCTCCGGCGTCATGGACAGCACGATGGCCTCGACGCGCTTGATCTGTTTCTCGTCGAACGCGTCCGTTGGCAGCTTGCCTTTCATCTGGGAAAAGCCGGGGATCATGTCGACCAGATTCGCCATGCCGCCCATGTTGCGCAGCTGGTTCATCTGCTCCAGGAAATCGTTGAGATCGAAGGTGGCGGTGCGCAGCTTGCGCTCCATCTCCTGGGCCTTTTCCTCGTCGATAGTCTGCTGCGCCTTCTCAACGAGCGTGACGACATCGCCCATGCCGAGGATGCGGCCCGCGAGCCTGTCCGGGTAGAAGGGTTCCAGCGCGTCCATGCGCTCGCCGACGCCGATGAACATGACAGGGAGGCCGGTGACGGACGTGATGGAGAGGGCCGCGCCGCCGCGCGCATCACCGTCCATCTTGGTGAGCACGAGGCCGGTGAGAGGCACCTGCCGATGAAACTCCTCGGCGGCGTTCACGGCGTCCTGGCCGGTCATGGCGTCGACGACGAGCAACACTTCGGCAGGGTTGAGCGCCTTGCGCACGTCCGCCAGTTCTTTCATGAGTTCATCGTCGACCTGCAGTCGACCGCCGGTGTCGAAGATGTGCCAGTGGGCGTTGGCGTCGCGAGCCGCGGCCAGAGACGATTTGGCGACGGCAACTGCGTTGGAGTTTCCGGGCTCGGCATGGACTGGAATATTGATTTGGTTGCCGAGTGCGGTCAGTTGCTCAATGGCGGCGGGGCGGCGTACATCGCCCGCACCGAGCGAAACGGCTTGCCCTTGCTGCGCGAGGTTGGAGGCGAGCTTGGCGGCGGTTGTCGTCTTGCCGGAGCCCTGCAGACCGACGAGGAGGATGGTGGCGGGGCGGTTATCGCCCGCATCGAGGCCGCGATTCTCCTTGCCGAGAACGTCCGTCAGCTCTTCCTGCACGATCTTGATGATCTGCTGGACGGGCGTGACGGACTGAAGGACCTCTTCGCCGACGGCGCGGTCGCGGATGCTCTGCTGGAGTTCGCGCACGACGCGGAGATTGACGTCGGCCTCGAGGAGGGCACGGCGGACCTCGCGCAGAGCCTCTTCAACGTCTGCCTCGGTGATGCGGCCACGGCCGGAGAGTCTGTTGAAGACGCCGGTGAGTCGTTCGGTGAGTGCCTCAAACATGGTCTATCCAGTGTAACGGGTAGGTAATTGTGGAGCGGGCGATGGGGATCGAACCCACGACATTCTGCTTGGGAAGCAGACACTCTACCACTGAGTTACGCCCGCTCGCCGGGTATGGCGTAGGACTATGTATGCGCTTACGACTTCCCAATGTCAAGGTGCGGTGGTTGCCCGTGTATTCATTGACCTACATCATGGATAGAGACCAGTCTTGAGGTTAGGCGCACGGGAGGCGCATCGAGTTGGATCAGGAAACGTTCAACGGTTTGCTGTCGCGACGGGGCGGCCTGCAGCACCCGTGGAGCAGTGTCGCGCCCGCGCCGGAGGGAACGATCGGGTTTGGCGCGGGTGTGCCCGATCCCGAGACGCTGCCATTGGAGCAGCTGAATGAGGCGGCGCGGGCGGTGATTGCGGAGGAGGGAATTGCGTCTCTGCAATACGGGTCCTCGATGGGCGATATTGTTCTGCGAGAACAAATTGCGGAACGAACGACGAGGCTGCATGGAGTCGAGACGCCGCCGGAGGATGTTGTCATCACGACGGGCGCATCTCAGGCGTTGGATATCGTCTGTGCCACGTTCATCGACCCCGGCGATGTTGTGATTACGGAGAATCCCGCGTTCACCGGCTCGCTGTGGACGTTCCGGGCGCATGGCGCGCGGCTCGTGCCCGTTTCGTCCGGCCCAAATGGGCTGGATATCGATGAGCTTGAGCAGACTCTTTCAGACCTACACGCGGCGGGCGACCGCCCCAAGCTGATCTATCTCACGCCCGACTACCAGAACCCGACCGGCGTGCAGATGCCGACGATGCTGCGGAGGCGGCTCGTGGAACTTGCGGCGAATGCCGGCTGCCTGGTTGTTGAGGACGCAGCGTATGCCGAGGTGGGTATCGATGGTATTGATACGCCGTCGTTGTTGTCTCTTGCGCCGGATCAGACGGTGCAGGTGGGCACGTTCAGCAAGGTGATCGGTCCCGGTCTGAGAATCGGTTGGCTCACTGGTTCGCCGCCTGCCGTTCAGCACGCGGCAGCGAACCGCACGGACATGGGGACGAGCGTGACGCTCTCCCGAATGCTGGCGCGATTTCTTGCCAACGACGAGCTTGATCCGCATATCAATCGGGTGCGTGAGGTGTATCGACGCAAGCGTGTGGCGTTCAGCCTTGCGGCTAGGGAGAATCTTGGGCCGATGGCGCGGTGGACCAATCCGGCAGGAGGCTTCTTCTTCTGGCTTGAGGCGACTGAAGGCGTGGATGTTTCACGGCTGTGGGAACTGGCGCGGGAGGAGCGGGTATCGTTCGCGCCGGGGCACCGGTTCTTTGTGGAGGATGAGCCGCCCATGCGCTACATGCGGTTCGCGTTCAGCGAGGCGTCGATCGACAACATTAATGAAGGGCTGCGGCGGCTTGGCCGCGCGATTGAGCGGCTGCAGGACGAGAGCCAGAGGCGGCTGTTCTAGGCGGGGTTCGCCAAGCGGCGGGCTGTCGTGATGAAGCCAGTGTGGGCGACCATGCGGTGCGCGGGGCGTAGCGTGTTTGGGCCGGCGTCCCAAGCACGGAGGGCGATCTCAAACTGTTCGATCAGATCGAATACGGGGTCGGCGTCCAGGTCTTGCCAGAGCCGGTGCAGCTGCAAGGTGGTTGGAACAAAGGCCAAAAAGATTCCGCCCGGCCGCATCGCGTTCCGCGCATGGGAAATGACGCGCGACGGCTCAGGCAAGTCCAACACAACTCGATCCACATCTGACTCCTTGATGCCGTCCGCGTAGATGTCAGAGACGTGGACGGTGAGCCGACCGGCTGAGTCATCGGGGAGAAAGTCGGAGACGTTGCTCTGCGCCAGCTTGGCGAAATCTTCACGGGTCTCGTAGGAATAGACGTGGCCGGAGTCGCCAACGGCCTGCAGCAGGGCTATGGTCAGCGCGCCCGAGCCGATGCCCGCCTCAACGACCCGCGCGCCGGGGCGAATGTCCGCATAGGTGAGAATCGCGCCGATGTCCTTTGGGTAGATGGGTGTCGCGCCGCGTTTCATCGTCAGGATGTAGTCGCCGAGTGTGGGCCGCAGCGCGAGGTAGACACCGCCACGTTGGGAGGTTCTGAATTCGGTGCCCTCCGGCCGGCCGATCATGTCGTCATGAAGGATGATGCCTGCGTGAGAGTGGAACTCGCCGCCCTCTCTGAGCGTGACGAGGTACTTGCGGCGCTTGCGGTCGGTGAGCAGGACGAGGTCACCGGGGCGGAATGCGCCCGCCGGTGTCTGTGGGTTCTCGGGTTGGTTAGTCATTACAGAATTATGGGCAAAGAAAAAGCCCCGGCAACGACCTATTTTCCACAGAGGGCTGCCCCTCCAGTATCGTCGGCGCTGAAACGTTTCACTTCCGTGTTCGGGATGGGAACGGGTGGGTCCGCTTCGCCAGAGTCACCGGGACAGAGACGATTGTAGCGCATTTGTGGGCGAGTGGGGTAGAGCGGGGGCGTTTGGCGGGGGGATAGCTGGCAAGGTATGATTGGCCGAAAGCTGAGCGATGGGGAAAAGGGGAACGACGGCGCTTCGAAAGCCCGTTCTGGTGAGGGTGACTCCGATGCCGATTTTTCGATACGGCCGGTGGGATAACACGCAGGAGCCTTTCGGCGCAGCGCCGGAGGACCTGATGGAGGCCATCTCGGACGACCTCGCTTCCCACGGGGATATACGCCGCGCCCTGCGCCGCATGATGATGCGCGGCTACGACATGCAGGACGGGCGGAATATCGACGGCATTCGCCAGATGACAGAACGTCTCCGCCAACAACGTCAGGACTACATGGATCGTTATGACCTGAACTCCGTACTGGATGGAATCCGCGAGAAGCTTCAGGAGATCCGCGACCTCGAGCGGGACACCCTCGAACAGCGGATGCAGGACGCGCAGGATGCGATGCGGGACGCGCCTGATGCCGAGCAGGACGGCGGTAACGCGCCGTCGGAATCGCAGGATGGCCAATCCTCTCAGCAGGACTCGGACAACATGCAGCCCGGCTCAGGTCGGCAGGCGGCGGAGGAAGAGCTTCAACGATTCTTGGAGCAGCTTGAGCGTGAGTTGAACAGCGGCGGCCGGCAGGGGCAGGACAACGAGGACGGTTCCGAGTCCGGTCAGCAAGACGGCCAGCAGTCCGGCGGCCAGCAGGGCGATCAGCAACAGCAAGGCGCGGGGCAGCGCTCACAGCGCGGGCAGGGCATGGACCGCATGACGGCGCAGGCGCTGGAGAATATGGCGCAGCGCAAGATGGACTTCATGGACTCGCTGCCCAATGATCCAGGTGGAGCAATCAAGGAACTCAGCGACTACGACTTCATGGACGAAGATGCGCGGGAGAAGTTCCAGGAACTGCTGGATTCGCTCCGCCAGCAGGCCGCGCAGTCCTACATGCAGAACATGATGCAGCAGATGCAGAACATCACGCCTGAGCAGATGGAAGCAAACAGGCAGATGATGCGCGACCTGAACGACATGCTGCGCGACTACGCCCAGGGGAATGATCCCAAGTTCGATGAGTTCATAGATAAGTGGGGCCAGATGTTTGGCGACAACCCACCCCGCGATATCGACGAACTGCTGGATCGGCTGATGGAGCAGATGTCGCAATTCCAGTCGTTGATGGACAGCCTGCCTGAGGAAATGCGCCAACAGCTGCAGGAGACGATGGAGGCGGCACTCAACGACCCTGAACTCATGCAGGAGATGGCCGAACTCTCATCGCTCATGGAATCGCTGATGCCCATGCAGGAGATGCGGCAGAACTATCCGTTCGCCGGTGATGAGTCGCTGTCGTTGCAAGAAGCCATGCGACTGATGGATCAGCTTCAGCAGATCGATGATCTTGAGGCGCAGTTGCGGGCCGCCGAGCGCCGGGGCGACATCGATGAAATCGACAGAGAGCAGGTAGAGAACCTCATTGGTGAGGATGCCGCGCGTGATCTTGATTGGCTGCGGCAGCTGCAAGAGCAGCTTGAGAAGGCGGGCTACATCCGCAAGAACGGCGACAAGCTGGAGTTGACGCCCCGGGGCATCCGCAAGATCGGCGAAAAGGCCCTCAAGGACATCTTTAACCGGCTGCGGAGCGCCGGTATTGGGGCGCATGAGATGCGCAAGAACGGCCTCTTCGGCGAGAAGGATGAGGAGTCCACGAAGATCTATGAATTCGGGGACCACTTTGACGTCCACATGTCGCGGACGGTGAAGAATGCCGTCATGCGGAGCGGCCCCGGGACGCCGCTTACCATCGCCCCTGACGATTTCGAGGTTTATCGCGACGAGGCGCTGACGCAGGCGAGCACGGTGATTCTGCTGGATCAGAGCCGGTCAATGGCCATCAGCGGGAGCTTTGACGCCGCCAAGCGTATGGCGCTGGCCCTCCACACGCTCATCAAGATGCAGTTCCCACGCGACAACCTGTACGTGGTCGGGTTTGCCGACTACGCATGGGAGCTCAAGGGCGATGAGTTGATCAAGGCGACGTGGGGCGGTTATTCACCCGGCACGAATATGCAGCACGCGCTGATGATCTCACGCCAGCTGCTCAACAAGCACCGCTCCAGCACGCGGCAGGTGATCATGGTCACGGACGGCGAGCCAACGGCGCACCTTGAGGGAGGGACGCCCTATTTCACGTATCCGCCCAGCCAGCGCACCATCGATATGACGCTGCGCGAGGTCAAGCGCTGCACGCAGGAGGGCATCACCATCAACGTGTTCATGCTGGAGATGGCGTACTACCTGGTTAATTTCGTGCGGCAGATGACGCGGCTCAACCGGGGGCGGGCATTCTTTACGCAGCCGGACAAGCTGGGGCAATACGTGCTTGTCGATTACCTGAACAACAAGCGCAGCGCCATCGCGTCCTGATGCCCATTATCACTTCACGTAGTACGGCATGACCAGCGACGGAGACACAGATGTAGGTCGGATTGCGGCCGCGCTGGAGGAGTCTGCCGAGCTTGCCAGCACGTTCTCGCCATCTTCGGTGTATGTGCAGCACAAGGGCTGGGACGGCCCGGTGACGGAGGCCGACCACGCTCTCGATGAACTCTTGCATAAAGCGCTCGTTCGTCCCGGAGAGGGGTGGTTGTCAGAGGAAACCCATGATGATGGCCATCGCATTGGCATGGAGCGCGTGTGGGTTGTCGATCCCATCGACGGTACGCGGGGCTTCCTTGCGGGACAAGCCGAGTGGTGCGTGTCCGTCGGGCTATCCGTGGACGGGGAGATCGCTGCCGCGGGAATCCTGAACCCGTGGGCGGAAGAGACGTATCTCGCAGAACGTGGCGGCACGGCCACGCTCAACAGTGACGGTACGCGTGTGACCGACCATGAAGAACTGTCCTCAGACGTGACGATTCTTGCGTCGCGGAGCGAGGTTCGATGGGGTTCGTGGCATCGTTTTCGTGGCGCATCATTCAAGGTGCGAACAATTGGCTCCATCGCGTACAAGATGGCGCTCGTTGCAGCAGGCAAAGCGGATGCGGTTATCAGCCTGGAGCCGAAGAATGAATGGGACGTTGCCGCCGGAGCGCTGCTTGTAGAGGCGGCGGGCGGCGTGGTGACGGACCTGGGTGGGCGTCCCATGCAGTTCAATCAGAGGGACACGCTGATTGACGGCGTTATCGCGGCGGGGCCGACGACCCACGCCGCCATTCGTGAACTGATGACTCGCCGCCCAGCAACATCCACGCATCTGTGGACGCCGGGGGACTACTAGGACACGCCCGCACGGGGCGTTAAGCACTTAGCCGCTTCAAGTGGTTCAACCGGGGCCGTGGACGTGGCCCGCGGGACTGCCACCACCGGCCATGCCGGGGAATCCAAAGCCGAGATCCGAGCTGCTGCTGGTGACGCCGAACTGTGAGATGACCCTCTGGGTGTCCTTGGAGCCGCAGCCGGGGCATTCAACCTCGCCCGGTTCTGCGTTGATGCTACGGATCAGTTTCTCAAAACGACCATCACATGTGTGGCATTCGTATTCAAAGAGGGGCATTGCTCAAGCCCGCCGAGGCTTAACTTAGGCGATGCAGCGGAACGGGTCGTCCGGGTGTACGCGCTGGGGCTTGGGCATCTCGAATTGGGGAGCGTTGCTCTGCCAGACACCCGTGACGCCGACGGCGGACATCTTGCGCTCAACCTCTTCGCTGTCGCAGGTAGGGCAGGTCACGTCGACGGGCGTGTTGTAGCCGCGAACGAACTTGTCAAAGCCGTGTCCGCAGGTCTTGCAGCCGTATTCAAAGATGGGCATTTCCGTGTGCCTCCGTGTAGCGGATTATAGTAGCCGCCATTGTGTGAGGCAAGTTAGGTTGGGATGAGCTCGCCCTTCGACAAGCTCAGGGCGAACGGAGTATGGGCACTCAGGGGGAACGGGCAGGCTCCCGGGGGAAGATGGGCAGGGGGTGGCCTGCGTCGATGCGGAGAGTTACGCGTGCGCCAACATCAATAGCGGTTGCGTGAGAGGCCATGGCGCGGCATACAACCCCGGAGTCCAACTCCACGTTGTAGGCGTAGAATGCGCCGCTGAAGATTCGTCCAATAACGCGACCGTTTCCGATGTCATCCGCACTGATGGACAGATCTTCCGGCCTTACCATCAAGTCCATGGCGGTTTCGCCATCAAGCGTCAACGCGCTGCTCACCTCAGCCTCCCCGAGCTCCGTCAACACTCGTGATTCAACCGCCGTCGGCTCCGCCGGAATGAAGTCAGCCTCTCCAAGGAACGCGGCGACGAAACGGTTGACGGGGCTGTGGAATGCCAGGTCCGGCGCGCCGACCTGCTGGATGCGCCCCCGATCCATGACGGCGATGACATCACCCATGGACAGCGCCGCTTCCTGATCGTGCGTGACGAACACGACTGTTATACCTGCCTCATGCAGGATTTCACGCACCTCCAGCTGCAGGCGGGCGCTCAGGTTGGGGTCGAGGTTCGAGAACGGCTCGTCCATCAGGAGAATCTTGGGTGATGGCGCGAGCGCGCGGGCGAGAGCCACCCTCTGCCGCTCGCCGCCGGAGAGTTCGTGGGGCCGCCTGTTTCGACGGTCCGAAAGATTGACGAGATCGAGCAACTCATTAACGCGCTGCTCGCGATTGGGGGCGTTGCCCGGCAGGCCGTAGGCGATGTTGGATTCCACCGTCATGTGCGGGAAGAGGGCATAGTCCTGAAACACGAAACCGACGCTGCGGAATTCCGGCTGTACGAAGACCCCGTGCCCTGTGACCGTCCTGCCGTCGACCTCGATCGTTCCCTCATCAGGGCTTTCCAAACCTGCGATGACGCGCAGCAGCGTGGTCTTGCCGCAGCCGCTTGGTCCGACGAGCGCGAGGATCTGCCCCTCCGTGACTTCAAGGGAAACGTCGTGGGCTCCTGCGCGGGAGGGGAAATATTGTTTCGTCATGCCAACGCAGCGGAGCATGACGCGAGATGGGTGTTCGGTGCTTGTCATGCCTGTTGGCTCCTGCCGCGGCCGATGAGGAAGATCATTGGGATTGCGGAAATCGCGATGAGCAGCAGGGCGGGCAGGGCGGCTTGGGCGAAGAACGCCTCTGAGCTCGCGGCCCAGATTGTCGTTCCCAGACTGCTGAAATCAAGCGGGCTCAAGAGCAAGGTTGCAGGAAGCTCCTTCATCGCTGTGAGGAATACGAGCGCGCCTCCGGCCAGGATGCCGGGGCGCAACAACGGCACTGTAATTGTACGGAAAACGGTGAGGGGGCGATGGCCGAGCGTTCGTCCCGCTTCCTCCAAGCGAGGATTGACCTGCAGCAGTGACGTCCGCACCGGCCCCATCGCAATTGGTAGGAAGAGGATCACGTACGCGATCACCAGCATGGCGTGTGTCTGGTAGAGCGCCGGGGCGAGCCTTGAACCGAAAAAGACGAGCGCGAGGGCGATGACGATGCCGGGCAACGCAAATCCGACGTGGCTGACGCGGTCGATGAGCACACTGAAACGGCCGGGAAATCGCACGGCGAGAACCACGACGGGCAGGGCAACAAAGACCGCGGCGACCGCCGCCAACGAGGATACCAGCGCTGAATTGATCGCCGGTCCCCACACCACGCTCAGCTCTTGTCCTGCGCCGATACCGCGAACCAGCCAGAACAAAAGCACGGCCATTGGGACGAGCAGGGCAAAGACGCCAACGAGTGAGCACAGTCCCAGCGCCGGATACTTCCACGGGCCGAGCGGGACGGACGGCGAGTCTGCTCCGCCCATCTCCGCCTGGTGTGTCTCTTCCAAGGGGCGGTCTCCGTGCGCCGTGGTTTCCGTCAGGAACAGGATGACGGCGAGTCCCACGAGGACGAGGGAGAGCGCAGCGGCAGCGGTGCGGTCAACGTAGCTTGTGTACTGGAGATAAATCGCCCACGTGAACGTCTCATAGCGCATCAGGGACACGGCGCCGAAGTCGCTGATCGTGTAGAGAGCGACCAGCAAGCTGCCGGAGGCCAGCGCGGGCCGCATCTGCGGCAAGGTCACGCGCATGAACGTCTCCCACGGGCCTTTGCCCAGTGTTCGGGAGGCTTCTTCCAGCGCGCGTCCCGATCCCCTCAAAGCCGCCCGAACGGTTAGCAGTGTGTACGGGTACGACACGAGGATCAGGACGATGGCCGCGCCGGGCAGGCCGTAGAACGAGGGTATCTCCTGTATGCCGAACGGTTCCGCGAAGATTCGCTGCACCATGCCGCGCGGGGCAAAGACGGAGATGAACAGGAAGGCCATGATGTAGCTGGGTATGACGAGTGGGAGGACCGTCACGATGCTCCACAAGCGTCTGAACGGCAGATCCGTGCGCTCGATGAGCCAGCCCAGGGCCAATGCGAGCACTGCTGATCCGCCGGAGACAATGATGACCAGCGCCATGCTGCGCACGATGATTGCCGCCGTTCTTGGCCTGAGCAGAAGGTCTGCAAGCGAATCCAGACCTGCGTCGAGCGTTCGGATGAACAGGTAGATGATGGGTAAGAGGAGCGCGAAGCCGATGATGGACGTGGTGAGACTGAGCGTGAACGGCGGCCAGCGTCGTTGACGCCGGATCGCCCTGATCCTGCGAACTGTGGCTGCCGTGCCGCTCATTACGGAAGGATTCCCGTATCACGGAGAAGGTCGACTGTGCCCTCGAGGTCTCCGAGGTCAGCCATGTCGATCTGCGGCGCGTTGATTTCCGAGAGAGGGGTGAGCAGTGGATTGACTCTTATACCCTCCACGACGGGATATTCGTATGTCTCGTCAGCGAAGTACTGCTGAGCTTCGGTGGACAACAGGAACTCGATGAATCGAATCGCGTTGTCGATGTTGTCCGCGCCGTCAAGGACGCCTGCTCCGGCGACGAGGACCATCGCGCCGGGTCCGCCGCCTGTGAGGTGCGCGTTGCGGGCAGCGAACGTCTCACCCTCTTCGGCAAGGAAGCGGTACAGGTAGTAGTGGTTGACGAATCCGACGTCGATTTCCCCCGCGCCGGCTGCCGCGACCGTAGGCGTGTTCTTGGGGTAGATCTGTGGATTGTTCGCCTGGATTCCCTCAAGCCAGGCACGGGTCTCGTCCTCGCCCCAGACGACACGCATTGCAGTCACCATCGCCTGGAATGAGCCGTTGGTGGGCGGCCAACCGATGCGGCCCTCCCACTCCGGGTCTGTGAATCCACGCAGGTCGCTCGGCAGGTCGCCCGGCGAAACCCGATCCGTGTTGTAGACGATGACGCGCGCGCGTCCCGATAGTCCTACCCACTTGCCATCCGGCGAGCGAAAGTTGGCGGGAACGCGATCCAGCACGTTGCTTGGCAGTGTTGCGAACATGGACTCCACTGCGGCAAGCCCTCCCGGGTCTTGGGCGAAGAAGATGTCCGCGGGCGAGTTCGTGCCCTCCTCAAGGATGGTGGCGGCTATCTCCGACGTGCTGCCGTATTTGACGCTGACATCGATACCGCTCGCCTCTGCGAACTGCTCGATGAGCGGCGCGACAAGGCTCTCACTGCGGCCTGAATAGACGACAAGCTCGCCGTTGGTATCGGTCTCTGTCGCTGTCGGGTCAGTGGTGGACGGAGAATCAGAATCCGCCTGACAGGCGGCTGCCGACAGTAGTGTCAGGACTCCAATGAGTCCGATGAGTAATCGGGAAATGAGTTACCTCCAATTGAACGAAGAAAGGATTTTCAACGTCAATTGGAGCGTCGGGTAGTCGGGGCAGTCGGCACGCAGACCGTAATCTCGGACGGCTGCGTCTGTGGGAATGGCGGATGACGGTCGGTCCATGCACCGCCGTCTCGTGAGATGGCGTGAGTTGTTCAGGAGTGGATGCGGCGTGGTGTGCGCATACCTTCTCCACGTTGAATTGCAAACGTGCCGTCTGCGACGTGGCACAGCACTCCGATGTGGTGGGGGGGACATGGCCATTTCTTCGCCTGCGCGCAAGCGAGGCGAGGGCGACTATAGTCCTGACACAGGCAGGAGTGACAGCGGGTGGAGCGTCTGTCGAGGTCTGACTGTCGACTTCAAGGCTGAGAACGACCGGGGCAGGGCGATGTGAGTGTTCGGATTGTTCCGTAGCGGGGGTTGATAAGAGAGAGGATGCCCGTAACCGCAGAAGGGTTCGGGTGCAACTGAGAGGGGCCAGAGGCGCGCGCTCAAGCACGGCTTGATCGGGGCCGGTTTCCGGCGTGGCGGCGAGATGCAGGAGATTCACCGCCCGCCGCTCCTTCTAGCGCAGATCATGAGCCTTTTTCGCGCTCACGTTCTTCACGCGCTTTGGCGGAGCGTGGTCCGAACGGCTCCGGTTGGAACGGCTCATCACGCTTGCGAATGAATGCGCGGAGACCGCCTTCCTTACGCGCCTCCTCGAGCGGGGCAGTGAAATCCTCGCGCTTGGAGACGATGACGGCCGCGGCAAGCTCGGAGTTGAGCCGCATGACGTTGTGGATGCCCTGCATCTCAATGCCGCGCATGGCGACGGCAAGGTTAATCTTGACGGTCTCCGGGCTGACAAGAGCCAAACGCTCTGTCAGTTGAAAAGCCTCTTCAAGCGCGTCGTCCTTTGTTGGGACGACCTTGTTGACGATGCCGATTCGCAGCGCTTCCTGGGCGTCGATGTGGTCGCCGGTGAGGGCGTAGCGCAGGCCGTTCTTGTAGCCGGCGTGGTGAATCCAGATGTAGTTGTCGTCCGAAATCATGCGGACCTCGACCTGCCCAAAGACGGCGTCTTCCGCCGCGATGGTGATGTGTGAGGTCAGCGCGTACCAGGAGCCGCCGCCCATGCACCAGCCGCTGACGACGGCGATGATCGGCGTGTCGATCTCATCAATGACGCGGGCGATACGGCCGTGCTCCTTCTTCCAGAAGCGTGTGCGCCAGCGGTCGATCTCCGAGGCGACGTTGGAGCCCTTGGGGAGGCCGTAGGGCCATTCGTAGTCGGCTCCGCCGCCTGCGATATCGAATCCGGCAGAGAAGGCCTGCCCCGCGCCGGTGAGCACGATGGCGCGCACCTCGGGATCGGCATCGGCGGCATCGAGGGCGTGGTGAAGCTCGATGTCCAGTTCGTCGGAGATGGCGTTCATTACCTCGGGGCGGTTGAGCGTGATGAGCACGCCGTTGCGCTGCTTCTCATAGAGCAGATTCTGGTAGTCCATATCGCCCTTCCCCCGATTCCCTCAATGTGCGGAACGCACGGATATTGTACTTGATTGGGCTGCCCGTAAGTTAGTGGTTGCCATCGCCCGAGCCTACGTTGCCCCAGCGGGCGACGCCGAGGCGCCAGATGACGACCAGGTTGGTGAGGACGGCGATGACGGCCAGTGTTGCTACCCCTTGGCCGATGATTGCGCCGATCATGATCACGAATAGGCGCAGGTCGCGTGACGCGAGCGCGCCGGGCAGGCCCTCAAAGGGCTGGCCAAACGTTGCTTCTGCGCGGGCGCGGCTGTAGCTGATCATCAGCGAGCCAACAATTGCTGCAAGAGCAGCCGTCGAGACCACGGGGATGGACACGCCCGGTTCGAATGCATGGGACCAGTAGCCCAGTCCGGCCAGGATTAGTACATCCGCATATCGATCCAGCAGGGCATCGAAGAACCCGCCGAAGCGGCTGGCCATGTCCTTGGCGCGTGCCAGATCGCCATCAACGCCGTCCACGATGGATGACGCCTGGACGAGAACACCCGCCCAGATGTTGAGGTCGTAGTAGAACAGCACCGCCGCGCCGGCGGCCATCAGGAACGCGACGAGCGAGACCTGGTTTGGCGTGACGGGGGTATGGGCGAGCGCCCGCGCGATGGGGCGCGAGAAGCGTCGGTTCAGATACCGGGAGACGAAGCCTTCGTGCATGCGTCGGCGCTACGTGACGTACCCGAGCGCCTCGCGCGCCAGCTTCAGGTCTTCCCACGTGTCAACGTCGAACCAGAACGCGCCGTCAACGTCGTGCGCATGGAGATCGTTGCCGGAGAGGATCATACGCGTCACGGCCTGGCTCAACTCATCGTGGGAACTGTCCTCCACGAGTTTGGCTTCTATGGCCTCAAAGATGGCGGGCGTGAACCGGAAGACGCCGCAATCAATGCCGTTCCAGTTCGGCAGGTTCTTGCCGATCGCCACGATGTGGCCGTGATGATCCACACTGACGCGTGTTCCTTCCTCGACATCGCGGTCGTCAGGGTCGAAATCCACGGCGAGCGCATTCAGGTCCCACCCGTTCTCCTTTGCCCCATCAACGAGCCCAATAATGATGTCTGAGGAAGGCATGTGATCGGCCATGGAGAGGATGAACGGGTCTGTGCCGACCTCATCTTTCGCAGTAAGGACGGAAACGGCGTTTCCCCGATGGTGCTCGGTGTTCATGACATAGGTGATATCGGCGCCGCGTGTTGAACCGTCGCCAAGAACGTCCTGCAGCGCCTGGCCCTCATGGCCGATGACGATGCAGATGTCCGTTATACCGGCCTGTTGAATCCCGTCCAGTGTGTGGTCGATCACGGTCTGCCCGTTGACAGGCAGGAGCGCCTTATGGCGGACACCGTATTGGCCAAAGCGGGAGCCATGTCCCGCTGCCAAAATGACAGCCTTCATACGAATCTCCTTTGTGTGGCGGCGAGGCTCTATCCCCCCTCGAGCGCATCGCGGCCAAGAATCATCGGCTAACGCCGGATGGGGTAGTCTATCACGTAATCGGGAAAGAGGTACGATCCCCCGAATTTGCCGTCGCCACCAGCAAGAAAGGCCTCAAATGGCAAGCCGGTGTGGCGACTCTTTCTCCTTACCGCGCGGTTACGAGCGCGGCTCCCTCAACCTTCTTGAGTACCTCGGCGAGCGAGAGATTCTTGTCCCGCAACTGGGCCGGCAACGCCTTCCAGAACATTGCGCGGTATCTGGGCCAATCGGCGAGGATTTCAGCGGAGCGCTTGCTGCCCGTGGTCTCTGCATGGCGTTCAATGAGCTCCAGCACGTGCCGCTCGTCGTCATCGTCTTCAAGCCTGTCCAGAACCAGCAGTTCCTGGTTGTAGAGCGACGGGAAATCGCCTGTCTCGTCCAGGACGAACGCCGCGCCGCCGGACATGCCCGCGCCGAAGTTGCGTCCCACGGTTCCGAGGACGACCACGATGCCGCTGGTCATGTACTCGCAGCCGTGATCCCCGACTCCCTCCACGACGGCCTGCGTGCCGCTGTTGCGGACGGCGAACCGCTCTCCGGCTCGTCCGGCAACATAGAAGTAGCCGCCTGTGCCGCCGTAGATACAGGTGTTGCCGATGATGGAGTTCTTGTGCGACTCGAAGGTTGCATCGGCAGGAGGCCTGATGACGAGTTCGCCGCCCGCCATTCCCTTGCCAACATAGTCATTCGCCTCGCCTGTGAGCGTCATCCGCACGCCCTCATTGAGGAATGCGCCAAAGCTCTGCCCAGCGGAACCGGTGAATGAGAGGTCTATGGTGCCGGGAGGCAGCCCCTTCACGCCGTAGCGATGCGCGATGGCTCCGGAGATGCGCGCACCAACCGTGCGCTGGGCGTTCCTGATGTCGTAGGACAGTTTGACGGGAGTTCTACTCTCGATAGCGCCCGTGATCTCCGACAGGATACGGTCGTCGAGCTTCTCGTCGTTCGGCCTGTCGTTGCGGTCCTGCTCATTGCTGACCGGGCGTTGGAACGTGGGGTCGGCGGGGGCGATTAGCTTGAGCGCGTCCACGAACCTGGCGCGCTCAAACTCCTCAATGTCGGGGCGCAGCTTCAGGAACTCCGGATGGCCGATGATGTCATTCAAGGACCGTACGCCGATGCTAGCCAGGATTTCGCGGACCTCCGTTGCGACGAAGGTGAAGTAATTTACGACATTCTCAACGGAGCCGTTGAACTTGGCGATCAGATCGTCTCGCTGCGTGGCCACCCCGACGGGGCAGCTGTTCAGATGACACTGGCGCGCCATTTCGCAGCCCAATGCGAGCAAGGCAACGGTGCCAAAGCCGACTTCGTCCGCGCCGAGCATCGTTGCGATGACGACATCACGCCCCGTGCGGATACCACCGTCCGTGCGCAGCTTGACGCGGCCGCGCAGGTCATTCATCACCAGGACTTGCTGCGCTTCTGTGAGACCAAGCTCCCACGGCGTGCCGGCGTTCTTGATGGATGACAGCGGACTTGCGCCCGTGCCGCCCTCATGGCCGGAGATCTGGACCTTGTCCGCGTAGCCCTTGGCGACGCCGGCTGCAATAGTGCCGACGCCTGCTTCCGCCACCAGCTTGACGCTGACCTTGGCTCGGGGATTGACCGTCTTGAGGTCATAGATGAGCTGCGCCAGGTCCTCAATGGAGTAGATGTCATGGTGGGGCGGCGGCGAGATCAGCGTGATGCCGGGCTGCGTGTGCCGGAGGTATGCGATGTATTCAATGACCTTGTGGCCGGGCAACTGTCCGCCCTCGCCGGGCTTGGAGCCCTGCGCCATCTTGATTTCGATTTCTTCGGCCATGGCGAGATATTCCGGCGTGACGCCGAATCGGCCTGAGGCAATCTGCTTGATCTTGGAATTGGCGTTGTAGCCGCGCGTCAGGCCACGGAACCGCCGTGGATCCTCGCCGCCTTCGCCCGTGTCAGCCGCACCGCCGATGTGATTCATAGCCATCGCCAGTGTCTCGTGGGCGCGCGCGCTCAACGCGCCGAGCGACATTGCGCCCGTGGTGAAGTGCTTCCAGATTTCTTCTATCGGCTCCACCTCGTCGATGGAAATCGGCTCACGCGTCTTGTTGAAGGTGAGCGTGTCCCGCAGCGAGGAGACCGGCCGATTGTTCAGGGCGTCGCGGTAGGGAACATAGTCCTCGTAGTCGCCAGAGCGAACGGCCTTGTGGAGCGTGCGCACAACGACGGGGTTGTTGGCGTGGAACTCTCCGCTCTTGCGATAGCGGATGAATCCGTGGTCTTCGAGTTTAGACTTCGGCGTGAGTTCAGAGTTGAAGGCGCGATCATGCCGTGCGAGGACGTCCGTTGCGAGCTCGCGGAATCCCAAGCCGCCCACCTGCGACGGCGTACCCGCAAAGCACTTCTGAACGATGTCGTCGCTCAGGCCGATAGCCTCGAAAATCTGCGCGCCGTGGTAGGACGTGACAGTAGATATGCCGATCTTGGACATGATCTTCAGCACGCCCTTGTTGGCCGACGCCTGGTACTTGGCGATCGTATAGTCTTCGTCTTCTTCCTCACTGAACTCCCCGCGCTCGAAGAGTTCACGCAGGCTCTCCCAGATGAGGTAGGGATTGACGGCGCTCGCGCCGTAGCCGATGAGCGCCGCGAAGTGGTGTACTTCTCGCGCCTCGCCGGTGTCGCACACAAGGCTCGCCTTCATGCGCTTGCCGCGTCGGATGAGGTCGTGATGGACTGCCCCGAGGGCCAGCATCATCGGGATGGGGGCGTGTCGCTCGTCGACGGCCCTATCTGACAGGATGATGATTGAGTGACCCTCGTCCACTGCGGAGACTGCTTGCTCACAGAGATCGTCGAGTGCCTGCTCCAGCGCGTCCGGTCCGTCCTCAGCGGCGAAGACTACCGGCAGTGTGACGGACGACAGATGTGGTGAGTCGACACTGCGTATGGCGTCCAGTTCGTGGTCGCGAATGACGGGGCCGGGGATGGCGAGCAGGTGCGCCGCCTCTTCTCGCTCACGCAGCATGCTGTCGCGGGGCCCGAGATAGGTCTCGGCGGACATGACGATGGCCTCGCGGATGGGGTCGATTGCCGGGTTGGTCACCTGCGCGAAGCGCTGCTTGAAGTAGTTGAACAGAGAGGGCTGCATCCGGGAGAAGACTGCCAACGGCGTGTCGTCGCCCATCGAATACGTGGCGTCCTTGCCCTCCTGCACCATGGGCTTGATGATGATGAGCAGCTCTTCCGCCGTCATGCCGAAGGCCTTTTGGCGACGCATCAACTCCATCTCAGGTTCAATGTGATGCCCCGCGCCGTTCTGCATGGCGTGGATGGGCACGTTCAACTGGATGTACTGCTGCTCCGCCCACTCACGATAGGGCTGCTGCACGGCAATTTCGCTCTTGATCTCGCCGTTCTTCATGACGCGCCCGCTGCGCGTGTCAACGGCGATCATGTGCCCGGGGCCAAGCCGCCCCTTTTCGATGATGCGGTCAGTAGAGATATGCGGCAGGACGCCGACCTCTGATCCCATGACCACGAGGCCGTCATCCGTGATGATGTAGCGGGCAGGACGGAGGCCGTTCCGGTCCAGCGACGCGCCGACAGTTTCGCCGTCCGACCACGCCAGCGCGGCGGGGCCGTCCCACGGCTCGGTGAGGGACGCGTGGTATCGATAGAATCCGCGCAAGTCCTCGTCCATGTGCGGCATGTTTTCCCACGCCTCCGGCGTGAGCATCATCATTGAGTGCAGGATGCTTCGACCGGACACCTGCAGGAGTTCAAATGCGTGATCCAGCGAGGCGGAGTCGGAGACCGACTGGTTTGTCACCGGGGTTATCGTGCGCAGATCGTCCTTCGACCACACCTCGGAGCTTAGGTTGGCCTCACGTGCCCGCAACCAGTTGCGGTTGCCCTGCAGCGTGTTGATCTCGCCGTTGTGGGCCAGGAAGCGGAACGGCTGAGAGAGCTGCCAGTTGGGGAACGTGTTGGTGGAATAGCGCTGGTGGAAGACGGCGAGCGCCGACTCAAAATCCGGATCATCCAGGTCCTTGTAGAAGCCCGACAACTGCGTCGCGACGAGCAGACCCTTGTACACGACCGTCCGTGACGAAAAGGACGGGATGTAGAACTCGTCGTCACCCCGTCCAGTCATCTCTGCCTCGACGGCTCGTCGTACCAAGTACAGCGCGCGCTCAAAGGCATCCTTGTCCATGTCAGGCGGACAAGCGATGATCGCTTGGCGGATGTCAGGGAGCGTCGCCAGCGCCTGCTCGCCGAGCACGGACGGGTCGTTCGGCACGTCGCGCCATGCGAGGAAGCGAAGGCCACGCCGCTCGGTTTCTTTCTCGATGGTCTTTACGGCGTGTTTTCCGCCCTCAGGATCGGCGGGTGTGAAGAAGATCATGCCGACGGCGAGGTCATCACCGGAGACGTCTGAGATGCCCTGTGCAGCCAACTCGCGGAGGAGCAGCTTGCGGGGGAGTTGTGTCAGGATGCCCGCGCCATCGCCCGTTCGGGCGTCCGCGGACACTGCGCCGCGGTGCGTGAGATTGACGACGGCAGTGATTGCCTGCCTGACGATGTCATGCGACGGGACGCCGGAAACCTGTGCGATAAAGCCGGTTCCGCAAGCATCCTTTTCGTGGATAGGATCGTACAGTGGCGGCGCGTCAGGACGCCGCAACCGACGTGCTTCTATATTGGCCATAGCCAATTGTACACAAAACCCCCTTGAAACTCACGGGGTGAGCGATGTTGTTTATAGGGTTTGCAGGTAGCGGTCAATCTCAAAGTCGGTCACATGCGCGCGGAAGGAATTCCACTCAATCCGCTTATTGCGGATGAAGCTGTCAAATATATGGTCACCAAGCGCACCCCGCACAAGGTCGCTCTGCTCCGTTAGCAGGATGGCCTCATGGAGGCTCCTCGGCAGTTCGCCGATGCCCAGTTCGGCTCGCTGCTCTTCGGACATGCCAAAGGCGTTCTCGTTCAACGGCTCCGGCGGCTGTAGATTGCGCTCGATGCCGTCAAGGCCGGCGGCGAGCATGACGGAGAAGGCGAGGTACGGGTTGCAGGCGGGATCAGGCGCCCGGTATTCGAGACGCGCAGCTTCCGGATTGCCGGGCGGCACGCGCGGGATGCGGATGAGGTCTGAACGGTTGCGATGCGCCCACGTCAGATACACCGGGGCTTCATAGCCCGGCACAAGGCGCTTGTAGGAATTGATCCACTGGTTCGTGATGGCCGTGAACGCCGGCGCGTGTTCAAGCAGCCCCGCGATAAAATTCAGGGCAATCGGGGACAGGTTGTTTGGGTCGTCCGGGGAATAGAAGGCGTTGGCCTCACCCCTGAAGAGCGACTGGTGCGTGTGCATGCCGCTGCCATTCTCAGTGGTAATGGGTTTCGGCATGAACGTGGCGTGGACGCCATGCTGCCGCGCAATCTCGCGCACGACAAGACGGTAGGTCATGCAGTTGTCTGCCATTGTAAGCGCGTCCGTGTATCGGAGGACAATCTCATCCTGTCCGGGGGCGACCTCGTGATGGCTGTATTCCGCCTCGATTCCCATCTCCTCCAGCGTCAAGATGGTTTCCCGGCGCAGGTCTGACGCCACATCCAACGGCATCTGGTCGAAGTAGCCGCCGTTGTCCAGCGGCGTCGGGTCGTCCGGCGCTTGGAAGTAGTAGTACTCGAGCTCCGGCCCCACGTAGAAGGTGTAGCCGAGTTCCTGCGCGCGCTGCAGGTTGCGGCGGAGGACGTAGCGCGGGTCACCATCGAACGGCTCGCCCTCCGGCGTGTAGATGTCCGCGAAGATGCGGGCAACGCCGGGATGCTCCGGACGCCAGGGAAGGATGGCGAAGGTGGAGGGGTCCGGCACGGCGACCATGTCCGATTCGTCAACGCGGGCGAATCCCTCAATGGATGCGCCGTCGAAACCGATGCCGTGCTCAAGCGCGACCTCAAGCTGGGCGGGACTCAATGAGAATCCCTTGAGGTTCCCGAGGATGTCCGAGAACCATAGCCGGATGAACTTGACGTTGCGCTCCTTGACGGTTCGGAGCACGAATTCCCTTGCCGATTCGTCAGCCTGTATTGCCACTGTTCCCACCGTTTTCCCGTGGCTTCCCGGTTGGCCGCTTCTGGTCGCTAGCGGTACTGCCCTGAGGGGCGGCGAGCGCCTGCGAGTCCCGGCTGCTTACCAGCCGAAGAATCTCGCAGACGCACCGCTGTGCCTGGGATGTCGCCGTTTAGCCGTCGTAGTACAGGAAGTACTCGTAGGGGTGCGGGCGGAGGCGCATCGGATCCACCTCGTTCTCCCGCTTATAGGAGATCCAGCCCTCAATGAGGTCAGGGGTGAACACGCCGCCCTTGAGCAGGTACTCGTTGTCCGCCTCAAGGGCGTTCAACGCTTCAGCCAGGCTACCGGGGACGTTGGGCAGCGCCGCGGCCTCTTCACCCTCCATCTCGTAGATGTCGTGGTCGACGGACGGGCCCGGATCAATCTTGTTCTGGATGCCGTCCAGTCCCGCCATCAGCATCGCGGAGAATGCCAGGTAGGAGTTCGCCAGTGGGTCCGGGCAACGGAACTCAATGCGCTTGGCGGCGGGCGTGTCCATCTCATACATCGGAATCCGTACTGCGGCACTGCGATTCCGCTGCGAGTAGACGAGGTTCACGGGCGCCTCATAGCCGGGCACCAAGCGGCGGTACGAGTTCGTCGTCGGCGCGGCAAAGGCCAGGATGGAGGCGGCGTGCTTGAGCAGCCCGCCGATGTAGTAGCGCATCTCCTCACTGGTCTGGGCGTAGCCGTTGGCATCGTAGAAGATGGTGGCTCCGTCCTTCCAGAGAGACTGGTGCGTGTGCATTCCGGTGCCGTTGTCGCCAAAGATGGGCTTGGGCATGAACGTGGCGGTCTTGCCCATCTGCCGGGACTTCTCCTTGACGATGTACTTGTAAATCTGGATGGCGTCGCATTCGCCCACCAGCGGTCCGTAATGGAGGCCGATTTCGCCCTGTCCCGCGGTGGCCACCTCATGGTGGTGCTTGTCGATGTTCAGGCCAGCGTCCATCATCGAGAGGATGATTTCAGACCGCAAATCCTGCTGGGTATCGACGGGCGGGAGCGGGAAGTAGCCGCCCTTGTTGCGGGGGCGGTGCGCCAGGTTCGGGCTATCCAGGAAGCTCTCCATGCCGGAGTTCCAGATGCCCTCGTTGGAGTCGATGAAGAAGTAGCCCTCGTTCTGCTGGTAGTCGTAGCGGGCACTGTCGAAGATGAAGAACTCCGCCTCCGGGCCCCAGAAGCTGGTGTCCGCGATGCCGGTACTCTTCAGGTACTCTTCCGCCTTGCGCGCCACGTAGCGCGGGTCACGCGAGTAGGGCTGTCCCGTCACGGGGTCGCGGATATCGCAGATCACGGCCAGGGTTGAGACCTGCAAGAGCGGATCCACGTACGCGCCGGCGGGATCCGGCACCACGAGCATGTCGGACTCGTCGATTGTCTGGAACCCACGAATGCTTGAGCCGTCAAAGCCCGTGCCATTCCTGAACATGGTTTCGTCCAAAAGGGCTGCGGGGATTGTGAAGTGCTGCGTTGTCCCGAGCAGATCCGTAAACCGCAGGTCGACCATCTTAATGTCGTTGGCGGCGATGTAGGCTATCACCTCGCCCGGCGAGGAAAACGTTCCCAGCACCCCGTTGCTCGTCGAGTCTGCCATCAAAAACTCCTTCCGGTGTTGTTCTGCCAAGTTATTGGAGGGAGCCTGACCGTGCGGTCAGTCCCCACCCCCATATCCAGAATGCTGACGCGGGCAGGGTGTTGGGTTACGAACGTGTTACAGTCCGCGAAATGAAATTGGTTGTCTAGCGAGAATCAGGATTAGCGCGGAGGCGGTACCCCACGTTGCGCACCGTTTCAACGAAGGTGTGAGTGGGGTCCTCAATCTTGCTGCGCAAGCGCCGCACATGGACATCCACGGTTCGTGTGCCGCCAAAGTAGTCATAGCCCCACACGACATCAAGCAAGGTATTGCGTGTGAAAACGTGGCCGGGACGCGAGGCGAGGATGCGCAACAGTTCGTATTCCTTGAATGTGAGCGTGACTTGCCGTGAGCCGACCCAAACTTCATAGCGGGCGAGATTGATGCGGAGATCGCCAACGGTTATCTCATCCTCGTTGGCGGAGCGGGCGCGATGCCGCGCATAGAGCAGGGCAAGGCGGGCGACGACCTCTGCGGAATCGGCAGGAACGAGGACAAAATCATCCAGGCCCAGCGAGGCTTCGATTTCGCGGAGCTGCCCCGGGCGCACGAGGCCAAGAACGGGGATGTAGACATCCTTATGGCAGGCTGTGGCAATCTCGCGAATATAGGCGGATCGAGCAAGCGGCCCGGCCATGTCAATGATCAGGATGTCATGGGGGCCCTGTGAGAGTTCCTCTACGTCATCGGCCTCAGTGAGCGGTGTACACGTGATGACCTCACGGTCGAATGCGGCCGTCAGGTCGGTAAAGGCCTCCGCCTCCTGGGCGGTTAACAACGCGACATGCATTTGATGTACCTAATAGGGGACTGATTGAGTATAGCTTGTGGCGCCGATGGTATTCTGGTGAGCACGATGACCTTGACAGTTGAACAGCCCATTCCACGACCGCGCCGCCTGCCGGAGTGGTTCAAGGTTCCCGCGCCGGGCAGCGAGCGCTACCGCAAGTTGAAGGCACTCGTGGAGGGCAATTCACTTCATACCGTCTGCGAAGAGGCGCGTTGTCCCAATATCGGCGATTGCTGGGACCGCGGCACCGCGACATTCATGATTCTCGGCGACACCTGCACGCGCGCCTGCCGTTACTGCGCCGTCAAGACCGGCAATCCGGGTGGGGTCGTTGATGCGCTTGAGCCGTTGCGTGTGGCGCAGGCCGTCCACCGCATGGGCATCACGTATGCCGTCATCACATCTGTTGACCGCGACGATCTGCCGGACGGTGGCGCGTCCATTTTTGCCCAAACGATCGGCGCAGTGAGGCGGGTTGCGGCAGAGGTCGGCGTTGAGGTCCTCATCCCGGATTTCGGAGGGAATTGGGACGCCTTGCGCACAGTGATGGATGCTGCGCCGGATGTGCTCAACCACAACATTGAAAGTGTGCCGTCCGTGTTCCGGACAGTGAGGCCGCGCGGAAATTACTGGCTGTCGCTGGAGCTGCTGGAACGTGCCAAGCGGGCGGGAATGCGCACGAAGTCCGGGATCATGGTGGGCTTGGGCGAGACACGAGAGGAACTGCTCGCAACGATGGATGATCTGGTCAGTGTTGGGTGCGACATTCTCACCATCGGTCAGTATCTGCGGCCTACACCGTCACACGCACCGCTGGACAGGTTCTATACGCCGGAGGAGTTTGTTGAGTTGCGGGACGAAGGAATGGCGCGCGGATTCAAGCACGTGGAGTCCGGCCCGCTCGTTCGAAGCTCCTACCATGCGGAGGAACAGGCAGGACGCTAGCTGTCGTCCTCCGGGGTTTCCGACGGCTCCAATCTCCGCAGGGACATTTTCGCCCCTACCCATACAACACCCATCTCAACGATGGCGGCGAGGCCGATGAGCAGAGTGCCCTGCAGGAAGAACATCTGAGGGAACAGTTGAATCATCCTGTCGTCCGCCGTGCCCTGCCAGAGGTCGTTTGAAAAGCTCAGCAGGTGGAATTGCAGGAAGAGGAAGTTGAATCCGCCCAGCGCAGCGAACAGGCCGATGCCAATGATTGCCACCACCGTCCATACGGCGGTTTGGCGGATACGCCGAAAGATTATGGCGGCCAGGTCTGGCCGACCGCGCACTGCGGCAATGATGGCAGCGACTAAAATGCCAAGCATTACGGCTGTGGCCACCGCCTGAACGAAATAGGTGCGTTGTAGCAGATCGCGGACGTCCCGGAAGTGCAGGGCTTCTCGCTCGGTGAAGAGCGGCTCGCTGATGCCGTTGACGATGATTTCGGTCGTAATCAGGTCCTCATCTGACTCAAAGTAGTCGATGAGCCCCGCCATGCCCTTAATCAATTCCGAGCGTTCAACGCCGGTTCGTTCCGGGGCGTCAAAGGCGTCGATGGCGTAGGTATAAAGTGTTTGGCTCTGGAAGGCGACGCGGACGTTGGTGGTGATGAACAGGGCAGGCAGGGCGACAACGACGGCGATACCAAGCGCGAGGAAGACTCTTGAAGCTAACACGCTCGTTATCAACGAGGCTGCGTCATGGTGCTATGCCGGCTGGGTGAAGACGGGCTCTCCGTCCGGTTGAGGATGACGGTGGTTGGTAACGGCAGTTGTAAACCTTTGCTCACCATCTTGAATATCTTGCCGTAGATCCAGCCTTACCTGCTGTATTTCCTGCCGCAGCTCAAGCCTCACACTCTGTATTTCTCGACGCAGCCGTTCCTCTATTCTGGCCATGTCTGAGCGAACCCACCCAATCATTCCGAACATCAGGACAGCGAGTCCCACACCGACACCCAAGATAGACAAGATTTCCGGACTCATTACCAACACTCCAACTCCAACGAAGTCCAGTATGCCATACGAAAAGGGGCGACGCATTGCGCCGCCCCTCTCTTCCCATTGCCTGATCGTGTCGGTTTTTCTGTAGGAACTTAGTCCTGAGACTCAGTGCCTGCATCCTCCAACTCAGGGAAATCGTCGTCGTCATCGTCGTCGTCAAGGTCGAGATCGAAGTCGTCTCCATCGTCGCCAAAGGCGGCGTTGAAGATGCGCTCCAGTCCGGCGTCGATTTCGTCGTCTTCGAAGCCCTCGTCCGGGTCGGCAAGCGCCGTTGCCACGGCTCCGGCCTCGAGTAGATCGTCGTCGATTTCGTCAGCGATACCCAGCCGCGCAGGAATGAGACGCCCAATGATGACGTTCTCCTTGAGACCGACGAGTCGATCAACCTTGCCAAGCAGGGCCGCTTCCGTTAGCACGCGCGTGGTCTCCTGGAAGGATGCAGCCGCGAGGAAGCTCTCCGTGCTGAGCGAGACCTTGGTCACGCCGAGCAGGACGGATACCGCCAACGACGGCTCTCCGCCCTCGGCGATGATCTTCTCGTTGACGGACTGCCAGAGGAAACGGTCGACAAGCTCGCCCTGCAGGAACTCGGTGTCGCCGGGCTGCTCAATGCGCACGCGGCGCAGCATCTGGCGGACGATAATCTCAATGTGCTTGTCATGGATGACAACACCCTGAGAGCGGTACACGCGCTGCACCTCGTCCACGAGGTAACGCTGCGCGGCGTCCTTGCCACGAACGCGGAGGACATCCTGCGGGTTCAGCGGTCCCTCAGCGAGCGCCGTGCCTGCGTCGATACGCTGTCCGGTTTCAACGAGGATGCGCACGTTTGGCGAAACCTGGTAGGTGCGGTCATCGATGTCGCGGTGAACGATGGTCATGGTGTCGCCATGCACCGTCACCTCGCCGTCCATGGCTGCGGTGACCGGAGCGGGGACGGGCGCGGTTGTCTCCGGGGCTTCTTCCTCTGCAGCCTTCTTGCGGCGGCTTCGGGTCTTGGGCTTGGTGGCGGGGCCAGCGAGTTCCGCGCCGGAATCGACGAAATCGCCGGACTTGACGCGGGCCTCAAAGCCCTCGGGAATCTGGTAGTCCTCTGAGACGGTCTCTTCGTTGACGACGCGGACACGCCTGCCGTTGGCATCCTCGGTCACTTCGACAACGCCGTCGATCTCGGAGATCGGCGCGACGAGCTTGGGCACGCGCGCCTCGAAGATCTCCTCGACGCGGGGCAGACCGCTTGTGATGTCCACACCGGCGACGCCGCCCGTGTGGAACGTCCGCATGGTTAGCTGTGTGCCGGGCTCACCGATGGACTGCGCGGCGATGATGCCGATGGCCTCACCGGCCTCCACCAGCCGCCCGCGCGCCAGCGACCGGCCGTAGCAGAAGCGGCACATGCCGTGCGGCGCCTGGCAGGTCAGCGGGCTACGCACAAAGACGCGGTTGATACCGGCGTCCTGGATTATGGTTGCCTTGTCCTCATCAATTTCCTCGTTGCGGTCGACGATAATTTCGCCGGTGTTCGGGTCCGCAACCGGAGCAGCGGCCATGCGGCCAAGAATGTGCTCCGCAGGGGAACCCAAGAGGCGATCCATCGTCTCGCCGTCAATCCACACGCCGTCCAGTGTGCCGCAGTCGTCGTCGTTAGCGATGACGTCCTGCGCCACGTCGATGATGCGGCGTGTGAGGTAGCCGGAGTCGGCCGTTCGCAGTGCTGTGTCAGCGAGACCCTTGCGCGCGCCGTGCGTCGAGATGAAGTATTCGAGCACGCTCAGGCCCTCACGGAAGCTGGAGCGGATTGGCAGGGGCAGGATCTTGCCCTTGGGGTCTGCCATCAGGCCCCTCATGCCGGCCATCTGCTTGATCTGGGCGATGTTACCCTTCGCGCCGGAGCCGGCCATCAGGTACAGGTTTCCGAACTCACGGAGGCGGTTCTCGATAACCGTTTCCATCTCGCGGTTGACGCCCTGCCAAATTTCAATGACTCGCTCTTCCAGCTCATCCTCGCTCACAAGGCCGCGCTGGAAGTTGCGCTGGACGACGGCGACCTCTTCTTCGGCCCTCTCCAGCATCCCCGCCTTCTCCGGCGGAACGACGACGTCGTTGAGAGCGATGGTCAGGCCGGACTCGGTCGCGTAGTGGAACCCGAGCTTCTTGAGAGCATCGAGAATCAGGGCAGTGGAGTCGTTGTCCTCAAAGCGATAGCACTCGGTAACGACTTCCTTGAGCGCCTTCTTATCCACAATCTCGTTACGGTACGTCACGGCGCTTGGCAGTACCTGGTTGAACAGGATGCGACCGACGCTGGTCGTCAGCGGTTCCAGCGTCCAGCCATCCGGCATCTCTTCCTGGAGGTTCAGCTCAACGATGTCCGTGCGGCCGTCCTCGCTCATCACGAGGCGCGGCAGCAGATTCAATCGCGTGTTGCCGTCAGTGCTGACTGCCACACCCTCGCGGATGCGGACTTCCGCCCGGAGGTCGATTTGCCCGAGGTCGTGAGCCAGCTTGGCGTCGTCATATGTGATGAAGCCCTGACCTTCACCCTCAGTGCCCGGCGCCAGCGTCGTCAAGTAGTAGATGCCGACAACGATATCCAGCGTCGGCGCGACGATGGGCTCGCCGGAACTCGGCAGCAGCATGTTGTGGGTGGAGATCATCAGCTTGCGCGCTTCTTCTACGGCGCGACGGCCGATCGGCACGTGGACGGCCATCTGGTCGCCGTCAAAGTCGGCGTTGTAGGCCGCGCAGACGAGCGGATGAATCTGGATGGCGCTGCCTTCAACAAGCACCGGCTCAAAGGCCTGGATGCCAAGGCGGTGCAGGGTGGGGGCGCGGTTGAGGAACACCGGGCGCTCCGTGATTACCTCTTCAAGGAGATCCCAGACCTCGCCGCGGCGCTTCTGATCCACCATGCGCTTCGCGCTCTTGATGTTCGGGGCGATGCCGTGCAGCACCAGCCGATGCATCACAAACGGCTTGAACAGTTCAAGCGCCATCTGCTTGGGCAGGCCGCACTGGTGCAGTTTCAGGGTGGAGCCGACAACGATCACGGAACGGCCGCTGTAGTCCACGCGCTTGCCAAGCAGGTTCTGGCGGAACCGCCCCTGCTTGCCACGCAGCATGTCTGAGAGCGACTTGAGCGTGTGGTTGTGGCTGCCGGTGATAGCGCGGCCACGGCGGCCATTGTCGACCAACGCGTCGACGGCCTCCTGCAGCATGCGCTTCTCATTGCGGACGATGATGTCCGGCGCGCCAAGCTCCATGAGCCTCTTGAGGCGGTTGTTGCGGTTGATGACGCGGCGATAGAGGTCATTCAAATCGCTGGTAGCGAAACGTCCTCCGTCCAACTGCACCATGGGGCGCAGGTCGGGGGGCAGGACGGGCAGCACGGTCAGAATCATCCACTCCGGCTTGTTATCGCTCTTGCGGAATCCCTCGACGACACGGAGGCGCTTGGCCGCCTTCTTGGCCTTCTGGCCAGTGGAGCCAATGGCCTCGGCGTGGAGCGTCTCGCGAAGCTCTTCGAGGTCCATCGTGCTGATGATTTCCAGCAGAGATTCCGCACCCATGCCGGCACGGAACAGGGAGCCGTACTGATCGTTGCGCTCCTTGAACTCGTTCTCCGTCATGGTCTTGCGAGGCTGCAGCTGCTCCAGGTCACCTCGGCGGGAATCCCACGCCTTGCGGGCTTCCTGGATGCGCTCCTGAGTCTCCTTTTGAAGGCTGGCAATCTCCTGCTGGGCGCCGCCCTGCTGTTCCACTGACTCCGCGATGAGTTCCTCAAGCACGGAGTCGAGGGAGGCAATGCTCTCCTCCGTGATTTTCTGGCCCTTCTTCACCAGCGTGCGGTCATGGACGCTGATCTTGTCGCTGGCCTTCTGGCCGACTAGCTGGGGCAGGCCGGTGCGGAGGGCATCAACATCAGCCTCAATCATCGCGCGGCGCTCGGCGAGTTCCCGCGTGCTCTGCTCGCGGATGGCCGAGATGTTAGCGTCCAGATCGGCGCGAATCTCCTCAAGGAGCTTGTCCTCGTGCTCCGCGTACTGATCAAGGAGCTCCTGCTTGCGCTCCTCATCGACTTCCATGATTACGTACTGGGCGTAGTAGAGGACGCGCTCAAGGTTGCGCGGCGTCATGTCCAGCAACATGGCAAGCCAACTCGGCGTGCCCTTTGCGAACCAGATGTGAGCAACGGGGGCAGCAAGATTGATGTGCCCCATCCGCTCACGCCGCACCTTGGCGCGCGTGACTTCAACGCCGCAGCGGTCGCAAATCACGCCGCGGTAGCGGATGCGCTTATACTTGCCGCAGTAGCACTCGAAATCCTTGGTGGGGCCGAAGATGCGCTCGTCAAAGAGCCCATCCTTTTCCGGCTTCTGATTGCGATAGTTGATCGTCTCAGGCTTGGTGACCTCGCCGTACGACCAAGACCGGATCTGGTCCGGGGAGGCGAGGGAGATTCGTATTGCGCTGAAACTAGGATCCGTCATTCTCTCTCTCCTCCATTTCTCCGTCGCCAAAGTCATCAACGCGCAAAGCGCCGCTGAGGGCCATTTCCAGAGCCGGAACGTCCGGGTCCTGCAGCAACTCGATAGCGAGGCCCAGGCTCTGCAGTTCCATCTGCAGGACGTGGAAGGACTCCGGGATGCCGTGTTCAATCACGTCCTCGCCCTTCACGATGGCCTCATAGGTTTGCTGCCGGCCTTGCACGTCGTCCGACTTGATCGTGAGCATTTCCTGCAGGTTGTGCGCGGCGCTGTACGCCTCAAGCGCCCAGACCTCCATTTCGCCGAACCGCTGGCCACCGAACTGGGCCTTGCCGCCCAACGGCTGCTGCGTGATTAGCGAGTACGGGCCCGTTGAGCGGGCGTGAATCTTGTCTTCCACCAGGTGGATTAGCTTGAGCATGTAGATGTAGCCAACGGTCACAGGCTGGCCGAACGGCTCACCCGTGCGTCCGTCACGCAGAATCACTTTGCCGAAGATTGGCGGGTGGTTGCCGCTCTTGCGGAAGTGCTCCTCCGTCTTTGCGACAACGCCGTCGGCGTCCAGGCGCTTGTGGGACACCCCTTGCGTATCCAGCCAGAGGCGCAGGCACACATCCTTGGCGACGCCGCGGGTCTGGTCGCTGAAAACGGGCGCCGGATCGACTCCGCGCTCTCGCAACCATGCCTCTGCAATCTCCAGCTCGAACGTCGGCTCGCCGTGCTCTCCTGTCAGAACCGCGCCGGACTCATGGGCGATGTAGGCTCGGCCGAGCGCGTCTTCAATGGACTCCGGGTCTGCGCCGTCAAAGACGGGCGTCACAACCTGGAATCCGAGTTCTCGCGCCGCCGAACCAATATGGGTCTCAAGGATCTGGCCGAGGTTCATGCGGGAGGGCACGCCGATGGGGTTGAGGATAATCTCAACCGGCGTTCCGTCCGGCAGGTAGGGCATGTCCTCAATAGGCATGATTCGCGAGATGACGCCCTTGTTGCCGTGTCGCCCGGCCATCTTGTCGCCGACGGAAATCTTGCGGGTCTGCGCAACCCACACGCGCACCAGCTCATTGACGCCGGCCTGCAGGTCGTCCTTCTGCTCGCCCGTCAGGATGCGGACATCAATAACCTTGCCGTGCTCGCCGTGCGGTACGCGGAGGGACGAGTCCTTCACCTCGCGCGCCTTTTCACTGAAGATTGCGCGGAGCAGCTTCTCCTCCGGCGAGAGCTCAGTCTCGCCCTTGGGTGTGATTTTGCCGACAAGGATGTCGCCAGCGTTCACCTCCGCGCCGATGCGGATGATTCCCTTTTCGTCGAGGTCGGCAAGGGCCTCTTCGCCCACGTTCGGGATGTCGCGAGTGATTTCCTCACGCCCGAGCTTGGTGTCGCGGGCCTCGACCTCGTGCTTTTCAATATGGATGGACGTGAACTTGTCCTCGCGCACGACGGATTCGGACAGGATGATTGCGTCCTCAAAGTTGTAGCCCTCCCAGGACATGAAGGCGCAGAGCACATTCTGCCCAAGGGCCAGTTCGCCCTGCACCGTGGAGGCGCAATCGGCGATCGGGTCGCCCACCTTGACCTTGTCGCCGGGGGCCACCGAGGGCTTCTGGTTGATAACTGTTCCCTGGTTGGACCGTTCGAACTTGCGGACGCGGTGGGGCCAGGTCTTCCCATCGTCACCCTTGATGATGATTTCCTCAGCGGTGGCCGTCACAACGGTGCCATCAACGCGGGAGAGCAGGATCTGGCCGCTGTCCTTTGCGACGCGGGACTCCATGCCAGTACCAACGATGGGCACGTCCGGGCGCACGAGAGGCACAGCCTGCCGCTGCATGTTGGAGCCCATGAGCGCACGGTTGGCGTCATCGTGCTCGAGGAATGGAATAAGTGCAGTGGAGACGCTGAAGATCTGCTTGGGAGAAACGTCCATGAACTCAACGTCCACGGAGCGGGCCGTGTGCGGCTCTCCCTGTCGCCTAACCTCAATCATGTCCGTGATCATCTCACCGACTTCATTGAGCTCAGTGTTGGCCTGCGCGATGTCGTGCCGCTCTTCCTCATCCGCGTCAAGGTACTCAGACTCATTGAGCACGAAGGGGCGCACAGGGATGTCCAGCGGGGCGAGCCTCGCCATGGACTTGGCGAGGTCTGCCGTAACGAGCGTTCCAGCCTCCGCGACCAGCTTCTTGCGCCGATCTCTCACGTCCTCACGGAGTGTGTGACCCTCAAGCCACTTCGGCTCCTTGTTGGGAATTGCCTTGAGCACGCGGCGGTAGGGCGTCTCGATGAAACCGAAGGGGTTGATCTTGGCGTACGTGGCGAGCGAGCCCAGGAGACCAATGTTCGGCCCCTCAGGCGTCTCAATGGGGCAGATGCGCCCGTAGTGGGAGTTGTGGACGTCACGCACGTCGAAACCGGCGCGCTCGCGGGACAGTCCACCCGGACCCAACGCAGAGAGACGGCGCTTGTGGGTCAACTCGGCGAGGGGGTTGGTCTGATCCATGAACTGGGAAAGCTGGGAGCCGCCAAAGAACTCACGCAGCGACGCAACGATTGGCCGGACATTGACGAGATGGCCGGGCGTCGCGCCCTCGGGCTGCACCAGTGTCATCCGTTCCCGCGCCACGCGCTCCATGCGGAGGAGGCCAACGCGGAACTGGTTCTGAATCAACTCGCCGACGGATCGGACGCGGCGGTTGCCGAGGTGGTCAATATCGTTGGGCCGGGCCGCGCCGTTTTGCACGCGGATCATCTGCCTGATGAGGGCGACGATGTCCTCCGGCAGCAGGATGCGCGTCTCCGGGTCTACCTGCACGCCAAGGCCGCGGTTGAGCTTGTAGCGGCCCACGCGAGCCAGGTCATAGCGCCGGGGGTCAAAGAACAGGTGATGGACGAGTGTCTTGGCGTTGTCCAGCACGGACGGCTCACCGGGGCGCAGGCGGCGGTAGAACTCCAGCAGCGCCTCGTCCGTCGTTCGCGCGTGCGGCTCCTTCTCAAGCGTCGTGCGAATCAGGCTCGCGTCACCGGGTTGGTCGACGTCCGAGAACATCGAGAGAATCTCGTCCTCTTCGTAGCCAAGGGCGCGGAGCAGCAGGGTGACGGGCATCTTGCGGCGGCGGTCTACCTTGACGCTGATGATGCCGCGATTGGAGATGTCGAACTCAAGCCACGCCCCGCGATTGGGGATGAGCTTGGTCATGCACAGTTCGCGCCCGGTGGACGGGTCGCGCTCCAGCGTGAAATAAGCGCCGGGGGAGCGGACAAGCTGGCTGACGACGACTCGCTCCGCGCCGTTGATGATGAACGTGCCCCGGTCGGTCATGAGGGGAACATCACCCAGGAAAAGGTCCTGTTCCTTGACCTCGCCTGTTTCCTTGACGGTCAGCTCAGCCTTGACGTGGAGCGGGGCGGAGTAGTTGAGGTCCTTGTCGCGGCACTCATCTTCGGAGTGCTTGGGAGGATCAAAGCGGTGCTCGACGAATCGGAGTTGGAAACGGCCGCCAACCGCCTCGGCGCGCGCCTTGCCTTCCCGGACAAGTTCCAGGATCTCGCGAGGAGAGCGTCCGGCGCTGAGATCGTTGGGCAGGGTCTCCCGCGCGGCGTCCTGGATAGGACTGATTTCAGAGAGGAGTTCGGCGATTCCATCAGTCTTAAACCAATTGAAGGAGTCGACCTGTATTTGAATGAGATTTGGCGGTGCGAGTATTTCATCGACCCGCGAGTAGTTCTTGATTGACTCCCTCATGGTTGCGACCATTCGGCGCTCCTTCCTCATACAAGCAGAAAAAGCCCGTTCGCGGGGTATCTTCAATTAGCCCTGCGAACAGGCATATCCGGTGCAATCTAACGGGTCGACGTCCACCCAAGCACAATCGGATACTATATCACACGCGTGCAAACGTCAAATAACAGATGTGACGCAAGGCACATCCTTCATACACGGTCTATTTCATCCAGGCCGGCGAGAAAGTCTCGGAAGCCGCTGGGTGGCTCGCCGGGGATGACGGTCACGACGGACTGGAGCGCAGCTACCAGATCATCGTCTATCTCGAAAGGCATATTCAGTGCGACCGACCACGCCGCCGCGTGCGCCAATGAGGCTGGCACCGCCTGTTCCAAGGATGAGTCGGCCTTGCGCATGATCAGCACCGGGGTGAGAGCGGGGCCGTCACGGGAGTCAATCAACAGCATTTTGATACCCAGGACGACGCCTGCGCCTCGTGAGGCGGTGTCCTTTAAATGGTCGAGGACATTTCGGCCTGGCATTCCGTCATCCGACAGGAGGCTGCCGAGAACGACGGCCTCTTTCTCAAGCACGTTCAGCGCCAGCCTGTCTTCGCCCTCCGCGCTGCGGAGGATGAGCACGTGCTGCTTTGTTTCGGTGTCTTCAGACACCTTTTCAACGAGGTAATTCATTGCTTGCCCTGCGCTGCTTCAGTATAGGCGTCGAAAGCGTGTGGCAGAGTGGCGCCCTGTATACTGCAAAGGCATCTATAGCAGTGGAAAATCACGCAGGGACGGGTATTCAATGGCAATGGAGCGGCGCGCCGGCAATCCATACAACCTCAGGTACGATCCCATTGCGCTTGATCGGAAATGGCAGGAGCGGTGGAACGCGGACGGGCTGCATGAGGCCAACGCGGACGATTCCCGCCCCACGTGGTATGCCCTCACAATGTTCCCGTATACCTCCGGCGATCTGCACGTCGGCCATTGGTACGCGGAGGCTCCCGCAGACGCTCACGCGCGTTATATGCGGATGCGGGGCTATAACGTGCTTCATCCGATGGGCTTCGACGCGTTTGGCCTGCCCGCGGAGAACGCGGCCATCCAACGCGGCATCCACCCCCAGACGTGGACGCTGGACAACGTTGACCGGATGCGTGCGCAGCTCAAGACCATCGGCGCGGGCTACGACTGGCGGCGCGAGGTCATTACCTGCCTGCCCGAGTATTACAAGTGGAACCAGTACTTCTTCCTCAAGATGTTCGAGAAGGGCATCGCCTACCGCGCGATGGCCCCCGTCAACTGGTGCGAAAAAGACCAGACGACACTCGCGCGAGAGCAAGTCATGCCTGACGGCACGTGCGAACGATGCGGCACGGCCGTGTACCAGCGGGACTTGGAGCAGTGGTTCTTCCGCATCACCGACTATGCCGAGGAACTGCTGGACAACTCGAAGATCGACTGGCCGGAGCGCATCAACCTGATGCAGACCAACTGGATTGGGCGGTCGGAGGGCGCGGAGATTTCGTTCGGACTTGATGTGCCGGGAGTTGATGTTGATGAACTGCGCGTGTTCACGACGCGGCCGGACACCACGTACGGCGTCACGTTCATGGTGCTCGCGCCTGAGCATCCACTTGTTCCGGCGCTGACCACGGACGAGCAGCGCGCCGAGGTGGAGGCGTACGTGGCGCAGGCACGGCGGCTGACGGAAATCGAGCGGCTGGCCGTCGATAAGGAAAAGACGGGTGTGCCGCTCGGGACGTACTGCATCAACCGCCTCAACGGTCAAGAGGTTGCCCTGTGGATCGCGGATTACGCGTTGGCCACGTATGGCACCGGCGCTGTCATGGGAGTTCCGGCGCACGACGAGCGCGACTTTGAATTCGCAACCAAGTATTCCATACCGATCGAGACAGTTATCGCACCGGAGGGCTATGACGGTTCGCCACTGAGCGAGGCGTACATCGACCCGGGCGTGATGGTCAATTCCGGGCCGTTCACGGGAATGACGAATGAGGACGGCAAGGCGGCGGTCGCCAAGCACCTGGAAGAGAAGGGTTGGGGCGGGCCGACGGTGTCCTATCGGATGCGCGACTGGCTTGTTTCCCGCCAACGGTACTGGGGCACGCCGATCCCGATTATCTACTGCGCGGACTGCGGCATCGTGCCGGTTCCTGAGGATCAGCTGCCAGTTGTGCTCCCGGAGGACGCCGAGTTTCTGCCGACGGGTGAGTCTCCCCTCAGATATCACGAGCAGTTTCGCCACGCGACATGCCCGCAGTGCGGCAACGCGGACGCCGAGCGGGAGACGGACACGATGGATACGTTTGTCGACTCCGCGTGGTACCAGTTCCGCTATACCAGCCCGGACGCAGGCACAGACACGGCATTCGACCCTGCCGAAATGACACGATGGGCGCCGGTTGATCTCTACACGGGCGGGGCCGAACACGCTGTCATGCACCTTTTATATGCGCGATTCTTCACCAAGGCGCTGCGTGATCTTGGCCTGCTGACGTTCGATGAGCCGTTCAAGCGGCTGTTCAACCAGGGCGTCATTCTAGGCGAGGACCACGAGAAGATGTCCAAGAGCCGCGGCAACGTGGTGAATCCCGATGAGCAAACGGGGCTGCTGGGCGCGGACGCTGTGCGAGCGTATCTCATGTTTGTTGGGCCGTGGGACCAGGGCGGCGCGTGGAGCACGCAGGGTATCCGAGGCGTGCCGCGGTGGTTCAACCGCGTGTGGGAACTGTGCGAGACACGATGCCGCGAGGAGGGCGCGCCTGCCCCCGCCACCATTGCCACGGAACTCACTCGTGAAATGCACCGCACGATCCAGAAGGCAACCGTAGACATCGAGGACTTCCAATTCAACACGATGATTGCTGCGCTGATGACGTTCACGAACACGTTGTCGCGCATCGAATCTGAAAATCCTGACGCGGCGCGGAGCCCAGAGTGGCGTGAGGCATATGACACCCTACTTCTGCTGCTTGCTCCGATTGCGCCGCATCTCACCGAAGAACTGTGGGAGATGACGGGGAAGCCGTATTCAATCCACCAGCAGTCGTGGCCGGAGTACGACGAGTCGCTGATGAAGTCGGAAGAGATCACGCTGATTGTGCAGGTGGACGGCAAGCTGCGCGACCGGCTGACGGTGGCCGCGGATATTGCGGAGGATGCCGCGCGGGAGGTCGCGCTGGCCAGTGACAAGATACAGACGGCGCTGAACGGAGCGGATCCGGCCCGGGTCATCTACGTGCCGGGCCGCCTGCTCAATCTCGTAACACGATAATGGCGGGCGCCACCACCGGTATCATCGTCGCCGCCGGTTCAGGTGAGCGGATGGGGGGCATACAAAAGGCCTTTCATCTTTTGCTTGGCGATGAGATGGCGGCCTATTCACTCCGCGTGATGGAAGCCTCCCAGGACATCGACCACATCGTGCTTGTAGTCGCGTCCGACTCCGTAGAAAAAGCAAAGTTGCTCGTGTCTGAGATGGGGCTGTGCAAGGTGTCTGCGGTGTGCGCCGGAGGGGCTACGCGCCGTGAATCTGTCCTTGCCGGGCTTCACGCCGTGCCGGATGACAGCGAGATCACGCTGGTTCATGACGGCGCGCGCCCGTGCGTCACTGGGGAGCTGATTGCACGGGGCGTGGCGACTGCGCATGAACATGGGGCGGCGGTGCCTGCCGTTCCCGTGCAGGACACCATTAAGGAAGCAGGGCAGGACGGGCGGGTTGTCGCTACGCCGGACAGGTCGCGGTTGTACGCCGCGCAGACCCCGCAAGCCTTTCGCACCGAACTCTTACGACGCGCCCACGCGGAGGCTCCCGCAGATCTTGTGCTGGACGACGCAAGCCTTGTGGAGGCGCTTGGCGAGCCGGTGCATCTCTTTGAGGGCGACGCGGGCAATATCAAGGTGACGACGCCGGCTGACGTGGCGATTGTCGAAGCGATTCTCCGCCAACGTGACAATCGTGCGCCTAACGATGCGAAGGCAGGCTCCTAGTGGCTGCTTTACGTGTTGGGCTTGGGTTCGACAGCCATGCACTGGTGGAGGGCAGGCCGCTCATTTTGGGTGGAACAAGAATCGAATACACGCTAGGTCTGCATGGCCATTCCGACGGGGACGTGCTGGCGCACGCGCTGACGGACGCACTGCTTGGGGCGGCGGGGTTAGGCGACATTGGCCAACATTTTCCAAGCACCGATCCCGCCTACAAGGACGCCGACAGTATGGAGCTCCTGCGTCGCGCGATGGACATGGTGGAGACTGCTCAATTGCGGCTGGGAAATGCCGATGCTACGCTCTATGCGGACGCGCCCCGGCTCGGTCCGTATCGGGACGCCATGATTCAATCTCTTGCTGTGAAACTTCGAGTCGAGCCTAGCCAATTGAATCTGAAATTCAAGACGCTTGAGGGACTTCCGCTGGGCGGTGTGGAGGGCACCGCAGTCATCGCCGCGCATGTGATTGTTGCGCTAGAGGCCGAGGCCTGATGCTGCGCCTGACAAGCACGCTGACCGGCGAGAAGACTGACTTCACGCCGCATAATCCGCCGGATGTTCTCATGTACGTCTGTGGCGTTACCCCGTACTCCGATTCTCATGTCGGGCACGGCATGAGCTACGTCATCTTTGACGTGGTGAGGCGATATCTTGCCCATCGCGGCTACAGCGTTCGGGTGGTACAGAACTTCACGGACGTTGACGACAAGATCATCGCGCGGTCGCAGGAGACGGAGGAGACAGCAGAAGAGTTGGCAGGCCGCTACATGGACCTCTTTCGCGAGGACATGGCGCTGCTGAATGTTCTACCCGCGGATGAATACCCGTTGGCGACGGCTGAGGTGCCCTCGATGCTGGAGATGATCTCCGGTCTTATTGATAAGGGATTCGCGTATGCAGCCGATGGGGATGTGTATTTCCGTGTTGGCAAGTTTGATACATACGGCAAGCTCTCGCATCGCACGTTGGACGGGATGATGGCGGGCGCGCGCATCGCGCCCAATGAATCGAAGGAGTCGCCGTTGGATTTCACGCTCTGGAAGGGCGCAAAGGAGGGCGAGCCGTCATGGGACAGCCCGTGGGGTCCCGGCCGCCCGGGCTGGCATATTGAGTGCTCGGCCATGTCCCTGAGCTATCTGGGCGAGAAGATTGATATTCACGGCGGCGGGGCAGATCTGATTTTTCCGCACCACGAGAATGAAATTGCCCAGACGGAGGCGTTCACCGGAACCGAGCCGTTCGCCCAGTACTGGCTACACAATGGGCTGCTGCAGATGGGCGAAGAGAAGATGAGCAAGTCGCTCGGCAACCTCGTGTCTATTCGAGACGTTGTTGAGCAACACGGCGCGGATGCGTTTCGGATGTTCGTGCTGACATCCCACTATCGGATGCCGCTGACGTGGACGGACGAGGCTGTGGCGGCTTCGGCCCGCGCAGCTGAACGGTTGTCACGCGCGGCATGGGCGATTGGCGGCGAAGGCGATGCGCCGGATGTGGGCGCATTCAAAGAACGCTTCTACGAGGCGATGGACGATGATCTCAATACCCCGCAAGCGCTTGCGGCGCTGTTTGACATGGCGCGGGAGATCAACCGCGCTGCCGGAGAGGGCGGAGACGTATCGGATGCAACCAGCGTGCTTCGCGAGCTTGGCGGCGTGCTGGGGCTGGGGTTGGAGCAGGCCAGCTCTGTCGGCACGGGCGATGTCGCTCCGTTTGTGGAGCTGCTGATTGAGACACGGGCAGCGCTGCGCAAGGAAAAGCAGTTCGCGTTGGCGGACAACCTGCGGGACCGACTCGCCGAGTTGGGTGTTGTACTGGAGGACACGCCACGGGGCACAGAGTGGCGTGTTGAACGGTGAAAGGGCGGTGAGCCTCGCTCACAGGAACTTTCAGCCATTGAACGCTTTAGAGTTGGAAACATTCAATACGAATAAGCGAATATATGACGAAATTCTTCAAATCTTGACTCGAATTACAACCGAAACGTACAGTAGCGGAACCGCAACAGGACTTGCCGGAGAGTAGTTTCGCCCATGTGGCTTATCACGTTTGACATTGACGGAACGATGGAGTTTGGAGACCCAAACGGCATCCTTACTCGGGAGCACGTCGAGTATTTCCGGTCAAAGGGCGCAATTGTCGGCAGCGCGTCCGACAGGCCCGAGAGTTCCCAGTTCATCATGTGGCGGGGTTATGACCTTGAGCCGGACTTCGTGATTCTCAAGCACCATATGACAACGCTGAAAGAACGTTACCCGGATCTGACCACCTACTGGCATGTGGGAGATCGGCCTCTCGATCAACAGACGGCTCGCATGGCGGGCTTTACCTTCTTCTGGCCTGACCAGTTCCCCTCTCCTGAGATGGCGGACGATTTCTTCGTCCACGTGAAACCGCCGGAGGAGGGAGGCTCGCTTACTGCCGGAGAGGCTGCTCTGCGCCTGGCCGCCCATGCGCTGCACACGAACGGGGCTAGTGAGTACCACTAATCACGACCACATGGTGTAGACCGCCGCGCTGGATTGAAGTGGGTGGCATACTGGTGGAAGAACGGTTGCTGAGGACTGGCACCAGGACGAGAAGAGGACTTCACATGACGATAGCCCACAACTTCGAGAACCTGATCAAGCTGGGAACTGACGGAAGTATGCTCGCTCTTGCCTGCGACTGTGAGGGCGCGTGTGCTTGCGCGGAGCAGACCATTGAGTTTGTGGCCATGCCGGATAAGCCGGGCGCGGGTCTAAAGACGATCGACCTCGAGAATAGCAGCGGCTCTGCCTGCTGCTGAGTCCGTCTGCCAGCTAGCCCGTAAAGCGGGAGCTGGCTATCGCCAATACGACGAAGATGACGGCGAGGCCGATGGTGGCCTGGAAGAGGGTTTTCTCAAAGCCACGCCGCGCACGGAAGACAGACGCACCTGCACCGAACACGCCGCCCAGGTCCTGCGTCCGCACCTGCAGCAGAATCGCGCCGATCAGAAGCACGGCGACAAGAAGTTGCAGCACGTGAATGATGATGTTGATCATTGATTCAGTCCTATAGCGAGATTGATTCGCTCCGTCTATTGTGCCTCATCTTCTGAGGTCCCCAGCGCAGCCAGTTGCTGCGCGACCAGTTGGTTGGCCGTTTGAGGGTTCGCCTGCCCGCGTGTTGCCCGCATGACCTGTCCCACGAGAAAGCCGACGGCGTTCTGCTTGCCCTTCTGAAAGTCGGTGACGGCTTTCGGGTTCGCTTCAATTGCCTCTCGAACTGCGGCAGCGAGCGCGTCTTCGTCGTTGATCTGGTTTAGGCCCTTTTCTGCGACAATGTCCGCCGGGCTTCTGTCCGTGCCGAACATTTCCGGGAAGACCTCTTTGGCCATGCGAACGCTGATCGAGCCGTCGTCCATCAGGTCAAGCATTGCAGCGAGGGCAGGGGCGGAGACGGGGGAGTCCGCGATATCCGTGTCCGCCTCGCTGAGCAGGTGTGTGAGGTCTCCAACAATCCAGTTCGCGACGGCCTTTGCGCGCGCCTGCTGAGCATCTCCCTGCGCCTTTGGCGACGCCTCCAACGCTTGCTCAAAGTAGTCAGCGGTGGCGCGGGAGGCGGTCAAAAGGCCGGCGTCGTAGGGAGAGAGTGCAAAGCCGTTCATAAACCGGGCGCGGCGGGCGTCGGGCAGCTCCGGGAGCGATTGTCGCAACTCGTTGACCCAGTCCCTGTTGACGACAAGCGGGGGCAGATCCGGCTCGGGGAAGTAGCGGTAGTCCTGGGCGTATTCCTTGGAACGCTGGGAGAGGGTTGCGCCCTCCTCCTCGGACCAGCCACGCGTCTCTTGCGGGATGCGCTCGCCTCGCTGAATTAGGTCCGTCTGCCGCTCCACCTCGAACTCCAGCGCGCGAAAGACGGCGCGGAAGGAGTTCATGTTCTTGACCTCAACCTTCCAGTTGGGCAGGGGGTCGCCGGGCCTGCGCATGGAGATGTTGGCGTCGCAGCGGAAGCTGCCCTCCTCCATGTTGCCGGTGGACACGCCGAGGTACTGCAGGATTGAGCGCAGTTTCGTCAGGTAGAGGCGCGCTTCTTCCGGTGAGCGCAGGTCAGGCTCGCCGACGACCTCCATGAGAGGGACGCCGGAGCGGTTGATGTCCACCAGCGAATAGGTCTCTCCGGTGACATCGACGCGGTGGGTCAGGCGGGCAGTGTCCTCTTCAAGGTGAACGCGCGTGATGCCGATCTTGCGCGTTTTGCCGTCCTCCGGCTCAATTTCCAGCCAGCCGTTGCGCGTCAAGGGCAGATCGTATTGAGAGATCTGGTACCCCTTCATCAGGTCAGGGTAGGGGTAGTTCTTACGGTCGAACTTCGTGTCTACCGCGATCTCGCAGTTCAGGGCGAGCGCCGTCATGATTGTCGCTGCGACTGCCTGTTGATTGATAACGGGCAGGGTGCCGGGGAGTCCCATGCAGACCGGGCAAAGTCGTGTGTTCGGCTCTGAGCCGGTGTAGTCCGTGGCGCAGGCGCAGAACATCTTGCTCTGCGTGAGCAGCTGCGCGTGCACCTCAAGCCCGATGACAGGCTCAAGGGCGACCTCAGTTTGAACGGTGGCAGTCATGGTCTATTCATTGTAGACGAGCAAGGGGCCAGACACCTTGATGTCCGGCCCCAAGTTAGCGTTCTTTGGTTGGCTACAGGATCGGGCCGTAGTCCAGGAAGAAGGGCGCGAAGACCAGCGCGACGATGGACATGAGCTTGAGCAAAATGTTGAGCGAGGGGCCGCTGGTGTCCTTGAACGGATCACCAACCGTGTCACCTACAACCGTTGCCTCGTGATGGCTCGTGCCCTTGCCGCCGAAGTTGCCCGTCTCAACGAACTTCTTGGCGTTGTCCCACGTGCCGCCCGCGTTTGCCATGGTGATGGCTATCATGAATCCGGCGGCGATGGAGCCGATGAGCAGGCCTCCCAGCGCCTCCTTGCCCATCAACACGCCAACCAAGACCGGCGCGACAACAGCCAGGACACCCGGCACGATCATCTCGCGCAGCGCGCCCCGTGTGCTGATGTCCACGCAGCGCGCGTACTCCGGCTCTGCCGTCCCCTCCATGATGCCCGGGATCTCGCGGAACTGGCGCCGCACCTCGTTCACCATCGCGTTCGCGGCGCGGCCAACGGCGGCCATTGTGAACGCGGAGAACAGGAACGGCAGCATTGCTCCGATGAAGAGTCCGACCAACGTCTTGGAGTCAAGCAGGCTGATTACAGTCAAGTCAACGGCTTGCGCATAGGCCGCCATGAGCGCCAGCGCCGTCAGCGCAGCGGAGCCGATGGCAAAGCCCTTGCCCGTCGCGGCTGTCGTGTTGCCCAGTGAGTCCAGCGCGTCCGTCCGCTCGCGAACTTCGGGATCGAGCGCGGCCTGCTCGGCAATGCCGCCGGCGTTGTCCGCCACGGGGCCGTAGGCATCCGTTGCCAGTGTGATTCCAAGCGTGGACAGCATTCCTACGGCGGAAATCGCCACACCGTAGAACTCGAACAGTTCGTAGGAAATCCAGATTGCAGCGCCCACGACCAGCACCGGCACGACCGTGCTCTGCATCGCTGTCGCGAATCCGCTGATGATGACCGTTGCGGGGCCGGTCTCTCCCGACTGCGAAACGCGCTGCGTTGGGCCGTAGTCGTACGAGGTGTAGTACTCCGTGATAAGGCCGATGATCACGCCGCCGATGAGGCCGGCGAGCACCGCGCCGAACAACCGAATCCCCACGTCAGCTGCGGCAACTGTATTGCCGCCAATCTCAACGTCAGAGAACTCCAGGTAGTTGACCACCGCGAAGGTTGCAATGGCAACGAGGATGGCGGAGGCAAAGATACCGCGTCGGATCGACCACAACAAGCTCGCGAACGACGCTTGCTCGCCGGAGCGCACCAGGAACGTGCCGATGATGGAACTCGCGATGCCCGCGCCCGCGATGGCCATCGGCAGGATCATGAACGAGGCATCGTAGTCAGCTATGGCGTAGGCCGTCGCGGCAATAGCCATGGCCGCGATGATGGAGCCGACGTACGACTCAAAGAGGTCCGCGCCCATGCCGGCCACATCGCCGACGTTGTCGCCAACATTGTCCGCGATGGTGGCGGGGTTGCGGGGGTCATCCTCCGGGATGCCCTGCTCAACCTTGCCGACGAGGTCCGCGCCGACGTCCGCCGCCTTGGTGTAGATGCCGCCGCCCACGCGGGCGAACAGCGCGATGGATGAGGCGCCGAAGCTGAATCCGGCCACCCACTTCATGATTTCCGCGGCGTCAATGTCTGAATAGATGTTGGAGTAGACCACATACATGAGGCCGACACCCAGCAGTCCAAGTCCCACGACGGACATGCCCATCACGGTGCCGCTGGAGAATGCGACACGGAGGGCAGGGTTGAGGCCCTGTATGGCAGCGGCGGCTGTCCGCACGTTCGCCTGCGTCGCGACCAACATTCCCAACACGCCTGTCGCGCCGGAGACAACCGCTCCAAGCACGTAAGCCACGGCCGTGCGCGGCTCCACGAGGAGGGCGACGATGATGGCAACGATGACTACGAAAGCGGCGAGGTAGGTATATTCGCGGCGCAGGAAGGCCATTGCGCCCTGTTGAATGGCGACGGCGATGCGCTGCATCGTCTCGTTGCCCTGATCCACCTTCATGACGCGGTAGATCAGGATGGCTGCAAAGATCAGCGCCAAAAGCCCGGCGCCAAGGGACGCGGCAACGGCAACATCCATGGTTCTCGGTTAGCCTCCTACCCGTTTCGCAAAAAACGACGGGACGAATCCCGTCTCACAAGTAGGAAAGTAGCATTTAGGGAGCTATATCGTCAATTGGGGATGCCCTCCTCTGTCAGTGTCGAGACGGCTTTCTGGAGGTTGCCCAGTTTCTCGATTGCATCGTAGGCTGTCGCGTCCATCTGCACCGGCGTGATGGAGACTTTCTTCTCCCGGAGAGCCCACACGTCCGTACCTTCTTGTATGTCGACGCCCTTGCGGGAGCGTGTCTGCCTCTCCACGCTGATCCAGTAGTAGTCGCGTCGCCCGTCGTTGCCGTGTGTCACGTCAAAGTTGACGGCACGTGGGATGAGGTTCGTGATCTCGACGCCCTGCAGCTTGTCCAGCCCGAGGTTCGGCACCGTGACATTAAAGAGGAGGCCGGCGTAGCTTTCCGTGTCGGCCAGAATCTGCTCCGCCAGCGCACGCGCCACCGCCGCGGCTGTCCGGTACCGCAGCCGCTTGCGCAGCGGCATGGAGACGGCCATCGACGGAATACCGCGGAAATGCGCATGCAACGCCCCCCCCACCGTGCCGGAGAGAAACACGTCTGCGCCCAGGTTCGTGCCGTGGTTGATGCCGGAGATGACCAAATCAGGCTTTTCTTCGGCCATGATATGGCCGAGCGCGACGATGACCGCGTCGCCCGGCGTCCCGTCCACGGCATAGTACCGCGCGCCGCGCGTTCGCAGACGACGCACCCGTACGGGCCGATGCAGCGTGAAACTCGCGCCCATGCCGCTCTGCTCGCGGTCGGGCGCAACAACGGTGATTTCGCCCAACCCCCGCAAGGACTTTACGAGCGCGAGGATGCCGGGCGCGTGTATTCCATCATCGTTCGTCAATAGCAATCGCACGCCGCGAGTCTAGCACGCAATCCAATACTTCCGCCCATCCACGGGCGTCGCCACCCCGGCGCAAAAGGGTATAGGATTGCTCAGGGACTTGGGGAACAGAACACCAGGTATTCGTGCCTGTGTTTTGATAGGGTGTGGCCGCGGACTTGTCTATGCTTCAACGCCTTCTGGGGTCAGATCGACACTATAGCCTGCAATCTCTTCGAGGGGATGTTATCGGAGGCGTTACGGCGGCTGTCGTCGGTCTGCCCGTTGCGCTGGCGTTTGGTATCGCGGCCGGTCTGGGTCCGGCAGCCGGCATTTACGGGGCCATCTCAGTCGGTTTCTTTGCCGCTGTATTCGGCGGCACAAGGTCCCTGATATCCGGCCCGACAGGCTCGATGACGGTGGCCATGGCGGTCATTGTCACCGCGCATGCGGACAACATCTCTGAGGCCTTCACCATCGTCATCATGGCCGGACTGATCCAGGTCTTGTTCGGCCTGCTGCGAATCGGACGGTTCGTCACATATACCCCATATTCGGTCATATCGGGGTTTATGACCGGTGTGGGCGTCATCATCATCGTGGGTCAACTGGAGCCCTTCATGGGCGGGCGTGTCGGGGTAGGCGGACTGTTTGCCACGCTTGGGGACATGCCCCAACTCATGAATGAGTTTCAGAGCAGCGCCCTGGTGATAGCCGTCATAACGCTTGCAGCGGCCTTGCTCTGGCCCAGGAGATTCCAAGGTCATTTGCCTCCGACCCTGGTCGCGCTGGCAGTGGGAACGGCAATAAGCCTCATCTGGCTGAAAGACGCGCCATCCGTTGGGGCTGTTCCCACTGACCTCCCGCTCTTCCAGCTGCCGCACCTTGATCCCGGTTTCATCGTGCGGGCTACTGAGCCTGCGCTGGTCATCGCGCTCGTTGGATCCGTCGATACTCTGCTAACGGCGCTCGTCGCAGATTCCATGACACGCTCGCGCAATGATGCGAATAGAGAGCTCCTCGCGCAGGGCATCGGGAACGTTATCACGGGATTCTTCAGGGGCCTGCCGGGCGCAGGCGCCACGCCAAACACGGTGGCCAACATTCGCGCAGGGGGGTCGACCCTCATCTCCGGTGTGCTGGCCGTCGCAATTCTTGTGGTTATCGTGATGCGGTTCGGCAACTACGTTGAGTTAATTCCAAGCGCCGTCCTCTCCGGGATCCTGGTGAAGGTCGCGCTCGATACGATTGATTGGCGATTCGTCAACCGCATGTTCCGCGTGCAGCGTGAGCACCTGGTGGTCATGCTGCTCACGTTCATACTGACGGTGTTTGTTGACCTGGTTGCTGCTGTTGCGGTGGGTATGATCGCGGCGGCTGTCACCAACGCGCGGCAATTTGAGCGTCTGGAGCTTGACAGCGTTATCTCCGTTCCCATCCTGGACCAGGTTTTCTTTGCGGAACACGATGGCGCGGAAGAGTTTGACGACTTTACAGCCAGAGTGGGACTCGTGGCCCTGCGGGGGACCTTTACGATCGCATCGTCCGGCAAGCTTATTGACACCATCGGCGAGGACATTCGTGAGCATGAGATCGTCATCCTGGATTTCTCCGATACGGTCTACATCGACGAAAGCGCGGCCCTGGTGGTCGAACAGCTTGTGGACACGGCCATCATCCAGGACACGCATTGCATCGTGATGGGGCTTTCGGGTATGCCGGAACGCAATCTGAATGCCCTTGAGGTTCTCAGGCAGGTTCCGCCTGAGCAGATAGTGGAGACGCAGGAAGAGGCGAGGAACGTGGCGGCGAGGCTGCTTGCCTAGACTTTCCTGCGGCACGAGTCCTTAGATTCTTCACTCCGCTCCGCTCCGTTCAGAATGACAGGGGTGTTGTGCGCTACCATGAATTCACGCGCGCGATTTGCCGCGAGGCGACGGCGCATCGACAGGAGAATCATCAGAGAGGGGAAGAGGGTAATGGCACGCTCAATCACGCTGGATGAGGCGAACACGGTTATCGCGGCGGCGGCTGCGAAGGCGGACGAGCAGGGGACGAAGATGAGCATCGCCGTCGTTGACGCGGGCGGGCGGCTTGTCGCGTTCGCGCGGATGGACGGGGCGATCTGGGCCGGGGTCTACGGCTCGCAGGGCAAGGCGATTGCATCGGCGGCGTTCGGTCGCCCGAGCGGGTTGTTCCAGGACAGGGCGGACGCCCCGATCTTTCAGGGCATCAAGGCGGGCGAGGGTGACCACATGATCCTGAGCCTCGGCGCGGTGCCGATCGAGAAGGACGGCGAGGTCATCGGCGCAGTCGGCGTCGGCGGCGGCACGGGCGAGCAGGATGAGGAGTGCGCGGTGGTTGGAGCGGCGGCGGTGTAGGGGGTAGGAGTAGATTCGATATTTGGAAGTCTGAAAACGACCATAAACGATACTGAATAGTAAGAAATATCTACCCAAAGCCTCGGAATTGCTATTCACAAAGCTAGGGAAAAGGAAACTGTCATGACCAGTCAACAAGAGTTGCCCAGCCTGTCTATCTATCTGAATTTTGTGGAGGGGGAGTGTCGGGAGGCGTTTGAGTTTTATCGGTCGGTGTTTGGCGGGGAGTTCTCGAACATGATGGCGTTCGATGATATGCCGCCGGACGATGAGTACCCTATTCCGGAGGGGTGGGGCGACAAGGTGATGCATGTCTCGCTGCCCATCGGGAACGGCATCCTCATGGGGAGCGATGTGCCGCCCGGGTTCGGGCCGCCGCTGACCGTCGGCTCCAACTATTCCGTCAGCTACAGGCCGCCCTCTCGCGATGAGGCGGACCGGGTGTTTGCCGCGCTGTCCGACGGTGGCGAGGTGACGATGGAGCTGCAGGATATGTTCTGGGGCGACTATTTCGGGTCGTGCACGGATCGCTTCGGCATCAACTGGCAGGTCGGTCTGGAGCAAGAGGGTTCCGAAGGTTAGATTCCTCGGCTGCGCTCGGAATGACAGGAGGGGGGCGGATTCCTCGTGGCATCTGCGCTAGAATGAGCGCGGGTTGGCGATACGTGACCATGGGCTAAGGGAAGTTCGCGCCGTATCCGAGGGCAGTCCACGGTCACGTCTTGCCGAGGGGCGGATTACATGGAACTGCACGAAGCCCTTTTGTCTCTTGGCCTGCTGATTGTCGGCGCCAAACTCCTTGAGGGCGTCTTCAAGCGCTTCGGCCTGAATGCCATCATCGCCTACGCCACGACCGGGGTCATTCTTGGCCCGGTGCTGGGAATCGTGGAGGCGGGCCGAGAGATAGACATCATCCTCAGCATCGGGATCTTCATCTTCTTCTTCCTTATCGGCATCGAAGAGCTGGATATCAGGGGATTTATCGCATCCGTTCGTGGCCGCCTCTTTCTTGCCGCCTCATTGTCGGTGGCTATCTCACTGCTCATTTCCCTGGGTGTCACGTCGGATTTCCTGTTTGACCTGGGTTTGGGCCTGAGCTTTGAACATGCGCTGGGACTGGCCGGGATACTCTCACTTTCCAGCTTGGGGTTAGTCGCGAAAGTCCTTGTGGACGAGGGGCGTTTAAAGGAGCCGGTGGGTGTTCAGATATTCACGGCAGTGGTCATCGCGGAGCTGATTGCGCTGTTCGTCGTTGGATTTGCGATCAGCCAGCACTTCTATGCGGGCGGAGAAGAAGAGGGCCTGACTGCTCTGGGCGCCTTCACGATCATCGCGCAGATTCTTGGATTCACGGTTCTGACGTGGCTGTTCTCCACCAAGGCGCTTCCATGGATCATCGTCCAGCTGCATCGTTTCCTGCGCGTGCCGCAGTTGTCGTTCGGGGTGTTGCTTGGGGGGCTGTTCCTGGTGGTTGTGGGCGCGGAGGAGGTTGGATTGCACGGCTCGCTGGGGGCGCTGCTGTTTGGCGCGGCCCTCTCCATGCTGCCGTACCAGGTTCGGCGGGACATCATGCCCGGCATTCGAAGCTCCGCCGACGGGTTCTTTGTGCCGCTGTTCTTTGCCTCAGCGGGGCTTCATCTGAGCATGGCTTTCCTCGATCTGCCCATCGCGACCATCGCAGCGCTTGTGCTGATTCCGCTGGCCGGGAAATTCGCGGGAGCGTTCCTGAGCACCTACATCGTGCGGCTTCAAGAGCCGTTCGCCATCTCCACCGGTCTGATGGCCAAGGGGGTGGCGGAGATCGCCTTGCTGCTCCTGCTGTTCCAGACGGGCGGCATCGACGAAGCGCTGTTCTCCCTCTTCGTGGTCGTCATGCTTGGGTACATGCTCCTCTCGCCATTCGGCATCAGCTTCGCGCTGGGGAGAATCAAGGATACCGGCGAGTTTACAGACGCTCTTCACTTACCACCTTCAATGGTCCCGTTCGCGCTGGAGGGCATCAAAGTTGGGGACATCCTGGATCGGTCACGGAACTACGCAGAACAGTCAATGACGGTGAAGGCCTTTGCGGAGTACTGGCTGTTGCCGGAGCAACATGATTACGTGATTGTCGATGACGGGAAGCTGGCCGGCATTGTCTCGCTGAGTATGCTGCGCTATCTGCCGCGCACTGATTGGGATGAGACGCCACTGAGCCAGGTGTTGCGCGAGAACACGCCATCCGTCAGCGAGCACGAGCTAATTGAGGATGCGCTTCAGCAGATGATCGACAATTCTCTGACGGTGCTTCCCGTTAAAGATGAAGAGACGGACAGGTTCATCGGCTCGATTTCCAGCAGCGAAGTGCTCGAACTGATCACAGTGACCGCCCGGGGGCACTAGACTTTCCGCTCTCTCCGACGCGGGAAAAAATACGCCAACAAATCCGTATACGTGCTTGCCAAGCTGCGCGACACGGTGTTACCGTATCCGCATAATGACGGGGCAGAAGGGCATTGCCCCCACGAGGTGGACGTATGAGTCTTCGTGGTGAAGCAGCGATCATCGGGATTGGCGAGTTGCCGACAACACGTGCGACGCCCGGCCGCTCAATGATTGGCCTGATGGGCGATGTGGGTCGTATTGCGATTCACGATGCCCACATTCGCTTTGAGGACGTGGACGGACTTGTCACCGAAGGGGGGACGGTCTACCCCGGCTTCGCCTCCGAGTATCTCGGCATCCGCCCGCGATTCGCCAGCGGCGCGAGCATGATGGGCGCCAGCGGCGCGACCGGCGTCACGCTTGCATCCATGGCTGTGCAGAACGGCCTCGCCAATTATGTCCTTGTCGTCATTGCGACCGCTCGAAACCCCAACATCCCGGCGGCGGGCGGCGGGCCTCCAAGCATGAGATCAGAGATCGAAGAGCCGTACGGCATGTCCGCCGGCGCCAACACCGGCTACGGCATGATGTACGTCCGCCATATGGAAGAGTACGGCACCACTGAAGAGCAGATGGCCCACATGGCCGTCAATGAGCGGTTTAACACGCTTGAGAACCCCAACTCCGTCTTCCAGGGGCAGCCCATCACGCATGAAGACGTGATGAACTCCCGCTACGTGAACTATCCCATCAAACTGCTTGAGACCGTGATGCCGTGCGCAGGCGCAGCTGCAGTGGTTGTAACGAGCGCTGAGCGCGCCGCGCACAGCCTAAACCGGCCGGTCTACGTCCTCGGCGCGGGCATCGCCACCGACCCGCTCATGGGTTGGCAGCGCGACAAGCTGACCGAGACGCCCGTCGCGCGATCCGCCCCCACGGCGTTCACGATGTCCGGCTACACGCCGCGGGACATGCAGTTCGCCCAATTCTACGATTGATACACCATTCTCCAGGCCGTGTGCCTGGAGGACGCGGGATTGATGCCCAAGGGCGAAATTGGGCCCTTCTATGAATCGACGAATACGCGCTATAACGGCGATTTTCCAATCAATACGGACGGCGGGCAACTCTCCAGTGGCCAGCCGGGCCTTGCCGGTGGATTCCGCCACGTTGTGGAAGGCGCGCGCCAGATCATGGGGAAGGCGGGTGTTCGGCAGATTGCCCGCAATGACCTCGGCCTGGTGAATGGTTGAGGCGGCACCGCGAGCACGATGTGCACGCTGGTTCTCGGGTCCGAGAACACACTCTAGAGAGACCAGAAGAGCGTAGCCGCACCTGCGGGGAGATGACGCAGCCATGACTGAGGAATACAGGAAGCCGGTTCCACGGCCCCATATCAATCCGGAAGTGAGCGCGCCGTTCTGGGCCGGAACTAAGCGCCATGAGCTTTGGCTCCAACACTGCAAGCGCTGCGCTGAATACATCTTTTATCCGCGCGAGGCGTGCCCCACATGCTGGGGTCACGGAGATGATCTGGTGTGGGCGAAGGCCAGCGGCATGGGCCGTATCCATTCCTATACGACGGTCTTCCAGCCCGCGGTTCCCACATTCGGTGAGGACATGCCCATGGCGCAGGTTCTCATTGAATTGGACGAGGGTGTTCGAATGGTCGGCAACATGGCCGACGTCTCACCGGAGGAATACCGCGAGGATCCCGCGCTGCTGAAGGTGAATCAGCGTGTGGAGGCCGTATTCGAGGATGTGACTCCGGAGTGGACAATCATCAAATGGCGGCGTGTCGAAGAGGAGCCCGTTCCGGGGGCAGACACAGCCGCTGACAATGAATGGGTAAACGACCCCAGGTATAACTGACTGCCTGAGCGGAACGACATCAGCAGGAGGATAAGCACGTGAGTTTCCGAGGAGAGGCCGCAATCATCGGTATCGGCGAACTCCCGACGCGCCGGACGATTCCCGGCATGAGCGTGGGCGGCCTCATGGCGCAGGCTGCTCGTCTCGCTATCGAAGACGCGCACATTTCGAAGGATGATGTTGACGGGCTGATCACAGAGGGCGGGGACACCTTCCCCGGCTTCGCTGCTGAATACCTCGGCATCCGCCCCCGCTTCGGCACCGGCTCCTCCATGATGGGCGCGAGCGGCGCCACAGGAGTCACGCTTGCCTCCATGGCCGTTATGAACGGCCTAGCCAACTATGTTTTGGTTGTCATCGCGCAGGAGCGGAACCCGGCTCTGCCACGCGGTATTGAAGGCTTCCCGGGGCCCGGGGCCGAGTTCGATTTCCCCTACGGTCCTGCCGCGGGCGCGAACACCGGCTATGCCCAGATCTACGGGCGTCACATGGCCAAGTATGGCACCACCCAGGAGCAACTGGCTCACGTGGCGGCCAATGAGCGCGCCAACGCCCAAGGCAATGAGAACGCCGTCTTTGACGGACAGCCGATCACTCACGACGACGTTCTTAATTCCCGGTACGTGAATTACCCGCTGCGACTACTTGAGTGCGTGATGCCGTGCGCAGGAGCGGCGGCCGTCATCGTGACGACCGCAGAGCGAGCCAAGGCGAGTCTGACCAAGCCCGTTTACGTGCTGGGCGGGGCGACTGCGCTTGACGACTTCGGCGGGATGCAGCGGCCGGATATCACGGTTACACCGGTGGCGCGCTCCGCGCCAACCGCATTCGCCATGTCCGGCTACACGCCGCGCGATATCCAGTTCGCCCAGTTCTACGATTGATACACAATCCTCCATGCCGTGTGCCTGGAAGATGCAGGGATCGTACCGAAGGGTGAGATCGGACCGTTCTTCGCCGATACGGACACCACCTATAACGGGACTTTCCCGATCAATACGGACGGCGGCCAGTTGTCCGGCGGACAGCCGGGGCTGGCAGGCGGATTCCGCCACGTGGTTGAGGCAGCGCGCCAGATTATGGGCAAGGCGGGCGTTAGACAGATAGAACGCAACGACCTCGGCCTGGTGAATGGTTGAGGCGGCACAGCGAGCAGCATGTGCACGCTGGTTCTCGGGTCCGAGAACACACTCTAGAGACAAGAAGAGAAACGTCGAGGCGAGGATTCGCTGAGGGGACGCAGAGTCATGACGAGCGAATACAACAAACCGCTGCCGCGAGCGACGCTCAACCCGGACGTGTCACGACCGTTCTGGGAGGGCACGAAGAAGCATGAGTTGTGGGTGCAGTACTGCGGCGACTGCAACAGGTTCGTCTTCTTCCCGCGCGAGGTCTGCCCGTATGGCCTCTGCCCCGGTGATAAGCTCATCTGGACAAAGGTCAGCGGCAAGGGCCGTGTCTATTCGTACACGACCGTCTACCAGTCTTCCATCCCGTCATTTACGGAGGAGGCCCCCTATGTCCATGCCACCATCCAGCTGGATGAGGGCGCGCGCATGACGGGCAACGTCCTCGTGCCGAAGGAGCAACTGATGGAGGACCCGGGCTCGCTCGCCGTCGGGCAGCGCGTTCAGGCTGTCTTTGACGACGTGACCGACGAGGTCACTCTCGTGAAGTGGGAGCCAATCGCTGAGGATGAAGCGCCGAGCGCCGAGGCTGCCGAAGGCGACGGTCAGGGCGGTTCCGGCGGTGGCGGCGGGGGATACCGCGGGTAAGTCGCTCACGCAACAAGTACTGAAAAGGACGTCGCCCTGCGGGCGGCGTTTTCTTGTGTGTTGTATCGCCAGCGTGCCCATCGCCTGCGTTACAATTGAATCACTGTTCTTGGGGCTGTAGCTCAGTTGGGAGAGCGCCGCGTTCGCAATGCGGAGGTCAGGGGTTCGACTCCCCTCAGCTCCAGAAACCCCGACTCACAGAGGTGCACTGATGCGCGCCAATGACCACATACTGTACGAGCCGGACGAGAAGTCTCCTCCCCTTTTGACGCTTGGCGTGGCGCTCCAGGGCGCTTTGATCGCGCTCTCGAACACCGTCACCTTCGTAACTATTTTTGCCGTCGCAGCCGGCGGAGGCGACGACTTCCTATCATGGTCGATGTTCGTCGCCATGGTGATTGCGGGCATCGCCATGGCGCTTCAGGTCATCAGGCTTGGGCGTCTCGGATCGGGGCACATCCTCCTGATGGGTTCCGCCGCGCCGTTCCTTGCGGTCTGTGTTTTGGCGGTGGCGGAAGGCGGGCTCCCGGTCATGTCGAGCCTGGTCGTCGCCGCGTCGCTGGTGCAATTCGCCTTGTCGTTCTGGCTGGCCCAACTGCGCCGAATCATCACTCCGGTTGTCTCCGGTGTGGCCTTTATGCTGTTGGCCGCCTCCGCGATGCCCATAGCTGTTGCCAGGCTGGATGATGTGCCGAGCGGCTTACCCTCAGTGGCGGGTCCGGCGGTGGGTGGGACGACACTAATCATCGCGGCCGTTCTCATCTTGCGAGCCACCGGTCTGTACAGGCTGCTGGCAATTCCCATCACGATACTGGCAGGCTGCCTTGCCGCCATCCTGCTGGGCGCGTATGACTTTCAGCCTGCGCTTGATGCTCCATGGCTCGACTTGCCGGAGTTCTCAGCCTGGCCCGGCCTGAGTTCGGTGGGTAATGCGGACTTCCTGGAACTTCTGCCCGTTTTCCTCATCGTGAGCGCGATTGTCGCCGTCAAAGCCAGCAGTGAAGGGGCGTCAATCCAACAAGTCTCCTGGCGGACACCCCGAGCCGTGGACTTTCGCGGTGTACAAGGGATGCTGAATGCCGGTGGTGTTGCCATACTCCTGTGCGGGCTGGCGGGCACCCTGCCTATCCTCGTTTATCTGCCGTCAACGATCGCGCTTATCAGCTTCACCGGAGTCTCCGCGAGGCGTGTCGGTTTCACTGTGGGAGTCACGCTGATCGCTCTCGCTCTGATGCCCAAGATTGTGGCGATTCTCCTGACGATACCGAGGCCAGTCACCGGCGCAGTCTCAATGGTCATGATGGGTCTGCTCTTCATGGAAGGCGTGCGTACTATCCTGCAGGACGGACTGAATCCGCAGAAGGCTCTGATTGTTGGGCTCTCGCTCTCGATCGGACTCGGCTTGCAGACCGAGGGCATCCTTGGCGACATCCTGGGTGATCCATGGGGTGTTGCATTAGGGAATAGTGTTATTGTCGGAATCTCGGCTGCGCTCCTGATGGGTCTGATTACAGGTGTGGGCGGTCGACGTCGCAGGCGCCTGGAAACGAGCCTGGACGGGTCGGCTGCGCCCGATATCGACGTATTTCTGCGGGAGCTTGGTTCCGGCATGGGATGGAATCAACCTTCCATCGAGCGGCTATGCGCTGCCGGTGAAGAGACACTGTCCAGCATGTTGCAGCTGAGCGACGACTATACGGGGCAACAAACCACCCCTCGCCTCATACTCAATGCGCGACCGGGGAGCGGCACGGTTGAAATGGAGTTCATGGCGCTCTTTACTGAGGAGAACATAGAAGACCGAATCATGTACATGAGTGAGCAGGCCGAGACGCCGGACATCAGTGAGATTTCCTTCCGCTTGCTGAGGCACTACGCTTCATCCGTGCGTCACAGGAAGTATCACGGTATTGATATTGTTACAGTGCAGGTTGATGCATAATGCGATTCGCGAAAGAGACAGCTGAACGGGAGAGGAGTTATTGACATGGCGGCATACCTGATTGCTGACAATGAGATTACGAATGCGACCGAATTCGACGAATACGCCCGCCAAATCGTCGGGATCATGGAAGGTCACGGCGGCAAGTACCTGGCGCGCGGTGGGCCCGCTGAGATTGTCAGTGGTGACCGAACGCCTCATCGCGTCGTTATCGTGGAGTTCCCAAGCATGGAGCAGGCGCAAGCATGTGTTACCTCGGCTGAATATCTGGCAATTGCCGACATTCGGGACAGGAGCAGCACTACCACTACGATCCTCGTTGAAGGGATCTAAATCAGCAGATCGTCGTCCAGGAGGGCGCGGGCGCTTTCGTCGTCGTCTGTTGTTACTGCGACGATGGCGTGCCCGGCCTGATGATGCACGATGTGGATAGTGCGGACGTTGAGGTTAGCGTCCATAAAGCGCCGGGCCACACTTGCTAAAGCGCCGGGTTGATCCGGTAGACGAAAGACAACAGCGTCTGAGGTGACCGCCCGTACTTCAGCCCTCAGCAGCGCTTGCAGGGCCGTGTCGTCATCGCTGGTGCGCAGCGTAATGACGCCGAACTCGCCTGCCAAATCCCCGTCAATGGACTCAATGTTCACTTTCGCATCGGCCAGCGTCTGTGCGACGAGCGCCAATGCGCCCGTCCCCTTGGAAGTGAACGCGATGATCCGGCGGTCAGGGTTATGTGCCTGCATATCTATGCCTGCTTCACCGGCCAATCCAGGCAGTCCTGTACGGTTTGGTCAATCATGTCGCGCGTGACGTGGGGCATCGTGATGATATGGGCGATGTCCCCGTACGGCGCGAGCTGCCACATGAAGAGCACATAATCCGAAGGACGCGGGAAAACGACGATGGGGCTGTTCTCGCCGCGCCATGCGGGGATGCCGACATCGTTGAACTTCCGGACGGCGTACTCTGCATTGTCCAGCATCCGCCGCACCATCTCCCGGAAGCCATTCGGGCCGTTCTTGTTCAGCCCGTACCAGATGATCATGGGTGTGATGGCGTTACGGGAGCCCAGCAGTGTGGTGTCCAGAGCGCCGACATACTCGATGGCGCGGCCGATCTGCGCGGTGTATTCCTTCCGGGTCACCACGACGCCGCAGGGGATGGGCGAGCCGATGAGCTTGTGGCCGGAGATGGCAATGCTATCGACGCCACTGTCAAAGCCGAATGGCTGAGGGTTATCGACAAAGGGGAGAATCATGCCGTGGAGCGCAGCGTCGGCGTGGATATACGTGCGGGTCAACGCAAGGTCATCGATGATTGCGCGGATCTTATCGAGATTGTCGACGGCGCCTTTCATGGTCGTCCCGATGTTAGCGACAATCAGCGCCGGCACGTCCCTGTTGATCCGTATGGATTCTCGCAGGTCGTCATAGTCAATCTCGCCGTTCTCCTGGCTACGCACCATGATGTTGCGGATGCCCAGGACGTGCAGGATCTTCAGCACGGAATAGTGGGTGTCCTGTGAGAAGTAAGCGATGGGGTTTCTGAGCAGCTCACGCCCCACGTAGATGCCGTACATGTTGCCCTCGGTGCCACCGGCGGTGACATAGCCCCAGGCGTCGTCCGGGGGCAGCCTCATCAACTCGGCAATGGAATGTACCACCTCCCGTTCCGTCTCGTGCGTGTTCGCCTGATAGCGAGAGTAGCTGAAAGGGTCGCCTACGTTGTTGGCGGCGAAACCCATCAACGGGTAGAGCGATGAGTAGTCAAAGTCCTGATTTACCGGATACCCCGCGAAGAAGGGGCTCAGCAACTTGAATTCCGAGACCAACTGATGGATGCGTTCGTCAATGTTTGACTGAGTCACTGGTGTTCACCTGCGTCGGCTGAGGTAGGTATGGTTCACATCCTTAAGTTTACGCTAGACACAATTCCAGGCTGCCCCCCATTTGACGCGCAACACGCGAAAGCTATTCAATGGCCCCAGTTCATAGAGACAGGGAGGCGGCATGAAGCTTGAAGGACGGCGTGTCATTGTGACCGGGGGCAGCCGGGGGATCGGTTTCCGAATCAGTGAACTCTTTCTCGCTGAGGGCGCTCACGTTCTGGCTGTGTCGCGTAGTTCCGCAAAGCTTGAAGGGGCAAAGGCAGAACTTCCTACGCTCTCCACTCTGGTTGCCGACGTGTCCGTTGCATCGGATGTTGACCGCATTGTCTCCTGGACTGAGAACGAGTGGGGTTCGCTCGACATCCTCGTGAACAACGCCGGCATTTTCGACAATAGCGAGCCGGGTCTCACCGAGGAGCCGGACGACAATTTCCTAATGACGCTGCAAGTCAACGTTCACGGCGCGTATTTCTGCACTAAGCGTCTGCTTCCACTACTGCTCCAGTCGGACAATCCATATATCGTCAACATTGGCTCGGATTCCGGGATTATGGGACCTGAAATGAGAGGCGCTTATGGCGTGTCAAAGGCCGCTCTACACGCGCTCACGCTGGCTACTGCCAACGAACTGAAGGGCAAGGTGACGGTCAACGCGCTTGATCCAGGGTGGGTCAGGACGGACATGTCGCCGAACGGACCGGGAGACCCGAGGTGGTCGGCTGCGGGCGCGCTCTCGATCGTTACGAGGCCAGACAAGGTGACGGGCAGGCTGTTCAACGGCAAGCGCCTCCGTTCGTGGATGCCGCGCTCGGCCTCATAGAGAACTTCGCCGATGCCAAAGACCATTTACCTCGCCAATCCATACGGATTCTCCACCCAGCAGAAGGCGGAGCTGCTGCCAGCACTGGTGTCCGCGCTTGAGGAACTTGGCCTGGAGGTGTGGGAGCCGTTCTCACGGAACAACCAGGTCGACTTCGCGGAGGCGGGGTGGGCCTATCGCATCGGGCAGGCAGATTTCCGTGACGTGGCCGACGCGGATGCCATTTTCGCGGTTGTCAACGGCGTTCCTCCCGACGAGGGAGTGATGGTCGAGCTGGGTATGGCGATCGCCCTGGGGAAGCCCACGTTCCTGTTTCGAGACGACTTTCGGAGAATCGGCGAGAGCGATGAGTACCCCCTGAACCTGATGTTGTTCACCGGCCTTCCCGAGCAGGGTTGGGACGACTCCTACTACACGTCGACCGAGGAGATATCCTCGCCGGACAAGGCACTCGCTCGGTGGGCGAAAGGGCCATGAGGTGCATCCGGCTAACACCGGGGTAAGGCGCATTGCCATTGTGGGGGCGGGCATATCCGGGCTGGGCGCGGCATGGGGATTGAGCCACCACCCGGACAGGTTCGATTTCAGAATCTTTGAGGCGCGCGGCGAGATTGGCGGCAATGCCGTAACGGTGGATATGCCGCAGGATGACGGTAGTTCCGTTCCATTTGACATCTCCGTCACGGCTCTTATCCCGTCCGTTTACCAGCATGTGCTTCTGTTAATGCAGAGGTTTGGAATCGACATGCTGGAAACACGCTTCAGTTACAGCGTGAAGTACGGAGACGGCATCTATGCGCACGACTTCGAATCCGATCTGAGGCAAGAACTCGCCAAAGACATCGCGAAGTTCCAGAGGTTGCTTCGTCGGCTCCACCGTTTTGGGCGGTTGACCCGTTCCCGCTCCCGGCTCCTCAATGCGCTGAACCCGTACAACTACATAAGCATGGGGCGAGTGCTCAAGCTGGGCAGGTTCTCCGATGATTTCAAGTATAAGATTCTCAAGCCGATGTTCGTCAATTTCCTTATGGCAACGGACGTGTTCGCCATGCCCGCGTCGCTCTTCGCCCGGTACCTCGAATTCTTCGATATCGAGAGGGCGACAATCATGCAGACCTGGGACCAGGGAACCCGCCGCATCTACGAAAATCTGTCGCTTGAGTTCCGTGACAAGATCCATCTGAATCGTCCGGTTCGAAAGGTGTATCGGCAAGCCGGCGGGGTTGTTATCGAGGACGAGAACGGCGTTCGGGAAGAGTTCGATGACGTGATCCTGGCGTGCAACGCGAATCAATCACTGGAGTTGCTCGACAATCCAACGCGCCTTGAGCGGTACATCCTCTCATCGATTCGCTACGATACCGAGCTTCACCACAATGCCGTGGTCCACGCGGATTCCTCAGTGGTGCCGGACGATGAGATGAAGGCGCTGGAAACGCGGAGCAATTACATCCAGCACTACGGTGAGAGGCCCGACAACTACCAGATCACGTACATCATGCACAACCAGCAGCCCTGGGCACACGGTTCCGACAAACCCCTCCTCGTCACCTACAACGCCATAAGCCCCATTGACGAGAGAAAAATCGTCAAAACGTTGTCGTTTCAGCACATCATCCATGACGTGAGGCACATCGCCGTGCTCTTGACGCTCTTTCGCTTTATCCAGGGTAAGAGGCGAACATGGCACTGCGGCGCTCACACTCTCGTCAACAGCCAGGAAACATGCTTTATCACGGGGCTTGCCGCCGCGCGACAGCTGGGCGCGGACTACCCGTTCGACGATGAAGACGCGAGGCAGGTGTTCAACTATTACGGAAGCATCATGTATGGCCGCCAGTTCAGAAAGGTCAGGCGAGGGGAGGGGAGCGACACACACAACGTATAGCTCATTTGTTGAAGCTATGTGCGCCAAAGTATACTGATAGGTGGCAATGAATCCTGCGTATGGCGCAATGATGGTCGGAGATCATAGCCAATGACAGTTTCTGCTGAAAGCGCGGCGACACAAACCCTCAGCCTGCCGGAAGAACTCATCCTGATTCTCCTCAATGAGGAGGACGGTTATTTTCACCAGGTGCCCGGCTGGAACCTGAACTGCGTCGTCATCGGCGCGGCCATTGCCGAACTTTCTCTCCGGGGTCGCATAGATACCGACCTTGAATCGCTCATCCTCGTGGACAAGACGGATACGGACGACATTGCCCTAGATACCGTGCTTGATGAAATCGCCTCCGAGACTGAGCAGCGAAGCACGACATACTGGATCGAGCGCCTCGCGCCGCTCGCAGAAACCATCATTGACGACACGCTCGCCCGTCTGGTGCGCATAGGTATCCTTCAACACCATGACGGCGATTTCTGGACGATGGCCCGCACATCGCGTGGCGTCGAATTTGGCGGCGGCGAGTGGAGAGACACGGCGGCCGAGTTCGTCAGGAACCGAATCGTCAGGGTCATTTTCAGCAATGAGATCCCTGAGCCGAGGGACATTATCCTCATCTGCCTCGTCAACACCTGCGATGTCTTCCGCTTCATCTTCCCCATTGAAGAGGAGGAGGAAGAGCGGATAGCGCAGATCTCCAGGATGGACCTCATTGGACGATCCATCGCGGAGGCCGTTTCCCAGAACCTTGCCGGCCCTCTGCTGCGCCGTTCAGGACTGGCCAAGAGGATACCGACCGTTCCGTTGCGCAAGCTGCTGTTCAACAAGCACCTGAGAAGCGGGAACATTCCCGCGTTGTTCGGGGAACTCGCTGAAAACTATGGCCCCGTGTTCCAGATCAAGCCGCCGTTCGTGAAACCGCTGGTGTTCCTGGCCGGGGCCGCCACAAACAGGTGGGCGCATCGGCAAGGACGCATGTACCTGCGGGCCAGGGACTACTTCCATGGCTTTGAGAAGGAATATGGAGCGGCCGGTGTGCTGCCCTCGCTGGACGGCGCGGACCACTTCCGCTTGCGGAAATCCCTGCAGCCCGCGTATTCCCGCACCCGGCTGGAGGGTCAATTAGACAAGGTCTATGACAACGCGCGGGCGTTCATGTCGAACTGGAAGGTCGGAGACGCTCTTCCCGCCAGCGATACGTCCCGCATGATGGTTAACGCCCAGATTTCCCCGCTCTTCGTCGGTGTGGATTCGCAGGATCTCATTGCTGATCTCGCGACATACAAGGAACGGGTACTTAGCGTTCACATCATTAAGATTCTGCCCAAGTTCATGCTGAAAACGCCGGGTATGAGGCGGCGAGCAAAACTCGTTGACTCGTTGTTGGAGCGAGTAGAGGGTGTGCATACCCCGGCGCAACGGGCGGGACAACCCCGTGACCTTGTGGATGATTATCTCAGTCTCCACGTGAGTGATCCGCAGTTCTTGCCGGAATCCAATCTGCGTTTCGTCTTTACCGTCGCCTTGGTTGCCAGCGTTTATCTCGGCGACATGATGAGCTTCTGCCTCTACGCCATGGCAGCGAAGCCGGACATGCATGCAGAGATTCGGCGTGAGGCTGATGCCCTGTTTGCAAACGGTGATCCCAAGGGAGACGACATTACCCCCGAAACCATCAACATCACCCATCGATTCATCATGGAGTGCATGCGTCTCTATCCGATCGTTCCGATGTCAGTCCGCAATGTGATGAATACCTGTGTTGTGGAAGGGTTTGAACTTCCCGTGGGGACGCGCGTGCATATTGCGCAGAGTGCTGCTCATTACATGGACGGTGTTTTCCCGGACGCCACCACGTTCGATATAGACCGCTACCTGCCGCCCCGCAACGAGCACCACAGCCCCGGCTACGCGCCGTTCGGTCTGGGCACACACACCTGTCTGGGGAATCGTTGGATGGAGCTGCAGCTGACGCTCAACTTGCTGATGATTGCACGCCATTTCACCTTCGATGTCTCCCCGGCGAAATTCAAGGACAATCTGAAGATCAACGCGCTTCCGTCACTGAAACCGCACAAGAAGCTCAAGCTTGTTGTGACAGAGAGACGCGAACTCTAGGCTCCCGCCTCGTGGCGGCGATGCGTCGCGTCGATTTCCTCATCCAGTTCGTCCCATATCCTCTCGAGCTGGGAGCGAAGCCTCATATTCTGGAACGATCCCCAAACCACCATGGCGGGAAGCACCAGCACGACTGAGACGATAAGCGAATAGAGGATCGTGATGGTCGCCGTAATGCCGAACTGCACGGATGCGGTAAGCGGCGCGGCTATCAGCACACCGAATCCCAACGCTGTGGTCATTGCAGAACCCAGGAGTGCCGAGCCCGTCGTGGACAGGGTCCGGATTGCTGCCTGTTCCGGGTTCCGCATTTGGGCATATTCCTCCCGATAGCGGTGAATGATGTGGATTGTGTAATCCACACCGATTCCGATTGATAAAGCCGTGATGATAGACGTGATGAGGGAATAGGGGATACCCAGCAGCCACATGGTGCCCAGCACGCAGATCAGGACGAATACGATTGGAACCACTGCGATGATGGCAAGGGCGGGCTGCCGTACCGTAATCCAGAAGAAGATTGCCAGGATGGTCAGAGCCACGGCGACAGTTGTTCCGATCGATTCTGATTGTCCACTGGTGATTTGATTGCCGACCTCCTGGGAGACGATGGCCAATGACGTCACGATGATCTTGTCGTCTTCGCCGAGCCATAGACCCTCGAGTTCCGGCTGGAGAGTCCTCAACTGTTTCACGTCTTCATTGAAGATGGGGAACTGGAGCAGCATCAGGTCCTCACCGTTCGGGTTGTTGACGATGAATCCCGAAAGGTCCGGTTCTCTGAGCAGAAGTTGATCAATGAAGTCCTGCATCAGAACGGGATCAAGCTCCACGCCGGGGGACGCTTGCTCAAAGAGCGCCGCTAATTCCGGATCGTATTTGTCGCCAGGTTCGCCGCTGTCGTGCGTCCAGTCATCAACAAGGTCTTCAAGTGACCTCTGCACCGGGCCTGCGGCAGCGGCAGGACGCGTCTGTTCGTTCTCAAACGGGGTTGTCAGATCATGAAGATTCAGGAGCGTCCGGCTGTCGGTAGCTTCCGCCCGCACAAGCAGGCTCGCCAACTCTGTCGAGCCGCCCACAGCCACGTCGAGTGTCTCCAGGTCCGCCAAAACCGCGCCGTTATTTGGCAGGACGTCACGGACACTGAATTCTGATTCCAGGTTCGTCGCGAAATATCCCAGGACGGCTGTGACGGCGAGGACGCTGATGATGTATGGAGCGGGGCGGCGTGTGACTTCCCGCCCCATAAACTCCGCGATCCGTGTGACACCGGGCAACGCGTTTGAAACGGCGCGCGGCGGTTTCAGCGACCCGCGGGCTTCTCGGCGGGCGTCGATAATTGTCCGACCGGCCGGGAGCAGTGTCAGCATGACGATGAGGCTCAGTCCGACTCCCAATCCGGCGACAATGCCAAAGTCGCCGATGACCTCGATTGGCGAGAAACGTGAAGCGAACATGCCCGCCATTGTTGTGACGGCGGCCAGGGTTAACGGGATGGTGACGTTCCGCAGCCCGATACGCACGGCCTGCCTGACGGACTCACCCTCAAGCCGTTGCTCCCTGTAGTGCGAGACCGACTGAATCGCATAGTCAACGGTGAGGCTGATAATGATTACGGGAACCAGCGCGGTGAGCGAGCTGGGCGGGCCTATAAATCCCAGCGCCGACGGCCCAAGCCATCCCTCCATGCCGACGACCCACGTGATGGAGATGACAAGCCCCGCCAGCGAGAGCAGCATGTCCGCGGGCGAGCGCGTGAAAACAAGGAGCAGCACGGCGATAAGCACCAATGCCAGCATCATCAGGGGAGCCATGCCCTCTTCAGTCGCCTTCTCGTATTCAGCCACGATGATTTCCGGTGAAAGGGATCTGGCGCTTAGCGGGCCCTCAGATTCCATTGCCAGCTCGTTGATTCGCGTCTCGGCGACGAGAACTCTATCGTCCCCGGTGTTAACCAACTGGAAACTACCGACGGCAATCTGGGTCCCGTCCACATCGGTTCCGGTAACCGCGCCGAGGGTCTCGCCGATTCCAGGGGCGTTTCGTACGGAGTCAATCTGCGCCTGTGTGACCGTTCGCAGATCACTTACTTGCAGAACCGCCTTGAACAGAGAGGAGGGCGCGAAGAGCGGGTCCACGGGCGTCAATATATCGCCGATATCCGGGTGGCTCGCGATGTCGGCAAGCAGTGCATCCATCTGGGCGAGTCCATCCGGCGTAAGCGCTTCGCCGCGGAAGATAATGTTGCCGGCGATAAGCTCGCCCGAATCTCCGAAATGCTGCTCGATATCTTCTGCCGCGTGACCCAGCGGGTGGCCCGGGGGCAGGAACGCAAGGCTGGCGCCCTCCGTTGGAGGCTCACGGTATGTCGCGCCGTAGCCCAGCGCCACCGTTATCAGAAGCAGTAGGGCGATGGTTATCCATGGCCGAGCGGTCACAAGCCGACTGAAATTGCCAAGCACCGTATTCATGCGAGATATGCCCCCTCCCCGGGAGACTCAATACTCAGATTGGTGTGGCCGATTGACGTGCGGCCGGAGCGACTGTCTGTTGTGCGGCCTCACTTTCCGTTTCTGCCGATGTAGGTACTACTGTCTTTGTATTAGGGTAAAACTGCGCGCAATACCGGCGGAAGGGCATGATGTCCCCGTCAAGCCTGAAAAGGCGTGGCCGTGATCGGTATTTCTTGTGGTTCCAGATGACGACGTCCTTCTTCACGTCCTGTATCTGGTTGGCCGCGATGAACTTGTTCATAAGGGGAGCGCGGAACTTCTTCGGCAGAAATCCCAATCCCATTACGAACCTCTTGGGGCTCGTGATTTCCTTAACCTGCGAGAACAGCGTCATTTCCACGTTGGTGCCATCTATTGGCGTTGCGAGAACCCACAGCCGGAGGTCCATTCCTATGGAGCGCTCGCGGATTTCCACATACGACACACCGAGACCGTATACAAACGTCGCCGCCGATATATCGAAGGTCACCCTTCCCAGTCTCGTGATGGGCTTGGTGGTCTGAAATTCAAATCGGCTCTCCAGCCGATGGCCTTCAATCACCAGGGGGGTGGTGCGGCTGACGTCTCCAAATCCGTGTACGTAATTGAGGTGAGAATAGTCGACCGAGTTTTCCGTTGTCTCCTGCGGATGGCCGGCGAATCTGACGCTTCTGCGTTCGAGAGAACTCCAGCCTTCGTTGTCCTCCGTTTCATCGGGCATTGGCCATTGCGGTGGACGCCGGTCGATTCCCCACCACCCGAAGATCAGGCCCATGCGTTCACTCGTCTCGAAGAGGCTTAGGCGCGCAGTTGGAGGAGGGTTAGTGTAGGGGGTGGAGATACATTGCCCCGTTGCGTCGTATGCAAACCCGTGAAAGGGGCACACCAACTGCCCGTCAACGACTCGTCCGCCGACCTCGGGCGACAGGTTCGCTCCCAAGTGCGGGCAATGAGCTTCTGCAACACAAATTTGGCCCTGGCCGTCAGTCCAGGCGATGATCTGCTCGCCCATCCATGTTTTACTGACCAGCTTGGCCTTTTCAATGGCCTGGCGCGTTTCGATGAAATACCAGCCCTCAGGGAACGGAGGCAGCGGAACATCCTCCAGTTCCGTAAGTCGCGCGGTTGTCATCTGCCACCACTCCTAAACGTGTCCCAAGTGACGACGGATCGGCCAAAGCACCCGCATGAAAGAGTTAGAAGGACATGCGCGCCCTAAGCTAAAGGCATACTCACTCTACCACGTTGGCGCTACGTCGGACTCTTGTGGCGCTTGCCGCTCCGTCTCCTCAACGTCCGCAACCTTCATCAGGAGCGCAGGCAGAATCGCCAATAAAGAAACGAAACCTGCAATCATGAACAAGTTCTGGAACACGGTCACGCCTGCTTCGAGCAGCGGCGCTTGCGTCTCTTCAAACGACGCGCCGATTGTCACATCGGCAGTCAGGCTGTAGAACCGCTCGATTCCCCACGCGGACAGGGCCGAAAGCCCAAGCGCCATGCCAACCATGCGCGCTGCGGTCACCAGTGAGGCGGCGGCGCCCCAATAGTGGCTTGGCGCGGCGCTCAAGGCGGTGACGCTGATGGGAGGCAGAACGAGTCCGAATCCTAATCCGGAGAGCACAAGGGGCGCCGTTAACCGGAACTCCTCCACTTGCGTCCCCCAACCGCTCATGAACAATAACCCAATGCCGATGAACGCCAGACCGGTGACTGTAACCGGAATCACGCCCGTCCACCGCAGTATGTAACCTCCAACAATTGCTCCCGGCGGGATGGCCGCCGTTAACCGCACCAGGTGGAGCGCGCTTTCCCAGTCCTCCTTCTCCATCACCGTATTTGCCATTAGCGGAACGGCGACCAATGCAATGACTAAAGAGATTCCCACCATGAACTGGGTCACGTTGGCGGATACGAAGGCTCGGGATTTATAGAGGAATGAGGCGAATAAGGGCTGCTCCGTGCGGCGCTCAAAGAAGATGACGCCGACGACCAGGACGACTCCCAAGGCAAGGATTGCGTAAGGCAGGATGGCATCGAATGAGAAGATTGCGCGTTGTGATAACCCGATTGCTACCGCGGTAAGCGCCGCGCCGACCGTCACCGCGCCCACGTAGTCCATCCGGGCCTGTGGATTGGCCTGGTTCCGCAGGATAGCCATCAATGCGATTAGCAGCAGGCTCTGCGGCACATCCAGCCAGAAGATGAACCGCCAGCCAACCCACTCGATGAGGGCTCCGCCATACAGCGGTCCCAGCACGGAACCCGCTTCTGCCGATGCCGCCACGAGTCCGAGTGTCACGCCCCGCTGCTTGGGGTTTACCGTCGCGACCGCCATCGCCAAACCGATGGGAACAGTCGCTCCACCGCCAACAGCCTGGATCACCCGCGCGGATACGATCCACGCGAAGTTGGGCGCGACGGCGACGAGAGCCGACCCAACGGCAAAGATGAGCAGGGCAATCTGAAACATCCTCACGCGGCCGTACACATCTGACAGCCGACCTGCCAACGGCATGGCAACCGTGTAGCTGACCAGGTAGCCGGTGATGATCCATGAAGCAGTGTCGAGGTCAGTCAGCGGGATTTCAAGCTCAAGCATGACCGTTGGGAGCGCCGCAACGACAACCGTCTGGTCAAGCGCAGTCGAAAAGACGCCAAGGCAAATGATAGTGATGATGGCGGTCTGTGAAGAACCGAGGGCGGAGAGGCGGGACCGGGCGCTATTCACGATCCGGCCGGACTAGCCCGGGAGTTTGATATCAACCGGTTCGTCGTATTCGGAAAGGATGATCAGCCGGCTTGTGCCGGGCCCGTCGTCGTTGAACACGTTGCCCACTATCCTGATCTGCTGCACGCTCTGGTCTTCCGCGCCGACCCATACGGTCAGGTCGATCGGGTGCCCGGTGTCCGCAGACGTGATGAGATTTGCGAGGTCTTCAGAGACAAGATTTCCGTCAATCCTGATGGTCTCGATGCCGTTGAGCGTCTCTCGTCCCGTGAGCTCGATGTTCTGGATCTTCGGCAGCAGATCGCTGAGCGTCATTCCCAGGCCGATGAAATTGAACGGCACCTGGTCAAGCGGTAATTCAGTCCAGGGCGCGCCCGATGCGAATTGCATCTTTGCTGAGTCACCCACCGCGATAATGCCGATTTGCACGAATCCCAGGATGGGGGACTCCACATTCACCAACAAGTCCGTGCGATCCGGCGCCTGAACCTTCCCATCCACGCTCTTCAGCGTCTGTTCAAAGAACTTCGTGCCAGTTTCCATCTCGTCGATCATCTCGAACCTGGCTGTCTCGAAGGAGAGCAGGTGCTCACTTGTACGCTCAAGGATTTCCTCAAGCGTCAATTCAGGTTCGGGTGTCGGGGTGGGGCCCCCGCATCCGGTGGCGACAAACAACAACCCGAGTGTTAATGCCGTGACTGCCAGCCCGCGGCGGATGATACCGAAAGCACGCATCAGTGTGTCTCCGTAGCGATGCCTCTCATGAGAACCCAAAGCGAGCGGCGCCGCTTCATTGCCGTATCATAGCATTCGCAACAGGGCGGCCTTGCGATTTGCGACGCTTGCTATACTGCCGTCGTAAGGGATGAAACCATCCGTCACTCTCCAGGACATTCGGCAGGCGCAAAGCACCATCTCAGGGCTGGTGCGCAGGACGCCTGCTCTGTCCGCGCACTCGCTTAGCGCTCTGGCAGGGTGCGAGCTTGTCTTCAAGGCGGAGAACCTCCAGAGAGCGGGCTCCTTCAAGGTCAGAGGCGCCTCAAATAGAATTGCTGCCCTAAGCCCGGATCAAAAAGCCAGAGGCGTCATCACTGCCAGCGCGGGCAACCACGCGCAGGGAGTCGCTCTGGCGGCAGGCACTCTTGGCATACCTTGCACGGTTGTCATGCCAATTGGGGCCTCCCTCCCAAAGGTGGAGGCTACGCGTAGCTACGGCGCAACCGTCGTTCTTGCAGGCGATGACTTCGACCAATCCAATGCTCATGCGCGGGACATCATGCAGGAGAACGACCTGACGTTCATCCACGCGTTTGATGACCCTGCCATCATCGCAGGGCAGGGGACGATTGGGCTGGAAATACTCGACCAGGTGGATGATTTCGACACGGTTGTCGTTCCGGTGGGGGGTGGCGGCCTGATATCCGGCATCGCCGTTGCGATAAAGGAAACTGTGCCCAACGTCAGGGTGATTGGCGTGCAAGCCGCGGCATCGACAGCGGTTGTCGACTCGTACAAGACCAACCGGCACTTCACCGTAAAACAGGAAGCCACCGTCGCCGACGGCATCGCGGTAGGCACGCCCGGAGAACTCACCATCCCGTTAGTGAAGCGCTATGTGGATGACATGGTAGTGGTGGAAGAGGAAGAGATCACGCAAGCCATGATGCTCCTGCTGGAAAGGAGCAAGCTGCTGGTTGAAGGGGCCGGCGCGGTTGGTCTGGCCGCGGTACTGGGAGAAAAGATTCAGAGCGCCGGACAGAAAGTGGCGGTGGTGCTCAGCGGGGGCAATGTGGATTCCCACCTGATTGCGCGAGTCATGGAGCACGGATTGGCGCATGCGGGGCGCTACCTTGTGTTCAAGGTTATGGTGGAAGACCGCCCTGGTCAGTTGAACCGACTATTGAGCATTGTGTCTGAGAATGAGGCCAACGTGCTGGACATCGGGCACCTCAGGCATGCCCCGACGGTGCATATGGGCCAAGTCGAGATTCAGCTCACACTCGAGACCAGGAACTCCGGTCACTCTGAGGGCGTATTGGGTAAGCTGCGCGCCGCCGGTTACTCCCCTTATGAGAGCGAGTCCGGTGTCAGTTTCCTCGACTGAGCGTATTGAAATCCCTGATGTATGCCCCGATGCCGGATCTCCACGCTTGGCTGCGCTAAGCGGCTTTCGTCACTCCAGAACCGGTTCTCGCTTCACCTCAATCTCTGCGCTGCGAAGCCAAACCCCAGCCGGGATGTCCGTGGACAGGTAGCGAATATCAGGGGTAATCGTCTCGCCGACGGCATCCATAAAGCCAATCTCCACGCGCCCGTCATCCAACCGGCGCGATCGAACTCTTCCAATCGGAGCTCCGTTCACTTCAACGTCGCTGCTGATCTGCCAGACGTCCGGAGGGGCATCCGGTGAAAGGTGACGCCGGGAAGGCAGTATCTGCTCCCCGCCGGAAAGTTCGATACCGTGCTCAATCCGACCTTCCTCATCCAGCATGGCGATGATTCGCAGTCGGTATGGTGGTAGAGCAACCGTCGCGGTTGTCGGCTGTTCGTATCCGAGCAGTTCAAGAATGTCGCGGTTGTCGGCAATCGCCAGACCCTCCAGGAACAGGGTGTTATGCCTATCCGCGCCCGCCACTGCGCACAGTACCGCGTCCTTCGCAAAACCGTAGGCCGGCAACGCTGCGCGCATTTCCGCGTCAAGCCTGAGCATTTCATCGAGGTCCGTCGTTTCCATCTCTTCAAGAACCTCACGCAGCCCGCTCCCGGGATTCCTGCACGATGCTTGCCGCGCAAGGTCGTCGAGCATTTCCTGGACACCGGCATCCTGCCAGCCCAACTCGGCCGCCCGAGCTTCCTCTACGGCGCGACCGGCTGCTACTGCGGGAGAGATGACCCTTTCGGCGTAGGCGAGATCGGAATAGAGGCTGAATGCGCTCTCGAAGGAGAGCGTTTCACCATCATTGATCCGAGCCTGAAGCGCGCTCCAGGATGCTGCGAGGGACACGTACTCTATCGATGTGGCTCGGGATAAGCGGAGCACGAGATCCTCGATGGTCGCCGGGTTCAAGGCCTCCTTTGCCGCCAACACGCTGGGCAAGCCGGACAGTGTGATGGCGGTCGTGTAGCGGTCTGCAAATTTCTCCAGCAGGGCGGTTGATGACGGATTCTCCACATCGGTCGGTGTAGACGCTCCCGTGGCTGACAGATCAGTAATCGCCGGACGCTCAAAGATTCCGTCTAGCACTTGTGTGTGGACGCCTGCCGTGTAGATTGCTTTCGCGCGAAGCGATGCATCCACAGCTTCGTCCGGGTCGACAACGGAACTAACCGTGGTCGTAACCATCCCATCTGAGTCGGCTTCCGCTCCGACTGTGTAGTCCAACCCGTCCACACGTACGGTGACTGGGTCGAACGTCGTGCCGCTCAGCACCATCAGATTATGCCACTGGCCGTGGAATCCCCGTTCGTTCCCGTCCGCGTCGTCGGTGACGACCCCGACGAAGATCCATGAGGGACCGGAGCTGCTGAGAGTCGCCTTAAATGGAGCGATTTCTCCTAGCGCGACGCTTGTTTCAGTCGAAGTTTGCGCGCCCGTATGGTAGGAAACGCCGGATGCCCAGCTGCCTTCTGACGTGTATATCCGACCAGTGATATCGAACAATGGCCGCGGCCCCACCACGTAGACCCGCACGTTTCCATTGATATCCGCGAGGTCGCCGCCCCCCAGGTTGCCCACGCGATAGTGAATGTCAAACGGTTGGCCGGCGACTACCTGATTCGGCGTATGCACGTCCTCGATTTTTAGCAGGAAGCTCCCCTGATCCGCCTCCTCATCAACGAGGTGGACGACAAGTGTAAAGTCGGCCATCAGAGGTTGATAGTCGCGCTCCAGGTAGGTGGTCGCTTCCAGCAGGTAGCTGCCCGGCGCGAGATAGCGGTTGATGCGGGCATTCCGCGACTCTCCTCCATCGTCGTTCGCGGCGATCAAGCCGTCGGTAGTAGATACGAGTGATAGCACCGGGTCGCCGTTCTCAGACATCAGGTCCACGCGTACATGGGCGGCCTGATTCAGATTGAACAGGTAGCTGTGGGCCGGGTGTTCAACAACGAAGCGCGAGCCGCATGTGTCAAGCGACCAGGACCCTGATGCGGTCAGATCAACACCCGTACGCAGCGTGCCCAGGTGAACGGGATTACAACCCCCAGCACGGCTGATGGAAAGAGTGAAGTCGGCCGGACCGCGGCTGCGCCCGCCCACCGTGGTTGCCTCCACGACGTAGATGCCCGGCGTCAGGTCACGCTCGATTCGCGCGTCGAGGCCGGCGCCGCCGTCATCGTTGTCGGTGAGCCGGCGTCCATCTTCAGCCATCAAATAGAGGAAAGAATCCCCGTTTTCGGAACCCAGGTCGATCCTGATTCGCCCTCCATCGACCACTTCAAAGCGATAGGTATGGGCATCACTGCCGGTCCGAAAACGAGAATCGCAGTTATTGGTAGTCCACCGTCCGGCGCCCGTCAACTCGCTATCCGCGTTGGCGCCGAGTGTGCCGAGGTCAATTACCTCGCAAGTCGGTTGGCCCTGTGCCCATGCAGAGCCGCTCCAACCCAGGACCAGTAAGGTGACTGCGAGCGTAGTGAGAGCACCCGCTATTGCCAGTATTCGTATTCTAAAACCGGCCGACGGCAAGGCGAGGGCCTGAACGTACTTGTGATGTTTCACGGGAACGATATCCTCCTCACTTCGGGATGGTGCATCAATACTGTGGATGCGCTAAGACTCCCAGGCATTAATGGCAATGGCGACACTAGCCTGCCTTAGGAATTTGTCCCACTCGTTATGTTACACCGACAAGCGCGGTTTCCTAACTCGGAAATATTCAGAAAGAGTCAAGAATCCTTACCACCAAGGAACTGACTTCCGTTACTATTTGCGGCTTGTCTAAATACGCAGTTCCAACCTGGGTTTCAGCAAACGGTCGGGCACTTCGTTTTCACGCATGAACTCTACAAGCAGCCGATGCATTTCCCGCGCCTCGTCCACGTGCCTGTCTATCACGTTGTTCAGTTGTTTGGGATCGGACGCCAGGTTATAGAGCCGGGACACTCCCGGCTCAGGACTGTACAAGAGGCTCCATTGTCCCGTGGTGACTGTCGTGACCGGAGGGTCCTGAAGGTCGCGCAGGAAATTATCTACGGATTGGACGGCGTCGCCCGGATTGGCAAATGGGATACTGCTAATCACGAAGTCGCGGCCTGATTGCGTGACGTCGCTCATGGCAGGCTCAAGCGAGCGGCCTTGAACGAAGGCAGGGATGTCCATGCCCAGCAGATCCAGCACGGTGGGCATGACATCGATGGCGGAACTCAAGCCGCCGTACGCGGCAGGAGATATGCCGGGGACACGCATCAGGAGCGGCAAGTGGACGATCTCTTCATATAGCGGAGAGTATGCCCACTGCGAACCCGGTTCGTCATATGGCCGAAGTGTGCCGTCCGGGTATTTATCGGAGCTCATCTTGCCAAAGAGGCCTCCATGCTCCCCGAAGTAGAAGCCGTGGTCCGAGGTGAAGATGACGACCGTCTTTTCGGCAAGTCCCATGTTCTCAACAGCCTTCAGGAGGTAGCCTACCCAGGTGTCGACCATCGTGATCTCACCGCAGTAGGCGGCGTGCCCCTTGCGCAGTTGCGCCTCCGTGTAACCGGGCACATCATGCCAGTTGCCATAGACCGGGAGTACCAGCTCGCCGTCGTGGTCAGGCATATAAAGCTCTGTGTAGTAGGGCGGGGCATCCCAGGGTTCGTGTGGGTCCCACGTGTCCACATAGAGGAAGAAATCTTCCTTGTAGTGTTTCTCCAGCCATTGCATGGCAGTCATGAATGTCTTGGGCGCGTTCCTGTCCGATTCGGAGCGCCATCTATCCCTGATGTCCAGGGCCTCATTGTGATAGCCGGGCTCCGGAATCAGCGACCAGAGGGTGTCTTGCCCGGTGTTCATGAAGAATGTTTGAAAACCGCGGTCATAGTTCATCCCGTCCCGAAGGTAGTAGGGCGTGTCCACAGACGCGGCGGTGTGGAGGCCGTTCCGGGCCAGTATTTCTGCCAGAGTGGTTACGCCTTTGGGCAGCGGCTCCCAGCCCATGAAGGACATCGTCCATCGGCCTGTCTGGTGGTCTGCCCGCGTGGGCATGGTGGGGAAACCGGCGGCGTAGTGAGCGTCGAACCTGACGGACTGGGCCGCCAATGCGTCCAGGGCCGGTGTGCGTATATGGGGATTTCCGTATGCGCCAATGTGATCTCTGCGGAAACTATCTGAAACGATCCAAATGACATTCATTAAGACCCTCCACGCAATGCTCCCGCTGAGCGAATGTATCACATGGAGAGGGACTCCAGAGGGCGTTGGATTGGCTGAAGATGACGATGCTCGGGACCCTAGCGCCGCCTTTTCCATACGAGAATACCGATAGCCGCCGCGAGAATGCCGATGACTGCAATTGCTAGCCCTTGACCAAACCCGATTCCGCTAGCGGATTCAGCAGTCGGCGTCCCCGCTGGCTCGGTTGAAGCATCGGGAGTCGATGTCGGATTCTCCTCGGTTGCCGAAACTGGCGTCTCCGCGGGTGTCGGAGTAGGGCTCGGCATTGGGGTAGGCGTCACCGTTGGGGTGGCCGTATTGGTAGGTATGGGTGTGGGCGATGGCGTTGGTGTCTCAGTCGGAGTTGCTGTTGGTATCGGCGTGGGTGTTGGCAAGGCGATGCCGCAGGCGCTGGCATCGTCGGCCAGGACAAAAGCCGGCGACCAATTGGAAATGGGTGTGCCGTCAACTCCCCCTTCGAGAATCCTGACCGTGAGCACTACTCTATCGGTATCTAGGTGCGACCAGAGCCCTTGCCAAAGGTCTCGCTGATTGAGTCGAATACTCGAATCGTCATTGCGCAAGAATTCTGACCGAAGATCAAGGAATTCTCTGTGTCGTGACCCTACTTTGCGAAACTCCAGCGTGAGGCCACGGATATCCTCCAGTCCCTCCAATTCAAGCTCCAGCGTTCTCTCGTAATCTCTCAATGACTCCCGGAAAAGGCAGTAGGGCGGTTCAGGATGAATCGATCGAATCGAGACAGGGTACGAAGGGAGAGGCGAATCGGAAATATCGGGTTGCTGCACCTCAGCCGCGGACGTGTTGCCAAATGGATTTTTGTAAACCAGCACCCTGCCTCGATTGATATCGCCAACATAGAGGTTATCGTTTTCGTCGAATGTTGCCGTATAGGGCATCGAGGCAAAATCGTAGAGGAAGGACGAGGGGAGTGTGTCGAGGCCAAGGGGGTCGTCGTAAACGCCGACGAATCTGGGCCCCGCGTAGGCATTGTATCCGACGACCATCCTGTTGGTGCTATCGAAAGCAGTCTCCCACGTTGCCGCGGCAAGGTACCCTCTTGTCCGACCGTCGTATTTGCCAAAGATTTCATGGGGCTCCCAGGGGTCTGCCCACAGGCTTGTCAGGCCCTCCACCGCGCGACTGAAAACCTTGGTGGCCGATGGGCTAAAGATGGGCTGTACGTTGTCTGTTGGCAAGGATTCCCTGGAAAAAATCAGTAGCCGTCTATTGCCCTCTACTTCCAAAGCGTGATCTGACACATACAAGTTTCCCTCGTTGTCGATTGAAAGGGCGCCAGGGAAACAGAGGACATCCAGATTCCGGCGATTCTCAGTGTCGGGCTTTCCAGCGGCAGGGAACCTACCCTTGTTGCACTCAGTCGTTTCCGCGTCCGTCTGCCCCAGGACGACGTCCACTACCGGGTCAGTCAGGGGATTGCGTATACGGACAACCCGGTGGTTGTCCGTATCACTCAACCACAGGAATTCGCCCTTTCCAACAGGCGCAATACCGTCAATGCTGTGCCCCAGTGACAAACGCTCCTCAGTTCCGAGAACCGGAAATGTGGCTTGATCCTTCCAGACCGTGTGGAGCGGAACTGCGTATTCCGACAAGGGAAGTTGGTATACGTCAATGAAATGAATCCCTTCAAAGGCCAACACCCACAATTTGCCCGCATCGTCCGTTTTGATCCTGCCGCAGCAATAGTGCCACTCTCCCACCGCCGATTCATCCCCAATAACTCCATCGGCGGGTTGTCCATTGGTCAATGCCTCCAGGCCGTTCCAGAACATCAACCTCCTGATGTCGGACACGATTAACTGGTCACCCCACGTCGCCACGCCTCTCGCGGAATGTATCCCCTTGTTGTCTCTCAAATTGTCTTCGAATGGCGGGTAGAAGAGCCGTCTATCCGGGTCGACCCCTTGTGTTGTCAGGGGCCGCTCAGGGGCTGTAGGGAAGCGGAAAACATCTGCTGCATTGTGATAAACCGGAACAAGAACATTGCCGTGACCGTCGATTCCGATGCTCCCGCCGATTGGGCAGAAGCGAGTCCTACCGGGAACCCCCGCGAGCGGATGGCCGCACATGCCATCCGGCTGATAGGAATTCTTCCCCAACACTTTGAGTACCGATGTTCCCGTTTTGTCCCATAGTTCCACCATGTAATTCCTGGCATCCACGATCCACACACCCCGATCTAGAGGGTCGATTTCAAGTGAAGTCGGATGGTGAAGCTGGGAACCAAACGTCATGTCGGCAGCGGCGCCTGACTCGAATGGAGGCTCGAAGACGAGGACCCTGCTGTTGGCGGCATCCGCTACATATAACCAGCCGTTCGAGTCGAATCTGACTGCCGATGGGGCATGGAATTGCCTCATAGACCGTCCGGGTGCGCCTGTACGGAAACCGGATTGCCCCAAGACGAGGTCTGCGCGTTGTGCGATTTCCCCCGTAGCTGAATTCACAGGGAATCGCAGAACCCTGTTATTGCCAACGTCGGCGACCCACATGTTCCCTTCCGCATCAATCTCAACACCTGCTCCATAGTGATTCAGTGCAAGGCGAACTGAGTCAGACTGGAAGCAGAGGGATTCCGCTGTAGGCCGATCCAATCTGCCTCTGTTGCACACCATGCCTGAGAAGTCGGCCTGTCCCCAGACCTGGTCAGCGACCGAGTCTGTTTCGAAGGGATTCTCGTATTTCAGAATCCTGTGGTTGAAGAAATCGGGCAGGAACAAGCTACTGTCACTATCCACTGCCATCGTTACAAAGGAATAAGCCTCCCACGGACTTAGAGAGTGGTCAGGGTTGCCACACAGGGTTTTGGCAGTTGGTGAGGCTCGCATCGGGAAGTTCTGCACGCCATCGTCGCTATTGCAGGCCGAGTGGTCATATCCGGACGGCTGGCCGATGATGATATCGGCGGAGCACGCCCCGTCAATTTCATTACACTTCCCCAGGTCAATTCCAAGCACGCGACTGTTGCCGGAATCCCAAACATACGCCCTGCCAGGTTCAACCGATCGGTCAACTAACACCCCGGTCGGGTTATAGACCTTGAAAGGAACGACGCTCTTGGGAGCTATCTGTGAGAAGTCCGGTTTTCCGATAATCACGTCTGCCCACAGATCTCCTTCAAGTCCCCGAATTGGTGACGTGGGAGGGAATCTCGCGTCGGTTCCGCAATCCCTTCGATCTTGGGCAAAGATGAACTCCTCCGACCACGCCGAGACTAACTCTGCAGATTCATCTGAGATGACACGGACCTGGAGTCTCAGTTGCCCATCAGAATCAAATCTCAGGTCGACTCGCGACATGTCGATGGAGATCCGTCGCGGGTCCTGCCAATTGATCTGCCGACTGAACAACTCGGTCTGGGATCGGGAGCGCTCATCACGGAACTGGAGTCTGCCGTCGTTGCCAAACGCCGTGAGACCTTCTCCCGTGATCGTTAGAAGACGGTTGGTGTCTTCTGACGAACGTTGGAGAACGCAATAGGGAGGTGCCGGGTCAACGCCGGTTATTGTCGGGATCGGAGTTTGGCCGTGAGTCACTTCCGCCGCAAGGAATACTAACGCCGACACTGCCAGAGCCGTGCCGATTACGATCCAGACTAAGGGAACCCGTCCCAAGGAGAAGCTCTTATCGGCCATCATCACTGCAATCAGACTAAGGAATTATTGAGTGTCCGACTTCAGCACATTATAGAAGTTTCCTATTGCAAGGTCCGGCTGGCGAAATCGAGTTGGAGTCCGCTTTTCGCAATACAGACAGGTCAAGTACCCCTGGGCGGACTCGAACCGCCGACACTCGGTTTAGGAAACCGATGCTCTATCCTCTGAGCTACAGGGGCATGTGATCAGTCTAGGCGGAGGCTGCGCCTACAGGCGCAGCCGCCGCGGTTCTATCCGGAAGGCCTAGCTTCGCGCGGTTGCCAGCCCCGCGGCGGCCCGCGCCTTGCTCTCCGCCGCCACCAGTAGGGCGTCATACGCCTTGATGAATGCGATAACGCCCTCGTCGAGCAATTCAGCATGCACTTTCTGGAAATCAACGCCCAAGGCTGCTATGTCCGAGAGAACCTTCGCGGAACCCTCTGGGTCATCCCCAATCACGGATTGGACGCTGCTCACGTTGCGGAACGCGTCTACCGTCGCGGGCGGCATGGTGTTGACCGTGTTGGGTCCAACAAGTTCATCAACATAGAGAGTCGCAGAGTAGTCGGGGTTCTTCGTGCTCGTGCTTGCCCAGAGCAGCCGTTGTGGCCGTGCTCCACGCGCTGCCTGTGCCTTGAACTCCGGCTCTTCGGCAAGGCGCAGCGAAAGTTGGAATGCTTGCCGCGCATTCGCCACAGCCGCCTTGCCGCGCAGCGCCAGCGCTTGTTCCGTTCCGATTGCGTCCAGCAGCGCGTCTACCTTGGAGTCGACGCGGCTCACGAAGAACGATGAGACGGACGCCGCGCGTGTCGGGTCTGCCAGCCGGGCTACGCCGCGCGTGTAGGCTCGTGCAGCAGCTTCATACTGCTCCAGTGAGAACATCAGGGTCACGTTGACGTTCACACCCTGCGCGATCAGCTCCTCAACCGCAGGGAAACCCTGCGGCGTGGCGGGAACCTTGATCATCAGGTTCGGGCGATCCACCTCGCCCCACAGCCGTAGTCCGTTGCTGATTGTCCCCTCCGTGTCGTATGCCAAGTGCGGGGACACCTCGAGGGAAACGAAGCCGTCCGCGCCGTCGGATGCGTCATAAACAGGCCGCAGCACGTCCGCAGCATCGCGAATATCACGAATGCCGACATGCTCGAACAGGTCCTTGGCGGCGCTGCCGGGGTTCGCGGCCATATAGGAAGACAGGGCGGCGTCGTACGACGTGCTGCCCGTGACGGCCTTTTCGAAGATGCTTGGATTGCTCGTCACGCCACGCAGTCCGTCCTCGTCGACAAGGCGCTTCAGCCCGCCAGTATCGAGGAGATCCCTGTCGATGTAGTCAAGCCAGAAAGACTGTCCCAGATTGCGAAGATCTTGCAGCGGATTAGACATCGTTCATCACCTCACCAGATTGTCAGTCTGACGTGTCCACCATCCGCCGATTTGCCCACTTAGTCAAGCGAAAGCAATGCTCCTGAGGTAGGAAGACCACTCTTTGCGACTAGGAAGCTGTGAGTTCTGCGGTCGGATTAGCGCCCTGTCCGCTCCCAGACCTCTGGGAACGACGCTCCAACGCGCTGTGATAAATCTGCAGAATCTCGTCCGTCACCACACCCCAATGGTAGCGGGCGACGGTCTCCGAGCCGGTGTTAGCGATGGTGTTCCGCAGGTCTGCGTCTCGCAGCAATCGAATAAGCGTGGAGGCAAAGACCTCCTCGTTGCGTGGATCGGCCAACAGGCCATTATGCTCATGCGAGACGACCGATCTGTGCCCCGCGATGTCCGACGCGACAACGGCTCTGCCTGCGGCCATCGCTTGGATGAGCACGATTCCCATACTCTCATTTCCCAAGGCAGGGCTGCAGAAGATGTCTGCCGTCCGATAGTAGCGCGGGAGGTCTTCATTTGAGGCATAGCCGATGAAATGCACGTCTTCAAGACCACGCTCCCCGATGACGCGCGCGCTCTCCCTGTCCATGTTCCCGGGCCCGACGACAAGCAGACGGCAGTTTGGGAACTGCCAGCGTATCTGCGCATAGGCCCGAAGCATGTGGGGAAACCCTTTCCGCTTTTCCATTCGGCCCTGGAACAGGATGTTGAGCTTGCCGTCCCGGAACATGGGAAATGGCTCTGCCTGCGCAAACGCCTGGGTGTCCACGCCGTTCGGGATGATCGAGTAGGAGCCGGGGAAATAGCGATTGGCGAATTCTCTCGCAGGTTCCGTCACGGCGATGCGCTCATCCAGCCTCTGCACCCAGCGCTGCAACAGCGGACGTGAAAGCCCCAGCGCGCGCCGTCGTTCGGCATAGGCGTGGAATGTACCCACCAGCGCCGGGCCGTCCGCGAGGCGCAGGAACGTCAGCGGCAGGGTAGGTGTCATCGGTTCATGCAGATGCACGATGTCGAAATTGCCCCGCTCGAGCAGCGGTTTCACACGTTTACCGAGCGTCAGGGACAACGTGACCCTCGCGATTGAGCCGGCCGTCGGGACGGGAATGGGGCGTCCAATGACGGCAAGATTATCCGTGTCAATGTCATCACGCGGCCTGGATGACGGCGCGACGATGGTGACATCGTGCCCGCGACGACGCAGTTCGTCGCTCAGCCCGGAGATATGGTTCGTCACTCCGCCGGGGTAGGCGAAATCGTATGGGGAGACAATGGCGATACGGAGTGGCCGCGACCCATCGGTCGCGGTCACGTCCAAAGCGTCACTTTCGGCAATGGCACTCATTGATGTGACCGTCGCCTAATGCTATCACGATGGCCGTGGCGGTAGTGCCTGTTCAACCAGAAGCTGGTTACAGAACCGCCTCTCGGTCCCGTGAAACCTCGATGTGGGGGAGCGTGTCGTCAGGACCGCCCTCGTTGGCGATGAACTGCTCGAGACGGCGTCGCGCCTCTTCATCCCGCATCTGCAGGGGCGGGGACTTCATGAAGTATGAGGATGGCGGGACGAGCGCGCCGCTGATGCCGCGATCCAACGCGATCTTCGCGCAGCGGATGGCATCAATGACAACGCCGGCGGAGTTGGGGCTGTCCCAAACCTCGAGCTTGAGCTCAAGATTCAGGGGCACGTCGCCGAATGTGCGGCCCTCCATGCGAATGTACGCCCACTTGCGGTCCAGTAGCCACGGCACGTAGTCACTCGGGCCGACGTGGATGTTGTCCGGATCCAGATCGAAGTCCAACTGTGACAGCACGGAGTTGGTCTTGGACTCCTTCTTGGAGGTGAGGCGTTCCCACTCAAGCATGTTGTAGAAGTCCGTATTACCGCCGAAGTTCAGCTGGTACGTGTTCTCCAGCTTGACGGCGCGATCTCCGAACAACCGGGAAAGCACGCGGTGAACGATGGTCGAACCGACCTGCGACTTGATGTCATCACCGATCACCGGCACGCCCGCGTCGCGGAACCTCTTCTGCCAGTAGGGCTCCCGCGCGATGAAGACAGGCACGCAGTTGATGACGGCGACGCCGGCCGCGAGCGCCTGCTCCACGTACCACTTTGTCGCCATTTCACTGCCGACGGGCAGGTAGCTGATGAGGACGTCAACCTCGCGTTCCTTGAGGATATTGGCGATGTCCGCCGTCTGCCCCTTGGCCTTCTCGATTTTCTGCGAGAGAAACTCGCCGAGACCGTCGTGCGTCATGCCACGCTCGACGGAGACTCCCGAATGAGGAACGTCGGTGAACTTATAGGTGTTGTTTGGCTCAGCAAAGATCGCCTCGGAGAGGTCCTTCCCGACCTTTGTCGCTCCCACGTCAAACGCGGCGACGAAATTGATGTCCGAAATGTGATATGGACCGAGCCGAGGGTGCATCAAGCCGGGGATCGACTCGGAATCGGACGCATTCTGATAGTAGTGGATGCCCTGAACCAGTGAGGACGCGCAGTTGCCGACCCCCACGATTGCCACATTTATCTTGTCTCCCATAGATCCCTCCAATCCAGTGCGTCAGGCTCTTGCAAGAAGTGACGGAAATGACCGGCTCGCCCGCACAACGAGCACAAGTAAGTCACGTAACCACATAACGCGTTCCGCGTCAAATCGCTCAATACGCCCCTATCTGGTTCGCCCGGTTCTTGTCGGTTGTAGCGTTTCGCAGGCGGATGCTACGCTTGCATCCGTCATGGTCTACGATTTCCAGACTCAATCCTTCCTAAGCGATGGCGTGCTTTCGCCCATCGAACTCATCCGCCGTGCCCACCATAATGGCTATGAAGCTATCGCGATTACGGACCATGTTGGTATGGGCGGCTTTGGTCCCATGCTTGAGCGGTTATCTGAAGACTGCCAGATTGCTCGCGAGGAGTGGGGGATTGTGGCGATCCCCGGCGTGGAACTGACTCACCTCCCACCGAACCGCATCGCTGAAGCGGCTTCGCGTGCCCGTGACGCCGGAGCTGTACTTGTTCTTGTTCACGGCGAGACACCCGTCGAGCCCGTATTGCCCGGGACGAATCATGCGTCTGCATCCTGTCCTGAGGTGGATGTCTTAGGACACCCGGGATTGATCACAGATGAGGATGCAGCACTTGCTGCGGAAAACGGCGTCTATCTTGAAATATCGACCCGACGTGGCCATTCGCTGGCCAACGGCCACGTTGCGCTGGCGGCGCAACGTACGGGTGCGAAGCTGCTGGTCAATTCAGACGCGCATGCGCCTGAGGATTTACTCACTGCAGAACGCTCACTGACCGCAGCCCTGGGCGCCGGTCTGAGCCGCGAGGATGCCAGAATCGCAACGAACGACAATCCCCGCGCACTCCTGGAGGTTCTGACGAACCGACTAAAATAAATCCTCCGCTGACATCAGCGGAGGAGGTTCCCTAATTCTTCTCCTCTTCCATTCCCGCCGCCCGCAGCCTGTTGGCCTCTGCGTCGCTCAGAATACGGAACACCGAAGCACTGGGGTCCTCGTCTGCCACGCCGCGAACGGCAGGGCGCCCGTTCTTCAGCGTCACCAACTTGGGATTGCGAATCACAACGCTCTTCCGGAGCTTTAGAGAGTAGGCTGTGAGCTCTTCCATAACAATCTCCCTTGCGTAAAATGTACTGGATTGACTCTAGGGTTCACCTTGCGCCCATGTCAAGGTGTTGTGGCCCGTTTATTTGATTGTCTCAAACGCAATATTGGCAATCGACAAGGAAGTTGGAGGAATGCCTCCGCTCCGTCACCCTCCAAAGACCGTATGAGGATGCCATCTACCGGAGCCGGTGCGGCGCAGCAGCGCAAGCAACGAGCCGTCCGGCGTCAATGCGACCGCGTTACCCGATTCCGGCCCCGGAGAAAAGACATCGTCGGACTCCCCCGGCACGTTGACCCAATCACCAGACGCAGCAGCAAGGTCCATGCCGGAACGCACTCGCCCGGTGAAACCCGAGCGCACCTGTACGGCAGGCCAGCCCGGAAATACGGACTCAAGCGGAGTGAGCGCCTCCGCTGCCTCGTCTCCCGAAAGTGCCTCTTCCGCTTCCTCCAAACCCAGGGAGTTGAGCCTATTGAACGGCCCCACGCGAACACGCTGCAGGCCGTCCAGCACGCCGCCGCATCCAAGTCGTTCGCCGATGTCTGCCGCGAGCGATCGCACGTACATCCCGCGCCCACACGCCACAGAAAGACGAATGCGGGGAAGCGCAAACGACTTCACGTCCATCCCGTAGACCATCACTGCCCTGGGCTCGCGTTGGACTTCCTCGCCGCGACGGGCGATTTCATAGAGACGTTCTCCCTGGTGTTTGAGAGCGCTGTACATCGGCGGGACCTGCTGGATCTCTCCGATGAATTCGGGGATGACCTGCCGAACGTCGTCCTCTGTCACGTCGCCTGTCGTGTTGGTCGCCAACACTGTGCCGTCCATGTCCAACGTGTCCGTCACCGTGCCGAGCAGGATCTCTGCCTCATACCCCTTGGCCAGCTCTTCGATACGGCTGCTGAGACGCGTCGCCTGTCCGAAAAGGATCGGAAGCACGCCCTCAGCCGCAGGGTCTAACGTGCCTCCATGACCCACACGCTTCACTCTGCTGGCGCGCCGCAGGCGCTTAACGACGTCAAATGACGTCATGCCGCGAGGTTTCCAGATCGAGAGAAAGCCGTGCAGGTTAGTGTTCGCCACGCTTCCCCCGATTCGCTGACCCGGATTGCTGTTCACCCGGACTGACACTGTCCAATAGTTGATTGATCCGATCAGCCCTTGCGATTGTGTCGTCGATGACAAAGTTGAGTTCAGGGGTTCGTCGCAGCCCGACGTTCATCAGGCTGCGCTGGAGGAAGCCCGAAGCTGAACGCAATCCCTGCAGTGTGCGCCGCGCGTTTTCCTGCCCGCCTGCAACGCTCACCCAAACTCGCGCATGGGCTAGATCCCGTGATGTTTCCACGGCGGTAATCGTGACAATACCGTCTATGCGCGGGTCATTAATGTCACGAGCTAATATCGTGCTGATGTGGTCGCGAAGGAGCTCGTTGACGCGCTCCGTGCGCCTTGACATGGAGCCCTCCTGTTGCGCCGACCGTAACTGCACGCCGAAGCGAGGGTTAGTAGGACGGCCGCTCCTGCTGTACGTACGTCATGATGACATCGCCCTCTTCAAAGTCCGAGAAGCCCTCGATGCCGATACCGCACTCCTGGCCCGCATTCACTTCACGAGCCTCATCACGGTAACGGCGCAGGCTGGCGATGGGGGCGTCCGTGATGACCTCTCCGTTCCGAAGAACGCGCGCGAGTGACGTGCGGCGTACGCGTCCTTCCGTAACGATGCACCCTGCCACGCGGCCGCCACGGATATCAAAGACCTGGCGAACTTCTGCCCGACCTTCTTCAACCTCTTGCAGCAACGGCGCTGCAAGTCCGCGCAGCGCATTATCAAGATCATCCAGCAATTGGTAGATGATGGCGTAATTCCGAATCTCCACTCCACGAGAGTCCGCAAGGCGGCGAGCGGCCGTTTCGATGCGAGAGTTAAATCCAAGAATCGTTGCGTCCGATGCGGTCGCCAGCAGGACGTCACCCTCGGTTATGGATCCGACGTCCGTGTGCAGGATCTTGCCGCGAGTCGTCTCGTTGCCCAGACGGGCAATCGAACTCCGCAGCGCCTCGAGGCTGCCCTGCGTGTCTGCCTTGATGATCAAATTCAGGTCTCGAACATCTCCCGTGCCGATCTGCGAGGCGTACTGTTCCAGGCTTGAGGGCTGTCGCCGGTCGACGGTCTCGTTTGCGTCCGCTCTTTCTGCGGCAGCCGCCCGGGCGTCCTGGTCCGACTCCGCAACCTCCAGGACATCGCCGGCTCGTGGCACATCGGTCAGGCCAAGGATCTCCACTGGCATTGATGGCCCCGCCTCGTCGAGGCGATTGCCACGAAAGTCAGTCATCGCTCGAATACGTCCCCACGTTGCTCCCACAAGCACTGTCATGCCCGGCGTCAGTGTTCCGGACTGCACCAGTACAGTGGCGACGGGGCCGCGGTTCTGATCCAGTCGGGCCTCAATCACGGTTGCGCGGGCCGAAACCTCAGGGTCTGCCGTCAGCTCGGAGATTTCCGCCACGAGTTGCAAGGATTCAAGCAAGTCATCCAGGCCATCGCCTGTCCGTGCCGATATCGGCACACTCAGCACGTCTCCGCCCCAGTCCTCTACCAGCACTTCCTGTTCGGACAGCTGACGCTTCACGCGCTCGGGATCGGCGGCCGGCACGTCCATCTTGTTGATTGCCACGATGATCGGCACGTCCGCCGCCTTAACGTGGTTGATGGCCTCAATTGTTTGCGGCATCACGCCGTCGTCCGCCGCCACTACGAGCACAGCGATATCCGTGACGTTCGCCCCACGCGCCCGCAGCGTTGTGAACGCCTCGTGCCCGGGCGTATCCAGGAATGTGATAGGGGTTCCGCGGACATCGACCTGGTATGCGCCGATGTGCTGCGTGATTCCGCCTGCCTCCCCGTCCGCCACGTTGGTTTTCCGGACGGCGTCAAGGATGCTTGTCTTTCCGTGGTCAACGTGGCCGAGGACTGTCACGACAGGTGGGCGCGGCTGGGCGTTTTCCGTCTTTTCCGCGTCCGCCATCCGCTCACCCAGAGCGGCGTCCGCAGCCTCTGCTTCCTTGACGTCAAAGCCGTAGAATTTCGCGATTGGTGTTGCGACATCAGCGTCGATGGCATCGTTCAAGCCCGCCATCACGCCCATGCGCATCAGGTTCTTGATGACCTCAACGGGGTTCGCGCCAACCTGCTCTGCGAGTTCGCCCACAGTGATCCCGCGGGACAACTCCAGCACCCGCTCCTCGGAATCCGCCGCGCGTCTCTGTGTGGTCATGACGAGGTCACCTCGTCGTTCCGCCGGTTTTGAATTAGCGTTTGAGCCTCGTGGCGGATGCGATCACGATCCTCTGACGCCAGGGGCGCCCCGATCAGCAGGCGGTCTTCAAGATACGAGCCGCGCAGGCCACGTTCCCAGCACGTGTCGTTTGCGCAGAGATACGCGCCGCGACCTGAGAGCTTGCCGGTGCCGTCAACCGAAACAACGCCGGAGACGCTACGAACAACTCGCACGAGCTCATGTTTGGCCCGTGTCTGCCGGCAGGCGATGCACGTTCGCTGTGGTTTGCGCCGCGCCTCCGTGCCCTGTCGTCGTTGCTCTCTCGTTGCTGCCGTCACGTTTAGCGGTTGCCGCCTCTCCTCCCGCCGCGCCGATCGTCTCGGCCGCCACGGAAACGCCCGCCGCGTTCCGGGAAAATATCTTCAGCGAATCGGATGCCGCCGCTGGTCTCGCCCTGGCGCTCTGACTGGTATTCCTGCAGGAATGCATCGAAGTCGAATCGCTCTGACTCCTCGTCACCCTCATCGGCTTCTTCGTCTTCGGTCTCCTCGTCAGATTCCACCTCGGCCTCTTCAAGGGCGCGCAGGAGTGCCTCTTCTTCTTCCTGCAGCTTGCGCAGCTCTTCTTCAAGATCTTCTTCGGTCTGGGGAGTCTCAGGAGCCTCGGTGGTCGGCGCTTCATCAGTTGCCGCAACCTCGGTAATAGCCTCAGCCTCGAGCTCCTCGGCAGCTTCAGCCTCTGGCTGGTCGGTCTCGGTTGACTCGACTGTTGTTGCGGTTGCCACGGCCTCTTCAACTGGGAGGGCTTCGGCGGCTGTCTCCGCCTCTTCCGCCACGCTGACGGCCTCCGCCACGATGGCGTCAACCTCCGGCTCCTCAGTTTCAACTGCTTGCTCTGCCACGGCAGCTTGTTCCGGCCCGCGCGCCGCACGCTCCGCTTCTTCCGCCAACACCTCAGACGTGCTGCGGATGTCTATTCTCCAGCCGGTCAGGCGAGCCGCGAGCCGCGCGTTCAGGCCCTCTCGCCCAATGGCGAGCGATAGCTGCTGCTCCGGCACGACTACAAGCGCCGAACGATCACCCGTGATTTCCACGCGTGATGTCTGCGCCGGGCTCAATGCGTGGCCGATGTAAACGGAGGGGTCTTCATTCCACGGAATGACATCGATCTTCTCGCCGTGCAGTTCGTTGACGATGTTCTGGATGCGGACGCCGCGCAAGCCGACGCATGATCCAACGGGGTCGACACCTTCCTGCCGTGCCTCAACGGCCACCTTGGAACGATAGCCGGGTTCTCGCGCGACGTTCCTGATGACAACCGTCCCGCTCATGATCTCCGGCACTTCCAGCTCAAATAGCCGACGGATAAGATCGCGATGCGCCCGTGATACGAGGATCCTTGGCCCGCGAATACCTTTTTCGACTTCTTGGATAAGTACACGGATGCGTTGGCGGGGATAGTATTGCTCGCTCGGCACCTGCTCTGTGTGCAGAAGAGTTGCTTCAGTCCGGCCAAGTCCGACGATGACCTGCCCCTGCTCAACCTTTTGCACCACGCCGGTCATCAACTCATTGATGCGGCCGGCGTACTCGTCATAAACCTGGTCTCGTTCTGCCTCACGAAGGCGTTGCATGACCACTTGCTTAGCGGTCTGGGCGGCGATGCGGCCTGCGTCCTCCGGGCTTTCTTCGACGGAAATCGTGTCGCCAAGCTTGGCGCCGGGTTTGATCAGGCGGGCCTCTTCGAGTGTGATTTCCTCGGCAGGTTGGTTAACTGTCTCGACGACGGCTTTGTTGAGGGTGACGATAATCTCTCCGGTTGTGGGCAGTATCTGCACCTCGATGTCATCAGTCTCAGTTCCATCCCGCTTGTACGCGGATCGCACCGCGTCTTCAATGGCTCCGAGAACGACATCGCGAGGTAGTCGGCGTTCTGTCGCCAACTGCGTTACCGCGAGCAAGAAATCGCTCTTCATACCTGCCTCATTTCCGTTGCCGGATAGTCTTCTGCAACAATCGCCGCTAATAAAAAAAGTGGGATTGCCGCCCCACCTCTCAATACACGCGGTTCTCGTTGCCTACTGTGCCAAATTGTACCATCCGAACCCCTACGCGGCAATTTTTGGGCCCTTCGGCCCGCAACGGAAATACGAACAATGTCAATAGGAGCAGAGCGTTGAATCTATGCCTGTTCACCATCCTGTGCAACAGGCAAACGTAGGGAGAAAACAGACCCTCTGCCGACATCGCTCTCGACATGCACCTCACCTTGGTGAGCCTCCACGATCTGCCTCACGATGGCGAGACCCAATCCCCCACCACGCATCCCGCTTTCATCACCCTGTCCAACGCGATCCATGAGCATCGAAACGTCGTCGAGGGAAATGCCGATGCCGGTGTCCTTGACGCGGAACCACACGGAGGCGTTGCTGCTGTCCGCCGAGACAGTTACGCGCCCGCCCGCCGGTGTGAACTTAATAGCGTTGTGCACGAGATTGACTAACGCTTGGTGAAGACGGCCCGGGTCTGCGTTGATTTCCGGCAGGCCCTGCTGCAGGTCAACAACCAACCCAATGTCGGCTCGCGACGCCATCGATGCCATTGTTCCGACGCACCGGTCGATTGCGTCACCAACGACAAGAGGTTGCAGGGCAAGGCGCGTCCACCCCATCTCCATCCGCGACAGGTCAAGAAGGTTCTCCACGAACGCGGTCAGCCGCTGTACTTCCACAAGGGCGCTCGAAACGAAAGGCCTTGCCGCATCCGGATCATCGATTGCCCCCAGGTCCAGCGTCTCAAGGGTTGCCTGGATGCCGGCGAGCGGTGTGCGAATCTCATGTGACGCATTGGCAAGGAATTCATGCCGCAGGCGCTGTGCCCGGTGCTCCTCGGAGACATCGTACGCCGCCAGTAGAACCCGCCTCTGCCTGCCCTCTCGATAGGGCGATGCAACGAGCCGTGTTGTGCGAGCGGGCTCCCCGCCGTGCGTAATTTCACCTACCGCCGTGGCTTGCTCTCGCAGGGCGCGGCGCGCAATCTCCGCCGCTTCATAGTCACGCGCCAGTCCAATGAGTGTCGTAGTCTCATCGACTTGGTGCGTAAAGCCAAACAACTGTGCCGCCGCCGGGTTTGCCAGCAACACGCGCTCATCTTCCGCAAGCACGATTACCCCAACGTCCAGATTGTCCAAGATGGAGGCCAGTCGCGTTTGCTGGGTTTCCATAACGTTGGAAATGCCTCGTTCCTCCTGCATCAATCGGCTGATTAGCAGCACGACGTCGCGCACGTCGGAGTTCGCCGTAGCAAAATTCTCCACGACCGGCGGTTGACCCGACCGGAGCGCCCGGGCTAGACGGCGCAAAGGGACCGCCATGCGCTGTCTCGTGACTACCAGGAGCAGGACGATGAGGATGCCCGCGACAAGCGACGTGGAGAGAAGAAGCCGCCGATAGGGTTCAACGTCGGCGCCCCCGGCATCCTCCCCGATCTGGCCAAGCTGGATCCAGGAGATGATCGCTAACGCGATGAGGCCAAGAACCAGACCGCCCCACAGGGCCAACCCGATACGGCCCTGCATTATCCGGGGCATTCACGCCTCCAGTTTGTAGCCGACGCCCCTGACCGTGAGGAGAATCTTCGGACGGGCCGGATCATCCTCTATCTTCTGCCGCAGCCATCGCATATGCACGTCGACTGTGCGGCTTCCCTCCGGGTAGGTGTATTTCCAGACGCGGTCCAGCAGTGTTTCACGGCTGAACACGATGCCGCGATTCTCGGCCAGGAACGACAGCATCTCGAACTCAAGTGGCGTCAGCGTTATCTCCTCGCCCTTGTGGGTCACACGATGCGCCAGGCGGTCGATTACTGTCTCGCCAAACTCGATGGTGTCTACCTGTTTAGCATCGGCGTCTTGCGATGAGCGGCGCAGGATGGCTTTGATACGCGCAAGCAGCTCACGCATGGAGAACGGCTTGGTCATATAATCATCGCCGCCCATCTCGAGCCCGACGATCTTGTCCACCTCGGACTGTCGTGCCGTCAACATGAGGATTGGCACGGAACTGCGACTGCGAACGGTCCGGCACAAATCAATGCCGTCCGCGTCCGGTAGGCCGAGGTCGAGAACGATAAAGTTCGGCATCTGCCGGTCTATCCTGGCGAGCGCCTCTGCGGACGTGGCCGCAGAGGTTACCGCATATCCCTCGCGGCTGAGAGAGTAGGTTAAAGCCTCCCGCAACGCGGGCTCGTCATCAACAATCAGGATGGATGTCTCGGCGATTGTCATTGCGTCTTCCGTTCAGCACCCAGCGTATTGTCATCATACAAGGACATGCTCGACTCTAATGGTCACGGTAATGTGTTCGCCTAAGACGCCGTAAAGAATGAGGGGAGCCTGATGGCTCCCCTCAACATTCGCGATTCCCTTACGGATTAGTGAGCGTGGGCGGCTCCCGCCGTCTCTTCGGCATGCTCCTCATGCCCGCACGCGCAGGCTCCTGCGCCTGCTCCGCCGCACGCGCACGCGCCAGCCTCCGCTCCGTGGCCACCACACGCGCATGCTCCACCGCCACCGCAGCCGCATGCGCCGCCGCCCATGTTGGGGTTGCGAATCGTGAAGCCCGTTCGCTCAAGGCTGTCAATGAAGTCGATCTCGGAGCCGATGACCCACGGCAGACTTTCCTCATCCACGACGACCTTGACGCCGAAACTCTCGATCACCTCGTCCGCGTCATTCGGATCAGGCTCAATGGCCATGCCGTATGCGGGCTGTCCATTGTCGTCGCCCTTGACGAACACGCGCAGCGAAGCGCCCTCAGACTCCTGCTCCTTGAACAAGTCAAGAATCTTCTCGGCAGCCGACTCAGTAAGCGTAATCACAATCTCACCCTCCAAATGACGCGCCCATACGATAGAACGTCAATTTAGGGCAGTATACAGGCAGGCCATGAAACGTGTCCACGTGAGGATATGACGCCGGCCTAATGAGACTGCAAATCAATGAATAGGAGTGCAGGATATGAATCTCTACCCCGGGCGCTTCGTTATTTCCCGGTCAGATGACGGCGATGTTTGGGCTGAAACGGCACCCGGGGGCATCAACATCATGCGCGGGCAAGCCACGCGCCCCGATGAGGGGGATACTATTCTCAATGTTCGCCCGGACCAGATCGAAAGACTCGATGCATGGGCTCACCAGGAGGGGCTGATTGTCTCGTTTAGCGGCGTGCTTGCCAAGCAGATCAAGGATCTGTCGAGGGAGGTTGGGCTATCTCCCCAGAACTTCGTGCTCGAGGCGCTCAACGCCTTCATCCAGGCGGGTGAGATGGCTGCCGGCCACGGTCATGCCCACACCCTGCCGCCCGCACAAAACATCGAACTGGAAGGCCCGGGAAGCTAGAGCAACAGCAGTGACGGCCGCTCCAGGATTCGCCGTACTTCGTTCATGAAACGCGCGCCCTCAGCGCCGTCCGTCGCCCGATGATCCGCAGAGAGGGTCGCCGACATCATCTCAGCAACAACCACTTGACCATCTCGCACAACCGGTGACGACTGCACTGAACCCACGGCGATTGCGCCTGCATTCGGCGGCGTGATGATCGCAACAAAGTCCTTCACGTCATACATGCCCAAATTAGACACCGCGAACCCCACTCCGCTGATCTCGTTCTGACGCAGGCGTCCTTCGCGGGCCCGCCGCGACAAGTCCTGTGAACGCGCCGCGGTGTCAACAAGGCTCGCATCGCCAACATCCGGCATCGACGGCGCAATAAGACCGCCACCGTCCATTGCAACGGCGATGGACACATCAATGGTCGAGTTCGGAATAATTCCCTCGGCCTGCACGGTCACGTTGAAATGTGGATGAGAGCGCAGGGCCATGGCGACTGCCCTGATGACGAGGTCGTTCACCGTTACACGGCTCTCCTTGTCCAGTTCCTCGTTGATCTCAGCGCGCATCTGAACGGCGCGTGTCATGTCGATTTCTACGGTCACGTAGTAGTGGGGCGCGGTCAGCTTGCTCAAAGACATCCGGCGGGCAATCGCCTGCCGCATGGGGGCCAGCCCTGCCGGCACCACGATGCCCACCGCGCCCGGCGCAGACGGCTCAGTGACGGTGATTCCATCGCCCGGCTCCAGAGCAGTCGGTTCAACCTGTGCCGGCGCTTGAGGAATGACAGGCTCCGACGGCGCAGCCCCTCTAGTCTCCAACCAGACTTCGATATCGCCGCGCGTGATGCGTCCACGGGGACCTGTTCCGGTCACGTTGGCCTGCACTTCTGCCACGGAAACGCCTGCCTGCTCCGCGATTCTCCGTGCAACGGGAGTGACCGGAGCGCCCGCGGACGAAGCTTCCTCCCTGCCGGTTTCAGCAGGAGTGGCAGCCTCAACAGGCTCCGGTGGGGCAGAGGGCGCGGCCGGCGTGGAATCTGCGGGCGGCGTTGCGGCAGGTGGAGAGGGCGTGGGCGCCGCAACGTCCGGGATGTCTTCCCCCGGCGCTGTAATCAGGCCTATCGCCTCGCCGACGGGCACCATGACGCCCTCGGGCACCAGGATGCGGGCCATGACACCGGATTCGTATGCCTCAAGCTCGACGGTCGCCTTGTCCGTCTCGATTTCGGCGATGGTCTCACCGCGCGTGACTGTTTCTCCTTCGTGCTTCAGCCACCGCACAACCATTCCTTCGGTCATGTCGAAGCCCATCTGCGGCATGATTACGTCACTTGCCACGTCTGCCTCCCCCTTCGATGCGACCTAGAACAGGCTCCGAACTTTATCTGCCACCATCTCAGGTGTCGGTATGGTCAGCAGCTCCAGTGGACGAGAATACGGTGTCGGCACATTTACCCCGCCGACCCGCAGCGCAGGTCCGTCCAGCGAATCAAATGCCTTCTCATTGATTTGCGCGATGACCTCGCCAGCGAACCCACCGAACTCCCATGTTTCCTCAACGACGACGGCACGATTGGTCTTGTGGACGGAATCAATGAATGTCTGTGTATCCAGCGGTAAAAGGGAGCGCAAGTCAATCACCTCGGCATCTATGCCGTCTTCCTCCAGCAGTTCAGCCGCCTGCAGCGCGACGGGAACCATTCTCAGATAGGCAATGATGCTCACGTCACTCCCGCTGCGAGCCACACGCGCAGAGCCGAAGGGTATCGTGTAATGCTCATCCGGCACTTCGGAGCGGCTCCCGTAGAGGAGCGAGTGCTCCACATACATCACGGGGTTGGGATCGGCGACGGCGGTCCGCAGCAAGCCCAGCGCGTCCGCCGCGTTGGACGGCGTCACCACTTTGAGTCCCGGTACGCGGGCGTACCATGCCTCAAGGCTCTGCGAGTGTGTTGCGGCGAGCATGTTTCCTCCGCCGCTCACTGTGCGAATCACGATTGGCACGCTGATTTGCCCGCCGGACATGTAGCGCGCCTTGGCCGCGATATGAACTATTTGATCCATCGCCAGCAGCGAAAAGTTGATGGTCATGATTTCGACGATCGGACTCATGCCCGCAATCGCCGCGCCGATTCCCGTGCCGACGAAGCCCGATTCCGCGATCGGCGTGTCGATGATGCGCTCCTCGCCGTACTGTTCCATGAATCCCTTGGTCACGGCATAGGACCCACCGTAGGCGCCCACGTCCTCACCCATGATGAACGTCTCAGGATTGGACTGAAGCGCCTCCTCCAGCCCGGCACGGATTGCCTCGCGGTATGTCAGTTGCGCCACTGCCGAGCCCTCACGCGTACACGTCCGTGTACAGTTCGTCCGGCGTGGGGAATGGGGAGTCCAGCGCGAACTGAATCGCCTCGTTCACTTCGTTTTCCACGTCCTCGTCGATGGCGTCAATCTCGTCCGTTGTCGTCAGATCGTTTTCAAGCAGTCGATCTGAGAGCAGTTTGATCGGGTCCAAATCCAACCACGGCTCGACTTCGTGCTGTTGGCGGTACTCAATCGGGTCTGCCATGGAATGCCCGCGGAAACGGTATGTCATGACTTCAAGGAAATACGGTCCGTTCCCGTCCCTTATGTATTCGATGGCGTCAAGTGTGGCCTGCCGTACCGCGAACACATCCTGACCGTTCTCCTCGCGGTGGCTGCGCACGTTATGGCGGTCGGCAAGGCGATGGATGATGGGCTGTGCGGAGGCCCGCTCAACTCTTGTTCCCATGCCGAATCCGTTGTTCTCCAGCAGGAACAGGACAGGCAGTTTCCATAGTGACGCCAAGTTCATTGATTCGTGGAATTCTCCCTCGTTGACTGCTCCGTCGCCGAGGAAACACACCACGAGGGAGTCTTCTCCGCGATAGCGATTCGCGAACGCAAGCCCCACGGCCAAGGGCAACTGGCCGCCGACGATGGCATGTCCCCCCATGAACCCCTTTTCAACGTCAAAGAAGTGCATGGAACCGCCCTTGCCGCCGCTCACACCCGTCGACTTTCCAAAAAGCTCCGCCATGCATGCTGCCGTGTCCATGCCACGCGCCAGCGCGTGCCCGTGGTCGCGGTAATGCGTGACGATCTTATCGTCGTCCCGGAGGGGTGAGATCACGCCGACGGCGACAGCCTCCTCGCCGATGTACAGGTGCAGAAAGCCGCCGATGTTTCCACGACCGTAGTGCTCGGCGCTGCGTTCTTCGAACCGGCGGATCAGCTTCATCGTCCTGAGCATTGTCAGAAGCTCAGAACGCGGAAGTGTGGAGTCTATCGATGTGCTCACGAGCTATTTCGCCTCCATACACAGAGTCTACATGTGTATGGCTTCGCCGAAAGCCGCAAGCGACGCCTCCATCAGGGTTTCGGAAAGCGTGGGGTGAGGATGAATGGCGCGCCCGATCTCCAGCGGCGTCGCCTCCAGCAGCTTTGCAACGGACAGCTCACCGAGCAGCTCAGAGCACTCCGGTCCCACCATCTGCGCGCCCAGCAACGCTCCGGTATCGGCGTCGCTGACCACCTTGATCATGCCTGCATAATCATCCAAGCTCAGCGCCTTTCCGTTTGCGCGATAGGGAAAACGCCCGACATTGACGGTGATGCCGCGCTCCGCCGCCTGCGCTTCCGTTATCCCCATGCTTGCAACCTGCGGGTGGCAGTAGACCGCCCGGGGTATGTCCTCCTTGATGAGCGGCTGGGTGTCACGGCCGGCGATAGCCTCCGCCGCCAACACCCCTTGAGCCATCGCCGCATGGGCCAAGAGGGGTGGGCCTGTTACGTCGCCAATTGCATACACACCGGGGATGTTCGTCTGCATGGTGTCGTCGCACTCGATGTAGCCACCCGGCCCTGTTTCAACCCCTGCCGCATCAAGACCCAAGCCTTCCGTTCGCCCCTGCATTCCTACGGCGACGAGCGCCATATCGAACGGGATGGTCCGCGATGTGCCTGCGACATCCAGTTCCGCCTCGCCGCTGGTCAGGCGACTTACGCGGCTTTCCGTCAAGACCTCAATGCCCTGACGAGTAAGGGCGTCTTGCAAAGCGGACGTAATCTCAGTGTCCTCCCCCGGCAGCAGGCTGGGCATCAATTCGACCAGGGTCACGGCACTGCCGTATGAGCGGTAAAAATAGGCGAATTCGCACCCTGTCGCGCCGCCGCCTATGATCAATACTCTTTCCGGCAAGCCGCGTCGCTCCAGCGCATGCCTGCTCGTCACAACCGTTTCGCCGTTGATATCAAGGCCGGGAAGTTCGCGTTCCTGCGCCCCGGTTGCTATGACAATCGCCTTGTTGGCCTCCAGCGGTTCCTGTTCTGTGTCCACGAGCACTCGGCGCGAGTCCAGCAAGGTTCCGCGTCCATTCACGACAGTGACATTGTTTGAGCGCAGGAGGCTTGTAACTCCACGAACAAGTCGGTGGACCACTCTGCGGGATCGGGTGATTGCCTCATCGAGGCTTGCGTCGACTGATCCAACCGTAATCCCGAAATCCGCGGCATTGTTAATCGTATTCAGGACGTCGGCATTGCGCAGCAGGGCCTTTGATGGGATACACCCCCAATTGAGACACAGGCCGCCGAGCTCGTCGGGCTCAATAACGGCTGCACTCAGCCCCAACTGCGCTGCTCGTATTGCGCAAACATACCCGCCGGGACCGGCCCCGAGAACAATTACATCAAAAGCCGCCATTTTCCTGCTTGCCTCCAAGTGCGTGAATCTGTCTTTAGCGCTACATGCTCATAGAACCAGCATAGGATTATGCCTGCAAGACGTGAAGTTACACCCTCTACAAAAGAGTGTATGCTGGTCGCAATGGGGCAAGTTGAGATGAATCTTTGGCACTAGGAGGCTGGCGTGCCTAATACAATTACTGAAGAGCAAGTAGTCGACGTTTTGCGAACATGCTACGACCCTGAGATCCCGCTAAACATTTATGATCTTGGGCTCATTTACGACATAGACATTCGCGACGACTGCGTCTACGTGACAATGACGCTCACTGCTCCCGGCTGCCCAATGGCCGGTACAGTTGGCCCCGAGGTGGAGAATCGTATTCTTGAACTCGAAGGCGTGAATGATTCTCAAGTGGATATCGTTTGGGACCCGCCCTGGACACCGGAGATGCTCCGGCCAGAAGCGAAAGAGCTTCTCGCCGGGCTCATGTAAGTTCGAGTTGTTGGGAGCGGAGTTACACGCAACGCCTCAAGTATCGGTTAGGCCACGTAGTTTCCCCTTTCGATACCAAAGCAAAGACTGCTGAGAAGCCTGACTTAACAGGAAAAGTAGAAATATCGCATTAATAGCTTTTGGGTGGGTCAAATCGTGATAGGGGAGTGAGGGAAAGTGACAGGGTTACTTGGCGATAGTTCCCTAGGGATATCGCTCGACAGCAGGACTTCCGTTATTGTCGCGCTCGCAACGGCTGCTGCAGTTCGTGATGAAGCGGCAATCAGGCAAGCTGTTTCGGACGCGCTGGCGGATGGCATCAGCAACAATGAAATTCTCGACATTATGACCGTGGCGGCCCGGATACAGCAGAGCATCAACCTCAACAACATCCTGCAGGGAATTCAGGGTGGGACTACTGCCGGAGCAGACGCCGGGGCACCTCGCAGGAGGCGAGGCCGCCCCCCTGGAAGCAGATCAACTCGATCTCAGGCCGCATCGACACCTGAAGCGCCGCCTGAGCCCTCGTCCGAGGCAGAGGAGGTCGCGGCTGCTTTCTCCTCACGAGAAGATTTCTGGGACCAGCTCGTTGCCAGTTTCCAAGCCAGGATGCCGGACGCCCGCCTCTCCCGTACCGAAGGGCCGCGTGAGCGAATTGTCCGCATGGGCAGGGGTAAGATCGGCCTCAATTGGGCTTTCCGGCGGCAGGGACGGTTCGCGGTCCAGATCATCCTCAATAACGAGTCCGTCCAGGCCCCGGACCTTGAAGGAATCCGGCAGACCGTTGCGGACTACACGGGCGAGACGGTCGAGCTTGAAGGCAGGGGCGCAAACCACTCCACCATCGCCGTCTATGGTCCCGAGCGGGAGCGCGACATGACCCAGGCATCCGTTGATTGGGGTGCGGTCACGATGGGCCGCATCTATGAGGTGCTGCGGAGTATCGAGGGTCGCCGCCGCCGTCGTGGTCGCCGCCGCCGCCGTCCTGAAGAGGGCACAATTGAGTCGCAACTCCTGGAAAAGCTCAGCGCTTACGTGACTCGCGGCTCCTCATCAGCGGAATAGAGTCATCCATCGACGCGAAGGTCGGCGGCTGCTTGCGTCGGCCCCCTAAGATGCCGTGAGCCGCCTGCCCTTTCTCACGAATGCCGTAGACGGGATACGCTCTACTGTCGTCCGTGTTCTCGCGGCGGTCGGGGTTCGTCCCAACCACCTGACTGTTCTTGGCGCCCTTATCGCCGTGGGCGCGGGCTACGCGGCCAGCCAAGGAGCGTTGCTGCCGGCCGGACTTGTATTCCTCGTGGGCAGTCTGATGGACGGTCTGGACGGCGCGCTCGCGCGTCACACGGATTCCGTGTCTCGTACCGGCGCTTTCCTGGATTCCGTGTTGGATAGGGTAGGAGAAGCGGCACTGCTTATCGGTCTGAGCTTCTACTTTGCGCAAGAAGATGACGCTCTGGCGGTTGTAGTGACCACTTCTGCGCTGGCTCTCTCAATGCTGGTGAGTTACGCGAGAGCACGCGCAGAAAGTCTGGGCCTGAATCGGGGAGGCTTTATTCCTGCGCCGCGTTCGGTTCGAGTCGTTATCCTGTCTGCCGGGTTGATTGTTGCGCAGCCGTTGATCGGCGTCGTTGCCGTTACCGCGCTTTCAGCCGTCAGCGCGATTCAGCGAATCATCGCGGGGATGGGCGGCGGTGAAGGAAGTGAATAGCCGCAGGGCTACCCGCGACTACGCCGGGTCAATCGTTATAGTTTCGTAGAAGAACAGGATCGGCCCTGTCCACGCGCTGTACATCGAGGAGGGCCCTGAGGAGACGATCATGAATGCCTCGCGGTCGTCTCCTTCCCCGCGAAAGACGACGATCGTCTCTCCCGTTGTTTCTGCATCCTCTCCTCTGGAAACCCAATTCGCGTGATACGCGGGCGTTCCATCTGTTAAGGTAATTTCCGTCTCCTGGACGATTTCAAGGCTGGGCTGCAGCTGCTGGAAAAACCTCATGCGAGCGCTTCCATACGACATGAAGTCGATTTGCGGCGGCGGCAGATCCCGCTCAACGTCCACGGTGACGGTTTGCTCAGGTGACACCAGCGAAACGACGATTCCCTCAGTGTCCTCGGGATCGCTGATTAGCCAGTCATTCTGATAGCGGAAACTGAAACCCAACTCATCGTCGCGGTATTCAAGCTCTGATGTGCCCGGGATGAGAAACGGGTTCGGCGTTGGTGTCGGCTCCTCACGCAAGAAGCAGCCGGACATTATTGACGCAGCGACAAGCATAACGAGCAAAACGGCAAAGGCGACGAGCCATCGACGTGGCTGCCACATGCCAATCGACACTTTCACGGCTACTGGTCTCTCCCCACAGATTCGCGCAGCCACGTGGTCAGGAACGGATCCAACTCTCCGGCCAGCACTGCGTCCGGATCCGACTCCTCGTGTCCGGTACGGTGATCCTTGACCATCTTGTAGGGGTGGAGGACGTAAGTGCGAATCTGGTTGCCCCACTCCGGCGCAACAAACTCACCGCGCAGTCGCATCTCTTCTTCGCGCCGCTTTGCCATCTCCCTCTCGACGAGACGTGCCATGAGGATCCGCATTGCAATCTCTCGATTGCGTCCCTGTGAGCGCTCGTTCTGAACGCTAACCACAAGCCCAGTTGGGATATGTGTCAATCTCACTGCGGTCTCATTCTTTTGCACGTTTTGTCCGCCCGCGCCGCTGCTGCGGAACGTGTCCACCCGCAGGTCCTCAGGGCTGATGGACACGTCGACGGCATCATCGACTATGGGCAACACTTCCACCAAAGCGAATGATGTGTGGCGCTGGTGCTGGTTATCGAAAGGCGAGAGCCGAATCAACCGATGCACTCCCGCCTCTCCTTTCAGGTATCCGTACACGTTCGGTCCGTCGATCTCCAGATCCGCCCGTTTGATTCCTGCCTCGTCGCCGTCCATCCAGTCGAGAATTCGCGCCCTGTGACCGTGCGCCTCTCCCCACCGGCGAAACATGGTGACCAGCATCTGCGCCCAGTCCTGCGAATCAATGCCGCCCGCTCCCGCCTGGAATGACACGATTGCGGAGCGCCCGTCATGTGGGCCGCTGAGCATGGCCTGCGCTTCGAGGTCCTCAAGAGCCTTTTGAACACCCTCAAGCTCGACCTCAAGCTCAGATTCCAGTTCTGATGCATCTTCCGTTAACGCCAGATCGGCAATGTCTACCAACCCTCGGGCGCGCTTCTCGAGGGACTGCCACGTGGCAATCTCCTCGCGCAGTGTTGAAGCCTCCCTCAAGACGCTTTGCGCCCGCTGCGCGTCGTTCCAGAAGTCAGGTTTCGCGGACTCGACGTCCAATTGGGAGACACGAGACTCCTTACCGGGCAGATCAAAGACGCTCCAGGTATGTCGTGATTCGATCAACCAGCTGTTGAGCGCCGTTCCTTACTTCCTGCATCGATTCACTGGCTCCAGGTTAGTTAATGCCGTCTACATTGTGATTAATTTTACAGGAGTGTTTCTCCTGCGTGATTAATTTTACAGGAGTGTTTCTCCTGCGGCGGCTCGATGCGCCAACCGCGTTGGCACGGGCACGCGATAGCGCGGAGAACAGGCCAATGCCCATCTCACCGACGAATCAAGATCGATATTGTTCCCGGGCGAAACATAGATTGGGCTTACAGCCGTCCGTGTTCTTACAACTGCCCCGATGACCTCGTTCCTGTGCTCCAATGGCGTCCACTCGCCTTTCTCTTCGTGTGGCTCCTCATAATCTCCTACAAGCCGTGACTTCGCGCATCCAATTGTCGGCACATCGATGGCCAAACCCAGGTGGCATGCGATTCCTAATCGACGCGGATGCGCCGTCCCCTGGCCGTCAACAAGAATCACGTCCGGCGTCGTACGGAGCCCTGCCAAAGCCTCAAGGAGGATCGGCGCCTCTCTGAATGAAAGTAGTCCCGGCACGTACGGAAAATCTGCTATCCCCTCGGCCGTTGACACCTCCAGCACGTCAAGTGATGGCCATTCCACCACGACAGCCGCGCCGCGAACGCGCCCGGACTCTGGGTCAGGTGGAGAGAGATCCACGCCTGCAATCGTCCGGACTGCGTTTTCAGGCAAGCTCTGATCCAGCCTCAATTTCGCAGCCAATTGCCGCTGCAAAGCAACTGCCGCTGTCGGGGAGATGTCCCACTCATGCAATTGGCGAATAAGCATGCAACTATCCTACGTCGGCATGCCCTCCGCTTGCGTCGCCATGTGCTTCACGCGTATCATGCGCAAACGTCGGTCGGGGTGTGGCGCAGCCCGGAAGCGCACCTGCATGGGGTGCAGGGGGCCCCCGGTTCAAATCCGGGCACCCCGACCATTGAATTGTCTAGAGGGCAGCCAGTGCTCACGTTGAGGGTCAACAATGGATGTCGCCTTTGCCTTTATCTGTGACTACGCCGAAAACTCGTCCAAGCTGACTGCAGTCGGCATCGGTTTCGACACCATCTTCACCGAGGAAATTCCCCTGAATCATCCGGCCTTCTATGTTGTGGCCGCGTTCCGCTTCAAGGCCGTGGAGGCAGGATCAAAGACTGTCGAGGTTCATATCGTCGATGCTGATGGCGGTGATGTTGTCCCGGCTCTTAGAACGCAGGTGGAGATCGCCCGGCCGCAGCCCGGCTACACTCACCGGACGCACCGCATTGCTCTCGGTTTGCGCGGTGTCACGTTCCGTGCCTACGGCGACTACGAAGTCTCCTGGCTCATCGACGGTCACGAATCAGCAGTGATTCCGCTCAAGATCGCTCCGCCTCCCAGCTAGCCCTTGTAACGCGAAAGGCTCCTTAAACAGAAAACGCCGCCTGACGGGCGGCGTTTCGTTTCCTAAGCTCGGGTTTACATAGGAGAGATTGGAATCTGCTCGTGGTTGTTCATGTCAAACTCGAGCCATGGCTGCTCGGCTGCTTCGTGCGCCCACCAGAATCCAAAATCGTTGTCTTTAGCAGCGAGGTAATCGGTGTCACGATCCCCCATGTGGTAGTAGGCGTCCGCCGGATTCTCCCGCTTCACTTTGCCGAGCTGGTGCTTGGCGGAAACAAAGGCCGGCGTGAGTTCCATGTCCTCCCAAATCTTGCGCTGTACGCTCAGTGGCTTGTCTGAACAACTGCCAATGATAAAACCCACCTCATGTGCTTTGCGGACCATCTCCGTTGTGACTCCGCCTGGCGGATCCCCAAGTTCGAGGGTTCCATCAATGTCAAAGCTCAGAAGTATCGCCATACCTTACACCCCATGTGCTAGCTGTTAGTAATGTAACTCCCTGCCGGCACGGCAGGGAGTTACATCATGACCTCCGTATTATGACAGAAGTTTTTAGTCGGGTGAAGTGGACATCACAACGGTGCCCGCCGTGATAGGCAGCACCCCGTGCGTCACTGCGACCTCAGCCTTTGTGGTGATTTGGCGATCACCCGCGCGGCCCTGCAGCTGCTCAAGCGGATCGGTAATGAACACGGTGCGCATGCGTCCGGTGCCCATGTTGCCGCCGCCGGAATTCAGAGGATTCGGGCCCTTCAGGCTGATGTCACCGGCGTAGAAGTCATGCGCCTCACCGCGCTTGACGCCGCGCCATCCGAACGCCTCAATGTAGTACTGCGTGAACACCGCGAAGCCGTCGTACGGCGCGAAGACATCAATGTCCTCGGGCTTCAGGCCGGAGCCGTTGTAGGACCGCTGGGCCTGGATGTCCGTCCACTCTTCGGTGTCGTCAATGGTCTGTACCAGGCTGCGCGGGGAGAACTGGCTCTCCGTGTGATCCAGGATGTAGACCGGCTTCTGCTTCATATCCTGGGCTTTCGCTGCCGTTGTCATGACATAGGCAGCGGCGGCGAGGACAGGGCGGTCGCAGTCGAAGATGCTGAGGTCGCGCGCGATCATGCGCCCGTTGAGGTAGTCCTCTTCCGTGAACTCACCGGGCTCATGCTGCGCGTAGTAGCTGTGCTCCCAGAGCAGACCGTTCTTTCGCTCCTGGACCACGAATGGGGCCATGCGGTCATGGTTCGTCCCATACTTCTGGCAATACTGATTGAATGTGAAACCCTGTCCGGAAAGACCCCAACCCCACGTGTTCGGCCACACGGCGGGGCCGCGGGCCTCATTGGAGGGGTCCTGGTGATACCGGCCCGGCAGGTTACCGTTGGGGTACGTGACCACAACGGTCTCTGCGCGCCCATCGGCGATGGCCTGAGCAGCCTGCCCGATAAGGTTCCAGACGGGATCGCCATGGTTGTTGATGTACTTGATGTTCTTGAAGCCCATCTGGCTCCGGAGCCACTGGCCGGTGACGTGTGTCAGGCCGTCCTCAGAGTCATAGGGCGCATCGAAGTACGGGCGAGGGCCCCATACATCGCTCAGCGGCTGGCCGTTGCCCTGGCCGCCTGCGGAACCGATGATGCCATCGACATCGTCCAGACCGATGCCAGCGTCATCGAGTGCGTTCTGCACGGCGATCATCATGTACGCGCCGAGGGACTTCTCAAGCGTCTCGCCGTCCCAGCGGCGATCCGTTGGGGAATGCCCGCGGGCTATAAGGACAGCCTTGCCACGGCCGTTCCAGATGCCGACAGGGTCGTGATTGCGCTCCCAATTCACTTCACGTGCCATCTGCGTTTCTTCCTTTCCTCCTAGTTTGCGCCGCTTGTTTCCTCAGAAACAGAAGAGCGCCTACTTGACGATCTTCCACTCCGGAATCATGCGTCCCGGGGCGGCCTCAACGAACTGTACTTCGCAGGTTGCACCGATGGGAATATCGGGCTCCTCAGTCAGGTTTGTGCCAAAGTCATCGATAAGGTTCGTGTGGAAATTGATCACCGGGTCTTCTTCAAGTGCCACGATGACGTTAAGGAACGGCTGCAGTGGATGCCACTGAACAAGGCGGGAGTCATATGTGATGGAGTAGCCGACGATCTTGGCGCGGCCACTGGTCTCCTGCCAGGTCATATGGAAATCGAAGCCGCAGTCGCGGCAAGTTGCCTCAGGCGGATACTGCCGTCGGTCACAAATCGAACAATACTGGACGATTAGCTTGCCTTCATTGCATGCGTCCCAGAAAGGCTGCGACACCGGATCCGGAACAGGTACGATTGGTCGTGCCATTATCTCCCCCCACTCTTCCATTGACTTAGGTAGTCAGAGCGGACAATAGCATGGCGTCAAAGCACATGTCAACGGAACGCGTGGGCACGTGATTCACAGGGAAAAATATCGGAATGCCCGTATATGTTTTCTATATTTGTCTAGGTGTTCTTCTGACTACTTCAATGAATCGAGCATATATAGTCAATTGAGAAAGAAGTCGATTAAAGGAAATAGCCCCCGCCAGATGGCGGGGGCTATTGTAGCCTCTCGAATGCTCGCGAGAGTTAGCCGGGGTTTGTGCTCATCACAACAGTGCCTGCCGTGATTGGCAGCACGCCGTGGCTCACCGCAATCTCGGCTCGACCGGTGATCTGGCGCTCACCGGCGCGATTCTGCAGCTGCTCAAGCGGATCGGTGATGAACACGGTGCGCATGCGTCCTGTGCCCATGTTGCCGCCGCCGGAGTTGAGAGGATTCGGCCCTTTCAGGCTGATATCGCCGGCGTAGAAGTCGTGTGACTCGCCGCGCTTGACGCCGCGCCAGCCCCACGCCTCGATGTAGTACTGCGTGAAGACAGCGAAGCCGTCATACGGCGCGAACACGTCGATATCCTCCGCCGTGATGCCGGAGCCGTTGTAGGATCGCTGCGCCTGGATGTCCGTCCACTCTTCGGTGTCGTCAATGGTCTGTACCAAGCTGCGCGGGGAGAAGAGGCTCTCCGTGTGGTCCCAGATGTAGACAGGCGTCTGCTTCATGTCCTTGGCCTTCTCAGCCGTGGTCATGACGTAGGCGGCCGCCGCGAGGACCGGGCGGTCACAGTCGAAGATGCTGAGGTCGCGCGCAATCATGCGGCCGTTCAGGTAGTCCTCTTCAGTGAACTCGCCGGGCTCATGCTGCGCGTAATAGCTGTGCTCCCAGAGCAGGCCGTTCTTTCGCTCCTGCACCACGAAGGGGGCCATGCGGTCATGGTTCGTGCCGTACTTCTGGCAGTACTGGTTGAACGTAAAGCCCTGTCCTGAAAGACCCCAGCCCCAGGTGTTCGGCCATACGGCACCACCGCGTGCCTCGTTGGTCGGGTCCTGGTGGTAGCGGCCGGGCAGGTTGCCGTTCGGATAGGTGACCAGAACGGTCTCTGCGCGCCCGTCGGCGATGGCCTGCGCGGCCTGCCCTATGAGGTTCCAGATCGGATCGCCGTGGTTGTTGATGTATTTGATGTTCTTGAAGCCCATCTGCTGGCGAAGCCACTGGCCGGTGACGTGCGTCAGGCCGTCTTCGGAATCGTAGGGCGGGTCGAAGTAATCTCTCGGCCCCCACACGTCGCTCAGCGGCGCGCCGTTCGGCTGCCCACCTGCGGAACCGATGATGCCGTCAACATCGTCGACTGTGATGCCAGCGTCATCAAGCGCGTTCTGCACTGCAATCATCATGTACGCGCCGAGGGACTTGTCTAGCGACTCGCCGTCCCAGCGACGATCTGTTGGAGAGTGCCCGCGCGCGATGAGAGCAGCCTTGCCGCGGCCGTTCCAGATGCCAACGGGATCGTGATTACGCTCCCAATTCTCACGTGCCATCGAGTTATCTTCCTTTCCTGTTTGGTCTGGGTCCTGTGTGAATCTCTACTTGACGATCTTCCATTCCGGGATCATGCGTCCCGGCGCGGCCTCAACGAACTGAACCTCGCACGTTGCGCCGATGGGAATCTCGGGTTCCTCTGAGAGGTTGGTGCCGAAGTCGTCGATCAAGTTCGTATGGAAGTTGATTACCGGGTCCTCCTCAAGCGCCACAATGACGTTGAGGAACGGCTGTAGCGGATGCCACTGAACAAGGCGGGAGTCATACGTAATAGAGTAGCCGACGATCTTGGCGCGGCCACTGGTCTCCTGCCAGGTCATATGGAAATCGAACCCACAGTCGCGGCAAGTCGCCTCGGGCGGATATTGCCTGCGGTCGCATATCGAGCAGTACTGAACGATGAGCTTGCCTTCGTTGCAAGCGTCCCAGAACGGCTGACTCACCGGATCCGGAACAGGAACTATCGGTCGTGCCATTTCTACCCCCTTAGCACCCTGAATGTTGCCGTCGAAACGTAGCATCCGCCCTTCTCACCTGTCAATCAAAAAGACCGTGCCCGTACTGCGAAATTCGCAGTACGGGCACGCCTCCTTATTCCCGGCGCAATCCAGCCGAAAAGCAGTCTGCCAACTCCTCTTCTCCGGCAGTTTTGATTGCGAGCCGGGAATAACCCCCGCGCTCGCGCTCGTTAGCTACCGGTGTCCACCTGCCGGATACGAGCTGCAATCGAGACAAGGTCCGCAAACCCGGCTGTAGCGGCATCGTCGGGGAGTAGCCGATGCAGCCTATGAGCGTGCGTCTCGACATCGCTCACATTTCCTTCACACGCCCAGTAGCCATGGCGCAGGAGTTCGGCGAATTCAGGCATCACGGCAGTCGCTTGATATCGTATTGGCGCGTCCGCGGATGCTGACATTGATGGGGCCGACGTCGGGAAAGCTTGAGACCCGGTGATGACGAGTGCCGTGGTGATAGGCTGAGGGCTCATGGCTCCCTCGTCCTCTTGATCCTCCGTCGCCGCGCAACCGGTCGCGACGACAACCACGGCCAGCAAGGCAAATATCGCGATCCACCTTCTTGTACACATTGCATGCGCCTCCTGGTCACTGTCTCAGGCCCGGCCGCCGCCGACCCGCAACCACAGTCGCGCTGAAGTGGGTACAATTCTGACTACAACACTGTTTCATTCGCGTTGAAACGGGTGTCAGATATGTCGCATTCGCGTACATTCGCCGATCTTCTGACGGAATACATGGCGCGCACGGGCATCGGCGATGCCGAACTTGCGCGCCGTATCAACGTCAACCGCCTTACCCTCATTCGCTGGCGTGAGGGGGTGACCGAGCGCCCCCGTCATCGCGACGACGTTGCCCGCTGCGCCGACGTTCTCCGCCTGACGCCGGAGGAGCGAGACGAGTTTCTGATTGCTGCGGCATTCGAACCGGATAGCCCGGTGGTGGCATCTCCGACCGATGACGGAGGCAACAACGATAGCGATGCCGCAGGGGAAGAGTTGGGCGCAGAGGGAGTTTCCCAGCCCTCAACGAGCAGATTCCCTCTTGATCAGAAGCGGGCTCTCGTAGTTACCGCGTTGGTTGTTGTTGTGCTGCTTGGCGCAGGATTGGCGATTTTTGGAGACGACTTGAACCTCATCGGTCCTGAGCCCACACCGATACCTGCCACCCCTACCGCAACCGCAATCGCGACTCAAACTCCTGCTACAACGCCAACTGCCACCGCTACTGTTCCGACGGCAACACCACTACCCGCCACGGTTGCCCGGGATGGTGAATCCCTCATCCTGCTTGCGCCGTTCGCCAACTACACCGCCGGGGCGCAGGGATACAACGTTTCAGGGCGACTTCAGGAGCGGATTGATGCAGAGCTGCATCTTTCCGGACTGGCGAACGCGCGCACATTCCTGTGGCCGGATACGATTCGATCGGAAAGTGAGGCGAGGAGCGTTACCGAGCGGTCCGGCGCGCTGCTCACAATCTGGGGCGAGTACGACAGCGGGCGCGTGTTGGCCCGATTCACGACCGCTCAAAGTTCCAACGGAACGGGCGGACAACCTATCATCAATATCGCGTCCTCACCCTCGGAACTCCCGACGACCATCAACGTGAACCTGACCCGCGCCGTTCGGTATGTGGCTCTGATGACCTCAGGGCGTGTCTATCTGGATCAGGAAGAATATGACCGCGCCAAGGTTGTCCTCAGGCGGGCTGCTACCCCACCGCCTGAGGATCCCGCCGCATTGGCAGACATCCGTTACCTGCTAGGTATTGCTTACCTTGAGGGCGAGCGATTCGACTACGATGAGTCGATCTCCTGGTTTACCCTCGTCCTGGAAGTGGAGCCGCTATCTGTCGAGTCGCTGAATGGACGTGCCGTTGCGTATATGCGGCGAGACAGGGAAGGCGATATCCAGTTGGCACGGACCGACCTGTTCCGTGCCGAGTCCATCCAGCCTGGCCATGCCGAAACCCACTCAAACAGGGGTCGGGCACACATGCTCCACGCCGGAATCGATGATCTCAACCGCGCCATTGACTCGTTTTCAATGGCCATTGAGCTTGTCCCCGACAGCGCCTCTGCCTACGTCGATCGTGCCGGGGCGTACGTCGCCCGCGGCCAAGCATCGGACCTTACGCTAGCCCGAACCGACCTTAGTCGCGCGTTGGAGTTGGAGCCGAACCTCGTAGAGGCTTTTGTGACTACCGGCCTGTTGTTTGTGGCACGCGGGGGCCGGGCAGAAGCTCTACGCAGTCTCGCTGAATATACCCAAGCCATCGAACTGGCGCCTGAATCTTCGGATGCCTGGTTCCACCGGGGCCTTGCTCAATCAGAACTCGGCTTTCTCGCGGAATCAGCTGCTGACCTGGAGAAGGCAGCAGAGCTCGCGCCGCAGGACCTCCGATACCAGGATTCCGCTTGTCGGGCGCTCATTGTCGCGGGAGATGCCGACTCCGCGCTCCCCTACTGTGATACGGCAGTGCAAGAGGGTTACGGCAAGGCGCTCTATTCGCGAACGCTGGCTCACGCAATGCTCGGCCTCGCTGATAATGCGGAGAGCGATCTTGCCGACTACATCATGTGGGCCGAATCACTATCGCCGGGGACATGCCGCACGGCTCTCCTGGATGCCGCCATTCTGCTTGAAGCTCCTATCGCCACGTCGCGCGGCGGGGCTGAGATGTGGGACCTGCTTGCGTTCAGGCCCAGGCCGGTGATTCCCGGAAGGCCTACCTGCTAGCGCCTCCCGCTCATGTCCTGCGACAAGCTCAGGACGAGCGCTGCACAAAAAGCGCCCGCCCTGCCGTACGGCAGGGCGGGCTTCCCCCTCCCCCGCGTTTTGAGGTGAAAAGCTATCTAGTTGCTGTACCCGGATGACGGCCTTGCCGGAGCTTGCGGCAAGTCGCGCATCATGTGATCCAGCACGTAGCGGAAATCCTTGTAGGAATTCAGGTGACCCAGTTGACCATCGAGGGATTCAAGGTGTTCTGAGAGCACGGCCAATTCGTAGTGCACGATTTCAGCGCCGTACGAGTCCGTGTCGGGCAGGCTGGCATAGCGGTCCGCGGACAAGGCTACGATCGCGCCGAACTCCACGTATGCATCGCCACCCCTGCCAAGCTGCCGATCGAGCCGGACGTCCATCCAATCTGACTGTTGCAGTGATTGGCCGGTGACCGGGTCGACCCATCGGAGATCCACGGCGCCAAGGTCAGCGACACTATTCAGTCGACCGCGCATGTCATCCCGTAGGCGTATTTCGAAGAAGACCGTGGTCGCCGTGCCAGCCGGAATTTCCGCGAACTCCTTGCGGTTCTCGGTGAACGACTGGTCAGAGGTGACACGGTTCTCGTAGCCGACCATGCGCCATGAGTCCACAACGTCAGGGTTCCACGTCACCTGTGCCCGCGTTTGGTCCGCGAAAGGCTTTGAGATGGCGAGCCAGTTGTCACGCGTGAAGGTCTGCTTCGCGTGCTCGGTGTCGTTCAGGTAGCGATACCATCCGTTGCCATGCTGCGCGAGCTGCTCCAGAAGCACATCGTTGTAGTTGCTGATGCCCACGCCGATTGTGATCAGGCGGAGCGGGTTGGCAGCGTTCCGGTCATAGGCGCTTTCGAGGATAGCGAACGGATCCGTCGCGTCCACGTTGGCCACACCGTCCGACATCAGGATGATGTAGTTGTACGCGTTCGGCCTGTCACGCCTCGCCCGATCCGCAAGCCATACCCCCTCGTTGAGGCCCGCCTGCACGTTGGTGCTCGCGTTCGGCGTCAAGCGGTCAATCGAACGGCGCACATCGCGGTCATCAGGGTCGGTGTGCTCAACGGTCAGGTTGTTGATGACATCCGACGAGAACTGCACGACTGCGATACGGTCGCGGTTACTCAGGCTGTTGCGAATCGTCTCAGCAGCCTCCTGTGCGATCTCTATGCGATTTCCGTCCGCCATAGAACCCGACGCATCCAACACGAGTGTCACGTTGACCAGGATGTTGTCCTCAACTTGAGGCGCCTGGAATCCGAGGCGCACCATCTGGAACGCGCCGTCCAACGGATGCTCAAACACATCGGTTGTGATGCCGAAGGAGTCGTCGTGGGAGGGCTGGGGGTAGTCGTAGTTGAACGCATTGATCCACTCCTCCGCACGGACGGAATCCGGGTCAATCTCATAGCCCGACTGTGCCCAGTTCAGCGCGAGCGCGAACGACGTTCGGTCCGTGTCCAGGCTGAACGTGGACATGTTGTCCTGATCTGCCCAAACCCATCCCGACTGCAGGTAGTCGTTGAATGTAATCGGGCCACCTGGAACGACGGTTATTCTCTCCTGGGATGGGGTTGGCCGCGCCGGAACCGGCGTAGCTCGACGCGATCGACTCGGTGAGTAAGACCAACCATCATCGGCCTCTTCCATCATGTCGTCAGAGTGCGGGGCTGCGGTGGGACTGGAACGGGTGATGACGAGGGCTGTGGAAGTGGGCTCAGCCTGATACGACCTTGACGATCCCGGGAAACTCTCTTCCTCCTCAGAAGTCCCGCACCCGGCCGCTATGGCAATCATGGCGACGATTGCGATAAGCGCCAGGGCGGTTGTCCACCCAACGCCTCCGAAGAATCCGCCGAAGACTGTGCCCCCGGACTTTGCTGTGAGCCTGCTGTTTTGTGTACGCATGACGAGCGCCTCCTGCGTCTGCTGCTTCAGGCCCGGCCGCTGCCGAACCCACAGCAAGAGTCGCCCTGACGTACGTGTTCATCCGACTACAACACTGCTACATTCAGGTTGGAATACGCTTCAAAAACGTCACATTCGGGCTCAAAAAGGAAAGTGTCCCGCCGACCGTCTGGTCGGCGGGACACTGATTGACCCGATGGGGGTCTACGACGGGATTTCCGTCGCAAGCACAAGCGACGACATGTCGCTAATGAATCCCCGTCAAGTGTTCACGAAGCACAGGTCGTGATTGGGAACCTGGTGATTCTCCGCGCGGCCCATGAGCTGCCGTACTGCCTCAACGACTTGGGTTGTGCCAGCCGTCGATTGGCCGTTGGAGAGCTGCCCTCCGCCGGTGTTGACAGGGAAATCTCCACTCCATTTCGTGTCGTGCTCCGCGTAGAAGGGGCCGGACTCGCCCTTGGGGAAGAAGCCGGAGTCTTCGAGCGTGATCATGACAGTGATGGTGTAGCAGTCATAGATCTGGGCCATGTCCATGTCCTGGGGCCCGAGTCCGGCCATCGCAAACGCGTTCTTGGCGGATACGACGGCGGGAGATGTGGTGATGCGGTCAACCCAATCAACGCCGTGCTCTGCGCGGAAATTGTGCTGCGCAGCGCCAAGCAGATAGACCGGCGGGTTACGGAGCGTCCTCGCACGCTCAGGGGTGGTGACGATGGTTGCCGCCGCGCCCTGCGCGGGCATGACGCACTCAAGCAGGTGGAGCGGGTCCGCGACGAGGCGGGAGTTCAGGATGTCCTCCTCATTGGCGGGCTGGCCGTTGAAGAATGCATTCTCGTTGCCCTGGGCGTTGAAGCGCTGGTCTGCCGCAACGCGCGCTCGCTGAAAATCGGTAGTGCCGTATTCCCATGTATGGCGTCGGGCGATCTGGGCGTACCAGCCGTTGGCGGCGACAACCGGGCCGAATGGCTCAACGAACTGCGGATCCACGTGATCGGGAGCAGGAGCGTACATGCCCGGAACAGCTGAAACAGGCCCCGCGCCGTTGATGCAGAGCACCGTATCCGCGTATCCGGCGTTGATGGCGGCGGCAGCCACCGCAATGAAGGTGGCTGCGTTCTCATTTAGGGCGGTGGCGAAGTTAGGTTGGAGGCCGATGTACTCGGCAAAGTCGTAAGCGAATCCGAGGCTTGGCAGTCCGAATGGAGGCTCGGCGACGATGCCGTTGATGTCCTCTTTGCGGATGCCGGCATCGGCGATGGCCTTTGCGGTGGCTTCTGCGTACATTCCCATGAAATGCCGACCGGGATATGAACGGCGGTGCGGGAGTTCACTAAAGCCTACGATGGCGGCCTTGCCTCGAATACTCATCTGCTACTCCTCGCCGCGCTATGCGCCAAGCGCGGCATTCCTCGACGTATCCGCTTATGCGTATAGTGCGCGTCACTCCGCACGACTGTCAATCCGCTCCCCTTGTCATCACTATCCTACTGAGGTACGATGCCGCCACCAAGACGAACGCATGTCCGCATATGGCTTTCAAGCGAAATAACGAGACTGATCTGACTTACGCGCTCAAGTGGGCGGCGTGGGACTGGCTGTATACGGTGGCGCGGTGCCGGGCTATTGGGTTTGAGGTGGCGTTTGAGGGGCCGGGCGGCAGGATCGTGGACGTGGCGGGGGTCAACAAGGACAAGGAACTGTACGTGGTTGAGGTGAAGTCGTCGATGTCTGATTTTCGTCGTGACGACAATGATTCACGGGACCAAGAGCGATTGCGCAAGGAGGAAGAGTCCAACGACCGGATGGCTTCGCTGACACAGGAGATTTTGGAGAGGGCGCCGGATGAGGATGCTGTGGCACAAGCGACGCTTGACATCGAGATGCTCACTCAACGATCAACGAGGCTTAAGGAACGTGCAGGTCGGCTGAGCACGAAGTTCCATGATCCGCGGTTCATGCGGGTGGCGGATTACAACTATCTGATGGTTCCCAGCAAGGCGGTTCGCCGGAATCAACTGCCGCCGTTGTGGGGCTTACTTGCTCCAACCCCGAAGCCGCGCGCGGTTATTGAGGCGCCTCGGGTCGGCGGCAGCCGCCCCACGCATATGTATGCCGCTGTTCTCCGTGCGATTGCCCGCTCCAATACCCGCGACATGATGCGCGTTCGTGGCACTGAGGGCGAAAACTCGTCGTCCTAGTGGCGGCTGGCGGCGGTCTCCTCGTGGTGAGTAATCTTGTACGCCTCACGGTAGGCGCGGCGGGGCAGGGCGATAAGCGCGCGTCGCTGCTGGCCGCTAAGCGCGAGCATAAGAGCGACGGCGACAAAGTAGATGTAGGAGAACCATAAGCGCCCTTCTTGCAGCGATACATCGGTGCCGGATATGGCATTGACAGGCGCTTCCAGTGCGGGCAGAACCAACTGGGTTGTGAACAGCACGAAGAGGGCAATCGCGCCGCGTGGTCCGAGATGGAGCGAGGCGAGAAGAACGACCGCGAAGAGTGATTGTGCCGCCGTCAGCAACACCTCTTGCGCCTGACGGTCATCAAGCGGCAGCGCCGCCGGGCTTCCGACCGAAACCGAGTACACAATGGGCAAGCTGCCCACCAACAATGACCATTGGTTCACTTTTGCGGAGACCAGCAAGCCAAGTGCCGAGGAGGCATCGCCTCGTATCGCAAAGATACAGGCGACGACGATTTCCGGGGCTTCCGAGGCCAATGGAGCAACCCATTGGATTAGCAGGAACTCATCGATGCCGATACTCTTTCCTGTTTCAATCATGCCCTCGGCGAATGGCTCAGCCGACAGAAAGATCACAGCTGCCGAGAAAACGAACGTGACCAAGACGACCATGCGCCGTCGTGACGGCTCCAGGTTGCCGATCAACGCTGCCGGGCCCACCAGCTGCGGCGTTACTACCTCTGCTCGTGAACTGAACCACATGTAGAGTCCAAACAGCCCGATGAGCACCACCGCGTCCAGGAGGTCGATCTGTCCCTTGAACGGGATTGTGAACGCGTAGATTGTCGCGGCTATCAGGAATGAGAGCTCGATCGTCTGGCTCTTATACAGCTGGACGCGGCCATGTCGATCTTCAATGGCCCCGACGCCGGGAATCCGGCCTACAAGGCGCGCAACGATTCCCGGCGGCCGAATGGTGCTGCCGCTCCTCTGCCCGCGCATTCTGCGCAACCCTTTGAACCAGACGATGCCGACAATGAGCGGCCATGCAAGGCCGATTAGCAGACGATTCGCACCAGTCATGTTTGCGACGGCATAGCCTGCATATTCAGGGTCGGTGCCCGCCTTCCAGACGAGGCTGAAATCGACGGCGTACTCCGGCAGCACGGTGATGATTGCCACCAGCGCCAGCGCCAGTCCGTGGGATATATCGTGCTCGAACGCCTCTGCGGCCCATGAAAGGAGGAATGCGGCACTGAGGATTCCGAGACCATAAATGAGGGAATTGAGGAGCGGGAGGAGATGTACGTCTTGGGTGCGGCCCAGAACGAAGAGAACGATAGCAGGGAACGTGCCGACGATGGCGGCAACGATGAATAAACGGTTGCGGTCAGACGTAAATGACACGGCGCTGTTGACAGCGATTCCTTTCGCGGGCGTACCTGTCTATCACAGCGCGCGCCCTATCGGAGTATACTAGGCTCAAGGTTGGGGAAATGCCGCGCGATTCATCCGGTAGGAACCTTTCACAGGCCGGAGGGAGAGCGGCGAAACCCTGACATTGATGATAGTGGAAACGCAATACGAATTGGTGAAATCAGACGTGAGCGTCGAATGAATCCCCGAATCTTTCGGAACAGTTTTATCTGGGTACTGGTCGCCGTCGCCCTTGTTGCCATCCTGTTCACACTCCTTCAGAGCTCCGGCGGCCAGGGGAACCAGTCGCTGGGCTGGCTCATTGACCAGGCCCGGGGCGGCAACATCACAGCGATTGAGGTGTCCAACGACTCGTTGAAGGTGATGACGGTCGACAATCGCGAGGTCACTGTCAACAAGGAACCGGACATCTCCGTCTTTGAGATGTTGACGGCGAGCGGCGTTGAGGTGGGTGAGGGCGCGGGGCAGGTTGATTTGCGGCCGCGCGGCAGCAGCGGCCTTGGCAGCCTGTTCGGCCTCTTCATTAACTTCCTGCCGCTCATCTTCTTCGGCGCAATCCTGATCTTCTTCATGAGGCAAGCGCAGGGCGGCAACAGCCAGGCCCTGAATTTCGGGCGCAGCCGCGCGCGGATGTTCATGGGCAACCGACCCGCCGTCTCGTTCTCGGACGTGGCCGGTGTTGAAGAGGCCAAGATTGAACTTGAAGAGGTGGTCGAGTTTCTCAAGTATCCGGAGAAATTCGCCAGCCTCGGCGCGCGCATCCCGCGCGGCGTCCTCCTCGTCGGCCCTCCTGGCGGCGGCAAAACCCTTCTTGCCCGAGCGGTGGCCGGTGAGGCCGGAACGCCATTCTTCTCCATCAGCGGTTCTGAATTCGTTGAGATGTTCGTTGGTGTCGGCGCGAGTCGCGTCCGGGATCTGTTCGACCAGGCCAAGCGCAATGCTCCTGCTATCGTCTTTGTTGATGAGATTGACGCCGTCGGACGTCACCGCGGCGCGGGACTTGGCGGCGGACATGATGAGCGAGAGCAGACTCTCAACCAGATCCTTGTTGAGATGGACGGCTTTGACAGCTCAACAAACGTGATTGTTATCGCGGCCACCAACCGCCCCGATATTCTCGATCCGGCGCTGTTGCGCCCCGGACGCTTTGACCGGCGAGTGACTATCGATCTGCCGGACGTTCGGGGACGTATTGCGATACTAGACGTTCATGCGCGCGGCAAGCCCCTCGATCCCGAGATTGACATGGAAGTGGTGGCCAAGCAGACGCCCGGTTTCAGTGGAGCGGACCTTGCCAACCTCATCAACGAGGCGGCGATCCTTGCTGCCCGGCGCAACAAGAAACTCGTGATGTACGACGAGCTTGCGGAGGCCGTTGACCGGGTCTTTGCAGGACCGGAGCGCAAGAGCCGCCTTGTCACCGAGCGTGAGAAGCGCACAACAGCCTATCACGAGGCCGGGCACGCAGTTGTGGGCCACCTTGTTCCCAATGCCGATCCTGTCCAGAAGGTCACGATTGTGTCTCGCGGGATGATGGGCGGCTACACTCGATTCCTCCCTAAGGAAGAGTCGATGCTTCGAACGAAGTCGCAGTTGCTGGACGCCATCAAAGCGGCACTTGGTGGACGGGCTGCGGAGGAAATCGTGTTTGGCGACATTTCCACCGGAGCGTCCAACGATATTGAGCAGGTCACGCGCATTGCTCGCAGCATGATCACAACCTACGGCATGAGCGACAAGCTTGGGCCGCTCACGCTCGGCAAGCGGGAGGAGATGATCTTCCTCGGGCGTGAAATCTCCGAGCAGCGCAACTATGGCGAACGCGTGGCTGACGTGATTGATCAGGAGGTCAACGACATCGTCTTTGGCTCCTACGACGAGGCGAAACGCATCATCAACGACAACCGGCACATTCTTGATCGGCTGGCCGAGTACCTCATCGTTGAAGAGACGGTGGAAGGAGACGATCTCCAGAAGCTGCTCAATGATGAACCCGTTGACCCTAAGCCTTCTGATCCAGATCCCGTTCCAGTTCCAGCCACGTAGACCCTTGGGCGATCGGCAACTGCCCACCGAGGCTCGAACACTGACGTGCGCGACATCCTTCAGGCCCTCGCCAACGGCGAGATAACGACAGAAGAGGCCCAACGACGTCTCAACCTCCACGCTATTCAGGAGGTAGGCGAACTTGCCAACCTTGATCTTGGGCGTATGGCTCGCACTGGCAAGCCGGAGATTGTCCGGTGTGCCGGAAAGAGTGTCGATCAGGCCGTCGAGCTAGCCCTGCCGTTCCTTGAGGAGCCGGGCGTTGTCGCCCTTTCAAGCGCGACTGCCGAGCATGAAGCGGCTCTTCGTGCTGCCCGTTCCGATGCCGTGATTCGCTTTGAACCGTCAGCAGGCATCCTCATTGCCGGCAACCCGGACAAGCCGGAACCGGAGCGGATCGGCAAGGCCGCGATTATCACCGCAGGAACGTCAGACATGCCCATCGCGCTGCAGACGCAGTTGATTGCGGAGATGCTGGGCGTGGAAACAACGTTGCATTCAGACGTTGGCATCTCCGGCCTGCATCGCCTTTTCCCCGTGTTACAGGCGGTTGTTGAGTTTGATCCGGAAGTCGTTGTAGTGATTGCAGGGCAGGAGGGCGGTCTTGCGCCGGTCGCCGCGGGACTTCTTGAGCTGCCCATCATCGCCGTGCCCACGTCGACCGGGACAGGTTATGGCGGCGAGGGCATCGGGGCACTTTCGACCATGCTCCAGTCCTGCTCGCTTGGACTTGCGGTTGTCAACATTGACAACGGGATTGCTGCGGGCGTGATGGCGGCTACGATTGCCCGACGAGCCAACCGCAGTGGCAAGGACTAAGGTTCGGTTCCGCCCGCCATATATGTGAGGTCCGGCACTATTGTCACAAAACGATTCAGTGAATCGTTGAGAATGTCCGGCATCTCAAGGTGCGGGAAATGCCGCGAGAGTGGAATCGTATCGAATGAAGCATGCTGGATCGCCCCCAGCATTTGCCTCGCCTGCGAAACAAGCGGATCATCTTCGCCGTAAATGATGAGGGTCGGTGTTTGGATGGACCCAAGCCGTGAGTTCGCGTCCCACTTTGCCGCTGCCACGAAATCTCGAATCGTAGACATGGGGCGCTGCTCTGCGCGCGCAGACCTCAGAGCATCAGCTGGCAAGGGCAAATGCGGCTCTCGCAAGCCGCGCAGCGCATGGTTTTCTAGGAAACCGTCAGGGTCTTCCAACAAGTCCGCCGCCGTGTCCGCCGCCCACGGAAACGTGATTCCCGTTCCGATCAGCACCAGGCCCTCAACCAGCCGTGGATGCCGAATCGCATACTCGATGGCAATTGCCCCGCCCAATGAATGTCCGACAAGCACGACGGGAGCGAGACGAAGTTTGTCGATGAACTCCTCCAGGAATGATGCCCAGTCCGGTACGTCCTCCAGTGCCTCACCGCTCGACTGCCCGTGCCCCAGCAGATCCAGGGCGACGGGTGTCTGGGACGGCCCGAAGAACCTCATCTGATCTGCAAACAGGCGATGATCCGCCCCCGGTCCGTGGATGAAGAGGATGCGCGCGCCCGGTGAGGCTCCGCCAAGCTCATGAGAGGAATCGTAATAGACCGACTCCCCGCCAAGGTTCACGTGTGGCATGACCTTTCTACTCTACATGACGAAGGCGCCCGTTATACTTGAAAGACCGCCGCCGTGATGCGGTGCATGGGAGGGTATGGATTCACATGTCGACATCGGAACAGGTAAGGCTCACAAGCCTGTCCCACTGCGCCGGTTGAGCGGCCAAACTCGGCCCCGCCGAGCTTGCGCAGGTTCTGCGCAATTTGCCGCCCGTCACCGACCCCAACCTGCTGGTCGGAATCTCGACCGGTGACGATGCGGCCGTCTATCGTCTGACGGACGACATCGCGCTCATCCAGACTATCGATTTCTTTCCTCCCGTCGTTGATGACCCTTACGACTACGGCGCGATTGCCGCTGCAAACGCGCTCAGTGATGTGTATGCGATGGGGGGGCATCCCGTTATCGCGCTCAACGTCGCGGCGTTTCCCGATGCCTTGGACAAGGACATCCTTGGTCGCATCCTGCTGGGTGGGGGAGAGAAGGCTGCGGAGGCCGGCACGCTCATCGCGGGTGGACACACTATCGAGGATCCTGAGCCCAAGTATGGGCTCTCTGTCACGGGTATCGTGCAGCCCGGCCACCAGGTGGCGAACGTGGGGGCGCAGCCCGGCGACACGCTTGTGCTGACAAAGCCGCTTGGCTCCGGCGTGCTGACGACGGCGCACAAGAACGGCGCGCTTGATGACGCAACGCTCGCCGAGATCGTCGCAGTTATGGCGGAGCTGAACCGCAATGCGTCGGAGGCGATGGTTGAGGTGGGCGTGAACGCCTGCACGGACATCACGGGATTTGGCCTGCTGGGACACCTGAAAGGAATGCTTGACGGCAGCGGGGTTGGGGCGACCTTATCCTTAACAGACATACCGACGATCCCCGCTGCTTGGGAGATGATCGATCGCGGCTTTGTGCCCGGTGGCACAGGGCGGAATCGTATGTGGATTGAGGACGCCGTGACGTGGCATCCGGAGGTTACGGAGGCGGGCCGCATTATGCTGATGGACGCGCAGACGTCCGGCGGGCTGCTCATCGCCGTGTCTGCCGAGAAACGCGATGCGCTGCTGAACGCGCTTCAATCTCGAAATGCAACTGCAGCCGTGATAGGTCATATCACCGAACAACAGGAACTTCATGTCCATCCCTGAGGAGACCTAATCTATGGCCTCGCTTGAGATAGCTCGACAATTTGTCGATGAGATGATTGCGCATGCTCAGCAGGATGATCCGAACGAGTGCTGCGGCATTTTGATTGGTGAGAACGGAGCGGTTATTGAGACGCGGCGTGTGACGAACATCGTGGACGAGAAGAACAAGCCGTTCCGCTACCAGATGGCACCGCTGGAGTATGCGTCAATCGACGAGGAGTGCTCCGCGAACGGGTGGACGTTGTGGGGGTTCTACCATTCTCATACGCGGTCGCAGGCGTATCCGTCCAAGACCGACCAGAATCTGGCGTTTTGGCCGGGGACAAAGGACCCCATCTGGCCGGACTCCTACTATCTGTTGGTCTCGCTGGAGAATAAGGATGAGCCTGTCGTGCGGGCCTACACCATCTCGCCGCCGAATGCCGACACTGATGGCGATTTCCTTGTTGAGGAACACGAGCTTCGCGTCATAGAGAGTCCGGTCCCCAACTCAGCCTGATGTGCCTGATTGTCGCCGCCATTGCTGCAGCCGTTGGCTGGATCACACTGGCCGGCACGGTCGTCTGGTATCGGGTTGTCGTTGTTCCGGAGTTGTTTATTGGCGATAGCGTTCTACCGTTTGTGGCGATTGTGACGCTGGGCGCGGTGTCGTTTCTTGGCGTGCTTGTGGGGGCGGTGCGGCGGACGCAAGGCAGGACGGACGGGCTAGTCGTGATGATCATTGCGTCGTTCGCGCTGGTCGTCATTATCTTCAGCGACCTGACGAGGGTGGGCGTGCTGATTATCCCGGGGTTCCTGATCTCAACGCTGGCGGCGGCGCTGCCAGCTGACAGGCCGTGGGAGCGGCAGCAGAGTCAATAAGCCAACACGGCCTCCTGATCCGGCATACCCGTGAGGGAGAGGATACATTGCGGTCGTACGAGATGACATCGTCATAGGTCGCCAAGCAGGCGTTCAACATATGACCGCGGATGCATTTGCGATACAAACACGTTGCCGGCGTTATCAACTGAGTAGACGATCCACCACTGGTCGTCGCTCAATGCCCGCGTCCCCGGGTGATAGGGGAAATAGTTAAGTTCGAACTTGGTCACATTGTCGATCGAAGGATCGTAAAGGAGCGAATAGAGAACTGTTACGGCGCTCGCGTAGCCTGCTCGCGCTAGGCTTTGTTCAACAGTCGGAGCCCACCTAAGTTCAGGAGCCCTCTGAGCCACGCTCTGCTCTGCGCTTCTTGATTTGTTCTAGCATCTCCTCAGGGCTGGAGGCGGTATAGTATCGGCCGTTCTCGAAATCCTCCTGTGACTTCAGATACTCGGCCGTCAACGCAGGGTGCTTGCTGACTCTGTCAACAAATCTCCGTTCTTCTGCCTTCCAAGGTTCGGAGTAGTAGTCCATGATCCTCTCGTTAGGAATAATGCCATTCTTTCGAGCTTTGTCCCACGGCCCCTCTGGCTCGTGTGTGAGAGCAGAGACTGCGAACGGATCTATGTGGCCATAGGTGTTGTAACACCATTCAATTGCGCCGGAATCCTGTACCTGTGCTTGCTCCTCTTCGCGCAATGAAATGACCTCCGTGACCGGCTGGGAACCGTAAGACTTGAGGGCATCCCACAACTCGCGGACGACTGGACCATAGTCCCATTTTCGAAACACTTGGGAAACTAGTGGTGTCCCATGTAGGGCCAAGAGCCGGGCATGCGCAAAATAGACCAGTTTTTGAATGTGCAAAGGCGACAACGGGTCCTGCTGATCCAACCCACGCCGGATGAATTCATTGGCAATTTGCCGCGCATCATACATAACGTACCTACTAAGCCACATTCTACCCTTGATGGCAACAGTCACATGTCACGTTGTGCCTAGCCCAAGAATCTAATCCCCGCCCTCGGTGCGGCGGGATGTGAGCCAAGAGTCTACGATTTGCTGGAGGAGTTCCAGCTCCTGGAGTTTTAGTTTGCCGGCGGCTTTGAGGGCTTCAGCGAGCATGTTTTGTGACTGGGCCTCCTGCATCGTTGTGCCTGCGTCGAGGCTACCCTGTGACTTCCACCACAGCTCGATATCGGCGTCGTAGGCGTGCTCTATGTCCTTTTCGATGAGCCTGAGGAAGTGCGTCCGCATGTACTGCGTGACGCGCTCCTCTTCGCCCTCGGGTGTCTGGATCCACAGCACGCTGCCATCGGCTCGAACATAGCGGCTTTGGGGAGTACCGACAGGGCTTGACTGAGTCTGCGGCGGAGCAGAGGGCGGCGTCTGGGGGGAGGGGGCGCTGTTTCCGATTGGTGAATATCGAGGCGCGGGTGGCAGTCCGCCGCCCGGCTGGTAACGCGGAGGCGCGCCTAGCGGGCTTGTGCTTGGCGGCGGGACAGGGCGATCAAGGAGTCGACCGGGTTGCTGGTCACTCACGGGCGCGGCCATTGGCGGCTGGCTGAGTTCTTCTTCTAGGGGGTCGCTGGGGTTGATGACCTGAGGCAGGTTCAGAATCTTGAGCTCGCGGGTCACCATGTCTGTGGCGGACTCGGTGGGGAGCTTGTCTGTGACACGCTCGCCGGTTTCATCCTCCTGCGACCGCAGTTCAAAGAACTTTTCGACTTGTTCGTCGGTCGCTTCTTCGGGTGTTGCGCCCGTGAGGCGATAGAAGTGCATGCGAGTGATGCCGGCCATGACGGCCTCGCCGCCGTCGGTTACGAAACGGGAAATGCCGTCGTCGCCGCGCTGAAGATACCTACTCGGCGGGGCCATGCTACGCCCCTTTGGCCGCCTTTGCCGTCGATCCCCAGTTGAGGAGCCAGTACTCGAGCGAATCCGCAAGCGCCATCCACGATGCGTGAATGATGTTCGTATGGCTGCCGACCGTCCGCCATACGTGGTCGCCGTCTGTCGACTCGATTAATACGCGTGTCGTTGCTGCTGTCGCGCTCTCCTGGTTCAGGATGCGCACCTTGTAGTCCGTCAGTCGCACAATGCCGATTTCAGGGAAGCGGCCGCGCAGAGCCTTACGCAGCGCCTCGTCGAGGGCATTAACCGGGCCATTGCCTTCCGCCGCAGTGTGGTACTGTTCCTCACCGACACGCACCTTGACGACAGCCTCTGAGAGCGGCTCCTCGTTGTCTTCAGCCTCATTCATGGACGGCCGCCGCCGCCACGTCTCCACGACGGTCATAAAGTCCTGCAGCGAGAATGCCGGCTCGTAGTCGGGCAGGGCGCGTCGCACAAGCATCTCGAATGACGCTTCGGCGTCCTCGTATTGGAATCCTGCGGCTTCGGCGCTCTTGACCTGCTCCAGGATGGCGCGGGCGGTGTCCGGCTCTACGTCGATGCCCATTGCCTTTGTTGCTGCCAGCACGTTGCTGCGCCCGGCAAGCTCAGATACCACAACGCGACGCGAATTGCCCACGGTGTCCGGATCCATGTGCTCATAGCTGCGCTCAACCTTGGCGACGGCAGCGGCGTGCAGGCCGCCCTTGTGCGTAAACGCTCGCGCGCCCACGTACGGCTGAGAGGGATTCATACCCATGTTCACGATTTCAGCAATCTCATGGGAGACGGCGGTCAGGCGATTCAACTGTTCATCCGATATCACGCGGATGTCCATCTTGGTCTGCAGACCTGGGATGATCGAGCAGAGATTCGCGTTGCCGCAGCGTTCGCCGTAGCCGTTGATGGTGCCCTGCACCTGGACGATGCCGTGCTGCACGGCGGTGATGGAGTTCGCGACGGCAAGCTCGCCGTCGTTGTGAACGTGGATGCCCAGAGGAACAGTGATGGTCTCGCGGAGGGCGTCGACAACCTCTCCCAGACGCTGCGGCAGAATGCCTCCGTTCGTATCGCACAAGTGAATGACGTCCGCGCCAGCGTCCTGGGCGACCTTGAGACACTGCAGGGCGTAGTCGCTGTTGGCGTTATAGCCGTCAAAGAAGTGCTCGGCGTCGAAATGCGCCTCACGGCCTTGCGTCTTCAACCAGGAAATCGAATCGCTGATCATCAGCAGATTCTCTTCAAGGCTGGTCTCCAGAACCTCGGTCACGTGCAGGTCCCATGTTTTGCCGACGAGGGTCACGATCGGAGCTTCAGTCGCGATAAGTGCCTGCAGGTTGCCGTCCTGCTCCGCCGTGACACCCGCACGGCGCGTTGAACCAAACGCGGCGATGCGCGCCGTCTTGAGGTTCAAAGAGCGAACCTGTCGAAAATACTCTTCGTCCTTGGGGTTGGAGAATGGATACCCGCCCTCAATGATGTGGATGCCCAGATCATCCAGCTTTGTTGTGATGTCCAGCTTGTCCTTGAGCGTGAGGGAAATGCCCTCCTGCTGCGTGCCGTCACGCAGGGTGGTGTCATACAGGATCACCTGTGGCGTTGCCGATGTCACTGCGTTGTCCTCTGACTTGTTCCTCTATATCAACTATAGGCTATAGCGGCCGGGGCACTCGCGCCCGCTCAGGATTCTCTATTCTCTCGATGACCGCGTCTGACATCTCCGTGGTCTTGACGACCTGCGTGTTTGAATCTGCGACCCCTACGCCCGCAACGTCTGCAGTACGGTAACCCGCCGCCAGCGTTGAATCGACCGCCGCCTCAACGGCGTCGGCTTCCTCGTTCAACCCGAATGAGAGCCGCAGCATCATCGCCGCGCTTGAGATGGCCGCCAGCGGATTAGCGATTCCCTGTCCGGCGATATCCGGGGCGGAGCCATGGATCGGCTCGTACATGCCGTAAAGCCCAGCGCCTCGCTTGCGGATTTTCTTTGTGCCAAGGCTGGCCGAGGGGAGCATTCCCATCGAGCCCGCCAACACTGACGCCTCGTCCGTCAGGATGTCGCCGAACATGTTCTCCGTGACGATGACATCGAATTCAGCCGGACGCTGGATGAGCATCATGGCGCAGGCGTCGACGAGGATGTGGCTCACGGATACGTCCGGATTCTCCTCTGCCATCTCCTGCGCCACCTCGCGCCAGAGGCGGGACGATGCCAGCACGTTCGCCTTGTCCACGGAGGCCAACCGCCCCCGCCGTCCACGGGCAAGGTCAAAACCCACTTGCAGGACGCGGCGAATCTCCTTCTCCGTGTATTTGAGAGTGTCCACTGCCTTTCGACCCTGCGAATCATCCCAGCGCTTCTTTGGTTCGGCGAAATACAGGCCGCCCGTCAGCTCCCTCACGACAATAAGGTCGACTCCATCAATAACCGCGCTCTTGATGGGAGAGGCACCGAGCAGTTCAGGCACGACCTTGACGGGACGCAGGTTAGCGAAAAGGCCCATTCCCCGCCGCAGGGCAAGCAGACCCGCTTCGGGTCGGGTGGCAGCGCGTGGATCGTCCCACTTTGGACCACCGACTGCGCCGAAGAGGATAGAATCCGACTGTTTCGCGATGTTGAGGGATTCGTCCGGCAGGGCGCTTCCTGTGGCGTCGATGGCCGCGCCGCCAACGAGCGCCTCCGTGTACTCAAAGGAATGGCCGAACCGCTTGCCGACGGCGGCGAGCATCCGCACCGCCTCCGCGGTGACTTCGGGGCCGATGCCGTCTCCCGGCATCAGCGCAATGGAGTAGTTCACTAGGCTTCAGAAGTGACGGGCTCCATGCCCGCCCGCTCCTCGAACGCGGCGATGTCATCCTCGTGCTGCATGGTGAGGCCGATGCTGTCCAGCCCGTTCAATAGGCAGTGCTTGCGGAAGGGATCGATCTCGAAGTACGCCTCGAACCCCTCACGGTCGTAGACGAGCTGCTTCTCGAGGTCGACGGTCAATTCATAGCCGGGTCGGATGCGGTCGAGAATCTGCCGCACAACTTCCTCCGGCAACTGCACGGGCAGCAGGCCGTTCTCGAAGCAGTTGTTGTAGAAGATGTCCGCGAACGTGGAGGAAATGACGGCCTGGAATCCGAACTGCTGCAACGCCCATGGCGCGTGCTCACGACTTGAGCCGCTGCCAAAGTTGGGGCCTGCCACGAGTATCGTTGCCTCACGGTAGCCGGGCTTGTTCAGCACGAACTCAGGGTTCTCACCGCCGTCCGGCGTGTAGCGCCAATCAAAGAACAGGAACGGGCCGTATCCCGTCCGCTCAACACGCTTGAGGAACTGCTTGGGAATGATCGAGTCCGTGTCCACGTTGGACCGATCCATCGGCGCTGCCGCCCCGGTATGTGCAATGAACTTCTCCATCGTGCTTCTCCTGTTAGGCCCTACGCCGGAGCTGCTTCCCACTCGCGAATATCCACGAATCGACCGGCGATGGCCGCCGCCGCTGCCATCTGTGGGCTGACCAGGTGGGTGCGGCCGTCCTTGCCTTGTCGACCCTCAAAGTTGCGGTTGGACGTGGACGCGCAGCGCTCCTGCGGCATGAGGATGTCAGGGTTCATACCGAGGCACATGGAGCACCCTGCGGCGCGCCACTCAAAGCCCGCCTCCGTGAATACGGCATCCAGCCCTTCTTTCTCCGCCTGCCACTTGACCAGGGCGGAGCCGGGGACCACCATCGCGTTCACATTCGGGTGAACCTGCCGACCACGCACCATGTCTGCCGCCGCTCGCAAATCCGCAAGCCGCGAGTTTGTGCAGGAGCCGATGAATACGCGATCGATCTCGATGTCCTTGATGCTAGTTCCTGCCTCGAGGCCCATGTACGCGAGGGCGCGCTCGGCGGCCTCACGCTTGTCTGGGGGTAGGGCGGCGGGGTCAGGCACGCTGTCCTCGATGGTGACGACCTGTTCGGGGTTCGTGCCCCACGTCACGTGCGGGCGGAGTTCGCTGGCGTCAAGTTCGACGACGACGTCGTACTCCGCGCCTTCGTCGGTGGCGAGTTCCTTCCAGCGTTCGATAGCCTCGTCATACTCATCGCCCTGCGGAACGAACTTGCGGCCACGCAGCCATTCGAAAGTGGTCTCATCAGGGGCAATCATGCCGGCTCGCGCGCCTCCCTCGATGGACATGTTGCACACGGTCATGCGGCCTTCCATCGGCAGCGCGCGGATGGCCTCACCTGTGTATTCGATGACGTAGCCCGCGCCGCCGGAGGTGCCGATCTTGCCGATGATGCCGAGGATGATGTCCTTGGCTGTCACTCCGGGAGGCAGTTCGCCGTCGACACGAACCTCCATCGTCTTGGGCTTGAACTGCCGTAGGGTCTGTGTAGCCAGCACGTGCTCGACCTCTGAGGTGCCGATGCCGAGCGCGAACGCGCCGAACGCGCCGTGCGTTGCCGTGTGGCTGTCACCGCATACGATGACCTTGCCGGGCTGGGTGTGTCCCAACTGCGGCCCGATTACGTGGACGATGCCCTGGTTCTCGTCGTGCATGTCGTAGTACGTGATGCCGAAGTCTTTGGTGTTCTGCGCCAGCGTCTCGATCTGCTGCTTGGAGATGGGGTCCTCGATGGGCAGGGAACGGTCGGTTGTGGGGACGTTGTGGTCGACTGTGGCAATGGTGAGATCGGGCCGCCGCACCTTGCGCCCCGCGAGTCGCAGGCCTTCATATGCCTGCGGGGACGTCACCTCATGGACAAGGTGCAAATCAACGTAGATCAGGGACGGCTCGCCCGCTTCCTCGCGGACGAGATGCGCGTCCCAGATCTTCTCGAACATCGTCCGTGGCCGCATTCCGTTCTCCCCTTGCGATGTCATGTGCGTTAGATGCTCCTTTGCGTACGTGAGCTACGTCATCACGCTTGTCGCGCGCTGTTTAGAGGCGAGCAGTCGATTGAGCGAATCGACGTAGGCGCGGGCGCTCGCAACCACGATGTCCGTGTCCGCGCCGCGCCCGATGTAGTTCGTACCCTCGTGCTCAATCCTCAGCGTCACGTCGGCGATGGAATCCAGCCCCTCAGTGACCGCCTCTACGCGGTATTCGACGAGATGGTTGTTGACGCCGACGATGTGCGTGATGGCCTGATAGACGGCGTCAACGGGGCCGGTGCCGACGGCGCTTGCCGTTTGCGCCTCGCCCTCGGGATCAATCATCCGCACAGTGGCGGTAGGCACTGCGGGTGAGCCGCTAAGGGCCTGCACGTGTTCCAGTATGTAGATATCGTCGCCGGTCGACCGGCGATCTTCGCCCATGAGGGATTCGAGGTCGCGGTCCGTCACGCTTTCTTTCTTGTCGGCGAGGTCTTTGAAGGCAACATAGACGCGCCCCAGGTCTTCCTTGGACACGTCGTAGCCGAGCTCATTCAGGCGGGCTTCCAGTGCGTGACTGCCGCTCTGCCGGCCTAACACAAGTGCGGTGCCCGGCACGCCGACGGACTGTGGTGTCATGATTTCGAACGTGATTGGCGCCTTGAGCATGGCGTCCTGGTGGATGCCTGATTCATGGCGGAAGGCATTGAGGCCGACGATGGCCTTGTTGGGCTGGACGGCAAAGCCGGTGTAGTCGCTGACCATGCGACTAGCGCGGTAAATCTGGGTTGTGTCCACGCCGGTGGTGAAACCGAGCAGATCCTCGCGGGTGTGGATGGCCATGACGACCTCTTCCAACGAGGCGTTCCCCGCCCGCTCGCCGATGCCGTTCACGCAAACCTCAACCTGGCGCGCGCCGTTCTGAACGGCGGCGATGGAGTTCGCGGAGGCAAGGCCAAGATCGTTGTGGCAGTGCACGCTGATGGTGGCATTGCTAATGTTCTTGACGTTCTCAAACACGCCGGCGATCAACCGTCCGAATTCGTCCGGAATGGCGTAGCCGACAGTGTCCGGGATGTTGATTGTGGTTGCGCCGGCCTTGATGGCCTCCGTGACGAGTCGATAGATGAAGTCCCAATCCGTGCGTGTCGCGTCCATGGGTGAGAACTCGACGTTGTCGCAGTAGCTCTTCGCCCGCTCGACGGACGTGATGGCCTGTTCCATCACCTCTTCGGGACTCTTGCGGAGCTGGTGGGTGAGGTGGATGTCCGAGCTGGAGATGAAGACGTGGATTCGAGGTTTGTCCGCGACCTGCACGGCTTCCCATGCGGCGTCAATGTCACCGGGAACGCAGCGGGCGAGCCCGGCGATGACGGGCTCACGCACTTCGCGTGCGATGCGCTGCACGGTTTCGAGGTTGCCGGGTGATGAGGCGGGGAATCCCGCCTCGATAACGTCCACGCCGAGGCGCTCAAGCTGGCGGGCTATTTCCAGCTTCTCTTCCCAGTTGAGGCCAGCGCCCGCCGCCTGCTCTCCATCGCGGAGCGTGGTGTCAAAGATCGTTATTCGTTCCTGCTCAACCATGACTGATGTCCTTTGTTTGTCGGTGTTTCGCGGCCTGTCAGACCGCGCCTCTTCCCTGTTTGCGCGCGCCCACCTGCTAGCGTTCCCGCAGCATGAGCGCGCCTGTAAGGTAGAGGTTGCCGCCGCATCCGGCGCCCAATACGCGCCGCGGCGAGTCGGTATGTGACATCGGAGTCATTTGATTAGTGTCCGTTTAGACCGTGTCCTTGAGCCAGGGCATCATTGCGCGCAGATCGCGCCCGACCACCTCGATGAGGTGCGTGGTGTCCGCCGCCTTGAGGGCGTTGAAGCTGGGGCGACCGGCCTGGTTTTCCAGAATCCACTGGCGCGCGAACGTGCCGTTCTGAACCTCTTCAAGGATTTGCTGCATGCGCTCTTTTGCGCCGTCGTCGATGAGGCGTGGACCGGAAACGTAGTCGCCGTACTCGGCGGTGTCGCTAACGGAGTAGCGCATGTACTCCAGCCCGCCCTGGTAGATGAGGTCGACGATGAGCTTCATCTCATGCAGGCACTCGAAATAGGCGATTTCGGGTTGGTAGCCTGCCTTGACCAGCGTCTCGAAACCGGCCTTGACCAGGCTGGTGATACCGCCGCACAGGACGGCCTGCTCACCGAACAAATCGGTGATTGTTTCCTCGGCAAATGTTGTTTCGATGACGCCGGCCTTGGTCGCGCCGATGCCCTTGGCGTAGCCGAGCGCGCGTGCTCGCGCGCCCTCAGTCACGTCCTGATGGATGGCTAACAAGGCAGGGGTGCCGACTCCGCGCTGAAATAGCTGGCGGACGCGATGGCCCGGCGCCTTTGGAGCGATCATGGTCACATCAACGCCGGGCGGCGGTACGATCTGGCTGTAGTGGATATTGAACCCGTGCGCGAACATCAACGTCTTGCCGTTACTCAAGTGCGGCGCGATCGACTCGTCATAGACCTGCTTCTGGCGTGTGTCCGGGATTAGCATCATGATGATGCTTGCGCGCTGGGCGACTTCTTCAACGGTTCCGACTTCCAAGCCGTCCGATTCCGCCTGCTCCCACGACTTGCTGCCGCGGTAGAGGCCAACCATGACGTTGGCGCCGCTGTCCTTGAGATTCAGGGCATGGGCGTGTCCCTGGCTGCCGTAGCCGATGACTCCGATGACCTCATCCTTGATGTGATCAAGATTCGCGTCGTTGTCGTAGTAGATATCCGCCATCGCACCTTCCTGCCTTGTGTTCTTCTACGCAGCAGCCGTCGTCGGCCCTACCGTCGTTGAGACGGCGCGCCCACGAGGGCGGGGCCGCGAAACTCGCCGTCCTGCGGAACCTCTTCGTCCTTCGTGAGGGCCACAAGGCCCGTGCGCATAAGCTCGAGAATCCCGTACGGCTCAAGCAGCGCCAGCAGGCTTTCAACCTGTTCCGTCGGGCCTGTTATCTCGAGGATGACCGTGCTTGGTGAGACGCTCACAACCTCCGCGCCACGGAAAAGGTCAAGAATCTCGACAATATGGCCGCGGTTCTCCTGGTTTGCCCGTACCTTGATCAGCGCCGTTTCGCGTGCCACGTAGTCCTCGTCCGTGATGTCCATCACTTCAACGACATCCACCACGTTCCATAGCTGCGACGTGACCTGCCAGAGCGCCGATTCCGGCACGTTGTCTACCACGATGGTCATGCGCGAGAACTCAGGCTTCTCGGAGTGGCCCACGGTCAGGCTGGCGATGTTGAATCCGCGCCGCCGGAACATGCTCGCCACGCGGTTGAGCACACCGGGCCGGTCATGCACCAGCGCGGAAATGACCCGGCGCATCGTCATCGCGCCACCGTCCCCAAGGGCTGCTGCTGCGTCCACGGATCCTCGACCATCTCGTTCACGGATTGACCGGCCGGAATCATGGGGTACACCAACTCATCGATCTCGACAAGGAAATCGACGATAACCGGGCCGTCATGATCCTGCGCTCGCTTGATGGCGGAATCGACATCCTTGATGTCCTCGACGCGAATTCCGAGCATCCCGTAGGCCTCGGCCAGCTTGACGAAGTCGGGTCCTGTCGTATTGATCTGGCTGTAACGCTTGTCATAGAACAGCGTCTGCCATTGGCGCACCATGCCGTGGTGGAAGTTGTTCATGATTGCGAACTTGACGGGAGCCTTTTCATCGCGGATGGTCGCGAGTTCCTGCAACGTCATCTGGAATCCGGCGTCGCCGCAGATAGACCACACCTGCTCATCGGGCATGCCCATCTGCGCGCCCATCGCGGCGGGCACTTCGTAGCCCATCGTGCCCAGACCGCCGGACGTGATGAAGCTGTTTGGCCTGTCCGTGACGTAGTGCTGCGCGGCCCACATCTGGTGCTGGCCGACGCCGGTCACGATGAATGCCTTGCCGTCCGTCAGCTCATGGATGCGCTTGATGACGTACTGTGTCGACGGCTTGCCGTCGAAGTCTCGAACAACCAGCGGATGCTCGCGCCGCAGGTCGTCAACACGTGAGAGCCATTCCGTTCTCGTCTGCTTGTCAACCTGTGGCAGCAACGCCTTGAGCGAATTCTTGGCGTCGCCGATTACGGGCGCATCTGCGAAGACGTTCTGGTGAATCGCGGAGCGGTCGATGTTCAAATGAACGATTTTGGCGTTCGGGGCAAAGTCTGCTACCCGCCCGATGATGCGGTCGTCAAAGCGCGATCCGACGTTGACGAGCAGGTCACACTCGTCCACTACAAGGTTGGCAAATGCGGATCCGTGCATGCCCATCAGGCTCAGGTACAGGTAGTGATTGCCCGGGAATGAGCCGATGCCGAGCAGGGTAGGGATGACGGGAATCTGTGCCTTCTCGGCCAGTTCCTGCAGCTCCTTCTCCGCCTGGGCAACCAACACACCACGCCCCGCAAGGATGACCGGCCTCTTGGCCGAGTTGATCAGCTCGGCAGCGGCTTCTACCTGTATCGGATCCGGGTGCGTTATTGGCCTGAAGCCGGGAAGGTCGTCGACAGTCTCCGGATAACCGGTGAACTCATCGATCTCCTGCAGCACGTCTCGTGGTAGGTCCACGAGCACAGGGCCTGGCCGTGCCGACCGCGCGATGTGGAACGCTTCCTTCATCACGCGTGGAATGTCGGTTGCGCTAAGAACCAGGTAGTTGTGCTTGGTGACGGGAATAGTGACGCCGGTCACGTCCGTCTCCTGGAACGCGTCCTTGCCGATGGCGGGACGCGTTACCTGACCGGTGATCGCCACGATGGGCGTGGAGTCCATGAACGACGTGCCGAGCCCGACGGCGAGGTTGATTGCGCCGGGGCCAGACGTTGCGATGCAGACGCCCACCTTGCCCGTGGCGCGGGCATAGCCGTCTGCCGCATGCGCCGCGCCCTGCTCATGCCGGGTCAGGACGTGGTGGATGGACGGGTACTTCAATATGTGGTCGTAGAGCGGCAGAATCGCGCCACCGGGGACGCCGAAGACAAGGTCGACGCCCTCAGCCTGCAGCGACTCGCATACAAACTCTCCACCTGCCAGCATCCTGCCTGACATCGTTCTCCTCACTACTCTCTTACCGGCTCGTTGTTCACTCTCTTGTGCCCACTCCCGCTCGTGGGGGAGGGTCTGGGTGGGCGTTTTCCTAAAACCGCTTGCGCAATCCCAACAAAAAACCCGTCCCGTGAAGGGACGGGAGCTTTCGCGGTCCCGCGGTACCACCCTCCTTACCCGGCACTCTGGCCGAGTCTCTCATTAGCGTTTTTTCGGGCGCGACCCCGCCAAAACCAACTTACGTCTCCATCCTGACAACGGAGACCGCGTTTCGGATGCTCCGGGGCGAGTTCACGGGTCATCACGACCGGGCTTCCACCATCCCCGGCTCGCTGTCCGCTAGACTTGCGCTACTACTCCCCTTCGTAGCAGTGTCGATTTTGCCATTCCTACCTACGAGTGTCAACATGATTCCTATTGGACGCCTATTGAGCCTCCCCTCCAACCAGACTGCTCTTTGCCACTAGTGAGAATGCGACTACGCAACTTTGCCGATTCCGCCCTGCGACTTCTGTTTCCGCCCCGCTGCGTGCTCTGTGGACGGGAGGGCGATCTTGTCTGTGAGTCATGCCGTCGTTCGTTTCCGCCTCGCCTTGATACGGATGCGATTCCAAAGCTGGCCGGCATTCGGGCGGCGCGGGCGGTCTGGCCGTATGAGGGCAACGTCCGCGAGATTGTACGGCATTACAAGTACAACGGGCTGCGGTCGCTCGCACCAGTTTTGGCCGTTGAGATGGGCAACGTGCTGCATGAATGGGGTCCGCCCATTGATCTGATTGTTCATGTTCCCATCCATCCGGCGCGACTAAGAGAACGAGGATTTGACCAATCGGACCTGCTGGCGCGAGACCTCTCACGTATGACCGAATCGGGGGCCGTTTCGGCTCTTGTACGACTAAGAGAGACGGGTGTTCAAGCGCGAGCGATGAGCGCTTCCCAGCGGGCTGAGAACGTCCGCGGGGTGTTTCATGTTCCTGATACGGCGCAAATTCAACGCGCCAACGTGCTCCTCATCGACGATGTTCTTACGACGGGGGCGACGCTGACTGAAGCGGCGAGGGCACTGCGGCAAGGAGGAGCGAGAACCGTGTACGCTCTCACGTTGGCTCATGAGACTTAAGGCACGGTGATGTCCAGTCGTCTTCCTTGCGTCCTGAGCAGGGGATAATGGCGTCATGACTGATGCAAGTGACATCTCTCTTCGCGTTGGCAAGCTCCCGCCTGATCTTCTTGCCGAACTGCTTGAGCAGGCCAATGTACAGGATCCCAGCGTCATACTTGGGCCGCGAATGGGGGAGGACGCGGCGCTGATCGATAACGGCGACGAGAACTATCTCGTCGTTAGCTCAGACCCAATCACGTTCGCGGCAGAGCAGCTTGGCTGGTACACGGTGCATGTCAACGCGAACGACATCGCCGCGACCGGTGGGACGCCGAGATGGATGGTGATGACCGTGATCCTGCCGGACGGGTCACTGCCGCAGCTTGCCAAAGACGTCATGCAGCAGACAGTGGATGCCTGCTCGGAGATTGGAGTGACGCTTGTGGGCGGTCACACCGAGGTGACTTACGGCATCGACCGCCCAATCGCCATTGGCACGATGATTGGCGAGGTTCAGAAGGGAAAGGAAACGCCAACGTCCGGCGTTAAGGAGGGCGATGCAATCATTCTCACCAAGGGTGTAGGTATTGAGGGTACGGCCATCCTCGCTATCGAGTTTGCTGAGCGACTTCGTGCCGCAGGGGTTTCCGAGGAGACAATTCAGCGATCTGCCGGCTTCCTGCATGATCCGGGAATCAGTGTTGTGAATGATGCCAGGATTGCTGTCAGAACCGCAGCTATCCATGCCTTGCATGACCCGACGGAGGGCGGCGTTGCGACGGCACTGCATGAAATGGCGGACGCATCAGACCTCGGACTCGATATCGATGCAGATGCCATGGAGGCCATGACCTCGCCTGAGGCGGCAGAGATTTGCAGGGCGCTTAGTGTTGACCCGCTTGGGCTGATTGCTGCGGGTGGGCTGTTACTTGCAGTTGCTCCCGACGATGCAACTGCCGTTATCGCAGCCCTTGAGGGCGCGTCCATACGCGCAACGCAGATTGGCCGTGCTGTGCCACGGTCTCAGGGCGTCAATATTCCGCGGTTTGCGCGTGACGAATTGGCGCGGGTGTTGTCCGTGTGAGGGCCGGGGGGTTGGTTATGCTGCCTCCGGCATGGTGTCAAGGATGAGTTCAGCGTATTGGAGCAAGTGACGATCCGGCAGGAATAGCTCCCGGGCCCGTTCCTTAGCCGCGGCGCCCAATTCGGCCGCCCATGCCGGATTAGCAAGAAGATTCCTGATCGCCTGGCCGCACGCTGCGTCATCTGATGGGTTAGGGAGGAGGATTCCCGACTCACCGTCGACGATCTGTTGCCGGATGCCGCCGACTGCGCTTGCTGCGACGGGCTTCCCTTTCCACATCGCCTCCGTTACGGTCAAGCCAAAACCTTCGGCGAGACTCTTTTGAACGATGACCGAGGCGTGGCTCTGAATTGCATTGATGACCGTTGCGTTTTCCTCGCGGTCATCCATCGGCACGCTTACCAAGTGAACTCGCCGCCGAATATCGTCCGGCAGCGCCCGCCACTCGGCGGAGCAGTCCTCGAACACGCGATGCGCCTCAGGGTCGTCCGCCACGCCGCTCGCCGCCGGTCCAACCAGCCACAGGTGGGCGTTGGGCGGGGCATCCGTCATCTGCGCGAACGAGCGCATTACGCCCGTCATGTCCTTTAGCTTGTCCCAACGGGCAATCTGCGCGACGACTGGGTCTTCCGGGCGGGGGATGACGCCCTCCGTTACGGCCTCGACACGACGGGCAATCGTTCCGAATGCGCCGTCGTCTCGCGGAAATTGCGGCGGCGCAGTGGGGATTGGGCCGTCCAGAAGACCGACAGTTACAAGGATGTCAACCGCAGAGCCGCTGATGCCCGCGTTCTTTGGACTTGCCGGATCGATGGATGGATTGATGATGCGAACGGAGGCGGGGTCAAGCCATTCCGGTGCGTATTCCGCCAGGCTAAATATGCACATATCTGCCTGCTGCACATAGGGGCGGAGAAACTCCCAAGCTCTGGTCACAAGGGCACCATGGTGTTCGTGACCGATGTGAGACCGCCAGATGACACGAACACCTGCCTGAAGCATTGGCTCGGCCAAGCCGGCAGTTTGAGGATCGTGCAGGATAACAATGTCCCCTGTCCGTACCTGCGCGCCGATGGCGGCTGCGTTTTGGGCCAGCATTCTTTCATAGTGCGTGCGCTCTGCCTCGCCCAGCGGACCGCCGTCGCCCGCCTCTCCGTGCAGATTGTTGTGGATGCGCTTGGTTATGCGAAAGAATTCACTGTCGCCCTCAATAACGAGCCAGCGTGAATCGACGCCTGCTCCCTTTGCATAGCCGCATAGGCCCTGCACGAGCTCTGCGACTCCACCGCCTCTGGCCGTGGAGTTTATGTTGATGACGGTGCGGCCCTGAAGGGCTCGGCTGACCGTCTGCGCCGCCTCCGCAATGGCAGAGCGACGTTTCTTGCTAACGAATGGGGCCAAGAGGTCAAGCGACCGAGGCGGCACCTCGACTTCCAAGACCTTTCCGGCATGGACAGCCTTGCCAACTGATGATGTCACGATTCTCCCCCGCGCACTTCTCAACGACTGCATAGCAGCCAATTCAATTGTACGTGTTTAGTCCTTTTCACCCATAGAACTCCGTGGGTATGAACCCAACAAACGGATGCGTTTGCAGAGCGTTCCCAGTCCGGCCTCTATTTCAGCGTAAGCCTCTGCCAATCCCTCGTCATGTATATGTCCCAAATATTCCACGATGAACGTGTATTCCCACAGGCCTGCCCCCGGATCAAGGCGGGACGGCCGCGACTGCAACATTGTTGCGTTCAATCCACGTGATGAAAACAAGCTAAGAACCTTGACCAACGCGCCGGGTTGATTCTCGAGGTCGAACAGGATTGTCGTCTTGTCGCCGCCTGTTGTCTCAGGGAAAGGATTCTTGCTCAGTACCCAGAAGCGAGTCGCGTTCTCCGAGCCGTCCTCCATGTTTTCACGGACAACTTTCAGTCTGTAGTACATCGCCGCAACGGCGTTGGCCAATGCCGCTGCGCCGGGGTCTTCAGATGCCGCGGCTATCTGCGCCCCACGGGCCGTGCTGGATTCTTCGATGACCTCGATTTCACGCCCCAACTCCTCAGATAAGCGCTGGATACTCCGTCTGCATTGGCTAAGTGCCTGTGGATGGGAGTAGATGCGCGTCACCTGCTCCAGTGTCGTCTTGGTCAGGAGGTGGTGGTGAATGGGTAAGAAAACTTCAGCAATGACGTTGATGCCGTCTGTCGCCGTCACGAAGTCCAGCGTTGCGCCTACGGTTCCTTCAAGCAGGTTCTCAATAGGCAGTACGCCGTATTCGATCTCACCCTGCTGAACGGCCTGGCAGATTGCCTCTGATTCCATCGGTTCGAAAGTGGCATCCCTGCCGAAGTGGGCGATGGCCGCGAGGTGCGTGAAGGTGGCCTCCGGCTGGAGAAATCCCACAGTCGGTCTATCGAGGTTCATGCTCGCTCCACCTTCATCCGCACGAATCCGCGCTTGCCCATCTTGATGATTGCACCCTCCACGTCCTCCGGCGAGAGCTGCAGCGTGGGCTCGGTATGGCGCTGGTCATTGATTTCAAGACCACCCTGCTGGATGAGGCGGCGCGCGTCGCTACGGCTCGTCGTTAGGCCCGTCGCCACCGCAACGTCCAGAATTGTCAGAGGTTCCGCTGAAGGCTTCAGGGATACCTCTTCCACATCCTGCCGCATGCTGCCTTCGTCCACCACACGCGTGAACTCTGTCTGAGCCCGTTGCGCCTCATCAGCGCCGTGCAGGCGCTCTGTAACAGCCCATGCAAAACGCTCGCGGGCGTCTTGCAGATTCGACTCGGAGGACAGGCGGACGCGAATCTCCTCGATCTCCTCGTCAGGTGTGTCAGTGAGAACGCTCATAAACATCGGCAGCAACTCATCGTTCACTTGCGTCAGTTTGAAGAACATGTCGACGGGATTCTCAGTAAGGTCAACAGTGTTTCCGTATGACTTGCTCATCTTGCGTCCGTCCAAGCCCGGGATGAGCGGCGTCATCAGCACGTGCTTGGTCTTGCTGTTGTAATTCCGCACGAGGTCTCGCCCGACCATCATATTGAACATCTGGTCACGGCCGCCAAGCTCCGCATCCACGCTCATCGCAACGGAGTCATATCCCTGCAGCAGCGGGTACAGCGTCTCATGCAGATGGAGGGGACGTTGTTGTGAGAGGCGTTCCTGGAACATATCTCGTTCAATAAGCTGTTGTACTGTCATGTTCGCCGAGATTTCGATCATGTCTCGCAGTGTGAGCCGGTCCAGCCATTCGCCATTCCACTTGATTTCAACGGGATTGTCGCCGCCAAGGTCAAGCACACGCGAAATCTGGGCTCGCCACTCCTGAGCGTTGGCGAGCACCTGGTCTTGTGTGAGCTGTTGGCGCTCCGCGGACTGCCCTGTGGGGTCTCCGATGCGGGCGGTGAAGTCGCCGAACAGCATGATTACGCGGTGGCCCTGCAGCTGGAACCATCGCAAGACGCGCAAGGAAAGATAGTGGCCGATATGCAAACTGGTGCTTGTAGGATCAAACCCCTCGTAGATGGTCAGCCGACGTCCCGAGTCCAGTGCCTCCTGCAGTTCCTCCTCGACAATTACGCCGTCCAAGGTTCCGCGACGAAGGAGGTCCGACAGAGACCATTTGGCGAGCGCTTCATCTGTCGGTGGGGGCGGGTATGTTCCGGCGTCTCTGTCTGTAGCCCCAAGAGATTGCAGCAGTGCAGTGGATTCCTCCAGGTCACCCGCTCGGGTGAGTAGAGCATCATCCTCAGAAAGCGAGGGCTTGTCCGCACTCACGTAGCCGTAGGAAACATCTCCACCAAGCGTCTCCTTTACTAACAGCGCCAGTTCCTGTGTCGCCGTTTCCACGCGGTCAGCGGTCCCGTCCATGAAGCCGTCGATCGGAAAGACGATCGTTCGGCTTTCCGCAGTTGTCATTGCTTCTTCAGCTTGTCGCCATACCCATCGACGGGTCCGAATCTCATTGCCTGTCGCATATACGGGCTCGGCGGAGGGCAACTCCTCGGCATCGTCACCGGAGGAGGGTATGAACGTGTCCTCGTCACGGCTCAGGCGCACGGCGATGTCTCCGGGCAGGCGCTCCAGGTCATGCGCGCCGACAGGGACGAGGTGTTTCAGGGAAATGAGGTTGGCAATATCGGCTGCCGGGTTGATCGAATGAATATAGTCGCCGCGGAGGCACCGCTGTGCGAGGGCGGCGACCGACGGTACGTGAGTCCGAGGGTTGAGTCCCTCTGACTCGAACGCCTGCTCCCACCTAGCAATAGCCGGATGACCGTGCAAGCCCGCTCCGCCAAGCTTCCAAGGGGCAGCTTGTGTCGCCGTCTGCAGCGCATGTTGGAGTTTGCCTACGTTTTCCGGAGTAGGTGTGACGGCGTCATGCACAAATACGACACCCACAAAGTAGGTTGGTTGCCGCGCCAGAAGGTCGTCTGAAAGCTCAAATAGCATCACGCGTGCCTCATAGGCGAAATGAGAGAGGAGCGGAGTGGTGGCAGGAGAGGGATTCGAACCCCCGTAGCCCTTAGGGCGCCAAGTTTACAGCCTGGTGCGTTTGTCCACTCCGCCATCCTGCCGATGCTACGCATTCTACTGACCACCGCCTTCTCACGTCATGCCCCGCGCCCCGTGGTTTTGAGCGCGGTAGAGAATGCCGGGCCTGTTATGCCCTAAACCTCCCGGCCAACAGCCTTGGCAATACTGTGAACCTGTTTCTGCAACTCGGGCAGCCACTCTACCGGCAGGGATTGCGCGCCGTCAGAAAGGGCCGTCGTCGGATCCGGATGCGCTTCGATGATAAGCCCGTCCGCCCCTGCTGCGATGGCAGCCTTGGCCATTGGCATCACCAAATCACGTTCACCCGTGCCGTGGCTGGGATCAACGACGACGGGCAAGTGGCTCTCCCTCTTGAGGATTTGCACGGCTGTCAGATCAAGGACGTTGCGAGAGAATTCATCGTCGAAGCTGCGGATGCCACGCTCACACATGATGACGTTCCAATTACCCTCGCTAATGATGTACTCAGCGCTGAGCAGCCACTCGCGGATGGTGGCATGGAATCCGCGCTTCAGCAGGACAGGCTTACGCGTTTGCCCGACAGTCTTGAGGAGCCGGAACGCGTGCATGGTGCGAGCGCCAATCTGGAGGATGTCCGAGTATTCCTCGCACATTTCGACGTCCATCTCAGACATCACTTCAGTGATGACCATCAGGCCAAACTCATCCGCAACATTTCTCAGGATGCGCAGTCCCTCAAGACCCAGCCCCTGGAATGTGTACGGCGAGGTGCGCGGCTTGAAAGCGCCGCCGCGAAGAATGGTAAAACCGAGTTGGCGGTCCATTTCGGCAATCTGCCGCACCTGCTCTTCGGACTCCACCGCACACGGACCCACCATCATGGCCACCGGGGCGCTCGGACCAATTTTCACGCCATTCGGCAAGTCGATAACGGTGTCCCGTTTTCGAAAATCGCGGCTCACGTGCTTGTACGGCTTCATGATGCGGACTACATGGTCTACACCCGGCAGGATCCTCAGTACGTCGTCGCCGCCTGCGGTGGTATCGCCGATTACAGCAACGACACTGGTGAACTCGCCTGGCTCTACGTCCGCCCGATAGCCAAGCTCCTGGATTTTCTCGACGACGCCGTCCACGTTTTCCTGTGTTGCGTCGCTTCGCATTACGACGATCATTGCGTACGCTTTCCTCCGACCACTGACCTCTTACCCACTCCTGACAATTGAAAGCCCCCCCGACTTATGCGGGGGGGCTTTGCCATTTTTTCTACAATGCGCGTCAATTAGACGCGCGATGCCGGCGGCCCACCCCGCAAGGGGTAGCTAAACTGGTAATAGCGGTAGCCGGCGCCAATCATCACGCCAAAATCGTACTTACGTCGCAATCTATCTGTCAAGTCTTTAAACCGGGTTTGAAACCATTCTTAGAATACTTGACATTTCCGTTCCTGCGCGAATAGACTAGCCACGCTCCGGAGGCAGTATGGCACGCGGAAAAACCAAGCTGATGAAGCAGGTTGAGGAGCGCTATGGGCGCCCCTTGGAGCGGCTTTTGCCCGAAATGTACAACGAGCTTGGCCTGCCGGGCATGTCCGAAGAACTCGGCATAAGCAAAGGGACTCTTTGGTACTGGCTCCTCAAGATGAACCTGACCGTCAAGCGCGTTGCGCTCGCCCCCGGCGAGAGCCTGGAAATCAAGCGCGAAGCCTCCTGAGCGCGGCGGCCCACTAAGGCCCCATCGTGCGACGGTTCACCAGAGAACTATCCGCCCTCGTTATCATTATTGTCCTGGTTGGACTTGCCATCCTTCTTGCGCCGGCCGTTCGCGGCTTCCTCGGTGAACGCGCTCATGACGCCGACCGTTCGCTGCTGCAAGATGCCATTCCTATGTACCAGGAGGCCCGTGTCTTTCCCCAACCGGAATGGCCGACTTTATCCGGCGAGATCGGCGTGCCGCGGGAGGGGAATGCGGCAGGTTATCAATGCGACGGGTCTGACGGAGTGGAAATCTGCTCATGGCTCGCCTTTGAGCTGCTTGCAGAACACGGCGGACTGGAATCCACGGCCGCTATCACATCCGCAGAAACTACGCTCAACGTCGGCGCTACGAACGCTCCCAGCGGGAACTACGGATGGTATTTAAACGCCGGGGGACAGGTTAATTCAGAGCCGTCCTTTGATCGGGATATCGGGTATCCGTGACCTGCAGAGATTCTGAACGCATGCCCAGAATCTGAAGCGTTACTCGTGGGGCACTCACTAACGTAGAAGGGGCAACCCGAAATCTTATCCGGGCTGCCCCTTCATGATTTGGCAGAGGGAATTTAGTAGCTACGCCGGATAGACGATCTCCCCGCCGGAGGTTTGACGAGACGGCTGTCGGGATGTCTCCGCGCCCTTGGTCGCCCAGAAAATCTCAGCGATTTCCTGCACAGTCGATACCAGTGCCTGTGCATTGTCCATGCTCACGCTCTGCCGTGCGGCGGAGCCCTGCTTCATCGCCGTGAAGAACAGGCTGTGCAGGTTCGGATGCTGCTCCAGATGCTCGGGGCGGAAATAATCGCCCCACAGGATGCGGAGTTCCTTCTTGGCGAGCTCGGCGTGCTCCTCCTTGACGGCGATGTAGCGAATGAGCTTGTTGCGCGACTCGGCGTCCGAGACTTCGCCCAGGTCTTCAATCAAGTTCACCATTCGCACGACCGTATGCGCCGCAATCTGGGCCGCGTGCGGATCATAGATACCGCACGGGATATCGCAGTGCGCGTTGGCAGTGCGGGCGGGCGAGAGCTTCTCGATGGCTCCCAAGGCTATACTAAGTGCGGACATTTCTTCCTCCCTATCGTCCCCAATTTTCGAGTTGGCTCAGGCGGATTCAAACGTGAAAGATTGTACGGTAGCCCCCACTCTTAGGGCAAGGAATACCGCAGGCATTGCAGGGAATCCCTGATGCTGTGGTGGCTGCATCCCTCGCACCTACTGGATCTGTTCAGTTCCCTCCGGTTCCGTGTGGCCGGCCACAGCATGGAACCATTCTTGATGGAAGACGACATGGTCCTCGTGTCCCGGCGTTTCCCCGGTGGAGTACCGAAAAGGGGTGACGTTGTAGCTTTCAGGGAACCCGAATCCGGGGGAGTATCCATGAAACGGATTTGCGGTCTGCCGAATGAACGAATCGTAATGGTGGACGGCGCTGTCTACGTGAACGGTGAGCCGCTGCCGGAGTCGTATGTCTCACGCGCTCCGTCGAGACCGAATTCCGGCGATAGGGATGAGTGGATGACTGGCGAGGATGAGTTCGTTCTACTCGGTGACAATCGTGGTGACAGCAAGGACAGCCGTACATTTGGCCCTGTCGCGCGCCATGCAATCGCGGGCCGAGTTTGGTATTGCCATGAACCCAAGGAGAGGAGGGGCATCCTAAGCTGACAGATAACTCGGCAACGCGCTACGATGATAGCGCGGCACAGGTGAAGTAGCCGTGACGAACGGGGGATTGAACAGACCATGACCATGCCTGAAATCGGACAACCACTGCCGGACCTGACCTTCACATCCGGATTTCGAGAGACGATCAGCACCGCAGACCTCAAGGGTGAGGAGAACCTTGTCATCGCGTTTTACGCCGCCGCATTTACAGGTGGTTGAGAGCGTGAGCTGAGGGAATTCGAGCGTTTGCACGACGAATTCCAAAAGCTAAACACCCAGGTCTGGGGTTCAAGCGTTGATCTGATTCCAAGCCAGGCAGCGTTCGCGGAGCATTGCGGGCTGAGCTACAGGCTCGTTAGTGGTTATCCAAACCATGAGGCGGCCAAGACGCTTGGGGCGTGGAACGAAGAGCGCAGCATGATCCGCCGCGTCACTTACGTCGTCGATAAGGAGGGTGTCCTTCGCCACATCATCGATGACCCCGGCGACATGGAGCGTCACGCCAACGAGGCTCTGGAGGCTGTCAGGGGCCTCTCCGGCTAACTGCTGCTAGGGTGATTTGCCCTCTCCCTAATGAATGAAGGAGAGGGTCAGGGCGTGGTTGTCGCACTCACGCGCACCGGATCCCGCCCGCGCAGTGCCGAAACAAATATCGCCACTACAAGCAGCACCGTCAGATATGTGATGACGTCCTGGTAGCCCGTCGTAACTGACTGGGCCATCGCGTTTCCAGTGTCTACGCCTGCATCAATAAGTCGCGCTTCTTCATCGCGCTGGATGACGGCAAACAGTGTTCCTGCTATTGCGATGCCAGTCGCTTGGCTGACCTGTCTGACAGTGGCGATCATGGCTGAGGCTGTTCCGAGGCGATGCGGCGGGACGGAACTGACGAGTGCGGTGTTGTTTCCCGGCTCGAAGGTGGATATACCCGTCCCCAGCGAGAGGAGCAGAGCCACAAAGATGGCGATGTGTGTGTCGACGCCAATAAAGGTTAGCCCGTAATAGGCAGCTGTCATCAGTGCGAGTCCAAACGTGGCAATCACTCGCGTTGGGACCTTGTCTGCTAACCATCCGGCAGATGGAGCCACGAAAAGCCGTACGACTGGCAGCGTGACCAGGATTAGTCCGGCTTCCGTCGCCGTCAGGCCGCGCCCATCCAGCAGGAAGAAAGGCAGGAGAATGATGAGCGCTCCCTGCGTGATGAACTGGAGAGTGTTTGTTGCGTTGGAGGCGGAGAACTGCCGGATTAGGAACAGATTTAACTCAAGGATGGGGAGACGCTCACGCATAAAGCGAAACCCACTCCTACGGATTTGGAGAACCATCATGTCCGGTCGTGACTGGATGTACATGAAAACGGCAAACGAGGCGGCCGCAGTCACTGCGAATCCGATGATGAGAGGCTCGGACCAGCCGAGAATCGGCCCTCGGTTGAGAGCGAGCAGGAACGTGGTCATTAAGACGAAGAGCAGGATTGCTCCAAAGAAGTCGAATCGAACATGGCGGCCCTCCGTGCGGTCGTTCCGCAGAATGACAAGTCCCATCACAAAGAACAGCAGAATAAAGGGAATACGCGTGTAGAAAAGCGCCTGCCATCCGAGCGTGTCCAAGAGGAATCCTCCCAGGAGCGGGCCAATCGAGAGGCCGATTCCGACGAAGACGTTCTCCAGCCCGATTGCCCGTGCTCGTTCGGCTTCAGGAAAGGCCCCTACGACGATGGCATCGCTGTTGGAAATGAATAGTGCCAGCCCGATACCCTGAATCACGCGGGCAACCAGCAGCATCGGAAGTGTTGTGCTCAGGGCGGCAATGACCAGCCCGAGCCCAAATACAAGAAAGCCACTCAGAAAGACTTGTTTGCGTCCGATGGCGTCGCCCAGGCTGCCAAAAGTCAGGCTCAACCCGAGGCTTGCCAGCAGGTAGATGACGCTTACCCAGAGGATGACATCCGGTTCGACATCGAACTCTCGCCCCAGCTCGGGTAGCGCTATGTTCGTTATTCCCACGTCGAAGGCACTTGTGAGGATGCTCACGCCAACCGTGAGAAGCACGAGCCACTTGTAATAGCCGGCAGAGCGCAGCCTGTCCGCGAATTGATTCAAAAGAGGAAAAGCCTATGCCCGTTCCTGCTGTTGGGCTACCGGCGCGCCCATGCCGCGTCCACCGCGTGGCACATCACGATGCGGCGGATCCTTGCCGCGCATGATGGAAACAAAGATGGCAGCCACAAGCGTAATGACCATAATCGTCAGCACATCCTGGAACCCTGTCGTGACTGAGCGGCTCATCGCTTCTTCAGCCGCAAAACCGGCCTCCAACAGGCGGGATTCCTCGTTGCTCTGGATAACTGCATACAGGGTGCCTGCTACTGCGATACCTGTCGTCATGCTGATCTGGCGCACGGTGCCGAGCATGGCTGATGCGGTACCGAGATGGGAAGGTGGCACAGAGCCCATGATTGCGCTGTTGTTGCCCGGCCCAAAGATGGAGCTGCCCGTCCCCTCCAGCAGGAGCAGTGTCACAAGAATTGCCACGGGCGTGTCGATGCCGACGCTCCGCAATCCAAAGTATGCGCCCGTCATTACAAGCAACCCGAAGGTGGAGATAATCCGCGACGGCACCTTGTCTGCTGCCCATCCCGCAGCAGGCGCGACCACCAACCGCACCACCGGCAGCGTGACCAGAATCAGGCCGGCCTCCGTCGTTGTGAATCCGCGTCCGTTTATCAGGAAGAACGGGAGCAGTATGACTATTGCACCTTGGCTGAGGAATTGGAGCGCATTAGTGGTATTCGCGAATGAGAACATTCGATTTCTGAACAAGCTCAGTTCGAGAACAGGCAGGTGCTCACGTAGGAACCGTACGCCCCGCATATGAATCTCCATGATCGGCATGCGCTGCCGGGATTCCACAAAGAGGAACCCGATGAACATCACAAGGGCAAGCGCGCCAAGTCCGATGATGACCGGCTCGGTCCACCCCAGCTTGGGCCCGCGGTTCAGCGCTAGCAGGAACGCAGAGATGAACCCAAACAACGACACTGCGCCGAGGATGTCGAATCGGACGTGGTTACCTCTCTGCCGGTCATTTCTCAGGAACAGCAGCCCCATCACGAAAAATGCCGCCATGAACGGAGCGCGCGTCCAGAACAGCGATTGCCATCCCCAGAGATCGAGCAGAAAGCCACCAAGGGGCGCACCGCTCGCCAGGCCCATGCCGACGAATGCGTTCTCCATTCCGATTGCACGCCCGCGCTCTGTGTCAGGAAACGCGTCAACGACAAGCGCGTTGCCGTTGGCGAGGATCATTGCCTGCCCGATGCCCTGAACGACTCGTCCAAACAGCAGCATCGGCAGTGTCGTGCTCAACGGTGTGATTACCAACCCGATTCCAAAGACCAGGAATCCCGTCAAAAAGACCTGCTTGCGACCGATGGCGTCGCCCAGGCTCCCCAGCGTGAGCATGAGCCCAATACTCGCCAGCAGATACGCAGCGCTCACCCACAGGATGACGCTGGGGTCGACGCCAAAGACCTTGCCCAGTTCAGGCAGGGCGATATTTGTGATGGAGCCATCAACCGTGCTCGTCAGAATCCCAAGCCCGACCGTGACGAGAACGAGCCATTTATAAGAGCTACCGGAGCGTAGTCTTTCTGCGAACGCCATTCAGAAAGCGTATACCCAAGCGCAACGAAAACGCAGACCTAAACGGCTCCTACCCGACCTCTGACAATGCCAATTCAATCTCCCATGCTTGCCTGAACCCCTCGCTCAGGGCGTCCGCAACCTCTTTGAAGTCGGGAGTACTGTCCAGTGCTCTTGCCAGCGTCCCCGCCCGGTCATTCAGGTCTCGCCGGAATCGCTCCCTTTGTCCAGGGTCAAGCCGCAATAGATCGGCCAGTCTCGCCCCCGTCTCTAATAAAGGAATCGTTCCCTGTTGGAGGACGGCCCCGGCAGTGCGGCGCTGCGCGCTGGCCACCATCTTCCGCCCGGCCCAGTACACCTCATGCCGTCCGGGAGCCTCGAAGCAGCCGAAATCAACACTGGTTTCCGGCCAGATAGGTGCGGGATCACGCACTGAGGCGCGAATGCCCAGCATTCCCAGTCCGGCCACTAACACTTCGTTGACCGCTGCGTAGCTCCCCAGCACATCGTGCGAGAACGGGGCCTCGTTTGCGGGCGCGATCACGCTGTATGTGACATCGCCAGCGGAGTGCAGGATCGCCTTGCCACCGGTTGGGCGTCGCACGATCTCGATACCCAAGTCCTCACAGCGGTGAACGTCAAGTAAATCCTCACTACTCTGATGCCGCCCCAGCGACACTGCAGGGCAGGGCCATGGATAGATCCGCACGACCGGCGCGAACTTCCCTTTGGCCACCTCTGCGGCAAGCTTTTCATCCAGAGCCATGTTTTCCCGGCCGGTTGATCCCGCGTCCAAAACCAAACGCCACTCTTTACTCATGCTCATCACGATACCGTCAAACACAGAAAATCAAATGCGTTGCGCCGCCATTGCGGTGTATACTTGCAACATCACTGTGCGCTCAAGCGCAACGTCAGGGGACTCGATGCTCCAGGAGCCCGTCGAGGGTAGTCAACAGGAATCGCAACGGCCAGAAGATAGCGAGATGGCTCGCCTTTTGGAGGCCGAGGGTCAGAATATGCCCGTCCTCCGCCGCGGTGAAGCCGTGGAGGGCACCATCGTCCACGTTGACGACGAGGGACTCCTTGTGAATATCGGCGCGAAGAGCGAAGGTGTTATTCCGTATCGCGAAATGCGAAGTCTCCCGGAGGATGAGGCAAAAGCCCTAAAGGCCGGGGATTCCATCGTCGCAACTCTCGTGCGAACCGATGAGGCCGGCCAATACATGCTCTCATACGATCGCGCGCAGGCCGAGCGTGGGTGGCGTCAACTCGAAAGAGAAAAGGAATCCGACGAACTGATCACCGGCAAGGTCATCGGTCACAACCGTGGAGGTATTCTCGTCGAGACACGAGGCGTGCAGGCGTTTGTGCCGTTGTCGCAGTTGTCTCCCGAGCATCGTGAACTCGCGTCCGGCGAGGGTGATGACCAGTTGCAGGCTCTCGATACACTCGTTGGCGAGGAGTTCCAGTTCAAGGTGATCGAGGTCAATCGACGGCGACAGCGGGCCATCCTCTCGGAGCGCGCCGCGTCCCAAGACATGCGCATTGAACAGCGGCAGGCCTTACTTGCCGAGCTCCAGGAAGGAACAGTCCGCAAGGGTCGAGTGACCGGCGTCCGTGATTTCGGCGCGTTTGTTGATCTTGGTGGGGCGGACGGCCTCATCCACGTGTCCGAGCTTGCATGGGAACCCGTTACACATCCCTCGGAGATTGTTCAGACAGGGCAGGAACTTGAAGTTCACGTCCTCAAGGTTGACCACGAGACGGGCCGAATATCTCTGAGCCTGCGCCGCACGCAGCCTGATCCGTGGCTTGCGGAGGTGGAGGCGTATAAGGAAGGCCAGATTGTCGAGGCCACGGTGACGCGTCTGGCCGTATTTGGCGCTTTTGCACGTTTGGAGCAAAGTAATATAGAGGGCCTTATCCACATCTCGGAAATGGCGGACCACCACATCAATCATCCGCGTGAGGTCATCAAGGAGGGAGACACGCGGCAGGTGAAAGTGCTCCGGATAGAACCGGAGCGGCGCAGGCTGGGTCTCAGCCTACGCCAGGTGGAAGCATAGGAGAAGAAAGCGCGGGCGCGAATCCCAGATATAGGGTGAGCGGAGAAAACAATGGCGAGCAGATTTGAGAAATTCTCGGAACGGGCCAGGCGGGTTCTCTCCCTGGCGCAGGAAGAGGCGGGCGAACTAAACCACAACTACATCGGCACGGAGCATGTTCTTCTTGGCCTTGCCCGTGAGCCGGAGGGTGTCGGCACACGCGTCCTTGTCTCCCTGGGTGTCGATCTCTCCAAGATTCGATCCGCCGTCACTTTTATCATCGGGCGGGGGCAGAAGCAGCCGACGAGCGATGTCGGTCTCACTCCGCGCGCCAAGAAAGTCATTGAACTCGCCGTCGATGAGGCGCGCGAGATGTCACATCACTACATCGGAACGGAGCATCTGCTCATCGGCCTGTTGCGCGAGGGCGACGGCGTTGCCGCCGGAGTCCTTGAGAGCCTTGGCGTCACCCTGGACAAGGTCCGGCAGGAGACACAGCGCATTTTGAGCCAGTCCGGCGGGCAGCCCGGCAGCAGGTCCAGCACGCGCACTCCGACGCTTGATCAGTTGGGCGTTGACCTGACCAATCTCGCACGTGAGGGCCAGCTTGACCCGGTGATCGGGCGCCAACAGGAAATCGAACGCGTGGTGCAGATACTTTCGCGCCGCACGAAGAACAACCCTGTTCTCATTGGTGAGCCCGGTGTTGGCAAGACAGCCATTGTTGAGGCTCTTGCCCAGCGTATTGTTGGCAGTGATATTCCCGACAGCCTCAGCGGAGCGCGGCTCGTCACACTGGACATGGGCGCCCTCGTTGCCGGAACCAAGTACCGTGGTGAATTTGAGGAACGCCTCAAGAAGGTCGTAGACGAGATTCGTGCCGCCAAGAACATTATTTTGTTCATCGACGAAATGCACACGCTCGTTGGAGCGGGCGCGGCGGAGGGCGCGGTTGACGCGTCCAACATCCTGAAGCCGTCACTCGCCCGCGGGGAGCTCCAGACGATTGGCGCAACAACCCTGGATGATTACCGCCGTTACGTTGAGCGTGACCCCGCGCTTGAGCGGCGTTTCCAGCCCGTCCGTGTCGAGGAGCCGTCGTCCGACGATACCGCCGCCATTCTGCGTGGCGTGAAGTCGCAATATGAGGAGCACCACAGCCTGACCATCACAGATGAGGCCGTGGAAGCTGCTGCAACGCTTGCCTCGCGGTACATCGCGGACCGTTTCCTGCCGGACAAGGCCATTGACCTCATCGATGAGGCCGCCAGCCGTGTCCGCATTCGGGCTTCTTCAATGCCGCTCTCCGTGAAGGAGGCGATGAGGGCGCTTGAGCGCGTTCGCGCTGAAAAGGATAACGCCGTTGCCGCGGCCAATTTCGATTTCGCCGCTGAGATGCGTGAGCGTGAGGTCAGCCTCGCGGAGCGCATCGCTCGCCTTGAGCAGGAGTGGCAGAACGAGCAGCAAACCGCGACACCTGAGGTAACAGAGGACGACATCGCGCAGGTTGTGAGCATGTGGACCAATATCCCGGTTACACGCCTCGCCGCCGAAGAAAGCGAGCGCCTCCTGCACATGGAAGAGGTGATGCACGACCGCATCATCGGGCAGCATGAGGCCATCATCAATGTCTCAAAGGCAGTTCGCCGTGCGAGGGCAGGGCTTAAGGATCCGCGCCGTCCCATCGGAACGTTCCTGTTCCTTGGGCCGACCGGCGTTGGCAAGACCGAGCTTGTGCGCGCACTGTCCGAGTTCATGTTTGGCTCGGAGGATTCACTCATTCGCCTGGACATGTCCGAATTCATGGAGCGCCATACCGTCGCGAGACTCGTTGGCGCGCCGCCCGGATACGTCGGATTCGATGAGGGCGGACAGTTGACTGAGGCCGTGCGCCGCAAGTCCTATTGCGTCATCCTCCTCGATGAGATCGAGAAAGCTCACCCCGAGGTCTTCAACATCCTGTTGCAGATCTTTGATGACGGTCACCTGACCGACGCCAAGGGCCGCAGAGTGGATTTCCGGAATGCCATCATTGTCATGACGTCCAACATCGGCGCGGAGGTTATCAAGAAGAACTCCAATATCGGGTTCTCCTATGCGCGCGACGAGACCGATGCGCGCCAACTGAGCTATGAGCGCATGAAGGACAAGGTGCTGGATGAGGTCAAGCAGTTCTTCCGCCCAGAGTTCCTCAACCGCATTGACGCGCAGGTTGTGTTCCACTCCCTCGATCGGGATCACATTCGCCAGATTGTTGACCTGATGATGAAGGACGTGGAGAAGCAGTTGGAGACCAAGAAGATTAACATTGAGGCCACCGACGCGCTTCGTGACTATGTCGGCGAAAAGGGCTACGACGAGACTTATGGCGCAAGACCGCTCCGGCGTGTCATCCAGGACATGATCGAGGACAGGCTCTCCGACGACATCCTGAGCGGGGACATCGCCGAGGGTGACACAGTCCGCGTTGACTATGTGGACGAAGAGGTTGTCGTCACGGTTACCGGGCATGGTTCGACCAAGCCAACTGTGTCTGTCGACAGTCCTGAGACTCCTGAAACCCCCGAAGCCCCCGAGACCGTCGAGGTGGCGGGCTAGCTGACGGTCGGGTCTGGCACGATGCCACGACCGCGCGTTTCGTACAGCTGCACGGCTTGTGGGGCGGAGTCGTCCCGCTGGGAAGGCCGTTGCCCTCAATGTGAATCCTGGGGATCGCTTGTTGAGGTTACTGCGGAATCCAGCAGACTGGTGGCCGGCGTCTTGGAAGTTGCTCCTCCTGCCGCGCTAACAGCCCTCATGGAACAGGCCATAGGACAACCGTCACGGATTGCGGTGTCCACGATGCCGGAGCTTATGATCGTTCTTGGCGGGGGTGTCGTGCCCGGCAGCGTGACCCTGCTCGGGGGCGAGCCGGGCATCGGCAAATCCACTTTGTTGCTGCAGATCGCTTCGGCACTGGGGAAAACAGGAGCAGGTGTGGTCTACGTGGCCGGAGAGGAATCCCCGGAGCAGATCGCGCTCCGTGCCGCCCGTCTCTCGCTTGCGGGTGACGGCGTGACGCTGTTATCCGAAACGAATATCGACACACTCTTGCAGGCGCTCAATGATAGCCCGCCGAACCTGCTGCTTGTGGACTCCATCCAGACGCTTAGAACTGATGCATCGTCATCGGCGGGAACCGTGGCGCAGGTGCGGGAGTGCGGGGCGCGACTAGTCGAGTGGGGACGCCGGCGTGGTGTGTCCATCATCATGACCGGCCACGTGACCAAGGACGGCGCGATTGCGGGTCCACGCGTGCTTGAGCACGCCGTTGACGTTGTTCTTTACCTGGAAGGTGAGGGACTTGGCCCTTATCGTGTTGCCCGGTGTGTGAAGAACCGTTTCGGCTCCACGGATGAGATTGCAGTCCTCGAAATGACCGACACCGGCCTGCGGGAGGTGGATGATCCCTCGGCCGCCCTTACACAGGAACGAACGTCCACCGCGCCAGGTTCCATCGTTACCCCTATCGTTGAGGGAACCCGCCCCCTGTTGGTTGAGATACAGGCTCTTGTTGCTCCGTCCGGCGGCGCAGACCCGCGGCGCATGGCAACAGGTGTTGATCTGAACCGCCTGCTGCTGATATGCGCCGTCCTCTCACGACGCCTGCGGCTGCCGCTTGGAAAGCACGACGTTATCGTGAACGCCATCGGCGGGTTACGTGTCACGAGCCCGTCTGCGGACCTTGCGATTGCCCTCGCCATCGTTTCAAGCCTTCGTGACGTTCCTGCAGCTGTGGACCTTGTGGCGGTCGGGGAGATTGGTCTTACCGGCGATATCCGGCGTGTTCTCCAGTTGCAGAGGCGCATCAACGAGGCCGCTCGCCACGGCTACCGCCGCATTATTGCACCTCCTGATGCCGTTTCCGGGCTCGAAACATCTACCACGGTGGTTCCTGCCACGACCCTCCATGAAGCCGTTGGGCTGGCGCTTTCCGAATATCCACAGGCCAGCGACCTGGAAATCTCCTCTGCCGAGAGGGGGTCAATGTGAGCAACAGTCCTACTCCGGCACCTGGCATCACGGAGAAGCGCGAGCAACTACATGCACTGCTCCGGGAGATGGGTTCAATTGTCGTGTCCTTTTCGGGAGGGGTCGATTCGAGTCTCCTTCTCGCCGAGGCGGTTGACATCCTGAAACAGGACGCTCTTGCGGTTACTGCGCTCTCTCCAACCTTTGCGGATTCCGAGGCCGAGGAGGCACGGGACATTGCCGCGTTCCTGGATGCCCGCCACGAGTTCTTCTATACGGATCAACTGGATATGGAGGGCTTTGCAGCCAACGATGGTCGCCGCTGTTATTTCTGCCGCGTCGACTTGTTCTCGCAGCTGCGCACGATTGCCGAAGAACGCGGGATTCCGTGGGTTATCGACGGCACGCTGACCGATGATTTGGGGGATGTACGCCCCGGCCTTAAGGCAAAGGACGAGCAGGGTGTCCGCAGCCCGTTCGTGGAAGTCGGCCTGAGCAAGGACGAAGTACGCCTTATGGCTCGTGAGCGTGGTTTGCCCAACTGGGATAAGCCCGCTGAGTCGTGCCTCGCCTCCCGAATTCCGCTGGGCACGCCTGTTTCGTTTGAGCTGCTCGACAAGATTGCCCGCGCCGAGAAGTATCTCCATGAACAGGACTTTCGGCACGTTCGCGTGCGCCATCATGGCGCGATTGCCAGGATCGAAGTCCCGCCTGAGGATATGCAGCGTCTGATCAGTGAGAATCTGCGCGAGGACCTGATCAACCACATCCGTGAATTGGGCTATCTTTTCGTGACACTGGATCTCGCCGGATATAAAACCGGCAGCCTGAACACACGCAAGGCTGCAATCTCCGCAAACGGGAACGGTTCGGCGAGCGTCCTCAATCGGAGCGGGTAGGGTAAGGCCACATGCGAATCGCATGGCTGCAATGCGCTAACGGCATGAGCGGCGACATGTTGCTGGGAGCGCTTGTGGACGCGGGCGCTCCCGTGGATGCGATGAACGCGGCCATAGATTGCATCTTTCCCGACGAGACGATCCGGCTTACAGGAACCGAGACCTTCCGGGCCGGGATTCGTGCAACTCACATCAAGATTGAAGGTGGAGATGGCGCTGCCGCAGGGCATACGCCTTTGAATGACCTGGTTGCCCGTGTTGAGAGCGCCACTCTTCCATCTAGTGTGATTGAACGAGCAGTCGCTATCCTGCGCCGTATTGGGGAGGCTGAAGCGCGTGTCCACGGCGACAGCGCCGAGACCGTGAAACTCGCAGAGCTCGGATCGGCAGATACGCTTGTGGACATCATTGGGACGCTGATTGGACTGGACGAGCTAGGAATCGAGAACCTCTATTCCACCGGTCTGCCGTTGGCGACCGGTCGCGTGAGGACTCACCATGGAACGCTGCCAGTGCCGGCCCCCGGCGTGCTAGAACTGATGCGATTGGCGGGAGCGCCAACACTGCCGCCGTCCGGAGATGAATCGCCGACAGGGGAGTTGGTAACTCCGACCGGCGCGGCCATCGTTACATCGCTAGCGTCATTTGACCCACCTCCTGCGATGAGCGTGGTTGCGTCCGTTGGCTACGGCGCAGGCACGAAAGACCCGAAGGGGAGGGCAAACATCGTCACCCTCGTCGTTGGGGAGGCGGCCGGCGAATCAATCCAAACGCGGCCGATGGCAATGATTGAAACGACCATCGACGATATGAACCCTGAAGTATATGAGTTCGTTCGTGAGCGTCTGATAGCTGCCGGGGCGCGTGACGTCTGGCTTGAAAACGTCCAGATGAAGAAGGGCCGCCCCGGCGTTGTCGTGTCCGCAATCGCGCTGGACTCAGTGAAGGATGCGATTGTTACCGCGCTGCTCCGTGAGACGACCACTCTGGGGGTTCGCGTCACCCCCGTCACACGCTATGAAGCAGTCAGGGAGTCAGTTGTTGTTCAGACCCCACTTGGTCCGGCTGGCGTCAAGATTAAGCGCCTGGCAACCGGCGGGGAGATAGTGGGTATTTCACCGGAGTACGAGGATTGCCGCCAACTGGCCGAACAGTCGTCCATGCCGCTGAGTCGTGTCTATGACATCGTGCGGCGTGCTGCCGAGGATTCCCTTCTCTGACGCGCCTTCGTCCACTTGACGATTGATAGCCTGCAATTCATACTGAACTGGGCTAGCAACCGCTAGCTCCTTTTGTTGTGCCGTAACGGAGAAGGGCCCGGGCCCGAGTGGCGCAAGGGTAGCGCAGCCGATTTGTAATCGGCAGGTTAGCGGGTTCGAATCCCCTCTCGGGCTCCAGCATCACGCTATGCCGCCCACAGGCGCGACAATGCATTGAGAAGAGAGAAGAAAAATCGGAAAGGAGTAGAGAGGCCCACATAGCTCAGGCGGTAGAGCACGTTCTTGGTAAGAACGAGGTCACCAGTTCGAATCTGGTTGTGGGCTCCAGCTCGAAGGAGGACGGGAGGGAATGGCGAAGCAGAAGTTCGTGCGGAACAAGCCGCATCTCAACGTCGGAACCATTGGTCACGTCGACCATGGCAAGACCTCGCTCACTGCAGCGATTACCAAGGTGCTGAATCTCGCCGGTACAAGCGACTTTCGGCCCTTTGATTCCATCGACAATGCCCCTGAAGAGCGGGCCCGCGGTGTGACGATCAACATCGCGCACGTCGAGTATGAAACGGCTACTCGCCATTACGCGCACGTCGATTGTCCGGGCCACGCCGACTACATCAAGAACATGATCACCGGCGCGGCGCAGATGGACGGCGCCATCCTGGTTGTGAGCGCTCCTGACGGCCCCATGCCTCAGACGCGAGAGCACATCCTTCTCGCCCGGCAGGTAGAAGTTCCGCGCATCGTTGTCTATCTCAACAAGGTCGACATGATGGATGACGAGGAGCTTCTTGAGTTGGTCGAGATGGAAGTCCGGGAGCTCCTTTCGCGGTATGACTTCCCCGGCGACGACATCCCGTTCATTCGCGGAAGCGCCCTGCAGGCGCTGGAGAGCGAATCGACCGATGCGAGCGCGGCGGAATACGCCTCTATTCTCCAGTTGATGGAGGCCGTTGACTCCTATATTCCGGAGCCTGAGCGCCCGCGTGACCAGTCCTTCCTGATGCCCATTGAGGACGTCTTCGGCATCAAGGGCCGCGGCACAGTCGTGACCGGTCGTGTTGAGCGCGGTGTCATGAAGGTTGGCGAAGAGGTTGAGATCGTCGGCTTCGGTGAGCAGCGCAAGACCGTCGTCACCGGAATTGAGATGTTCCACAAGACCGTTGATGAGACGGAACCGGGCGACGCCGTTGGCCTGTTACTGCGCGGCATCGAACGCGATGACGTGGAGCGAGGCCAGGTTGTCTCCCTGCCGAGCTCAATCACTCCGCATACCCAGGCGGCGGCGCAGGTGTACGTTCTGACGCGAGATGAGGGCGGGCGACATACGCCATTCTTCGATGGCTATAAGCCGCAGTTCTACATCCGCACCACGGACGTCACCGGCTCCGCGCATCTTCCTGAAGGCACGGAAATGGTGATGCCGGGCGACAACGTAGAAATGCGCATCGAACTCATCACGCCCGTCGCGATGGAAGAAGGACTGCGGTTCGCTATCCGCGAAGGCGGCCGAACCGTTGGCTCCGGTGTGATCACCGGCATCATCCAGTAGAAACGGCGTATCGGAGAGAAGCGCTCACGGGCAACGAGGCAACCATGGCAAAGAAACAGGGAAACCGCATTGTTATCACCATGGCATGTACGGAATGCCGTGAGCGCAATTATTCCTCTATGAAGAATCGGCGCAATGACACACAGCGGATGGAACTCAACAAGTTCTGCCCGCGGTGTCACGGGCGCCGTCTTCACCGTGAGGTCCGGTAAGCGGGCCGTTCGGTAATTCCGTGAGCACACGCACCCCGACCACCAGCACACGCCGCGCAGGCGCAGGCTCTGCGGCACGCCTGCCACGGGAGGTCATTACCGAGCTCCGACGAGTGACGTGGCCGTCTCGTGAAGAGGCCGTCCGCCTCACCATCATGGTGCTTGTCGTGTCCGCAGTCGTTGGACTGTTCCTTGGCGGTGTGGACTACGTCTTCAATTTCCTGATGACCGAGTTCATCCTGGGCGTCTAGGCGTTAGTTCGGATAGGCAAGTCATGACCTCCCAGCAGAGCGAAATCCTTGAAGAACAGAGCCATTGGTACGTGGTTCACACGTACTCCGGTCAAGAGGATCGCGTCCAACGCAACCTGGAGAACCGCATCGACTCGCTGGACGTGAGGAACCGGGTCTATCGCGTCGTTGTGCCCACTGAAGATGAAATCGAAATCCGGTCCGGACAAAAGCGCACTGTAACCCGCAAGGTATTCCCCGGCTACATCCTTGTTGAGATGATGATGGACGACGAAACGTGGCGCGTAGTTCGGGAAACCCCCGGCGTCACCGGTTTCGTGAGTAGCGGCGATCCGCCGCGGCCAGTCCCATTGGATGAGAACGAAGTGCGGTCAATCCTGGATCAAATGGAACAGGAAGCTCCGCGTGTTCGCGTGGGGTACCAGAAGGGTCAGAGCGTCCGCATCACCGACGGCCCGTTCCTGGACTTCATCGGTACGGTCGAGGAAGTCAGCCCGGATCGCGGCAAGGTGGTTGTGATGGTCTCGTTCTTTGGTCGTGAGACGCCCGTGGAACTGGACTTCCTGCAGATTGAGAAACTGTAACGCCTTCAACCGCTAGTCACTTGACCCTGAATACGACCCAACGGAGCAGCAAAAAAGAATGGCACGCAAAGTACGGTCAGTAGTGCGCCTGCAAATCCAGGCAGGCAAAGCAACGCCCGCGCCGCCCGTCGGTACGGCTCTTGGCCCCCATGGCGTGAACATCATGGGATTCGTCAAGGAGTACAACGCGCGAACGGCAGATCAGACCGGCAATATCATCCCCGTTGACATCACGATTTATGAGGATCGATCGTTCACGTTTGTTACAAAGACGCCGCCTGCGTCCGATCTCCTGCGCAAAGCCGCCGGTATTGAAAAGGGCAGCTCAGACGTGCGGACGGAACGTGTCGCGACGGTCACTCGAGACCAAGTGCGAGAGATTGCCCAGCTGAAGTTGGAGGATCTCAACACAGACAATGTTGAAGCTGCGATGCAGATGGTGATGGGCTCCGCCCGCAGCATGGGCATCGACATTAGTGACTAAGCCACGGATAATCGACAGATGCCAAAGCACAGCAAGCGATACAATCAGGCCGCCGACCCGATCGAGCATCTCACTTTCTACGAGCCGGATGCCGCGATAAGCCTCGTCAAGGATTCCGCCACCGCGAAGTTCGACGAGACCGTGGAGCTGCACATACGCCTCAACGTTGATCCCCGACAGGCGGACCAACAGGTACGTGGTGTCGCCCTACTCCCGCATGGACTCGGCAAAGCAGTCCGCGTCCTCGTGTTTGCGCAGGGAGAGGGTGAGCGGCTTGCCAATGAAGCAGGCGCCGACTTTGTGGGTTCAGACGACCTGATTGAACGAATCGAGGGCGGCTGGACGGACTTTGACGTCGCGCTGGCAACGCCGGACATCATGGGCCGGATTGGACGCCTTGGGCGCGTCCTTGGACGCCGTGGGCTCATGCCGAGCCCCCGAGGAAACACGGTGGTGCAACCGCAGGATCTCCCACGCGCCATTGAGGAGGCTCGCAAGGGGCGCGTTGAGTTTCGCCTTGACCGCACGGGCATCATCCACAGCCCCATCGGGAAGGCCAGCTTTGAACCTGAGAATCTCATGGGGAATATGGCCGCTCTGGTCAGCGCCATTACGCAGGCCCGCCCGGAGGTGGTTCGCGGTCAGTTTATCCGCAGCGTCAGCATTTCCAGCTCCATGGGCCCCGGTGTCCGAATCGATCCTATTGCGGCAAGCGCGCTCCAACCTGTTGACTAACGGATGTAATCGAAAGACGACGCCATGCCAGCAGCAAAGAAGATTGAGCAGGTACAGGAACTCACAGAGTTCCTTGACGGCGCTTCTCTGATCATCGGCGCGGGCCACTCCGGGCTCTCCGTGCAGGAGATGGAGGGACTTCGCCGAGCCCTGCGTATCAACGACACGCGGTACCGCATCGTCAAGAATCGCCTGGCTCTGAGGGCGGCTGAGTCGCTGGGGCAGGGGGATGAGATCGGCAGTCTGCTGGAAGGTTCCGTGGGCCTGATTGTGACGCGGGAGGACCCCATTCCCGTTATCCAGGCGCTCTCAACTTACGTTCGAACGAATCGGATGCAGTTGCGGATTACGAACGCAGTGCTGGAGCGCCGTGTCGTCGCGCCGGCGCAGTTGGAGCGTCTAGCGACACTCCCGCCACGAGAGGTGTTGTTGGCTCAGGTGATGGGCGCAATGAACGGCGTGAGCCAACGGCTTGTCAGTGTATTGCATACTCATTTGAGCAGTATTGTGAATGTCCTGGATCAAAGACGCAGACAGTTGGAGGAAGGGAGCTAACACGATGGCGACAAAGGATGAGATCGTTGCGGCGATTGAGGGCATGTCTGTCCTTGATCTTGCCGACCTGGTAAAAGAACTTGAGGAGCGGCTTGGCGTGACGGCCGCCGCGCCAGTCGCCGTTGCGGCTGCTCCGGCAGCAGGCGGTGGTGGAGATGCCGCTGCTGCGCCCGCCGAGGAAGAGCAGTTCGAGTTCACTGTGACGCTCAAGGACATTGGCCCCAACAAGATTGAGGTCATTAAGGCCGTCCGAGAACTGGTCCCCGGACTTGGCCTCAAGGAGGCGAAGGAATTGGTGGAGTCCGCGCCTGCGGCCATCAAGGAGAACGTCGCGAAGGACGAGTCCGACACGATTAGGACCAAGCTTGAGGGCGTCGGCGCGGCGGTCGACATCACCTAAGGTATCGTCTGAGCCCGGTTCATTTAACCGGGATATACGCGAAGTCGAACAGATCCGGCGGCCTGTTACGACGACAGGCCGCCGGTTTCTTGTCTTTTGGCCGGTTAAGGCCGGCGTGTCGGGGGTCGGATCATGGTTGGGAACGGGCAGGACTACGCGGGGCGTTCAGAATACTCCGCGAGCCTTCTCATACGCGATGTGCCACAAGATGAAAGACCGCGCGAGCGTTTGAGAGACCGGGGCGCGCAGGCTCTGAGCAATTCCGAGCTTCTTGCGATCCTCCTCCGCGTCGGCAGACGTAATGAGAGCGTCGTCACCATGTCAACACGACTGCTGCGTGACCTTGGCGGGCTCAAGGGACTCCACCAGGCAACCTTTGACGAACTTGCCCGCCAGCCCGGCATGGCCGTTGCCAAGACGGCGCAGATCAAGGCTGCCCTGGAACTCGGACGACGGCTCCAGGTTGAGTCGCCGGAGCAGCGCCCTGTCATCTCCGGGCCGGAGGATGTCTATAACGTGGTTGGCTCAGACATGGTCTTCCTGGACCATGAGGAACTGCGCGTTCTCGTGTTGGACACGAAGAACCACGTTATTCATATAGAGAGCCTGTATCGCGGGACGGTGAATTCATCTCACGTGAGGACCGCAGAGGTGTTTCGTGAGGCCGTGCGGAGAAACCAGCCCAGTATCATCGTCGTGCATAACCATCCATCAGGAGATCCCACTCCAAGCTCAGATGACGAACGCACGACGCGTCACCTTGTGGAGGCGGGCAATGCGCTGGACATCAAGGTGCTTGACCACATCGTTGTTGCGCACAACGAGGGGAATCGAGTTGTGAGTATGAGGGAGATGCGCCTGGGATTTGATTCTTAGCCAAACAGACCTCACCTCCACGCAGAGATGAGGCACTGAGCGTCAGCGGGAAATCATGCTGCGGATACTGGCCAGAATCCGCCCCGTCGTTCCCAGACTTGTGCCGTCGCCGTTCACAGGGACATCACCGTTTTCGGTCTGGATGGATACGCTTGATGATTCGACAGCTTCTTCTTCGGGAGCGGTTTGCTCACTGGCTGACGTCTCCTCTGTTGAGGACTCGTCGGCCTCGGTGTCAGGGTTTTGTCTCAACTCTCCCCACGCGAAGATCAGGGAGTAGATGAAGCCGGCCACGGGAACGCCAAGCATGGCGCCCCATGGGCCTGCGAATCGTGTGCCGATTACTACCGCGAGCAGCACGAAGAAGCCTGGCATGCGAACGGCCCTGCCATAAACACGTGGAAGAACAAAGTTGTTCATGAAAAGGCTCCACGAAATCAAGGCAACCGCCACCATGATGGCCGTCGTAACCGACCCCGTGAGCAAGGCAATAGTTATCGGTATCCCGATGGCGGCGACTTCACCGATGATTGGGACCAGCTGAACAAGGCCCGCTGTGATTCCAATCGGCAGCGCAAAGGGCAGTCCTGCCACCAACATGGTCGTCGTTATAGCTGCGGAATAAAGCACGACAACGATAGAGATCCCCTTCAGGTATGAGAAGAAGGTGCTGTCGAGATGGGCCAGAACTACGGAGGCGCGTTCGTGGTATTCCACTGGCAAGAGCCTGTAGAACAGCCCTCGGAGCTGCTCCCGCTCAATGGTCATATAGAACGACAACGAGATGCAGAAGATGGTTTGAATAAAGATGTTGGTTGTGCTGCCTACGATTCCCAACGCGTTGTCCTGCACCCATGCACTTGCAGTGGAGCTAAAGGCGAGAAGCGGGTCGGTGGTGGCGGTTTCTTCACCGCCGCCTGCTGCCCGAAGCGAATCAAAGAACTCATTGATTGACGACATGAAACCCGAAAGCCTTACGGCAAAATCGGGCAGATCTTCAGAGAGGGTAACAGTCTGGGATATGGTAAGCGGTACGAGGAGTCCAATCAGCGCAACAACAGGGAGCAATATGATGAGGTACGCGAGGGGAACCGCCGCCCACGTCGGGTTCGGAACGTAGACCTCAACAAAGTTCGCCAGACGACGCACCGCAGCAGACAGTATCCATGCGAGGAATATAAGAATCAGGACATCAAAGAGGACGCTGAAGAGGTCGGATATGCCTTGAATGAGGTAAACACCAGCCGCCAGCGTGACAACGGCAATGGCCAGCCGCAGACCAACCGATCCCAAGAGGCTGTTACCCAATTCTTCGCCCCGATTCTCGAGTGATCACAGCCTTATCCTGCTCGCTTCCGGTTCGGCGGCAGGGCGGAACTGCCGCACCAAGTTAGTATTCGAGCTTTCGCCACTTCCAGTAGCGATTTTACTCCATCCGTCCAATGAGTCTGTGCGCTACGATTAATGGTGGTCTGTATTAAGGGCATGGATTTCTGCAATTGATGTTCCTGGAGGAATTAGTGGCGATGGATGGAGTGATTGAACTGGCGGGCGTCCTTGTTGCGGCTTACCTGGTTGGTTCCCTTCCAACGGCGGTTATCATGTCGCGCCTCGTCGCAGGGGTTGATGTGCGTGAGCTCGGAACCGGGAATGCAGGGGCGGCCAACGTGTTTCGGGAGATTGATCCCCGCGTAGGTATCTTCGTCGCTGTCGTTGACATCCTCAAAGGACTCTTGCCGGTCCTGATCGCCGACCGTGTTCTTGACCTTGGTCCGACAGGGTCGGTGATTGCGGCAGCCGGCGCTCTATGGGGCCATCAGTATTCAGTGTTTCTGAAATTCAGAGGGGGCGCGGGCCTGGCGTCTGCTTTTGGCGGAGTTGCCGGAATGATGCTCGGGCCGACTGTTGTGGCCGGATTCGTTGGTCTTCCAATGCTGCTTGTGACGAAGAACATGGGGTGGACGGGCGGCACTACAATCGCCATCGCATTTGGCATTACCGCGGTGTCAACTTTCACGGACATTCAGATACCTGACCCGATAGCGATGGAGGATGCCGGGTATCTGTTAGGAGGGGTGCTTATCGGTCTCCTTCTTGCACTACCCTTCTGGCTGCGGAAGCTCTTCGAGCTTCGCGCCGCTCGCGACGGAGACGCCGCACCCGATGCCTCGTCGACCACGGAGGACCAAACATGATCAGCGTGCCAATGGCGATGATGATCGGTGGAATGAAGAAGCCTGCGTGGATGATAAGGCCAAATGCCAATGCGGCTTCCTTGTCGACGCCATAGAACCCCAGGAAAGCAACTGCGGCTGCCTCAAACGGGCCAATACCGGATGGCAGGCCGGGCAAGATTGATCCCAACGTGATTGTTCCGAGCACGACTACGTAGATAATGACGTAGACCTCAAGGATGTTCTCCGAATTGTTGGGCATCAGCCCCTTGTTAAAGGCAACCAGGTATGCGGCGAGACCCAGGGTCATCCAGGTTATTAGCGTTACACCCATAACAGAGGCCAGTTTCCTGGGCTGAGCAATGAGCTCCTGCCACGCCGCCGAATACGTACGAACAATCGGGAATCGTTCAAACCACGTGATCTTGTGCGTAAATAAGGACAGTACCGCAACACCGACAAGGACTCCGATCAGCACAAGAATAATTACGCTAAGGTACCCTGCGCCTTCCGGCGCGAATATCGCGAAACCGACTGCGAGGCATCCGAGCGTGATCGCGAGATCCGACACACGACCCAAGACGATCGACGCGAGCACGGCTCCTCTTTCATATCCTTCCCTCAGCGCAATGTAACCGAATTGAATGGGTTCTGCGACGACACGAATTGGCGAAAGGTTGTTCAAGCCCTGACCGGTGTTCTCTACAAAGAAGAGCAGTGTTGCGGTGGGCGCTCGGCCATGGAAGAGCATTCTCCACCTAAGCGCTCGAACAGTGTTACTGGCAACGACGACGCCCATAACGGGGATCATCAGGAACCAATTGAACGCGGAGAGTTGCTGCAACAACTCGTCCAAACGAACTTCACGGACAATAATGTAGGCAACCCCTACTCCAAGGGCTACGCCGATAAGGATTCGCCCGTAAAGCCAGACTTGCCTTAGCATGCTTGGTTCCCGCCACTAGCGTAGTGTATGAAACCACAATGGGCTATGTGTGACTGCGACAAGGTCGCACCTGCAGGCTGCTTATCATCCGGCTCTGTTGGCAATTGAACGAAGTCGGTTTCCTTCTTCCTCGGGCGCTGCGCGGAGTCGCGCATATAGGGATTGAGCGCCGCCAGGCGTCTGCTGCTCTGAGACGTGGGTGGAGCGGGATGCCTCCAGCAGGAGTTCTACGCCTCCCAGGAAGTCGCTGATGGCGATGTTTTCGGCTTGAATGGAGTCTTCGCCGAATCCGTTGTGATAGTGGGCCAATGGAAACGCGACGCCGGTAGATTCATAACCGTGCGCGACAAAAACCGATGCTTCGCAGACGCCGCCGGACATGAGTTGCCGTTGAACGGGAATGGGGGGATCCCTGCGCTGAAGCGTCACTCGGGCGGCTTGGAGGATTTCTTCTGCGGACTGTGAGAAGGTAGAAATGGCGTCGCCGACGCGGATGACAGGGCCGTTTCCCTGTTCTGCTCCGGGGAGTGTCCTAGACGATTCTACGGAGATGACGAGAGTTTCTTTCAGAAGAGAGCCAGCGGCGGCCAACAGGCGCGCTCCAATGAGGCCATCCTCTTCTGCACGAGTGAATACGCCGATTACGTCAACCGGTTCATTTTCGGCGACGAGTGTTTCCAAGACGCTTAACGTAGCGGCGCAACCGGCAAGATCGTCGAGGGCACGCGCAAAAACGGTATTGTCACGGAATTCACAATCTACGAGGTCAAAGACGGCAAAAGCGGGCAAAAAAAGGTCATTTTGCTCAGTTAAGTCGGCATAGAGGACGCGCGATTCAGTGTCGCCGTCTTGGCCGGTTGTCCGGGCAGCGCATGATGAGCCGTCGGCGCAGTGGACGACAAGATCCACCTGTTGTTCGTAGATGACATCCGAAACGCGGCCGCGCATCTGCAGGGTCAGCCGTTGGCCGTCGACGTCGATCACCTCGAATCCCGGGTGGTCCATGTGGGCGACGAGGGCGATGGGACGCGGTGGCATCGAGTCCGATGCGTCGTGGCGTGTCAGGCGAGCGATGATGTTGCCGTACTCGTCTTGCTCCCAAGGGATTGAGGCATCTGTGAGCATACGCTCGACTTCACGGGAGACGTTGTCCTCGAAGTACGACGTGGCGGGCTGCCTGCAGAGCGTCTCCAGTATTTCCAGCGCGCGAGGGTTGTCCTGCATGGGCCGATTGCTCCGTCTTTGTACTCAATTCAGTGGCGTGCCGTAAGTGCAGAAACAATTGTCGCATATAGCCTGGCCCCTCGAAACGAGCAACCGGGTGCTTTCCTCGTGAGTGGCCTAAGCGTTATAGCAAGTGAGGGCACCAAGTGTACGGACAGCAACAAGAAATAATGCGAGACGCAAACACCATCGGATACCGAGAGATTGACAAGCTTGCCAACAGGTCTATGCTGTTAGCCAATCCCTTTGGGGAAACCGGGAGGGTGGTGTCTGGTTTTGACGGGCGCGAGATCGGTCGGAACCAACACAAGGAGGTGCGCAGATGAAGGCGATAACGGACGAGGCGAGAGCCGTGATCGCAGAGGACGAGGCCCGGCGCGCGTCGGGTTCGGCAGACGTCCCTATGGAGGCGAATGAGACCTCCGTGGATGTCCTCGACCTCGACGATGCGCAGGAGGAGACGACGGCTTCTGCAGGCGCGGCAGAGGTTGACGAGTTCGACAGCGGCTCCACGGAGAACCTGAACGATCCTCTGCGGGGCTATCTGCAGGACATCGGTCGCCGCAAGCTGCTGACGCCGCAGCAGGAGACGGAGCTCGGCATCCTGATGGATGAGGGACGCCGCGCGTCCAAGCGTCTTGCCGGCGCGGACAGCATGAGCGGCTCCGAGCGCCGTGAGCTTATGCGGACGGTCAAGAAGGGCGAGGATGCCCGCAAGTCCATGGCCGAGGCCAATCTCCGCCTTGTGGTCAGCATCGCCAAGCGGTACCAAGGCAGGGGATTGACTCTGTTCGACCTGATCCAGGAGGGCAACATCGGCCTGCTGAAAGCGGTGGACCGGTTCGATCATCGACGCGGGTTCCGGTTCTCGACATATGCGACGTGGTGGATCCGCCAGGCCATCGCCCGGGGCGTGTCCGAGCAGGGGAGCAGCATCCGCCTGCCAGTACATGTGGGTGAGCTGTCCGCGAAGGTGGATCGCGCACGGCATCGACTGCTTCAGCAGTTCGGTCGAGAGGCGACACCCGAGGAGCTGGCGAAGGAGACGGAGATTCCGCTGGAGAAGGTGGAGCAGCTAATCTCGCTGGCGCAGCAGCCCGCGTCCATCGATGCGCCCATCGGCGAGGACGGCGCGACGCTGGCGGACTTTGTGGCACAGGACGAGGCAGAGTCGCCCATCGATATGGTGGCACAGACGATGCTGCGGGAACGCATCGCGTCGGTGCTGGCATCGCTGTCGCCGCGTGAGCGGCTGGTGCTGGAGCTGCGGTTCGGGATCATGGACGGCAAGGAGTACACGCTGCGTGAGATTGGCGACATGCTGAGCCTGACGCGGGAGCGCGTGCGGCAGATCCAGGCCGGCGCGATGAAGAACCTGCGATTGCAGCGAAACCGGGAACGTTTGGAGAGCTACATCGAGGATTAGTTTTCCGTTGCGCGATTACGCTCTGTAAAGCGGGGCGGCCTTGCAAGAGGTCGCCCCGCGAGGGTTTTGGGGGATCTTGTAGGCTCAGGGTGAGCGGGGGTGTGCTCAGGGTGAGCGAGTGCGGTCTCGCTGGTTATCTGTGACGCGGCAGTTGACGATGTCGATGCCGTAATACTGGCGGTGCTGCACGGATGAGGCATAGTGGCGCAGGATGCGGACGGATAGTTCCTGCTCGTCTTCCAGCGCCTGATCCTGTCCCAAATAGGCCATGCGGTCCTCAATATTGCCCTGGATGGCATCATTGGAGGCGACGATAATCTCAAGCTCGGCGGAAGCGCCGTCGGGGCTGATTATGGCCACCAGCGAACGCTTCTGTGGGGAGGCGCCTTCCTTTCCGGATTCGAGCAGGCTGAGGATGGCCTCTTCTCCGACAAGACGCAGCCGGTTCGCCCCTTCCTCCGTCCACGACTGTTTGTCCGCGAACCTGCCGAGGAATTCATCGACAGCGGCCGGGGAGGCCGGAGACAAGTCAATCCTCAGTGTGCTCGCGCGTAGACGGGGCATCTGGGCGACCAGGGTCATGGCGATGGCGACGGCGCCGCCGACGACAATAGGGTTGCTAACAAGATGGCCGACGTTGCCCTCGAAAAGGCGGCTCAATGCCACCGCGGACAAGCCCATCACCATGGAGACGCCGGTGATGGCGGCCTTTTTCTGGTCAATTTGTCCGGTGAAGACGGTTTTGGCCCCTTCCACAAAGAGCATGGCAAAGATGATGATGTATACCGCGCTGACGACGGGGCTGGGAATGGCGACAATGACGGCAAGGAACTTGGAAAAGAAGGCGGCGATGATGGTCAGCACACCCAGGTACAGTCCAACATTTCTGGCCGCAACGCCGATGAAGCCGATATACACGGCAGTGGACGACCATGGAGCGGCGACAGGCAGGGTCCCCAGGAGGCCGGAAACAAAGGTGCCGATGCCGTAGACATTCAGGCCTCCCTGAACCGCGCGAAAGTCAACGGCGGATTGCCGGCGGTAGGAGGCGCGATAGATGACAGACAGGTCACCCACCACCTTCATAAATCCGGTGAGATTCACGAGCACGAAGACCGGCAGGAGGGTCCAGAAATCGGCGTTGAAGGCGATATCCAGGGCAGGCCATGGGTAGAGAGGCAGGCTCACCCAGGGGGCCTCGGCGATGGGGTCCGTGTCATAGAAGCCCAGAGGCACGGCGACCAGCATTCCGACGGCGACGGTGATTGTGAGGATCCACATGCGCCACACGGGCCTGTCCTGCAGGGCGATGAGGACGCCGACGGCCAGGGCGGCCAGACCCGGCGCAAGGAACACCAGGGTTGATTGGCCATCCGGCGGTGTGACCACTCTGCCGATGATGAATGGCATGGCCGATATTGCCACCAGCATGACGACGATTCCGCTCACTGTCTGTGTGAAGATGAGGCGGAGAGAGGCGAGACGAAAAGTCAGGACGGCCTGAATGAGGGTTGACGCCACCACCAGACTGGCGAGCAATCCGGGTCCTCCCACGGAGAGCGCCAGAGCGCACACGGCCAGGAAGGGCACATTGAAGTTTGCGACAACAAGTCGGCCAGCGCCCAGGTGACGCAACCGCAGCGTCTGCAGGATCATACCGGCGCCGGTGACGACGAGGGCGGTAAAGGTGACCCAGGAGAGGTAGGCATCGGATTCGCCGGCTGCGCGCACCACCAGTGCCGTCAGCAGAACGAGGCTGATAGTGTTGGGTATGAGTATCTGTAAAGCTGCGGTTACCGCTGTTAACGGCGGGCAGTTCTCTTCAGGTTCGTAGCGAATTTGACTCATTCAGCCTATTCTCAGTATCTGAATGATACTATGGATATAACGAAGATATAAGGAAGAGGTACACATTTAATGAGAACCGAACAAGAGAGCAAGACGAACCGAGCCCCCCTGATATTCAAGAGAATCCCAGTCGTCTTCTTCTTGCTTCTGGTTGTTTCTTCCTTCGCAATTTTTGCCGTTGCCTGCGGCGATGATGACCCTACCGCCACCCCCGTGCCCGCGGCGACCAATGTTCCCCCGCCCACCGTGGCCGCGGAGCCTCCGCCAACCTCTATGCCTGAACCCGCCGCCACCGAAGCGCCCCAACCAACTGCGACCCGGGCGCCCGACCGCGTCGCGATTGTGACGCCCGAGCCTTCGACGCCCGAGCAGACCAGTCAAGACGATGCGCTTACCCTTGCCTTCGTGGAGAGCGCCGTGGACTACTACGACGCGAACGGGCTGGAGGCCACGCTGACACACTACCGATCTGAAGCCGGCATCGAAAACGGCCGGCCGCTAACAATCATAGACATCGAAGAAAACGTTGTGCTGGTTTACAGCGCTCTCCCCTCCCTGGAGGGCCAAAACGTCGGCCCCGGCTCGACCTTGTCCGGACTCCAGTGGCTTACAACCGTCGCCACCGAAGAGGGCTACTGGGTTACGACCCGAGGCCTCAACCCGGTCACCAAGCTGGTAGAGCCACGGAGACTCTATGCCGTCCTTCACAACGGCCTGCTTTTCGCCGCCACTCACTCCGCCCTGACGGAAGACGTGGCGAGCTCAACCAAGGAGTACGTTGACAGGGCCATCGCCAAGTATGAAGAGGACGGCCTGGACGCCACTATCGCTTACTACAACAGCCAGGAGAGCCTGAACGGCCAGTTCTACCTGTTCCTCATTGGCGACGACGACAACTACCTTGCCCATCCCATCTTCCCGCACCTGATTGGCACGGACATCAAGGACGTGGTGGGTTCGGACGGCCAGGAGCTGGGCAGGGAGATCGCCGATGCCACTGAAGCGGGCATCTGGGTAGAGTACCTGTGGCCTCATCCCACATCCCGCAAGGAACAGCAAAAGGTTACGTGGGCCGTCCGCCATGACGGGCTGATTTTCGCCTCCGGCTACTACACCGGTGGTGTTGAGTCCGGCACCCCTGCCTGGCAGGACGCCGATCCCAGGGACTATACGGTGCAATACGTGGAGCAGGCGATAGCGCGTTATGAGCGCGACGGGCTGCAATCCATGCTCAACTACTACAACAGTGTTGCCAGCTTCGAAGGCGAATGGTACCTGTTCGCCACAGACGAAAACGACGTCTATCACGTCCACCCTCTGATTCCTGAGCTGATAGGCACTGATATCAAGGACGTGGTGGGTTCAGACGGCTACGAATTGGGCAACGAATTGGCCAAGGCCGAGGATGGAGCCGAAGGAATCTGGGTGGAGTACCTGTGGCCGCATCCGGTGACGCTCAAGGAAGTTCCGAAGGTGGGGTACGCGGTGCGCCATGACGGGCTGCTCTTCGCTTCGGGCTACTACGTCCGCGTTGATGACCCAGCGGCCGAGACCAGGGCATACGTGCAGAGTGCCATCGACTACTACGTAGCCAACGGCTTGGACGCTACGATTGCTCATTACAACACTGCGGACAGTGTTGACGGCCAATGGAATCTGACAATGGCCGATGAGAATGACATCGTTCGAGTCGCGATACTCTCGCCACACCTCATCGGAACGGACCTAAAGACCGTTGGCGCCGGCGCCGCTCGGAATGTTGGCGAAGAGATGGCGGCGGCCACGGATGAAGGTATCTGGGTCAACTTCGTCTTCCCCAACACCAGGTCTTCGGAAACCTTGTACGCTCACGTCTGGGCTATTCGCTACGACGGACTGCTGTTCACGTCGCGCTACTACGACGACCTGTCCGACGTCTCCGAGTAGGCCAGGATCCACGACACGCTAACCCTCCCCCATCAAGGGGGAGGCGGCGCTGTGCGCCGCACTGGATTCCCGTGTCACGCACGGGAATGACGAAGGGGTGGGTGCTATGATTGGTGATGGGTCTGGGAGACTGGAGTTTCCCGGCTTGTTCTGCCGTAAACGCCACATGGGCATCACCTGATTCACGTATCCAATGTTGAAGTCACATAGTTGTGGAGAGCTTTCGCCTGCGGAGGCGGGGCAGGTTGTGCGTTTGGCGGGGTGGGTTCACCGTCGGCGCGATCATGGCGGGCTGATTTTCCTTGATGTGCGTGACCGCACCGGGTTGGTGCAGGTTGTGGTCGATCCGTCGGCGGCAGAGTCGGCGTACCAATCGGCGGATGCGCTGCGGAATGAGTGGGTTGTCGCCATCACTGGCGAGGTGCAGGTTCGTCCTGCGGGCACGGAGAATCCGCGCATCGCGACGGGCGGGATCGAAATCCACGCCAGCGAGGTGACGGTGCTGAATCCGTCCAAGACGCCGCCTTTCTATATCAATGAGGAATCGGATGTCGATGAATCGCTTCGGCTGCGGTATCGGTATCTCGATCTGCGGCGGGAGCGGATGGCGGCGAACCTTGCGTTGCGTCATCGCGTCGTGAAGTACATCCGCGATTTCCTCGACGGGCGCGGCTTTTTGGAAGTCGAGACGCCCATGTTGATGAAGAGCACGCCGGAGGGGGCGCGGGACTATCTGGTGCCTTCGCGGGTGCACCCGGGCCATTTCTATGCGCTGCCGCAGTCACCGCAGCAGTTGAAGCAGCTTTTGATGGTGGCGGGCGTGGAGCGGTATTTCCAGATTGCGCGGTGCTTCCGTGACGAGGACCAACGGGCGGACCGGCAGCCGGAGTTCACGCAGCTCGATCTAGAGATGAGTTTCGTCGACGAGTCGGACGTGCTGGACCTGATGGAAGAGCTTTACACGGGACTGGCGTACGCGACCGCGCCGGAGAAGCGGGTGACATCGCCGTTTCCGCGGATGACGTATGCGGAGGCGATGCGGCGGTTCGGCTCAGATAAGCCTGATCTGCGTTTCGGGATGGAGATCACGGATATATCGAGCATCGTGGCCGATAGCGGTGTGGGAGTGTTCACCGGGGCGCTGGCTGAGGCGGGCGGCACGGTGCGAGGAATCGTCGCGCCGGGGTGCGCGGGGTACAGTCGGCGCGAGCTTGAGAATTTGACGGAGATTGTGCGCGGGCAAGGGGCACGAGGGCTGGCGACAATTGGGCTGGACGCAGAAGCTGGGACGGCGGTGGCCGATCTGCAGCCGGACAATGTGCGGTCCGCGTTGGCGCGACATCTTGATATCGAGACAGTACGGTCGATTGCGGGCGCGATGGGAGCTTCAGCGGGAGACCTGCTGCTCATCGTGGCGGCGCGTGAGAACGTAGTGAGCGCATCTTTGAGCGCGCTGCGGACAGAACTGGGGGAACGGCTGGAGCTTGCTGATCCGGATGAGCTGGTGTTTGGGTTCGTGACGGAGTTTCCGCTTTTCGAGGCGGGAGATGAGGAGGGCAGTCTGCACTCCGTGCATCATCCGTTCACTGCGCCGACGCCGGAGGATGCCGGGCTTTTGGAGGAATCGCCGACGGCGGTGCGGTCGCGGGCGTATGACCTGGTGGTGAACGGGCTGGAACTGGGGTCGGGGTCGATCCGGATTCATGATCGCGAACTGCAGGACAGGATATTCGCGCTACTGGGACATTCACCAGAGGAGATAGAGGAGCGGTTCGGGCACATGCTGGAGGCGTTCGAGTATGGGGTACCGCCGCACGGGGGGTTCGCGCCGGGGATCGACCGGACGGTGATGGTGTTGGCGGGGGAGCCGAATATCCGTGAGGTGATCCCGTTCCCGAAGACGCAGACGGCGCAGGACCTGATGATGAGCGCGCCATCAACGGTGGATGAGCAGCAGCTTATCGATTTGAATCTGCGGCTTCGGGAGGCACCTGCGCAGGAATGAGGGCTGAAGAGGCCTTACCTGTGGGAGCGCAATGGCAAGCAAAACCTACGTCGTCCTTCTAAGGGGCGTAATGCCCACGGGCAAGAACAAGGTGCCCATGGCAGAGTTGCGCAGGGTGCTCGCTGAGGGCGGTTTTCAAGGCAGCCGCACCTATATTCAAACCGGCAACGTCTTGGTGAAGAGCGAGCTTTCTCCTCGACAGCTAGGAGAGCAGGTGCGCCAGCTTATCAAGAGTCAGATTGGGCCGGATTTAGCCGTGTTCGTGCGGACCAGAGCGGAGCTGCAGAAGGTCCTGGACAAGAATCCATTCAGGGAAGGGTATGACATATCGCGCGTATTCTTCGTTCTGTTTGACAAGAGGCCGGTGGCGGAAAAGGTTGCAGAACTGCTGGCTGACGATTTTGGTGATGAGGAGCTTTCAATTGCCAAAGATGCTGCGTATATGTACATTCCAGGCTCCTACGGCAGCAACCTGAGTAACAACTTCCTTGAAAAGAAACTGGGCATTTCAGCTACTATGCGCAACTTCAATACCTTGACCAAACTTGTGGAACTCAGCGCCACTAATCGATAGCTCAGGATGGATGGGATAACTCCGTTGATCGGCTATCACAACTCGTTGATAGAGTTGTCGTGGCGTCGGTTCTCCGCGCGTTCTGTGCCCCGATGTATAATGTTGTTCCTGCCTCCAAGCTAATCTCGATACGGAGTTTCCACGCGTGAAGATAACGACTGAAGATATGCCTGACCGCCAGATTGGGCTGCTTATTGAGCTGGAAGAGGCGGAGATTGAAGACCACAAGCAGCGAGCCTACCGGCGGCTTGTGCAGCGATACGTGATTCCGGGGTTTCGGAGAGGCAAGGCTCCTCGCATGATCCTGGAACGCCATATCGGGGCGGAAACGCTGATCCAGGATGATATTGAGGGGCTGCTGGAGCGGTCCGTGGCGGACGCAGTAGAGCAGCAGGAGCTTGAGCCCATCGCGCGGCCGCAGGTGACGGACCTGGAATCTCTTGACCCCATCACGTTTCGGGCTACGGTAGCACTTCGACCTGAAGTGGAACTCGGCGACTATGATTCGATTCGAGTCGACTGGGAAGAGCCGGAGGTCACTGAGGAACAGGTTGAAGAAGTGCTGAATAACCTTCGTCGTCAAGGCTCGCCGTGGGAGCCGGTGGAGCGGGCTGTTCAGCTTGGTGATCTGCTGACCGTCGATATGCACGGTTATGTGGACGAGGACCCGGAGGAGGCGACGGAATCCGAGGACGATGCTGAGGCGGAGTCCGAAGAGCAGCCGGAGCCGGTGGATGAAGCGGATGCGGATGTTGAATCCGGTGACAATGACGACTCCGAGAGTGAGCCGGAAGTACCGGGTCGGCGCGTGTTCGTGGAGGAGACGGGCATCAGCTACATGGTGCAAGAGGGTGTGACCTATCCTGCGCCGGGGGTGCCTGAGCAACTTGTCGGCATGAACGCGGAGGACACCAAGGAGTTCACGATCTCCGTGCCGGATGATTTCACGATTCGCAATCTGAACGGGAAAGAGGCGCATTTCACCGTGACGGTCCGCGAGGTCAAGGAGCAGAATCTGCCAGAGCTCGATGACGAGTGGGCGCAGGGGGTCGAGGGTTTCGGCGACGATGAATTCGAAACCGTAGAGGCGCTGCGGGAGCGGATTCAGTCCGATTTGACAGAGCGGACCAATGCGCAGGCGCGGGCGGACTATGAGGAGAATATCCTCGAGAAGTTCGCAGAAGTCGCAACGGTTACGTATCCGCCCATCATTATCGACCTGGAGATTGATCGTATTCTGCAGGACCAGGATGAGCAGATGCGGGGGATGGGCATGTCGCTCGCCGCGTATGTACAGACAACGGGTCAGGATGTAGACACGCTGCGAGATTCCGTGCGGCCGCAGGCGGAACAGCGCGTGCTGCGCGGGCTGCTGATAACGAACCTGGCTGAATCGAAAGACATTGAGGCCTCGGATGAGGAAATCGATGGTGATATTGCCGAGGTAGTTGGGGCGCAGCAGGATGAGGCAACGCAGGAGCAGGCGCGGCAGGTATTTGAGAGCGAGGCTGCGCGTGAGAGCGTGCAGCGCAGAATTGTCGCACGTAAGACAATGGATATGCTGGTAGAAATCGCGCGAGGAGAGCGCGACGGGTCGGAGGACGCCGTCGAGACGAAGGCAGAAACCGACGCCGACGAGGATTCGGATAACGGGGACGAGTAGCACTGACGGGTTTCGGCCCCGTGGATGCTTCAGAGGAGAGTTAGCGACATGACAACGTGGACAGGTGGAACGGGCGAGGGACTGCCGCAGGGGATCGTACCGGCAGGGCCGCAGGGCATTGTGCCCATGGTGATTGAGACAGGGGCGCGAGGCGAGCGGGCCTTCGACATCTATTCTCTCCTGCTCAAGGAACGGATTATCTTTCTTGGCACGCCGATCAACGACCAGATTGCAAACCTTGTTGTGGCGCAGCTTCTGTACCTGGACAGAGAGGACCCCGACAAGGACATTTCGCTGTATATCAGCAGCCCGGGCGGCGTCATCACCTCCGGTCTGGCCATCTATGACACCATCCAGTTGATTCGCGCGGACGTTTCCACCATTTGCGTGGGAATGGCGGCAAGCATGGCGACGGTGCTGTTGTGCGCGGGAGCGGCCGGCAAGCGTTACGCCCTACCGAACTCGACGATTCACATGCACCAGGCCATGGGCGGCGCGCAGGGACAGGCAGCGGATATCGAGATTGCGGCTCGTGAGATCCTGCGGCTGCAGGAGATTATTCGTGGTATTCTATCGCGACATTCCGGGCAGCCGGTGGAGAAGGTGGCACGCGACATGGATCGCGACTACTATCTCACTGCGGACCAGGCCAAGGAATACGGCATCGTTGATGAGGTGCTTGCGGGGCCGGAGGGCGAGAGCGACGCCAGCGCCGCGTAACTGCCAAAGCTAGAGGCCTGTACGGGACGGGCCGGGGGTTGCCTTAGACTCGGCTGCTGGGGAGGAGTAAAGGCAAGGGCATGGTTGACGAAACTAATGGCCGACGTAACGGAGGCCAGGGTGAGGGGCCGCATCGGTGTTCCTTCTGCGGCAAGCCCGAGGGGACGGTCAGGCTATTGGCCGGACCGGATCACAAAGCCTATATCTGCGACGAGTGTGTTCGTGTTTGCCTGCGCATCCTTGAGGGACGGCCTCGTGGAAAGGGACGAGAGGACCCGGCGGATGAGGGGCAGGAGCAGGAAGAAGAGCCCCAAGTGAACCGCACTCCGAGAGAGATCTATAACGAGCTGAGTGATTTCGTTATTGGACAGGAGCGCGCCAAGCGCGTGCTCAGCGTTGGAGTCTACAACCACTACAAGCGCAGCTCCGTCAAGAACGAGGAAGAACCGGACGTCGAGCTGGACAAGACGAATATCCTGCTCGTCGGACCCACGGGGAGCGGCAAGACGCTCCTGGCACAGACGCTGGCGCGCATCCTGAATGTGCCGTTCGCCATCGCCGATGCAACATCGCTGACGGAGGCGGGGTACGTGGGCGAGGACGTGGAGAACATCCTGCTCCGTTTGATCCAGGCGGCAGACTATGACGTTTCGCGGGCGGAGCGGGGCATCATCTACATCGACGAGATTGATAAGACAGCACGCAAGAACGCGAACCCGTCAGTGACACGGGATGTGTCCGGAGAGGGCGTGCAGCAGGCGCTGCTGAAAATCGTTGAGGGATGCAAGGCGAACGTGCCGCCGCAGGGTGGGCGCAAGCATCCGCAGCAGGAGTTCATCCAGATCGACACCAGCGGCATCCTGTTCATCTGCGGCGGGGCGTTTGAGGGGATGGACGAGATTATCGCCTCCCGCGTGAACAAGGATAAGCGCAGCATCGGATTCGGTTCTGAGCGGATGAAGGATGATCCGGCGGAGCGCAGTCGTGTGATGGCGCAGCTGAGCCACGACGATATTCTCGCCTACGGCATGATTCCTGAGTTCGTGGGGCGGATGCCGCTGGCAGTCGCTCTTGATCCCTTGCAGAAGTCCGATCTGCTCGAAGTGCTGACGAAGCCCAAGAACGCGCTGGTGAAACAGTACGCGAGCCTTTTGGGGCAGGATGGGGTGACGCTGGAGTTTACGGACGAGGCGCTGGAAGCAGTGGCTGATCGGGCGCTGTCACAGAAGACGGGCGCGCGCGGGCTGCGGACGGTTGTGGAGGAAGTCCTGCTGGACGTGATGTACGAGCTGCCGAGCATGGAGGGCATCACGCGCTGCCTGATCACTGCCGACACGATTCACAACAAGGTCCCGCCGCTGTTGTTCAATGCCAAGGGCGCGACGGTGACGCTGCAGCCTGAGGAAGAGAGCGCCTAGGCGTCTTTGATTGCCGCCTCGATTTTGTCAGTGATATCAAGGCCGTTTTCTAGCGGCTGACCATTGGCGTCACGTACTACACCGCCGTCAATCTGCACGTTGCCGTCAGCTATCTGGCGCAGCGCTTCGACGAGTGTGAGTGCCTCTCTTCTGAGTCCCCCTTGCCGAATTCTGGCAAAGAGGGGGTGCTCCTCACCATGTTCTTGCCGCAAGGTATCAACAGACTGTCCCGCGATCTCATCCCAGAGAATGTCGAACTCCCGCCCGCGAATAGGGAACCGGCACCACGCAATCACGGGCCCTTTATCGACCTCTGCGGTCGATAGCTGCACCATGACGCCAGTCTCCACCGCGTCGTGCCGGATGAGTTCCCATATCACGTCTTGCCATGCGCCGACGGGGCCTCCGGGGAGGGCGGGATGAAGATTGAGCGCAGGGTAGGCATTGACGATATCCTCGCTGAGGATGAGCATGAGGCCCGCGAACACCAAGGCATCGACAGGTCTGTCCTGAATGGCGGCCAGGAGGTCTGTATTGTAGCGGTCTCGCCAATGCGGGTCCTTGTCTCGATGTTGGCGGTAGTCACGGAGCGAGAGTGAGATGGTGGTCAGTCCATAACTTTCTGCTTTGTCGAGGAATATATCGCTGCCTTCGGCCTCGCCACGCGTGCGGGTGCAAAGGATGTAGTCGATGGATGCGTTGAGCTTGCCGCTGGCGATTGCCTTGTGCGCCTCTTCGAGCAGTCCCCGGGAGCCGGGGCCGCGTCCGGTGGACAGCCAGCCGAGGCGGAGCGGCGCGCGCGATGCCTTTTCGTCGTCAGTCGTCATTGGCTAAGGGTAGCATCGGGACGTGTACGATAGTGGCCGGAGGGAGTTTCTCATGGATGTTGCAGAACTACGCGCTCAGATTCCGGCGGTGGGCCGGCAGGTGTGGATGAATACGGGATGGTCGGGGCCTTCACCGCAGTCGGTGATAGACGCCTTGAAGGACCGCATCGATATGGAGGCGATGGAGCCACCGGCCAGCATGCGAGTGATCGAGACGGCCCGGGAGATCCGCGGGCAGGCCCTGCAGGCCGTCGGCAGGTTGATGAACGTTTCCGAAGAAGAGCTGATGCTGACACGCAATACGACCGAAGGTCTGAATATCGTGATGAGCGGGCTGGATTGGCAGCCGGGCGATGAGATAGTCACATGCAGCCTGGAGCATCCGTCCGTGCTTGCGCCCGCGTGGATGATTGGCCTGCGCTATGGGGTCAACGTTCGTATCGTCGCGCTGGATCCTCACGATTCCGCCGACGTCATCCTTGAGAAGTTCCAGGCTGTTGTGTCCCCGAGGACGCGCCTCATTTTCATCAGCCATATCCAATATTCGACCGGGCTGCGGATGCCTGCTCCGGAGCTGGCGCGGATGGCGCATGAGAACGGCGCGGAGATCCTTCTTGATGGGGCGCAGACCGGTGGGCATATCGAACTGGATATGGTCGCGGACGACTATGACTACTATTCCATCCCCGGCCAGAAGTGGATGCTGGGATTTGAGGGCACCGGGGCTCTGTACATACGCAAGGAGTTGCTTACGAGCGTTCATCCCGCGCACACGGGCGGGCGGCACATGGAATCGCCGGTCACCGCAGGCCACATCGTTCCGAATCATGCCACCATGGACAAATTCTATGGAGGGTCGGGCAGCATCCCGCTACAGGCGGCGTTTCTTGAGGCGACTCGCTTCATCGAGCCGATTGGCGTTGGCAACATCGAAACGCGCAATCTCCAGTTGGCATCGCGACTCAAGGCCCAACTACAGGAATCACCGCACGTCACCGTGCTGTCGCCAGAGGACGGGCCACTGGCGTCCGGGCTTGTTTCCTTTGCAGTTGAGGGCTGGGAACCTGACGCGCTTGACGATCATCTCTGGGAACACAACCGCATTGTTGTGCGCCACATCGAGCATCCGGAGGGCGTGCGCGCCTCGCTGCACTTCTTCAATACGGAGGAGGAAGTGGACCAGTTGGCCGCGGCGGTGCGGGACCTGGCGTAGCATCCGCCCCAACGGTTTACGAATAGCGTGCCAACCCCATTTTTCTGCTGAACACCGTCCAGCGGGTGGCGAGGTGGATGAGGGGCGTGGTGCGCTTGCCGTGGATTGATGCGTGGCGCAAGGCGTCCATGAATTCCTCACGGCCCTCGAAAGCCGGGATGTCCGTGTAGGTGTTGCCGATCTCACGGGCTGTGTGAGCGTCCGTGACGCCGACCGGCCGGATGTTGTACTGCTCTCGGTGCTCGCGAATGAATTCTACGCCGCGCATGATGTCCCCCTTGAGCGTGGTGCGGGCGTTGAATGCCTCAATGATGTCGACGTCCGGGAGAATATCCATCAGGGCGGGCAGGGTGATGTGCTTGCGGCGGAACCGGTCGAATGGATGGGGCACCTGCACGATGCCGCCCTGATCCTTGATGCGCCTGACGGACTCTTTGGCAGAGAGGCCGCGCGGGATGTCCTCTTCCAGGAAAAGGCCGATGATTTCACCGTCCGCGGTCTTGAGCTCTGCGCCGATGATGACGGGGAACGGGGCGATCTCCCGGACTTCCAACGCGCCGCGAATTGTGTGGTGATCTGTGACGGCGATTACGTCAATGCCTTTGCGCTGGCAGGCGCGGATTAGGGCTTCAGGGGTTAGTTGGGAATCGGGCGAGACGCGAGTGTGGATGTGAAAGTCTGCTCTCATATGCCGCCCCTTACCCCGGCCCTCTTCTGAGGGAGAGTGGACAGTTTAGGCGCGTTCCACGTAGTCGCCGGTGCGGGTGTCGACGACGACGGCGGTGCCGTTTTCGACGAACATGGGGACGGTGATGACGAGGCCGGTTTCGAGCGTGGCGGGTTTTGTGCCGGCGTTGGCGGTGTCGCCCTTGAAGGCGGGGGGCGTTTCGACGATTTTCAGGGTGACAGTTGTCGGGAGTTCGACACCGATGGGCGCGTCCTGGTAGAAAACCATGTCAAGGCTCATGTTCTCGATCATGTAGGGCAGGGAATCTTCTATCTGGTCGCGGTCGACGGGGAACTGCTCAAAGGATTCCGTGTCCATGAAGTGGTAGAGGCCGTCCTCGCTGTAGAGGAACTGGACGGAGCGGGTCTCAAGTGTGGCGCGGGTGAACCGTTCTCCGGCCTGGACGGTGCGCTCAATGGTGTGGCCGCCCTTGATGTCGCGCAGCTTCATGCGGACCTGTGCGGAACCGCGCCCAATCTTGAGGTGGTGAAAATCGAGTAGTTGGTAGAGCGTGCCGCCGATCTCGATGGTCACGCCGCGCCTAAGGTCGCCCGTCTCAATCATTCCGCGCTAACTCCCATTCTTCACGTTGATTTTGGGCGCTTTGCTCAGAGGCTGACAGCGCCCGTCCCTGAATTCAACGATGTCCTCGATGCGGACGCCACCCCAGCCTGTGATGTAGATGCCGGGTTCCACGGTGAAGATCATGCCCTGCGTCAGGATGTCCGGGGCGCGCTGCCCGAGACGCGGGTATTCGTGGATAGCAAGTCCGACGCCGTGGCCGAGCGAGTGGCCAAACTCGGGGCCGTGGCCGGCCTTCTCGATGATGTTCCGCGCGAGAGCGTCCGCCTGATCGCCAGTCATGCCCTCTTCGATGGTGGCAATGGCCGTTTCCTGGGCGGTCAGGACAATGTCATATATGCGCCGGAACTGGTCGTCGTGGTCGCCGATGCAGATGGTGCGCGTCATGTCCGCGTGGTAACCGTCAAAGCGGGCGCCGATGTCCATGACAATGGGAACGCCAACCTCGATCGGGTCTGCCGTGGGGGAATGGTGCGCCCGCGCTCCGTGCGGGCCTGAGGCGACAATCGACTCAAAAGCCAGCGCCTCTGCGCCGCGTTCGCGCATGGCCTTCTCGATGCGCCACGCGACATCCTGTTCAGACGCGCCCGGCTCAAGGCCGTCGCGCACTTCGACGAAGGCCTCATCGGTGATGCGAATGGCGGAGATGAGGGCCTCGCGCTCGGCGTCGTCCTTGACGGCGCGAATCGTCTCGATGGTGTCGGTGATGGGGACGAGTTCCTTGCCTGCCTCGCCACAGAGTTCTGCGAGCCGTTTGTGGGTGGCGACGGTGACGTGTGTTTCCTCAAAACCGACGCGCTTGGCGTCGCCCATGGACGCAAGCATCTCCTTGAACCACTCACTACCGGGCCCGGCCATGTGGACTATCTGGTACTCAGGCGACTGGACGCCCGCCTGCTCCGTGTAGCGGGAGTCGGTGGCGAGCATCGCGCTTTCCGAGGTGATAAAGAGGGACCCGGCGGAGCCGCTGAATCCGCTCATGTATCGGCGGTTCTCGGGCTGAGAGACCCATACGGCATCCACGCCTAAGGGATCCATAGTCTCGCGCAGCTTGGCTAGTCGATTAGTGACGCTCATGGTTGTTCTTAGTCCTTGTCGATTTCGTCGATGAGGTAGTCCAGCGCCCAAAGGTAGGCACGCCATCCAAAACCTGCCATCTGGCCGCGGGCAATGGGGGCGATGACGCTACGGCGGCGAAACTCCTCCCGGGCGTGGATGTTTGAGAGATGGACTTCAACGGTGGGTACTCCAACGTCTTGCAGGGCGTCGCGGAGGCTGAGTCCGTAGTGTGTGAGCGCGCCGGGGTTGATGACGATGCCGTCGATGCCGTTGGGGATCTCCGACTGGAGAAAGTCGACGATGGCCCCCTCGTGGTTCGACTGGAAGCAGACACATTCCGCACCGCGCTCTTTGACGCGGGCGGTGAACGCCGCCTCAATCTCAGCAAGCGTAGTTGTGCCGTAGACGGCGGGGTCTCTATGGCCGAGGCGATTCAGGTTCGGGCCATTGATCAGTAACAATCGCATGTTGCCATTTTATCAGTCAGACACGTCGATTCGTTGAGATTCGCTATCATCGTCACGGTTCATGCCGGGGTGGGCACGGGCGTAGGCCTGCGCCATCTGCGCCTGTGAGACGTGTGTGTAGATTTCCGTTGTGGCGACGGAGGCGTGTCCAAGCATCTCCTGCACCAGCCGCAGATCCGCTCCGCCGTCCAGCATATGGGTCGCAAATGAGTGGCGCAGGGTGTGGGGATGGATGTCTTCCGGCAGGCCCTCGGTGCGGGCCCACTTCTTGAGGGAGAGCTCGATGCCGCGCGTGGTCAGGCGCCCGCCGCGGCTGTTGAGGAAGACGGCGGCGCGTGTCCTGACGCCGCGGGCAAGCAGGGGGCGGGCATCGTTGAGATACATGCTGAGGGCCTCTCGGCAGGGTTCTCCGAAAAGTGTCTCGCGCTGCTTGGAGCGTTTGCCCCACACCCGGGCGACGCGGTTGCGGAGATCAAGGCCTGCCAGATCCAGCGAGGCGATTTCTGCCACACGCAGTCCTGCGCCGTAGGCGAGCTCCAGAACTGCGTGGTCTCGCAAGGCGAGGGCGCGCTGCATGGCCACCTGCCTGTCCACGGTTGATGCATCGATACTCTCCGCGAACCGGAGCGGCGCGTGGACGAGTCGTTCAGCGTCACGTTCCGAAAGGAGATCCGGCAGGCGGCGGCCAATCTTGGGAGAGGGTGTCTTTGTGATTGTCTCCGGGTTTTCGATGACGCCCTCGCGTGCCAGAAAGCGCCAGAAGGAGCGGAGCGCAGAGAGGCGGCGGGCGATGGAGGACCGGGCGGAGCCATCCATGGTCAGGTCATAGATCCATCGTTGAGCGTGGTCGCGGGTAGCGTCCGGCAGCCGTTTGACGCCCTCCCCGACCAGGAATTGCAGGAAGAGGCCGACGTCACCCATGTAGTTGCGGAGGGTGTAGCGGGACGCGCCGCGTTCGTATTCGAGGAACACGGCAAAGTCATCGAGGTGGGCCGCCCATTCCTGAGGGATTGGGGCGGTGTCCACGGACTGGTCCGGGGCAGGGGCATGTTTGAGTGCCATGCCTCTATTTTAGACCAGGTTTGAAAATAGGGGATGGATTCCGGCCTTCGCCGGAATGACAAGAGGGGTTTAGACTTCGACGAGTTGGGGTTCCGGCTGCGGCTGCTCCGATGTGAGTTCTTCGCGGGAGCCCTGCCAACCGCATTCCTTGTCGTTGCAGGAGGCGTTGGTTCGGCTGGTGGCAACAACGAGACCGCCGCAGTCGGGGCAGGGTTGCGGGAGTGGCTCCTGGTTGGTCAGGAAGTTGCAGTTAGGGTAGTTGGAGCAGCCGTAGAAGGGGCGACGGGACTTGCGGGATGAACGCTGCACGAGTTCGCCGCCGCAGTCCGGGCAGTGCGCGCCTGTGCTCTTCTGGATGCGCTTCATGCCACGGCAGTCAGGGAATCGCGAGCAGGAGAGGAAGGGGCCGTAGCGGCCGCGCTTGATGACCATGTTCGCGCCGCACTCCGGGCAGATCTCGTCTGTTTCCTCGTCGATGTTGCTAACGCGCTCGATTTTTTCCTGCGCGGTGTCAATTCGCTCATTGAACGGACCGTAGAAATCGCGCAATACGGGCACCCACTCACGCTCGCCGCGGGCAACGTCGTCTAGTTCCTCCTCAATGCGGGAGGTGAAGTCCAGGCTGGACACCTGCGGGAAATACTCAGCCAGGAGGCCGGACACCGCCGTGCCGAGTTTGAGGGGGCGGAAGCGGTTATCCGCCTTGTCCACGTAGCCGCGATCCTGGATGGTGCTGAGGATGGCGGCGTAGGTGCTGGGGCGTCCGATGCCGCGCTCTTCCAGCGCCCTGATCAGCGTGGCCTCCGTGTAGCGGGGCGGAGGCTGCGTGAAGCGCTGCGTTCCCGCGACGTTTCGGAGGTCGAGCGGCTGTCCCTCTCGTAGATCAGGGAGGACACGCCCCTCATCGGAGTCGGCGTCAGGCTCATCAATACCTTCTCTATAGACTGCGAGATAGCCCGCAAAAGTCATGATTGAGCCGGTGACGCGAAGGGTGTGGCTGACGCCGGAGGGTGCGCCGGATGCCGTGATGTCCACCGTGGTCTGGTCGAACTTCGCATCGGCCATCTGTGACGCGAGGGCGCGCTGCCAAATGAGCTGGTAGAGGTTGAACTGTTCACGACTCAAGGAGTTTCGCAGCGACTCCGGGTCGCGCATGAAAGACGTGGGTCGGATGGCCTCGTGCGCCTCCTGCGCGCCCTTGACGCGGCGCGAGAAGGAACGGGGGGAGGCGGGGACGTGATTCTTGCCGTAGCGATTACCGATGACGGCTCGCGCCTCTTGCACGGCTTCGTTCGCCATGTTGGTTGAGTCGGTCCGCATGTAAGTGATGAGGCCGATGGGGCCTTCATTGCCGATGGGCAGGCCCTCATAGAGCTGCTGGGCAATGGTCATTGTCCGGCGGGCGGTGAACCGCAGCTTGCGGAACGCCTCCTGCTGGAGCGTGGACGTGATGAAGGGCGGGCCGGGGCGACGCGTTGTCTCGCGGCGGCGGACCGACGCGACCTGGTAGGAACTCGCGCGCAGGTCAACGACAATACGGTCTGCCGCTTCTTGGTCGGGAATGGTGGCAGCGCGGCTCGCGCCCAACTCCGAGCGGTATCGGGCAGAGAAATCTTCTGCCTGTGCCGCCTGCGTGGCCTGTGTCAGCAGATCGGCGTCGATTTCCCAATACTCTTGCGGCACGAACGCGTCGATTTCCGCTTCGCGCTCTACGACAAGGCGGAGGGCGGCGGATTGAACGCGACCCGCAGACAGGCCCTTGCGGACCTTGCTCCAGAGGACGGGGCTGAGGCGATAACCGACGAGACGGTCAAGGACGCGGCGGGCCTGATAGGCGTTGACGAGATCCACGTCTATGTCGCGCGGCTCGTCAAAGGCGCGGCGGACAGCATTTTCTGTGACCTCATGAAAGACGACGCGGCGCATGCGTTCCTGCGGGATGCCGGCAGCCTCCATCAAATGCCATGAGATTGCTTCTCCCTCACGGTCGGGGTCTGTTGCGAGATAGACGGTGTCCGCGGCGTTCGCGGCGGCCTTTATTTCCTTAACGACTGAGGACTTGTCACGCGGGACGACGTAGTCCGGCGCAAAGTCATTCTCCACATCGATGGCCATCTTGCTCTTGGGCAGGTCACGGACGTGACCGATGGACGCAAGGACGTTGTAGCCGTTGCCCAGGATTCGGGATAACGTGCGGGCCTTGGCGGGAGACTCGACGATTACAACGTCAGCGCCGGGAACAAAAGCGGTGGGCGTCGCGCTTGTCCGCCTCGCTGCTGTCCGACGGCCGCCTGCCGCTGTGGCCTTCGTCTTTTTGCGCGTGGTCGTCGACTTCTTTCGTCCGGTTGTCATACGGTGATTGCCTCTTTACGTGATCTGATTTTCGGCGGTTCTGGTTTCTGTCTGTTCCCCGCTGTCGCTGTTTCCTCTTTGAGATTCGTAAATCGCATGGGCCTCTCGTGTCAAGACGTAGTGCATCCCGCCTACCTGTCTTACGAGATCGTTCAGTTCAAGCATTGTAAGGGTACTGGACACTTCCGGCATGGACATTCCGGAGGAACGATAGATCTCATCAATGTGGATGGGAGAACGGCTGAGGACACGCAAGACAGCGGCCTGTTCTTCGTCAACAGCCTCCGGCGTTGAGGGGAGATTTAGCTGCCGATCCTCCTGGGACAGGTTGAGTTCCTGCAGGATGTCTTCCGTGGTCAGCACGAGTTTTGCCTCGCCGCTCTGAATGAGGAGGTTGGGGCCACGGCTACGTTCGCTGAGGGCGCTGCCGGGGACGGCAAAGACCTCCCGGTTCTGTTCAAGGGCCTGGCGGGCAGTGATTAGCGCGCCGCTCTTCTCATTCCCCTCAATGACGAGGCAGCCAAGGCTGATGCCACTCATGATGCGGTTGCGGCGGGGGAAGTTCTCTTTCATGGGGGGCGTGCCGATTGGGTAGTCGCTGATGAGAGCGCCGTTCTCCACGATCTCCGCCGCCATCTTGCGATTCTGCGCGGGATAGATGATGTCCACGCCGCTGCCCAGGACGGCAATCGTCCTTCCGCGGTTCTGCAGGGTGGCGTAGTGAGCCGTCGAGTCTATGCCGGCGGCGAGTCCGCTGGCAATGGTGAGCCCTGCCTGCACGAGGTCCCTGACGAATTCACGAGTGACCTCGCGGCCGTACGGCGTGGCCTTGCGGGTTCCAACGACGGCTAGCGAGAGGTCATCCTCCGGCTTGAGTTCACCCTTGACGTACAGGACGGGGGGCATGTCATGGATCTGGCGGAGGCGAGCGGGGTATCGCTCATCATGCCAGGTGTAGGCGCTGACGCGGTAACGGTGCAGTCTCTCAAGCTCGTCATCAGGGTCGAGGTCGGCGCGTGTTTTGAGGATTTCGTCCACCGTCCGTCCGTCAAGGCGGGTGGCGCGCAGCTCAGACTCTGATGCGTGCCAAGCGTCTTTCAGGGTAGGGAAATGCGACTCAAGGTGTCCAAATCTGACCCGACCGAGCCTGCTGACGCGCTGGAACGCAATCCAATATGGGAGATCGTCATTCACGATTCAACGCTATCTATTTCGGGGTGAGTGGTCAAGAAGAGGGTTGCCGCTCATGTCCTTCGACAGGCTCAGGATGAGCGGGCGTGAGGCGACGGGCTCAGGGCGAGCGGGAGTTGAAAAGAAATGGCGGAGAGAGCGGGATTCGAACCCGCGAGGGCCCGGTAAGACCCTACACGCTTTCCAGGCGTGCCTGTTCGGCCACTCCAGCACCTCTCCGTCTTATGTGATGGCGGAGAGGGTGGGATTCGAACCCACGGTACCCGTGAAGATACTCCGCTTTTCGAGAGCGACGCCTTAAACCGCTCGGCCACCTCTCCGTTGGGCCTCTCCGATGGTCATTATACGCGTGGCAAGTGAAAATTGTGTTGGGTGATGGGGCTGTCTGAGGGCGGTTCTCCTTGACAGTTCCCTACCTGCGCCAATATGATTAAGTGTCTTTCAGCCGTTTGACGCGCGTATTTCGGCCAATTTACACAGCGTCGGACGGGGTTAGCAGGAGGGAGCAGCGCGTGTTTACAGGGAAAGCATTTTGGATGCCCCTTGTTCTGATTACTGCCTTTATTCTCGTTTTGGCGGCATGCACGGGTCCGCAAGGTGAGCAGGGTGAGCGAGGTCCCGCGGGTCCCGCAGGAGCGCCCGGCTCTGACGGCGTTGACGGTCAGCCAGGGCCACCCGGCCAGGCAGGAGAGCCTGGCGCAGCCGGCGAGGCGGGAGAGCCCGGTGCGGCCGGACCGGGCGCCATCAACCCGGAAGCCAATATCAATACCCTCGATTCAGACGTCATCCTCGTTCCGGGTACCACGCGAGTGACGTTCAGGCTGTCCGGTTTCCCGCGACGGGATGACGTGACACTCTACATTCGTGAAGCGGGTGGCGCAGGAAGCGACTACGAGATGGGAACGGCCCAGGTGAACTCATCGGGCGCTCTTGAGATGGTCGTTGGCGCCGATCTGCTGCCCGCCATACCGGAAGATCTACCGCCGGGCGTGTGGACGGTGGTCGCAGTAGGTAGCCGTGTGCCGGAAGGCGCAGCCGGACCCGCGACGGCGAGCACAGCAATCCGCGTGTATGGCCCAGGTGAGGCTCCAACGCTGGGTGGCAAGTAGAGCCGACATCTGATAACCGCGAGTACAATTCTCGGGGGCGCCAAGTGGCGCCCCCGAATTCGTTTTGGTGCACTATGCGGAGGCGGCGGTGGGGGTGTGGTCTTCGGTGTCGGTTCCGTTGGGGGATTCTCCGTGGAGAAGTCGCACTTGCCGGACACGGCGGCCTGTGGTGGACAGGATGGTCATGGTCAGGCCGTCATCGCTGACAGTCTCGCCGGGATGGGGAATGCGTCCCAAGGCGTAAAGGATGAGGCCGCCGACAGTGTCCACGCCCTCCGCGTGCAGTTCCACGTTGAACATTTCATTGATGTACTTGAGAGGGGCGCGGGCGTCCACGATTGCTTCCTGTTCGCTCACGCGGCGGACCAGCGGCTCGCTGGCGGTGAACTCGTCGTCGATGTCTCCCACGATCTCTTCCAGCAGGTCTTCATTCGTGACCAGGCCAACGAGGCTGCCGTATTCGTCAACGACGAGAGCGATGTGCACGCGCCTCGACTGGAACTCACGCAAGAGATCGCCGACACGCTTGGTTTCAGGAACGTGCAGCGGGGGGCGGACAATGGATTCAAGAGTTGAGTCTTCGTTCTTGTTCTGGAATGCGGCGAGCAGATCCTTGGCGTAGACGATGCCGACTGTGTCATCGAGATTGCCGCGATAGAGGGGCAGGCGGCTGAAGCCCTCCTGCATGACGATCTGGACGGCGTCTTCCAATGACGAGCCGGCCTCAATGCCGACAACATCCGGTCGCGGGACCATGACTTCGCGTACGGCCAAGGACTCCAGCCGGACGAGACCGCGCATGACGTTGCGCTCCCATTCCTCATCAACCGTCGCGGCGTCGTCCGTGCCGTTCGCGTGGTCGCCGTTGGCGCTGCGTTGATCAGAGCGCTCCACGGCAGGGTTATCCGACCGCTTCTGTCCTAAGGCGCGGGCGAGTGGCCGGAACAGGGCACGCAGAGCCGAGGCAGGAATGGAGAGAATCGCGTTTACTAATGCGACGAGGGGCGCGGATACCAGCGCGAGGCGGTCGGCATCATGGCCGCCCCACACGCGCCCGGCCGCCTGCGCAAGTATGACGCCCGCGATGGTGAGAACGATGCCGAGGAGAACCTCCAACGAGGGCCAGGGGCTGTACTCCAAGACGAGGCCAAAACTGATGATGGCAAAGAGGACCGTCGCGGTGGAACGGATCATGAGGGCGGCCATCGTAAGGGAATCGTGGGATTCCTGGAGCTGGGCGAGGCGGCGCGCGCCCGGTCGTCGACGTTGAACCAGTCGCTCCAGACGCTCTCCGCGTGTTTGGAAGAAGGCGTCCTCAAGCGCCACAACCAGCGTCAACAGAATCAGCGCCAGCGGATACGCCGGCAAAAGAAGGGCGGACACTGGTATCTATGCCCCGGTGACGTTAGTCATGCGTCGACCCGGCGCAATTTGTATATGCCCCGTACTTGGGGGCTCTAAATCGGTTGTCATATCTGAACGACGCCATGCTAGGGGGCTTACGTATCCCCTGTCAAGATGCCTCAGCAACATTTTCAACGTTGCGAAACGTGCGGCGGTGGATGGCAGAGGGGCCGATCTTGCGCAATGCTTCAAGATGTTTGGCGGTCCCGTAGCCTTTGTTGGCTGCCAGCCCGTAGCCGGAGTGTTGGGCGTCCAGCCGGCGCATGACTTCATCACGTGCGACCTTCGCGATGATAGAGGCTGCCGATACTGAGATAGAGACCTGGTCGCCACGGGTAAGAGCCAACTGGTGAATATCGTCAGCGATGGGGAGCGGCGAGCCGTCCACGAGGATGCCGTCCACACGACTCCCGAGTGTGTTGAGGGCGACCAGCATGGCTTCACGGGTTGCGGCGGCGATGCCCGTGGCATCGATGCGGCTTGCGGGCGTCATGGCGAGGCCGACGACGGCGTCCTGCAGAATGAGCTTCGCCAGACGTTCCCGTTCCGGCGCGCTGAGTTTCTTGGAATCGTCAACATCGTCGAACCATGCAAGCGGTTGAGCGGGGAGGATGACGGCGGCTGCGGCGACGGGGCCTGCGAGCGCGCCGCGTCCAGCTTCGTCGATGCCGGCGATTGTACGGGCGCCCTTCAGGAGCAGTTCACGCTCGTAGGAGAGGCCGGGGCGCGTGACGGGGGGAACGATGGGGCGGCGTGAAGGAGATGCGCCGCCGTCCGAGGAATCAGTTTTCAGCGGGGACCTCTCTCGAGGCTGTGAGGACTTCCCGGATGTGGTTGATTGCACCGGCGTGGAGGTTGGCGTGGGTGGTCAACGTGATGAGGTAGCGGATGCGGCGCATTCCGCTGTCCGTCTCAATATCCAGACCCTCCGGCCCGAGTTCCTCGATGGTACGGAGTACAGCCTGGAACGTGAGCCCCAAGTATTCCAGCAGCGCCTTCTTGGGAGGTTCCTGGAAGTGGGCGCGCTGTGTTGCGGTGTACGCCTGCCCGGTGTCTTCAAGGGGCAGACCGAATTCCCGGGCATAGCCGTGTGTCTCATTGATCTCGGGCCGGTTGAGAATCTGCTTGTGAACGAGGGCGTCCTGCACGCGGGCGACGTGCCAGAGGTAGTAACCCGCGGAGGGTGTCTCCGGGAACGGCCGCCACGCCATGTCCTCTTCGGACATCGTTTCGACAGCCTGTGTCAGAGTTCGCTGGCAGGCTTGGAAAACGCCTGCGAGGGCATCGCCGGACGGATAACCGTTCTGCACGTGAGAGGCATCCCCGCGATTGAGAAAGTCGCGCAAGCCATGTGACAAGGCAATGATGGACATTATTTCCCCTTAGTCGTCCCGAAGATTGATTTTACACCGCCTGCGCGGTCAATGGGGAGTCGTGCGGCGTCTCGGCGGCTACTGATCGCTCGATCACACCGCCCCCGAGCATGCGGCCGTCATCGTAGAGAACGACGGCCTGCCCGGGCGTTACGGCGCGCTGCGGATCGTCGAATTCAAGGGTGAATCCGTCGCCGTCCACATCGGGGATGAGGAGGGCGGGCGCTTCGGGAGACTTGTAGCGCACCTTGGCTGACACGCGCATCGGAACGCCGGCGGGGGCCACTCCGTCGATAAACGTCGCCTGCGCCGCATGCAGCGCGTTCGCGAGGAGGTGATCCTCCGGACCGATGACGATGGTGTTCTCCGCAGTGTCGATATCAATGACGTACATGCGGTGGCCTGTGGGGGACGGCGGGAGGCCCTTGCGCTGTCCGACGGTGTAGCCCGCAGTTCCCATGTGCGAGCCGACGTGCTTGCCGTCGACGTCAAGGATGGGGCCGGGCGTCAGTGCCATGTGCTCAGAGAGAAATGCGCGGTAATCGCCGGACGGAACAAAGCAGATCTCCTGGCTGTCCGGCTTGTCCGCGACGGGCAGCTCAAGCTCGTGGGCGATGCGTCGCACGTCCTGCTTGGGCAGCTCGCCGATAGGGAACAGGGAACGGCGTAGTTCGTCCTGCCCGAGGCCGTAGAGGACGTAGGTCTGGTCCTTGGAGGCGTCCACGGCCTTGTGGAGTTCAACGCGGCCGTCAATAGCCTCACGTCGCCTCACATAGTGTCCCGTGGCAATCCAATCCGCCTCAAGCGAGAGGGCGCGCTGCAGGAAAAAGGCAAACTTGATCTTGTCGTTGCAGGCGATGCAGGGGTGAGGGGTGCGTCCGTTCTTGTACTCGCGGATGAAGTACTCGATGACGTGCTTGCGGAACTCCTCTTCCATGTTGAGGACGTAGTGAGGCATGTGGAGCTTCTGAGCGACGCGCTTGGCGTCAAAAACATCTTCCACGGAGCAGCAGGCGCGGTTGTGTCGTGATGCGCCCTCCGCGTCATCGCTCCAGAGGCGCATGGTGACGCCGATGACGTCGTAGCCTTGTTCCTTAAGGAGGTAAGCGGCGACGGAGGAATCCACTCCGCCGCTCATGGCGACAATGACTCTTTCGTTTGTATTCATTTCGCTTTCTACGATACGGAGTTGGTGGGTGGGGCGCAAAGCGTCGTCAACCGGCGAGGCCGAGGACAGCGACGGCGATTATGGCCAAGACGAGGCCGCCACCCTTGCTCCAGTTCATCTCCTCGCGCAGGAACACGACTGCGAGGATGGCGGTGATGACGAAGCTCATCTGCACAATGGGGTAACTGATGCTGGCGTCGCCGATTCGTAGAGACTCGAACAGGAGAACCGCCCACGTGACCTGCAGGACAGCAATGCCGGGCGCGAAGTTAATGACGGTACGTGTGAGGCTGAAGTTACGCCTTCTCAGCAGTGTGATGATTGCGGCCTGTTGGAAACCGACGGTCTGGGTGAGAACAATGGGGACCGCGCCGATTTCGCCTGTATCAAGGCCGGCCTTGGCGACCAGGCCGGCGACGCCAAAGAACCCCGACGCCGCCAGCGCGAAGAGGATAGATCGCATATCGGAGCGGATGGCAGTGATCTGGGTAACGTTCAAGAGAACGAGGACGGCGAGGATAGCGAGCAGGATGCCGCCAATCTTCAGCAGGTTAGCGGACTCGCCGAGAATGATCATCGCTCCCAGCGCCGTGATGACAAAATTGAGCCTGAAGATGGGCGCATTGACGCTTGCGTCTCCAGTACGAAGGCTCGCGACAAAGAGCGTCAACCCTAGGTAGCCGAACACGCCGGCGGGCAGGCCGTAGAGCCACGCGACGCCGTGGATTGGGCCAACCGGGCCGTCGAAGCCGAAAGCAACCCAGCTCACAACTGCGACGGTCCAGATGATGACCGTGAAGACGGTGGACTGCCAGAAGATAAAGTTTGGGGCCTCGATACCGCGCTGCTGAGCAACGCGGTAAAGGAGGTCGGCAACCGCGCCGATGAGGAGGGCGATGACCGCCAGGGTGACGGATAGGGAGTCCATCAGTGGGTGACCCTTCGACTGGGCTCAGGGTGAACGGGGTGATGAGGCGCGTTGTTGGGTTTGGCGGGGTGGCGTAGTATGGCGTCATGACGGAACAGGCCACATCCACCAACGCCGATCCTGCTGCTGACGGCATCGCGCTTGCGCGAAAAGCCGTCGAGATTGCGGAGGACCGGCAGGCCAGCGACATCCTCCTGCTCGACGTTCGAAATATCTGTGGCTACGCGGACGCCTTTGTGCTGATGACCGTGGAGTCCAAGCGGCAGGGACAGGCGATCCAGGAAGCCATGCACAAGGGGTTGAAAGAGTCCGGGCAGGCGGTGCTGCGCACCGAGGGCGACGCGGACTCCGGCTGGCTCCTGATGGACTTCAACGACGTGATTGTCCACATCTTTGCCGGGGAGCAGCGGGAGCTCTATGGGCTGGAGCAGTTGTGGCGGAGTGCCGTGCCGCTGGTCAGGATTCAATGAGCCACTGCTCCGTGGCCTGTTTGTAGTCGATCAGCTCGGACTCGTCGAACCACAGCGCGATTTCACGCGGGGCGGATTCCGGGCCGTCTGAGCCATGCACCAGGTTCAATCCAACTGACAGGCCGAGGTCGGCGCGAATACTGCCGGGAGCTGCCTTGCCGGGATCCGTTGCACCCATGGTCTGACGGGCAAGCTCAATGGCCCGCTCTCCCTCCAGGACCATGGCCAACAACGGCGATGACGTAATGAAATCAAGGAGTCCCGGGAGGAATGGTTTGCCGACGTGCTCGGCATAATGTTGCTCCGCCAGTGCGCGTTCAACTCGCATGAACTTTGCGCCGACGATTTTGAGGCCGCGCTTCTCGAATCGGCTAAGGATTTCACCCGTTAGGCCGCGCTGAACGGCGTCCGGCTTTATCAGGATGAGGGTACGTTCTACTGCCATTGTTTGTTCGTGTCTCCTGTGTGGTGACGTTGGGGGAATGTCCTCAATAGGGTAGCAGACGGGAGTAGTTGACATGTGCGCCTGAGTCAAATACTTTGGGTAAGTGAAAGTATTGGAAACGAGTGGACATTCGGCTGTGCAAGAACGATCCGGAGGCGGTGTCACCACACCTGACGAGCCGGCGCGCGCCGCCAATCCGACGACACAGCGTCTGATTGGTGATCTTGAATACATCCTGCGGCTGCTCAGGCCGTCAATCCATGACGATTGGTTCACAGTGGAACTGACAATGCCACAGCTGCGGGCATTGTTTGCGCTACGCAGGCACGGCGATTGCCGAATGGGGATTGTGGCCAATCAACTTGGGACTTCCCTTTCAACTGCGACGGGGGTCATCGACCGCCTCGTGGAGCGCGGGCTGGTGGAGCGCTGGCAAGATCCCGCAGATCGCCGTTCCAACGTGTGCCACCTGACACCGGAAGGTGTCGACCTCGCTGAGCGCCTGCTGACGTTGCGTCGGCGCGAGTGGGAAGAGCGACTGAACGGTCTGACCGATGACGAGGCCAAAGAAGCCCAGCGCGCTCTCACGATTCTGCTAGAGGGACTCGAACGGCTGGGGCAGGAAGAGGCTGACGACTCCGCCGATGAGGAGGCGCGCTCCTCATGATGGGCGGAGGGCCGGAGGGCGGCCCGGGCGGAATGCGCGGCGGACCCGGTCTCCGGCAGGGGCCCGGTCCGGTTACAGAGCGCCGGAGTGTTGGTTTCCGCGCGATTGCGTCTCTGACCGTTCCTGCTTATCGACTCTATTTCCTGTTTGTTCTCGGCCAGATGGGCGCCATGAATATGCAGATGATGGCGCGCTCCTGGTACGTCTACGAATTGTCAAAGACCCCCGGTACGAATGACGGCAGCGTGACGATGCTGGGCGCCGTGGCGCTGGCAAACGGATTGCCGATGTTGACGCTTTCGCTGTTCGGCGGGGTGCTTGCCGATCGCGTGCCGAAAAAACAGGTGCTCATCGTCGGGCAGATCATGTCGACGGTCATCACGGTTGGCGTGGCAATGTCCATCACGCTCGGTTCGATTACCGTTTGGCACTTGCTGATTGCGTCGTTCCTGCAGGGAATCGTGATGGCGCTGATGATGCCGGCGCGGCAGGCAATCATCCCGGAGCTGGTGAGCGCAAATATGATCACGAACGCGGTGGCGTTGAACGGGGCAGCGATGAACCTGCTGCGCCTGATGGGCCCGGCGCTGGCGGGATTCCTGATCGCGTTGTGGGACATCGAGGGCGTGTACTACATCATGGCGCTGCTGTACGGCTCCGGCGTTCTGATCCTGATGGGCGTTCCGTTGACGGGCGCGGTGGCGCTTCGCGGCTCCGGCATGTTGAAGCAGGTGGGGGAGGGTCTCTCGTATGTCAGACATAATTCTCCGGTCCTGCTGCTGCTGATTTTCTCGCTATTCTCGTTCGTGTTGTCGATGCCGTACATGTTCCTGCTCCCGGCGTTCACGGACACAATCCTGACGGTCGATCCGTCGCGGCTCACGTTCTTCACGTCGTTACCGCTGGTGGGAACGCTATTTGACACGCTGGATGAATCCTCGGCGCGACAGGGATTGCTTATAAGCATCTCCGGCATCGGGGCGCTCGTAGGGTCGATATTCGTGGCGACGATGGAGGACAAGAAGCGCGGCTTGTGGCTGCTGATCAGCATGTTCGTGATGGCGTTATCGCTGATCGTGTTCAGCTTCACGAATTCGTACCTTATCGCGTTCATCATGTTCATTCCGCTGGGATTCGCGCAGGCGGGTCGAATGGCGCTGAGCAACACACTGGCGCAGGTGTACTCCGACGACGAGCATCGGGGCCGCGTGATGAGCATCTACATGCTCAACTGGGCGATGACGAACTTCGGCGTGTTCTTTGTTGGAGTTCTGGCCGATGTTGTCGGGACGCAGGGCGGCTTTTCCGGCGCGCAGATCGCGGTTGGCGGCTCGGCGATTCTGCTCCTGACAGTCACGATCTTCTTCACCGTCTTCGTGAAGCGCCTCCGGGAACTGGACTAGGCCGGATTCCCGACGGTGCGCCCCCGCAACACAGGCACGGATACTGAGCAGGGGACGAATGCGCCCGACGAGCCTTTAGAAGGTCGACGCACTCCCAGGGGACGAGCCTCGCTTAGAGAGGCCGTTTCCGCGTTCGCCATCCGTGACTACCGCATTCTGTGGGCGGGCGTGAGCATGCACGCGCTCACGCTGTGGATGGAGATTGTGGCGCGCAGCTGGCTGGTGTGGGAGATCACTGAGGACCCCGTTGCCGTCGGGTGGGTTAATTTCTGGCGGACGATACCCGTGCTGTTCCTCGCTATTCCTGCGGGAGTGCTTGCCGACCGCGTGAATCGCAAGACGATACTCGTTGTTACGCAGGTGGGCATCCTCGGCATCTACGTGGTGCTGCTTGGGCTATTGCTGCAAGACAGCCTGGAGTTGTGGCATGCCTACGCTCTGTTCGCCGGACGGGGGGCAATGATCGCGTTCAACCAGCCGGGGCGGCAGGCGCTGATCCCGGCGATTGTGGGCCGGGATCGCATAGCGAATGCCGTCGCACTACAGCAATTCTCATTCAACGGTACGCGGATAGTCGCGCCGCTCCTCACCGGCGTCCTCATTGTGGTATCCGGTTTTGAGATGGTGTTCATCATCATCATCCTGCTGGAGTTCGGGATTATCGCGTCGTGGTTGTGGATGAAGACGTACCCGTTGATGCAACGGGGCGCGGAGAGCATGGGCGTTTCCGGGGCGCTGCGGGACACGTGGCAGGGTTTGCTCTACGTCCGCCAGCACGTCAATATCCTGATCCTGCTGGTACTCGGACTGGTGTCACTGATGTTCCTGCAGCCGTTCATGGTGTTGTTGCCGGAGGTAGCGGACGAGCGGTTCGCGTCCAATGCCGACTGGCTGCTGACGATTGCAGACGCGTTCAACTTGAACCAGAACACAGGGGCGACACTGTTCGGCGGGATGCTGACGTTCATGGGGATTGGGTCGATTATCGGGCCGACGATTCTCGCGTACCTGGGCAACGTGCGGAACAAGGGGATGCTAATCGTAGTGACGATGGCGCTGAGCGGCGTGGTGCTGTCCGCGCTGGGGGCAGCGCCGTGGTTGCTCCTCGCGCTGGTGCTCATGATCCTGTTGGGCCTGCTGGATTCCAGCCAACGGGTGCTGACCAATGGGATGCTGCTGACGCAAACGGACAGCGAGTTTCATGGGCGCATCATCAGCCTTTACTTGCTGGATCGTGGGTTTGTGCCCATCGGGAGCCTTGTGGCGGGGTATATGGGGTCGGCGTACGGGGCGGGCTGGGCGTTGGCGATTCTGGGCGGGGCGCTGGCGGTGTCCGTCGTCATCATCGCCGCAATCCGGCCGAGATTCTTGCGGGCGGGGTAGTCGCTGCTATTTGCTAGGCTATTTGTATGGCCAAGCATGAATGGAGCGGTGTTTCGCGCTCTGCGGATGAGACGAAAGAGATCGGGCGAGCGATCGGCGGGGTCGTTGAGGCCGGGACGCTGGTGTTGCTCATCGGACAGCTCGGCGCGGGAAAGACGACGCTGACACAAGGTCTTGCCGATGGGCTGGGCGTGACGGCATATACAAAGAGTCCTTCGTTCGTCCTGGTCAATGAGTACCAGGGCAGGCTGCCGCTCTTTCATATGGATTTGTATCGCATCGATGATCCGGCAGAGGCGTGGGAGTTAGGGCTGGACGACTACTTGGGCAGGGACGGCGTGCTGGCAGTGGAATGGGCAGATCGCGCGACGTCGATTTTCCCGGATGATCGGCTGGAGATTCGGATTGAGTATGTGTCGGACTCGGAGCGGCGACTGTCGGCGACGGCGAGCGGTCCGGTGTCCGCGCAAGCACTGAGCGGGCTGCCCGAGGGCGTTGGGGCAACCGAATGATAATCGCTATCGATACGGCCACCGAGACAGCGAGTGCGGCGATTGCTCATCCGGAGGGCGGAATCGCGGCGGAACTCACGTGGAAAGCGGGCCGGAATCATACGATGCACGTGCACCCAACGCTTCGACACGTGATGATGCTGGCGGGAATCACGACGAGCGATCTGACAGTCATCGTGGTGACACGAGGGCCGGGGAGCTTCACGGGGATTCGGATAGGCCTTGCGACGGCAAAGGGTCTTGCGCAGGGGCTTGATGTGCCGATTGCCGGGGTGGGAACGCTGGCCGCCGCGGCGTATGGAGCCGTTCATCTTGGGAGGCCGGTGTGGTCGGTCGTGAACGCCGGAAGGGGACAATATTCCGCCGCAGCCTATGTGGAGTCGAACGAGCATGGGGTTGAGCAACTTGTGGAGGAGGTAATCCTCTCGCCGGAGGAACTCATTTCACGGATTGCTGAGCGCGACGAGGATTGTGTTCTGACGGGCGAGTTCGATGAGGCGTTGGCGGACTTGGCGCGGGATGGCTTCGGGCATGCGCTGACAATCGCGCCGGATGTTGTGCGGACAAGGACAGCGGCGAACGCGGCGCGGCTGGGTCTGTTGCGCCTGAGGCGGGGCGACGTTGATGATGTTGCGACGCTGGAGCCGCTCTATCTCAGGCCACCCGCGGCTGTGGAGCGCGCGGAGGCGCAGGCGGCTAATCGGTAGAGCGGTGGTTATCTCGCTCCTCTTCGCGGAGCCTCTTGCGCCGACCAAGCCGGGACATCACCATCAGGATGGCAATGATGGCGATTATGAATCCAAAGCTGATGATCTCGTCGGCCCATCCACCCGCGCCTGTTAGGGCATGGGCAGGCGGTGCCAGTGAGATTGCCGGGATAGAAACGGCCATATCCAAGCATACTGCGCTACAGGGAAGGGCTAATACATGACCGCAGACGTTCCGAGGGACCGGTATACGCACGGGCACCACCAGTCGGTGGTGCAGAACCACGCTCGGCGTCGTGCGGAGGGAGAGGCGTGGTTCCTGCTGCCGCACTTGAAAGCCGGAATGCGCCTGCTGGACGTGGGCTGCGGGCCTGGAACCATTACAGCAGGGCTTGCGCGGGTAGTTGCGCCAGGCGAGGCGGTTGGAATCGATCTGTCCGAAGAGGTATTGGCGCAGGCGCGGGATCATGCGGTGTCCGAGGGCGTGGACAACGTGACGTTCACGTATGGAGACGTGTATCAACTCGACTACGAAGACGAATCATTCGATGTCGCGTATGCGAATCAAGTCTTTCAGCACCTGACAGATCAGCCGCGGGCGTTGAGCGAGATGCGGAGAGTGCTCAAGCCGGGCGGCCTCTTGTGCGTGCGAGAGACGGATTACGCCACCATGTCGCCGGCGCCCAAGTTCCCGGAGTTCGAGGAGTGGAGCAACCTCTATCATCAGGTCGCGTATAAGAATGGAGCGGAGCCGGACGCAGGCCGTTATCTTGCCGGCTGGGTGCGGGAGGCGGGGTTCGCCGACTATGAGATTCATACCAACGTTGTGGTGATGGACGGCGACGAGGCGCGTTTCTGGGGCAATATGTGGTCGCAGCGGATTCTGCACTCGAACGTGGGGGCCGATGCGCTCGCGTACGGGCTGGCGGAACAAGCAGATCTGGACAGGATTTCGGTGGCGTGGACGCGGTTTGCGGAATCCGAGTGGCCTTTCTATATGTATGCGCAATTGGGCGTGCTGGCACGGAAGTAGCGGGGAATGTCAATGAAGGCTGCAATTCTCAATCAGATTAATGAGCCGATGACCGTGGAGGATTTGCCGACGCCCTCGCCGCGAGCAGGCGAGGTGTTGCTGCGAGTAGCCGCGACGGGTGTGTGCCACACGGACCTGCATGTGATGAAGGGTGAGGTTGCGTTTCCGACGCCGTGCGTGCTCGGCCATGAGACGTCCGGCACCGTGGAGGCCATTGGGGACGGTGTGACGAACGTTACGGTCGGAGATCGCGTTGTTTGCAGCTTCATCATGCCGTGCAGAGACTGCGATTTCTGCCGTCGGGGCAGGGACGATATGTGCGAGACGTTCTTCGCCTATAACCGTCTCAAAGGGCAGCTCTACGACGGCACGTCGCGGCTGGCGCGGCCCGACGGCTCACCCGTGTGGATGTACAGCATGGGGGCGCTCGCGGAATACGCCGTGACGCCTGCCTCCTCCGTGTTTCGGTTGCCGGACAGCATCTCTTTGCGAGAGGCCGCCATCATCGGCTGTAGCGTGTTCACGGCGTACGGGGCGGTACGCAACCAGGCGGAGCTGCGGATGGGTGAAAGCGCGGCGGTTGTTGGTGTGGGCGGCGTTGGCACAAACGTCATCCAGATTGCCGCTGCTGTTGGGGCGTCGCCCCTCATTGCCGTGGACATCGATGACGCAAAGCTGGAGCTTGCGGGGTCGTTCGGCGCGACGCACTCCGTCAACGCGGCCCATGAGGACGTGCCCGCCCGCATCAGGGAGATTACCGACGGAAGCGGCGTGGACGCGGCGTTTGAGGCTCTGGGCAGGCCGGAAACGGTGCAGCAGGCGTTCCAGTCCGTGGCGGATGGCGGGCGCGTCGTGATGATTGGGATCGCGTCTGCCGGAGAGACCGTGCCGCTGGAGATCACACGGATTGTTCGGCGCGGAGTGCGCATCATCGGATCGTACGGGGCGCGGGCAGGGACAGACATGCCGCAGATCCTGGACCTTGTGGAGCGGGGCGTGGTGGACGTAAGCCCCCGCATCATCACGCGTCGCTATCCCATCGAGCAGGTGAACGACGCGTACGCGGCGCTTGGGCGTGGCGAGGTTGTTGGCCGGGCGCTGATTGAGTTCCAGGATTCCCCTTCTCGCTCTTGAGCGCGCCGTCCTTGACTAAGAACGCGCGTTCTGATACATTCTCCCCCAGCATAAGGGGGAGTTCAGGCCATGCTGCGACGACTGACCATTGAGAACATCGGCGTCATCGATCGACTGGATATTCCCTTCGAAGATGGTTTCACCGTTCTGACCGGCGAGACGGGCGCGGGGAAGTCGATCATCATCAATTGTGTTTCGCTGGTTCTTGGGGCCAAGGCAGACGGCTTGCTGGTGCGCTCCGGGGCCACGCGAGCCCGGATTGAAGCCATATTTGAGCCTGATGGGATTTGCGACGCCATTCCCGCTCTGCTTCTGAAGAAACTGGGCATCAGGGAGGGGGAGGCGTCGCCGCTCCACATCGCGCGGGAAATTGACGGCAACGGCCACGGCGACTGCACGGTAAATGGCCGAAAGGTTGCTCTAAAGCTCTTACAGGAGACGGGGCGCTATCTGGCGGAATCGCACGGTCAGCGGCAAACACTGGCGCTGCTCCGGCCCGGTGAGCAGAGAGAGATTCTTGATCGATACGGCGAGTTGGGGGAGGAACGGGAGTCCGTGGCCGAATTTGTCCGGCAACTGCGGCGAGTTCGATCTGACCTCAAACGGCTGCGGCGCGAGGAGGCGAAGGCGGAGGCTCGACGCGAGGAACTGGAGTTTGAGCTGGCCTCGTTCCGAGAGATTGCGCCTGTTCCAGGCGAGGATTTCTCGTTGGATCGCGAACGATCCCGGCTTGCGCACGCGGAGCAGTTGGTCACCCTAGTGGGCGCGGCTCGCTCGCTTTTGATTGACCCAATGCAGGGCAACAACAGCGTTGTGGATGTTCTTGGAGAAGCAGGGCAGAAGACGCAAGAGGCCGCCGCACTGGATCCCGATCTGCGGACCACGCGGGAGACGGCGGAGACGCTGGCCGAGCAGGCACAAGACATCGCGCTGTCACTGGGGCGTTATCTGGAGGGACTGGAAGCGGACCCGAACCGACTTGAGGCGGTGGAGGAACGCATGGCGGCGCTAGACGGTCTCAAACGGAGGCACGGCGGTTCTCTTGAGGAAGTCATCGCGTGGGGCGAGCGGGCTGAACAGGAACTGTCCGGTCTGGATAAGGCATCGGGACGCGTTGCTGAACTGACGACAGAGGAAAACAGGCTGAATCGAAAAGTGCTGGAACAGGCGCATGCTCTACACGCCGAACGGTCCCGTGCTGCTGCCCGGCTTGGCCGCGCATTGGAAGAGGAAATCGAGACGTTGGCGCTCGCGGGGACTCGGATTGTCGTGGACGTGCGGTCTGCGCTCTCGAATATAGGAAAGAGTGATGCACGCGGACGTGAGTCGACAATTATTGATGCGCTTGACCTGTGCGATGAGTCGGGCGGCGATGAGGTGGAGATCCTGGTCTCGCCGAACGCAGGCGAGCCTCTGATGCCACTGTCGGCTATCGCCTCAGGTGGAGAGATGGCGCGTGTGATGCTGGCCGTGAAGACGGTGCTGGCAGTCGGAGATGCGCGGACGCTGGCGCTCGATGAGATTGACGTCGGCGTGGGGGGACACGTTGGAGGAACGATAGGGAGCAAACTGGAGGGCCTGGGCCGGAGGCAGCAAGTATTCTGCGTGACGCACTTGCCGCAAGTGGCGGCGCACGCCGATCAGCACATTCGCGTGTTCAAGCGGACTGAAGACGGGCGGACGGTCACGAGAATCGAGCAATTGAAGGATGACGATTCACGCGCTGAAGAGCTTTCGACAATGATTGGCTCGCGTACGGTGGCCGGCCGGCAGAGCATGAAAGAACTGCTGGATGCGGCGCGGGGATACGCGGGGCCAATCGAATCGGAATCCGGGGTTGTGCTGCGACTGTTGGAGGCCGTCGGCTAGTCAGGCGCATTGACAAGAGCGGCGAACATGCGAATCATGGGTACGTTTGCGCAGAGGTGTGGAGGTCTGCGCACAACGGGTTGGCAGGAAATTCAGGATCAAGGGAACGATGTCTTCTTACCCAACGACAGTAGAGCGCATTGTGTCTGCGCGCATCCCGACGGCTCACGGTGAATTCCGGCTCGATTACTTCTCGAATGACGTTGATGGCAAGGAGCACCTGGCGCTTGTCTGCGGAGAGGTGGACGGACGCGAGGATGTGCTCACACGTGTCCATTCGGAGTGTTTGACGGGTGAGGTGTTCGCCTCGCAGCGCTGCGACTGCGCGGCGCAACTCGAATCGGCGATGGAGGCCGTCGCGCGGGAAGGCGCGGGGGTAGTTGTCTACCTACGCCAGGAAGGACGCGGCATCGGGCTGCTGGAGAAACTCCGCGCGTACAACCTGCAGGACCAGGGGCTGGATACCGTCGATGCCAATCTGCAGTTGGGACATCAGGCGGATGAGCGGAGTTACGGTGTAGCGGCTTTGATGCTGCAGAAGCTTGGCGCACGCTCCATCAGGCTGATGACCAATAACCCCAAGAAGGTTGAAGAACTGCGTGGGCTGGGCATTCGGGTTGCGGGGAGAGTACCGGTGCCGGGTCCGGTGACGACACAGAATGTCGACTATCTGACCACCAAGATGAACCGCATGGGGCACATGCTGGACATTGCGCCGCCGGAGTCGGACGAAGTCTCGAGCCCGTTCGTGCCAGCTGCTGAGAAGCAGGCGTTGGCAGAGGCGAATCGTCGACCATTCGTGACGCTGACGTACGCGCAGAGCCTGGATGGCTCGATTGCCAGCGCTGATTCGCTCCCGCTCCACCTCAGCGGCTCAAAGTCCTCCGAAATGACCCATCTGCTCCGTTCGTCCAACGACGCGATTCTTGTCGGCATCGGAACTGTCATCGCGGACGATCCACGCCTGACGGTCCGGCTGGCGGACGGCCAGGATCCGCAGCCGATCGTTCTGGACAGCCGCCTCCGCTGCCCGCTGGATGCAACGCTTCTGGAAAGCTATCGAACAATGCCGTGGTTAGCCACGTTGGAGGATGCGCCAGTAGAGCGGCAGGTGGAGCTGGAGGCGGCGGGCGCGCGGATCTTGCGACTGCCAGCGAGGGAATCGGATGGTCTTGTGGACCTTCGGGCGTTGATGGCGACCTTATACGAGGATGGCGTGCGGAGCCTGATGGTTGAGGGCGGAGCGCGCGTCATCACGGAACTGCTGGAAGCACGGTTTGTCGACCATGTGGTGATTACCATTGCGCCGACGCTGGTGGGCGGTCTGCACGCGGTGTCCAGCAAGAATAGCGCAGTCAGCGCGGCATTTCCGCGACTACAAGGCCTCGGTTACAAGCGCGAAGGCGACGACCTGGTTGTGTGGGGCAGGCCGGTATGGCCGCCGGACTAACGAAGAGGGCGGTGACATTCGTCGGTCCGCGCCGTGTTGAGGTTCAACGCGACGAGATGAGCGGGCCGGGGCCGGGGCGTGTGCTAGTTCGCACTCGCGTTTCCGCGATCAGCGCGGGGACGGAGCTGCTTGTGTACCGGGGCGAGGCGCCGTCTGAAATGACAGCGGACGAATCCATCGCCGCCCTGCAAGGCAGCCTGTCATTTCCGCTGCGGTATGGCTACGCTGCGGTTGGCGACGTAGTAGACGTTGGGGAAGGCGTTGATGCCGACCTGACCGGTCGGCGTGTATTTGCCTTCAATCCCCATGAATCGTTGTTCCAGGCGGAGCCGGAGTCGCTGATGGAGATTCCGGATGGGATTTCGTATGAGGACGCGGTGATGCTGCCATCTATGGAGACGGCGGTGAACTTTGCCATGGACGGCGCGCCGCTGGTGGGGGAAAACGTCCTGATCATCGGGCAGGGCGTCATTGGCCTGCTGACGACTGCAGTGCTGGCGCAGATGCCCCTTGGGTCTCTCGTCACGCTAGACACCGTTGAGACACGGCGAGATATATCGTTGGAACTCGGCGCGACGGCATCGTATGCCCCTTCCGTGCCCGGCGTGATGGATGAAATCGCGGCAGCGTTTGGCGGACGTGGGGCGGATCTTGTTTTCGAGTTGTCCGGCAGGCCGGAGGCACTGGACACCGCGATTACAGTGACGGGTTACGGGGGCCGGATCGTCATCGGCTCGTGGTACGGGACCAAGCGCGCGCCGATTGATTTGGGCGGCAGCTTTCATCGCAGCCGCATCAAGCTCATCAGCAGTCAGGTGACGACCATCGCACCGGAATTGGCGGGCCGATGGGACAAGCAGCGGCGGTTTGAGACGGCGTGGCGAATGGTGGAGCGTCTCAAGCCGTCACAACTCGTCACGCACAGGTTTACTGTTGGGGACGCGGCAGATGCATATCGGCTGCTTGATGAATCCTCCGGCGATGCGCTCCAGGTTCTGGTGACGTACGATAATGCCTAGCTACTGAATCACCGCGCGCCAAATTGGGAGACGCACATGTACACCGTTTCCGTTTCGCACGAATTCACAGCCTGGCACTATCTCATCGGCGGCGATTGGGGCCCCGAGAATGAACTCAACTCCCATCCCTACAAGGTAGATGTTGTGCTTGAGGGCCCGGGACTGGACACGCACGGCTACCTGGTGGACATCATCGCAGTCGAGCAGGCCTTGGCCGCTATAGACACCAGATTTGCCGGCAACACCCTCAACGAACTCCCCGAATTCGGGGGGCTGAACCCCAGCGTGGAGTACTTTGCCCGCATCCTCTGGCACTTCGTCGCTGAGCGCATTCCGACTGAGCCACTTGCCGCCATGACAATCCGCGTTTGGGAAGGGGAGAATGCCTGGGCGTCTTATCGCCGGGAGATTCGGCGTTGAAGGTGGGCCTGGTCATCTATGGCAGTCTGGATACTCTGTCAGGCGGCTACCTATATGATCGGCGGCTGATTGAAACACTGGAACGCGCGGGCGATACCGTTCGAATAATCAGCATTCCCTGGCGAAACTACGGCCGCCATCTGATGGATGCGTTCTCACGCAAGCTGCGGCGGGCAATGAAGAACGCAGACGTGGATGTGATGCTTGAGGATGAACTGAATCATCCGTCACTGTGGCGGGTTAATGGGTCGGTTCGAGGTCGGTGGCCGATTATTTCCATCGTCCATCATTTGCGTATGAGCGAGAAACGCGCGGGTTGGAAGAATCGTGCCTATGGTGTGATCGAGCGCCGCTATCTTCGCTCTGTTGACGGTTTCGTCTTCAATAGCGAGACGACGAGAAAGGCCGTTCACGATCAGATTGGGGCGGACAAGCCGAACGTTCTGGCGTACCCTGCAGGAGACCGCTTTGATGTTTCCATGACGGAACAGGACGTCACGGAACGAGCCAACGCAGACGGCCCGCTGCGTATCCTGTTCCTGGGCAACGTGATTGAGCGCAAGCAGCTGCACGTGCTTATCGAGGCTCTTGGCTACACGGGCAATGCGAGTATCCGAGTGGACGTGGTTGGGGGCCTTGAGGTTGAACCGGATTACGCCAATGAGGTTCGTCAGCAGGTAGAGAGTGAAGGTTTAGGCGACAAAGTGGCATTTCACGGCCCTTTATCGGATGACGCGCTGCGCACGCGCTTTGAGAAGGCGCAAGTCCTCGTTGTTCCGTCCTCCTATGAGGGATTCGGCATCGTCTACCTTGAGGGGATGGCGTTTGGGATGCCGGCCATCGCAACAGACTCAGGCGCGGCGCACGAGATCATCACGAATCGCCGTGACGGTTTCCTGGTGCCCATGGGCTCAGCGCCGGAACTCTCGATACGGCTGCGTGATCTCGCGACAGATCGGCAGCGACTTGCGCGCATGGGAGCGCAGGCCCTCAAGCGATTTGCCCGCCACCCAACGTGGGAACAGTCCATGACATCCGTCCGTGAATTCCTACTAGAGACCGTGGAGAAAGCTAATGCCAGGACCTGAAAGTTACAACACCGTCCGCTATCTGAAGGCGAAGGCTGCCGTTGATGACAATGCGCTGAACGGGCGTGTTTATGACGCGCTGGCACAGGGCATCAACGGCATGGGGGGTACACCTCTAAGTGTCATCGAGCTTGGGGCGGGTGTTGGCAGCACGTTCAAACGGCTGTTCGAGCGGGGGCTGCTTTCGAGCGGCGAGTACGTGATGGTTGATCTTGATTCCGAGAGTCTTGCGGAGGCCGAGCGGGCTGTTGGTGAGATTGTCGGGTCGGGCAGCGTTGCGCCGTCCGTTGACTATATTGTGCAGGATGCCGTCGTGTATCTGCGGGAACAGGCTGAGGCGGGTCGATTGGCCGATGTGATTATCGGGCAGGCGTTGGCAGACCTGGTGAATGTGCCGGAGTTTCTTGAAGCCACCGCCAGCGCACTTCGTCCAGGTGGCCTGCTGTATCTACCGATCACGTTTGATGGGGAAACCGTCTTCGAGCCGACCAACAATACCTTGCTGAATGCCCGTGTTGTCGACAGCTACCACCGCACGATGGATGATCGACGGACACCGAGTGGTCTCGCAACCGGCGGCAGCCAGGCGGGCAGGGCCGTCCTGGGAGAGATACCGCAGGCGGGCCTAGAGATAGCGTCGGCCGGCTCGTCAGGCTGGGTGGTGTACCCGCAGGAGGGAGGCTATCCGGAGGATGTGGCGTATTTCCTGCATCACATCATCAACTTCGTCTGGGAGGCTCTCAGCGAAAGATCCATCGTGTTCAGCGCGGGGCTCGAGGAGTGGGTGGCCGATCGCCACAGGCAGATTGAGATTGGTGAACTCATCTATATTGCACACCAGCTTGATGTGCTGGCCCGCAAGCCCGGCTAGCGATAGCGTCTAGTCGTCGTCCGGGGTCGGCGTGTCGTCGAGGATGATGAAGTCACGGGCTCCGCGTGCATAAAGGGCCTCAAGGAGGCGTCCGCCAATTTCACCGGACGGTGTTGCGGCGTCCACTGTGGCAGACTCGCGCAGGACGATGGAGCCGTCCACATTGGCGGCCAATGCCTCGATGGAGAGCACACCGTCCTTGACGTGAGCGAGGCTGGCGAGGGGCGTGCGGCAGAATCCGCCGACGGCCCCAAGGAAAGCCCGCTCAGCATCCGCGGCGATCCGGCCTTCGGGCTCCTCGGCAAGGGCGGCAACGGCGCATGCCTGCTCATCATCTTCACGACATTCGATGCCAATGAATGCCTGACCCACTGCGGGCAGCATTACATCCGGCTCAAGGTATTCCGTTATCACATCTTCCATTCCCAGCCGCTGCAGTCCGACCGCGGCCAGCACTGCCGCCTCCGCCTCGATTGCGCGCCCTTCGCCTGTCACCTTCCTGACGCGCGTCGCCACGTTGCCGCGAAGGAGGACGATGATCAGATCGGGTCTGGCGGCCAGTATCTGCGCGGCACGGCGAATGCTGCCCGTCCCGACACGTGCCTCCGCCGGGAGTTCATTCAACCGTGAGCCGTCGCGTGTTACCAGAACGTCTCGGGGATCGGCGCGCTGCATGACGCCCGCGAGGGTATGGCCGGGAGGGAGGCGTGTGGGCAGGTCTTTGAGGCTATGCACCGCGAAATCAATCTCACCGTTCGCCAGCGCGATCTGAATCTCCTTGACGAAGACTCCCTGTCCAAGATCGGGGAAGGCAGAGGTGGGGTGTCGATCCGACGTTGTATCGATGCCAACGATCTCAAACTCAAGCGTTGGCTCCTTCGCGTGCACGGCCTCCATGAACAGCTCGGTCTGGATGATTGCTAGAGGGCTTCTCCGCGTGCCCACGCGCAGTACGCGGCGGTCGTCAGCGACGGCCATCAGTCACTCCGCGCCCAGGCAAGGGCGGCATCTACGAGACCGGACGCCGTGTGTTCGGTTGCTTCCTGTGTGACGCGCAGGCCAACGTCCTCCGCGCCGCGTGAGGTGGTCGGCCCGGCGGAGATGACCGGAATCCCGTCCAGCAGCGAATGGTCGTCGCCAAGCGCTCCAACAAGATTACGGGCGGTTGAAGGACTCGTGAGCAAGATGCCGTCGATGCCCCGTTCAATGGCGGCCATTGCGCGTTCCGCAAGATTCGACCCGGGGAGTGTTCGATAGACCACGATGAGGTTTGGCACAAGGCCGTGTCCTCTGAGCGCGTCGGGCAGGGCATCGTCGGCGAGGTCGCCGCGTGGCAGGAGAACGGCGTCGCCCTGACCGGATTCCGCCGATATCGCTTCCGCCAGCGCGCCGGTATTGAATCTCCCGGGCACCAGGTCGGCTTTCAGGCCGTGACGATTGAGGGCAGATGCGGTTGCCGGGCCGATGGCGGCGATTTGTGCTGTTGCCAAAGACCGCGCGTCCTGTCCCTTTTCGAGCAGCCGGCTCATGAAGAAATCGACGCCGTTGACACTGGTAAATGCAATCACACGAAAAGCCGCCAGCCTCTCTAATGCGGAGTCGACTTCAGCCCAATCGTCCGTGCCATCGAATGCGACGGCGGGCACGTGGACAACCTCCGCCCCGGCGTCATCCAGCAACGTGATTAACTCCGCCGCTCGCGTCTCTCCGCGCAGCACCATTAGACGATGGCCAAACAACGGCCTCTTTTCCAGCCAGGCGATATTGTCGCGGAGTCCAACCACGCTGCCGCAGATGAAGACGGCGGGCGCGCGGATGCCCACTTCCGCGGATGCGGCCACGATTGTCTCAAGCGTTGCCGTCGTCGTTCGCTGGCGCGATGTTGTTGCCTGTTCAATGACTGCGGCAGGCGTGTCCTCGGGCCAGCCGGCCATCAGCATTGCCCTCACCGTGTGAGCGAGGGTGCGAACGCCCATGAGCACGATTGATGTCTGGTTGGCGGGGGTCAGGGGCGGGGCGTTGCGCGCCTGCTGACCCGTGTAGATACGGACGGAGGACGAGAGGTTGCGATCCGTCGCCGGTATTCCGGCATAAGCAGGCCCAGCGAGCGCGGACGTGACGCCGGGCACGACGTCAAAGTCGACCCCTGCCGTTGCCAGCGCTGCCGCCTCCTCGCCGCCACGCCCAAAGAGGAACGGGTCGCCTCCCTTGAGCCGCACAACGCGCGCGCCGCCGCGCGCCCGTGTGATGAGCAGCTCATTGATTTCTTCTTGCAGATGTTCGCCGCCGCGCGACGGATGCTTGCCCACATCGACCATCTCCGCGTCGGTACGCGCCTCAGCCAGCAAGGAGGAGTTCACGAGCCTGTCGTAGACGATGACATCGGCGCGGCGCAGCAGTCTCGCGCCCCGCACTGTGATAAGTCCGGGATCGCCGGGCCCGGCGCCCACCAGGTGGACGATGCCGCCTTTAGCCACCACTCCCGTCCGTCAAGAGAGCCACGAGGCGATTCCGCAAACCGGCCTCATCATGTATATCGATGAGCGCCCGTGTCCGCGAATCGTTGAGGGCAGCCTGCCACCGACCCGATGGGGGTCTCTTGCCGTCGCGCCGCAACTCCTCACGAATGTCCGCCAGCACATCGAGCAGCATCCCATAGCCATCCGGCAGCGCCTCGTCTATCTCACGGCGCAGGAATGACGCCATCGCCGGGCTGCGCCCATTGGTTGAGATAGCCACCGTTGCGTCGCCGCGCCGGACAAGGGCGGGATAGATCCACGTGCAGAGGTCTGTGATGTCTACGACGTTGAGGAGACATTTTTCTCGCTCGGCCTCGGCCTTTATTGCCTCGCTGAGGGGGCGGTCATGCGTTGTGGCGGATATAGCAAGGAACGCATCCGCAAGGTCGCCCGGCTCATAACCGCGTGAGTACAGGGTGATGTCACCCCGCTCCGCCATCTCAGTGAACCGGGGCCGCTCTTCAGGGGAGATGACGGTGACGACAGCCCCTGCCTCCACAAGCGCGCCCGCCTTCATCTGCGCCTCATCATCGTCGCCGATAACAACGCAACGCCTGCCGCGCAGGTCAAGGTAGACGGGAAAGTAGCCCATGTGCGTCTGCTCAAAGGTGGCAGGCCGGGGCCACCTAGGGCCTCGTGGCGGCTGCCACAGTCGATTCGGCGGGTGTGTTGGCGAAATGGTCGGCCAGTGCAAGCACAAGCGGGCCCATCTTGGGGTTGACGGGCTCCACGTGCGGCTCAACGCCATGCTCGCGTAGGGCTCGCGTGCAGACGGGGCCGACGGACGCGACGACGATTCCGGAGGACAGCGCCTCGCGAAGCTCGTCGGCAAGTCCCACCTGCTCTGCGATGCGGAAAAGGTTATGGGCCTGGGACTGTGTGGTCAGCATGACGGCGTCTACGCTTTGGGCAAGCATCAGCGCGATGGCGTCGATGACGGGACGCGTGTCTTCCGGGAGCTGCCACGAATAAAGAGATACTTCCAGAACGTCCGCGCCCAGCGCCTCAAGCTCCCCCCGCAGCCATGCGTTCACCTCGCCGTAGTGCTGTAGGGAGACACGCTTGCCGCTCAGATCGATGTCGGACTCTTTGAGCGCCGCCAACAAGTCCTCAGATGTGTACGGGGATGGCGAGACGAGCGCTATCGGCACGTTGAGCGGCTTGAGGACGGCAACGGGCTTTGGGCCGCGGCAGATAACGGTTGTTTCGCGCAAGGCGTCCAGAAACTCATCCTTGCGGCCAAGTTGATCGGCGGCGTTGATCAGGGCGCGCGCGCCTACTCCCGTGAGGAAAACCGCCGCCTGAATCGTGTGGGAGCAGATGCCGTCGATAACGTCCCGGATGTCTTGCTGCATGGGGAGCGCCGCCTCGCGCAGGGCAGGGGCGCTGACGGCCTCTCCGCCGTGGCGGGCGACAAGGTTGCCGAGTTCAGAGGGCATTCGCGCCTCAAGGACCACGATTCGCCGTCCCTTAAGGTCAGCCACGTCCGCCCCGCTTTCTCAGTCGATTCCGATCACTCAGCAGCTTGCGCGCTTGAGACTACGTCGCGCACTCACCCTCGCCGCGCTCCATCACGTACAGCACGGACTTGTCGTAGTCGATGTAGTGCTCAAGGTTCGCCTTGTTGAGCGGGCCGACGTCCTGGTACTCCCTGATGATGTCCTCGAACGGTTCGCGACCCAGCCGGTGCGCGAAGTCCTTGAACAGCTCGCCGTCCTCGCGGTTGTCCTTGTAGTAGCGGAGCAGGTGGAACACGGCTTCGGTGACCTTCTTGGCGGGAATCTTGCCGCGCGGCCGTACGCCGAAGCGCATGTCCGCGTTCTCATGACTACCGCCAAGGAATACCTCATACGCGGGAATCTGCCCGCCGCCGGGGCCCTTGATGAACGCGCCGTGGAAGCCGATGTCAGAGACGTGGTGGCGCCCGCAGCCGTTCGGGCAACCGCTCATCTTGATGTGCATCTGCTTGATGAGCGGGTCTTCCATTAGGCCCGTGTGGCCGTTCGGGTTGCGAACCGCGTCGGCGACCGCCTTGTTCAGACCCATGGACGATGTGATGCCCAGCTTGCAGCTGTCCGTGCCCGGGCATGACGTCACGTCCGTGATCTGGTTCAGGCCGCCCTCATGCAGGTCAAGCGCCTCTAGTTCCTTGTACACGTCGTAGAGGAAGGCGTTGGGGACCCAGCGGAACATCATATTCTGCTCCGGCGTGGTGCGGATGCGGTAGCTTCCGTACTTGCGGGAAATCTCCGCCGTGCCGTAGTACTGCTCCGGCGAGAGGTCGCCGCGTGTCACGGTGACGCCGACGACGCTGTAGCCGTCCGCCTCCTGCGGAATGACGTTCGTCTCTTTCCAAGCCTGGAACGCCGCATCGTCCTCGCCGCGCGGCTCAATGCCGGTTGGCAGGGCAGGGATGTCTGCCTCTTCGTCATCGTGGAAGAGGAGGTAGTCCTTGTCCTCGTAGTCCTGTGCCCAGTCCTGCTGCAGTTCTTCCTCGACCTGCTGGCGGAAGGAGTCGATGCCCTCGGTGTGGATGAGGACCTTGATGCGGGCCTTCATCTTGTTGCGGCGCAGCCACGCAGTGCGATTGAACACGCGCAGCATGGCTTCTGACACGCGGAGGAACTCATCGACGGGCACGAACTCATAGATTGTCTCTGCGATCAACGGCTGAATCGACGTGCCGCCACCGACGGTGATCTTGAAGCCCTTGACTTCCTCGCCGTCAATCTCGCGGACACGGGCGACGAAGCCAATGTCGTGCATCCCAACGGTCGCGCAGTCGTGGTCGCCGCAGGAGAACGCAGGCTTGACCTTGCGCGGCATATGGAACGTGAAATCGCGCCGCACAAAGTTGCGGGCAAATGCGCCCATGTAGGGTACGATGTCAAATGCCTGTTTGGGGTCTATACCGGCCAGGGGGCAGGCGGTGATGTTGCGGACAGAGTTGCCGCAGGCCTCCTTGGTGCTTAGGCCGACGCTCTGGAGCAGGTGCATGGCGAGCGCCGCGTCCTCAAGCTTGAGGTGATGGAGTTGGACGTTCTCACGGGTAGTGATGTGCCCTTTGCGGAGGGGCGCCCAGCGCTCGGCGATCTGGCCGATGGCGTCCCACTGGTCTGCGTGTGCGAGGCCGCCGGGAATCTTGACCCGGAACATCTGGGCGTCCGGTTGCCTTTGGCCGTAGACGCCAAGACGCAGCCGGAAGGACATGAATTCGTCCTCCGGGATCTCTCCTGCGCGAAACTCCTTGACCTTGCCTTCGTAGTCGGCAATCTCCTCATCCAGATACTGGATGATTGAGGGTCGGGCGGAACGTTGTCCCGTCTCCGTTGTCGTAGCCACGTGATCCTCCCTCTTGATAGCTCCCTACAGGGTAGCCCGCTACCCATCCAAACTCAAATTGCCTACTAGTTACGGGCGGCTTCGATGAGAATCTTTGCAACCTCAGGCCGCGTGAACTCCATCGGAGGCACCTCGCCCTTCGCCAGCATGTCGCGCACCTGCGTGCCGCTGAGGAAAACCCTCTGCTCCGGGCCGTGCGGGCAGGTCTTCATTGAGGCCATGCCCTCGCAGCGGTTGCAGTAGAAGGAGTGGTCGAAGTACAGCGGCGTGATGCCGAGATCGGCGGGCGGCAGGCTGCGGAGGAGATCCTGCGCGTCATACGTGCCGTAGTAGTTGCCGACGCCGGCGTGGTCGCGGCCAACGATGAAGTGCGTGCAGCCGTAGTTCTTGCGAACGAGGGCGTGGAACACGGCCTCACGCGGGCCCGCGTAGCGCATGGCGGCGGGCAGCACGGATAGATGGACGCGATCCTCGGGGTAGTAGCCCTCCAGCAGCGCCTCATAACACTTCATGCGGACATCCGCGGGGATGTCATCCGGCTTGGTCTCGCCTACGAGGGGGTGAAGCAGCAGGCCGTCTACGATTTCCAGCGCGGCCTTCTGGATGTACTCATGGGCGCGGTGGACGGGGTTGCGGGTCTGGAACCCGACGATGGTCCGCCAATGGCGCTCCGCGAACGCGGCACGCGTCTGCGCCGGGTCCTCTCGGTAGGGGCGCAACTCCGGCTCAAGGTTCTCTCGCTCGATAACGGTGACGGAACCGCCGATGAGCATGTCATGTTGGCTGTAGACGGAAGCGACGCCGGGATGGGCCTCTTCGGTTGTGCCAAAGACGTTCTGGGCCTCGACTTCCTTGTCGTATTCGTAGACCTCATCCACTGTCAGGATGGCCAGATGCCTGCCGGAGTCGTCCACCAGCACGACATCCTGCCCCTGCTTCAGGCCGCGTGCGGTGTCCGCGGGGGCAGAGAGGGTGATGGGCAGGCTCCAGAGCGTGCCGTGCGCGAGACGCATCTCGCGCACCGTGCGCTCGTAGTCAGCCTGGTTCATGAAACCGGTCAGCGGGCTCATCGCGCCGACGGCGATGAGATCAAGGTCAGCGGTCTCACGCGCGCTCAGCGTGACGTGGGTCAACTCAGGCGCGCGTTCGCGGAGTTCGGTTGCATGGTTGGGAGTAGCGAATCGGTCGACCAGTGTCCCGCCGTGTGGGGCGATGGTCTCCTCAGTATCCGCGTGAGAGGAGTTTGTGTTGGGGGCCAGCGTCGTCGTTGTCATGATCTAGGTCGCCGCCCCCGCCAACTCATTCGTCGCGCCAGAGGGGATGATCTTCCGCTCTTCGAGCGCGGCGAGCACCTTGCCGAGGCTTTCCTCGATCTCTTCTTCCTCCGTGTTGACGAGTACTTCGGGATTCAGGGGCTCCTCATAGGGGTCAGAGACGCCGGTGAAGTTGGGAATCTCGCCCTTGAGGGCCTTCTCATAGAGGCCCTTGACGTCGCGCTTGACGAGCTCATCCAGCGAGGCGTGAACGTGAACCTCGATGAAATCTCCGATCTGCTCGCGCACCTCATCCCGCACCTCGCGGTAGGGGGAGATGGCGGACACGATGCTCACGACGCCGTTGCGCGTCAGCAGATCACTGACGAACCCGATGCGCCGGATGTTGGTGTCACGGTCTTCCTTGCTGAAGCCGAGTCCCTTGCTGAGGTTGGTGCGAACGATATCGCCGTCCAGCAGCTCGGACTTGATGCCCTGGTCTCGCAGAATCGCCAGCAGGCGCTCTGCGATGGTGCTCTTGCCGGCGCCCGAAAGGCCGGTGAACCAAACTGTCACTCCGTTGTGGTCGGTGGTCACTCTAAACTTCCTCCTGTGACTCTTCTTCCGTTGCTCTTGCTACTCAGTTGGCGGCCGTTGTGGACACGACCTTGCCTGTCTCCGGGTCGATGTGGATGCCGCATTCGACCTTGTCCTCAAAGTCGGACCAGCGGCCTGCACGGGGGTCCTCGCCCGGCTCAACCGGCCGCGTGCAATTGGTGCAGCCGATGCTGGGATAGCCCTGCTCGTGGAGAGCGTTATAGGGCACGTTGTTCTCGCGGATGTAGTCCCAGACGTCATCCTCAGTCCAGTTGGCCAGCGGGTTGATCTTGATGAGATTGAAATTCGTGTCCCACGCGACAATTGCGATGTCCTTGCGCGTATCGCCCTGATCGCGGCGCAGGCCGGCGATCCATGCCTTCTGCCCGACGAGAGCCGTCTCGTTCGGCTTGACCTTGCGGATATCGCAGCAAAGGTCAGGATCGACTTTCCAGAGCTCGGGTCCGTGCAGGGCCGCCTGCTGGGCGACGGTTACGTCCGTCTTGAATCCGATGGGCTGGATGCCGTAGCGGCGAGCCGCCGTGTCCTTGAGGTTGTGCGTCTCAGGGAACAGGAAGTCCGTGTCCACATAGAAGACGGACACGTCCGGGTTGATGTTCATGGCCATATCAAGCAGGACCATGCCGGACACGCCGCCAAAGCTGCAGGCGAGCGTGATGTCCGGGAAGAAGTTTTCAACTGCCCAGCGGACGATCTCACGCGGGTGAGCGTCTTCAAGCTCCGCGCTAGCCTGCGCGAGCCGCTCCTCCGTCCACTCCGTCCGTAGTGCTTCCAAGGTGGCCATCTCGTTAGCTCCCCTCGATTCCCCTTGTCGCGTGTCCTTGCTGTTGCTGTTGGTTTCCAGATAAGAAAACCGCCCCGTTGGGTTTCGGGGCGGTAGATGCGCTTGTTTCTGTGTTGCCAGAGATTCGGCGCTGCTGTGTCCTTGAGGCCTGCTATTGCTAGAGCACGGCCTCCCGCCCCGGGACGGGCATGTAACACGAGCAGGTCACCGCGGCGCGGCGCGCCAACGCGAATATAGATGGGCTGTGTGTGCGCGAGTTCATCGCTTGCTCACTCAAAGTACAAGCACTATAGCTGTGCCAGATAGGGCTGTCAATAGAGTCGTGACAAATTTCACTTTTGTCACCATAAGTTGCATCCATCTTATTCCTCCAGCTCACTGACATTCGCGCGCATGGCCTCTGCCTCTTCAAGCAGGCGAGCGAACAGTGGCCAGATGTCCTCATCGGTTGGGTCCATTGTGGAGATGGACATGACGCGGTGGAGGACGCCGCTGCTCACTCCGACCGTCTTGGAACCGCCGACGTCCGGCAGGGCGATGCCGAGCGCCCTTGCGACAAGCTCTCCTTGTGTGCGGCCAACCTCATCGCTGGGGCAGATGACCATTGCGTTGCCCTCGTGGAGGAGCCTTGTGTCGTCCTCACTGCGGGACAGGGTCACTTCGATGCGGCGTTGGGGGCGCGCGAGGAGATTCTCGGCGTAATCCCAGGCTTCGTCTTGGGGAGTGGACATGGGGTTATTCGGCGGGGACGTAAGGGGTTGTCTTGTCCAGCAGAAGGCAGGGTTCGCCGGTTTGGGTTGGGTCTTCGAGGCTCCAAGGGGCGTCCGAATCAAGTGGTCGCGTGCGGATACCGTCGTCGCCACCAAAAATGAGGAGAGCGTGTCCTTCGCCGGAGTCCTCGACGATTGCCGCGTAGGCGGGGCAAGGGCCGTCCTCTTCGCTCCAGCCAGTGACCTCGACCATTGCCAACTCGCCGCGGATGCCGGGCGCTTCCACGCGCACTACCTCTTTCGGGTCTTCAACGACGCTGAAGACGCGGTGGAGGGAGAAGTCGCAGTTGTTGCCTGCTTCTACTTCTACTTCGATGAACCTGGCCTTTGCCACGTGTGTCTCCTTTGGGTGTGGGCACATTGTACGGGTAGGTGAGTGGTGGAGGCGGGGGGGAGTTGAACCCCCCGTCCAAAGGCGGCTCCAGGTGCGGCGCTACAGGCTTAGTCGGTCTTTGGTTTCTCGTCGCTCGCGGCCCCGGCCGACAGGGATCGCAAGCAACCAGCCGGCGATGGTCTTTCGCCGCGCGTCACCGGCTGACGAGCGGCGGCACCCCGCTGAAATGTCGCTCCGGGGTGTCCGCAGGGATAACGCCTCAGAACGTCGCTACCTAATGTTTAGGCTGCGAGTGCGAGCTGCTTGTTGTTGCCAGCTACTCTTTGTGCCGCGGGATTAACGAGGTCACGGCGCCTCGGCCTGCTCACGCACCCTCGCAGACCCCTGTCGAATCCGCGCGCCCCCACTGTGGCTTGATGCGTTGCGACGGCCGCTCCCTGCGAGTTGCGACCGTTGCACCAACAAGTATACGCGCGCGGGGTTAGCGGCGGTGGGTGAGGGCGCGGGCCATTTCGAGATCGGCGTCGCGTTTGGCGATGACCTGTCGCTTATCAAAGGTTTTGCGCCCGCGCGCGAGGCCAAGTTGAACCTTTGCCTTGTGGCGTGTGATGTAGAGCCTGAGCGGGATGAGGGTATAACCGCTGGACGTGACGCGCTGGGTGAGGGCCAGGATCTGTCGACGGTGGAGCAGGAGTTTTCGCGGGCGCGTAGGCTCATGGTTGTAGATGTTTCCCTGGGCGTACGGCGGGATGTGCATGCCGTGGAGCCAGACCTCGCCGTTTGCGACACGGGCGAACGCGTGCGCCAGGGTGACACGGCCTGCGCGGAGGGATTTTATCTCTGTTCCCGTGAGGACAAGCCCGGCCTCCATGCTCTCGAGGATGTCGTAATCGAAGCGGGCGCGGCGATTGTCAGAGATCAACCGATCCCCGCCGGCGGCTTTTTCGCCTGATCCGGCCTTTGAGCCATTCCTTCTGGCCTTTGATTTCGCCATAATCAAACCATTATAGGAATCTCATTTTCCGGGGGTTGGGGTGTGAAGGTGGGAGAGATGCGAGCTTTTCGCGTCACGACGCAAAGGAATCTTTTGAGGGCTCCCCGGAATTGGTCGCGGATCCTATCTGCGAGAGGGTCTTGGGATGCTTGACATCCCGTCGTATCGGGTGAATATTATCTAACTTGTTGTCCATATATACAGCGTTTATTCACCAATAACGATATATCTTGGGCAACATGGCAGGACGGGGAGTGAGGAGAGATAGCGAGCAGGCGCCTCACCGGAGGCGGGACTGAGATGCGGTGTGGGCATTGCGGGAACGACGACACAAAGGTGCTGGACACCCGTCACAGCGATCAGGGGGTGCGTCGTCGCCGCGAATGCAAACGGTGCGGAGCGCGATTCTCTACGTTGGAGCGCTTGCTGACGACGACCATGTCAGTGGTCAAGAGGGACGGACGAACGGAGGAGTTTAGTCGTGAGAAGCTCATGGCAGCCATCCGTACGGCCTGTGCCAAGCGACCAATCGTGGCGGGAGCCATCGAGAAAATGGTCGACGACATCGAGGATGAACTGCAGAGACGGGGACGGGCTGAAGTGAGTACAGCACTTATCGGTGAGTTGGCGATGGATCGTCTCAGCAAGGCTGATCGTGTTGCCTATATCCGTTTCGCCAGCGTGTATCGGGATTTCGCTGATGAGGACGATTTTCAGCGCGCGGTTGACGGTCTGCGTGACGGCCCCGGCTCTTCATCGGCGGGCCAGATGGCCCTCCTGCCACCGGAACGTTCCGGCGGCAGGCCCAGGGGGCGACCCCGTAAGAGAGCCTAGACGGGCGGTGAACCGAATGGCCCCGCCGCCCGCCCTGCACCCTTTTGAACGAACGAAGTACCAGAGAAAGAACCAGACCACACAGACCAAGGTGATTTGCGAATGTCTTCCACAGCCGATGAATTCGACGGAGCGGTTGTAGCCGTCAACCGGAACGCATTAAGGGATGCGGTCTCCGCGCAGCTTGAAGGCGAGAGCGCGGAGCGGATTGAGGCAATGACGGACCTTATTGTCCGTATGGCGGACGCGCCGCCGCTTGGCCCGGACGGCGCGCTTCATCGGCTGAACGGGGCGGAAAACGGCGATGCCAGGGAAGTCATCGCCCAGATTATTGAGGCAGCGCAGCGCAACTCAACGAACGGCCATCACACGAACGGCGTGAACGGAGCGATCGCATCGGCAGATTCCGGTACACAGTGGGACGCGAGCGGGGAGGCGGAGCCGATCATGTCTCCCAACTCCCGCGCCATCCTGGAGAACCGTTACCTGGCGCGTAATGCGGATAACGAGGTCATTGAGGATCCGCGCGGTTTGTTTGAGCGTGTGTCGCGGGCCGTTTCACAGGGTGAGGTGTCTGCAGGCGGCACTGATGTCGAGGCCGCCGAGTGGGCCGGCAAGTTCTACCGGGTCATGTCCACACTCAAGTTCCTGCCCAACTCCCCGACACTGGTCAACGCCGGCAAGGACGGTCGTGGATCGCTGAGCGCCTGCTTTGTCGTCTCGCCGCAGGACGATATGAATTCGATCATGAAGGTCGCCTCGGACGCGGCGATGATTGAGAAGTGGGGCGGCGGCATCGGGTTCGGGTTCTCTAACCTTCGTCCAAAGGGCGATCCCATCGCCACGACGCACGGAATGGCGTGCGGGCCGGTGGCTGTGATGAAACTGTATTCCGCCGTGGGCGCGACGCTGACGCAGGGCGCGTTCAGGCTCGGCGCGCACATGGGGCAGTTGAGCGTGCGACATCCGGACGTTCTGGAGTTCATCCACGCCAAAGATGACGACGCATCGCTCCAGAACTTCAATATCTCCGTGCAGGTCACGGATGATTTCATGCAGGCCGTGGAGGCGGATGCGGACTGGGACCTGATCAGCCCCAAGGACGGGCGCGTGACTGAGACGGTCAAGGCGCGCGATCTCTGGGTTGATATCTGCAACTCCGCGTGGAAGACAGGCGATCCGGGACTAGTGTTCATGGATCGCGTGTGGGAGACGCAGCCGAACCCGCAGCTCGGCCTCATCGAGACGTCCAACCCGTGCGGCGAGGAATTTCTGGAGAACTACGGCAACTGCTGCCTCGGTTCTATCGACCTCGCCAAGCACTTGACCCCGGACAAGACAGGATTCGACTGGACGGCGCTGGAGGATACGGTGCGCACGGCGGTCCGTTTCCTCGACGATGTGATTGAAATCAACACTTTCCCGCTGGCGGAACTGCGGGAGATGAATCTGAAGACGCGGCGCATCGGCCTCGGCATCATGGGCTGGGCGGACGCGTTGGTGGATCTAACGACTCCGTATGACTCGGAGCAGGCGCTTGATCTCGCGCGGAAAGTCGGCCGCTTCATCCGCGAGACGGCGTGGTCGGAATCGGAGAAATTGGCAGCGCAGCGCGGGCCGTTCCCGGAGTATGAGAATTCCCGACTCAAGGAGCAGGGGATGCCGCCGGTACGGCACTCGAGTGTGACGACGATCGCACCGACGGGGACGATTTCACGGCTGGCGGACTGCTCGTCCGGCATTGAGCCGCATTTCGCCCTCGCGTGGTGGTCGAACATCCTGTGGGAGGACCACGACGGAACGAGCACGCGATTCCTTGATGCCCCTTTGCCCGTTCGCCGCGCGCTCATCGACGACGTGGGAGAGGATACGGCGGAGGAGACGCTAGCGCAGTTGGCCAATGACCCGGCGTGGCGCGATGACGTTGTCACCGATCTGATTAGCAATCACGGCGTACGCACTGCGATGGCCATTGATCCTGACTGGCACGTGCAGATGCAGGCAGCGTGGCAGGACAACACGACGAACTCCGTGTCCAAGACCATCAACCTTGCGAATGACGCCACGGTTGAGGACATTGCCAAGGCGTTCTGGGACGCGTGGACGACCAAGTGCAAGGCCATCACGGTCTATCGTGACGGCTCCAAGAGCATGCAGGTGCTTGAGACGGGTGCATCGGGCGGCGAGGAAGAAGCGGAGCCCAGCGAGATTCAGCGTGTGCCGCGGCAGCGACCGCAGAGCCTCGAAAGCATCACGGACCGCATCCGAACCGGACACGGGAATCTCTACGTCACTATCACATTCGAGGACGGCCGACCATTTGAGGTGTTCACGAACCTGGGCAAGGCAGGCTCCAGCGACGCTGCGTACCTGGAGGCCGTGAGCCGCCTTGCGTCGCTGGCGCTGCGCTCAGGCGTCGGCGTCGAGCAGGTGATTGATCAGTTGCGCGGCATCACGGACGCGCCGACGTGGGACGAGGGTCAGCAAGTGCTGAGCGCGCCGGACGCGGTGGCGTTGGCGCTGCTGCGGCATGCCCGTCCCGTTGATGAGGAACGCGATGAGATGGCGAAACGGGCGCGAGAGGCGTTCGGCGAGAAGTTTGATTTGAGCGAATTGGGAGAGATTCACCCGGAGGCAGTGGTGCAGAGCCAGTTGTTCCCGGGGGCGCAGGCGTCAACTCCGCGCGCCGGGACACAGCCACAATGCCCCGACTGCTACGGAACGTTGATCTTCTCTGAGGGCTGCATGATGTGCCTCGCATGCGGCTACTCCAAGTGCTAGGAGCAGGAACTTTACGACGAGATTACTCCACCGACATCACGACAACCCCTCATCCTCCTTTATCCCTGGTCATCGGGCCGGCCCCCACCCCGGCCCGATGGCTTTTAAAGACCGCTCACAGTAGCGTTCCAATGAAGGTTCGTCCGACGCTTGCGCGGGTCATTGGTCCCCACCGGACCCGCTGAAAGAGTGTATCACTAACTTCTATCGGTTCTTGCCGTCTTCAGGACGCCGATCAGCCAGAGACGAAAATCGCGCTGTTTTACTCCGAAGAGACGGCCGTAGATGTGCATGGGCGGATGGCCGGATGTGCTGCGGCCTCCGATTTCTTCACGCGCGAGCTGCTGAGCCAACGGCATGTCGTTTTCTCGCAGTGCCGCCACGCGTCGGGGGACGATGTCATCTACCGGCAGGTACCGGACGTTGGTTTTGACCCCGAGATATTGCTCGAACAGAGCCCAGTATTCCTCACGCGTCAGGTTGCCGGGGCCACCAAGTTCAAAGATTCTGTTGTAGGCACGGCGCTCGAGGTGCGCATGGATGAGATAATCGGCGAGTTCATCAAGGAAGATGAAGACCATTGCCTGATTGGACGTGCCGTAGATGTTGATTGATCCGCCAGTGTTGACGGTATATGCCTGCCTGCGGACGAGGTCGCCGGACGTGTCGATCATGCCGCCGGGGCGAAAGACGGTTCCGGCCACTCGAGCGTCGATAAGCCGTTGATCCGAGCGAGCCTTGGCAGGGTAGACAGGGTAAAAATCCCAGCGCGTGTCGGCGCCGCGGACGGAGATGAGGGACATGTGCCTGGCGCCGTTCTCGCTTGCTGCCTCGGTTAGATTTACAGTGCCCTGATACTCAACCCCTTCTATCAGGTGCGCGCCACGTGTTGCTGATTGAGCCCCAACGCAGGCGATTACCCAATCAATGCCTTGAGTTGCGGCGAGAAGCGTTTCCTTGTCCTGGTAATCCCCCTGCACATACTGGACGCCATCGACGGGTTCTTCAGGGATGGTCGAATGGATCAGCGCGCGGACATTCGCGCCGGCGTCCCGGAGCTTCTGCACGACGATGCTGCCAGTGCGTCCGGTTGCGCCAGTGACTAGGTAGTTGCCCTGTGCGATGTCCTGGGGGGTGAAAGGCATCGGTCCTCCTGCAGTTCAGTTTGTCTTTCCAGTGATGGCGCTAGCTATCACCCAACATGTCTTCGACAAGACGGACGAGGGTGCGGACCGGCTGGCCGGTCGCGCCGCGTGTCTGCCAGCCCCTGTCGCGATCCGTCGCGGAGACAGACGCGATGTCCAGGTGCGCCCAAGGCGTTTTCTCGGCAAATTCCTCCAGGAATTTTGCGGCGGTGATGGAACCGGCAGGTTGGCCACCCGTGTTCTTGACCGTGGCGACGCTGCTCTTGATCTGTTCCTTGTAGTCGTCCCACAGGGGCATCCGCCACATCTTCTCGCCCGTTGCCTCAGAGGCATCCTGCAGCCGTCGGGCAATGTCATCGTCGTTGGCAAAGAGTCCCATGGCCACATTCCCGAGAGCCACGCGGATTGCCCCGGTGAGCGTGGCCACGTCGACGAGCGGTGTCATGCCCTTGCTGTTGGCGTAGGAGAGGGCGTCAGCGAGGATGAGGCGTCCCTCGGCATCCGTATTCTCGACCTCCATGGTCTTGCCGTTCATGGCGGTGAGAACATCGCCCGGTTTCGTCGCGCTGCCGCCGGGGAGGTTCTCCGTGGCAGGGACGAGGCCGGTGACGTTGATGGGGAGGCCGAGACGCCCGATGGCCTGCATGGCGCCAATGACAGCCGCGCCGCCCGCCATATCGCCCTTCATGGCACTCATGTTGGCGGCCGGCTTGATTGAGATGCCGCCGGAATCGAACGTCACGCCTTTGCCGAGCAAGGCGACGGTGGGTCGCTTGTTGTCGGGGTCGCCTTTGTGTTCAAGGATGATGAAAGCGGGCGGCTCATGGGAGCCGGCGGCGACGCCAAGCAGGCCACCCATGCCCATCTCCGTGATTTCACCGACGCTAAGGTTGGAGAACGTCACGCCTGCGGCGTCCGCGGCGTCCTTTGCGCGCTCGGCGAGGATGGTCGGCGTCATGCGGTTGGCGGGCTCGTTGGCGAGGTCACGGGCAAGCGCGACGGCCTCCGCGATGATTGCGCCGCGGTCGAGTCCGAGATCCAAATCAGGCAGGTCAGAAGCGTCTTCAGCGACGAATGTGACAGACTCGATATCGCGATTGTCGCTGTCATCGGAACTCGCCCCGTTGGTTGAGATCTTGTACAGGCCAAGCAGGGCACCCTCCGCCGACGCTTGGGCAGCCTCCACAGTGGTGAGATAGTGAGCAGCGGGTCGGGAGGCAGTTAATCGTTTATAGCTGTTTGTGCGAGCACGGCGCGCCACCTCCGCGGCCAAACGACGAAGGAGATTAGCGTTCGCCTCATCCGCCGGGCCACCCCCGACGACCATTACCCGGCGCGGGGTGATTCGCCCCAGGGTGTGGATGATTGTGATCTCGCCGAGCTTGCCGCGAATCTCACCATCCTCGATCAGCGCAGATATCTGGCCGTCGAGCGCCTCATCCACCTGGCCCGCTGCTCCCGGCAGCGGGCTTTCCATCATTCCCTGATACACCCCCACGACGGCGCAATCTGCCTCTACCTCAACCAGGCTCCCTATAGCGGTTTTCAGTTCCATTTGATGTTCTCCTTTAGAGTCGCACGCTCCCTATTCAGGGAAAGGGAATAACGAATGCATGTGGCTTGTTTGGCGATTATAGCGGGTTGGGCGCGGCGGACTTGAGACTGGGGGGGAGTTGGGCGGCTATTCGTTGTATGACCGGGGCGATGTTCTGCGACGTATCGACCGTGATGTGGTCGCGACGGATGGGCTGAGCGCCTTGCTGCATTCGTGTGTAGACACCTATGTCGGCTGTTGACCTGTCATCGGTTTGCCGGCCTGATTGCAGGTTAGCGGCGCGTTGGGCAAGCCGCTCATGGATTACTTCCTCCGGGGCAGTCGTCTCAATGATTAACAGTAGAGCGCCAATCCGTTCCGCTATGTCGTACAGCATCTTTCGATTCCGCCTTCTTAGATTGGTGGCATCCACGACTACTTGATGCTTTATGCGGAGCAGCCGTTCAAGGAGGCGGTGCAGGGCGGGGAATAATCGCGCGTTCTCTGACCCGCTGTGGGTTGGGTCAGAAAACAGGACTTCTCGCAGCACGTCGCTTTCCAATACGACGAGTGATGGCGCAACCTCGACCAATGCTCGACAGAAATGAGACTTGCCGCTCCCGGGCAGTCCCACGAGCAGGATGAAGGCAGGGTGTCTCGATGGAGCCGGAAGATCGCCCAGACCCCGGTAAAGGGCTTCGGCGTCCTGATCGCGGCGAGAAACAGGGAGAACCTGCGGTGAGCCGCGGGCATCAGTCATTGGCCGGAGCTTGGCCGATCGTAGATCAGGATTGCGAACAGGGAACGCTCGGGAGCCTCGCCCGTTTCAGGATCAGGAGGCCAAGGGGCGGTAGCCCTGCGCAGGAAGGTCAGTCCAAGCACGATAGCTCCGGCGACAGCGGCAATATAGCCATTGTCCATTCCAAAGAAAGCCTCTGCGATGACACCGACTACTGTATACACGCCCATCCCGCCGATGACGGCGACCGGAATGATACGGCTCGGCGCTGCTGCGGCGACCTTCGGCAACACGTTTCGAATGATCTTCCTTGCGCCAAACAAGAGGAAGATGCCGAAGCCAAACACAAACGCAATCGGGTCAATTGCGACCAGCGCACCGGCAGCCGTGCCGTTGCCGCGCCCACCCTGAAATCGGAGCGTTACAGGCCACATTTGTCCGACGACAGCTCCAACGCCTCCGGCCGCGAGAAGCCACTGCGTGTCATCGCCGGGAAGAAGAGCGGCGGCGAGCAGGGCAGCTAGCGTTCCTTTTCCGACCTCGACAATGACGGACAACATGCCAATAGCCATGCCGGAGTGCCGCCAAAGATTGCCCGCGCCGATATTGCCTGTGCCGACGGTATGCAGATCAATGCCGCGCGCTCGCGCGACAAAATAGATGACGGGGGCTGCCCCAATGACGTATCCGAGAATGAACGCTGCTATATATGTCACGAGTTGGTCGATTACGGGCAGTACATCAGCATTGCTGCCGATCTATCGCTGCCACGCGCTGTGCTCAAGGCGCTCGTCCGTCTCCGGTTCTCGAAGGGTGACGACATAGGGCGCGATGATGAGAAGCAGCGCGGGTATCGAAAGGGCCGCCGTCACAATGATGCGTATACCGATGTCGATGCCGCCGGATATCGATAGGAAGCCGAGCGGGAGAGAGGCGGCCAACAGCCCTATCTTGAACAGGCGATCCGTCATCCTGACAGCGGCTGCGACAACGACGGCAAAGGTGCCGAAGAGCACCGCGTTCTGCGCTGCAGCCTGCTCAATCGTTGTATAGACGCCCCTATCAAATGCGAGAATCGCGACGGACAGAAGCACGATTGGAAGAGCAACCAGCATTCCGTGAATCCAGTCCTTGCGGCTGAGCCACACCATCAACGCGAAAATCATGACCAGGCCGACAATACCCAGCCCGATTCCCAGTACCCAACTCAGTGGATCACGGGCTTCATAGCCGCCGCTCAACACGCTCCACGCGGCGTAGGCAGTCGATCCGAGGCTGACCACGCTGATGAGCAGGACAGGGAAGAGGGCGTATCCGAGCCATGAGAAGACCCAGGCGCGGCGACCGAATCGATAGACACCCAAAGCACTGATGGTGATGGCGACGGCAGCCGTGCCCATGATCCATTCAAGGTCCAGCCAGCGGTTTGTCGCGAAAAGGAAGGCGACGAACAGGCTCGGGAAAGCGGACATGGCCACGTCTAGCCAGGATCCCTGGTTTCGGATGCGCTCCACCTGCGCTGCGACGGTACGAGCATCCCCGAAGGCGCGAACAGCCTGTGCCCTCGCCTCTGTCGGTTCAACACCGCGTTCACGTAAGGTGCTGCTGTGGTCTTCGATGTGGTCTGCCAGCTCCCGCAGCACGCTACGGCGAGACCGAATCTTCGTGAGAACCTGGCTCGTCAGTGCGTGGATGGGACTGGAGATGCTGCTCGGTGACGGCATGTCCGTGTGGGTTGCTACGGCGTGGAGCCTGTAATGACCATGTTGACGGCGCGCGAGAAGTTCAACCATTCCGCCCGACGCTGCTCCAGGCGCTGGATGCCGTGATTGGAGATGGCGTAATAGCGGCGGTACTGCCCGCCCGGGGAGGTGCGCCACAACCCCTCAATGAGGCCATCGCGCTCCAAGCGGTGGAGGGCAGGATATAGGGTGCCCTCCTTCATGGAGAAATAACCGTCAGAGCGGCGTTCCACCTCCCTGAGGATTTCATAGCCGTACATCGGCCGTTCGCTCAGCAGCGCCAGGAAAAGGGAATCCGTGCTTCCCTTCAGGAGCTCGCGCTCGCTCATCTCACACCCCCCGGCATCATCTTCCCCCGCATTTGATGCCTTTCGGTTGACCTACGGCGATGGTCACCGCCGCTTCTTGCAACCACGGTCAATTCTACCACCTGCAGCGGAAAGTGGCGGTGACAGGCGGTTATTTCGAGCCACCGCTCGGGGCCGGGACAGGAGCGGGCGTCTGGAGGCCGACGCCAAATCCCTCGATCATCACCCGGCGGAGCTTCGTGACAAACATCATGGCGAGTATGACAACGACGATGAATACCGTCCCGGACACGAGGAGAACAGGAACGGAACCGACGAAGTCCGCAATAAGTCCAAATACGGCATTGAGAATCGCCATCAAGCTGAGCGCGGACATGGCAAACAGGCTTGAAACACGCCCGCGGATCGCATCCGGCACGACGCCCTGGATGTAGGTGATGGTCAACGACATAAAAGGCGCCTGTGTCAGGCCCATGATGAATGCGCCGACGAGGCCGGATGATTGTGAGGGGGCGAATCCCAGGACCAGTACGCCGATGGAGCTTCCCGAGGCCGCAATAAGCAGGGCTATGCCCTTGCCACGATCACTGCGAATGCCGGCGATGGTCATGACACCGATGATCGCGCCGAAGCCAAATGCCGCTAGGAAATAGGGGAGCGCCGTGTCCGCCGCCGCCCACTTCACCTTGCCGTGCAGGGGCAGTATCGACTCGAAGCCCATTGTCAAGCCGCAGTGGAAGGCAACAAAGAGGAGCATGAGACCGACTGTGGGTGTCTTCCATGCGTACACCACGCCTGCGGTGAAGACCGTCCAGATTGAGTCTCCCTGCTGAATCGCGCCGGAGGATGCCGTGCGAATTGTCAGGATCATGATGGTTGCGACTGTATAGCCTCCTGCGGCGAGCGCGAAGGCGATGCCGATGCTTTCCTCGCTGACGACGGCGAGCAGCCCCACGGCCGCTCCGCCGACCAGGCGCGAGCCCTGCAGAGAGATGTTGTTCAGCGATATGGCATTGAGAAGGTCATCCTTGCCCACCAGATTCGGCACCAGAGCGTTCTGGGTCGGCATCTGCACGCCGCGCGCTATTCCGCTCAACAGAGACACGACGGGCAGGTGCCAAAGTTCAATCGCTTCAGAGAAGTAGAGTTGCACAAGCAGCAACGCCAACAACACGTTGACTGAATGGGCAATGGCGATGAGATAGCGTCTATCAAACTTGTCCGCCAGCACGCCGCTGAACGGCGGTACGACCACAAAGGGGATCAGCGCGGCGAACGTCGTGACCCCGACCCAGAATGAGGACTCGTCAGAGATATCAAAGGCAAGGACGCCGCGGGCGGCGATGAGACCCCAGACGCCGGCGGCGGCAAAGGTGGCGGAGAGCCAGAATCGGCGGTAATCGCTGTATTTGAGCGCCGCAGTATAACGACTTAGGAGTCCCATTTCCTGCGCGGCGGCGCTCTCAGACATCAGCTCCCCTTGGTTCCGAAACGACCAATTTCAGATTCCGTATCATAGCATGCGCTTTTGGCCGCCAATCCGGGGAAGGTGAGCGACTATAGGCGGCTGACAATGTTCGCGATGAGCTGGAGGGTGATGATTGCCACCAGCGGCGTGATGTCAATCATTCCGACAAGAGGAATGACGCTTCGCAGCGGGGCGAGGATCGGTTCCGTGATGTGGTAGACAGCGGCGACGAGGGGGTTGTCATTGCTGACGTTTGGAAACCACGAGAGAATCGCCCGCGCGAAGATGGCGATCGTGAGGACCTGGGCGAGAAAGTAAACGAAAGTGGTGATGAATTCCATTTAGGAGAGCCGCCGGGATTTCTCGTATGCAGCAATGACCGCCTGCAACACGGCTGCCCGCAGGCCGCCCTCCTCAAGCCCGGCGATGCCCTCTGCGGTTGTGCCGCCGGGGGACGTGACCATGTTGCGGAGCGTGGCCGGATGCATGTTTGATTGGTCGGCGAGGGCGGCAGAGCCAAGCAGGGTCTGGCGGGCAAGAAGCTCCGCCTGGTCGCGTGGGAGGCCAATGTAGACGCCGGCATCAATGAGGGCCTCAAGGAAGAGGAAGACGTACCCGGGCCCACTTCCGCTCAGCGCCGTCGCCATGTCGATGTAATGCTCATCGTGGACTTCCAGTTCACGCCCCATCGCGCCAAGAATCCGGCGTGCCATATCCCGCTGAGGGTGGGTCACTTCCGGCGTCGCCGTCCACACACTCATTCCATGGCCGATTTGCGCGGGGGTGTTGGGCATGACGCGAACGATCTGGTCGCAGTCCGTCAGCTCCCGCAGCTTGTCGATGCGGACGCCGGCGGCGATGGAGAGATAAGGACCCGGAACAAAGTTTCCCCTCTTGAGATCGGACAGGGCGTCAATGTGCTGGGGTTTCAGCGCGATGATGGCAAACCCGTTGGAGACGACCTTGGCCGCATCATAGTTGTCGGCGACGACGTGCACGCCATGTTTCTGCGCAAGGTAATCGCGGCGCTCGCCGTCGATCTCGCCGACGGTGATGTCGGTGGGCGTGGCAACTTCGTTCCGAATGATGGCGGTAATCATGGCTTCCGCCATGACGCCGCCGCCTATGAATGCAATCTGGGGCACGTGCGTTTGACCTCCGTACCATCAACTATACTGGAATGGCGCTCCGCGGTAGCTCAGTCGGTAGAGCGGTCGGCTGTTAACCGATTGGTCGTAGGTTCGAGTCCTACCCGCGGAGCCAGTTTCAACTGGGGGAAGTACCAAATGACTACCGCTTATCGTGAACTCGGCAAAGCAACTGCTCGCAAGGACGGACCGGAAAAGGTTACCGGGGGGGCGGAATACACGGTGGACGTGACTCTGCCGGGGATGCTGTGGGGCAGGGCGCTCCGCAGCCCGTATCCCCACGCGCGCATCGTCAACATCGACACCTCACAGGCGGAGGCCCTCCCCGGCGTTCACGCAGTGCTGACCGGAGATCACCACCTCGTTAAGGGAGTACGGATCGGCCGACGTCTCTACGACGTGCCCGTCCTCGCGCAGGGAACGGCGCTCTTCATCGGCGACAAGGTGGCGGCGGTAGCAGCAGAGACGAAAGACATCGCTGACACGGCGCTCGACCTGATCGAGGTGGAGTACGAGGAACTGCCAGTAGTTGCGGACGTGCGGTCTGCTCGCGCCGATGACGCGCCGGTTCTACATCCCGATCTGAACTCGTATGAGGGACTGCCCGCGCAGGTTGAGGGACGGCATCTGAACCTCTTTTCGCACCAGGTGTGGGACAAGGGCGACGTGGCGGCCGGTTTCGCGGAGGCGGAAGTCATTATCGAGGCGGACTACTCGCTCTCCAAGGGGCACCAGGCCTATCTTGAGTCGCATAACTGCGTGGTCTCAGCTCAGCCGGATGGCCGCGCCGAGATCTGGGCCAGCAATAAAGCGCCGTTCAACATGCGAGCGCAGATGTCGCAGGCCTACGACATCTCCGCCGACTCCATGAAGGTCAATCCGACGTACATCGGCGGTGATTTCGGCGGCAAGGGCAGTTCCATGGACGTGCCGCTGGCCTATGCGCTTTCACGGGCGGCGGACGGGCGTCCGGTCAAGATGGTAATGGACTACACAGAGGAGCTGCTTGCGGCCAATCCGCGTCACGGCGGCGAGGTCAAGATTCGCGCAGGCGTCAAACGCGACGGCACGCTGGTTGCGTGGCACGCGGAGGCTTTCTGGAACAGCGGGGCGTACGGCGGATTCAAGCCGGTGCCCACTGCGAACCTTGTTGGGGCGCAGCACCTGGCGGGCGGGCCGTACCGCATCCCTCACGTCCGCATCGATTCCTGGCAGGTGTATACGAATTCCGTGCCCGGCGGTCACTACCGCGCGCCGGGCGAGCCGCAGTCGATTTTCGCGGCGGAATCGCACATGGACTCCCTCGCCCGCGCAATCGACATGGACCCGCTGGATTTCCGGCTGACGAACATGATCGGCGAGGGCGAAGAGACGCCGACGGGCCATCACTTTGTTGACCTGCGGGCGCGTGAGACGCTGGAAGCGGCTGTCGCCGAAGCGGGATACGACCGCCCCAGGCCTCAGCACGTTGGCCGTGGGATGGCGATGGCGGACCACGGTGCGCCGGGCGGCGAGACGCACGCAACCGTGACTGTTCTTGATTCCGGCGACGTGACCGTGGAGACACCGCTGTTCGAGCAGGGCGCGGGTCAGTACACGATCCTGGCGCAGGTTGTCAGCGAGGAGATCGGCGTGCCGTTTGAGCGTATCAGCGTTGTGCCGCGTGACACGGACAGCGTTTCGTTTGACTCCGGCATCGGCGGCAGCCACACGACACGGCTCATCACCGTTGCAGGGCATGAGGCAGGGTCGCTGGCGCGGCAGCGTTTGCAGCAGCTTGCGGCGGAACTCCTCGGCTGGAACGAGGAGTCTATTGCGGCTCGAGACGGACAACTTGTGAACGAGAACTCCGGCGAATCGATAGATATTGCCGATCTCGTGGGTCGGGCAGGCGCGCCGGTTGTGGAGCGCGGGCACGTGCAGGACACGTCGCCTTCGCCCATGACATCGTTCGGGGCGCAGATCGCGGAGGTCCGCGTGGACCCGGATACGGGGCAGGTGACCCTGGAGAAATTCACGACGGCGCACGACGTGGGGACCATCATCAACCCGGTCTCGCACCAGGGCCAGCTTGAGGGCGGCGTGGTGCAGGCCATCGGCTTCACGCTGATGGAGCGCCTTGAGGTGGACGAGAGCGGGCGCGTGGCGAACCCGTCACTGGCGGAGTTCAAGATTCCGACGGTTAGTGACCTGCCTGAGCTGCGGACGGTGCTTGTGGAAGCGCCGAGCGGCTCCGGGCCATATAACATCAAGTCCGCGGGGGAGAGTTCCAATACGCCGACCGCCGCTGCAATTGCAAACGCGATTGAGGACGCAATCGGTGTGAGGATCCGTGATCTGCCGATCACGGCGGAGGCGGTGTACCGGGCGCTGCGGGAGCGGGAGTAGGTCCGCGCTCTATGTGAGGCTCACCCTTCGACAAGCTCAGGGTGAGCGGGAGTCGGTAAAGGAAGAGGGCGCCTCACTGAGGCGCCCTCTCTTTGGTTGCGGGTTAGGCGAGGTTACCGGTTCTCTTCCTCGTCTTCGCCGTTGGCGTCGTCGGCTCCACCGTCGCCACCATCATCGGCGCCACCGTTACCGCCGTTGCCGTTGTCATCCATCGGCGGGCCCATATCGGGGCCTCCGTTTTCGTCTCCGCGCCTGCGGAGCAGGAAGTAGGCGCCGATTCCGAGCAGCACCAGGACGACCAGTCCACCGATGATTGCTCCGATGCCAATGCCGCCCTCTTCAGGCTCGGGCGTGGCGGTGGGTGGAGGAGGCGCGGACGTTGCAGTGGGCGGCACTGCCGTGGGCTCAGGTTCGGGCGTTGCCGTGGGCTCCGGTTCGGGCGTGGGTGTATTGGTCGGCACTGGCCGTGGTGTTGCGGTTGGCCGTGGCGTTGGCGTGACCGTGGGCTCTGGCTCAGCCGTGGGCACTAGCGTGGCGGTGGGTTCCGGGGTTGGTGTGTCTACAGGGGGCTGTCCGGATACCCGCACTGTGATTGTATAATTCCCGCCGCCATCGAGCATTCCGGTCACTGTGGCGCGGCCCTCGGCCAGCCCCACAAGCCTTACATTCGAGCCCTGGATAGTGGCGCGGACAATTCCCGGGCGATCAACATCAACGGAGCTTGGGTTGCCTTCTACGGGGACCAACCTAACCTGATCAACAGACAAATTCACTTGTTGGTCTGTCTGTGCTGCCACAGGTGTGAGCGTTTGAACGACAAGGAAGGCAGCGATGATTGCCGCGATGCTGAGGATGAGATATCTGCTGGCCGAGTGTGTCAGATACGTGCGTGTGTTTGAGCCGAGCCACGAAACTGAGCGATAAAGTTCATTTTTCATGGACGCTGTACATTCCTTTCCACAGCCGCGCTTTTTGCGGTCTAACCTGCCAGGCCTGTCCTGACAGTCCGCCTCCCCGTGAACCCGCGTACGCGTCAATGCGCAGCCATGCACGGGTTGCATGACCCTTGTCCGTCAGATTGTAGCAAGTGTCAACCGTACTCGCAATACCGTACAGTCATGCGGCGTAGACTGTTTCAATCGGCAAACATAGTCATTAGCCAGGGAGGCGTTCACGATGGCAGGCCTTGACCGCGCAACGCTTGAATCAACCTTCAATCGACTCGTCTATGAACACAATACCGCCTGGGTGAACGCGCTGAACCCGGAGCACCCGGACTACAATCCCGTGCTGCGCCTCTCCGACCAGAACGAGCGGGCGAAGCACGGGGACACGCACGCGGACATGGAGGCGCGGATCAAGATCATCTGCGCCGCCATGCTGGACGTGATCGCGGAGAACAACCGGGCGCTATAGCACCTGCCAGATCCGCTTGCCCTCCAGTCGGATGACTTTCCCGATGTTGGAGCCGACGGGCATGTGGCCCGAGGCGACGGTCAGTCCCTCATCCTCAAGTCGCTGAACGAGGGAGGCTCGCGTCTGCGCGGCGAGCGGCTCGTCAACGTCAAAGCCGACGTTCCATGAGGTTTCCGTGAGCTGCGCCGCGGTGTGGAAGGCGTCGCCGATGATGATGGCTCTTTCTCCGCCGGAGCTAATCAGGAAGCACTGGTGGCCGGGCGTGTGGCCGGGAGTGACGAACGTGGTGATCTCATCCGTGATCGCCTCATTGTCGCCGACCAGTTGCATCGCATTGAGGCCCTGCAGGGGAATGACGCTGTTCTCCATGTGGGGCGAGTTGGGTAGAACGTCCGCGGAGGTGAAATAGTCCCAATCGCCCTGCGGGACGGAGTACGTGGCGTTGGGGAACGTGGCACGGGCGGTATCGCCGTCCCATGTAACGTTCCAACCGACGTGGTCGCCGTGCAGGTGTGTAATCAGGACGCGGGAGATATCGTCGGCGCTGATGCCCTCACCGCTGAGCTGGTCCATGAGTTGGCCGCCGATGCCGCCCATCTGCTCAAACGGCCCCTGGCCAAGGCCGGTATCAACAAGCAACGTCTGGCCGCCGGAGCGGAGGGCAAAGAAGCCCATCTGGAAGGGGAGCTGACCGTCCGGCGTCATGGTGTCCTTGTAGGCGTCCCACGACTCGGCAGGGACGTCAGGGAAGACCATGGCGGGATCGCGCGGGGCGGGCCCGATATCGACGAATGCCAGGATCTCAACGTTTCCAATAGTGATGCGGTCTGCCATTGTGTGTTGTTCCTCCTCAGTATCATTTGCGGCATGGTCGCATAGACGATTATGGACTAATTGAGACCGGAGCGAATGATTGGGACTCTCGATGCTATACTGCGGCACATGACGCAGGTGTTGGCCGGCTGATGCGCCGAATCTATCTGGGCTCCGTTGAGCCGCGCGTCGGAAAAACCGTGATTACCTCGGCGCTGGCGCGTCTCGCAGGCGACGGCGCGGCCTTTCGAGCAACCGCCCCACACGGCAACGCTGCGGAACCGGACGAAAGCCGCCTCTTTCCCGCCGAACCGGCGGACGATGTTTCCCAACGGTTTCACGCCAATGTAGACGCTGCTCGCGCGATGCTTTCAAGCGCGGAATCAGGCGCGTCGCTCTCCATCATTGACGGCACAGGGCTTGACGGCGGCGGCGTGGATGCCGCACTCGCTGAGGCGCTGGATGCCGAAGTTTTTCTAATCCTGTGGTACGACGAGCACTCTATGGGAGAGGGCGCCGTATCGGGCATCCGCGCGGCGGCGGGGCAGTTTGGCGGTCGGCTTTCACACATCATCATCAACGCCGTGCCGGAACTGCGGATGCACTACGTGGAGACGACCTTGCTGCCTGCCATCGCGGATGCGGGACTGCCTGCGGCGAGCGCGATACAGCAGGATCGAACACTGAGCGCGCCGACGATGCGCGAAATCGTGGAGCATCTTGAGGCGGACGTGGTGGCGTATCCGGAGGGGCTGGACGTGCTTGTTCCGCGTGTGATGGTGGGCGCGCTGGCGCTGGACGGCGGCATCTACTACTACGGACAGGCCGACGAGAAGATTGTGTTGACGCGGTGGGACCGACCGGACCTTCAGATGCCCGCGATGGCCACCGGCTGCCAGGGACTTATTTTGACGGGCGGGCAGGGGCCGATTCCGTATGTACAAAATCGGGTCGATGAGCTGCGGATACCGGTGGCTGTTGTGCCCGGAGGAACGGTCGCAACGGCGACACGCCTGAGCGACGGCGCGCTTGGCGGACGCGGGCAGATGCACCCGGACAAGGTGACCGTGATGGCAAGCTGCCTGGAGGACACGGCGCTCGCTCAGGAACTCTTGGCGGCGGTCTCCGCATGACAGAAGCCGGCGACGCTCATATCCTTGGGCCCGCTGATCAGTTCGCGATTGAGGCCGTAGGGCAGCCGGGAGATCGGCGATTCAGAATCCTCGTACAAGGCCCGGGGGGCAACGCGACAATCTGGCTTGAGAAAGAAGATATGAGCCGCCTCGCGCTCTCCGTTGAGCGTCTGCTTCAAATGGTTCAGCGCAACGTTGAGGAAGCGTCGTCGCGCGGTACCAACACTGAGGAACTCCCATCGGAGTCACCGTCGCAATCTTTTGAGTTTCAATCCGGCTCGTGGGCTGTCGGCTACCTGGAATCTGCCCACGTGATCGAGTTCCAGGCGCACGATATTGAGGATGAGGACGATTCCCAGCCCCGCCTGCGATTCTGGGCGACGATGGCGCAGAGCCAGGACTGGTCGACCAGGGCGATGGAGGTTTATTCGGCGGGTCGGCCGCGGTGTCCGTTGTGTCATGGCCCTATGAATCCGGGAACGAATCACGTGTGCCCGATGACGAACGGGCATCATACGGCGACGGCGGGTGGCTCGGACTAGGCCGCCGACACCCAAGCCGTTTCGCATTCGGACATGTCCGAGTCCACGAGTTACTCTTACGCGAATCCCGAACCGGATGTTGTCGCGGCGATTCGCGACGGCGATTTCGTGGATATGCGGCCTCATCCCTATGGCTCAAACGCCGTCTTCACCGGGTTGATCGAGGGGGAGGCGGGGCAGGTGAGGGTCATCTATAAACCGCAGCGGGGTGAAGCGCCGCTGTGGGATTTTCCACCGGGAACGCTGTATCTGAGGGAGTGCGCGGCGTTCGAATTGAGCCTTGCCCTGGGGTGGGAGATGGTCCCGTTCACGATTGCGCGGGATGGACCATATGGCATCGGCGCGGTGCAGATTTTCGTCGAGCACAACCCGGCGGAGACGTATTTCACGCTGCGGAATGAGTATCCAACGGACCTACAGCGGATGGCGCTCTTTGATGCGCTGACCAACAATGCCGACCGCAAGGGCAGTCATTGCCTGCGGGATGAGACGGGCAGGCTGTGGGGAATCGACCACGGCCTGATGTTCAACGAGGACTACAAGCTGCGGACTGTGATCTGGGACTTTGAGGGAGAGCAGATACCTGACGATATGCTGGGCGATCTGCAGGACCTGCAGCCGCGCCTGGAGGACGGCGGAGACTGCGCCGCGACCATAAGCGGGTTCCTCTTGAAGGAAGAGGTGGAGGCACTGCGGGATCGGCTGGACGTGCTGCTTGAGGAGGGGGTCTTTCCGGTGGCGGGGCTGGGGCGGAACGTTCCCTGGCCGCCGCTGTAGGCCTTAGGATTCCTTCTTGCGGCGTCGTTCAGCCCACCAGCGGCGGAGGCGGAAGATGTAACGGGAGCGGAGGAAGATGCGGCCTCCGGCGTGACCAGCCACATCAACGTTGCCTGCGAGGATGGCGGATCGCCACCCGTGCAAGTCGTCCAGCGAGACCGATTCATTGCCGAACTCGCTAAAGGGCGACCACGGTGCGCGGCGAGCACGTTTCTCAAGCACTCGTCCGCCCGCTTCCTGAATCAGCAGAATCCCGGCGGCCACGTCCCAGATCTTGGGCGTTGCAAAGAGGCACAGCTGCATCGATCCTCGAGCGACCAACGTCATCTCATAAGCGATTGAGCCGAGGGAACGAACCTCGCCCAGTCGCATCCGCAGCCCGTCCTTAAAACCCCACATGCGCCAGTAGTAGGAGGGCATTCCGGTAAGTCGACCACGTTCGGGCTCGGCGTTGGGAGTGACGGCGATGGGCCTGTCGTCCTGGAACGCTCCTCCCCCCCGTCGCGCGTGAATAACGGAGCCACCGTCCGGGCCCGGGGCAAAGATTGCCGCGACGACGGGACGGCCTTTGTGCAGCACGCCGATGGATGACGCAAAGACTGGCAGGCCGTTCAGGAAATTCGTCGTGCCATCGAGCGGGTCAAGCACCCAGACAAATTCGGCAGAGCCGTGTTCCGAGTTCGGGTTCTCCTCGCCAACGATGCCGTGATCGGGAAACGCCTCGGCAATCGCCGATCTCAGCCATTGCTCGGATTCAAGGTCGGCCTGCGTGACGGGGTCGCGTCGATTGTCGGACTTGTATTCGATCTCCAGGGGCTTGTGGAAGTGGCTGAGGAGGATCTCGCCGGCCTTGCGGGCAAATTCAACGGCGCGGCGCTCAATGTTTTCGAGATTATCCGTCACGCGCCCACCATAGTCACGCAGTCTATGTTGCGTCAAACGACGCACTTACTATCATTCTGAGCGCAGCTAAGGACCTAGAATGCGCGGCGCTTGTATGCCGCAGCGATGGCGAAGACGCCGGTAGCGATGAGTGCCATGGCAGGGCCCGAGGGGATGTTCATGTAGTAAGAGAGGTACAGCCCGGCGATGGCGGAGAGAGAACCGATAACCGCGCCGGTGATCATTCCGCCGACGAAGCGACGCGCGAGCAAGTGGCCGGCGGCTGCAGGCGTGATGAGCATGGCCATGACAAGGACAATACCCGCGGCCTGGATTCCAATCACGATGACCAGCGCAAGAAGTGTCAGCAGGGCATAGTCGACCTTGACGACGGGGATGCCGACGACCTCTGCGCTGACAGGGTCAAAGGTGGCATAAACGGCGATGCGGTGAATGGCGTACAGCCCCGCGATGACCATGGCGGCGAGAGCAAGCGAAACGTATACATCGGTGGTGGTCACGCCAAGCACCTGGCCGAGCAGCAGGTCTTCCACGTTCACCGTGAGGCCTTCCGCTGTCGCCAGCATGGTCAGGCCAAGTGCGAACATGCCCGCGAAAACGATGCCGACGGACGTGTCCTCGCTGACACCGGTCTTGCGGCTGATGAATCCCATAAGCGCGGCTATACCGACACCGGCCGGCACCGCCGCCATGAACGGGCTGAAGCCCAGCATGAACGCCACCACCATGCCCGGCAGGACGGAATGGGCGAGCGCGTCACCCATGAAGGAGCGCCCGCGCGCAATGACGTACGCGCCAATGATTGGGCACATCACGCCGACAAGAATGGACACGACGAGTGCTCGAACCATGAAGCTGTATTGGAAGGGGTCGAGGACGTACTCAATCATGGACAGGGTGTGTCTCTTCGTGCTGTTCCTGGACGGTCGTGTGTCCCGGCACCTCGTGCGAGTGAGTCTGGCCGCCGGCGGCAAAGACGACGCCGTGGGAACCGTACAACTCTTCCATGACCTGTGGGGTGAATGCCTCTTCAGGGGGCCCGCACGCGCAGACGTGCCGGTTAATGCAGAGGCAGATATCGAATCGTTGCGCGAGGTTAGTCACATCATGGGTGGCGAGGAGGATAATCTTGCCGTCATCACGGAGGCCGTGCAGCACTCCAACTATGTCCTCCTGCGCACCGACATCGACGCCGCTAAAGGACTCATCCAACAACAGGACGGAGGCTTCCTGGCACAGTGCCCGGGCGATGAACGCCCGCTGACGCTGGCCTCCGGACAGCTCTGTCATAAGTTCGGAACGTCGATCCCAGAGGTTAACTCGCTCAAGGCTCTGGCGGCAGAGATCCCTGTCCTCTTTGCCATAACGCCTCAGCCAACCCTTTGAGCTGGCACGGCCCATCATCACGACATCTTCGACGGTGACAGGGATTCTCCAGTTGATGCTATCCCGCTGAGGAACATATGCCACGCCTCCCCGATTGAGCGGCCGCTCCGCTCGAATGACAGCAGAGCCGTGGTGGACGGGAATGCGGCCAGAGATGGCTTCAAACAGGGTACTCTTGCCAGCGCCGTTCGGCCCGACGACTCCAACAAGTGTGCCGGGTCCAAACTCAAATGAAACGTCGGTCAGAACGCGGGTGCCGGCCCGCTCGACAGTCAGATCAGAAACGATGATGCATGGCTCGGGGCCTGCGGAGCCGTTCAGTGTGGCCATGGCGGAGGTCCTTGCGAAAACACGAGAGAAATGTAGCTGCTATTAGGGAGTGTGTGTGTGGACGCTGGACGGAATCGGACGGTTTTCGCGCGCGCACTTCGCACAGCTGATATAGAGTTCGATCCGATGTCCGATGATGCTACCACCAACCTCATTTCCTATGAGGCGGAGGACACGCTCAACTGTGCCGGCGTGAAACTCGCCGATGGTGCCGCACGTGACACAGACGGTGTGATGGTGATGCTCCGCGTGGGCGAGCGAATAGCGCGGCTCGCCATTGATGAGACTCAACTTACAGATGATGCCTGCTTCCAAGAGGAGCTTGATAGTGCGGAAGACGGTGGCACGACCGATGTGTGGCAGATCACGCACCAGATCTTCAGCAGTGAAACCGTCATTTCTCTTCTCGAGGTTCTCGACGATCTCCCTGCGGGGTAGGGTTGATCGGTAGCCCTGGTTTTCAAGGGCTGCGAGGATGTTCGAACCGCGTATCTCGATTGTCATGATACTCTGTCTCACTTTCCCCCACTATCTTCACGCCTTTCAATCGTGCTGAGATAAAGATACCTTGTCTCAATTCACGTGTCAAGATATCGTCCGGTTATGCCGGACTAATTCCTGATAAGAAGGCCCGGTTGGCAGGTCATGCAATAGTCCGTGATACGGCGGTTGGCACTGAGGCGGCTGATACGCCCGCCGCAGCGTGGACATTCCTGGTTCGCCTTGCCGTGAACGGCCAGCCACTCGCGTCGCTCAAGGTGGATATCGTCACCGATCAGTTCGCGCAGCATGACGACGGCGCGACGCGGAACGGCGTAAACGGCGGCGTGAAGCCGGGCGATTTCGTCCGCTGCGAGGTCCGCCCGCCTGCGGAACGGGGAGATGCCGGCCTCCCACACAATCTCGTCCGAGTATGCGTTACCGATGCCTGCGACGAGCGAACCGCGTGTCAGGATTCCCTTGATCTCGCCTGTGAATCGTCGAAGCCGCGCGGTGAAATCCTCGAGGCTCAGTGGCTCATCGAGCACATCGGGTCCGGTTTCCTCCAAACGTGGTATCTCGGTGAGTTGGTCCGTCGGGGCGTAGTAAAGCATGCCCATCTGGCGCTCATCCAGGTACCGCAAGTCAATGCCATTGGACAGGCCGAGGCTGAGACTCACGGTCTTGGTGAGCCTGTCCTTGGGCGCTGACAACCGCAGCCTGCCGGTTAGCATTGGAAAGATGACAAGCGCCATCTCGCCGGAGAGAGTCAGGGTGACACTCTTGCCGTAGCGCGTCACATTCGTGAACGAGCGTCCCTCAATGTCTGTAGAGACATCAATCTCAGACAATGTTCGCAGTACGGTTGGGCGGATAATGCGCGCCGACTCTACAGTAACGCCGCCGACGCGGCGTTCCAGCACCTCACGGACGATGGTCAGTTCCGGCGCCTCCGGCATTTCTGCCTCCTCTCCACGCCTACTTTAGCGGGATGCGCCGCTTTGACACGGACGGGAGGCCAAATTAAGCTGTATCGCACGTGTCGCAACCGAGCCGAGGTAGCTCAGGTGGTAGAGCACGCGACTGAAAATCGCGGTGTCGGCAGTTCAACTCTGCCCCTCGGCACATGCGAACGGTTGAATAGGCGGAAGTGGCGCAGTGGTAGCGCGTCTCCTTGCCAAGGAGAAGGTCGCGGGTTCAAATCCCGTCTTCCGCTCCAGTTTCCTTATGGGATCAGCGCGAAGGTCTAGCTTGGCCTGAACACCGGTAAGCTGATGGTCTCGCTGGCGTCTTCGAATTCGATCTGGCCAGTCATGCCGATGCTGACGGCGTCCGGTATCGGTTCTACACCAATGATGCGCGTCGGCAGGATTGGTCCTTCCTCCAGCTTGATCAGCGCTGTGATGAAGGGAACTTCTTCTGCAAATGCAGGCGCGGGAGGACGATGGACGACGGCGTAGGCATGAACCTCGCCTCGCCCGCTCGCCTGTACCCACGTTGTATCGCGTGAGTGGCACGTCGGGCAAATGTCGCGGGGGTAGAAGTAGGTCTCGTCGCAGGTGTTGCAGCTCCGAAGCCACAACTCATGCTCATTGCACTTCTCCCAGTAGAAGTCGTTTTCCTGTGTCGGAGTTGGCAGGATCCTTGGCGGGCCTGCGGGTGGTTGAGTTGTCATTGTGTGTTCTCCTACGAATTGCTGAGGACCAGCGTTGCGGTGGAGGAGAGCTCGCCGCCGGTGCCATGCACCAGCGACAGGTTGCAATCCTCGACTTGTCGGTCTCCGCTCTCGCCGCGCAACTGCCGCGTCGCCTCGATGAGCAGGAACATGCCGTACATGCCCGTGTGGGCATAGGACAGGCCGCCGCCGCTGGTATTCATCGGGAAATCGCCACCCGGGCCGGTCCGTAGATTCGCCACGAAGTCCGGGGCCTCGCCCGGCCCGCAGAAGCCTAAGCTCTCCAGCGTCGTCAGCACTGTGTACGTGAAGGAGTCGTAGATCATCGCGAGATCGATGTCATCATGCGTCACGCCCGCCATCTCCAGGGCGCGCGGTCCAGTCTCATGGGCGATGGTGCGGGTCAGGTCCGGCATCTGGCTGATGATCTGGTGGTCGTGACCTTCCGCAGAGCCGAGGATCCACGCGGGCTTTTTCTTGGCGTTGCGGGCAACGTCTGCCGAAACGACAACGCACGCGCCGCCGCCGTCCGTCACCAGGCAGCAGTCCATGATATGGAACGGCCACGCGATCCAGCGCGACTCATGGTAGTCCTCATAGCCGACGTCAGCAGGGCCGATCCACGTGGGGTGATTGACGAACGACTTGGGATTCTGCAGCGCCCACTTGCGGGTGGCGATGGACACGTCTGCCATGCCCTGTCGCACACGCTCTGCGCCGTACATGTGCATGTAGCGGCTGCAAGCCATGGCGTAGGCGACGGGCGCGCCGATCATGCCGTAGGGCGCCTCAAACTGAGAGCCTGCCGCCGTTGCATCTCGGCCTGCTCGAGCGCGGGATGAACGCCCCGCCTCGCCGTGCGTAATCAGGGCGACATCGATGAGGCCGGCGTTGATGGCCGCCATAGCGTGCTCAACGTGCGCCAAGAACGACGAGCCGCCGATGGACGTGGTGTCCGTGTATTTGGGCACGATGCCAAGGTATTCCGCGACCGATACGGTTCCGACGCCGGCGCAGAACAAGGCATCGACATCATCTAGCGTAAGTCCGGCGTCACGCAGCGCGTTATCCGCCGCTTCCGCGTGGTGCTGCATCGACGATTTGTGCGGCACGTGGCCCATCTCATCGGATTCATCGACGCCGATGATCGCCGCCACGCGCGAAAGGTCACTTGCGGTAGTCATAGACTGTTCCTCCCCCAGTGCGGGTGCTTATCACTCGCTGCCGACACAGTGGCACAAGCAGGGTGGGGTTGTCACGCGGGGCGTGCCGCGTGAGTGGATGTGTGGTTTCTAGCCTCTGCTTGGGAGGGCGACGGTGGCGTTGCCCGGCGTGACCGCCTCGCCGCGCTGGTTGTTGATGGCGAGGTCGACATCCACGAGATGGCGTCCGTTCTCCTCACGCTTGCCGGTCACGCGACCGGAGACGGTTAGGGTGTCGCCCTTGTAGTTGATGCCGCGGTACTGCGCGTTGACGAAAACGATGTCGCCGTCGTCGCCGATCCACTCACGCAATGCGCTGTGCAGGTACGAATAGCGCAGCGGACCCTCGCCGAACGCGGCCTGCTGTCCGTTGGCGCGCGCCTCGTCATCGTCCATGTGCATGGGGACGAACTCATCGTTCACGGATGCCCAGCGGTTCCAGTTCATGAGTGTCGTGGTGCGGGCGAACTCCGGAATCTCCGATCCCTCTTCAACATCTTGCCAGTAGAGTGTCATTATTTTTCTCCAGTCCTGGGTCTCTGAATCGACTGAGCCAATACAGAATGTTGTTGGTCTTGAATACCCGAACCAGTTCGCCGTTCTGGTTGGTCATCCGCTCCTCGACGGCGTAGAAGAGCATGAGGCCGAGGCCGCCACGTCGCTCATAGACCTCTGTGAACTTCAGTATGGACGTGATGACGTCGCCGGGGCGGATGGGCGCGTGGTACTCGGACGAGGAGCCGGCGTAAAGATAGCGTTCCGGCGCGCCGGGCGGGCGCAAGTTACGCGCCTCCTCCAATTGCCCCTGCGCATCGTCGATGTGCGTCGGCTGCGGGCCGATGTGCGCTCGTCCGACCATCCAGCCGAACGGGTTGAACTCATCCGGCGCGACGATGCCTCCGAACCGGGTGTTTTTGGCGTAGTCGGCGTCCCAGAAGCGTCGCGGCGGCACCTCCGGCCAATAGGCCGCCATGGCGAACCGGCGTATCTCGCTCTCGGACACGGGCGGCGAGACAAGCGGCGGACTCTCCGTCCCGATATACGCCTCCACCTCCGGCGTGATATACGTCTCAGGCTCAGATGTCATGGTTCACCCCCAACCTCGGTCTCTAGCCCACACTGGGTTCAATCTCACCTTCTTTGCACGCCTACCTCGGCAAACCCAGCCCCCGTTGGGCGATGATGTTGAGTTCGATTTCGCGGCCGCCGCCGGCGAAGCGGTTCATCCAACTCAGATAAGAGTTGACTTGCGGGTAGCCGTTCATCGGGGCGCGCGGGTCGCCGACGCTGAATATGCCGGACTCCCGCAGCAGACGGTTCAACGCGCCGAACACGTTCGGCGTCATCTCATCATGGAACAGCTTGGAGAACGCCGACTCCATCGCCGGAACCTCGCCCTTGCTCTGGATCCACGCCACCTGGTACGAGATCATCCGCCCAAGCTCGATCAGCACCCTCGCGTCCGCCAGCACGTGTCGCGCGATGGGGTCGTCAAGGATTCGGCTCCCGTCCGAGTAGCGCGTTTCTCGGGCAAAGTCCAGGAAATTCTCGAGGTCGCGGAGGCGGTATGACGGGGCCTCCACGTTAGACCTCTCGAAGGACATGTTCGTCATGGCGGCGTACCAGCCGCGATTGAGCTCACCAACAAGGTTGCGCGACGGCACACGCGCGCCGTCCAAAAACACCTCGACCCACCGTTGTTTGCCAAGTGCGTCGAACAGCGGCCTGAGCGTGATTCCGGGGTCGTGCATATCAACGATGAAATAGGAGATGCCTCGATGCTTGGGGGCCTGCGGGTCGGTGCGGACAAGGTAGTGGCCGATGTCCGCCATGTGCCCGCCGGTGTTCCAGATCTTCTGGCCGGTGATGACCCAATCGTCGCCGTCCTGCACGGCGCGAGTCTGCAGGCTGCCGAGATCCGCTCCCGCGTTCGGCTCGCTGAACCCCTGCGAGAAGTTGATCAGTTCGCCGCTGGCGATCTTGCCGAGTATCTCTTCCTTCTGCCAGTCCTGTCCGTAGTACATGAGGGTGTGTGCGAAGAACGTGGGCGTGGTGACGGGAGAGCCGCGATAGGCGGCCTCCTCGCGGTAGGCCAGTTGCCTGCTCAGGGGAGCGCCCGCTCCGCCGAACTCCTCCGGCCAGTGCATGGTGTACCAGCCGCGGTCGGCCAACTTCTTTGTGTATTCGTGGATGCGGCGGTCATCCTCGACGTGATGGACATCATAGGAATAGACGGAGTTGCTGAATGAGTCGATGCCCTGCGCGTCCCACTCGCTCTCGACGAAGTTCTTTACCTCGTCACGCAACTGCTGATCTTCGGCAGTGAATCTGAAGTCCATGGCTCCTCCAATCTCCCTTAGACCAGCACGCCGGCCTTTGTCAGTTCCTCTGCCTCATCGCTCTTGATGCCAAGCACGCGCTCCACGATTTCAGCCGTGTGCTGGCCGGTGAGCGGCGCGGGCATTCGCACCTGCCCTGGCGTTTCCGTGAGCCGCACGGTCATGCCCGGGTGCTGGAGCTTGCCCGGCCAGGGATGATCGATCTCAACGACGTAGCCACGTGACCGCAGATGCGGGTCGTGGTAGAGGTCCTCGCCGGACGCGACGATGGCAGCCTTGACGCCGACTTTCTGGCATGCCTGCATGACCTGTCCGGGCGTGCGGACGGACACCCATTCGCTGATAGCGTCGTCGATTTCATCGTGCAGGGCGTGCCGCGATTCTGCGGTTGCGCACTTGTCGCGCAGGTCAGAGGGCAGCACGCCCCCCATGAGGTCGGCAAGCGCCTGCCATTCTTCGTCCGACTCGCACGAGATGGCGACCCATTTATCGACGCCGATGCAGGCGTAGACGCCCTGTGGCGCGGCGTGTGGGCTGCGATTCCCGATGGGCTGTGGGGTATCTCCATTAATGGTGTGCTCAAGGATGGCCGTGCCCATCATGGCCGCGGCGGAGTCGATCTGCGTGAGTTCGATGTGCTGCCCCTCACCGGAATCTTCCCGCTCGTGCAGCGCCGCCATTACGGACATGGCAAGGTGGCCTGCCGTCACGAAGTCCGTGTACGCCTGCTTGGGTCGCTCGTTCACGTCAGAGCCGGCATGTCCCCAGAGCGTTGAGATGCCTGCGAACGCGCCGATGCACCCACCATAGGCAAAGTAGTCGCGGATCGGCCCCTCATAGCCGTAACCAGGGGCACTCAGCACGATGATGCGGGGATTAACCTTCCTGAGATCCTCGTACGCCATGCCCCAGCGAGGCAGCGTGGCGTAGTGGAAGTTCTCGAGCACGATGTCGCTTTCCGCGACAAGCCGTTTGAAGATGTCCTTGCCCTCTTCAGAGTGGAGGTCAAGCGCAATCGAGTACTTGTTGCGATTGATCTCCGCGTACATCGTGTTGGATCGAAGCCACGACGCCCGGTCGGTGTCCGCGTCGAGGATACGCCCCTCGGGGAACTTGGTGGATTCGATGCGGATGACTTCCGCGCCGAAATCGGCAAGGTATCGCGCGCCGTATGGCCCGGCCCATGATTTCGTCAAATCAACGACGCGGATGCCTTCGAGAGGCAGCGTGCGCTCAGCGTTAGAGCTGGCGGGTGTTACTCGACCGTTCTCATGCGGGTGGGTGGAGATGGTTGTCAAATCGTTGTTGTGCTGGCCGATGGTTGGGGCAGGGCCCTTGATTTCCCATGGGGTGCGGCTCAGCCTGAATGGCGTTCCCTGTGTTGCGTACGTGCCGACAACGGGATCATCGACCTCAGTCATGACGTTGCGCGCGATAGTGTGCGGATGGTTGATGAGTCCGACAATGTCATTGACCGGCCCGGCGGGAATCCGGCGTGGGATAGCGCCTTGCAGGAACTCCTCCACGGTCATCGACCGCGTGAACTCTGACATGCGCTCGTCAAGAAACTCGACGGACTCTGCGCGCATCGTTTCATCATCAAACATCGGATCCGTAATCAGCGGGTCCTCAGTCCATTCCGCGAACGCCTTCCACTGGTGCGGCAGGATGAGGGACATCAGTATCCAGCCGTCGGAGCAGGGGAAGTAGTTGGTGGGGCGTCCACCGCTCAGCCCGCCGACGCGCTGAACGATCTCTCCGTAAGAGCCGTAATAGACCAGATTGAAATACTCATGCGCGACGACATCCTGTAGAGAGACATCAACCTCCTGCCCGCGCCCGCCGTTACGCACGTGCCACCATGCCAGGAGCGTGCCATAGGCGGCGTGGAGCGCCGTCATCTGCACTCCCTGGTAGTGGGGCTGCGCAGCCGGGAGGCCGTCGCGCTCTCCCTCCATGAACGTCATGCCGCCCGCCGCGCCGGCCGTGAAATCATTGCCCGCGAACCCGGCGTGGATGCCTGTGCGGCCGTACGGCGTGACGGTGGTCAGGATGATGTTGGGATTGATGGTTGTGAGGGAGGCGAAATCGAGACCGCGGGACTCCAGTTCCTGTTGGTTGAACGATGTCATCAGGATGTCGGTGTTCGGCAGGAGTGAATCACGCAGGACGGTTAGGCCCTCTTCCGTGTCGAGGTCGAGGACGATGCTGCGCTTGCCGAGGTTGAACCGTAGGAAATAGAGGCTGCGGGGTTCTATTGTGGGACGGGTCGGTTGTGGCGCGATGTGGCGGGACGGGCTGCCGCCCGGAGGCTCGACAAGTGTCACATCCGCGCCTAGATCAACCAGATGGCGTCCGACAGGCTCAATGAGTTCGCCGGCGATCTCCAGCACCCGCAGTCCGCTCAACGGCGCAGTATCTGTAGCCATAGCCACTCCCCCCAATCGCCGCTACTATGCGCCCGTCTGTGTGTTGCGGGCAAGTGGCTGTTTAGCGGGGAAGCCCCAAGCCGCGTTGGGCAATGATGTTCAGCTGGATCTCGCGTCCACCTCCGGCGAAGCGGTTCATCCAGCTCAGGTAAGAGTTGACGGCGGGGTAGCCATTCAGCGGCGCACGAGGCTCGCCGACGGTCATGGCGGCGTCCTGCCCGAGTATCCGAGCGATCGTCTCGTAGACGCGGGGAGTCATCTCATCATGGAAGAGCTTGGAGAACGCCGCCTCCATCATCGGAACCTCGCCCTTGCTCTGGATCGACGCGACCTGCAGCGCGAGCATCCGGCCCGTCTCAATGAGGATTCGAGCGTCGGCCAGCAGGTGCTTTGTACGCTTGCCGTCGATCAGTCGGCCACCGCTGATGCGAGCATCACGGGCGTAGTCAATGAAACGTTCAAGGTCGCGTAGCCGCCGCGCAGGGGCTTCGATCTGCGAGCGTTCAAAGGAGAGTGTCGTCATGGCTGCGTACCAGCCGCGATTCTCTTCGCCGATCACGTTACGGGAGGGGACGCGGACGTTATCCAGAAAGATCTCGCTCCAGCGGCGGCGGCCAAGCGGGTCCATCAGTGGCCGCTTGACGACGCCCGGTGTATTCATATCGATGATGAGATACGAAATGCCGCGGTGCTTCGGTGCGTCCGGGTCCGTCCGCACGAGATAGTGACCCCAGTCGACCCACGGATGATGTCCCTGGCTGTTCCAGATTTTCTGGCCGGTCACGACCCAGTCATCGCCATCACGCACAGCGCGGGTCTGGAGGTTTGCCAGGTCTGCCCCCGCGTTCGGCTCACTGAAGCCCTGCGACCATGAGATGAGTTCGCCGCTGGCGATCTTTGGCAGGAAGAAGTCCCTTTGCCAAGGCTGCCCGTGGAACATGAGCATGGGAGCCTCAAAGCCGGGTTGGGCGATGGGCGCGCCGCGATAGGCCATCTCCTCGCGGTAGGCAATCTGGGTGGTGAAGGGGACGGCCTGTCCGCCGTATTCGCGAGGCCAGTGCATGGTGTACCAGCCCTTGGCGGCCAGCTTTTTTGTGAATTCCTGAAAGAGGACCTCATCTTCGGGTGTGTCGACGTCGTAGGAATAGACGGAATTGATGTGGGATTCGTAGGGGGAGTGCCAGTTGGCCTCCACGAACTCGCGCACCTCTTTACGCAGGGCTTCATCCTGTTCGGAGTAACTGAAATCCATGGCGTTACGTCCCTTCTCCCCGCCTGCCCGCAGTGCGGCAAAAGCTGTCCGCGCCGCCACTATGCGCCCGTTCCCTCTCTCAATCAAGACCACGCCGGAGCAAAATGGAACAAATCATCCAAAAAGGGTTGACAAGCGAACGCACGTTCGGTAGAGTGAGTTCACTCCTCCTTCTCCCATGACCATCTCCCCGCGCAAAAAGGATGGATGGGGGAACGGCGCTTCCCGGGGTAGGGGAAAGTGCCAAAGAGATGCGGCGCGCTGCTGGTGCAGCGCGCCGCGGTCTTGTTAGAGGGACTTGCCCCAAGGCGTGCGGATATCCTATTGATTCGGCGTGAATGCCGCCCGTATAATGGCGCTTGCGCCAAAAATCTTGATGTGGGGGAAGGTGAGATTGAATGCTCTAGGGACGCATGTGCTGGTGGAACTCCGCGATTGTGATGCCAATGCGCTTGATGATCTGCAGAACGTAGAATCCACGCTCATAGACACAGCGAGACGTATTGGCGCGACGATTATCGGACACGCATTTCACCAGTTCAGCCCCCAGGGCGTTACCGGCGTGGTCATCATCGCCGAATCTCATATCTGTATCCATACGTGGCCGGAGCATAGCTACGCCGCCGTTGACATCTTCACCTGCGGTGATACCTCACGCCTTGAAGAGGCGACTCAGCACATCGCTGATGCATTTGGTTCACAGGATCGGTCGGTTGTCACATTGCAGCGTGGGCAGATAGAGCCGCCAGTGAGCGCCGTGGCCCGCTCGGAGCACGACTTAGCCGGTGTCCCGGGCGCCTGATCAGACGGCTGCGGACGACGGCACCGCCAGCCACGACGCGCTTCCGTATTCCAGTAGAGAGTGGGCGACAGAGGCCGTCACACCCTCCCTTCATCAACTAACCCGCATCAGCAGCGTGGTCTATTCAGGCCGCACGGAATACCAGCAAGTCGAGATATTTGACACAGAGCCATTTGGGCGTGTCTTGCGCCTAGACGGCAAGACGCAATCCAGCCAGTCCGATGAGTACGTCTACCACGAGGCTCTTGTTCATCCGGTGATGCTCCATCATCCCGCGCCGCGCCGCGTGTTCATTGGTGGTGGAGGCGAGGGGGCAACATTAAGGGAAGTGCTGCGGCATCGCTCTGTTGAAAGCGTCGTGATGGTTGATCTGGATGAGGAAGTGGTAAACCTCTGCAAGGAACATCTGCCCACATGGCACCAGGGCGCGTTTGACGATCCACGGGTTGAGGTGCGTCATGAGGACGCGCTTGCCTACCTTGAGAATGCCGATGAGCCGTTTGACGTGATGATCCTCGACCTTGTGGATCCGATGGAGGCCGGACCCGCCTACCGCCTCTATACACAGGAGTTCTATCGCATGGCGAGCGAGCGGTTGACAGAAAACGGGGCGCTCGTTGTGCAGTCCGGCCCGGCTATCGCCGGCATGACGGCGGGCCCTGCGACGGACGCCAATAGCCACGAGCCTGAGGCGCTGACCGATCTTGTTCGCGGATTCACGGCGCTCTATCACACGCTGGGTTCCGTCTTCCCGGTCGTCAACGGATACAGCCCGGTGATCATGGACTTTGGCGGCGCGTGGAGTTTTGTGTTGGCGTCGAAGAGTGGTGAAAATCCTGCCGGCCTTGCGCCGGAGCGAGTTGACGCGCTCATCTCAGATCGAATCAACGCGAGCCTCCGCTACTACGACGGGATTACGCATCGGCACATCTTCTCGCTGCCAAAGCCGCTTCGAGACGCGCTGGCGGCGGAGACGTGGATTGTTACAGAAGAGCATCCGCTCCTCGTTCCTTAACAAGGATGCGCGGCATCTAGCCATGTGCGTCATAATGGCATTCACGATTGCCGCATCCGCTGTCAGGGCGCACAATCGTCGTTAAGGATAGGAAGCCGCCGACAGGCGCACGGGAGGTAGGTGGATCATGCCGCGTCTAACTGGAGGACAGGCCCTTGTGCAGGCGCTGAAGCGCGAGGGCGTGGAGGTGGTCTTCGGACTGCCCGGCGTGCAACTCGACTGGGCGTTTGACGCGCTCTATGACGAACAGGACTCTATCCGCGTGATTCATACGCGGCATGAGCAGGGCACGTCATACATGGCGGACGGCTATGCGCGCTCAACCGGCAAGATAGGCGTGTGCATCGTTGTGCCGGGGCCGGGGTTGTTGAACGCGGCAGCGGGGCTTTCGACTGCCTATGCCACCAACTCCCAAGTGCTCTGCATTGCCGGACAGATTCCCACACACCATCTCGGCAAGGGCAGGGGCGCGCTACATGAGATCAAGAACCAGCTTGAGACCATCGACGCCGTCACCAAGTGGGCGGGACGCGCCATGGATGCAGCAGAAGTGCCCGGTCTGGTCGATGAAGCCTTTTACCAACTCAAGTCGGGCAGACCCCGACCGGTGGAGATTGAGATACCTGTCGATGTCCTGATGGCCGAGGCGGAGGTTGAGTTCTATGAGCCCGGGATGCCGCGACAGAGTGAAGGTGACCCGGACCTGCTCGAAAAGGCCGCGCAGGCCCTTGGTAACTCGAAGAGGCCGCTGCTTTTCGTTGGTGGCGGCATCATCAGCAGTGAGGCAACAGCTGAACTGCAAGAATTGGCCGAGATGCTTGACGCGCCGGTGGTCGTTTCCCAGAACGGACGCGGAGCGCTTTCAGACCGCCATCCACTCGCCCTGCCGTCCATCGCCGCATATGACCTGCTGCCCAATGCGGATGTCATTCTCGCGGTTGGGACGCGATTTGTGATGCCCGGCCCCAATCCGTATCCGACGGATGAGGGCCAGACTGTCATCCACGTCGATATTGATGATTCCGAACTGGACAGGAACGTTGAGCCGGACATCGGCATCGTGGCGGATGCGAAAGCCGCGCTCGCTGATCTGGGTCGGCGTGTGCCGCGCCATAACAAGTCGCGCGATTCACGCGACGATGAGATGGCCGCTGTCCGTGCCACCGTGCAGGAAAAACTGGCGTCGATGTCGCCCGTTTCCGAGTTCGCAGGCGCGATTCGCAAGGCGCTGCCGGAGGAAGGCATCTTCGTCACGGAAGTCACGCAGGTTGGGTACTTCTCCAACCAGGGTTTCCCGGTCTATTCCCCGCGCAGCTACATCGGTGCTGGCTACCAGGGCACGCTCGGATACGGCTTTAATACGGCGCTCGGCGTCAAGGTTGGGAATCCAGACAAACCAGTTGTGGCGATTTCCGGCGACGGCGGTTTCCTGTACGGCGCGCAGGAGCTTTCGACGGCTGTCAACTACGGCATCAACCTGGTGACAGTGGTGTTCAATGACAGCGCGTACGGCAACGTGCGTCGCACACAGGACACTGCCTTCAATCACCGCATCATCGCATCCGATCTGCATAACCCGGACTTCGTGAAGTTCGCGGAGTCGTTCGGCGCGCAAGGCAGGCGGGCGGAGACTCCGGAGCAACTGACCACACAGGTAGAGGAGGCGCTCAAGGCGGAGGCTCCGGCGCTGATCGAAGTGCCGCTGGGTGTGATGCCGAACCCCTTCCAGATGTTCAGCCCTCCGCCGGACATGATGGAGCGGGCGCTGGCTCTAGCCAAACAGTCCTAGTCCCACTCACATCAGAGGCTGAGGAACCAGGGGCGGCTCATGAGCCGCCCCTAAACCGTTTTGCGCTTTGAATTGGGCGTGTCACTGGTATGCTTAGTGGAGATTGGTTTCTCCTATGACTACCGCAGCAGCGCGCGATATTCTCCACAACCTTAATGAGGACCAACGCCGAGCGGTTGAGGCTGTCGACGGCCCTGTTTTAATCATCGCCGGGCCGGGGTCCGGCAAGACGCGGGTTATTACCCACCGCATCGCGTACCTTGTCCGGACGCTCGGCGTTAATCCGCGGCGCATACTTGCGGTCACCTTTACAAACAGGGCGGCGCGTGAGATGCGCTCACGCGTTGAGGGACTCATCGGTGACCGCGCCGGGCAAGTCACGGTGGGCACATTCCATTCATTGGGTGTGCGTATTCTCCGTGAGTTTGGTGAACACATAAATGTCCCAGACGACTTTGTTATCTATGACCAGGACGATCAGACAAGCCTGATGCGGCGCGCTATTGAAGCAGAGGGCCTTGATCCCAATACATATCGCCCGGCCGCCATCCTCAATGCTGTGAGCGGCGCGAAGAGCCGCATGCTGACCGTTGGCGAGCTCAAGTCGCAGGCAGGGAGCCGCTATGACAGCATCGTCGCTTCTTGCTATGACCGTTATGAGCAACTCCTCCAGGCCGCGCACGCAGTCGACTTCGATGATCTGCTGATGAAACCTGTACTTCTCCTGCGCTCACAACCGGACATCCTGAGTCGTCTACAGGGCCGATATACCCATGTGATGGTTGATGAATGGCAAGATACAAGCATTATTCAGTTTGAGTTCATCTCTAAGATTGCTGCTGGCAGCAACAATGTCTGCGTGGTCGGTGACCCAGACCAATCCATATATTCATGGAGATTTGCCGAGATTCAGAATTTCGAGAGGTTCAGGGAGAAATTCGAGCAACGACAGGAATTCCGTTTAGGGCACAATTATCGTTCAACATCCACGATTTTGGATGCTGCGCACGACCTGGTGAAAGAGAACACGGAATGGATTCACATCAAGCTCACTACGGACAAGGGCGTCGGCACCAAGATAATCATTGAACCGTCTGAAGATGAGGAGTATGAGGCACTCTACGTGGCGGAGGAGATTGAGCGCCTCGTGAGCGAGGATTCTGTTCGATACGGTGACTGCGCGATCATGTATCGCACCAATGCGCAGTCACGCGCCTTTGAGGATTCGTTCAACCGAGCAGGAATCCGGTACCGGATCATTGGTGGGTTGAGATTTTGGGAGCGGCGCGAAATTAGGGATGTTGTCGCCTATCTCCGGGTTCTGCGCAATCCGTTTGATGACATCAGTCTGCTTCGCATCGTGAACACTCCGACGCGTGGTATCGGGCGGCGGTCGCTGGACCTTCTACAGCAGTGGGCAGAGGCCAACAATGTGCCGCTGTATGCGGCCATGCAAGTCACGGCGGACGGACAAGAATCGAGAGCGCCGAGTCTGCCAGCGCAGTCACTAGGACCCGTGAGGGCTTTCGTCCAGATGATGACGGAACTGCTTGAGGCATTGCAGGGCGAGGATGTTCTGGAGTTCTTCGACCAGGTGTTGAGCAAGACGGGCTACAGGGACTTTCTTGAGGCGGACGAGAACGCGGAAGATCGGCTCGACAATGTAGAGGAGCTGCGGAATGTGGCAGCCCAGTACCAGGTACTACCCTCAGGGGAGGCTTTCGCAGCATTCCTTGACCAGGTGGCGCTGTCCACTGACCTTGATGCTGCGATACGCGAAGAGGGCTCGGAGCGGCAGGACGCAGTGATGCTCATCACCTTGCATCAGGCCAAAGGACTGGAGTTTCCCGTTGCGTTTATCGTGGGTTGTGAGGAAGAGCTGCTGCCGCATATCCGATCCGTTGAGTCGGGTGATCCGGCGGAGATGGAGGAGGAGCGCCGCCTTTGCTACGTCGGTATGACGCGGGCGATGGAGCGGCTTTATATGACGTATGCGCTGCGGCGCAACATGCGGGGACAATACGGGCCTCGCAAGGCGTCGCGCTTTCTCCAGAGCCTGCCGGACAATCTGGTCAAGCGGCGGATGCCGTCGCTCTCCGGATTCTTCGGCCCGCGGGAACCGATGCCGGAGCCGCAGCTGGACGTGCCAAAAGCGCCCGCGCCGTTCAGGCCGGGCGACCATGTGGGGCACGCGCGGTTCGGACAGGGCGTTGTGGTCGCGTGTCTGGAGACGCCGACACGCGACGATTTTGAGGTAACAGTCGCTTTCAAGGGCCAAGGCGTCAAGCGCCTGCTGGCCGGACTTGCCGGATTGGAGAAACTGAACTGACCTGGAGCAATCGCCCCGTGCGAGTGGAGATGGTGACGGACGCCCACGGCCTTGCCGGGCTGGTTGAGCGACTTTCCCTTGAGCATTGCATCGTTGTTGATACAGAATCCAACAGTTTTCATCGCTTTCCTGATCGCGTCTGCTTGGTGCAGATAGCGGCAAGAGGCAGGGCATGGGTCATCGACCCGCTCGGGTTGACGGCAGATGACGTGGCGCCGCTGGGCGAGCTGATGGCGAATCCGGATGTTGAAAAGGTCATTCATGCCGCTTCCAACGACATCCGGGTTTTGGATAAGGAATGGTCATTCCGGGTTGCTAACGTTTTTGATACGAGCATCGCGGCACAGTTTTGCGGGATGCGACGCGTTGGATTGGACTCGGTTCTGAAGGACGCGCTTGGTGTGGCCATCGTGAAATCCAAGAATCTTCAACGGGCGGACTGGACCGTGAGGCCGCTGCCTGACGAGGCACTCCAATATGCCGTCGACGATGTGCTGCACCTGCAGGATTTGCGTGATGAACTGGGACGGCGGCTTGATGAACTGGGTCGTGTTGCGTGGGTTGAGGAGGAGTTTCGGCGGCTGGAGAGCGTTCGGTATCGTCCGCCCGATCCGCCGGAGATCGCATTTCTGAATGCAAAGGGCAGCCGGGCATTGGAGCCGCAGCAGCTGGCTGTGCTCCGTGAGTTATACGTCTTTCGGCACAACGAGGGTGTACGGCGTGATATGCCCCCGTTCAAGATTCTCAGTGATACAGTCTTGACGACTATTGCGGCGTCGGGAAGCGATGATTTGACCGAGATTGACGGCATACCGGTGAACCCACTACGACGGTATGCCAAGCGACTGCAACGGGCGCGTGAACGCGGCCTTGCGTCGCCGCCCGTAACGCGACCGCGAAACGGCAATTCAAGCTCCAACGGTTTTGAGGGACGACCCACCCGAGAGCAGACTGACCGCCTGCGCGACCTCAAGGCATGGCGGAGCGAAAGGGGCGAGGACCTGGATCTCGATCCGGCTCTTCTCTGGCCGATGCAGAGCCTGGAGCGGTTGGCGCGTGATCCGTCGCTGCTCAATGATGAGACGGGAGAAGGCGCATCCGTCGTGCGAGAATGGCAGGCGCGCGAGTTTAGCGAGTCACTCGCCGCTGCGCTTATAGGGACGCAGAATTCAAAGGGATAGGGGGAACATTATGGCGATTGAGCGAATACAACCGGACGGGCTGAGCAAGCCGGCGGCCTACACGCAGGTGGTGAAGGTTGGCAATTTTATCCACATTGCCGGTCAGACATCTCAGAATGCCGCCGGTGAGATTGTCGGTGTCGGCAGCATTGAAGAGCAGGCGGAGCAGGTGTTCAGCAACCTTGAGGTCGCGCTTGGATCTGTCGGCACGACGTGGGCAAACGTAGTCAAGGTCACCACATTCCTGACACGGCGCGAGGATCTCGAGGGATATCGAGCGGCACGGCAGCGTCACATTCCGAACGATCCGCCCGCGAGCACGCTGCTGTTCATCAGCGGCCTTGCGCACCCGGACTACTTGATAGAGGTGGAAGCGACGGCGGTGCTGGACTAATCGGCATTGTCCGTCGGCTGCAACTGCTCCCAAGCATCGCGCTTGATGTCCATGAGCATGAAGCGGTAGCGGCCCTGTTCACGGAAGCCGGTTTGTGTGAAGCCCGCCTTGCCAAATGCGCGCTGGGCGCGAACGTTCCAGTCGAGGGTCTTGAGGTAGACACGGCTTAGTTCCAACTGGTTGAACATCCAGCTTGTCAGGAGTTTGACGGCATCCGTGCCGTACCCGCCGTTCCAGTAGGCGCGGTCGCCAATCATGATGCCCAGTTCGGCCTCTTTGGCGCGCCGGTCAAGGTCGTAGTACATGCAGTTGCCGATGTGCTTGCCCTCTGAGAGTTCCACGATGGCAAAGCGGTGGCTCCGCCTGGAGATGTAGTTCAAGTCGTCCTTGTGGATGGGAGCGTACTGCTCATAGGTCATCTGCAGAGGGTATGTGGCATCCAACTCAGCGAGCTCATCGTCCGAACGCCAGAGGTAGTCGTTCCAGGCATCCATCTCGGCCTTGTCTCTCAGGCCGACGCGCTCTCCGATGACGATGAGTGGTTTAGTCCTTGCGGCCATCGGCTTCGTCCGGGTTGTTAGCCATCGCGAAAATGGCCCTGTTAAGGATTTCCACATCCGTATCGTACGTCATCCTGACCAGCGTGGCGGGTTCAAGAGGCAGCCACTCCACGCTGTCAAACTCGCTGTCGTGGTCGTCAACACTGCCGCCGGTTGGCTCCATCAGGTAATGGTAGACCCGTTTGTCGTGCAGCACCCCCTCTGCCGTGAAGGTATAGCGCACGCTGCCGAGGTCTCCGATGATGGCGACGCTCAGCCCGGTCTCCTCACGCACCTCACGCAGCGCCGTTTCTTCCCGCGTCTCGCCAGGCTCCGGCGTACCCTTTGGTAACGCACAGAGGCCGGTGGCGGCGCGTCGGCAGATGACAACCTCAAGCCGCGCGTCGGGAGTGCATCGGACGACCACGCCGCCTGCTGAGACATCGTATTGGACGCCGCGCCCATCGCTGGAAATGTCTTCAGTCATGGGCGCTACCACTCGTCCTCGAATTCGTCGTCGTCAAGGTCCTCATTTATGCCGAGGTCGTCATCGAAGTTCTCAAAGACATCATCCTCTGAGTCGTCGTAGAGCGGAGAAACAGCGTCGGCAGCGCTGCCTGCGGACTTTCTCAGGATCTCGGCGTTGGTGTCGAAACTCTGGATGCTTTCCAGCGCGTCAAGGGCCAGTTCTCGAAAGTTCTCATCCGAATGCTGGAGGAAGCGACGCAAGACGCGTTGCGCCGCAGGGCCGCCGATGGCGCTCAGGGCGGTGACGACTGCACCCTGGATCTCCGTGTTGTCCTCCATGCCCATGCGGGCAAGGGCGGGGATTAGACGCTCATCACCGATACGCCCGGCTGCGCCTGCGGCCTCAAAGCGGACTTCATCGGACTCACTCTCCATTTCCTCGCGGACGTATGTGAGCCAGGACGTGTCAGCGTTCTGTCCCATGGCGTAGAGGGCGGAAGCACGTAAGGTGTCGCTGGCGCTGTCATAGGTTTCCAGGATGAGCTGGCGCACCTCTTCAGAGGTAAAGGCAGAGACCGCTTCAATCACACGGCGGCGCACCTCAAATGACGGTTCCTGCTCGTTGCGAATCACGTCAAGCAGGCCCTCGCGGACACGGTTTGTATCACGCTCCAGGAGGTCGCCGAGTTCCGCGAGGACGGCGAAACGGCCAAGCGATTGGGCGGCGACAGCCCGCACGCGCTCTTCGCTGTCAAACAAGAGTCGCTCGAAAAGCGGCTCGATCAGGGCGCGATCCTCGCTTTCCCACAGCCCCATGATTGCGGCTTCCCTGACCTCTTCGTCCTCGTCCTCCATAAGGGTCATGAAGATGCGGTCAAAGCTGTAGTCGACGTTTTCCTCGGCCAGTTCCACCAACTGGCCGACGATGGATCGACGGTATTCAAAGTCGATGTCACGCAGGGTGGCGATAACTTGACTCAACTCGTCGCGGTCGGGGTCGGATAGCTCAGCCAGGGCGGCGGCCGTAACATTGCCGGGATCTTGTCGTATTGAGCTGATGACGCTATCAACACCGTCCGACTGCATGAATGGAGTTCTCCGCGCTGTTAGTCCGAGTCCGTCTTTGGGGCGATGGAGACGCCGTCGCAGAGGATTGCAGGGGTGGACAAGGACCCGCCCAACTCCGTCGCTTCAACTCCGATGGCCATGATGTCCTTAAGGATGCCGTAGATGTTGCAGTGGAGCATGGTGTCCTTGACGCGACCGATGATCTCGCCGCCCTGCACGCGGTAGCCGAGCAGGATGTTGCCGCCGGCGTCGCCGCCCAGGACGTTTCCCTGCCCCATACCGATGAGACGTTCGACTATCACACCGTCCCCCATCGTGCGAAGCATGTCGTCGAATGAGGCATCACCGGGTTCGATGGTTAGATAACTTGTGCCCGCGCCGGGCATCGCGCCAAGTCCGCGTGACGCGCTGCCGGTTGGCTCAACGCCCGCCTTTGATGCCGATTGGAGTTCGTACAGGATTGTGCGGAGCACGCCGTCCTCGACGAGGAATTGGCGGCGGCTAGGCACACCCTCGTCGTCGTAGGAGCGTGACGGAGGCTTGAGCGGGACGGTGGGGTCGTCGACGATGGACAGCCGTTCGTCAAAGACCTGCTCGCCAATGCGGCCCTCCAGCGGCGATGAGCCTTGCAACACTGTCTTGCCGTTGATGCCGGAGAGGAACGGACCGAGCAGGACGGATGAAACGGCACGCGGCATGAAAAGGACGGGCATGTGCCCGGCAGGGGTAGGCGCGATCTCCTTGCCCCACTCGATTTGCTGCCGCATTCCGTCAATGTGTCGCTGCATATCCCAGTCCGGGCTGCAGCCGCGGTCACCCTCGCCGATGAAGAACATGTCCGTGCCGCGGATGAGCGTTCCGGAGACGAACAGGCCAAAGCCGCTTTTGCGGTGGCCGAAACTGACGCCATTTGAATTCAGGAAAGCAAAGCTGCTTGTGCTGTGGGTAAGGTTCGCGCCGTACAGCGCCTCCGGCTCCAGCGGCTTGGCTTCATCCAACAGGCGGCGTCCGGCATCCACCATCGCTTCGGTCGTGACCTCCTCAATGGCGGGGTCATACGTTTCGATGGATGGAGTGCCCGGTGCCGGGTCGGGCAGGGTCAGTTCCGATTCGGGGCCGTAGCGGGCGAGTTCAACGGCGCGGTCGACGAGTTCTTCAAGCTTGTCCGGGTCGTTCGTGGATGAGACGCCCATCCGCCCGTCCACAAAGACGCGGATGCCAAGTCCCCATGTCTGGCGGGTTGAGATTTCCTTGAGCTTCTCGGCCTCGAAGCTGACGGGCGTGGATTCGCCTTCGCCGACAAACACCTCGGCAGCGGTTGTCTTGCCGCGCGCGTAGGCGAGCGTTCGGTCAAGCAGCGCAAGGTCTGCGTCGGTCGGCCTTTGCGTCATGGCCTACGCGCCCCCGACGAGGCAGTTCTGTATTCGGATATGCGGACTGCCGTTGGAGACGGGCAGGGGGGATTGGCCGCCCTTGCCGCATCCGCCGCCCTCGTTCATGTCGAGGTCATTGGCGACGGCATCAAGGTTCTCAAGCGTGGTGAAGACGTTGCCGGACAGTACGACGGGGCGCAAGAGTTCTTCAATCCGACCATTGCGGATGCGGTACGCCTCGCCGGCGGAGAACGTGAACATCTCCATGGATGTCATGCCGCCGTACCAGTTCTTGCAATACACGCCGTCCTTGACCTCAGAGACTAGTTCCTCCGCTGAGGCCGTTCCCGGCTCGATGAACGTGTTGGTCATGCGGACGATGGGGGCAAAGCGATAATCCATGGCGCGGGCGTTGCCCGTCACGCCCTCGCCCATCTTGCCCGCCGTCTCTCGAGAGTGCAGGCGGCCGACCAGCACTCCTTCGCGGATAAGGTCCGACTTGCGCGCCGCGATGCCCTCATCGTCGTAGTCGTAAGAACCGCGGAGACCGGGGACGGACGCGCCGTCCACGATGTTCAGGTGTTGGCCACCGAAACGCCGGCCAAGCACCATGATCTCCTTCATGCGGTCGTTCTCATAGACAAAGTCCGACTCTGACAGGTGGCCAAACGCCTCATGGGCGAACACGCCGCCGAGAATCGGGTCGCATATGACCGTATACTCGCGCCCCTCAACCTGTGGCGCGTCCAGCAGAGCGACAGCCTTTTCCGCAATCTCGCGCATCTCGTCGTGGCGGCCCTCAAGGATGGCGTAGTCGCCGAGGCTGCCGACGCTGACGCCGTACTGCTGAACATCGTTGTCCCTGCGGGCCATGGCGCGGGCGCGGAACGTCACGTCCACGCGCTCCTGCCGGATGTAGGAGCCTTCGGAGTTGGCGAAGTGCGTGACGCGGCGGCGGTCGCCGGACCCGATGGCCGTGCTCTGGATGTTCGGCACGGCCCACATGGCCTCAACGTATTCCTGTAGCAGGCCGACTTTCTTGTCGAGAGGGACAAGGAACGGGTCGTTGTCCAAAACGGGGGGCGGCTCAGCGATGACCGGCTCGCTGCGGACAAGCTCGCCGCCCTCACCGGAGGCAAGGTGTGCTTGCCGGACGGCCGTCGCAACACGCTCCCGCAAGTTGTCTGACTGCGTGAACGTCACAAAACCCCACGCGCCGTTCACGTATGCCCGCGCCGCGCCGCCCCTGCTCGATGAGCCGCCTATGTCATCGATCTCATGCCCGCGCATAGAGATGTGATTCGTGTCCAGTTCTTCCAACCGCAGCTCGATATAGTCGGCATTGTGGCCGTTGAGGGCCTGCGTCATCTCGTCACGCATTGATGGAGTCCTTACAAGGGGCCGGCCTCATGGCCGTGGTTGTCGATACAGACGCGCTGCTAGCTAGAATGTGTGGGGAATCCATAGGGAGAGTCTAGCACGCGATGACCACGAAACGCCGCCGCCCAACCGTCCGCGCCCAACGCGCGCAGGACGTGTCTCGACTGCTGCTTGAGCAGAACGGCGAACGTCCGTGGATCAAGCGCGCCGAGCCAATGGATGAATTGATCTACACAGTGCTTTCTCAGCACACGTCCGACCTGAATACCGACCGCACATTCGCCGACCTGAGGGGCACGTTTCCGACATGGCAAGAGGTTGTAGACGCGCCGACGGAGGCTGTGCAGGAGACTATCAAGCACGGCGGACTGTCGAAGATTAAGGCGCCTCGTGTGCAGGCAATCCTGAATGAGATTCACCGGCAGCGTGGCGAGTTCAGCATCGACTTTCTGGCGGACATGCCATTCGATGAAGCTCGCAAGTGGCTGTTGAGCTTACCGGGAGTGGGGGAGAAAACGGCGGCGTGCGTGCTGCTGTTCAGCTTGGGTCGTCCCGCGCTGCCTGTCGATACGCACGTGCATCGCGTCTCTGGTCGCCTCGGCCTGATTCCAAAGAAGATGAACGCGGATAAAGCGCACTACCAGCTGGAGTCGTATCTCGACGAGTCTCAGGTCTACCAATTCCATGTTGACCTGATTGAACACGGCCGTCGCGTCTGCCACGCTCGCCGCCCCAGCTGCCCGGATTGCGTCCTCTCGGAACTGTGTCCGAGCAGCACGGCGAGGGGGTAGGTCCCCGTCATTCCCGCGGAAGCGGGAATCCAGAATCCACTCCCTTCCCCACTTGCTACAATGGATATTCACCTATCACGCTAGCTAGCATTGCAGTAGGGCAAGGGACGTGCACAATGAGCATTAAGGCGGGGATTATCAATGTGACGGGGTATGCGGGGATGGAGCTTGCGCGGATTCTGCGCAGCCATTCAGGGGTCGAGTTGACCGCCGTCACGGGACGATCCGCCGCCGGCGAGCAGCTGGACGAGTATCTGCCGCATCTGGACAAGATGGGCCTGCCCATCGTCGAGCAGGATGAGCTTGACGACGTGGACGTCGCGTTCTCCGCGCTGCCGCACAAGGCGTCGGCGGAGGCGTGCGTTGCGATGCTTGGCAAGAACGCGCGCGTCGTGGACATCGCCGCGGATTTCCGGCTCCACAATGTGGAGGAGTACGAGGCGTGGTACCAGCCGCATCCTGCGCCGTCCTTCCTTGAAGAGGCGGTCTACGGCCTGCCGGAGCTGCATCGGGAGCAGATCAAGGAGGCGCGGCTGATTGCGAACCCCGGCTGCTATCCGACGGGCGCGCTCTTGGGACTCGCCCCCCTTGTTAAGGAGAAGCTCATCGAGCCGAACGTGATTGTGGACTCAAAGTCGGGCGTGTCCGGCGCGGGCCGCTCGCTCAGTCAAACCGTCCATTTCTCAGAGGTCAACGAGAACGTGTCCGCCTACGGGCTTTCCGGCCATCGCCACCTGCCGGAGATCACGCAGGAGCTGCATGAGATCGACCCGTCGCAGAAGTGGGCGATGACGTTCACGCCGCATCTGATTCCGATGACGCGCGGCATCCTGAGCACCATCTACGTGACACCCGTGGACGGCCGCTTGCCTGCGAGCTCTGAAGGGGCGCAGCGTCTCCGCGACCTGTACGAGGACTACTACGCGAGTGAGCCGTTCGTGCGTGTCACCAAGACGCCGCCGCAGACCAAGCAGACATCCGGCAGCAACATGACGCAGGTCTACCCTGTGATGGATCAGCGGACGGGGCGGATCATCATTGTAACGGCGCTGGACAACCTCGTTAAGGGAGCGGCTGGGCAAGCGATCCAGAACATGAACCTGATGTTTGGCGCGCCGGAGACCGAGGGGCTGGAAGAGTTCGCGCTGTTCCCCTAGATGGCTGTTGCCACCCAGAGGTATTGGCTGATAGGGCCGTCCGCGACGGGGTAGTTTAGGCGCTCAACCCGGAATCCGGCCTCCTCGATTAGCCTCCGCCAGGTATCAACGGGAAACAGGCCGGTCGTGTGGTGATCCAGTTCCATGCGTCGTTCGCCATTCTCCGTGATGACGAACAGGAACGACGATTGCAGCAGGGACGGGTTGGTCACGTCCGGCGCTGAATACTCGATATATGTAAGTTCTCGGTCGTCCTTTGTATGTGTCCGGTGGTTGATGTACGGCCAGACGGGTCGGTCGATGTAGTGGTCGGGCATGGTCATGAACAGGCCGCCGGGCTCAAGGTGGGCGCGGGCTGTGGCGAATGTGGCGGCCAAATCATCCTCTGAGGTGATGTAGGCGATGGCGTCGTGGATAAGGACAACATCAAAGATTCGTTCGAGGCGGATTGACCGCATATCCCAGACGATATGCTCAACGTCAGGATTGAGTCGACGCGCGTTCTCCAGCATCGACTCCGATAGATCAACGGCCGTCGCGTCCACAATGTCTGTCAAGTGAGACAAAAAATGTCCACCGCCGGTGCCGAGTTCCAGTGCGCGTACTGGACGCTTGGCGAAGCGTGTCAGGATCTGGTTGCGCCAGTGAGGGGACTCGTCGGCATACTCCTCCGGCGGACTCATCAGCGGCCAATACTTAGCCAGGTCGCCATAGAGGCGGTTACGCCCCTCGCTGCCGAGATGGTGATTCATTCGGCAGCCTGCGCGGCCAGATGGTTGGCGAGGGCGCGGTAGTCCTTGCGGATGCCGTTCACCATGAACCGCACCGATAAGCGCCCCAGGAACTCCATGACCTTGTTAAGTCCTGTTATTTCGCCGTGCATCGACATGCTGGTGCCGCCGTTGTCCTCGTCCTCCTCCAGGTGGTAGAAGAACGTGTATTGACCGCTGCCACTGCTGCCCTCCGATCCGTCGACGGTTAACTCAAACATCTCCGGCGGCTCATACATGGTCACGCGGAAACGCTCTGTGGCGCCGCGGAAGAACATGCGGCGGGTCTCCTCGAAGACCGTTCCAACGCCAACATCCCCCTCTGACAGCACCTTGATTTGCTTAAGGTTCGGCATCCATTCGACGAATGAATTGACGTTCGTCAGGGCTTCAAAGACTTTCTCCGGGGGCGCCTCAAATTGGACTTCCACGTTGAATTCGATTGTCATTCGGCTACCCCCAGTCATTCAGGCCCACCATTGTTTGGGCTCGCCCATCATTGTAGTGCGCCATGTCACGTGCCGCTCGCGCTACAATCCGAGCGTGGCCCGGGAGTGGCATCCGAAAGAAGAAAAGGGTTGGGGGGCAGTATGGCGGCGCAGATGATCACGGCAAACGGTATTGAACAATGCTATGAGATCTCCGGAGTGGAGGGCGCTCCGTGGGTGACGCTTATCCACGGCTCCGGGGATAACCACAACGCGTGGTGGCTGCAGGTTCCGACACTGGCAGAGTCTTTTAGAGTTCTTACTTATGACGTGCGCGGACACGGCGACACCGAGACTCCTGAGGACGATTCACTGAGCCAGAAGACGTTCATCGATGATCTTGCCGCGCTGCTGGACGGTCTGGGCATCGAGCGGACGGCCTTGATCGGGTACTCGATGGGCGGCGGCATCGTGAGGAATTTCGCGGCGACTCATCCCGACCGTGTCTGGGGCGCTGTGATATCCAACGGCGGCAGGCTCGATCCTCCACCTCCGGCAAACGAAGAGGAAGCCAAGGCTGCCCAGGACATGCGCGACGAACGAATCGCCGGTATTCGAAGCGGTGGGATGGAATTTGTGTGGCAGGGTTGGTTGGAGCAGGTCTACACACCGGAGTTCCGCGAGGCGCGTCCACAGATTGTGCAAGACCACCACGCCATCACAACGGCCAATGATCATGAGAAGTACCTCCGTGTGATGGCGGGCATGGGCGGCCCGTCCGGTGTGGACGTGGCGACCATCACGTCGCCCACGTTGATTGTCGTTGGGGCAGGGGACCAATACACGGGACCGGAGGCCGCGCATGACCTTGCGGCTGCAATGACAGGCACGCAGGCCGGAGTTGAGGTGTTTCCCACTCGGCATGGCACGCCGTTTGAACGGCATGAGGAATACAATAGGACACTCCTGGATTTCCTGAACGAGAATAGACCGACGAACTAGCGAAACGCGATCAGGAAATGAGCGGGCGGCTCACCAGCCGCCCGCTTTCTTTTCTGTGAAAGAAACGTGCGCGGAGGTGCCGATTTCCGTCTCAAATAGCCCTGCCACTTGACAGCCTTCGATACTATTTTCCCACGTCGACTCGTACAAAACAGCCCATTCCATGGCGTTCGCCTTGACCCTTGTAATCCGATGGTTAGACTAGCCTGAATATCCGGCGCGGTGAGGGACGACGCTGCTCCGGGATAGGCGAGCACAGAGGGTGAATCGCACGGGGAGGGCGAAGCCGATGTGGGCATACATTGTGCGCCGGCTGTTGCTGGCAATACCGACACTGTTGGGCGTCACGGTTGTTGTCTTTCTGATCATGCGGGTCGCGCCGGGCGACCTGGCTTTGATGATCATTTGTGGGCCGGGTGGTGACTGTTCTTTCGATCAAGCCGCCCTTGACCGCGTTCGTGAGGAACTCGGGCTAAACAGGCCACTCTACGTGCAGTACTTTGATTGGCTGTTTGGCATCTTGACGCTGGACTTTGGGCGGTCGTTCTTCTACAACGCGGAGATGTCAACACTTCTTGCTCGCAAGGGCCCACTGAGCCTACAGGTTGGGCTGATGGGGCTAGTGTTCGGGAGCTTCCTGGGCATTGTGGGCGGGGTCATTGCGGCTCTCAAACAGGACACGCTTACTGACTACGTCATTCGCGGCACTGCAATTCTCGGCATCTCCGTTCCGACATTCTGGAGCGGGATGATGCTCATCCTGATCTTTGTACGGATGTTTGACTGGATTCCACGGCAAGGCTATATCCCCCTCTGGGAGGACCCAATCGCCAACATGGCGCAGCTGGTGTGGCCGGCGCTGATTATCGGCCTCGGCTTCCTCATGGGGGTACCGCTCCGCATGATGCGGGCCACCATGCTGGAGGTTATGCGTGAGGATTATGTGCGAACCGCGAGGTCCAAGGGCCTTAAGGAAAGGGTCATCATCGTCCGCCACGCCATGCGCAACGCTCTCATCCCTGTTCTGACGCTGATTGGCATATTCCTGCCCATCACGGTGACGGGACTCGTGGTGACAGAGCAGGTCTTTGGCTTGCCTGGCGTCGGCCGCATGATGGTAGACGCGATCAGCCAGAGGGATTACCCGGTTGTCCAACTTGTTGTGACGTTAGCTGGCTTTGCGGTCGTTGCTGCGAATCTCGGCGTGGACATGCTCTATGGGTGGCTCGACCCGCGCATCCGCTACTAGGTCGTGAGGCTGTCGCAAGCACCTGAGCCAAAGAAAGGTAGTCCTGAAGGTAACTTACTTCGGGACTACCTGACGTAAATCCCTAGGGCGGGCGATGAAATGCTTGACATGGGTAGGGGGCATCCATAGCATGGTGCGAAACACAGGCAACGAGCCGTAACGCAAGCGACGGCCCGTTTACTAGTGACGCAGGCTGGCTTGTAGCCTACGGGGAGGGGCGAAAGCAGATGTGGGCATATGTAATACGCCGTATTTTGTTGGCGGTGCCGACAATCCTTGGCGTGACCATCGTGGTCTTTCTGATCATGCGCATCGCGCCGGGTGACGTGGCCATCATGATGCTTGGCGGCGGCGAGGGCGGCGGAGGCATTGACCCCGAGGCGCTTGAGCGAATTCGCACAGAGCTAGGCTTAAACAAACCGCTCTATGAACAGTACCTGGGCTGGATCTATGGACTGTTCACACTCGATTTTGGTAAGTCCTTCTTCTACAACGCCGATATGGATCGGCTGATTGCACGGAAAGCTCCCCTTAGTCTCCAGGTTGGCCTGATGGGCCTCATCATCGGCAGCATCCTGGGGATCGCCGGCGGTGTCATTGCAGCACTCAAGCAAGACACGTTCTTCGACTACCTCATTCGCGGAATCGCGATTCTCGGCATCTCCGTCCCGACGTTCTGGAGCGGAATGATGCTGATTCTCATCTTTGTGCGGTTGTTTGACTGGATTCCCCGGCAGGGATACATCCCCATCTGGGAAGACCCGGTTGCCAATCTGGCGCAGTTGATTTGGCCCGCGCTGATCATCGGCCTTGGATTCCTGATGGGTGTGCCATTGCGCATGATGCGAGCGACAATGCTTGAAGTCATGCGCGAAGACTATATCCGCACCGCGCGCGCTAAGGGTCTCAAGGAGCGCGTGATTATCGTGCGCCACGCCATGCGGAACGCCCTGATTCCGGTGCTTACCCTGATTGGCATCTTCCTGCCGATTACCGTGACCGGCCTCGTCGTCACGGAACAGGTCTTCGGTCTTCCGGGCATTGGCCGCATGATGGTGGATTCCATCAACCAACGAGATTTCCCAGTCGTTCAGCTCGTTGTGACGCTTACCGGCTTTGCCGTTGTCGCTGCGAATCTGGGCGTGGACCTGCTGTACGGTTGGCTTGACCCAAGGATTCGGTACTAAACCGTCCGGCAGGTGTGTGAGAAGAGAACCAGCCACGTTCAGGCTGAAAATCGGGTAGACGGCACTAAGAGGGAGCAAAGAGATGGCGGCACAGACTGAAGCGGTCGCAGAGATTATCGGTCAACGGCGACGGCGAAACATCCTGCAGCGCAACTGGCTGCTGTGGCGAAGGCGACCGCTCGGATTAGTGGGATTGGGGTTGGTGGCCCTCCTGATTCTTATGGCGGCGACTGCGCCGATTTGGCAGATTCTGACGGCCAACGCCTCCAACTATGACGGTTTCATCGACTACCGCTATGCGTCCCAGATTTCCGCACAGTTGGTTGGGCCGAGCGCTGAACACTGGTTGGGTGGAGATAGGTACGGACGCGACCTGTTTACCAGGATCGTATACGGAGCCCAGATCTCCCTGTACGTCGGCTTCGCAGTGGCGATGGGCGCGGGAACCATTGCCGGCATCCTTGGAATCACGAGCGCGTACTTCGGCGGCTGGGTTGATCTGCTGGGTCAGCGCCTCGTTGACATTCTGCAGGCGTTCCCGGGCCTGATTCTTGCGATGGCTATTGTCGCCATCCTTCAGACATTCAGCATTGAGGTCACAATTATCGCGATTTCAATTCCAGCCCTACCTGCCATGATTCGTGTTGTGCGCGGTCAGGCATTATCCGTAACGAAGACGGACTATGTGCTGGCCGGCCGGACCATCGGAGCCAGCCACCTTCGGCTCATTTTCCGATACATCATGCCTAACTCGATGGCGCCGTGGATCATCGTTGTGACAGGCCGACTGGGCTCTGCAATCACAACAGAAGCATCCCTGAGCTTCCTTGGTCTGGGAGTGCCTGAGCCACACCCGTCCTGGGGCGGTATGCTCAACGCCAGCGCGCTGGACTTTGCCGAGCTTGCTCCGCATATCATTGTGTTCCCCGGCCTTGCTCTCAGCATGGCGGTGTTTGGATTCAATGTGTTTGGAGATGCTCTGCGGGACGTGTTGGATCCGCGGCTGCGAGGACGCTAACCCTCGGGGACGTGTCGATTTCAATCGGCCGTTCGTCATTGGAACTGAAAATGACCCCGGCTCTACAGCCGGGGTCATTTGATGCTAAGTTTATCGCTGAGGGAAAGTGCCTATATCATTAGCCAGTGCGGGGAGGCGCTTCAATCCATGAGACGGTGGTTAGCAATCGTGGCGGCGTTCATTGTGAGCAGCATCGCCGTGTCCGGTTGCGACGGAGAACCCAGCTATACAATCTATTTCCAGTCTGATCGAAACGGGAATTGGGACATTTACTCGATTCAACACGACGGTACTCTGGAAACACAAGTCACTGATCATTCCGCTGATGATATCTATCCTGCCGTCAGCCCCGATGGAACCAAGTTGGCGTTTATTCGACGTTCAGGCAATTCGACTGACGTTATCCTGGTGGACCCTGAAGAGGGCAATGAAATCAACCTCACTAATGGCCGGGCAGGCGGAACAATCGATTCAATAACCTGGTATCCGGATGGGGATCGGCTGCTTGTAACACTTTGGACTATGAGCCTCGCGTCCGGGCGGCCTCAGCTCTATTGGATGGCAGAAGAAGGTATGGCTGATGATGATACGGGAATGAACTTGCTGGGGCAGGACACGGCCTATTCCTACTGGAACCCCCGGATGAATGCCGCCGGCGAAGAGATAGCAGTGTCTGCCAGCCTTTCGTCGGAGAATGTTGATGTTCACATTCTGGACAGTGGAGGACAGTTCATTCGTGTTGTCCCACAGGAGACCTTCCTGAGGCCGACAGGAGAATTCAGGGCGCCGACCGCTACTGAGGATTACCCGGACTATGCCCCAAATGGCCGGGACGTCATCGTGCAATCCAATGCCCCTGCTCTGACGAATCCCAGCAGTGCCATTCATCTCTGGTATGTCTCGTCCCAGGGGCGTAGAAGCGCGGACCGGACGCCGGATGCCCCCTACAACAGCATGCAGCCGGCATGGTCCACTGTGCTGGACGGCCAGACCATCGCCTTTGTGAGTGACCGTGACGGCAACAACGAGATTTACCTGTGGAGCCTCAGCGAAGGGGCGGAGCCGGTTCGCCTCACCGACAATCCTGCCAATGACTCGAACCCCAGCTGGCTCAAGATTGATCCGGATGCCGACTAGCGCACTGCTATAAGCTATCGATCATCCCGATTCCAGCGGGTCAGACGGCGTTCAATACCGTCAACTGCGTAGTAGACGCCCAGCCCAAGCAGGGCCATCGCTATCACACCTGCGTACATTTCCTCATAGGCCAGTCGCCCCCATGATTCAACAAGGATGTAGTATCCAAGCCCCTGCCGCGTGCCGAAACTCTCCACGAAGAACAGAACGGCAATAGAGACGCCGGTGCTGACGCGGAGGGCGGTGAAGAGCCCGGGCAGCGAAGCGGGCATGAAGACAAACCACAAGAGCTGGAGACGGTTCGCGCCGAGCGAACGCACCGAGAGAACCAGTTCCGGACGCACGGTGCGGACCTCGTCACGCACGAGGATCAGGATCTGGAAGAACAGGATGAGCGCGATCATCGTCACCTTGCTCGCGTCGCCCAGTCCGAGCAAGAGCAGGATGACGGGAAGCACGACGATCTTAGGGATCGGATAGCTGAGGTAGATGATGGGCGCGGACAGCGTATAGAGCCTGGCGTTCGTGCCAAGTATGAGGCCCAGGGGCGCCGCGATCGCGATTGAAATTGCGATAGCAAGCACGACCCGATAAGCGCTGACCGTCGCGTGCCCCAGCAGGCCTTCATCGAGTTGATCAATAAACGTCAAGCTGACTGGCACGGGGCCGGGCAGAATGTTGGAGTCCACAATCCATGACACCACCTGCCACAGAAATAGCGCTGCAAAGACGGCGATGACGCCGCCACTGAGTGATGCTGCGCGACTCCGCACCCGACCAAGCGCCGATTCTCTCATCTGGAGGCCGCTGCTTCCGGGTTCGTGTTAAGCCTGGATCTCACGTTGGTGGCAAGTTCCCTGAAGTCATCAGAGCCAATGAAACCCTCTTGCCCTGCGCCCGGGTTTTCGATAATCGTTGTCGGGTCATCCGGCCCGGCGCCCATAATCAGAATCTTGTTGCCGAGCATGACGGCCTCGTTGATGTCATGGGTGATAAGGACGGCACTGCGGCCACGCGCAATCCCAAGATCAAGGGCTAGGAGCTGCAACGACTCACGGGTTAGGGCGTCAAGCGCGCTAAACGGTTCATCCATGAGTAAGAGCGTTGGTGAGACTGCGAGGGTGCGTGCGATGGCAACACGCTGCTTCTGCCCACCGGAGAGTTGGCCGGGAAAGCGCCTTGCGAACTCACCCAGCCCGAGACGATCGAGCCATGACTGCGCTTCTGAGCGCCACTCACGCCCGGGAGCTCCTCGCAGTCTCAACCCCATGCCGACGTTGCTGAGGGCGGTTTCCCAGGGCAAGAGTCCGTGATCTTGCAAGATGAGGCCGATATCACGGCGAGGGCCGCTGATGGGCTCTCCGGCGACGATTACATCGCCTCGATCAGGGAGACGCAAGCCGGCAAGGATGTAGAGCAGGGTGGTCTTGCCGCATCCGGATGGGCCGATGATCGCCCACGATTCACCGGCGGACATCTCCCAGGAGAATCCCTGAAGAACCGCAGTGCCCCCGGGGTACGCGAACGTCACGTCCCCGAGGGCTGCGATCGGCTTCTGTTCAGACATGTTGGGCCGGCCGGTTTGTTTGGGGAGGGTCCTTACGAAATGAATCTCTGGTCAACCCACTCGCGGTAGCCCCTGCCCTGGTCTATCAGGCCCTTTTCAAGGAGCCAATCCGAGGCCTGCTGTGTCTCAGCAGCAGTCGGGACATCATTACTGGGGAATGGCGGAACGTTGAAGATCCCAACAAGGAATTCCGGAAGGCGAGCCTTCTCCGGTAGAAGGTACGCATACTGATCCGGATTCGCGTTGATTCGCTGCACGGCCTCCTCATGGACTGCGAGGAACTTCTTCACGTTGGCCTCGTGGTTCACCAGGTAATCGACGTTGAACTCAAGCACGCTCATGCCGAGACGGCTCTGGCGGTCGTCAAGGATAACTGTTCCTCCCGCGTTCACGGCGAGAGTGATGAGCGGCTCCGGCAGCACCGCGGCGTCCAACTGTCCCTGTGACAGCAGCTCCATGCGAACCGGGATTGCAGCAACCTCCGTCTTCTCAACGGAATCGCGGGCGAGGCCGGCGTCGTCCAGGTACAGATCGAGATGGTATTCAATCAGGGAGTTGGTGGAGATGCCAACGCTCCTGCCCTCCAGGTCCGCAGGTGACTCGATACCGCTGTCCGCCCCGGCAACCAGGGCGATCATTGCCACATCGCTGGTAGCACGGTACGTCGTCTTGACGATTGAAACCTTGTGGCTCTCGCCATTGATCAACCCTGTGGCGATTAGATCCGCGAGTTGGCCGTCGATTGCGCCGGTTTCGAGCGCCACGTTGCGTTCCAAGGCACTAGTAAATGTTTCAAAGGTGACGTTCAGCCCTGCGGCCTCAAACAGGCCCTCTTCTTCCGCCAGATAGAACGGCACGCTGTCAATGATGGGCAGCAGCCCGACGCGTATCGGCGTGTCGTCAACTTCAGGCGTGGGTGTGGGGGGCACGGGCGTCGGTGTATCTTCCGCAAAGGCATCGCACGCCATGCCAAAAACAGTGATGGCTGTCACCGCAAGAATGGCAAAAACCCAACCTAAACGACGTAATTTCACGATTCTTCCTCCTCAAAATCCATGTCTTCAGCTTCTTTGTCCGCAAATTGATTGAGCGCCTCATTGCCACCCATTCCCTTGTATTGCAGAGAGGCGGGCAGCGGGAATGTCGTTGAATCAATGGCGTTGAGCGCCCGTGCCGAGAAGTAATCGATGATGTCATCGACTGTGCGCGGTTTCAGATAGAAGGCGGGGGCGGGCATAAGAATCGTTGCGCCCACCTCAGCCAACCGCTTCATATTGTCCAAGTGGATGGCGGACAAGGGGGATTCACGTGGGATGAGTACCAACGGACGCCGTTCCTTGATGGTCACGTCCGCCGCCCGGCGAAGGAGATTGTCACCGAGGCCAACAGAAATGGCCGCCACAGTCGCCATACTGCACGCGGCGACGATCATTCCTCGCGTCGGGATTCCGCCACTGGCTATCGGCGCGCCAAGCTGCCTGGACGTGTAGAAAGAAAAACACTCATTGGCCGACCACTCGTCGAGCGCACGTGAGAAAGGCTCATCCATCTCCTGCGCCCACACCTGCCGCCCGCCGGACGTGATAGTGCAGACCACAGGCGTGTCAGCCTCCAGCAGGGAGTCGATGATGCGCTTGGCGATAGCAGCACCGCTGCCGCCGGAGATACCGACGATTACAGGGAGTTGATTCGACTTTCGTTGCATCTGCATCATGCGCTACCCCATCAGGACGGCGACTGCAGTAAAGACAAAGACGATGATGGCGATGACGCCGTTGATGTTGAAGAAGGCGATAGTGACACGGGAGAAGTCATCCGCCTTGACGAGCGAATGCTCCCATGCGAGCAGGGCGGCGGCGATGGCAACGCCGATGTAATAGGGCCACGCGAGGCTCATCATCACTCCAAGCGCGACCAGGAACGCGATTGTCAGGAAATGGGTCACGCGTGCCCACCGCAGCGCCGCGGCAATGCCCCATTTGACGGGAATCGTGTGAATCTTGCGGGGGATATCGAAGTCGTAGTCCATGCACTGGTAGATGAGGTCGAATCCGGCCACCCACGTTGTGACGGCCATCGCGAGGATGACTGCCTCAAGCGGCAGCTCTCCCGCGACGCCGATCCAACCGCCTGCAGGCGCGATGCCGTCCGCGAACCCCAGCCAGTAGTGCCCTGTCCATGTGAATCGCTTGGCGTAGGAATAGGTGATAACAATGACAGCCGCGACAGGCGCAAGCATGAGAGCTAACGGGTTTAGCTGCCACGCGGCGAAGAAAAAGATTACGAGGCTGACAAGCAACATGCCGAGCATGTCTGATGGTCTAAGCAGCTTGGAGGGCAGGGCACGCATGGCCGTGCGTGGGTTTTCCGCGTCCATCTCCCGGTCGATGAGGCGGTTTGCGCTCATGGCGACGGTGCGAGCGGCGACCATCGCCACCGTGATCCAGATGAACTGTGAGAGCGTCGGCCAGCCACCTGCGGCGAGAATCATGCCCAGGTAAGCGAAGGGCAGGGCGAAGATGGAGTGCTCGAACCGGATGGAATCGAGCATGATTCCAAGGCGGCCCATAAAGGACCAGGGGCGTGGGAGCGGCGGGCGACCGACGGAATCCATCAGAATCCGTATTCCTTCCAGCGCCGTGTTACCTGCTCAACCACCGCCGGGTCCATGGTGATGTCCGGCATCCACTGACGCTCGCCCATCTCGCCCTCGCCGGACTTGCGCGTGGCGTCGATGCCAATCTTGCTGCCAATGCGCGCCGTTGGGGAGGCAACGTCGAGATCGTCAATCGGCCCATCGGCAAAGAAGATGTCTCTCCGTGGGTCGACATTGTTGGACAGCCGCCAGACAACTTCCGAGGGGTCATGGATGTCAACGTCGTCGTCGAAAACGGCGATGGCGCGTGCCAGAGACATCAGTCCCAGTCCCCACATCCCACTCACCGTCTTCTGCACGTGGCCGGGATATTCCTTCTTGATGGAAACGAGTACGAGGTTGTGGAAGACGCCCTCCGCCGGCATGTGAACATCCACGATTTCAGGCAGCATCAACCGCATAAGGGGCAGGAAGAGGCGCTCCGTGGCGACGCCCATCCAGTAGTCCTCTTGCGGCGGTCTACCAACGACGATGGTCGGGTAGATGGGCTTGCGGCGGCGCGTGATGGCCGTCACGTGAAAGACGGGGTACGAATCCTGGATGGAGTAATAGCCGGTGTGGTCGCCAAACGGGCCCTCCGGACGCCGCTCCGACGGATCAACGTAGCCCTCGAGAATGTACTCGGCTTGGGCAGGCACGTCGAGGTCGACGGTGATGCCCTTGGCGACGGGCACCGGTTGGCCTCGCAGGAATCCGGCCAGCACGTACTCACTGACGTCTGCGGGCAACGGGGCAGAACCGGCCCAAATGAGAGCCGGATCGCCGCCCAGCGCTACCGCGACCTCCATGCGTCCCGCGCCGCGCTCTGCCGACGCTCGCTCATGCTGCGTTCCAACCTTGTGTGTCTGCCAGTGCATACCCGTGGTGTTCTTGTCATAGACCTGCATGCGATACATGCCGAGGTTGTGCGTGCCGGTGTCAGGGTCTTTCGTGATGACGAGAGGCAGGGTGATGTAGCGTCCGGCGTCCTGCGGCCACGTCTTGAGGATTGGCAGCGAGAGGAGATCGACATCATCGCCCTGCATGATGACTTCCTGTGCCGGCGCGTCCTCTCGCTCCACAGTGCGTGGCCCGATGCGTCCGAGCTTGACCAGGTCGCCCAACATGCGCAGCTTGCTTATCAAGCCTTCGGGCGGGCCGCCCTGCGCCATCGCCATCATCTTCTCGATCTGCGCGGGAAGCTCGTCCAGTTTCTCCACGCCGAGCGCCCACGCCGCGCGCTGCTCAGTCCCATACATATTGATGAGCACCGGCGTGTCGGTGTAACCCTCCACGTTTTCGAAGAGGAGGGCGGGGCCTCCCTCACGCAGAACGCGCTGCGTGATCTCTGTAATCTCAAGGTCCCACGTGACGGGTGCTGTGACGCGCTTGAGTTCGCCGCGTCCCTCCAGGAACTTGATGAACTCGCTTACGTCTCGAAATGCCTGTGCCATGTTCAGTCAGCCTCCACGCCGGTGGATGCCGCCCTCACACCGACGCTTGAAAGCAGGATCGACTTCAACTGTGGCGCGGCTGATGTAAGCGGCGAAGGTTCACCCGTGTACAGCCAACGGAGGATGACCTCGTTCAATGCGCCCATCCACGCATACGAAGCGAGGGTTGTATCAAGCGACGGGATGGAGCCGTCAGCGACGGCGTCGTCGAGTCGTTCCCGAATCAGCGCGGCAAAGCGATCATGGAGGGTCAGCAGCGGCTCATCAAAGGAGGGACCCAGGCCAACGGCCATCAGCACCTTCGCGAGCCGGGCATGGTTCGCAAAGGTCTGCAACGTCGCTTCAATGACTGCGCCGGCCTGCTCAACACCGCTGGTTTGGCCGGCGATTGATTCACGCGCATCGGACAATAGCCGATCTGCGAACCGATTGACGAGTGCGAAAAAAATCTCGCGTTTGCCGGGGAAATGAAAATAGATGCCGCCCTTTGAGCCGCCGGATGCGCTGGCGATGTCATCGACGCTTGCGCCGTGATAGCCGGACTCCGCAAAGACCTGTGCGGCGGCTTCGAGGATGCGCTCGCGCGTGGCAGCCTTGCCACCGTCTGAAACCGTTGAGATGTTCGTCCTCCATACAAAACCGACTGACCAGTCGGTCGAATCAATTTCAAGAGTACGATTGCCTTTCGTGGGCGTCAATGTGAAAGTTGTCGCAATCGCCTCTATCTCGACATGAGTAGCCGCTAAACTGTAAATGGTTGGCAGATAGCGGAGGTCTATTGGATGACGACTCGCAAATCTCGTTCTGAGGCATCGCCGGAGGCTGTTGTTAAGGCCACGGGCAAGACGCCGGAGGAGTGGAACTCCATCCTGGATGCGGCGGGGGCGCGGGACCTGACGCACAAGGAGATCGCGACGATGCTCCGGGAGGAGCACGGCGTCTCCCCGTGGTGGAGCCAGCACGTGACCGTCGACTATGAGCGGGCGCGCGGGATGCGGGAGCGCTATCAAACCACGCGTGGCTACCAGGTTAGCGTGAGCAAGACGCTCCCCGTGCCGCTCTCGGAACTTTACGGCTCTTTCTCAGACACTCAGCACCGTGGCCAATGGCTGCCGGAAGCGCCAATCACGGTTCGCAAGGACACGCCTGAGAAGACGACTCGCGCGACCTGGACGGACGGCGACGGCACTGAAACAAGCCTCGATATCAGCTATTACGCGAGCGGCGATGCCAGGAGCCGCATCACGGTGATGCAGTCAAAACTCGTTAGCACAGAAGATGTGGAGGCGCGACGCGCCTACTGGAAAGCGGCGCTAGAGCGGCTGGCGGAGTATCTAAAGGAGTAGCCTTAGTCCCGTCAGTTGTCTTCTGCTGAGTCCTCTGCGCCGCCTGCGGGGGCGGGGAGAGCAGTAGATGGGGCAGTGTGGCCGTTCATGGATTGATCCGCGCCGTAGGAGATGGCGTTGAGGCGCGCGTAAATGCCATCATTCGCCAGCAGTTGATTGTGGGTGCCGATCTCCACGATTGAGCCGTTGTCCATGACCACGATGCGCGATGCCTCGCGGATGGTGGAGAGCCGGTGGGCGATGACGAACGACGTGCGGCCCGGCAGGAGCCGCCGCAGCGCGTCCTGGATGCGGGCCTCCGTGCGTGTATCGATGTTGGCCGTTGCTTCATCAAGAATCAGGATGCGGGGGTCGGCGAGGATGGCGCGGGCGAAGCTGACGAGCTGCCGGTGGCCGACGCTGAGGTTCGCGCCGCGCTCCTGCAATTCGGTGTCGTAGCCGTTGTCCATGTGCATGATGATTTCATGCAGCCCGGCCCCGCGCGCGGCCGCCTCCACCTCCGCGCGTGTCGCGTCAGGTTTTCCGAAGCGTATGTTGGCCTCGATAGTGTCGGAGAACAGGAACGGTTCCTGCGGGACGATGCCCATCTGGTGCGCGAGGCTTTCATGCTGTACGTCGCGCACGTCAAGGCCATCGATGGTGATACGCCCGCTCGATATGTCGTAGAAGCGGGCGATGAGGCTAACAAAGGTGGTCTTGCCTGCGCCCGTTTCGCCGACAAGAGCGATGGTCTCGCCCGGCTCCGCATCAAGCGAAACGTTCCGCAGCACCGGAATGTCGTCTTCGTATGAGAATGAAACGTTCTCGAATGCGACACGTCCCTTGATAGGCGGTATCGGTTGCGCGCCTTCCTTGTCTGCGACCTGTGGCTGCATGTCCAACAACTCGAAGATGCGCTGGCCGGATGCCATGGCGCGCTGGAGTTCCGTGTACTGCATGGTGATGTTGCGGATGGGATCAAAGAACCGCTGCACCCACAACGTGAACGCCACAAGGAAACCGACCGTTAAGGCGCCCTGCAGCACCTGCCAGCCGCCGTAGATGATTACTACGGCCATGGAGATGCCGACCATGATTTCCACCGCGGGGAACATGCCGGCGGTCAGGCGGGAGGCGCGCAGATTGGCGTCAAGGTGGTCGTAGTTGATCTGGTCGAAGCGGCGCATGTTCTCGTCCTCACGATTCATGCTCTGGACGACTCGTACGCCGGACACGTTCTCCTGCAAGCTCCCGTTCACGACAGAAATAGCGCGGCGTACACGCAGGAACGCCACTCGGGCACGTCTCTGCCAGAAGATTGAAATGACAATCAGGGCAGGGACGACGCTGAGCGTCACAGAGGCAAGCGACCAATCCATGACGAACATGATGACGACAATGCCAACCAGGGTCAGCACATCGCTGAGTGTCCCGATGATGCCGCCCGTCATGACCTGTTGAATCTGCTCAACGTCACTCACGACGCGGGACATGAGCCGCCCCACCTGCTGTTTGTCATAGAAGCTCAGCGATTGTTTCTGGAGGTGGCCAAAGAGTTGCGTGCGGATGTTGACGAGCATCGCGTGCGCGACCTTGGCCATGTAGCGCGACTGGAGCCACAAGCCGACGGCGTTGATGACAACCAGTCCGAAGAACAAGCCCGCCATCCATGCCAGACGTGCTGTGTTGCCGGTGGCGATGGCCGTATCAACGGTGAGGCCGATAAACAGAGGCATGGCGACGCTGCTGAACGTCGCGGCCAACATGCCGACGACGGCGATCGCCGCCCAGACCTTGAATTGGGCGATGTACGGAATCAGCCGGACAAGGATGCGCCGGTCATAAACTGTGCCGAGAGTCTCATCGTCCCAGCCGTCGTAGTTGGCGTAACCGCCACCGCCACCTCCGCCGCCCATCATGGCCGCGTCCCTCCAGCGGTGATCGCACTCGGAGCGGCCTCATAAGCCTCTTCCTGATGGCGCAGTTGTAGTTCGTAAATCTGTCGGTAGGGCCCGGGATATTCAATGAGTTCTGCGTGGGTCCCGCGCTGGACGATGCGGCCCTCATCCAACACGAGTATCTGGTCGGCTCGCAGAACGCTGGCCAACCGCTGGGCGACGACGATTGTCGTGCGGTTCTCCATCACACGGTCGAGCGCCTGCTGGATTGATCTCTCCGTTTCCGCGTCCACGCTGGAGAGGGAATCATCCAGGATCAGGATCCGCGGGTCGAGCAGCAAGGTTCGGGCGATGGCGAGCCGCTGCCGCTGCCCGCCGGAGAGATTGATGCCGCGCTCACCCACCCACGTGTCATATTGGTCAGGCAGACTGCGGATGAAGCTGTCGAGGCGGGCAGCACTGGCCGCAGCGATAATCTCCTCCTCCGGCGCATCAGGCACGCCATAGGCGATGTTGTCGCGGATGGTTGCCGAGAACAGGAAGACATCCTGCTGCACAAGGCCGATTGAGCCGCGCAGGTGGTCCAGTGTCATATTCCGCACGTCCTCGCCATCGATGACGACTGCACCGCGCGTCGGGTCGTAGAATCTCGGGATAAGGCTGACGAGGGTTGTCTTGCCGCTGCCCGTTGCCCCGACCACGGCGATGACCTGTCCCGGCTCTGCGACAAAAGTCACGTCCTGCAGCACATCATCCCGTCCGCCGTAGCCGAACGAGACGGTATTGAATGCGATGCGGCCCGCGACGACGGCGTTGTCGTTGGCATTCGGCTTCTCGCGCACCTCCGGACGAGCATCCAGGATCTCAAAGATGCGTTCGCCGGACGCGACGGCGCGAGAAAGCTGATTGCCGAGCCAGCCAATCATACGGATGTAGACCGTGATTGTCAGCAGGTAGAAGAGGAATGCGGTGAGGTCGCCTGGCGTGAGATCACCCTGCATCACCATGTAACCGCCGTAGAGCAACTGGATGCCCGCGGCAAAGTAGACGGAGAACGTCATCAGCGACGTGTTGAGGGCCTGCTCATCGTTCGCAGTGATATTGCGCTCGTAGAGCTTGTATGCCTGCTTGTTGAATCGTTCCGTCTCCTCTTTTTCGCGCCCGAACGCCTTGACGACGCGCATTCCGGACAGGCTTTCCTGAAGCACGGTGCTCAAGGCTGCCATTTCCTGCTGCACGGAGAGCCAAACAGGGCGCAGGCGGCGGCTTGTCCGTGTCGTGCGGTAGGCGATGAACGGCAGGACGGCCAGCGTTACCAATGCCAACTGCCAGTTGGATTGAAGCAGGACGGCGGTCACCATCAAGAGCATAACCGCGACCTGCACGATGCGGACCAGCGCGAAACTGATCAGCATGCGAACAGACTCCACGTCCGCCGTCGCTCGGGACATCAACTCCGCCGTCCGCGACGTATCGAAGAACGAGAAACTCTGCCTTTGGAAACGATCGTACATGGCGTTGCGTAAGTCATACGCAACGAGCTGGGAGACGGCCTGGCTAAAGTAGCTCTGGCCGTACGACGTGGCTCCGCGGATGATGGCCGCAACAAGGATCCACCCGGCAACCGTGAGAATCGTGCCAATGGCTGCCTGCTCAATGAGCCGGTCGACTGCTCGTCCAAAGAGCCACGGAATTACTAGGGCGCTGGCACTGGAAATGAACAGCAGGACGTACGTGAGGACAGCCCTGTGCCAGTACGGCACGAGAAAAGTCTGGAGCCGAAAGAATATCCGAACGTTATACCAAACGCCCGACTTTTGGGCGGGACGGTTCATAACATCCAAGTATAGCGCGAGTTACGTTAGGTTTGCCCGACTGCACGCTAGGCGGAGGGCCTATGGTTGCGGGAAGAGAATGGGGCCTGCACCGAGCAGATGAATGTCCTCCCCATCGACTTCACCGTAGTCGCTCACCGTTCCTTCGACATAGATCCAGCTGCCTTGGTCAGTTGCCGGGTTCCCCACTTGTGACCAATCATCCACTGAGACGTTGAATCCGGGGATAAAGAGGACATCTTCGTTCCGGCCAAGCGCTTCAGACTGCAGCCAGATTTGATTCTCTGCAATTCCCTCCGCCTCGAACGCATACAGACGCAGGACTAGGAGCACGCCGTCGTCCCGAACGTATCCGCCGACCGTCACGATGTCCCCGTCTCGCGGTGGGCGATTGCCCAGAGCGTTGTGGGAGATTTCAAATGGAAGCTTGCCGCTGATTGTCATCCCCTGGTCAGTGACGCGGGCGATTCCCTGCGCAAAGAGCGTGCGGGAGATGGGCGCCGGCTCGCCGGGGTAACGCGTGGTGCGATAGCGTTGTTCTGCGAGAGTCAGTGCGTTCAAGACGTGCGGCCGCATGTGTGGTGGAGCGACCTGGTGCGCAATCTGAAGTGTGGCGTACGCGCGGGCGGCGGTTTCTCGCTCGGCTTCGATATATGCACGAAGGCGCGGATCCACACGGACCTGCACGATATCAGTGACCTCGGCAGAGCTTGTGTCACTTTGGTCAGAAGCAAGCGCGATGGACGGCTCGCCAGATTCGTCGGTCAATTGATCAGTGGCATCTGTTTGCTGCGCGGCCTCCTCTTGCTGCGCAACATCGGCCTCCATGTAGCCTGCCTCAACCCGCGCGAATTCAATGTTCTTGAGCACGTCACGGCTAAGTTCTTCCGCCAGCACCTGATCGCCGGATTCGGCGACGGCTGCCAGTTCCAGCGTGCGCCGCTCAATGAGTTCGAGGTGATAAATGGCACGGCTCTCGTCAGAGAACGTGATTGCGAGGCGCGCGTGTTCCGTGGCGCGCTTAACTGGATAGAGCGGGCTATCCGGCAGAGCATCGTTGGAGGCATACGCTGCCCCCGTGCTGAGCACGGCAAACATCGCCATTGTGGCGAATCCAACGGCCCAGACGCGTGTCCATCGGGAGGCGCGGGTGTTCCACCAGTCACGAATTGAGAATCGGCCGGACGCTGAGCGCTGATTCGTGGCGAGATGGTGCCGAACTGCGCCCTCAAAGCGCGTGTGTGCCATGCGCCGCGCAGTGTCATCACGGGTTGGAGCAACGTCAGCCATTGCGACAGCGGCAATCAAGAGGGGACGCAGCTCATCCGCGATGTCCGGATGACGGCTCAGGCAGTCGTCAATGGAATTCCCACGCCGCAGTGCCTCCAGGCACTCGTCGATAACTTCTGCAAGAGCAGGGTCGTCAGGCGGCAGTGTGGTCATGGCGTTGCACCACCTTCCGCGTTTCTCGGCAACATGAGCCGACGCAGCGCCCGAATCGCACTATGTTGCAGCGCCTTCACTGCGCCTTCATTGCGGTTCATCACGTGGGCTGTCTCAGCGATTGACAAGTCCGAGCCGAATCTCAGGGATATGACCTGGCGCTGCAGGTCTGTGAGGCCGGCCATTGCGGTTCGCAATTCCTGGAGGTCTGAGAATGTGTCCACCCTATCCTGTGGGTCTCGATCGCGAGAGGGCAGGGGCGGCGCATCATCGAGCGGTGTTGCCGTGCGGAGGCGGCTGCGACGGTAGTGGTCAATGACGCGGTTGTGGGCGATGCGCATAAGCCATGCCGAGAACGGCACGTTCCTCCATTTGAATGATCCGATTGCCTCTAACATGCGAATGAAAACGTCCTCCGTGATGTCCTCCGCGTCCGCGTCACTGTCTACGCGATATGCGACGTATCGAAAGACTCTGTCGGAATAGATTTCATAGAGCTGCCCAAACGCCGCCTCCTCCCCGTTCTGCGCCTGCTGAACAATGGCTGCGATGTCACCATCAGTCAGTGATGTTCCCGCCCCCGAGTGAATGTGTGTCGGCTCCTGGTTCATTCACTACATCCAGATAACGTTTAGGTTCCTCTTGGGGTTAGCTGCCCGTCGACGGCTATTTCACTTTATCCTCTTTGCAGGCGACGAGAGATCAATGGTGGACAACGACGCGTTCGACGCAATGCCCTGGCTGCTGCGCCCCATGCATGAGGGTGACATCACTCAGGCTGTCCAGATCGACCGTGACGCGTTTCCTGAGAACAGGTACGCGCCGCCGTTCCGCCGCGATCTGCGTGAACGGAAGTATGCACATTATCTGGTTGCAGTTGCCCATGACGCGCCCTATAACGATTATGCCCGCAACAATGATCTTCCACCCATGGACAAACCGGAAGGAAGCGGACGGGGTCGCGGCAGAGGCATCACGAATGCTGTCAAGCGGCTCCTCGGGGTCGGCACGGACACACCGCCCCCAACGGAGGAGTTGATTGCAGGCTATCTCGGCTTGTGGGCAGTCATTGATGAGGGCCATGTGACAAGCGTGGGCGTGCGCAAGTCGCATCGAGGACAGGGAATTGGCGAACTGCTCATCATCGGCGCGGTGGAGGCGAGCAAGCTGCTGAATTGCCGTGCCGTGACGCTGGAAGTTCGGGTATCCAACGAAGTCGCTCAGAATCTCTATAAGAAGTACGGCTTTAAAATCGTCGGTCGCCGCAAGCGCTATTACTCGGACAACGACGAGGATGCGTACATCATGACCACTGATCCCATCGATACCCCGCAGTTTTCCGGCTTACTCGAAGACCTCACGTACAAACATTCAGACCGTTGGGGCGCAACATTCCGCACCTACGGAATGGATGACGAGGACGACGACTAGCGGCGATTTACGGAGTTGGCGTAGGAGGCGGGGCGTACCCCACGAGTTCCACGTAAGCAGAACCGTCGACGGGCCTGCCGCCAAATGTGATGTCCGTTTCCGTCAGCCCCTCCCAGTAGATGGTATTCGGTGGGAAGGCAAGTGTGAATTCCTGGTCGTCCAGAAGGGGCGCGAGCATTATTGAGAGTTCATGCGCAGGGATCGTGATGCGCCACCCGGCCGGGTACTCCCCTCCAGTGTGAGGACTTGTCCATGTTTCGAGCACTTCGATTGTGACGTCCTCGCCATCGATGTGGGTTGTCGCGCCGGACGGGTCAACCAAAGTGCTGTACGTGATGACCTGCCCATCGGATTCCCGGGCCTCGGCCACCATCAACTCATAGTTGTTGTCCATGGAGACGGCGAACCATTGCCAGCCGCTCGGATATCCGCTGACGACAAAGTCGCCCCATTGGTGATCCATCCAGGCTTCGCCAGTGACGTCCAACACCCGTCCATCAATGGTGAGCGTGCCGTGGAGGTCCATGTTGGTCCAGCTGTAGTAGTAGGTCCAGCCGTTCAGCGCCTCGAGATAGCCGGTTTCGTTGTGGAGAACGGCAGGCTTGGTGGCCTCGACGGCGAGATCGAACGCAAACGTGTCCGTTGTTGCGGCAAATGAATGTGTTCCATCGTTGCCGCTGAGTGTCCAATCCCCCACAGCGAAGTCAAATCCCGTCTGCGGTTGCGGCTGCGCGCCCACGCCGAAGCGCACTGACTGTTCCCGGTGCTCTGCTGTGACATCAAACATGGATGCGTGGGACATGTAGCCCGCATCGCCATTCTCGGGGTTCGTCACCTGGAATATGACGAAATGGAATCCATAGTCATTGTTGTTCTCATCCTCCATGATGCCGCTGTAGTACCACCACTCCACCGGGTCGGTATGTGAAGCTTCATCTGCGGGCAAGCTGATTGGGCGAGGCGTGTGGGCGGTCGTTGGGCTCGGGATTGGGGTTGGAGGAGGTGTCGCTGTCGGCGTGCTTGTCGCAGTGGGTTGGGGCGTCGGAGTTGGAGTTGGCTCGCCGGCACAGGCTGCTGCCAGCACGGCAACAATGATCGCGACGAGAAGAGCCGCGTGTTGTCGCGGGGTCAACAAACCTCGATTGAAAGTCTGAGAAAAAATGGGCGCGTGCATGTGCTCTCAATTGTACGGACGGACTCCCCCTGCAACATACGATATAGTTAAGCAGTCCATGACATATGAGGAGCGTGTATGTGCGCCCCCCGGAATGGACAGGGTAGGACGAACGGAAGAATGGGGATTGGACGGACTCACGCAATGAGCGCAATGCACGTACTGACACTTACGCCAACCGGCCCAATGATTAGCGCACCCTCCGGCGCGGAAGCGGCGGCCCGATTCTTCCGCGGACTTGGAGACCCAACGCGATTGCGGATTCTTCACATCCTGTTGGAGTCGGAGCGCAGTGTTTCGGAATTGGTGGAGATGCTGGGCGCTCCGCAAGGCCGCGTTTCCAGTCACCTTTCCTGCCTCCGCTGGTGCGGTTTCGTAGACGCGGATCGGCGCGGACGCAACGTCTTCTATTCGGTTACCGATCAGCGCGTCAGGGACATCCTGGCTCTTGGCGATGCCATGCTCATGGAGACCACAGAGCGCCTGATGTCCTGCTCCGTTATCGACCAAGAGGCCGTAAACGTCTAGCTAAGCGGCCGCGATTCCGGTGAACGCCATCGGCGCAAACCGACAAGGATAATCCCGCGCCCGTATACTTTTAGTATATGAGGGCCGGATAATGTTCAATCTCCCCTTTGCCTTTGCATTCAGTGCCGGTTTTGTCGCACTGGCGAGCCCATGTGGCGTGGCGATGTTGCCCGCGTACATCGGCTACTACATCGGTTCACGCGAGGAAGGCTATGAGGAGCGGCCCATTGCGCTCCGCCTTGGTCAGGCGATGCTTGTCGGAGGCACAGCAGCGCTCGCATTCCTGTTCTTGTTCGGCACATTTGGTGTCGTGTGGAGCGCGGTGGGAACTATTCTGCGCGACATCATTCCCTATATCGCAATTGTCGTCGGCGTCGCGCTTGTGCTGTTGGGCGCGTACATGATCGTGTTCATGCTGGTGAACAAGCGCTCCATCGCGCTCATTCCGACCATTGGAGTCAATTGGGGCACAGGGAGCCGGGGCCTGACGTCCGTTTTCCTGTTTGGACTGGCCTACGCGCTTGCCACATTGAGCTGCACGTTTCCCATCTTCCTGGCCATTCTCGCTCAGGGTCAGGTCATCGGCGGCTATGCGGCATTCATCATGTTCCTGATCTACGGCGCGGGGATGGGCGTGGGCCTGATTGGCCTGACGCTGGGGGCTGCAGTCTTCAAGGATCTTATCCGCGTGGTGATTCGGCAGGCGATGCCGATTGTAGAGTGGGCGAGCCCGGTCATGCTCATCGGCGCGGGCGCGTATATCACCTACTACTGGTGGGTCAACTGGTTCGCGTTCAACGCGGACCTTTAACGCCGCCTTTTCGCAATCTTGAGTTCCTCGATCGGCAGCTTGCGCGGTGTCTCGGGGAGCAGGTAGCGGCGGACATACGCGCGGGCAGGTTGTGAAAGCAGGTAGGTATCCTCAATTTGCCTGATACCCCGCGAAATCAGCAGGAAATGGCGACGGTAGAGCGAACGCATCGCCTCGCGTAAGTCCTCTGCTGAGGTCTCAAGGCTGGCCGACAACTCCGACAACGTCATGGAATGCTCCGCCCATGCCAGAGCGAGCATCACCCGTTCCTCGTCAGCGTGAAATGGGCCGACGGTGTTCTTCTCGCGTCGCGTTTTGTTCGCTTGTGCCATCTGTATTCGTCCGCCTAGAGCAGATTAGAGACGTTGACGTTGCTGAGCCGGTCCAGCGCGCGGTCAAGGGCATCGTCTCCGACAGTTAGCGAGCAGCGGATGTATCCCTCGCCCGCCTCACCGTAGCCGCGGCCGGGCGTCACAACGACGTTCGCCTCTTCGATGAGGCGGGACGCAAAGTCGCCTGACAGCGCGCCGTCCGGTAGCTTGGCCCAGACGTACAGGCTCGCCCTGGGTGGATCGACTTCAAGCCCCATCTTGCGTAGGGCAGGGATGAGCTTGTCACGCCGCGCCTGGTAAACGGCGTTGTGGTGGTCGATGGTGTCCTGCGGCCCCTCTAGCGCGGCGATGCCCGCCAGCTGCACGGCCTGGAAGACGCCTGAATCCACGTTCGACTTAATGCGCATCAGCGCGTTAGTGACCTCTGCGTTGCCGACGGTCATGCCGATTCGCCAGCCCGTCATGTTGTAGGACTTTGACAGGGAGTGGAACTCGATGCCCACGTCCTTCGCGCCCTCCACCTGCATAAAGCTCACAGGCTTGTAGCCGTCAAAGGCCACTTCTGTGTAGGGGCCGTCGTGGCAGACCACGATGTCATACTTCTTTGCGAACTCCACGACGCGCTCATAGAAATCCAGCTCCGCGACAGCTGCCGTCGGGTTGTTGGGGTAGTTGATCCACAGGAGCTTGGCCTTTCGGGCGACGTCCTCCGGGATGGCGTCCAGATCAGGCAGGAAGCCGGTCTCCCGATGGAGCGGCATGTAGTACGACTCGCCACCGGCCAGCATCGTGCCGACGCTGTAGACGGGGTAGCCGGGATCAGGAACCAATGCGATGTCGCCCTGGTCCAGATAGCACCACGCGATGTGGGCGATGCCCTCCTTTGAGCCGATGGTGGGCAAGACTTCTGTATCCGGGTCGAACTCCACGCCGAATCGCTTCTTGTACCAGTCCGCGACGGAGCGGCGGAATGCCGGCAGGCCGTCGGACTCCGGGTAGCGGTGATTGGCAACGTCCTCCAATGAGGTGACCAGTGCGCTGATAATGTGCGGGGCGGAGGGCAGGTCAGGGTCGCCGATGGCGAGAGAGATGACATCCTCGCCGCGGGCGCGCTTCTCGTTGATCTTGCGCGTGACCTCCACAAAGAGATACGGGGGTAGCTGCGCGACGCGGCGCGCCTGCTCTGGTAGTGGCATTCGGTGGGTCTCCTCTACTATCTGCATTCACTAGTGAACTACGCGCTATGGCCTATTGTAGCAATCCCGCTGACTGCCACTTATGTTTGTGTTTGGGATACGCCCGCGCCTAGCATGGGGCATGTCTGCTGAGACACGAGTGCCCCCTCGCCGCCGTCCCCGCCTTTTCTATGGGTGGTGGATGGCGCTGTCCGGCATGTACCTGATGTTCTATACGACGGGCGTCAGTTTCTTTGGGTTCAGCGCGTTCTTTGATAGCATCCGACTCGACCTGAATTGGACGCGGGAGCAGGTCTCACGCGGCCCCGCCATGATGGCGGTGTTCACGGCGATTCTGAGTCCGACTATCGGCGCGCTCACGGATCGGTTCGGGCCTCGCTTGGTGACGGCGGCCGCGATGTTCAGCGGCGGGGCGGGATTCATTGTTCTGAGCCAAGTGGAGCACGCGTGGCAATACTATGTCGCTTTCGTTCTCATTGGCAGCGGCATGGGTGCGACGTCTTACGTGATGGTGGCGACCGCCATCAGCAACTGGTTCCTGCGCAACCGCGGCAAGGCACTGGGCCTGACCTTCATGGGGCCGGGCTTCGGGGGCATCATGACGGCGCTGTTGGTTGTCCTGATCGGAGAGTACGGCTGGCGAGACGCTGCTCTTTTCACGGGCATTGGGACGTGGGTGACGTGCATCCCGCTTGCCATGGTTCTGAGGAGGCGACCGGAGCACTACGGTCTCCGCATGGACGGCGATCCGCCGGAGACAGACGACTCGGAATCAGGGCAGGCCGGAGACCCAGCGGACGCAGAACCATCACCCGGAGCGGTGCGATCCATCCTGCTGAGTCGTTCATACTTGCTCTATGTCGGCGCGCTTTCCATGCAGCAGGTGGCCATCACCGCAATGGTCGTTCATCACATCCCTGCGCTCGTCAGCTACGGCTTCTCCGTGGAGACGGCGGGCGCGATGGTCGTTGTGTTCACCGTCGCCAGCATCCCGATGCGATTCTTCTCCGGTGCTCTCGCGGACAGGTTCAACAAGAAGCTAGTGGTCGCGACAATGCTGAGCTTCCAACTGGCAGGGGGAATCCTGTTTGTCTTTATCGCCAACATCTGGGTGGCGATCATCTTTGAGGTCATCTATGGCACAGGATGGGGAGGCAGCAACGCGGCGCGCCTGTCATTGCAGGGCGACTATTGGGGTCGCGGCATCTTCGGTTCACTGATGGGCCTGCAGGTTGGAGCAGGGGCGGTGGGCGGTTTGATCTCGCCCGTGCTGGTGGGCTGGCTCGCGGACGCTTACGATTACCGCATCGCGTTTATGACGGTCGTCGTTCCCCTTGCTCTAGCCGTGATTATGGTTCTTCTTATGACCCGCCCACCGAGAGGCACTGTCGATACTGTGAGACTCACCGCGTGAGAACCGAAAAGGTCGTCATGACGGCGTGGATGTTCGCGCGGCATCCGCGGCAGGTCTTCTACGGCTGGTGGGTGACGCTGGCGGGAACCGGTCTTGCCGCCTACACGGACGGCATCGGATTCTGGGGATTCACCAATTTCTTTGCGGCCATCGTCCGGCACTTTGGCTGGCCTCAAGCCATCGCAGCTATTGGCCCGTCCCTGCATCGGCTTGAATCCGGTATCGCCGCGCCAATCACCGGCACGATGGTGGATCGATACGGAGCTCGCAAGGTGCTGGTTATCGGCTACATCGCGGCGGGGTGCGGCTGCATCCTGATGAGCCAGATCGAGAACCTGTGGCAATACTATGGTTCGTTCATCATTCTTGCGTTCGGTCTCAGCGCGGGCGCTTTCACTGTGACGTCGGCGGCGATCAATGCATGGTTCCGCCGTTATCGGGGACGCGCGAACGGCATCATGCTTGTGGGACCGGGACTGTCGGGAGTGTTGTCGGGATTCTGGGCGCTCGTGATACCGGAATTCGGCTGGCGTACGGTGCTGTTTGCTGCAGGTATCGGGTTCTGGGTCGTCGGTATGCTGTTGATTCCCCTGATTCGCAACAGTCCGGAGGCCTATGGGATGGAGCCGGACGGCGGCCCGGCTCCCGAAAGCGAGACTGCTCCAACTGCCCGAAGCAGCGTGCTGCCTGACGCCAACTATGCCCTGCGGGATGTGCTGCGAAGCCGGGGGTACTGGCAATTTGTTATCGCGAGTTCCCTGCTCGGCGCATCCTGGTCGGTCATCACGTTCGAGGCTCTGATGCTGAGTGAGAACGGCCTAACGGACAGGGCTATTGCACTCGTTTTCATCTGGCAGACCTCCTCCAGTATTCCTATTCGAGTCGTCGCGGGCACGGTCGCCGACTACATAGACAAGCGCGTTGTTCTTGCCGTCGCCATCATCGTGCAGAGCGTAGCGATCGTGCTATTCCCGCTGGCGACTGAACTGTGGATTGCGATGATAGCGGGGTTCCTGCTGGGCAGCGCTATTGGTTCACAGTCATCTGTGAGGCTTGCTTTACAAGCTGAGTATTGGGGCCTGGCAATCTTTGGGCGCGTCGTTGGCATTCAGCAAGGACTGGCGTCCATACCGTCCATCATTGCGCCGTTCGCAATCGGTTGGCTCTACGACGAGACGGGCAGCTACCTTGTTGGATTTATGATTGTCGCTGCGGTTCTGAGTATCTCCGTTCCGTTGACCCTCACGATGACACGCCCGAAGAGCGGCACCGCTGATGGGGCGAGGCTTGCCACGACATGAAGAGCCAGAAAGCCGTTATGACGGCGTGGATGTTCGCGCGGCACCCGCGCCAGGTCTTCTATGGCTGGTGGGTGTCATTGGCCGGAACCGGCCTCGCTGCTTACACCGACGGCATCGGCTTCTGGGGTTTCTCCAATTTCTTCGCCGCGATGGTGAGAGATTTTGGATGGTCGCAAGCGTTGGCGGGCATCGGGCCGTCGTTACAGCGGCTTGAATCCGGCATCACTGCTCCCTTAACCGGCTACCTGGTCGATCGATATGGGGCACGCAAGATCCTGATCGTCGGATACTTCGTGTCCGGCGGCGGCTGCATGTTGATGAGCCAGATCGACAACATCTGGCAGTACTACGGCGTCTTCATCGTTTTTGCGTTCGGCCTCAGCGCCGGGTCGTTCATGGTCACGGCTGCGGCGGTCAACGCATGGTTTCGACGATTCCGGGGGCGCGCCAACGGAATCATGATTGTTGGACCAGGCATGTCCGGCCTGCTGGCAGGGGTGTGGGCGTGGATAATCCCCGAATTCGGGTGGAGGTCCGTCCTCTTTGGCGCGGGGGTCGGGTTCTGGGTTGTCGGGATGCTGCTGATTCCCATCATCCGCAACAGACCGCAGGACTACGGCATGGAACCTGACGGCGGCGAAGCTCCCGAGAACCAAACCGCGCCGTCATCGCGGGCGAACATCATGCCGGAAGCCAATTTCACGCTACGGGACGTGCTGCGCAGCCGGGGCTACTGGCAGTACGTGATTGCAAGCGCGCTGCTGGGCGGCTCCTGGTCAATCGTCACGTATGAGGCGCTGATTCTGCAGGAAAATGGATTCTCCAAGGAATTCATCGCCTTTATGTTCGCGTGGCAAACGGCGTCCAGCATTCCCATTCGTGTCATCGCCGGGACGATAGCCGACTACGTGGACAAGCGGGTAGTTCTTGCGGTGGGAATCACGGTGCAGGGGATCGCAATCGTGCTGATACCCATGTCGACCATTCCGTGGTTGACGATACTTGCCGGATTTCTCCTGGGAAGCGCCATCGGCTCACAATCGTCGGTGCGGCTGGCGCTTCAGGCAGAGTACTGGGGGCTGGCGATTTTTGGACGAGTATCCGGCATTCAGCAGGGGCTGGCCTCGCTGCCGGCCATCATGTCACCGATTGCCATTGGCTGGCTCTACGACAACACGGAAAGCTATGTTATTGGGTTCGTGATTGTCGCCGCGATCCTGAGCCTTTCGGTACCACTGACACTCACCGTCAAGAGACCGAGACAAACTTCTGCTCCGTCCCCGCCGACGGGATAGTTCACACGCGATCAGGCGAAAATGCGCCGCCTGGTAGCGTAGCGGGGCTATACTTATTCAATCCGCCCGTTCGCGGGCTTTGGTTTTTGTTGGGAGGTCGCCGTAAACGCTGCATTATCGGTTCTGATTCACCCCAACCGCATCTTCTACGGCTGGTGGTTGGCAATTGCCAGTTTCGGCGTCCTGTTTTACACGGCCGGTGTGTTCTTCTACGGCTTCTCGCCGTTCTTTGCGGAAATCCTTGATGAGTTCGGGTGGCCGGCAGGCGTGGCCTCATTTGCATTCGCCTTCCAGAGGATGGAGCAGGGCATCTTCGGGCCCCTGGTTGGTTACGTTGTCGATCGTTTCGGCCCACGAAAATCTGTCCTTGGTGGCATGTTCATCCTTGGATGTGGATTCATTGGTCTGAGTTTCGTTCAGGAACTTTGGCAATTCTTCGCCGCCTTCGCAGTGATGGCCCTTGGCCTCGCATTCGGCTCCTTCCTCACCGTCAACACCGCCGTCAATGCCTGGTTCATCCGACGACGTGGCACAGCCATGGCCATCGTGTCCTATGGGGCAGGTGTGAGTGCCCTGATTGTCCCGCTTATCGTTGGCCTGATCGCCCTCTTCGCATGGAGAGAGGCGCTGCTGTATCTCGGGATCGCGACGTTCATTGTCGGGCTGCCGCTCGGCCTCATGATGCGGGATGCTCCCGAGAAGTACGGCCTGAGGCCGGATGGCGTGACCGACGAAGAAGCGGCTCGATACGCTGAAACGGACGAGGATGAGCGCTATGCGGATACGACGTTCACGGTGAAGGAGGCAATCAGAACAACGACGTACTGGAAGTACGTTGTGGCGAACATCTTCGGATTTATCTTCTTCGGCTCCTTCATCATTCACCAGTTTGTGTTGTGGGAGTCGTTTGGCTTTTCCACAGGGTGGGTTACGTTTCTGGTGACACTGCTCCCGCTCTCCAGTTTCCCGGCCCGCATTCTGGGCGGCATCCTTGCCGACATGTACGACAAGCGCAAGATTGTGTCGATTTCGTTCTCGATGCAGATAGTCGGCGCAGTGTTGCTCTTCTTTGCGCGAGACCCGATTACTGCCGTGCTCTTTGCCGTGTTCTTCGGGTTCGGATTTGGCCTCGGCAACCCGCCGCGATCCGCTCTCCTTGGAGAACTCTTTGGTCGACAGGTTTATGGCCAGTTGCTCGGTTTGCAATTCACCTTCACGGCCCTGGGAGGGATTTTTGCTCCGGTCTTCGCCGGTTTCATGTATGACGAATTCGGCGCGGACGGCTACAGGTTGGCGTTCCTATCCCTTGGCTTAATGGCCATTATCTCGCTGTACATGTATATGACAATGAAGCGACCAGAATTGCCCGCCCGCCTCCGGCAAACGTACGTCGAATCAGGAACTACAGCCGAAACCGGGACCGGGGAGCGAGCTAGTTCGTAAGGAATTGTCCGGCGTAGACCGTTGTGGCGGGGCCGGTCATGTAGACCTGGCTGTCCGCGTTGCCGTCCCACTCGATGGTGAGTGATCCGCCCGGCAACTCCACTGACACGCAATCATCCACAAGACCGGCGATGCGCGCCGCGACAACGACGGCGCATGCGCCTGTACCGCATGCCATGGTGAGGCCTGCGCCGCGCTCCCAAACACGCATGGTTATCTCTTCGCGAGACTGGATATTGACGATCTCAAAGTTGACCCGCTCCGGGAAAAGGGGATGGTTCTCTACCATCGGCCCGATGGTCTCAAGTGGGAAGTCTGCGACCGGTGTGTCGATGAATGCGATGGCGTGAGGATTCCCCATCGAAACGAAGGAAAGGTTCAGGGCATATCCACCTATCTCTAGCGCGTGATCCTGCACGGGCCCCGGGCCATCCACGGCGACAGGGATTTCACGGGGTTCGAGTATCGGCGCGCCCATGCCAACGCGGACGGCCTCAATCGCGCCCGATGAATTGCCGCTTTGCGGCCACACGGTCATCAGCCCACCAAGTGTCTCGATTGGCAGACCGGCCTCGTTTCGGAGCGCTGAGCTATCGACGATACCGCGCTCGATGGCGTATTTGGTGACGCATCGGATGCCGTTGCCGCACATCTCCGCCTCAGAACCGTCCGGGTTGAAGATTTGCATCTGCAAGGCGGCGTCATCTGAGGGGCGAATCACAAGGATGCCGTCTGCGCCAACGCCGAAGCGGCGGCTACACGCCTCGCGCGCGACCTCCGGCCAATTCGTGGAATCAGCCTCGGCAGAACCGCCCTCGACAACGATGAAGTCGTTGCCGGTACCGTGCATCTTCGTGAAATTCATATGCAAAGTATACAGTCGTCCGCTGTCAGAGTCCCAATGCAGTCTGTATCTGTTCCGCCAGCCGCTTCGAGTTCTCGCTCGCATCTATCCACGTGATGCGCTCGTCTTCGTGACGGAACCACGCGAATTGCGTTCGGGCGAATCGGCGCGTCTTGTGAATGATGGCTTGCCACATCTCATCAAATGGCATGCCACTCTCAATGTGCGCCGCTATCTCTCTGTAGCCGATGCTGCGGAACGACGACAGAGATGGTGAGTACCCCTCTTCCAGAAGATTCCTAACTTCATCGATCCAGCCAGACTTCAATTGACGGTCAACACGCTGTTCGATACGCGCGTCCAACGCCTCCCGCTTCATGCCGATTCCGATGATGCGTATGTCCCAGGGCGGGGCAGTCTGGGTGCGCTGTTCCGAGAAGGGTCGCCCTGTTGTCCTGACAACTTCAAGGGCGCGTACAGTGCGGATCAGGTTGTTGGGGTGGATGAGTTCCGCGGCGGCAGGATCCAAGCGGCGGAGTTCTTCGTGCAGGGCGTCGCGACCTTCAGCTTCAGCGCGCTCCATCAATTCCTGCCGTAGGTCTGGGTCCGGCGCCACCCCGGGAACGTTCCATCCTTCAAGCAAGGCCCACACGTATTGGCCGGTGCCACCTACGACGATTGGCGCCTTTCCCCGCTCATGTATGTCCTGTATGGCGCATGTGGCGGCAGTGAGAAACCGTCCCAGGGAGAAGTCGTCATCCGGCTCGGATATGCCATAGAGATGGTGCGGCACGCCGCCGCGTTCTTCGTCAGATGGCATGCCTGTGCCGATCGCCATGCCGCGATAGACCTGTCGGCTGTCGGCATTGATGATCTCTCCGCCAATGTGTTGAGCGAGTTCTACTGCAACGGCCGACTTCCCAACCGCCGTGGCTCCAACGAGCGCAATGACCGGTGTGCCCATAGGTGAAATCTGACCTTGCTGGATGCGGCGCGTGGCAGTCGGGAACTTAATCCTGTGGCAGCTCCACCCACGCGCCTCCTTGCCGCATTGAGGCGACGAACGCCTCTGCCGCGTCAATGGACTGCAGGCCCTGCTGCAAGGTCAGGAGGAGTGGAGTCGGTTCCGCGCCGCCCATCGCCCATCCGAGGAACTGCTCTTCGATATTGACGCGTCGTTCATCTTCATACGCCTGCCGCAGATCGTCCGGCACCGGCACAATCTCAGCCTCACCATCCCCTGAAGCGATACGCACGGACGAGAACGGGTCGGCGGGATAACCCTCAATGATGATTGTGCCTTCTTCGCCGTGCAGGGCGATGTGAGCGTTTTGCGTGGCCTTCGGCGCGAGGTTGTCATGCACGTATCGCACGGCGACATCGTCCCCGAGGTCTGCGAGGATGGCCGAGAACCCGACGCGCCGGTTGTCCACCTCGTGCTGCTTGCGAACGACCAATAAACGCTGGTGCGGTCCGAGCCATCGATTCAGGATGTCAAAGTAGCTGCCAAAGGCGAGGAAAGGAGTGTGCCATCGCATCTCCGCGCTCAGCACGCGCCCGATGCGCCCCGCAGATAGCAGTCGCAGGACAAGCGCGTCTTCACGGTCGTACGGACCGCCGGGGAACGCGGGGTATTGCCGTGCCTTAAGCTGTGGCCGCGCCTCAAGCGCCGCGACGATCTCACGCCCCTCCGCGCCGGTCATGGCCAAAGGGTTCATGGTGAGGAGGTGTTTGTCGTTTTCCAGCGCGCCTAGCAGGATGTCTCGATGCTGCGGAGCCTGCGTCCCGTTGAAGACAAGGTCGACGTCCGGCGAAGAAACAACGTCCTGCCAAGAGGATGCTTGCGTGGCGACGTTGAATTGCTCGGCGACGCGAGCCGTCGACTCGGCGCTGTTATTCGCGACGGCGACGAATTCGATGCCCGGAACTTTCGCGAGCTCCGGCACAACACGCCGCTGAGAAAATCGTCCTGCTCCGACGAGACCAATGCGAAGGGTGGAACCTGTGGACATGCTGCTGCTTTCCTCCTGAATTTTTTGTCCCTAGAGAACGATGTGGCAGTAGTAACGGGTCAGGCTGATCTGGATATCGATATGGCCAAGTACTTTTGCCTGCTTTCAGTATAGACAACGAAACGGATTGTTCGAACTGAAATGTGATGGAGCAGGGGTTATTCGCGCTCGCGTTCTTCCGCCGCCCGCACCAAGGCAACGAACTGCTCCGCGTTGAGTGACGCGCCGCCAATCAACCCTCCGTCGATACCCGGCTGGGCAAGCAGTGATGCAACGTTTTCAGGGTTCATGGAGCCGCCGTAGAGAATGCGGACGGAGTCGGCTGTGTCTTGTCCATGCGCATCTGCAATCGTGCTGCGGATGACGGCGATTCCCTCACGCGCGTCGTCCGGCGTCGCCGCCACGCCCGTGCCAATTGCCCATACGGGTTCGTAAGCAATGACAACCGCTGAAACGTCGTCCACGTCAGCCAGCCCGCCGGATGTTTGCGATTTCAGGATATCTTCAGTTTCGCCTGCCTCTCGCTGCTGGAGTGTTTCACCGACGCACATGATTGGGGTGAGGTCGTATTCGAGGGCGGTGCGAACCTTCGCGTTAACGAACTCATTGGCCTCCGCGAAATACGCGCGGCGCTCAGAATGGCCGACTATCACGTAACGGCACAGGCCCTGCAGCATGTTGGGCGCAACCTCTCCCGTATACGCGCCGGACTCTGCCGGATAGAGATTCTGCGCGCCAAGCGCAACGGGCGATCCGCGCAGCGCCTCGGCAACGATGGGCAGTGAGACGAAAGGTGGGCAGACGGCAACGTCAACACCCTTAGGAACGCCAACCATATGGACGACGTTGTAGGCAAGTATTCGCGCCTCTGCCAGCGTGGTGTTCATCTTCCAATTGCCGGCAATCAGCGGCGTTCGTGTGGATGGCATGGGCCTTACCTCTCTGTTGGGATGGCGCTATGCGCCGAATTTGTCCAGCTTACCGGCGTTGGCGAGCGCCAACGGCATGATGTCCGTCGCCGCCATGGTTCCCAGCATTCCCTTCGCGCATTCGCGTTCTGTGAATGACTCCGCAAAGCCGGCAGTGATGTGCCGCGACCGGATCATCACGGGAACCGGATGCCAGCTGTGGGCGGCCATGGCGGTTGGCGTGGAATGGTCTCCCGCCACGATCAGCACGTCGGGATCAAGGTCGAGCAAGGCGGGCAGGGCGCTATCCAGCCGTTCGATGGCGGCCACCTTGGCGTCATAGTCGCCGTCTTCACCGGCGCTGTCGGTGTATTTGTAGTGGAGGAAGAAGAAGTCGTGTGCATCCCAATTTTCGCGTGCCGTCTCTATCTGTTGGTCAATAGTGTCCCCAGTCTGAAGGACATTCATTCCAACCAGTTTGGCGAGGCCGCGGTACATGGGGTAGGCGGCGATTGCGGCGGGATTTAGGGCGTAAATGTCCGACATTTGGGGGAGGTCCGGAATCGTGGAAAATCCGCGCAAAACAATGCCGTTTGCGGGGTGGGCATCAGCAATAACGGACATCGCAACCTTGAGGAAGGAATTCACAATGTTGGCGGTATTTTCGCCCAAAACTGCGCTTGAAGTGACGTTTAAGGGGGCTAAACCCTCTCTTTGGGGGTCACTATCGGTCAGAGCGTCGCTGAGCTGCGGTCCGCCGTCCTCAGGGCGGAATATTATGGCAAGTCGGTGCTCGCGGCCGGAGGCGACGATGGCCTGCGCATTCTCGACAGAGATGTTATTAAGCCGCTCCGTCAGCTCGCGGTTGATGTCGGTGGAGATGCGACCGGCGCGGCGGTCGGTTATCGTTCCGTCTTCGCCGATGGTGCAGAAGTTTCCCCGGGCGGCGACGTCTCCGTCGCGGACGTCCATGTCCAGTCCAAGGGCTTCGAGGATGCCGCGTCCGATGAGGTACTTGATCGGATCGTAGCCAAAGAGGGCAAGGTGGCCGGGGCCGCTGCCGGGCGTGATGCCATGGGCCACGGGGATAGAGAGGCCGGTCTGCGAGGCGCGAGCGAGACGGTCGAGGTTGTCCGTCTGGGCGGCTTCAAGCTCGGTTTGCAGTGTCTTCGGATGGGGGATGCCGCCCAGTCCGTCCATGACAAGCAGGACTATCTTCGTGTCCGTCTTGCGGGCGAGGCTCTTGATCAGTTCAAAGTCGGCCATATGCGTGTGGACAGTATAGCGGGGGTAACTGGGTTACGGCTCAGGGTGAGCGGGGGTTAGCCGATGTTCATGCGGGGGGATGTGGAATCGGTTCTGCGGCGTTGGCGGGGGCGCGGCGGAAGGTCGGGGCCTGGGAGAGGCGCTTCAACCACCGACCATGCTCACGCTGCGGAATCACTGTTAACCTTCCTCGCGAATGTGCCACCATTCTTCGGTACCGCTAGGTTCCCACTTTACGCTCACCACAGAATCAATGCCTGCTTGCCTCAGCACGTCCCCTAGACTACAACGACACTGCGACGTATCTCCTAGGCGCACAAACTCACCCACATTGAAGTAGGAGTGACGTTCGAGAACTAGCATCATGAAAAGTCTTCCCCATTGCCGCAACGGAACACGAAACTCCACCCTGCGCGGTTTTCTAGCTGGGCGCATTGTTGCCCCACCAGCCTGAATGATGGCTTTATCCTCAGGGTTCTTCAATCGCGGCATCACGTAGGTAATATCATCCCTGCGGTCTACCGAGAGCGCGGATGAACGCGAGTGGTGAACACAATAGAGTTTCCACACAGCCATGTCATCCAGTAAAACTGTCCTTACAATTGTCGTGCTCGGAACCTAGAGCGTTATAGGCGTAAAGAGGGGCGACGCACACCTGCATCGCCCCTTGGTCACTTCGCCCCCGTGGTGTAATGGAGAACATGTCGTTCTGGCCGAGGAACGTGCGCATCGCCTGGAGCATGTCCGCGAGTTTGGGCGGGCCGGTGGTGACGGTCTGCTGGAAGTGCCATTCAGCGTCCGTGCTCCAGTGCCAGGTATCGTCGAATGCCTGTATCTGGGCGGCGGACTCCGAGGAGTCGTGCTCGCGGAAGAGGACGTTGTAGGTGGCGTTGGAGTTGAAGGGCGGATCAAGGTAGATGAGGTCGACGGACTCGTCCGGGATGTGCTCCCGCATGATGGGGAGGTTATCGCCGAAGTAGAGTTTGTTTTTCCAGTCAGAAAGGATTGGGTTGGTCATGGGGTTGGGCTCCGTCAATGAGACCGAATTCGCGGACGATGTAAGCAGTGGCGGCAGCAGAGACATGCACAACTAATTCAGCCTGGCTGTAGGTGGGTGACTTTGTTTCACTAGCCTTGCGCCCATATTGAGAAGAGTAGCCCCAAGTTCCTGTGATTACCTGATCCAAGGGCTTTGGAGCCAAATCCGGCTTGCGCCTAAGGATTTCACGGGGATCGGCATTGTCATCACCTATGATTGCCCTAGCGACACTGAGCCAGGCGTTCATCGCATGAGTGATAGCACCACTTAGGTCGGGGTCTGGTCGCCTAGACAAAGCTCTGCGTGCTTCCCGAATTTCACTTTGAGCCCTTGGCAGTCCAGCTTCCGCTGTGAGGGAAACGGCACTTGCGAATGTGTCCTCGAAATCCTCGTCGCCTCGATGTTCAATTTTACCGTCAACAAGTTGATAGCCAATCCCTGTTACAACGAAGTACTCGTTAACCTCCTCTTCAAATCTGATGGTAGGGCCCCAAAACCCACTTTCTTGGAGCAGTTCGTGAATGATCTCAATGGTGTCATAGACATGAAACCACTCGCACTTGTTCAGAAATCCTCTTACGAGCGCCGCTGCCATGTCATTCCCAACCCGAGGCTTATCTCTCGGATGTTGCCCAGTTAGCAAGTAGATTCGATTAAGGAGCGAAACATGGCCAGGGTTGTAGTCCTCTGACATAGCGCAGATTGCTTCTCTGAGGGAATTCGGCGCGTCCTCACGGATTAGTGTTTGAGGCTTTGTACGGGCATATCCATGTCGGTAAGAAAAACGTTGAGTCACTCGGCCATGCCCTCCAAGAACTATTGTCCTTTGAATTCTACCGCAGAACCGTGTGAGAGGTTCTAGATTCCTCGGCTGCGCTCGGAATGACATGGGGGCCGCCCGGTGGGCGGCACTGGATTCCCGCCCCGTATCGGAGTACGGGGCATGCTTTAGCCGGAATGACGGGTTTCGATGCGGTACAGGGTTGGGGGAACGGCTGATGTTTAGTCTGTGATGGCCTGTATGAGGACACGCCCGCCGTCTTGGACCCGGATACCCAGATCGTGCTTGTCCAGCAGGGACATTCCCACGAGCGGGGTGCTGCCGGACGCATCAGCCTCTATGTCTCTCTCCTGGCCGTCCCAAAGCACAGTGACGTAATGTACATCAAAGCTGGTTTCAGAATCATCGGCCAAGATTGCTTGCCCGAATGAGGCGAAAGGCAATGCCAATTCGGCAACTATCTGCGGTGGCAAGGTCAAGAAGCCGCTATAGCCGGTGTCAATGACCGCGGAGATGTCGAGCGCCCGGCCGTTAGCACCGTATAAGCGAAGGGGAATGATTGCCTCATACGCCGAGTTGACACTCCCCTCAATCATCCGGTTCTCCGCAGCGAACTGCCCCCATAGCTGCGCAATGCCCTGTACCCAACGCGCTCACACAGGATGTTGACGGCATCGGGACATTGCTCGCGGAGGCTTTCCACTGCGGCGCGTGTGGTGGTCGCGACAGCCCATTTTTGGGTGTCGACGTCAATAGCCACATACTCGCCATGATGATCCCGCTCAATTTGAGGAAGGATCTTGTCCTTGTATATCTCCTTGCCGATGCGAATCGCTTCCTCACGGGGGAGACGCGACTGCGGAGGGGTCCTGGGACTCGTCATGCGCGCTCCTTTCCTCGGGAGTTCTTCCGTCACGGATATTCTACCTTGTTGAAGGGTGAACGGGAGTTAGTCGGTGTCCTGGAGGGCGGCGATGCCGGGGAGGGTTCGTCCTTCCAGGAATTCGAGGGCTGCGCCGCCGCCCGTGGAGACGTGGGTCATTGCGTCCGCGTATCCGAGGGCATCGACGGCCTCAGCGGTTGAGCCGCCGCCAACAATAACGGTCGCGCCCCCGCGCGCGTGTTGGGCAAGCATTTCGCCGACAGTTTGGGTTCCTCCGGCGAATTGATCGTACTCAAAGACACCCATCGGGCCGTTCCAGAGCACGGTCTGGCAGAGGCGCAGGGCGCGAGTGTAGGTGTCACGCGTCTCGGGGCCAATGTCCAGCAGCATTGCGTCGCTGGGAATGGCGTCGCTCGGAACGACCGATGCATTGGCGTCGGCGGAGAGTTCGGTGGCCACGATCACGTCCGTCGGTATCAGCAGTTGAATGCCGCGGGCCTTTGCGGCGCTTTCGATGCGCCCCGCCATCTGCGGGCCATCATCTTCGAGCAGGCTCTTACCGGTTCGCATTCCACGCGCCTCAAGGAACGCGGCGGCCATGCCTCCGCCGACGATGAGCATGTCCGAGTTCTCGATGAGTCGTTCCATGACGGCCATCTTGTCGCCGACCTTTGCACCGCCCATGAGCGTTGCGAGCGGGCGGCGCGGGGATTCAAGGATGCCGCCCAACATGCGGATCTCCTTATCAAGGAGGAATCCCGCGACAGCGGGCAGGATGTGGGCGACGCCCTCCGTTGAGGCGTGGGCGCGGTGGGCGGAGCCGAAGGCATCGTCCACGTAGATGTCCGCGAGACGAGCGAGGGCGGCTGAGTGGTCAGGGTCGTTCTTTTCCTCTTCCGGGTGGAACCTCGTGTTTTCAAGGAAGAGGACATCGCCGGGGCCGAGGGCGTCGGCGAGCTTTTCAGTCTCTTCGCCAATAGAATCGGGCGCGACGGTGACGGGAACGCCGATGAGTTCAGACAGTCGAGCGGCCATCGGAGCGACACGCAAGCCGTCGTCAATGCCCTTTGGTCTGCCCACGTGGGTAGCGAGGATGACGCGAGCGCCGCGTTCACGGAGGTAGTTAATGGTTGGGAGGGCGGCACGGATGCGGGAGTCGTCAGAGATGGTGGTTGTGCCGGGTTCGAACGGAACGTTGAAGTCGACGCGCACGAGGCATCGCGCGCCGGACACGTCGATATCGCTGACCGTCTTTTTCATACAGGTGATGATAGCAAAGGCTCACCCTTCGACAGGCTCAGGGTGAGCGGGAGGCGGTACGGGGTTGAGGGGCGTAATGGAGTTTTTGGATTCCTCGACTCCGCTGCGCTTCGCTCGGAATGACATGTGGAGGCTCAGGGTGAGGGGGTCTTTAATGGTGGGGACGGGGGTGCGCTGCTTGACGGTGAACGGGGGGTATGCTACCGTCCGCGCATTGTCGTAACGCTTGGAAGGCGCTACGGCATCGTTCTTATGGACGGGGGAGGAGAAGAAACTCGGGGCGTACTGTCGTCATCCGACCGAAACACGCATACAATAGATATTCACTGCGGCCCGCTAGCTCAATCTGGCAGAGCAGCTGACTCTTAATCAGCGGGTTCCAGGTTCGAATCCTGGGCGGGTCACTCGGTGAATAAAGAGGGGAAGTGTCGGAACTGGCAGACGAGCATGATTTAGGATCATGTGCCGCAAGGCGTAGGAGTTCGAGTCTCCTCTTCCCCACGAGAACGAAACCGGCGGGTGTGGAAACGGAATCGTCCGGTTAGGGTTGGTAAGCAGCGGGCATTCGTGCCCATGGGGAGTGCAGCGAGGAGGCTCTGTGGCAACCGAGACGTCTCAGACCAAGGTCCTGGAAATCAAGGACCTGGTAACGAGGTTTTATACGACAGACGGCATCGTCAAGGCCGTCGATGGCGTTAGCTACGACGTGCATGCGGGCGAGATCGTCGGTGTCGTCGGCGAGAGCGGCTCCGGCAAGAGCGTGACCGCGCTCTCCGTGATGAGGCTGATTCCGCCTCCCGGTGGCCGCATTGAGGCCGGCGAGGCTCTTCTTGACGGCGAGGACATGCTCAAGATGAGTGAAGAGCGTGTTCTTGAGGTGCGCGGCGCGAAGATCGCCATGATCTTCCAAGAGCCGATGACCTCTCTCAATCCGGTTCTCACCATCGGCCGCCAGTTGACGGAGGCGCTCGAGACGCACCTGGGCATGAGCAGGGAGCAAGCTTCGACCCGTGCAGGCGAGCTGCTTGAAATGGTCGGCATCCCGGATGGGCGCAACCGGCTGAGCGACTATCCGCACCAGTTCAGCGGCGGGATGCGGCAGCGCGTGATGATCGCGATGGGTTTGAGCTGCGAGCCACGCCTGCTGATTGCGGACGAGCCGACAACGGCGCTGGACGTGACGATTCAGGCGCAGATCCTGGAGTTGATGCAGCGGCTGAACGAGGAGCTGGGTACGGCCGTCATCATCATCACGCACAACCTTGGCGTTGTGGCGCGCTACGCGCACTGGATCAATGTGATGTACGCCGGGAAGATCGTCGAATCCGGTCCGGCTGAGAAAATCTTCAAGGATCCCCGGCATCCGTACACGATCGGCCTGCTCTCTTCGGTTCCGCGTTTGGATGAACCGCGCAGGGCGAAGCTTGATCCGATTGAGGGGATGCCCCCCGATCTCATGAATCTTCCGGGTGGATGCTCATTCCGCCCGCGGTGCCCGTTCGCAATCGATCGTTGCGCCGAATATCCGCCCTTCGAACTGGTGGAGGGAACGACAGATCAACACAAGGCGTGCTGGGTGGACGTGACACAGGTGTCCGGCGCGCATGCAGGGAGCAACTAATGACGCAGGCAGACAGTGCAGTCGCGGCTGAAGCAGTCAATGTCGACGACGATACTCTTCTTCAAGTCAACAACCTGAAGATGTATTTCCCGGTGAACTCCCGGGGGATCATTCCTCGCCACGTCGCCGACGTGAAGGCGGTTGATGACATCAGCTTCTTTGTCCGCAAGGGCGAGACGCTGGGCGTGGTGGGCGAGTCCGGCTGCGGCAAGACCACCGTGGGACGCTGCATCATGCAGGTCTACGACATCACGGAGGGAGAGGTCATCTTTGAGGGGACGGACCTGGCGAAGCTCAGTCCAGGCCGCATGCGCCGCATGCGCCGTCGCCTGCAGATGATCTTCCAGGACCCCTATAGCTCCCTCAACCCTCGCATGACCGCCGGTTCTATCATCGGTGAGCCGATCCGCATCCATAACATGGCGAGCGGACGCGGCGATTACGTAGACCAGGTGGAGGAGCTGCTGCGTGTTGTGGGGTTGAACCCGTACATGCGCGACCGCTACCCCCATGAGTTCTCCGGCGGACAGCGGCAGCGCATCGGCATCGCCCGCGCTTTGGCGGTGCGACCAAGCCTGATTATCTGCGACGAGCCGGTCTCCGCGCTTGACGTGTCCATCCAGGCGCAGGTCATCAACCTGCTTGAGGAGCTGCAGGAGCAGTTCGACCTGACATACATCTTCATCGCGCACGACCTCTCCGTCGTCCGGCACATCAGCGACCGCGTCGCCGTGATGTACCTCGGTAAGATCGTCGAGATTGCGACGCGCGAGGAGCTGTATGAGAACCCGCTTCACCCGTACACGCGCGCGCTGATGTCAGCGGTGCCGATTCCCGATCCCATCGTGGAGCGTCAGCGTGAGCGCATTGTGCTGACGGGCGACGTTCCGAGTCCGATCCGCCCGCCCTCCGGCTGCCGATTCCACACTCGCTGCCCCATCGCGATTGATATCTGCAACGAAGAGGACCCGGAGTTCCGCGAGATGGGCGGAGACCACTGGGTGGCGTGCCACCGGGTGTAAGTCGCTCAATCAAGAACGGACAAGGCGCCCCCGCCGTACCGCGGGGGCGCCTTCTTTATTGTGGGCGTATTGGAAATACCGGCAGAGTTATAGGTTGGTGTATCAGGATTTATTCTCGCGGTCGCGGATTTCTATTTCGGCTTTGCGTTTGATCATGGCGTTACGGACGGCGTTGACGTAGCTCTTGCCGCTGACGCCCATCTTGCGGGCTCGGCGTCGTTTTTCCTGGCGCTTTTCACCGCGAGTGGGGCCTCGACCGCCACCATTGTCGCCGGACATGACTGACTAGAGTCCGATTCTGGCGAAAGACTGATCCACGTAGCGGGTGTAGTAGGTGTAGTCGAAGAGGGATTCGAGTTCGTCCGGGGTGAGGTGTTCGGCGATGATGGTGTTTTCGCGCAACAAGTCGCGGAAATCCCGGCCAATTCTCAATGACTCCATGGAGGCGGCCTGGGTGATTTTGTATGCCTCGTCGCGGGTGAGACCCTTATCGATTAAGGCAAGCATGACGCGCTGTGAGAACACCAGGCCACGCGTTTTCTCTACGTTCACCATCATGTTGTCGGGGTACACAACCATGCCGCCGATGACATAGGTGGCGAGGTCGAGGATGTAGTCGAGGGCCATCGTGGCGTCGGGCAGGATGATGCGCTCGGCGGAGGAGTGGGAGATGTCGCGCTCATGCCAGAGAGCGACGTTCTCGAGAGCGGTGACAGCATGGCCGCGGATGAGGCGAGCGAGGCCGCAGATGCGTTCAGAGAGTTCCGGGTTGCGCTTGTGGGGCATGGCGGAGGAGCCGGTCTGACCCGCGTGGAACGGCTCTTCCAGCTCAAGCACTTCCGTGCGCTGGAGACTGCGGATCTCCGTGGCGAATTTCTCCAGCGAGGCGGCGCAGAGGGCGAGCGCGGTGACGAATTCGGCATGACGGTCGCGCGGCACGATCTGGCTCGAGATGTTTTCAACTTCAAGGCCGAGGAATTGGCAGGCGGTCTCCTCCACCTTAGGCGGCAGGGTGGCATGGGTGCCGACCGCGCCTGAGAATTTGCCGACGCTGACGCCGCGCGCGGCCTGCTCAAGCCGCTGCCTCATGCGGCGCGTCTCCTCCACCCAGAGCGCGAGCTTGAGGCCGAGGGTGGTGGGTTCCGCATGGACGCCGTGCGTGCGCCCCATCATCAGGGTGTCCTTGTGCTCGACGGCGCGGCGGGTGATGGCTTCTTCGAGCTTGTCGATACCCTCAAGGAGGATGTTGGACGCGGCGCGGAGTTGGAGGGCGGTGGCCGTGTCCCATACGTCGTTGGACGTGAGGCCCTTGTGGATGTGGCGGCTCTCCGGGCCGAGGTCGCGGGAGATAGAGGAGAGGAAAGCGGTCACGTCATGGCGCGTCGTCTTGAACGCCTCTTCCCAGTGGGGCATGTCGAACGTGGCGCGTTCCAGCAGGGGAATGTCCTCCGCCGGGATCTCACCGTGCTCCGCCCACGCCTTGCAGACGGCAAGCTCAACCTCAAGCCACGTTTCGAACTTGAATTGGTCCTGCCAGACGGCCTTCATGGCGTCCCGGGCGTAGCGGTCGATCATTTTGTTCCCTCACCCTAACCCTCTCCCAGCGGGAGAGGGGACTGTCGAGTTAGCCCTCTGACTGCTTTCGGCGGAAGGCTTCGTAGCTCTCGCGGACGTGGGGGTGCTTGAGGGCGAGGATGGACGCGGCGAGGTAGGCGGCGTTGCGCGCGCCCATGGAGCCGACGGCGACGGAGGCGACGGGGACGCCGGGCGGCATCTGGACGATGGAATAGAGTGCGTCGAGTCCGTTGAGGGCGCTGCCGGTGGCGGGCACGCCGATGACGGGCAGCGTGGTGTAGGCGGACATGACGCCCGGAAGGTGGGCGGCTGCTCCCGCGACGCCGATGAGGACATCTATGCCGCGTTCCTGGGCCGTGCGGGCGTATTCCGCGGTCTTGTCCGGCGTGCGGTGCGCGGAGAGGACGTTCGTCTCGTATTCGATGCCGAGGTCCTCAAGGACTTTTTGGGTCTGCTGAACGAGCTCCTCATCGGAGCGGCTGCCCATGACAATTCCAACAAGTGCGGCCATTCGTGTTACCCCCTTTGGTCGGATCCCCTCACCCTGGCCCTCTCCCTCAGGGAGAGGGGACTACAGGAGACCCCTTACGAGTTTAAGGCATTCGAGGGAGGAGTGACGGCGCGGAGGGCGATATCTTTACGGTAGTGCGCGCCCTGGAATTGGACGCGGGCGGCGTTGGCATAGGCCTTCTCGCGGGCCTGTTCAATGGTGTCGCCGAGCGCGGCGACGGTGAGGACGCGGCCACCGGCGGTGACGAGTTTGTCAGTGGTGGGGTCGAGGCGGGTGCCGGCGTGGAAGGCAATTGCATCGTAGTCGAGGGTATTGAGTCCGGTGATTTCCAGACCGGTTGAATAATCGCCGGGATAGCCCTCGGAGGCGATGGCGATTCCGACGGCGGGTTGGGGCGTCCACTCGAGATGCACGTCCTCGAGTCTGCCTGCGGCGGTGGCGGCGGCGAGTTGGAGGAAATCGGACGTAATGCGAGGGAGGACAACCTGCGCCTCCGGGTCACCCATGCGGGAGTTGAATTCGACGACCTTGGGACCGTCGTCGGTGAGCATGAGACCGACGTAGAGGATGCCGCTGTAGGGCGCGCCGAGTTCAACCATGCGGCGCAGGACGGGTTGGATGATGGTGTCGCGGATATCCGCCATGAGCTTGTCCGTGACGAACTCCGGCGGGCTGTACGATCCCATGCCGCCTGTGTTGGGGCCTTCGTCATTGTCAAATATGCGCTTGTAGTCGCAGGCGGGTGGAACGAGGAGCATCTGCTCGCCGTCGCAGAACGCAAAGACGGAGAGTTCCACGCCGGAGAGGGCCTCCTCGATGACCACGGAATCTCCCGACTCGCCGAAATCGCGAAGTCGCATGACGTGGTGCAGGAATGTGACGGCATCCTGCTCCGTTTCGCAAACGGCGACGCCCTTTCCCGCGGCGAGGCCGTCCGCCTTGATGACGTGGGGAGCGGGGTGGGTTCGGACGTGGTCGGCTGCCTGCGAATAGTCGTCGAATTTCGTCCATGCGGCGGTGGGGACACCGGCGTCGTCCATGACCTGCTTGGCGAACGACTTGCTCCATTCAATGCGCGCCGCCTCACGAGTGGGGCCGAGGCAGAGGATGCCGGCGTCGCGCACTGCGTCGCCGAGGCCGAGGGCGAGCGGAGCCTCCGGGCCGATGATGACAAGCTCGACGCTTCGTTCCTGCGCCGCCTGCACGATGGCTTCGGTGTCAGTGGCGGGGATGGGCAGGTTCTCGGCGATTGATGCAGTGCCGCCGTTGCCGGGGGCCATGTAAAGCTCTTCGAGATCGGCGCTCTCCCGGAGTTTGACGGCGATGGCGTGCTCTCGCGCGCCGCCACCAACGACCATGACGCGGGAGGGATTTGTGACCACGTTCGGGTGTGAAAGGTGATGCGTGTCAGGCATGGCAGGCTCACGCGGGAGCCGGATGACGTAGGGGTTGAACGTGCCCCCCCGTTGCCGGGCAAAGAGGCCGCCGTCGTCCGCGTCCGTGAACAGCACGCCGTCGGGGGAGCGGACGCGGGTGGAAACGAAACGCGGTGAGCGCGGGAAGAGGATCACTAACGCAACGCCGGGGACAACGCCGATGACGGCCAGCACTATGGCGGTGTTGCTGGAGATGCCGCCGCCCCAGAACACGAGGCCGGCGTAGAGGGCGATACCAAACAGGAATCCGATTGTGAGTCGCAGCCAGAGGATGTGGCGTATCGGGTTGCGGTTCGCTAGGAATGCGCCGACGCCGAGCAGGAAGAGCATAGCCCCCCACATCCCGAGAACGATGACGTTCACCTGCTCAAGGTCGAGGAGTTCGACGACAGGGCGCGGGAAGAGGGCGCATATGACGCCGATGACGATAAACGCGCCGCCAAGCGCCATGAGGGTTACGCGCAGGAGGATGGTTTTCAGCATGGGGTCACCGGGTTGAGGAGGGGTGGCGTGGTTATTCCCACTCTATTGTTCCGGGGGGTTTGCTGGTGATGTCATAAACGACGCGGTTGACGTTCGGGGCCTCATTGGCGATGCGGGATGAGATCCGCGCCAGCAGGTCGTAAGGGAGGCGCGCCCAATCGGCGGTCATGGCGTCCTCGGACGTGACGGCGCGGATGGCGATGACGTTCCCATACGTTCGGAAGTCACCCTGCACGCCGACGGTTCGGGACGCCGTGAGGACGGCAAATGACTGCCAGAGCTCCCGGGTCAGGTTGGCGTTGCGAATCTCCTCGTTGACGATAGCGTCGGCCTCACGGAGTGTATGCAGGCCTTCGCGCGTCACCTCGCCGAGGATGCGGATGGCAAGTCCGGGACCGGGGAACGGCTGCCTCCAGACGATCTCATCCGGCAGGCCCAACTCAGAGCCGACGGCGCGGACCTCATCCTTAAAGAGGTAGCGCAGCGGCTCAACCAACTCCAGGCGCATCTCCTCCGGCAGGCCGCCGACATTGTGGTGAGTCTTGATCACGGCGGAGGCGGTGTTGTCCGCAGTGAGGCTCTCGATAACATCGGGGTAGGTGGTGCCCTGCACAAGGAAATCGACCTCGCCAAGCTTGCCGGCCTCCTCCTCGAACACCCAGATGAACTCCTCGCCGATGGTCTTGCGCTTTGTCTCCGGGTCGGTGATTCCTTCAAGGCGGTCAAGGAACCTGTCCGTGGACTCACTGACGATGAGATTCATGTGGAGATTGCGCTCGAACGTCTCGCGCAGTCGTTCCGGTTCATCCTTACGGAGCAGGCCGTTGTTGACGAAGATACAGGTGAGCCGGTCACCTATGGCGCGGTGGACGAGCGCGGCGGCTACTGCCGAATCGACGCCGCCTGAGAGGGCGCAGATCGCGTGGCCGTCTCCCACCTGTTCACGGATGTGGGCGACTGTTGATTCGACAAAGTTGGCGGCGGTCCACGTGGGCTCGCACTTGCAGACCCTGAACAAGAAATTCTCCAGGAGCTGTTTGCCGTTGGGTGTATGCACGACTTCCGGGTGGAATTGGATGCCGTAGTAGCCGGACTCATTGGCCATTGCCGCGATGGGGGAGTTGTCCGTGAATGCCAGCGTCTGGAAACCCGCCGGAGGGGTGGTCACGTGGTCGCCGTGACTCATCCAGACGGGCATCGTTGGCGGCAGATCTTCGAGGAGCGGATCGGTAATCGTGGCGGCGCGGTGGAGTACGGAGTGGCCGTATTCACGGAAGCTGGAGTTCTCGACGGCCCCGCCAAGCTGGTGGGCAAGGAGCTGCATCCCATAGCAGATGCCGAGGATTGGCACGCTCGCCTCATAGACCTCTGCCGGGGCCATGGGCGCGTCCGGCTCATAGACGCTTGCCGGACCGCCGGAGAAGATGAATCCCTTTGGCCGCAGCCGCCGGATCTCAGCCCACGGTGTTGTAGCAGGCACCACCTCGCAATAGACGTTCAGCTCACGGATGCGGCGGGCGATGAGACGGCTGTACTGAGAGCCGAAATCGATGACGACGATGAGATCACGGGCAGGGGGCTGTTCCGTGTCTGCGTCCAGGTGGCGCGCCTCGGCGTGCTGGGCAATCTCAAGGTAGGTCGCGATTTCGCGATCATCGCCCGTGGCGATGCGGTGGCTCACCCCAGGTTGCTCATTGCTCACGTGCGCTGCCAGTCCCCCAAGGGCGTTCGCGGAGCCGACTCCGCGCCACGCCGACGCCATGATTCTCACAGCGTCCCCATTGACGCTCAGCCTACTAACCGGTGCTATACTTGGTCAAGGAGTCACAACGTGACCGATCAAACCGTCGTAGACGAGGCAGAAGTCAAGGCAACGGACCCAGAGCTTCAGATTCGCGCAGCAGTCGTGATGCTTCGGGTTGGCGGAATAGTGTGCTTCCCGACGGATACCCTCTTTGCGCTAGGCGCTGATGCATTTAATGCTGAGGCGGTCGAGCGTGTTTACCGAGCGAAGGGCCGTGACCATGGGCAGGGACTGCCTGTGTTGCTTGCGGATGCCGAGCAACTCAACAAGGTGGCCATCGACCTGCCGGACAGCGCATGGAAACTGGCGAATCGCTATTGGCCGGGCGCGCTGACGATGGTCGTCAAGCGCTCGCCGGACCTGCCGGATATCGTCAGCGGCGGGGCAACGACGGTCGCCGTTCGCGTGCCGGATCATCCCATCGCACGCGATCTGATCCAGGAATTTGGGCGGCCCGTTATTGGTACGAGTGCCAATCGCTCCGGTTCATCGGACGCCCGCTCACTTGACGACGTATTAGAAGAACTCGGTCCGTGGCTGGACTATGCGGTGGGGGAGGGAACTCTGCCCGCCGGTCAGCCGTCCACCATTGTTGATTTGACAACCAGCCGACCGCAGGTGCTGCGTGAGGGCGCGATTCCTTCGGATGAAGTCATTGCCGCCATTGCCGATTCCGACTCCAACGAGGGGCAGAATCCGCGCGGCAGGCGCACGCGCGTTAGCTGAGCGGCATCCAAAGGCATCGTTCGGGCGTACTGACCGGTGGGGAGGGACGTTCCGATGGAAGCCCCCGCGTCTCTCGACAGATTCCGTTCTACAATCGATGAGGCTATCGGTCGTATTCTGACCGACCGCCAAGGCCAGCTTTTTGACATGATGCGCCACCACCTTGGGTGGGAGGACGGCGCGCTGACGCAGGGCGGCAAATATCTTCGACCAACCCTCGCGCTGGTGACGGCGGAGGCATGCGGCGGGAACTGGGAGGACGCGCTGCCCGCCGCGGTGGGGCTGGAGCTGCTGCACAACTTCTCACTGATTCATGACGACATCCAGGACGAAAGCACATACCGGCGCAATCGTCCGACGGTGTGGAGCAGGTGGGGGGCGTCACAAGCCATCAACGCGGGGGATGCGATGCACGCGCTCTCGCAGCTTGTGGTGCTTCGGATGACGGAGGACGGCGCGCCCGCTCAGAGTGTTTTGCACGCGGTACGGATGTTGGACGAGACATGCCTTGCGCTGTGCGAGGGGCAGACGGCTGACATGGATTTCGAGAACCGCGCCGACGTGACGGTTGACGATTATAAGGGGATGATCGGCAACAAGACGGCTGAGGCGTTCCGGTGCGCGCTGGAGATTGGCAGCGTGTTTGCGGGCGGATTGGCAGAGCAGGTCAGACTGCTGGGCGAGGCGGCGTTCGAGATGGGCATCGCGTTCCAGATTCATGACGACGTGCTCGATATCTGGGGCGGGGAGATCATCGGCAAGGAGACAGCGCTGGATATCCGTGACGGCAAGAAGAGCCTTCCCGTCGTCTACGGCCTCACGCAGGGGGACTCGCCGGAGGCTAAGCGGCTGCGTGAGATGTATCGGAGCGGGTTCGGGCCGGATGCGGTGGGAGACATCGTTGTTCTGTTGGAGTCGCTGGGCGCGTCCGACTTCTGCGCGTCGGAGGCGGCTTCGCACTGGGCCAAGGGGCGGGCCCTGATTGAGTCGGCGGGGTTACCGGATGATGGCGCGGCGGCGCTGATCGAGATCGGGGATTATCTGATTGGGAGAGAGATGTAGGGGGTGGATTCCGGCTTGCGCTCGGAATGACGAAGGAGGGGCGGGTCATTGACCCGCCCCTCCTTACTTTTGTCGGGATTGTGGCTGTTTAGGCCGGGACGTTTGCCTTGAGGAAGGCGAGGGTCTTCTCCCATGCGTCGGCGGAGGCCTCGGCGTGGTGGCCCTGGCCGGAATCATTGAAGAAGCCGTGCGTTGCGCCCTCGTAGATGTGCTTCTCTACGGACTTGCCACGCGCGTTCAACTCACTCTCCAGCTGATTGGCGCGCTCCGCCTCGTCACTGCCGAATACGGCGAGAACTGGCGAATTCACGTTGTTCAGCAGGTCGGCGGGATCAGGGATGCCGCCGTAGTAAACGATGGTCGCGGAGACGCTGTCGTCCTCCGTTGCGGTCAGCAGGGAGACGCCGCCGCCCAGGCAGTAGCCGATGACGGCCACGCTGCCGTTTGAGGACTCGCAATTCCTGATGTAGTCGATGGCTGCGCGGGTGTCGCGAACTGCGCGCCCACGGTCGAGGCCCATCGCCAGCTTCTGCGCCTCGGACGGCTCATTTACCACGTCGCCGTGGAACAGGTCGGGCGCGATGGCGGTGTAGCCCTGTCGCGCGAATCGGCGGGTGACGTCCCGGATGTGCTCATCGAGGCCCCACCACTCCTGGATTACGACGATGCCCGGGTACTTGCCTTCCGCCATGGGATAGGCGGCATACCCCTTCACCAGGTCAACGTCGTGAGAGACAATCGTGTCCGGCATTCTTGTGTCCTCCCATTTGGATTCTGCTTCTTGTGTGGGCAGCCGCGCCGTGCGCGTACATTTTCCCCCACCACGCTCATCCTAGCAGTCAGACAGGGGGGTGTATAGACGGGTATAGTTCCTTGCCGCTTGGCAGGGCAGACCGTAGACTTGTGTGAACCAACGGGAGGGGGCGGGCTAATCACTAACCAATCCTTAACTGTTCAAGAGGCCGCGCAGCGTGTGGCAGAGAGCGTGGCCTCGGTCATCGTGGGTAAGGATGACGTCATTGAGTTGGCCGTTACGGCGTTGCTTTGCCGCGGGCACCTGCTTTTTGAGGACGTGCCGGGGAGCGGGAAAACGACGCTGGCCAAGGCGCTTGCCGCATCATTGGGCTGTACGTTCAGTCGCGTGCAGTTCACACCGGACCTGATGCCGGCGGATATCACGGGCATCAACTACTACAACCAGCGGTCCGGGGATTTTGAACTACGGAACGGGCCGATCTTCTCGCAAGTGCTGTTGGCCGACGAGGTGAACCGCGCGACGCCGCGCACGCAGTCGGCGCTTTTGGAGGCCATGCAGGAGGGACAGGTGACGATTGAGGGCGAGACGCTGCCGCTGCCCGCGCCCTTCATGGTGATGGCCACGCAGAACCCCATTGAACTCGAGGGAACGTTCCCCCTGCCGGAAGCGCAGCTGGACCGGTTCCTGATGCGGTTGAGCCTTGGATTTCCCACGGCGGAGGAAGAGGCGCGGATGATTCATCGATTCAACGCGGACGACCCGTTGGAACGCGTGCGGCCGGTTCTTTCGACCCAGGAACTGCTGTCGATGCAGGACCAGATTGCAACTGCGCGGGTGGAGCCGGCGCTGGAAGACTACATCATCGGCATCGTTCATTCGACGCGCGACCATCCCTCGCTGGACCTGGGCGCGAGCCCGCGGGCATCGCTAGCATTGCACCATACGTCGCAGGCGTTGGCGCTGCAGCAGGGGCGGGACTACGTGACGCCGGACGACGTGAAGCGTCTTGCGCCGTACGTGTTGACGCATCGGGTCATCTTGAATGCGCAAGCGCGGCTGCGCGGGCTGACGTCCCTTGACGTTGTGGACGACGTTCTCCGCACCGTGCCCGTGCCGATAAGCGGGCAGCCGGAGGACGATGCCGTGGCCGAAGAGGTGGCCGCGGACCGCTAGACATGCTCACGCTCACCGGGGGCTGGGTAGCCACGTTCAGCCTGCTGCTGATCATCGGCCTTGCGACGGGGCAGGGGCTGCTGGTGGGACTGGGCGCGCTAATCATCCTGACGTACCTGGTCGCATATGGGTGGAACCGCGTATCTCTGGCGCGGGTCACGTTTGAACGATCTCTCTCCGAGACACGCGCGTTTGTTGGTGACAACGTAACCGTTGATCTGCGCGTGACCAACCGCAAGGCGATCCCCATGCCATGGGTCACGCTTGAGGACCAATTCCCGTCCGGGCTTGAGGAAGCGGACAAGCCCCGCACGATTCGCGTGGAGCAGGGCACATATACGACGACGCGGTCAACATCGCTGGCGCGATATGAACGTGTGACGTGGCATTTCACGATGGCGTGTACGAAGCGGGGGCTTTATCGATTCGGCCCGGCAAGCGTGACGAGCGGTGACGTGTTCGGGTTCTTCTTCTCGGAGCGTCTTGAGCCCAAGTGGGACCACGTCATTGTCTATCCGCAGACACTGCCGCTGCCCGCGCTGGGGATACCGGCGCGGCGTCCGTTCGGCGAGCAACGGGGCGGGCAACCGTATCACGAGGACCCGAGCAGGCTGCGGGGCCTGCGGCCATACGAGGCGGGCGATGCGTTGAGGCGCGTTGACTGGAAGGCGACGGCGCGTTCGCAGACGTTGACGGTGCGGCTTTTCTCGCCGTCGGTCTCGGAGACGATGATTCTTGCCCTGAACGCGCAGACGCTGACGGCAGCGGAGGGGCAGTGGGGCTATTCGCCTCTGCTGCTGGAACGGGGAGTGACGGCGGCGGCGTCCATCGCGGAATGGGCGTATGCGCGAAAGATGTCGTTCGGGTTGATGACAAACAGCGTGTCGCCGTTGACGGACGAGCCGATACGCGTGCTGCCGAATCGCTCTCGGCAACAGCTAACGACGGTACTGGAGAACCTCGCGGTCGTGACGCCGCTAGGGCGGCAGGCGATGGGGCAATTCCTGTTGGAGCAGACACGGCGGCTGCCGGTCGGCGCAACCGTCGTCCTGGTCACGAGCGTGATCGACGAGGAGACGATCGACGCGCTGCACAGCCTGCGGCGGGCGGGGGCGAAGCCGAGCGTGGTCTGGACATCGGAAACGCCGTCGCCACTGCTGTCTGATCCGGACATCATCGTGCATGAGATCGGGCATCAGATGGCGCAGCTGGAGCACGAAGCGGTCTTCCGACCGGGGGTGACTCGTCGTGTTGAGCATGCCATTCCACCAGAGATGGTGACGCCATGAGGTGGGCGCCGCTGGCATTGGAGGGTACACGCCTCACGATGGAGGTGGCGTGGATCACGATTGCGGGCGCTCTTGCGCTGCTGCTGATCGGGGCGGGGGAGAGCCTTGTTCCAGTCTGGCTGGCGCTGATTGTCACAATCTCCGGGTATATCCTCACGCGCTGGATTGTGCCCGCGGGCGCGACCATGGCGGCGGCACGGGGCATCGTGGCGGGCGGCGGCGCAATCGTCATCTATCTCGGAGTTGTCATGCTGCCGCAGGTGGGGTGGGATTTTTCCTGGCCGCTGTGGTTCTGGCAGGACTGGCAAGAAGGGCGGCACCCAATTGTCGGCGGTGTCATGCTGGGCGTGTTCTGGTGGCGCGGCACACATCTGGGGCAGGAATTCGTCTGGGTCAACAACCTGGCGCAATCGTTCCGCATCGGCGTTGCAGTTGTGGTGGTGGGAGTGGTTGTCGACGTCCTGATCGACAGCTATTCCGGCGCGCCGATCCCCACGTTCCTCTTCTTCGGGATGGGGATCGCATCGTTTGCACTGATCCACATCACGTCGATGGACCCGGAGCAGAGCGCCGGACTCCGGGACTGGCCGCGCATGATGGCGTTGACCGTGGGCGGCATCCTCATCGGCAGCGTTCTGCTGGCCGTCCTTGCGGAGGGCGAGTTGGGACGGTTTGCGGGGACCGCGTTCGGGTTCGCGGGGCGGCTGTTCCTACCCGTTCTGGTTGTTGTTGGCTGGGTCTTTGAAGTAATCATCCAGGCGTTCGTCTGGGCTTTCTTTGAGGTGGTCCGTTTCTTTGCCACGGAGGGAGAGAGCCCGGAACTTCAGCTGCCGTCCGCGCCGGATTTCGAGCGGATATTCACGCGGGACGAGGAAGATAACAGGCTGCTGTATTGGCTGTCTCGCATATTCGGCTGGGCGGCTGTCACGGGGGCTGTTGCCGGGGTAGCGTGGTTTCTGTGGCGACTGTTCAGCGGTTTCCGGGGACGGCGCTCACAGGCGGAGATGGGCGAGGAGCGTGAGCGGCTGCAGGGCGAGACGACAATTGTCGAGGACCTTTCGTCCGTACTGTCGGCGCTGGCCGCCCGATTCCGCCGACAACCCAAACACGACGACATCACTGCCGATCTGGATCCCAACAACCCTGTTTCCGTCGCGCTGGGCGCGTACCGGGGGCTGGTGGCGCTGGCCGACGATCATGGTGTTGCACGTGAGGGGTGGGAGACGCCGGAGGAGTTTCATCCGGAACTCAGTCGTCTGTTTGTGGGGCAGGATATCGGCATCTTCACGGACTCGTTTGTGCGGGCGCGATACGGAGGTATCCCGCCGTCAGGGGAGGACGTTGGCCAGATACGCGCCATCTGGGCGAATATCCGCGAGCTGTATCCGCCTCCGCGTCACAGGCCGGAGACGAAACCTGCGACAGCGGCAACCGAGGAAGAGCTGCCGATTCGCGCGCCGCTACCGCGCTGGATGCGCGTCCGTTCCGATTTGCGTCCTCACGAGGAAAGCCCGCCGCCGGGGATGGGCCCGGACGACGCCCGGATGATGTGAGGCGGCGCTGCGCGCCGCACTGGATTCCGGCTTTCGCGGGAGTGACGGACTAATCGCTGGGCAAGCTGATGACGTCCAGGGCGGTGAGGGCGAGGACGCGGGCGACCTGATCCATGTCCGGGATGCGGACGTATTCATCAGGGACGGTGTCCGATTCGGACGCGCCCGCGGGGCCGTAGAGCAGACATGAGACTCCGGCGCGCCAGAGGTGCGTGGTGTCATCGCCGGTGTAGGAGCCGGGCAGAACCGTGCCGAAACCGTCCGGCTCGCGGCCTGTCACGGCACGGAAACTGCGCAGCACGGCGTCCACGATGTACTCGTCTTTCGGCAGGTCGAACGGCTCCATGACGCGGGTGAATACGCGGTGTTTGGGGTCGGGCGGCATCTCGATCTCATAGTTGAAATCGGGGTCGTCGCTCTTGATGGCGTCCAGGGCGCGCTCGACGTCCGTCCTGACGGATTCGGAGGACATGCCGGGCAGGAATCGCACGTCAACGAGGGCAGTGCAGAAGTCAGCGACCCAGTTTGGGCCGCGCAGGTCATAGTCGCGCCCGCGTCCGCCGATGATCGCGCCGACGTTGATGCGGGGGAGGCCGGGCAAGTCTTCACGCGGGGTGTGGGTGAACTGCACGGCGTTGAGGGCGGGGATAGCCTTGGCCATGTTGGCGATGGCGTCGGTTGCCTCATCCTTGCGGACGATGTGGCGGGAGTTGCCGATGACGTGGACGGCGAACTCGACAACGCCGGCGTGTGTGGTCAGGACGTTGTTCGCGCCGTGAGGCTCCGGGATGACTGCCATGTCCGCGAGCGGGCCGTTCTCGCAGAGGTAGATGGTTCCGACGCCGCCCTGCAGTTCGCCGACGACGCATGCGAGAACGATGTCGCCGCGCCGTTCCACGCCTGATGTTCGCAGCGCCTCCGCCGCGGTGATCATGGAGGCGACGCCGGCCTTCATGTTGCGGATGCCCGCGCCGTAGATGCGGTCGTCCTCGACGCTGGGCGTCCACGGGTCACGTTTCCACCCCATGGCGAGTGGATCGATGTCAGTGTGGCCGTTGAGCATAAAGGACTTGCCGCCGCCCGTGCCGCGAAGGGTGGCGATGGTCTGGAAACGGCCGGGCTCGACTTCCTGCTGCTGAACTTCGTAGCCGCGTTCAGATAGGTAGGTGGCGAGGAATCGGGCGATTTCCGTCTCCTCCGTCTTGAAGCTGGGGATGCGGACAAGTTCCTGCGCGAGACTCGTCATCTCGCCGGTATTGATGCTGTTGAGAACCTGTTGGGCTGCGTCGGTTGTCATGGTGATCTCCCCTAGTCGTTCACCGGCATGATGTCCAGGCCGACCTGGTAGTATCTCTTGCCTCCCCTGCGGCCGATTCGTCCGAAACCGGGCAGAGGGAAGTGGCAGGAGATGAGCGGTGTGCCCTTGTCGGCAGCGTCGTCCAGCATCCTGCGACGTGCCTCAGTCGCCAGTGGCCAGTCGACGTCAAAGATGCAATTCCAATCGTCCTCTACTACCTGCGCCGGGTGGATGAATATGTCGCCCTGGATGATGGCGTCCTGGCCGCCTGAGGTGACGACAACGCTCATGTGTCCCGGGGTGTGGCCGGGGGTGTGGACGGCTTTCACTTCGGTCGTTAGGTTGGTGTCCTCATCGATGGTGTCGAGTATGCCGAGCGTGTCGAGAGGTTCCACGTCGCGGTGCATGAACGGGAAGGACATGGACGCCTGCGTTTCCGGCTTGCGGAAGTGCTCAAGGTCAAGCGTGTGAACGACGTAGCGCGCGTTGGGGAAGGTCGGTTCGGTAGGAATCTCTTCCTCTTCTCCCCAAACCGTGTTCCAGCCGGTGTGGTCGGGGTGCAGATGCGAGAAAAAGACAACGTCCACATCACTGGCCTCAACACCGGCGGCAGAGAGATTGTCCATTAGTTGGCCAAGTTCGCCCTCGATTGGGCCGGGCCCGTAGCCGGTGTCGATAAGGATTGTCTGCCCCTGCGAACGCACAACGTAGCAGCCGATCTCCAGCCGGATATGGTTGCCCGCGAACGTGTCTGCAAATTCGTCGCGATAGTCGTCCCACGCCTCGACTGGCACAGCAGGGAAGAGCTCCGGCAAGGGGCGCGGATAGATGATGTTCATGTCCGTCACGGCGATGATTTCCGCATCGCCGACCTGCATCGTGAATTCGGACATCTTACCCCCTCCTATCCGCTCTCATCCTTCGACAGGCTCAGGATGAGCGGGCGGTCCCTCTATCCTACCCCTGCCGGCGTGAACGTTCCTCTGTTGATTGGCGAGAGACGGACGGGCCGTAGCCGAGAGCGCCGTCCAGAACGGAGCGGGCGACACGCAGGCTGAGCACTTCGCTTGTTCCCATGTAGAGGCCCAGGTGGCGGGCGTCACGATACATGCGCTCCAGCGGGTGGACTTCCATGTAGGCGTGGCCGCCGACGGCCTGCATGGCGTGATCGGTGGCGTGGACGGCGGTGCGGGCGGACATGAGTTTGGCGGCGTTCAAGTAGGCGGCGTCGGCCTCGTCACGGAATCGACCCTCGTCCACCATACGAGCCGCCTGGTAGGTAAGCAGCCGCGTTGCCTCGATGTTGACGGTCATTTCGGCGAGGTGGAGTTGGGTGGTCTGCAGGTCCGCGAGCAGTCCGCCGTAGATGCGACGTGTATTGGCGTAGTCGCGTGCGAATGCCAGCGCCTCTTCTGCCGCGCCGAGTCCGCGAGCGGCGAGCAGCGGCTGGATGGCGTTCATGCTGAGACGGGCGATCTCTTCACCCTGTCCGATGTTGCCGATTACATGCGACTCCGGCACTCGACAACCATCAAAAGACCAATCGCAGTGGGGCATTCCCTTGAGGCCCATGCCCTCATCACGGCGGAGAAAGATGACGCCGGGCTGCGGGACATCGACGAGGAACGCGGTCATGCTTTCTCGCATGTCCGAGTTCTCTCCCGCGCCTGCAAAGACGACGAAGAAGTCTGCCTGCGGGGAGCCGCTAATGAAATCCTTTTCTCCGTTGAGGACATGGTCGGAGCCGTCTTTCTCGGCACGGGTGACCATGGAGCCTAGGTCCGAGGAAGCGTTGGGTTCGGTCAGAGCGAATGAGCCGCGTTTGCTGCCGTCCGCAATGGCGCGAACGTCATTTTGGCGCATGTCGTCCGTGCCGAACAGGCGCATGGGCCACGTGACAAGGGCGGAGAGAATGAGCATCTGCGCCGATGAGGCGCAGGCCCGCGCAACCTCTTCAACGGCGATGGCGAGTCCCATTGTTCCTGCGTCCGTTCCGCCCTCGTTCTCAGGGAGCGCCAGGGCGAACAGGCCCTGATCGCGAAAGGCCTCAAAAATGTCCTCCGGATATTCGCGATCCTGGTCGATTTGCCATGCGCGGGGGGCGACCTTGTCGCGCACCAGCTCGCGCACGGAGTGGCGCAGCAGGCGCAGCTCTTCGGAAAGGGTATCGTCGAGGGTCATTACCGTCGCGCCCTTATTGGACTCATTCGCCTCTTAGTCGTCCGCGGCGCGTCCGCCACCGTCGACGCGCAGGGTGATGCCGCTGATATAGGACGCGGCGTCGCTGGCAAGAAAGACGCATGCCAGGCCCATGTCGCGTGGTGTTGCGAGTCGCTTGGCGGCCATGGTCTGCGCTTGCGCCGCGACCCTCGCTTCGGCCTCGTCGCCGTAGCCCGCTCTCATGCCGACAGTGTCCGTGAGGCCGGGGGCAAGGGCAACGACGCGGACGTGGGGGGCGAATTCAGCGGCGAGTGTCTGCGTCAGGTTGGTGATGCCTGCTTTCGTGGCGGCGTAGACGGGCTGGGCGATGGAACCGGCAAAAGCCGCGCCGGACGAGAGGTTGATGATGACGCCTGTCTGCCGTTCTCGCATGACGGCTCCCGCGGCCTGGCAGCAGAGGAATGTGCTCTTGAGATTGTTCCGGACGATTGCCTCAAAGCCGCCCTCGCTGATGTCAGGAAACCGGGCATAAAAGCTGCCGCCCGCGTTGTTGACCATGATGTCCAGCCTGTCGAACTCCTGCAGCGCCGCATCAATCAACGCGCGAACATCGGCAGCATCGCGGGCGTCCGTGACGACGGGCAGGGCAGAGCGACCAAGGAGGCGAATCTCATCCGCCGTTGCTTCAAGGTCGGCTTCGGAGCGTGAGCGGTCCGCGACAGTGATGCCGGCGACGACAACGTCCGCTCCGGCCTCGGCCAGCGCGAGCGCGATGCCCTTGCCGATTCCCTGACCGGCGCCGGTGACGATTGCCGTCTTTCCGTCAAGGCTGAATTCATGCAGGCCGGGCATAGTTCCTCCCATTTGCGGTTGCTTCGTCCATAGTAACGGGGTTGGGGAGTTAGCCGGGTTGGAATATCTCGATTATGTTGCCGGAGGGGTCTTCGACGATGACCTGTCTGCCGCCGGGGCCGCTGATGATGTCATTGCGGAAGGCCGCGCCCGCGTCACGGAGAGCGGCAGCGGTGGACTCGATATCGTCGGTTTCGATGACGATGCGCGCCCAGCCGCCCGGTTCAGGTTGTCGGCCGTCCGGCATGGGACGGGAGGCGGATGCGCGTGGCCCGGCCAGCCATAGGCTCAGGTCGCCGCGCGTTACAATTGCCATCGCGGGGCCGTATTGTTCGGCTACTGAGAATCCCAGCAAGGACGTATAGAACGTCACAGCCTGCTCTACGTCCTTGACGATGTATCGAACCGATGCCATAGCGCCTCCACTATCTTTCCGTGACCCGTGTCAATCATAGCTTGGGCATCGTCCGTGATACGTTAGTGTGACAGCGCCTCATCGCGCGTTAGCGCAGGGTCGGAATATACGTCATGTCTTCATCGAATCACATTGCCGTCGCACCGGGACTGACCGGGCGGCGCAGCGCTCAACTCGCGACGCTTGTTGTGTTCGTCGCGTTCCTCGATTTCTTCATCGGGCTACCGCTGGTCCCGACGTATGCAGATGACCTGGGCGCGTCCGCCACGATGGTTGGCATCATCGTCGCGGCGTACTCGATTACGAACCTTCCCGGTAACGTCGCGGCGGGTTATTTTTTGGATCGGTTTGGTCGGAGAATCCCCATCACGACGGGCTTGGTGGTCACCGCGCTCGCTCTTGCGGGATATGCCGTAGCCAACAGCGCGGAGGTACTGCTTGCCGTCAGAGGGCTGCACGGAATCGCCGCGGCGGTGCTGACTCCCGGGGCGTTCGCGATGCTTGGAGACTCCACCCAGCAGGGGCAGCGGGCAAGAAGAATGGGACGCAGCGCGGCAGGCATCGCGGTGGCCGCTGTTGTGGGTCCGGCGTCTGCGGGAATCCTCGCCGACAGGATCGGGTATGAGCCGGTGTTTCTTATCGCGGCAGGGTTGATGGCGGCGACAGCAGTGATCTATGTGATTGGGTCGCGTGGAGTGGGAGAGATGCCCAGCGACCAAGAGATTGCTGAGCCTGTAGACGAGCCGGGAAACGACCGTCTGGATGTAGTGGGTCTGACTGTTGCTTCTGTTGTTGCCGTTGCGCTGACGATTGGCATTGGCACGCTTGCGGCCTATCTGCCGTTGCACGTAGAGGAGCTGGGGGAGACATCAAGGACATCGGGGACGGCTTTCACGCTGTACGCGGTGATGGCGCTGATCATGATGGTGGGGGCGATGGGCGTCTTTGGTGATCGTTTCAACCGGCTCGCCATTGTTAGTGGGGGGCTGTTGCTCTTTGGGGCTGGCCTTGTCCTTATGGCGGCCAACCAGGACGTGTGGGCGGTGTTCCTGGGCATGGGCGTTGTGGGGCTGGGGTTTGGGCTCCTGTTTCCCGCCGCCGCCGCTCTGGTGGCCGATTCAGGTGGAACCCGCCATCGGGGACGAGCGTTCGGCATTTTCTATGGCGCGTACTCTCTCGGCGTGGCTGCGGGAGCGGCGATGAGCGGTCGCATCGCGGATGCGGCAGACGGGTTGACTGGCACGCCATATACCGTCGCGGCGGTGATCGTCGTAATCAGCATTGTTATTTCTTTGGCCGCTATGAGCCGTGGGATTGGGACTGTGAGGCGCGAGGGCGAGGCAGCGTAGGGAAACGGGGGTCGAATCGTACAGAGATGTGCGATACTGGTTGAGTGGACGGCCGAGAGTTTATTCGACGCGTTAGGGTGTATGCGCGTAGGAATGGGCAAGATTTTCAACACGACCCGCGCAAAGGCAAGGGTAGTCACGGCCGCGTGTATCTGGGTTCACGGACTACAACGGTGAAGCAAGGAGAAATAGGCCCAAGCCTTCTAGCTGCGATGCTACGGCAACTCGGGATCGAACGGAAGGACTTCTGAGAGATGTTATACGCCTACCCATGTGAACTGCATCCTGAGGAGGACGGTGGGTTCTACGTCACGTTTCCGGACGTGCCTGAAGCACTCACAGGTGGGGCAGACCGAGAAGAGACGCTTGCTCTGGCGATGGATGCCTTGACGACCGCCCTCGGGGGGTATGTGCATCAGGACTGGGAGATTCCTGTGCCAAGCAAGGCCAAGTCCGGACAGGAACTTGTTCCGGTGGTGCCGGTCGTTGCGGCCAAGCTTGCGCTCTATTCGGCTATGAAGCAACAGCGCATTTCCAAGGTTGAGTTGGCCCGTCGGCTGGGCATCAGCGAGGGAGCTGTGCGGCGACTTGCAAATCCTGACCATCGATCACATATGAACCAAGTTCAGCGCGCGCTGGACGCGATTGGCTGTACTGTCACGCTGGACGTTAGCGCGGCGTAGGCCGCCGAGTCTGTGGTCGAAAAAGTCGGGGCGCCCGGATTTGAACCGGGGACTTCCTGCTCCCAAAGCAGGCGCGCTGCCGGGCTGCGCTACGCCCCGTCCATCCCATTCTATCGCGGGGCAAGTATCAGGGTAGGGTGTTGCGGTTTATGAAGAGGAGCCGTTGAAGGGTGGGCGGCGGCGGAGGAAATCTTCAAGGTCATCGACGAGATCCTGCGCGTCAGGGAATTCCGGCGAGCCGGGGGTGATGATTCCCGTGCTGCTTGGTCGACCGGTCTGCTGTTCCGCCTCCGTCTCGTCGTAGTACTGCTCAAGTTTGCGAACGTACTGGCGCATGGACGGCTCTTCCTCGATGGCCTCTTCGCATTGCTCGTAGAACGCCGCGGACTCGCCTTCCAGCTCGCGGAGATCCGCGCCGATACCGATGGACTGCCTGAGGTTGTCCAGGATGGCGTGGATGACGGTGGGATTTGGCGACGTCTGGATGTAGTGCGGGACGTGGCCCCAGAAACTGGAGGAGGAGATGCCGCGCCGCTGGCACGCCTCAGCGATGACGGAGGCGATGCCCGTGGGGCCGTTGTAGGAGCCACCGCGCGCGATACCGAGGCGCTCCATGGTGGCCTTGATCTCCGGTGTCCTGCTGCTGCCATTGACGTATGGCTTGCGGGTGTGGGGCACGGCATTGAGCAGGGCGCCGAACGAGATAATGTGCTCGACGCCGCATTCGAGGATGAAATCGACGAACTGGTCGCTAAATCGGTTCCACCGGAGGTGCGGCTCGATGCCGGAGAAGAGGAGAAGCGGTTCGGTCGCGTCCGTGCCCGGAGCAAGATAGAAGCGGTTCTGCGGCCATGTGAGAGACCGCACACCGGAGTCATCGACGTTGACGATAGGGCGGTAGTCCGTGAAGTTGAAGAACTCATCGGGGTCGAACTCGGCGACAAGCTCGGCGTTGCGCGCCCGCCCGAGGAAATCGACGGCGCCTGTGGCGGCGTCGCCGGCGTCAGACCATCCAAAGAACGCCATGATGACGGTGCGGACGTTTCGGGGAATCTCTCGGTGAAGACGAATGTCTTGCACAAGCCACCTCCGGTGGTGTTGGGGCGCGTGAATCGCAAACTATACGGCATAGCCGCTCTCCGCGCCAACTCCACTATAACAACATTGCCTATGTCTACAGATAGGCCGCACAGGAAAGGATGGGCGGGCTGCGTGTATGATTGAAGTAGTCGGCAGTCGGCAGCTGATTGTAAAGGCGATACAGTGAATATTGAGAGAGTTATCCTTGCGGAGCCGCGCGGCTTCTGCGCCGGCGTGATCCGAGCTATCGAGGCGGTTGAGCTTGCCCTCGCGCAGTACGGCCCGCCGATTTACGTGCGGCGGCAGATCGTCCACAACCTCTTTGTCGTGCGCGATTTGGAGCGAAAGGGCGCGGTGTTTGTTGAAGAGGTGTCCGCCGTTCCGGCGGGCGGGCGGGTCATCTTTAGCGCTCACGGCATCGCTCCCATCGTGCGAGAGATGGCACAGGGACGCGACCTTGACGTCATTGACGCCACGTGCCCGCTGGTGACAAAGGTGCACGTGGAGGCCGTCCGCTACGTCCGGGACGGGTACAAGGTTCTTCTGGTGGGCCACGCCGGCCATGATGAGATCATCGGCACGATGGGAGAGGCGCCGGACGACATCATCCTTGTCCAGGATATGAATGACGCTGCCGCGGTGAGCGTTCCGGATGAGGAACGCGTGGCGCTGGTTACGCAGACAACGCTGAGCGTGGATGAGACGACAGACATCGTGGATGCGCTCAAGGCGCGCTTTCCCAAGATTCGAATGCCCGCGCGTTCCGATATCTGCTTTGCCACACAGAACCGGCAGGATGCCGTGAAGCTGCTAGCGGAGGAGACGGATGTGGTTCTTGTGCTCGGCGCAGAGAACAGCAGTAACTCGCAGCGGCTCCGGGAGGTAGCGAACACGGGGCAGTGCAGGGCATATCTGATCGACAGCCTTACTGACCTCGATGAATCCTGGCTGGAGGGCGCTCAGTCGGTGGGCATCACCTCCGGGGCGTCTACTCCGGACTCCCTCGTAGAGGAGGTTATCGCGCATTTCATGGCCTCAGGGGTAGAGGACGTACGGACGCTGAAGGCGTTGGAAGAGAACGTCACGTTCCTATTGCCGCGGGAACTTGCCGGCACAAGAGCCGGATAAAGCACACAAAAAGGAAAACGCAGGCCGAAGGTCCGATAGTTCGGGTGGCCTGCGCTTCCCTGGGGGTAGGGGAAGACTGGGTGCTGTAAGTTCTTTTTTAGGCCCTAAAGGGGCTTAGCGAGCAACCCTCCTGGACTTGCGGCGCAGGAACGGCGGGAGATCCAGGTCTCCGTCACCGAGCGCGTCGCGCAGGATCTGATCGACCACTTCGTCATCCTCAAAGGTGTCCTGAGCGGTCTCAAAGCCCGTGGCGATGAGGGTCAGCTGGACCTCACCGTCGCTGGCGCGGTTAGAGACGACGCCGAAGATGATGTTGGCGTTGGGATCAACGGCCGAGGAGATGATTTCCGAGGCTGCATGGATTTCCGCCAGTGAGAGGTCAGAACCGGCCGTGATGTTGTAGAGGACGCCGGTTGCGCCCGTAATGTCGATCTCAAGCAAGGGATTCTGAATTGCGGCCTTCGCCGCGTCTGTCGCCCGCGTGCTACCGCGTCCGTTGCCGATGGCCATGAGGGCCTGACCGGACATGGACATTACGGTTCGCACGTCCGCGAAGTCGAGGTTGATCTCGCCGGGAACGGTGACGAGCTCGGAGATGGCGTGGACGCCCTGTCCGAGAACATCGTCCGCCATGCGGAACGCGTCATGCCAGGAGGCTTCAGTGCCGGCGACGGCAAGGAGCCGCTCGTTCGGAACGATAATCAGGCTGTCGACGCAGCCGTGCAGGGCAGCGATGCCCTCTTCTGCCTGCCGGGCCCTGTGGGTTCCCTCAAAGGCGAAGGGTCGCGTGACGATTCCGATGGTGAGCGCGCCGGTCTCCCGGGCAACCTGGGCGATAACAGGGGCCGCGCCGGTGCCGGTGCCGCCACCCATGCCGCTTGCGACGAAGACCATGTCAGAGTTCTTGACAGCTTCATAGATATCGTCGCGGCTTTCCTCTGCGGCTTGTCGGCCAATCTCAGGGTTGCCGCCCGCGCCGAGGCCACGGGTGATCTGGTCGCCAATGCGCAGGCGATAAGGCGCGTCCGAGCGCGCAAGGGCTTGCGCGTCCGTGTTCACGGCGATGTACTCGATACCCGGGACGGCCTCACGAGCCATCCTGGAGACCGCGTTTCCGCCGCCGCCGCCGATGCCGAACGCCTTGATACGAACCAACCCATCTACATCTTCAGGCAGTGACATATTCGTATTCCTCCCTTTCTGCCGTCTGCTCTCTAAACCCGCGCTATTTCCCGGCTTCTTTCCCGCTTGCCGGTACCCCGAGCGACCGACGCATTCTGTCTGCGCGCGGTGCGCTCTGAGTTGTGGTTATCCGATGTCTCAGAAGTCTCAGTTGAAGAGGGCTTTGCTCCGTTTCGCCCGCCGAACAAGCGAGAGAAAATGCCGCCGGACTTGCTGCTCGGCGTGGACTGGAACGATGGATGAGTTAGGGGGTCCTTGATGGTTCCTGCCCAGACGAGGGCTCCAATGGCCGGGACCCATGACGCGTTGTTGGATGCGGCGAGGGGGATGCCCTCAATGCCGCGCGGCGTTGCCCAGTGAATGGGCATGGATATCACGGAACGCCCGAGTTGAGAGAGCCCGTCGCGCAGGATTGGCTGGCCGGCGATGGCCAGGCCGCCTGGCAACTCGCGATCTCCTGCGATGCTCTCGATGGCGGTCTCAGTCAAAGAGAAGAGCTCTTCGGCTCGGTCGCGGAGCGTTGCCACCATCTCCACCCGGTCAATGTCGATGCCCTGATCCGCGACCGTTATTTCGGCGCGTCGTGGCCCGACGGTGTCAGAGAAAGTTGCCACCTGATCCATCACGGCTTCGGCAGTGGGGTGGGGCAGATCAAGGGCGATTGAGAGATCGTTGGTGAAATGCTGAGCGCCAATCCCGATCTTTGCCGAACCAAGATATTGGCCGTAATGCATGACGGTAACGGTGCTGATCCGCTCGCCAATGGAAAGCACCGCAGCGCCGCGTTCCCGCTCCGTGTCCGTTAGCGCGGCATGACTCTCCGCTACCGGCCCGGCCATCAGGGCAACCCTTTCGCTGCCGATAATCTGCGCGGCCTCACGGATGTTTGCCACCGTGTCAGCCTCGCACGAGACGGACATCGAGAGAACTCGAAGGTCCTGGCCGGTCTTGCCAACCGGCAGGCGCTCCGTCTCCTTACCGTCAAGCGAGTACTCCTGGGGGATGACGTGGATCAGGTGGCGGTCATTGTGCGCAAAGGCGGGGCGACTCTTATGCAACAGCCGCTCACCGTCCGCCTCCACTACTGTTCCCCTGCCGGACGGCCGCATGCTCGCTTCCGTCTCGTGGAACTGGATCTGGCCGGTGGGAACGACAAATACGACGTTCTCAAGAGGGAAGTCGACGGATGTCCGCAGTTTCCGGGAGATGACGGACAGGGCGTTCGCCAAGTCTCGCGCATCAACGACTTTCTGGTCTTCGATGCCTGCCGAGGGCGCCTCGATGCCGGTGAGCATCCGGGTAGATTCCGGGCGATGCCGTGCAACGGCGACTCGAAGTTTCCTTTCACCGAGTTCGATGCCGGCTACTATCCGATCCATCTCTCGCCACTCCCCACGTTCTCACTGTTTCCCGCGCTGCGCTGCCTGCCTGTCCTCTCGTACCTATGCTTTCCCCGCGTTGCGCTGCTTCTACTGTCCGATCTCCGGTCACGCTGCGACGCGCTCTGCGACCCGCAGCCGGGCCGATCGGCTTGCGGGGTTGCGCGCGATCTCCGCGATGGACGGGGTGATTCCCTGTCGCCGCGCGAGCTTGACCGTCGCCGTGTGTCCGCACGTGCAGACGGGCTGGACGGTAGGGCAGAGGCAATCCTTTGCCTCCTGGTGGAGGAATCGCTTGATGATGCGGTCCTCCAGGCTCTGGTACCCGATGACGGCCAGCTTGCCGCCGGGGGCCAACAGCTCCAGTGCCTGCGGGAGGGCCGACTCCAAGGCCTGGAGATCTGCGTTGACGACCATCCGAAGCGCCATGAACGCCTTGGTGGCCGGGTGTATTCGCGCCGCGCTGCGCCGCCCGACTGCGAACTCGATGCACTCAACGAGTTCGCGTGTCGTGTTCAGTGGCCGCCGCCCCATGATTGTCCTCGCGATGGACAAGGCCGACCACGTGTCCTCCTCGCCGTACGTCCTGAGGAGGTCGATGAGCTCCTGCTCCGGGAGATCATTCACCAGGTCTGCGGCGGTGACGTCTTGCCGAGGGTCATACCGCATGTCCAATGGCTGATCGTCCTGGAATGTGAAGCCACGACGTATGGCCTGCAACTGCCGAGAAGACAAGCCAACGTCCATGATGATTCCCTGCGCCTGTGTAAAGCCGTGTGCGACTGCCACCTCTTTAAGGGACGCGAAGTTTGCCTGCACCAGCGTGTATTGCGCATTCGGCAGGTCCCCCAAACGGCGCGCCGCCGACGAAAGCATCTCCGGATCAGCATCCATGCCTAGTACATGCGCGCCTACGGAGAGGAGCGCCTCAGTGACGGATCCTTCTCCGAGCGTGCAGTCGATGTACTTCGCGCCGGCATACGGCTGAAGCGTTTCGATGACTTCGTCCAGTAGGGCAGGGACATGGTAGATATGTGAATTCGCCACCATGACTCCCTCCTTGCTCCCGATCCTTTTCTGGTCAGGGGCGCGGGATTCGTATTCCCGCGCGTCCCTTTTTCCCCGTCGCACGAACAATCCTACAGCCGAAATCACGGCATCCCCTAGAATTTGTCACGCAGTGTCCACTTAACGAAAAACGTCACGAAACGAGGACGAAATCGCAATGTTGACACATGGCGAAAAATTAGTAGATGATTGGGCCAGCGAAAAGTTCATTTCGGGGATGTGGACACGTGACAACAAACGGAAGATCGCGCGGGGTGGCGCCTCCCTACGGCTCATACAAGAGCTGGGAGACATTCCTTGCTTTCGTGAAGACCGACCTCGATCCATTGCCCGACCGGCTGGACAGCAGCGTTTGGCGCAGCACGCCGTTCTCAGGCTCAACGCGATCCGCCATCCAGGGCATCCTGCTTTTTCTTGAGCTTATAGATCCGCAAGGGAAAACAGATAGGCGCCTTGAAACGCTTGCCAGATCGTCGAGTGAAGAGTCGAAGCGGCAGCTTCTTGCAGCGTTGTTTGATGAGAGGTACGGGCCGCTGCTTGAGGGTATCGACCTGCCCCGGGCCACGCGCCAGCAGATACAGCAGGCGTTCAGAGCCGCCGGGTCCGGGAGTTCGACTGCGGACAAGGCCATCAGCTTTTTCGTGTCCTTTGCCAGGGACGCGGGAATCGAACTCCATCAGAGTCTTTTTTCGCGCGTTCAAGGGGCGAGGACAAGGCGAAAAATCTCACCTAACCAAAAAGATTCTGAAGGTCAGACCGAAAAAGAAGACGAAGCGCCGAAAAACGAGATCGTTCCCGAAAAACCTCTACCGGTAAACGAAAACGTCGTTATTCACCAGGATGGGATTCATCCAACCATTCTCGGGCTACTTGAGGTCCTGCCCAGGAACGGGCAAACGTGGACGAATTCAGATAGGGAGAAGTTCAAGGTAGCCCTTGGCGCCGCCCTTGATCTAGCCTATCCGACCATCGATGACACCAACTCCCGGATGCTCTGACGGCTCATGCGGGAAATGACTTGCCTGACGAGTACAGTGCACGATGCCCGTGAGCCACGCTAGACTGCTGATATGAGTGATATTCGTGTTGCCGTCCTTGTTGCGAGCGATTCGGGGGCTGCCGGAGACAGGGCAGACCGAAGCGGTAAATTGATTGAAGAGCTTGTCACCGCAGCAGGCTGGATCGCATCCGAAAAGGTCATCACGCCGGATGATCGGGCCGTTATCGCCGCTCAACTCCGCTCCTGGGCGGATGGTGGCGACGTTGCGCTCATTGTGACCACAGGCGGAACGGGTGTCGGGCCGAGCGACGTGACCCCGGAGGCGACGCTGGAGGTGGTGGACCGCCTCGTGCCCGGCATGGCTGAACAGATGCGCGCGCAAACCGTCGACAAGACTCCGATGGCGATGACATCGCGACAGGTCGTCGGCGTTCGCGGGCAGACTCTGATCGTCAATCTCCCCGGCAGTCCAAAGGCCGTGCAGGAGTGCATGGACGTTCTGATGCCCGTGCTGCCTCATGTTCTCGAGGTACTGAGTCAGCCGCGCACGGATGAGCATCCGACCCAACAGGCGTAACCGCTCCGGTGAAGATTCACGTCATCACCCTGTTTCCCGATCTCTTTCCCGGCCCCCTGGGGGAGAGCATCATCGGGCGGGCGCTGGAGAGCGGTGTTGTCGAGTTGTACCTGCACAATCTCCGCGATCACGGCGAGGGGCCGCACAAGGTTGTTGATGACGCAGCGTTCGGCGGAGGCCCCGGCATGGTTCTTAAGGCAGGCCCGCTTGCCGCGGCCATTGAGGAGGCACGTCATGGGATGGGCGAAGGCAGCCAGAGCGAATCACCTGTCGTCCTGATGGACCCGCAGGGTGAGCGCTTGACCCAGCAGGTGGTAGACCGATTCGCCGGTTTCGATGAGATGATCATCATCTCCGGACGGTATGAGGGAATCGACGAGCGCGCCCGCCAACGGCTCATCACGCATGAGATTTCCATTGGTGACTATGTCCTGACAGGCGGAGAACTGCCCGCGATGGTCTTCATTGAGGCCATGGCGCGTCGAGTGCCGGGCGTGCTGGGCGGTGAAGACTCCGGCAAGGCCGACTCATTCGCGTCCGGCCTGCTGCAGCATCCACAGTACACTCGCCCGGCTGTGTGGGAGGACGAGGCTGTTCCGGAGATTCTGCTCTCGGGCGACCATGCTCGCGTGGATCGCTGGCGTAGGGAGCAGTCGCTGCTGCGGACTCTGCAGAGAAGGCCGGACCTGTTAGAGACGGCGGAACTGCTGGAATGGGAGCGCGAATTCTTGCGAGTGCAGGGGTGGGACGGGTTCCGCTGAAAGCCGGAATGACGGGGCGGTTTTTGCTATTGGGCGAGGCTAGGTCGTATACTCACTAATGCTGCCGCCGACGCCTGAATGCAGGCGGCGCCCAAACTATTGGAGCAACCACAAATCTGTCATGCGTTTCCGCGCGCGGAAACACTCAGGAAAGGCGCTTGAACCATGGACGTCGGGCATCTGCTGACCTCAATTCCCAGGCAGCACCGTTATCAGCACGTCCGCCCGGGCGATACCGTCCGCGTGTACTACCGGGTTGTTGAGGGTGAGCGCGTCCGCACGCAGCAGCTGCAGGGCGTGGTCATGTGGATGACCCGCAGCGGGCCCAACGCCAACATCACCATCCGTCGCGTGATCCAGGGAGTTGGTGTTGAGCGCACGTTCCTGCTGAACTCGCCGCGCCTTGAGCGCATCGATGTTGTTCGGCAGGGCAAGGTGCGCCGCGCCCGCTTGTACTACCAGCGCGGCCGCACCGGCCGCCGTGCCCGTATCAAGACCGGCACGCGCGCCCGCCGCATCATCGAGGACGGCGCGGTACTTGAGACCGACGTTCCGGTTGCGGTGGCCGAGGATGACGTCGTTGAAGAAGAGGTTGAGGATGATGTTGTCGAGGCCGAGGACGCTGTAACGGAGGCGGAGGAGGCCGAAGCTGCGGCGGAGACCGAAGAGGCTCCCGAGGCTGCGGCGGAAATTGAAGACGAACCTGAAGCTCCTGATGCGGAAACCGTGGCAGAAGCCGAAGAGGCTCCCGAAGCGTCTGAGGCTACGGAATCCGATGAGTCTGAGGCTGAGACTGAATCCGGTAGCGATGAAGCATCGGATGAAGAGTCGTCTGAGGCTGAAGAGGAGAAGTCCTAACTTCCTCGTCGCCGCGGTCTGAATCTGCCCCCGGTCGTCCTTGTTAGCCCAAACCGCGTAAGGTTAGGCCATGCCGTACGCGCAGGTTGCCGTCAACTCGCCCGGGGCTGGGCGGCGTTCGTACAGTTATTCAATACCGGATGAGCTTGCCGGTCAGGTGCGGGCGGGGCATGGCGTCATCGTCCCGTTCGGTCGGCACACGTTCCAGGGCATTGTGCTGGAGATCACGGACGAGCCGGGGTATTCGCGAACGCGGCCTATCGAGTCGCTTGTCGCCGACGAACCGGTTATCGCAGAGCCACTCATCGGTCTCGGCGAGTGGATGGCAGCCTACTATCAGACCGATCTCTATACGGCGTATCGTCCCATGCTGCCGCCTGCATTTGAACGGCGGCAGACGATTATCGTGCGGGTGACGGAAGCGGGACGGGACGCAATCGAGAGCGTTTCACCGCGACGCGCGGAGATACTGGCTTTCGTTGAAGCCGCCGGAGAGACCACCACTGCTGCTATCCGCGACGAGTTCGGGGCACGCGCCGCTCGCGACGTGACAGCACTGACAGGCAGGGGCTATCTTGACACGTCCGACGTGTGGGAGGGGCCGCGCATCTCTCCTCGCATGGAAATTTTTGTCCGGGCGGCAATTTCTGATGGTGAGTTGAAGTCTAGGGCGGGGGAACTGCGGGCGTCCGGGGCGTTTCGGCAGGCAGATGCGCTTGAGGCGCTTGTGGCGAATCCAGGTGGACGTTTATCTGACCTGCGCCGTGTTTCCGGAGCGGCTCGGGGGTCTTGGGATGCGCTTGCGGAGGCCGGTGTTATCGCCATGGAGCAACGGGAAACGCGCCGCGACCCTCTCGCTGCGCGGGACGCCGCCCGTCCGGCGGCTGACCTCCAACTCACTCCCCACCAGAAAGACGCGCTGAATCACGTGACGGCGAGCATTGATGATGGCACGTCTGATGTCTATCTGCTCCACGGCGTGACGGGGAGCGGCAAGACGGAGGTGTACCTGCAGGCGTTTCGGCGAGTTATCGAGAAGGGCAGGCGCGGCATCATGCTCGTGCCGGAGATCGCGCTGACACCACAGACAATCGGCCGCTTCTGGGAGCGATTTCCGGGTCGAGTCGCCGTCCTTCACAGCGGGCTGACGCTGCGGGAGCGGTATGACGAATGGCGGAGCATCGCGGAGGGGCAGTTCGATATCGTCATCGGCTCGCGGAGCGCCGTGCTTGCGCCCATGCCGGACGTCGGCCTGATTGTCGTTGACGAGGAGCAGGAGTGGACGTACAAGCAGGAGTCGCCCGCCCCCCGCTATCACGCCCGCGACGTGGCCATCGAGCGCGCCCGTCGAGGGAACGCCGTGGTGGTCCTTGGCAGCGCGACGCCGGACGTGGGCACAATGTACGCCGCGCTCAGGACTGAGATTACGTTGCTGGAACTCCCAGGGCGTATTACGACCGTTAAGGACGGCGGCGACACGGGATGGACGGAGCGGCCGCTCGCGGACGTGGACGTCGTCGATCTGCGAGAGGAGCTGATGGAGGGCAACCGCAGTATTTTCTCGCGGGCGCTGCGTGAGGCGATGACCGACGCGTTGGGGCGGGGAGAGCAGGCGATTTTGTTTGTGAATCGGCGCGGGGCGGGGCAGGCGGTGCAGTGCCGCGCGTGCGGCCATACGATGCGATGCCGCCGCTGTACGACGGTGATGACGTACCACGCGGACGAGCGCATTGTGTGCCATCTGTGCGGCGACAGGCGACGCTCCCCTGCACGCTGCCCAAGCTGCCGTCGTAACACCATCCGGGCAATTGGTATCGGTACGGAGCGCGTTGCCGAGGAGGCAATGGCGGCGTTTCCGGGGGCGCATGTGATTCGCTGGGACCGCGACGCCGTGACGGAGGCTCGGGGGCATGAGCCGATCCTTGGGGAGTTTGCGAACGGTCGCGCAGACATCCTTGTCGGCACGCAGATGATTGCCAAAGGACTGGATCTGCCCGGCGTCACGGTTGTTGGTGTGGTGAATGCGGATATCGGGCTACACGCGCCGGATTTTCGCGCTTCGGAGAGGGTGTTTCAGCTGCTGTGCCAGGTGGCAGGCAGGGCGGGGAGAGGCCATGCGCCGGGCCGCGTGATCGTGCAGACGTATGAGCCGGAGAACCAGGCGATACAGGCCGCGGCGGCGCAGGATTATCGGCAGTTCTACCTGGAGGAAACGCAGTTCCGGCGGCAGCTTCGCTACCCGCCGTACAGTCGTATGGCGCGGCTGATTTGCGCGCGGACATCGCGGCGGGACGTGCAAGAGGCGGCGGGACAATTGGCGCGGTTACTGCGTGCTGAGATACGTTCGCGCGGTCTGATGAATACTCGGGTGATCGGCCCCGCGCCTGCCCAATGGGAGCGAGTGCGCGGACGCTATCGCTGGCAGATTACGATCATCGCCGACGAGCCGACCGAGCTATTAGAAACAGTGGCCCTGCCTCCCGGCTGGACGGTGGACGTGGACCCGATGAGCGGGAGGTAGCTCCCCTCCCCTCATTCCTGCGAAAGCAGGAATCCATCGGGATGCCCCCCTAATCCTGTTGCAGCCCTCAGCCATGCGGCGATACGCTCACGTGAGCAAGAGGCCAATTGACGGAGGAAAACGGTCGGATGGAACCCAGAATCAGCATCATCACTCTCGGCGTCTCGGATCTAGAGCGCTCGACGGTCTTCTATCGGGACGGACTGGGGTTTCCCGTCCATGAGGCGGGCGGGGATGAGATCACGTTCTTTGAACTGAACAGCATCATGCTCTCCCTCTATTCACGGGATGATCTGGCCGAGGACATTGGCCGCCCGGAATGGAAGGGATCGCCTCAGCCCGATATGCATGGATTCACCGTTGCCCATAACGTGGCGTCGCGTGAGGAAGTAGACGCCGTGCTTCGTCATGCGGAGGCGGCGGGAGCAAGGATCGTCAAGCCGGCGGAAGAGGTTTTCTGGGGTGGGTACTCCGGCTATTTTGCGGACCCGGACGGGTTCCTGTGGGAAGTGGCAACGGGCGCCGGCCTGCCTGTTGATCCGACTGAGTAAGTCGAGAGGTGTACCGCAGTACGAACAGTCGGGGGGTGAACCATGTTCTATGAACTGAGGCAGTACGAAGCGCATACGTCACGGATGTCAGACCTCATCGACAGGTTTGAGAACGTAACGTCAAAGATGTTTGAGCGGCACGGCTTTCGGGCGGTTGGATACTGGCGAGAAGAGGTGGGGATTCCGCATCGAGTGATCTATCTGCTTGCGTGGGAGAGCTGGGAGGCGCGAGAGGCGGCGTGGGGCGCGTTCTACGCTGATCCCGAATGGCCAAAGTCGATGGAGAAATACGGGGAGACAGTCTCCCACATCACCAATCACATCCTGCAGCCACTGCCGTTCTCGCCCCTGCCGTAAGTAGCTGCGCGGGCGGCGTCAGGAGATGATGGAGCGGCGGCGGTTGGTATAGTAGTCCACCACGATGTATTCGCCGAGCCGCTCCGGCGACGTGTAGAAGACGCGGCCCTTGTTGATCCGCGTGATCTGGTCCACGAATTCCATCAGGTACGGGTTCTGCTCCAGCATGAACGTGTTGATGGAGATGCCCGAGCGTGTGGTTCGCGATACCTCTTTCAGGGTTTCCTGGATAGTGCGCGGGCTTGGGGGATATTGGAGGAAGATGCGGCCGTTCTCGATGTGGGCCGTCGGCTCGCCGTCCGAGACCATAATGATCTGCTTGTTGCCGCCCGCATGCCGCGCCAGCAGTTTTTGGGCCACGACCAGCCCATGCTGGATGTTGGTGTACGGCTCGAACTCGTCCCAGCTCAGGTATGCCAGCGTCTCCGGCTTCATCTCCCGCGCATAGGTTGAGAACCCCACGACGTAAAGGCTGTCACGGCTGAACTGTGTCCGAATCAGCGTGTCCAGCGCCAACGCGACTTTCTTGGCCGTCACAAAGTTGCCGCGCATCGCCATGGAAAGGCTGAGGTCGATCAACAGCACCGTGGATGCCTGTGCCATGTCCTCCGTCTCGCGGACTTGGAAATCGTCTGCCTCCAGCCGCACCGGCACACCATTGCCGCTACGCATGACTGCCGACTGCACCGTACGGCGCAGATCGACGTTGAATTCATCGCCGTATTGATAGGGTCGAGTGGCCTCCGTCGGCTCTCCGCCACGTCCCCGGATGCGGGCGTTGTGGCGGCCGGTGTATGTCCGCCTGAGGTAGCCGAATATCTCGGCAAGCGCCTTCTCTCCGATCTTGCGGATGCCACGCGCGGTGAACTCATGCGAGCCGTCGTCCGACGTTCGCAGCAATCCTTCCTCAACAGCGCGCTCGGCCAGTTGGCGCAGCTTCTCGAGTGATGCTTCGGCGTCCTCGCCAAGAATCTCGCTGACGCGCTCGGTATCAATCTGGTCGATGTTCCCGCCGCCGTACAGAGCCTTCTTGAGGTCGTCCTCAAGGTTGTCCATCCGGTTCAACTCGTCCATCAGGTTGAGGGCGTCCTGCAAGGCGACGGGCTGATCCCCGCTGAACCGGAATTGTCGACCGAACTCACCGCCGACGCGCAGCATGTCCAGGTTGGCCTGCAGCTCCGTCATTTGTTGTGCCAGTTCCGGGTTATCCAGCATGCCGGAGATTATGTCCTGCAATTGTTGACGCTGATCCGGCGAGAGGCTGCTCATCAGCGATTGTGCTTGCTGGGCCTGCTCCTGGAGCTGGTCGATGAGTTGCTCGATGTCCTGCGGCGGCGACTCTCCGAACGCGCCGCCCCACCTCTCCATGAATTCGTCGAACCCGGTGTCTTCATCGCCGCGGATATGCCGCTGCAACATGCCGTTGAGCTCCTGCATCATCTGCGCGGCGGCGTCGATGTCCTGCTGCGTGATGTTCTCGAGATTGTCGCGGAGGTCAGAGAATTGCCGGTCGACGAACTGCTGCTGGATGAGGCTCTTCAACTCCTCGAACAGCCGCTGCGCTTCAGGATCCATGAATTCGTAGTCATTGAGTTCGCGGACGGCGTCGCCGAGATTGTCGGGCAGGGCGTTCAGGGTTGCCTCATTTCTCTGCGCCATGTCCTTGATGCGGTCGGCGAGGCGGGCTGCGGTATCCGGGTCTATGCCGGCAGGAGGATTTTCAACTGCGGACTCCGCAGCGTCTACTCGCTCCTGAATTCCCTGCCGTTCTGTGTCGATAACCTCGTTCAGCCGATTACGCAGGTCGTCCAGCAGGCTGCCGAGGTCGTGTTTGCGGAGGATTTCCTGCCGCTGTTCGCGGAGGCGGCGGAGCATATCGTCCATGCCTTGAACATCGACGTCACTGTCACGCGGGTGCGTGCCCCGCCGCATGATTGAACGGAGAGACGCATCAATGTCCCCGCGGGCGAGGACATCGTCCATCAACTCATTCAGCAGGGCTTCCTCAGCCGCCTCGTCGAGGAGCTGTGTACCGTCCCAGCGAGAAAACCGGAAAACGGGCGCCACGAGCTTACTCAGCCTCGATAGCGGTAGCCGCCTTCGTGTCGGTCTTTATTGATCTTCCTGCTGAGGTGCAGCCCGTCCAGCACGAACTCCACGACCGACGCCTGCGCCGCTACCGAGCGCTTCACGTCAAGTCGATTGGCCGCGTCCTTTAGCTCCGGCAGGTCCTTAAGCCAACCGGACAACTCCTTGGACGGAATCATGTCGCCGGTGTCGATGGACAGACCCTCGTCAAAGCGCCGGATGATGGCGTCGAACTCGTTGACGGAGAAATGGTTATTGAAGGTGTTGAGGACGGCGCGCTTGGTCAAGTCCTCGATGATTCGCGGCTCACGGCCCTCTTCCACGCTTTCCAACTCAACTTTGCCCGCCGTCGACGTGAGGAAGTAGGCCATATCGCTGACGCGCGGCACGGCCTCCTTCTCTTTATTGCGGAGGGCACGGCGGACGGCGTTGGAGGAGATGGTCTCATAGTTGCCGATGGAGACGCGCACACTGACGCCGGAGCGCTGGTTCACGTCGCCGCTCTTGCGGGCAAGATTCGTGAACTCGGCGACGACTTCTTTCATGAAATGCGGCATGGTCAGGTTTATCCCGACATCCGCGATCGGCTCGCGCTCCGCGTCCATGATCTCAATCTCATGCTCGAGGGTCTTGGGATAGTGGGTGCGAATCTGCGCGCCAAAGCGGTCCTTGAGCGGGGTGATGATCCGCCCGCGGTTGGTGTAGTCCTCCGGGTTGGCGCTGGCAATCAGGAACAGGTCCAGCGGGAGCTGCACCTTGTACCCCTTAATCTGCACGTCGCGCTCTTCCATGATGTTGAACATGCCGACCTGTATCCGCTCCGATAGGTCAGGCAGCTCATTGATGCAGAAGATGCCGCGATTGGTCCGGGGGATGAGTCCGTAGTGGATGGTGAACTCGTCCGAGAGATAACGCCCCTCCGCGACTTTGATGGGGTCGACCTCGCCAATGAGGTCGGCAATGGTGATGTCCGGTGTGGCGAGTTTCTCGCCGTAGCGGCGCTCGCGGGGCAGCCACGCGATAGGGGTGTTGTCACCCTCCTCCTTCAAGCGAATAAGGCAGGGACTGCACGTGGGCACATAGGGGCTGCAATTGATCTCACAGTTCTCGATGGTCGGCACTTCGGGATCAAGGAGGTTGACGAGCGCCCGGATGATGCGAGTCTTTGCCTGTCCACGCTCGCCAAGCAGGATGATGTCCTGACCGGAGAGGATGGCGTTCTCGATCTGCGGCAGAACGGTTTCCTCATAGCCGACGATGCCGGGGAAGAGTTCCTCACCCGTCCGAATTCGCGCCACAAGGTTCTTGCGAAGCTCGTCCTTGACGGTAAGAACGCGGTATTCGCTCTGCCTCAGTTCCCCAATCGTCCGCGCCTTGGCCATGTCTGCCTCCCCCGCCTTGTGATGCGCGCCGCCCGCCTCTGGGCGCAGCGTTGTCTCATTGTCCGTTCGCCATTCGAGCGTGTCAATTTGGCGGACAGTCCGCGTACTATACAGGAAAGTCGTTTCGGAGGTGGTACGTGCCCTTACTTCTCACTGAACAGGATGTTCGTGATCTCTCAACGATGGATGATGCAATCGCGGCGCTTGAGAGCGCCCATAAGAGCCAGGGGGCGGGCAGGGCGGTCAATGACCCGCGCCGCCGTCTCCGCGCGCCGCATGGCGCGGTCGCGATTATGCCGGGCGGCGATGCCGAGACGGGGTTCCTGGGATTCAAGACGGCGTTCTACGCCGCCGGGGCTGTCCACGTTCTCCTCTATGACATGACCGAACGCAAACTCGCGGCGATTGTCCAGGCGAACTGGCTTGGCACGCTGCGGACCGGCGCGGCCAGCGGCGTTGCGACAAAGTACATGGCGCGAGAGGACGCGGGGCAGACCGTCGGGATCATCGGAACGGGCATGCAGGCGCGGACGCAGGTTTCTGCAGTGTGTGCCGTGCGAAACGTATCCCGGGTGCTCGCTTATGGTCGGGATGAGAACCGGCGCAAGACGTTCGCGGAGCGGATCGGCGAGAGAGTGGGGGTGCCCGTGGAGCTGGTGGACAACGCGCAGGTTGCCGGGGAGGCGGACATTGTGATTACCGCGACGAACGCGTCGTCGCCGGTGTTGGAGGGCGCGTGGCTCAAGGCGGAGGCGCATGTGAACGCCATCGGTTCGAATTCTCTACTCCGCCGCGAGATTGATATGGAGGCCGTTAGAAAGGCAGATGTGATTGTGGTTGATGACCGCGAACAGACTGCGATTGAGAGCGGCGACCTGCAGGAGCCGATTGAGCGCGGGATCGTTGATCTGGCAAGGCTGCCGGAGCTTGGGGACGTTGTTGCGGGCGGTCAGTCCGTCCGCGGTTCAGACAGTGACATCACGCTGTTTGAGTCGCACGGCATCGGGCTGTGGGATGTTGCGCTGGCGACGCATGTGTACCGCGCGGCGTTGGAGCAGGGCAGAGGGACAGAGGCGGATATCTAGGGTTGCTTCTCCTACTACACTGGATATAGAGAAAGCGCTAGCCCAAGCCAACGAGGAGAACTGACATGACGCAAACCGAAGCGGAAATCCTGATGTATGCGACGACGTGGTGCCCGGACTGCGCGCGCTCCAAGCGCCTGCTGGACAAGCACAACGTTAAGTACACGTGGATCAACATCGAAGAAGAGCCTGAAGCGGCAGACACCGTGCGGCATCTCAATAACGGGATGCAGGTTGTTCCGACAATCGTGCTGCCCGGCGGGCGTGTTCTGGCCGAGCCGTCCGACAAGGAACTCAGCGCCGCCCTGGGCCTGACCTAACCACGCATAGTGGTGCATCCTGCTGCCAAGACGTACCTCGGTACCGTCCTGCTGCTCGTGGTCTTGGCTATCGCCGCCGGGCTGTTTGCCGCGTGCGCGGAGCCTGAGCCTGTCACGGATGCCGAGACTGCCGAAATCAAGGCGGCGCTTGATGATCGCTCATTCCGGCAATTCGACCCGGGGGTGGATGACGATCCACGAAAAGGCGTCATCATCGACTTCTTTAGCGGCGTCGAGGTGTGGGCGCAGTACGCGGAGGGTGACTACGCCGTTGATGAGTGGCGGATATACGCCTCCGACTATCGCATTGAGAAGTCCGGCGACCTTTCCAATATCACCATCTACCTTGAGAATCCGGGCAGCGAGCGCATCCTGACTGAACCGTGTCAGGACTGCATCCCTATGGACGGCTTCTCAATATCCATTCGCAACGCTCTTGATGAGGACGGCATACGCTTCCGTATCAATGACCCGAACGACGTGCTGCCATCCCCGTTCCCGGTGTTCACGTCGTGGACACGCTTCTCCGAGGACGAGTATTTCGAGTAGTCTTCGCCCCGATCTCGCTGTGGCCTCGATGAGGCAGGCGTTATTCGTACCAGCCGGAGGCGAAGATGTAGCCGTCGTGCAGGACGGCCCACGTGTGCTTGCGGGAGTCCTCGCCGGTGCCGGGGTTGCGAATCACGTATTCGATCCAGACGCCTTCTGTTGTGGCGGCAAGCAAATCATCGCCGTAGAAGTAGCCTGTTGGATCGACGCGTAGGGCAGGATCACGATTCCGAAGATCGGGATTGAAGTGACCGATTGTGCGGCCGGTGTCCGTGTCCACGATGAACACGTACCATTGTTCATCCACGCTGACCGGGTCGCTGTAGTATTCGAGAGCCACGTTCAGCCCCGAGGAGTTGTAGAGGTTGATTGCTTGCTGGACAAGGGCCTGGGTGTACTCAGGTTCATCGGACTTGGGCGGGCCGTCCTCGTACCAGCCGGAGCCGAAGATCAGGCCGTCATGCTCAACCAGCCATGAGCGCTTGATCTGGGAGCTGTTGGACGCCGGGTTGTAGAAGATGTACTCAGACCACGCGCCGTCCGCGCTCGCGTCATCCACGATGATTTGGCCGGACGGGTAGCCGTTCGCGCCCGTGACATCCGCGAGGGGCGCGCCAACAAGATCCTGGTTCGCGCCATGCACGATGAGTTGACCCGTCTCATCGGCGACGAACATGTACCACTGGTCATCAAGGCCGTTCGGGCCGTTGTAGTAGTCGATTAGCGCCTGCCGGCCGGACGCCTCATAAAGCCCAATCGCCAGCGCGACGTATTCCTGCGTATAGACGGGCTGATCGGACTCGGAACGGGATCCATCCGACCAGGACGATGAGCCGAATATAAGGCCATCGTGTTTGACGACCCAGAGATACTTGAGCTCGATTCTTCCAAAGAAATCGCTGGCAAGGTAGCCAATCCGGAGTCCTTCCTCGCGTGCGCCGTCGATCACCATCTGTCCGGCAGGGTAGTGGTTATGCCCCTTGAACTCGGAATCATGGACACCAACCCAATCAGGGAATGCCGCCATGGAAGCAATGTATCCCTCTTCATCGAGGATGAACACGTGCCATTCACCGTCAAGGCTTTCCTCGGAGTTGTAGAAGGCAATCGTTTCTTCGCGTCCGTCCCTGCTATAGCGGTCGATCGCCTGTTGGACCAATGCCTGCGCATAGGCCAGGGGTTCGTCCTTGGACACGGCGCCAGGGACGTCGTCAGTTTCGGTTGACGTCGTGACGCCGGTATCACCGGGTTCAGTCTCAGTTGTTGGCTCCGGTGATTCACCGGAGCAGGACGCCAGGAGAGTGGCAGTCACAGTGAGGACGATGAGCAGAGCTGCGAAGGGAATGTGTCGCACGAGCCACTTCGAGAGATTGTGCAGAGCAACAGATGATGTTTTCACTAATAGTCTCCGCCAGGTCTTGGGTCGACTGAACATATGCCTGCGGCACAGTCAATCTATTGTACGACGGTGATTCGTTCTGAGACTGCGCGTCCTTGCCAATCTCAATAAAGTTGACACTCCTTTTGCGCTTTAGTATCGTTCTCTGTTCCGCTTCCGAGAGAACGCGAGAGCTTGAAGAAATATGATACACCGTATCATACAGGGATGCCTGCGAGGGCGACTGATTTCTTGCAATCTCAATAGGAAACGGAACAGGAGCTATCGTAAATCGACGGAGAGGATGGAGAAAACAACTGATACTATATCTCAATAAAAGAGCAGACGAATACGGCTAGTCGAAGCCGTCGAGTATCAACCCACAGTGGGTAGGGAGACAGAATGAAGGCACTTTCGGTACAGAGGCTGATTCCGGCGAGAGCATTTGGCCTCTTGTTACTAACTCTCGTGCTTGCAATGGTCCTGGCCGTTGCGGCGTGTGAAAGCGAGGACGATCCGACGGCGACATCACAACCCGCTGATACATCGTCCACCACGGAACAGACCGACACTTCGCAGACCGGGTCATCCGGGGATACCCAGATGGATTATGAGCCACTGCAGGTTGTCGCTACGAGCAACATCGTCGGCGACTGGATTAAGAATGTCGGTGGAGATCGCGTGGAGGTGACGAGCCTCATCCCGGCCGGCGGCGACCCGCATGCATTCCAGCCCGGCGCGCGTGACGTCGCGCAAATTGCGGATGCCGACCTGGTATTTACCGTTGGTCTTCAACTGGAGGGCCAGTGGCTTGAGGAACTTATCCACAACGCAAGCCCTGACGAGTCGCGCATCATCGCCCTCGCCGAAGGTGTGAATCCGATCGAATTAGCGGAAACCGGCGCCCATCACGACGAGCATGACGAGCATATGGGAGAGATGGGCCACGAGGAGCTTACCGGACGACTTCTCATTGCGGACGGAGAGTCTGCCACCGTGTCCGTCCTGGACCTCACAACGGAGCAGTTGGATGAGGGGAGCCTGCAGGTGGTGGCGCCCGCGGCAACGCTCTATACGAGCCCGAGCGGACGCTTTGCCTTCGCCATCGTGCGAGGCCCGGGAGATGATGCCGCCAATGACGACCGCGTCCACATCTTTGATGGCGGCGTCTACCTTGAGGAACACGGCGATCATTTTGACCTGGTCACGGATCCCGTTTCGCGGCTAACCGTGGGAACAACTGATAACCGACCCATCCACGTCGCCCGCCACAGCGGTTGGACGGCCATCTTCCATGACGCGACCGGCCGCATAGCCCTCTTTGAGGAGCATGACCTTGCGGAAGAGGGGAATGCGTATGAGCCGGTGTGGCTGGAAGCCGGCCTGCAGCACGGCGCGGCTGTCCCGCTGAGCGGGGGCCACGTGGTTGTGTCCAGCAACAACCCGGACTATCGTCCGGGCGGGAGCGTCAGCAGCATCCCGCTGGGCGCGGAGGTCTGGACTCTTGACGGCGAAGTCGTCTTTGACGATTCGTACCGCGCATGCCCGGGCCTCCATGGTGAGGCTGCCAATGCGCACGGCGTGGCGTTCGGCTGCGTTGGCGGTGTGCTGTTCATGGAGGCCCATGACGGCGAATACGAGTACGAGTTCGTTGAGAACCCGCCGGGCATGATTGACACGGCCCGCATCGGCATAGTGTGGGGGCATGACGACGCTGAGAATTTCTTCGGCTCGGCCTCCTACAGGAATGAAGAAGGCACGCGTGTTAACGGCGGGCTCTGGATGATCGACGTTGAGAACGATCAAATGAGTCTGGTTCTGCCCCCCGGCGAAGAGAAGCGCGTGCTGAGCGTCGCGTTTGACGCTCATGGCGAGGAATTGTTCGCTCTGACGTACGACGGCCTGTTGAATGTCATCAACCCGGAGACCGGCGACATTGAGGAAACGCACGAGCTGGTCGAGGCGTTTGACGGCAGCACGTCGCCATCATTCATCGTTGTCGGCGAACTGCTCTACCTTTCCGACAGGGCTGGAGGCCGAATCATTGAGTTCAGCCTTGCCGAGGGTGAGATTGAGCGTGAGTGGCCCATCGGCGGTCAGCCGCGCAGCATCGCGTTCGTCGGGTTGGGCGTTGAGGATCATGGAGATGAGCACGCCCATGAGGATGAGGACGAGCATGCCCACGAAGATGAGCATGGCCATGACCACGGCACGCACGATCCGCACTTCTGGTTTGACCCACAGCGAGTCCAGGCCGCGGTCATTGACATCGCCACTCGCCTCGCGATGATGGATCCGGCCGGCGCGGAGACCTACACCGCTAACGCCACCGCCTACGTGGCCCAGTTGCAGGAGCTTCACGCGTGGAGCGAGCAACAGCTTGCCACAATCCCCGCGGACCACCGCATCCTCGTCACCTCACACGATACGCACAGCTACTTTGCTTTGCTCTACGGCTTTGAAGTGGTGGGGACGGTGATTCCGAGCGGAACGACGGATGTGGAGTCATCCGCGGAACAGCTTGCTGAACTCGTTGAGATTATCGAGCACGAGGGCGTTCCGGCGGTCTTTGGAGAGAACACCGTTCCTGAACGGGTCGCGCGCGCGATTGCCGATGAAACGGGAGCGGATTTCTACACCCTCTTCACCGGCTCCCTCGGACCGGCGGGCAGTGGCGGGGACACGTACCTCACCATGTTCCGCAGCAACGTGGAAATCCTTGTGGAGGCGCTCAGCTAACGCAATTCACCCCAACTGCCTCCTCCTCAGGCGAGGGGTCGGCGCCCCGCCCCGGGCGCTTGACCCCTCGCCATCCTTAAATATTGACACTCCTTTCAGGCTCTGGTTATCGTTGGTTGTTACCCTTCCGAGAAGACGTGAGTGCTTGAATGCATGTGATACTCGGTATCATATAATGTTGCCTGTAAAGGTGACTCACCTATTGCGAACGTCGTAGGGAACGGATGGATACTACCGAAAGTCTGCCAAGGTAGACGGATAGGAAAAACTGATACTGACTCTCAAAAAGAGATCAGGCGGATACGGCTTGTCGAGGCCGTCAAGCATCAACCCACAGTGGTAGGGAGAGAGAATGAAAGCACTTTCAGTACAGGGGCCGGTTTCGGCGAGAGCCTGGGGCCTCTTGTTACTAGTTCTCGCGCTTGCGATGGTCCTGGCCGTTGCCGCATGTGAAAGCGAAGATGATCCCACAGCAACCCCGGGGTCAAGCGGGACATCGTCCGGCACGGATCAAACGTCGCAGACGTCAGATACCGGCACCGGCTCCACCGGCAGCACCGACACTGGCAGCACCCAGACGGGACCGTCCGGGGATTCCCAGATGGATGGCGAACCGCTCATGGTGGTTGCCACGAGCAATATCGTCGCCGATTGGGTGAAGAATGTCGGCGGTGATCGTGTGGAGGTGATTAGCCTGCTGCCGATAGGCGGCGACCCGCATACGTACCAGCCCGGCGCGCGAGATGTCGCGCAAATGGTGGATGCCGACCTTGTTCTGACGGTCGGTCTCGGGCTTGAGGGGGGATGGCTTGAGGAACTCATCCACAATGCAAGCGCTGACGAATCGCGCATCATCTCCCTTGGCGGCGCCATCGATCCGATCGAGTTTGCAGAAACCGGCGGACATGGTCATGAAGAAGAGGAAGATGAAGAGATGGGCCACGAGGAGCTCACCGGCCGGCTTCTGATTGCCGATGGTGAGATAGGCGCGCTGTCTGTCCTGGACCTCATAACGGAGCAGTTGGATGAGCGGTCTCTGGAAGTGGCAGCGCCGTCGGCAACGCTCTACTCAAGCCCGAGCGGACGCTTTGCCTTTGCCCTCGCGCGGGGTCCCGGAGACGATGCCGCTGCTGATGACCGCGTCCACATTTTCGATGGCGGTGTTTACCTTGAGGAGCACGGCGATCACTTTGACCTGGTCACCGAGCCGGTTTCGCGCCTGACCGTTGAAACAACCGACAACCGGCCCATCCACTTCAGTCGTCACAGCGGCTGGACGGCAATTTTCCATGACGGATCCGGGAGGATCGCCCTCTTTGAGGAACACGACCTCGAGGAAGAACTCAACGACTATGAGCCGATCTGGCTCGAAGCGGGCCTGCAGCACGGCGCAGGCATCGCGCTGGGTGAGGGTTACGTCATGGTGACGACCAACAACCCTGACTACCCGAGTGTCGCGGGCACCAGCAGCCTGCCGCTTGGCGCAGAGGTCTGGACACTCGACGGCGAGGTCGTCTTTGACGAAGCGTCCCGCGCATGCCCGGGTCTGCACGGCGAGGCTGCCAATGCCCACGGCGTGGCGTTTGGCTGCGTCGGCGGCGTGCTGTTCATCGAGGGCCATGACGGCGAATACGAGTACGAGTTCGTTGAGAACCCGGCCGACATGGCCGACACGGCTCGCATTGGCACGCTCTGGGGCCATGATGACTCCGAGTACTTCTTCGGTTCAGCCTCGTACAGGCAGGAAGGCGCTCGCATTAATGGAGGACTCTGGAGAATCGACGCCGAAGGCGGGGAAATGTCGCTCGTCCTGCCTCCAACTGCTGAGAAGACTGTACGTGGCGCCGCGTTTGACGCTCATGGCGAGGAGTTGTTCGTTCTGACGTACGACGGCGTTTTGAATGTCATCCACCCTGAAGAGGGAGAGGTAGAGGAAACCTACGAGCTTGTAGAGGCGTTTGACGGTGACACCTCGCCATCGTTCATCGTCGTTGGCGAGCTGCTCTACCTTTCTGACAGGGTTGGCGGGCGCATCATTGAGTTCAGCCTTGAAGAGGGCGAGATTGAGCGCGAGTGGGCGATCGGCGGGCAGCCGCGCAGCCTGGCGTTCGTTGGATTGGGCGCCGAGGAGAGCGAAGAGGGCCACGCCGATCATGGCCACGGGCCACTTGATCCGCACTTCTGGTTCGACCCGAATCGCGTCAGTGACGCCGTCATTGAGATTGCCACCCGCCTTGCCATTTTGGATCCGGCCGGTGTGGAGACCTACACTGCCAACGCCACTGCCTACGTGGCTCAGTTGCAGGAGCTCCACGCCTGGACACAGCAGCAGGTTGCCGCGATTCCCGTCGACAACCGCATCCTCGTTACCTCGCATGACAGCCTCAGCTACTTTGCCGTTGTCTACGGCTTTGAAGTTGTTGGCACCGTCATCCCCGGCGGAACCACGGAGACGGAATCGTCCGCTGAACAGCTTGCCGAGTTGATTGAGATCATTGAGCACGAGGGCGTTCCGGCGGTCTTTGGAGAGACCACTGTAACTGAACGCATCGCGCGCGCGGTTGCCGAGGAGACGGGCGCAGAATTCTACAGCCTGTACTCCGGCTCCCTCGGCGCGGCGGGCAGTGGAGCGGACACGTACCTGACGATGGTTCGCAGCAACGTTCAGCTCATTGTGGAGGCTCTAGGCTAGACAACCTCCTGTCCATAGTCTCCTCCTCTTAGGCGAGGGGTCGGCGCCCTGCCCCGGGCGCTGACCCCTCGTCATCCTTTTGCGATGGCGCGCGCAGCTTTGCCAAGCCCGCTTTTCTATCTGTTCTGCTATACTCGGATAGAACCAGAGAGAGAAGAGAAAGAACAGAGGAACGGCGATAGCCCGCGGCGGAGGCAGTTTGGATCGGCAGACCAAGTCCCAAATCATTGAAGAATATCGGGGACACCCTAGTGATACCGGTTCCACTGAGGTCCAGGTTGCAGTCCTGAGCAGACGAATTAGCGATTTGACCGGACACCTACAAGTCCACCGCCACGACCATGCGACAAGGAGAGGCCTGCTGATGCTCGTTGGCCAGCGGCGCAGGTTGCTCCGATACCTCCGCCGACAAGACGTAGGACGATACCAGTCCCTCATCGCGTCACTCGGCCTGCGTAGATAAGTCGATACGGCTCCGTCTTCCTCCGGCGCGCTAGCGCAGGAGAGTAGAACGGCATGATTCACAAAGTCGAGCGAGAGCTCGCAGGACGCACACTTACCATTGAGACGGGCGAACTTGCCCAACAGGCAAGCGGAGCGGTTACCGTCCGCTATGGCGACAATATCATCCTCGCCACGGCCGTCATGGCCCCCACTGCTCGCGAGGGCATTGATTTCCTCCCCCTCACCGTGGACATGGAGGAGCGCCATTACGCCATCGGCAAGATTCCCGGCAGCTTCTTCCGGCGGGAGGGCAGGCCGGGGTCGGAGGCCATCCTTGCCGGGCGCATCACAGACCGCACCATCCGCCCGCTCTTTCCCAAGGGATTGCGGAATGAGGTGCAGATCATCCTCACCGTGCTTTCATCGGATCGAGAGTATCCCCTCGATACCCTCGGCGTGATCGGCGCGTCTGCGGCGCTGACCATTTCACACGCGCCATTCGAAGGGCCAGTCAGCGGCTGCCACGTCGGTTATATCGATGGCGAGATTGTCATCAATCCCACGTATGCGGATGGCGACACCAGCGATCTGGACCTGGTCGTTGCCGGCTCCCAGAACGCCATCGTCATGGTTGAGGCGGGCGCGAACGAGGTTGATGAGTCCGTGCTGCGGCAGGCGCTGCAAGCAGGTCAGGAGGCCAACCGCATCGTCATTGAGATGCAAGAAGAGCTGCAGGCCCTGTGCGGCAAGCCCAAAGCTGTGCTCGACGAGCCCGACGACAACAGCGCCGTCCGCGAGGCTATTGAGTCGCTCGTTGGTGAGCGACTGCTGGAAGCAGCGTCCGGACTGGGCAGGCACGAACGAAACGAGACGACACAGGCGCTCCTCGATGAGACCCTTGAGCAGCTCTCCGGAGAGCACGATGCCGCCCTTCTCAGCCGTGTCTTTGAAGATGTCTTCACGGACGCCGTCCGCTCCAGCATTTTGAACGGCAAGCGACCGGACGGGCGCACACATACGGATATTCGACCACTGACCAGCCGCGTTGGCGTGCTGCCGCGCGCACACGGCTCCGCGCTGTTCCAGCGTGGCGAGACGCAGGTGCTCAACGTCACCACGCTCGGCCCGCTCGCGGACGCGCAGAAAATCGATTCGCTTACGCCTGTCGATACCAAGCGGTATCTGCACCACTACAACTTCCCGCCGTACTCGGTGGGAGAGGCGCGGCGCGTGGGCACGCCCGGCCGTCGCGAGATTGGCCACGGCGCGCTTGCGGAGCGGGCGCTGCTGCCCGTTATCCCGGGCGAGATGGAGTTCCCGTACACGCTGAGGCTCGTTTCCGACGTGCTCGGCTCCAACGGCAGCACATCAATGGCGAGTGTCTGCTCCAGCACCCTTTCGCTGATGGACGCCGGAGTGCCGATCAAGGCGCCGGTGGCGGGCATCGCGATGGGACTTGTGACGGACAAGACCGGCGCGTACGCAGTCCTGACCGACATACAGGGCCTTGAGGATCACCTTGGCGACATGGACTTCAAGGTGGCGGGCACCGCCGAGGGCGTGACTGCTCTGCAGATGGACATCAAGCTCACCGGCATCACCGATGAGATCATGGAACGCGCGCTCGCGCAGGCGAAGGACGCCCGGCTTGAGCTGCTTGCCCACATGAGCGAGACCATAGCCGAAACGCGACAGGAAATGAGCCCGTTCGCGCCGCGAATGACACGCATCCAGATCAATCCTGAGCGCATCGGTCAACTCATCGGCCCCGGGGGCAAGACCATCCGCAGCATCGTTGAGGAGACCGGCGCAACCGTGGACGTGGAGAACGACGGCACGGTGTTCGTCGGCGCGTCCGACGGGGAGATTGCCTCTCGTGCCATCGGCATGATTGAGCGGCTGACCAAGGACATTGAGGTCGGTGAGCAATTCAAGGGCAAGGTTGTCCGCACGACTGATTTCGGCGCGTTCGTAGAGCTTGCGCCCGGCCGTGACGGCATGGTGCATATCTCAGAGCTGGCGCACTACCGTGTGGGCAGCGTCGAGGACGTTACCAAGGTTGGCGATGAGGTTGAGGTTCTTGTGACGGATATCGACCCGACCGGTCGAATCCGCCTGTCTCGCCGCGCGCTGATCGAGCCGGACGCGGAGACGCCGCCGGAGGGCGCGGAAGTGAACACGGGTCGCCCTTTTGACCAGCGAGACGGCAGGGGCGATGGAGGCGGTCGCAGATTCGGCGATCGTGACCGCGGTCCGCGGCCCGGTGGCAATGGCCGACCGCCACGCCGCAGGCCGGACGGCGACCGTGACCGCCCGCGCCGCCCCGAGGGTGATCGACCTCCTCGCCGCCGCATGTAGGCAGAGTCATGGCAGCGTCACCCGGCATAACCGTCGCCGTTCACGGCGCTACCGGCCGCATGGGGCGTGTGCTGCTGAATGCTATCGAGCGGGCTGGTGACTTGCGACTCGTTGGGACGGCCAGTCGTTCTACTGCAATCGCACTAACCGAAGCGGGCGAAGACGCCCGATTGCATGACACTGTTGAGTCGTTGCTTTCCGCTGAGCGCCCGGATGTCGTCGTGGATTTTTCGGCACGCGACGCCGTGCTGCCACTCGCGAGAGCCGCAGCACGGAACGGGGTGGACTTCGTTACCGGCACAAGCGGACTCTCGCCGGAGACACTCCATGAGTTGCGCGACATCGCCGCTGAGCACGAGATCGGCGTGATGGTCGGCCCTAACTTCAGCCTTGGTGCCGTCGTGCTTGAGCGCGTTGCGCGTGAGGCAGGACGGCATTTCGACCACGCGGAGATTATCGAGATGCACCATGCGGGCAAGGCGGACGCGCCGTCCGGTTCAGCAATGGCTACCGCGCGTACGATGGTAGAGGCACGAGACGGCAAGGCATTCACGAATGCGGAGTCGAAAGTGGTGAACGTGGACGACGTTCGCGGCGGCGATATCGACGGTGTCGCCATTCACTCCGTGCGGATGCCGGGGCTGATGGCGCATCAGCAGGTGCTTCTGGGCGGGCCGGGCGAGACGCTGACGCTCCGCCATGATGTAATAGACAGGGAAAGCTATATGCCGGGTGTCCTGCTCGCGATTCGCGAGGTGGGCAACCGGCGCGGACAACTGACGTATGGCCTCGGCGCGCTGCTGTGGCCGGAGCAGGAAGGGGAATGATGGCCAGCAGTGATCGACCCCGCGTCGCGATAGTCGGCGCAACCGGGCTTGTGGGTGAGAAGTTCATCAACGTGCTGGAGGAGCGCGGCTTTCCCATGTCGTCCCTGACGCTGATGGCGTCCGCGCGTTCAGCGGGCAAACGACTTGCGGCAATGGGGGACGAGCACGAGGTCATCGAGGCGACGCCGGATTCCTTCGAGGATATTGATATCGCGCTGTTCTCGGCGGGCGGCGGCACCAGCAAGCAGCTTGCGCCGGAAGCGGCAAAGCGAGGCGCGGTCGTCGTTGATAACTCGTCCGCGTGGCGCATGGAGCCTGACGTGCCGCTCGTCGTGCCGGAGGTCAACCCGGACGACGCGCTGAATCACAACGGCATCATCGCCAACCCCAACTGCTCGACCATCCAGATGGTGGTCGCGCTGTGGCCGCTGCATCGTGAGAACCCCATCAAGCGGGTCATCGTGGACACGTATCAATCGGCGTCCGGCGCGGGGCGGTTGGCGCTTGAGGAGATGCTGGAGCAGTCGCGCGGCGTGCTGGACGGCGAGGAGGCGCAGCCGAGCGCATTTCCACACCGCATCGCATTCAATGCCATTCCCCAGATCGATGTCTTTGAAGAGGACGACTACACCAAGGAAGAGATCAAGATGGTGCGGGAGACGCAGAAGATCATGCACGCGCCGGAGATTGCCGTCTCCGCCACCTGCGTGCGGATCCCTGCCGCGTTCGCGCATTCCGAGGCCGTACACGTGGAGTTCACCAACCCCATCACGCCGGACGACGCGCGGGATATTCTTGGCGCAGCGCCGGGCATCATCGTAACCGACGATCCTGCGCGCAGCGCCTATCCGATGGCGATAGACGCGCAGGGCAGGGACGAGGTGTTCGTGGGCCGGATACGCCGCGACACCGCGCTGGACAACGGCATCTCCATGTGGGTTGTCTCGGACAACATCCGCAAGGGCGCGGCGACGAACACCATTCAGATTGCCGAACTCCTGGCCAAAGGCGCTCCTGCCGCCGCCGCGAGGTGAGGCGATGCAGACACACGAGGCTCCGTCTGTTGAAGAACGCGCCGCCGCCATTGGCGACAACATAGCGCGGCTGCAGGGTCGCATGGCCGAGATTGCCGCCGAGGCCGGACGTGATCCGCAGTCCGTTAAGCTGCACGGCGCGACCAAGGGTGTTGAACCGGAGCGCGTTATAGCCGCGATTCAGCACGGATTGACCCATTTCGGTGAGAACTGGGTGCAGGAGGCTGCTCCCAAGATTGCTGCGGCCAATGCGTTGGCGGACGAGCAGGGCATCACTCTGCCCACTTGGCACATGATTGGCCACCTCCAGCGCAACAAGGCACGGCAGGCGCTACAGGTGTTCCAGGCCATCGACACCGTTGACTCACTGCGTCTCGCAGAGACCATCAGCCAACGGGCGGAGCAGATGGATGTTGGCCCAATTGGCGCGCTTATTGAAATTGATTTCACGGACAATCCGGACCGCGGCGGGTTCAAGTTGGGACTCGCGGCGGATGATCAGTCGTTGGTCGGTTTCATGGAGGACGCTCAGCGGATCATCGAACTGCCGAATTTGAACGTGATTGGCTTGATGACAGTGGGCCCGATGGCGGAGGACGCGGAGGCGTCCCGCCCGGGTTTCCGTCGCTTGCGCGAACTCCGGGACGCTCTCAATGATTCGGTTGCGTCCGCCTCGTTGACGGAACTCTCCATGGGAATGACCAACGATTTCCACGTGGCCATCCAGGAAGGCGCGACGGTTGTGCGGCTTGGAACGGCCATCTTCGGTCCGCGTCCGACCGGGCGCACCTACTAGCCCGAAACGTACTACAATTCACGCATCGACCCGAGGAGACGGCAGCCCGACGCGAAGGGGAGGGGACGATGAGAGACCGCAATGGCGCGCCCTTTGGACGGGTGCTGACGGCAATGGTGACGCCGTTCGACAGCGACGGTAACGTCAACTATGAACAGGCGGCCAAGCTGGCGCAGGCTCTCATCGACTCCGGCACGGAGGGACTCGTTGTCACGGGCACGACGGGTGAGGGGCCGACGCTGACTGCGGAAGAGAAACTCCGCATGTACGAGGTCACGCTTGAGGTGGCCAACCGCAATGGCGCGCATATCATCGCAGGCACCACAACCTACAACACCGCCGAAAGCATTGAGCTTTCGCAAGAGGCGGAGAAACTCGGCGCGCACGGCATCCTGATGACCGTGCCGTACTACAACAAGCCGCCGCAGGACTCCCTGTATCGTCATTTTGTTGCCATCGCGGAGTCCGTGGGCATACCCGGCATCCTCTACAACGTGCCGAGCCGTACGTCACTCAACATGACTGCCGCCACGACGGCACGCCTCAGCCACGTTGACAACATCGCAGGTGTCAAGGAGGCGAGCGCGGATATCGGGCAGATCGCCCGGATCATCGAAACGGCGGACGACGGATTCACCGTCTGGTCCGGCAATGACGCAGACACCCTGCCGGTGCTGGCCGTTGGCGGCTACGGCGTTGTCAGCGTTGCGGCGCACGTTGTCGGCAAGCAGATTGCGAGAAAGATTTACGCGTTTCTTGACGGCGCGCGCGAGGAATCGGCGACTATCCACCGGGGGCTATTGCCGCTCATCGACGCCCTGTTCGTGGTGGCCAATCCCATCCCGGTGAAGCACATGCTGAACACCGTTGGGATGGATGTCGGAGCGCCGCGCCTCCCTCTAACAGAGGCGGATGACGCCACCCGCGCCTACATCGAGGACACTCTTTCGCAGTACGACGTGGATTTGCCCGTATAGGGCACGGTCCTACAGCGCCGGGCGGACGATGATGTTCTCGTCACGGCGGGGGCCGATGGACAACATGCTGACCTGCGCCTGGATGTGCTCTTCAAGCCGATCAATGTAGGCGCGGGCGTTCTTCGGCAAGTCCTGGACGTGCCGAAAGTCGCTGGTTGGCTCAAGCCACCCCGGCAGTTCTTCATAGATTGGGACGCATTCCGCCAGATCCGCTGCGGAGCTTGGCGGGAAATCAAGGGTTTGTCCGCCGAGCCGATAGCCGGTGCAAATCCTGATTGTCTCCAGCTGATCCAATACGTCCAGACGGGTCAAGATGACTGACGAGTAGCCGTTGACCAGGTTGGAAAGCCGGGCCATTGGCGCGTCGAACCAGCCGATGCGGCGTGGTCGTCCCGTCGTGACGCCGTATTCGTGCGCGACCTCCCGGATGTGCTCGCCGTGCTCATCATTGAGTTCGGTGGGGAAGGGTCCGCCGCCAACTCGGGTGCAGTACACCTTGAACACGCCAACGATGTGGTCGATGCGGATTGGCCCGATGCCCGCGCCCTGGTAAGCGCTACTCGCGCCGGGGTGAGACGACGTCACATAGGGGTACGTTCCGAAGTCGAGGTCGAGCAGGGTGCCCTGCGCGCCCTCCAGCAGCACTTCTCGCTGTTCCAGCAGGGCTCGGTTGATGATCAGCTCCGTCTGCTGAATGATGCCGCTCAGCCTCTCTGCCCAGTGTCGGCACTGCTCGTAAATGCTCTCAACTGCAATTGCCGGCTGGCCGTACACGCCCTGCAAGACCAGGTTCACGTACTCCATGGCGATTTCCAGCTTGGCGCGCAGCCCTTCGCGGTCGAGCAGGTCACCCATGCGCAGGCCACGCCGCGCCGTCTTGTCCGTGAACGCCGGGCCGATGCCGCGTCGCGTCGTGCCGATGGCGTTTGCGTCCAGGCGTCCTTCTTCCAGTTCGTCCAACAACTTGTGATACGGAAAGACGATGTGGGCGCGGTCGCTAATCAGCAGGCGCGAGGTGTCGATATTGGCCGCCTCTAGCTGGTCGATTTCCCCAAGCAAGACTTCAGGGTCGATGGCGACGCCGTTGCCGATGATGCACGTGGTCTGTGAGTTGAAGATGCCCGCGGGAACGAGGTGCAAACGGAATTCGCCGAGGTGGTTGATGACCGTATGGCCTGCGTTATTGCCGCCGGAAAACCGCACGACATAGTCGGCCTGCTCCGCGAGCAGGTCGATGACCTTGCCCTTACCCTCGTCTCCCCACTGCGCTCCGATGACGGCGGTTGCGCCCATTTTTTCTCCACGTATTAGAACTGTGTTCGACCCATCAAGTATCGCACAGGGTGGTCTTTCCATAAGGCGCGAATCTGTCAGGAAAGCGCGTGCCCACGTGACGGGCGGGCTTAAGGTAGCGGCCGTTCCGATGCTATACTGAGGCGGGAGCAGCGCCGACGGATTGGGGTAGGCAAGGGGGCGGGGTGTACCAGAATTCTGACTTGCGCATCTTTTCCGGTAATGCCCACCAAGCACTTGCAACTGATGTTTGCCAATATCTCGATATAGAGCCCGGCGCGGTTGAGGTCTTTCAGTTCTCCAACGAGAACATCTTCGTGCGGTTCCAGGAGAACATTCGAGGCCGCGATGTCTTCCTGGTTCAGCCGTTTTCGAGCCCCGTGAACCAGAACATCATGGAACTCCTGATCATGATTGACGCGGCCAAACGCGCCTCGGCCGGCCGCGTCACAGCTGTCGTCCCGTATTACGCCTATGGCCGCACGGACAAGAAGGACCAGCCGCGCGTTCCTATTACGGGTCGACTGATCGCAGACCTCATCCAGGTGGCGGGCGCGGAACGGGTTCTCACCGTAGACTTGCACGCCGGACAGATTCAGGGGTTTTTCAGCATTCCCGTGGATGAGCTGACCGCCTTGCCGTTGATCGCCGACTATTTCCTTGATACTGATTCTGCCGGCGTCGTTGTCGCCCCGGACGTGGGCAGCACGAAGCGCGCGCGTGACGTGGCGGAGCGTTGGGGAGAGCCGCTGGCCATCATCGAAAAGCGCCGGCTTGGCAACAGCGATCGCACTGAAAGCGTCACCGTGATTGGCGACGTGAAAGGCCGCAAGGCGATCATCGTTGATGATGAGGTCAATACGGGCGGCTCGCTCGTGGCGGCAGCGGAAACCGTTTTGGAGCACGGCGCGACGAGCGTGTCCGCCGCCGTGACGCACCCCGTGCTATCCGAGCCGGGCAGCGGCAGTCTGCGGAATAGTGTCATCGATCAACTCATCGTTTCGGACACGCTGCCCATCGACAACAAGAACACGGATGGCATGAATATCAAGGTGGTGTCCGTCGCGCCGCTGTTGGGCGAGGCCATCAAGCGAATTCACTACAACCGCTCAGTCGGAGAGATGTTCCAGCAATAGCGGCGGCGTTGGGCGCCGCGACTCTCGTCCCGGCGCACTGCCGCGGGGCAGGGAGGCGGCCGGGTGTTAGCCGAGGGCAAATCGTTCATCACCCTGCAGGGCATGTCCTCCGAGTCCCTGTTGCTGGCCGTCAGGGAACTGGCTGAAAGACCCTTGCCGGACGGAGTTGCGCCCACTGTGCGAGACGGCCGCGCCGTCGCCACCGCATTCTACGAGGCGAGCACTCGCACGCGCTTGGGTTTCCAGTTCGCCGCGCGCGCACTCGGGCTGGATGTCATTTCGCTCGATGTCAGCGCAAGCTCCGTCAACAAGGGCGAAAGCCTGACAGACACGATTCGTGTGCTGGCTGACTACGGCATCGCGGCGCTGATTCTCCGCCATCCTGACACGGAATCCATGACCGTCGCGACGGCGGCGAGCCCCTGCCCGGTGATTAACGCGGGCAACGGGGCGGGGGAGCATCCCGTTCAGACGCTCATCGACCTCGCCATGATTTACCAGAAGTTCGGCAGGCTGAGCGGCCTGAACGTCACCATGACAGGGGATGCCCTGCACGGGCGCACCATTCACAGCCTGATCATGGCCCTTGCACTGTTCGACAACCACATCACCGTCGTTACGGATCCCGGTCTGCGCCTATCATCTGGACTTGATTCATCATCTGTCAGAATGAGCGCGCCGAACCTGAAAGAGACCGAGTTTCTGAATAGCGGTATCCTTAAAGAAACCGACGTTTTGTATATGACGCGGGTACAGGCGGAGCGCGGCTCCGCGAACAGGCCAATCATCATGACAGAACAGGCACAACAGGAATTGAATGTGGACGCAATCGTGCTGCATCCCATGCCGCGCACGGTTGAGTTGCCGGAGTGGTTTGATGCAGACCCCCGCGCTGCCTACCTCCACCGCAATCGGGTTGGGCTCGGCGTGATGACGTACGTCCTGCAGACGGTCATCGGCGGAGGGCGCAAGTCGTGATCGGCAAACTCCGCAAGATTCTCGGCGATGGCAGCGAACGCGCTGTCAAGCGCATGCAGCCCGCCGTGGATGAGGTCAACGCTCTCGAGGGTCGCTACGCGCGTCTAAGTGACGATGAATTGCGAGGCATGACCGCCCAATTCCGCGAGCGTCTGTCTGGCAAGGAAACCCTGGACGATCTGGCGCCTGAGGCGTTCGCAGTGGTGCGTGAGGTCTCAAAGCGCGTGCTGGGGATGCGGCACTTTGACGTGCAGATCATCGGCGGCATCACGCTGCACCAGGGTCGGATTGCCGAGATGCGGACGGGTGAGGGAAAGACCCTCGTCGCCACGCTCCCGGTGTATCTGAACGCGCTGACGGGCAGGGGCGTGCATGTCATCACGGTGAACGACTATTTGGCCCGCCGCGACGCCTCATGGATGGGCGCCGTCTATCATGCTCTCGGTATCTCTGTCGCCTGCTTGCAGCATGACGAATCCCTGCTGTATGACCCCGACAACGAAGAGTCGGATGAGGGTATGCGCCCCGTGCATCGGCGTGAGGCGTATGCCGCGGATATTACCTATGGCACGAATTCTGAGTTTGGCTTTGACTACCTACGGGACAACCTTGCGCTTACCGCGGAGCAGCGTGTGCAGCGCGAGCTTGTCTACGCCATCGTTGACGAGGTCGACTACATCCTCATCGACGAGGCGCGGACGCCGCTGATCATCAGCGGCCCGGGGCAGACTCCGACACAGAGCTATGGTCAGTTCGCGCAGTTGGCGCGCCGTCTCACTGAAGAGGCTGACTTCGCCATCGACCCCAAAACGCGCGCGGTGTCCCTCACTGAGGAAGGGATCACCAAGGTTGAGCGCTCGCTGAACATCGACAACCTCTACGCGCCGGAACACTACACGGCGGTGCATTTCCTTGAGAACGCGCTCAAGGCGGAATTCGTTTACCAACGCGACAAGGAATACGTCGTTGACGGAGAAGACCAGGTCGTCATTGTCGATGAGTTCACGGGCCGCCTGATGCCGGGCCGCCGCTATTCCGAGGGTCTCCACCAGGCCATCGAAGCGAAGGAGAACGTGGCGATACGGCGGGAATCCATGACCCTCGCTACCATCACGCTCCAGAACTATTTCCGCATGTACGAGCGGCTTGCGGGCATGACGGGTACGGCGTCCACGGAGGCCGAAGAATTCCTCAAGATCTACAACCTGGACCCGTTGCCCATCCCTACCAACAAGCCGTCTGTCCGGGATGACCAACCGGACCTCATTTATCTGAACGAGGAGGGCAAGTTCAAGGCCATCGTCCGCACGCTCAGGGAGTTGCACGACGAGGGCAGGCCAGTGCTTGTCGGCACGGCCTCCATTGATACGTCGGAACGCCTCAGTGCCCTGCTTCGCAGCGAAGGCCTGGAGCATGAAGTTCTGAACGCCAAGCAGCATGACCGTGAGGCGCAGATTGTGGCGCAGGCCGGGCGGCTTGGCGCGATTACCGTGTCCACCAACATGGCCGGTCGCGGCACGGACATTATTCTTGGCGGCAACCCGGAGGGCCGTGACGAGGACGACTGGCAGCGAGAGCACGATGAGGTTTTGGACCTGGGCGGCCTGTTCATTCTCGGCACCGAGCGGCACGAGGCCCGGCGCATCGACAACCAGCTCCGTGGCCGCGCAGGGCGGCAGGGCGACCCCGGCGCGTCGCAGTTCTATGTGTCGCTCGAGGATGAGATTATCAAGCGGTTTGGCGGCGATCGAGTGAAGTCGATCATGTCGTGGTCCGGCCTCAAGGACGACGACGCCGTCGAGAACCGCATGGTCTCACGCGCCTTTGAGAACGCGCAGGTGCGGGTCGAGGGCAACAACTTTGAAGTCCGCAAGCACCTTGTCGAATATGACGACGTCATCAACCGCCAACGCTCAATCGTCTATTCGGAGCGCGCCAAGGTCCTGCAGTCAGAGGACTTGCGGGAAAACATCCGGCAGATGGTTGCGGACGAATGCGCGGCCATCGTTGACGCGCACTTGGGAGACCGGGATCCGGCCAACTGGGACATTGAGGGATTTGTGGCAGCCGTACGGGCCGCCTTCCCCGCCCCGGACTGGCTGGAGGCAGGGCAAGTGCTCGATCTTACGCGAACGGAGATCACGGACGAGTTGGTTGAATACGCGCTGGCCGTCTACGACGAGATCGAGGAAGAGCTTGGCACGGAACGGCTGCGGGAACTGGAAAGCCTAGTCCTGCTGCAGACGCTCGACAACCTCTGGGTTCAGCACCTGACCGCCATGGAGCAGATGCGGATGAGCGCCGGCCTGCAAGCGTACGGGCAGCGCAATCCGCTGGTCATGTACCGGCAGGAAAGCCACGGCATGTTCCAGGAGTTGATGGACCGTTTGCGCAACGGCATCGTCCGGACCGTGCTCCATCTCGACGTGTCTGCCCAGCCCACTCGGCGCGTCGCGGCTGCGGCCAATGGTGTTGCGCCAAACGGCGCAATGGCAGACCGCGGTGAGATGGCCGAAAGTCCGATGGCCTCCCAACAGCGTGATGCGAGCGGGCAAGCGCCGGACGCTCAGGCGGCACGCGGCCCGGTGCGCCGCGCCACTGCAAAGATCGGTCGCAACGATCCCTGCTACTGCGGCAGCGGCCTGAAGTACAAGAGATGCCACGGAGCCGCCGCGTGATGCGCTGCTTACCGAAAGGGCCGACCGTACGGCCGGCTCAGTCGCCATGACTTCGCGGCCGCGAGACTCCGCGCAGACGGTCGTCGACGTTGAGGCCCCGCACGTCAATGGGGCGCAAGGGCATCGAACCCCGGAGGAAATCGTTGAGTCGTTTGTTGATTGCGTGCGTGGAGGCGAGAATTGGTTCCTTGCGCTCCTGAACGCCGTCGCCGAGTGGAACGCGCCGAAAGAGGAGCTTAATGGACGCGCGTACACCTATGTCATTGCAGGAGAGGCCTTTGACTGGCTGCTGCTGGCGGAGAGGCTGATTGAGGCGGCGGGCGACGTGATACCCGAGCAGGAAGCGGAGCGGTTGCTGTTTGAGGGCAGGGCGCCTGTCCACATCAACGCCGAACTCTTTCGCCGCAGCATCGGTCACGGCAAGCACGCCGCCCACCTGAATTTCCTGTACGGCGTGGTGGTGGAAGAGGCGCTGCAGCAGGCCAACATCGAGGAGGTTGCTAAGGCGCAGCAGAATCTCGCCGCTCGTGAGAACCTCATCGAAGACGAAGCGATGAGCCGACTCTACGGCGCGCCAAGCGGCGATCTCCGCACGGAATTCCGCCTCGCGACGGGCCGAAAGCGGAAAGCGCCCGTGCGCTCATCTCTGGACGAATACAAGACCTTCACGTACTGGCTCTTCAAGCGGCGCGTCGCAAAGAGCGATCCGGCGCGGCTGGCAAGCGATACGCGCAAAGGCCTTCTCGTCCTTGAGCGGATCAAGCCCGCCCTGTGGCAGTGGTCGCAGGGAGAGAACGAGTAGACAACCGCCGTCGATTTGGGCGGCAATGGGGACTACGGGCGCTCATGGCGCTCACAGGGGAACGGGGAGGCGCAGGGTGCCGAATCGCCTGATCAACGAGACAAGCCCGTATCTACAGCAACATGCGCATAACCCCGTGGACTGGTATCCGTGGGGGCAGGAGGCGCTGACGGCGGCGCAGGAACGCGACGTGCCCATCTTTCTCAGCATCGGCTACTCGTCCTGCCATTGGTGCCATGTGATGGAGCGGGAGTCGTTTGAAAACCAGGACACGGCCAAGCTCCTCAACGAGAACTTCGTGTCAATCAAGGTTGATCGTGAGGAGCGCCCGGACATCGATTCCGTGTACATGGACGCCGTGCAGGCTTTGTCCGGCCACGGTGGCTGGCCGCTGAGCGTGTTCCTGACGCCGGACGGTTCGCCGTTCTTTGGCGGCACGTACTACCCGCCGGAGGACCGCCCCGGCATGCCCGGCTTTCCGCGCGTGCTGACCACCGTGCTGGATGCGTACACGGCGCGCAAGACGGAGATCAAGCAGGCGGGACAGAACATCGTCGACCATCTCCGACGCGCCACTGTTGCATCAAGCGGGCAGGACTCGCTGCTGTCAAAGGATCTGTTCACGGAGGCGTTTGCGCGGCTGAGCAGCTCGTTTGACGCGGCGAACGGCGGGTTCATGGCCGCACCCAAGTTCCCGCAACCCATGCTGCTTGAGTTCCTGATGCGCTACATCTCCGCCAATGATGATGATTCCAACGCCCGCGCCATCCTTGAGACGACTCTGGAGCACATGGCGGCGGGCGGGCTGTACGACCAACTTGGCGGCGGATTCCATCGCTACAGCACCGATGCCCAATGGCTGGTGCCCCACTTCGAGAAGATGTTGTACGACAACGCGCTTCTTATCGGCGTCTATCTCCACGCGTGGCAGCTCACCAAGCGGGAGGATTTTAGACGCGTCGTTGAGGAATCTGTCGACTTTCTGCTGAGAGAGAAACTGTCGCCGGAGGGCGGATTCTATTCGACGCTGGACGCGGACAGCGAGGGCGAGGAGGGCAAGTTCTACGTCTGGACGCCTGCTGAGATTAGCGCGGCGCTGGGCGATGAGCCTTCCGCGGCCCTGTTCTGCGATGCCTACGGCGTCACGGAGTCCGGCAATTTTGAGGACAGTGGCTCGTCCGTCCTGAGCCGTGTCGCGTCGGACGACGAATTGGCCACGAAACACAACATGTCGGTTGAGGACGTGCATGGATCCCTCGCCAACTCCCGACAGGCCCTGCTTGAAGCCAGAGAGGGCAGGGTGAGGCCGTTCCGCGACGAGAAGATGCTGACGAGTTGGAACGGGCTGCTGCTGCGGGCGATTGCCGAGGCGGCTGGGGCGCTTGGTAGAGAGGACTACCGCGCCGCCGCGGAGAGGCAGGGAACGTTCCTGGTCGAAACCATGCGGACGCCGGAGGGACGCCTGCTGCGAACATACAAGGACGGCGAGGCCCGCATCCCCGCGTACCTTGAAGACCATGCCAATCTCGCCAACGGTCTGCTCTCGTTATTTGAACTCACCTTTGATCGCCGCTGGCTGGATGAGGCAGTGTCGCTGGCGGACAGAATCATTGAACTGTTCTGGGACGATGCGGACTCAATCTTCTACGACATCGGCAGCGACGCCGAGTCCCTTGTCGTCCGTCCGCGCACAGTGCTGGACAACGCCACTCCCTCCGGCGGCGCGTCAGCAACGGAACTCCTGCTGCGCCTCCACGCGCTTACCGGCAACGGGAACTATCATGCCATCGCGGAAAGAGCGCTCCGCAGCGTCCATATGTACATGTCCCGCTACCCAACGGCGGTCGGGCACTGGCTCGCCGCGCTCGATTTCGCCATCGGCTCCACCAAGGAGATTGCGCTCATCGGCGATAGGGCGGCGGACGACATGGGCGAGCTGCTGGACGCCCTGAATACGCGGTTCATGCCGAACAAGATCGTGGTGGCGGCCACGCCGGATGAGGCCTTCAAATGGGGCGACCTTCCTGTGCTGGAAGGCCGCTCCATGATCAACGACAAGGCGACCGCCTACGTCTGTGAGAACTACATCTGCATGCTGCCCGTCACAACCGTGGAGGCATTCCTTGAGCAGCTTGACGCGCCGCCGCCCACCGTTCAGTTTCTTGCGCCGTAGGGCATGGGTATCATGGAACGGCTCTGGACTCCGTGGAGGGCGGAATTCGTGACCGGCCAGACCGGAGAACAGGGCGAGTCGGCGTGTTTTCTCTGCGAGAATCCGACTCTCGACAAGGACGATGAGGTCTACATTCTCCACCGGGCAGAGCGCTCGTTCATCATCCTGAATCTCTACCCGTACAACTCGGGCCACCTGATGATCGCGCCCTACGCTCATATTGGCGCGTTGGAAGAACTGCCGCCGGAGACCGGCGCGGAGATGTGGGCGCTGGCTCAGCGCAGCGTCGGCATCATCAAGGAGGAGTATGGGCCGGACGGGTTCAATGTCGGAATGAACATCGGGCAACTTGCGGGCGCGGGCGTGCCGGGGCATCTGCATCTGCACGTGGTTCCACGGTGGGGTGGCGACACCAATTTCATGGCTGTCGTCGGCGAGACAAAGCTGCTGCCGGAGAGCCTGGACCAGACCTACGCGCGGCTAAGGCCGCTGTTTTCCGACTAGCGGTGCTCCGGGACGGGCGGCTCGGGAATCGTCGCGCCCAGGACCCGCTCCATCGCCATTACGTGACTGCAGGAGCTCCAGCCCTCAAAGAAGTCGCAGTCGCACGTAAACACGCCGTCCGTGAGTTCGACAACGTGCTCGCTGTTGTCGCCTGAGATCCGGGCGCGAAACGACTCAAACCTGATTCGGTCGTCCCGCTCCTCGGCGTACTTCCGCGCCTTCTCGATCTTGCTGATCAGGCTGGAATTCATCTGCTGACACCCCCTTGTTCACGGTCAATTCAATTGTGAATTGCCAATCCCGTTATGTCGATGGGTGAAAGACCGGATTATCCTGTCCCGCGCTGCCATCGGATTGGCTCATGCTACGTTCTGGACTGGTTGGGGTCAAGGGTAGAAGCGCCGATTTCAGGGCCGTTTCTGTGGTGCTCAAACCCGCCGATGGTACGATGAGAACTGCTATGGCGCGTATTCGGGCGGTCTCTCTGGATTTCTACAACACCATCGTCAGGTTCGAGCCGAGACGCGAGCAGATACAGGCCGCCGCCTGCGCCGAATTCGACATCACGGTCGATACAAACGCCGTCCTCCGCGCCTATCCCGCCGCCGACCAATTCCTTTCTGAGGAGAACGGTAAACTCCCGCTGAGTCGGCGCACGCCTGAGGACGTGCGGGAACTGTGGGGGCGGTACGAGATGCTGCTGCTGGCCGGCGCGGGAGTGACGGTAGACCTTGAACTGGCGAGCCGCATCTTCGAACGGGTCTGGGAAACGCGGCAGGGTTTCGCGATGTTCCCGGATGTTGTGCCGTCTCTGCAGGCGCTCCGGGACCGGGGATACTCTATCGGCGTCGTCACCAACTACGAGGGTGGTTTGGCGCAGACGCTGCTCGATCTCGGCATCGCCGAATTCATGTCATTTGCGGTCACGTCCGAGGAGATCGGTGTTGCCAAGCCGAACGCCGAGATATTTGAGGAGGCCCTGAAGCGGGCAGGGGCGGGCGCCGACGAGGTTGTCCATGTGGGCGATCAGCCGCTTTCGGACGTGCAGGGCCCGGCGAACGTCGGGATTCTACCCGTCCTCCTTGATAGGGACGGCATATTCAACGACTACAAGGACGCGCGCGTGATCAGCTCGCTGGAGGAGCTGCCGGACATCCTCGACCGCATCAACGCTGAATGGACTTCCTGAATATATTCATCAGCGTCGTCTTTCCCGTCTTTCTGATGGCGGCGATTGGCGCGCTTGTTCACAGATTCAGGCCGATCTCGCCGGAGCCGCTGAGCCAGGCGATTCTCTTCATCTTCAGCCCCGCGCTCGTCTTCAACGGCTTGGCCACCACGCAGGTCGCGCTTGAGGACCTCGCCCGTATCGCAGCGTTCAGCCTTCTGCTCCTCTCGTCCCTGTACGTTATTGCCTACGTGGCCGCCCGGGCGATGAGAGTGCCTAAGGATGCTCAGACGACCTTTGTAATCGCGGCGCTGTTCATGAACGCGGGCAACTACGGCCTTCCCGTGGCGTTCTTCGCGTTTGGAGACGAGGGACTGGCCATCGCCGTGGTCTTCTTCGTGACGCAGGCGATTCTCGCGTGGACGGTCGGCGCGTTCATCGCATCGCGCGCCCAATCCAACCTGGTTGGCTCGCTCGTATCCGTGGCCAAGCTGCCCACCAGTTACGCCGCCGTCGGCGGTCTTGCCGTCAGCATGCTGGCCATCGAACTTCCGGACTACATCCAGCAACCCGCGCAGATCATGGGCGACGCAGCGATTCCGGCCATGCTCATCGTCCTGGGAATCCAGCTGGCGTCAACGCGGGAAATGGCGGGAGCGCGGGCGATTGCGGGTGTGGTTGCGATCAGGCTGGTCTTGTCGTCTCTCGTGGCGTATGGACTTGTTCAGTTGTTGCAATTCGACGATCTGACGTCAAAGGTGCTCATCGTGGTGGCCGGAATGCCGACGGCCGTGCTGACGATCATCCTCGCGACGCAATACAAGGGCAGGCCGGAGCTTGCGAGCGGAATCGTGGTGGCCGGAACGCTTGGCAGTCTCGTCTCCGTGACCGTTGTGCTTTCGCTAGTGGGAGCGGCCTGACAACCAACGCTAGGCAGATGGGCGGGCGGCCTCGATCTGAGCCCGGAGATTCTCCGCAGCGGCGCGGGCGGCATCCGCGAAGTCCGGGCCGGTGGAGGCGTACAGGATTCCGCGTGACGAATTGACCAGGATACCTCCGCCGTCTGCGTCAAGGGTCGCTGACAGGGCTGCTTCAAGCTCGCCGCCCTGCGTGCCGACACCCGGAACCAGGAACGGCATGTCGGGGCAAATCTCGCGAATCCTTTGTGCTTCGGACGGGTACGTCGCGCCCGTCACGAGGCCAATATTGTCGTTTGTGTCCCACGACTTGCTCAGGTGGGCGACGGCTTCATAAAGCGGCATCGGAACGCCGTCGTAGGCGGCGTTGAGGCCCTGCAGGTCTGCGCCACCGGGGTTGGAGGTGCGGCACAGGATGAACACGCCCTTGTCCTCATAATCGAGGAACGGTTGCAGACTATCCCGACCGAGGAACGGATTGACTGTGATGGCGTCGAAGCCCATCGTCTCGAACAGCCCTTTTGCGTAGAAGCGGACGGAGTTGCCGATGTCGTTCCGCTTGGCATCGCCGAGCACGGGCACACGACCGTTGACGTGGTCGAGGATTCTCTCAAGCGCGGCGTATCCCGCCGAGCCGTGCGCCTCATAGAAGGCGAGGTTCGGCTTGTAGGCGCAGACGAGGTCGATTGTGGCGTCGATGATTGCGATGCCAAACTCGGCAATGTCGCGCCCGTTCATCTCGGCGGGGTCGGGGTCGAGGCCAACGCAGAGCAGGGAGTTGTTGCGCTCGCTCGCATCCCGCAGCCGCTGCCGGAATGATGTCTTCGTGGTTGTCGTCACTGTCCCCGCCCCCTTTGGTTCAGCCGTGTGTTCCATCGTACCGCACGGGTGGCCGCCATATAATCTCTACGTGACTATTTCAGTGCTGGGAATCGCGGGCGGCACGCGGCGCGGCGGCAACAGCGAGACGCTGTTGGAGCGGGCGCTTGCGGGGGCGCGGGACGTCGGCGCTGACACGGAACTCATCAACCTGCTGGACCTTTCCATCAACCCCTGCATCTGCCCGCAATCCGAAGATTGCATGCTTACGGGCGTCTGCACAGTGCTGGACGACATGCAGGCGTTGTACGCCAAGCTGCGGGCGGTGGACCTGATCTACATTGCTTTTCCCATTGCGTTTCGTGGCGTACCCGCGCAGACAAAGGCGCTCTACGACCGCACACAGCCGCTGTGGGTACGGAAGTATGTGATGGGGCAGCAATTGCGGCGCGATAAGGAGGCGGGTAAGGCACTCATCATCGCCACAGCCGATCGTGACGATCCAACGGAGTTTGATGGCGCAGTGCAGGCAACGCGCTCGTGGCTGGTGAGCATGCACTTCCGGGAGGCGGCGCGTCTGCTTGTGCCCGGCGTCGTTCGGGCCAGGGATGTCCTGGAGAAATCGGACGCTTTGGCGGAAGCCTATGAACTAGGCGCGGGGCTTGTCCGTGACAGCGGCTAGATCGCGTCGGCGGCGGCGAAAGAAACTCCTCGGTCTGCCTGAACTCTACGACCGTCTCTTTGCCGAGTACGGTGAGCAGCATTGGTGGCCGGGCGAGACGCCGTTCGAGGTGATGGTTGGCGCGATCCTGACACAGAACACGGCGTGGACGAACGTGGAGAAGGCAATCACGGCGCTCAAGAACGCAGACGCTTTGAACCCAGAGGCGCTGCGTACACGGTCACTCGATGACCTTGCCGCCCTGATCCGACCGTCCGGCTATTTCAACGCCAAGGCGCGCAAGCTCCGCGTGCTCGGGGACTATCTTGCCCTTTATGGCGATGACATTGAGAGTGTGTTCGCCTCCAAGCCGCTGGACGAACTGCGCGAGGAGTTGTTAGCTTTATACGGCGTTGGGCCGGAGACGGCGGATTCGATGCTGCTTTACGCCGGAAACCTGCCGTCATTTGTCATCGACGCCTACACCATCCGTGTGCTAGGTCGGCTGGGCATCATTGGGACAGATAACAAACCCAAGTATGCCGCCGTGCGCGCTCTGTTTCACGAGTCACTGCCGACCGACGTGCAACTTTTCAATGAGTACCATGCGCTGTTCGTGGCGCACGGCAAGGATGTGTGCAAGTCGCGCAAGCCGCTGTGTTCCGACTGCGTGCTGATCGAGAACTGCCCAGCCGCCGGGGAATTTCTGCGCGAGTTGCCGGCGCGTTAGTCGGTGCGGCGTTCGTCGCCGATGGGGTAGACGTCCGTCAGGAATTGGTAGAAGTCCGAATCGAGCGGCACCACAAGAGTTGTGCCGTCCGTCATGGAAACCTCATAGGCTTCCAGCGTTCTGACGAAGTTGTAGAAATCACGGTCGGTGTCAATGGCCAGGCCCTGGATGCTGATGGCCTCCGCCTCACCCTCACCGCGAAGGGTTTGGGCGCGCTCATTGGCTTCTGCGAGAATCTGGGCGCGCTGAAGGTCGGCATCAGCTTCGATCTTGGCCTTCTCCTCGTCACCCTCTGCGCGGAAGCGGTTGGCGATACGCGTTCGCTCTGAGCGCATCCGGTCGTAGACGCTGTTGGCAACCTCAGGCGGGAAGTCTGCGCCGACAATGCGAACGTCTATAACGGACATGCCGAATTCCCGTGCCTTCACATCGCTGCGCTCTGTGACGTTGCGCATGAGAGACTCACGGTTATCGCGGATGACTTCGATCTGATCGTTCGTGGCGACCTCCTCGCGGATTTCGGAGGATATGATGGCCTCCAATCTGCCGCGTGCGCCCAGTTCGGTGCGGACCACCTCAAAGAACTGTCGCGCGTCGATAATGCGGTAGCGCGCGTAAGAGTCGATGATGAGCGCCTTCTTCTCAGCGGTTAGGAATTCGGACGGCTCCGAGTCGAACCGCAACAGGCGCTTTTCTATCCGGTGTACAGATTCAATGAAGGGCGTCTTGAAATGGAGGCCGGGTTCTGTAGCCTCACGGCGGTACTCGCCGAGGCGGGTGATGATGACCTGCTCAGTCTCGTCGACAACATAGACACTCTGACTAAGGAGAATAAGCAGGGCGCCGCCGAGCAAGACCAGGGCAATGCTGACCAGTCGCTGTATGTCTGCAGGGAGCCCTCTGCGCTGCTGCATGACTAGGCCCCCGTCGCTTCCTGATCAGTCAGTGGCAGGAACGGCAGAACGTTGCCGCCGATCTCATCGTCCACAACGATAACTTCGACTCTCGGGAGGATGCGCTCCATCATTTCGATATAGAGGCGGCGACGCGTTGCTTCTGGGTGGTTGCGGTATTCGCGCAGTCGCTCAAGGAACCGGCTGGCATTACCTGTGGCCTCGCGTACGCGCTCCACCTTGAAGGCCTCGGCAGCCTGGACGATGCGAGCAGCCTCACCACGCGCTCGTGGGACGATGTCTTCCCGATACGCCTCGCCTTCGTTGATGAATCGGATGCGATCCTCGCGCGCGCTGATAACGTCCTTGAATGACTCCTGTACTTCGTCGGGCGGCTGGACGTCCTGCAGCTGCACGTTGACGACCATGATGCCGGTGCCATAGTCATCCAACAGCCGCTGCAGAAGCTGCTGCGTTTCGACCTGCACCACTTCCTTACCGGTTGTCAGCACGTCATCAATGGGGCGCTGTCCCACAACTTGCCTCAACGCGGACGCGGTGGCGTCTCGCAATGTTTCTCCGTCCGGCCGTCCGGTCGCGGATGGGTCCTTGACGTTGAAGAGGAACGCGCCGGCGTCACGGACACGGTACTGAACAACCAACTGCACGTCGACGAGATTCTCGTCGCCGGTGATCATGCGCGCCTCAGAACCTCTTTCAACGAGGCCCTCGCCGGAACCGATTTCTCCGACGCTTCTGAACCCGAGCTCCATGTTCTGGACGCGTTGAATGCTCACCACGTCCTGGCGCTCAATGGGCCATGGGATGTGCCAGTGCAATCCCTCTGTCTGCTGATCGCCGTTCCAGTTTCCGAAGGTGCGGACGATGGCGACCTCACCCGGGTTGACGATGTAGATGCCGGAGCCGAGCCATACGAGGACGATGACTCCAAGAATGATTCCGCCGATGCGGGCGATAGGCATGGAAGGGCGCGGAGCGCCCGGGCCGGCCGGAGGTCTTTGGCCGCCCTGGTTATCGCCTGATCCGCCGCCTCTCAGTCGGCCAAAAAGCTCACGCAACGGGCGCAAAAGCTCATCGAGCTCGCTGTCGCCCTCTCTGCGGGGCTGCCGCTGGTATCCCAAAACGCGTGGAAGCCGCACTAGAGGGTGTGCCCTGCGCTTGCCGAGAAAAACAGAGTGAACACTTTCACACTCCCATTATAAGCAGATTGAAGGCGCGGTAGGGGGAATGCCCCTCCGCGCGAGTCTCCGTCCGGAAGGAGTCAGGAGCTAGCCGGTTTCGGAGTCTTCCGTGGTGGCTGTCGCCGCTTTCGGCTCATCTATGGTTTGGACGATCATCTCTGAGAGATCGAGAACGCGCATCGTCTCGTCCTGACCCGTTACGCGGACGCCGTCCTCAAACATCTGGGCGCAGAACGGGCAAGCGACGGCGATAACATCGGCTCCCGCCTCAATAGCGTGGCGGGTGCGGCGATGGTTGATCTTCTCGTTGCCGGGGCCGTCCTCCATCCACATGTGGCCGCCGCCCGCGCCACAGCAGAACGCGCGGTTGCGGTGCATGCCCATCTCCGTGACCCGGTCGATGCCGGGGATGGCGTCAGCGACCTCTCGCGGCGCGTCATAAACGCCGTTGTGCCTGCCAAGGTAGCAGGGATCATGGTAAGTGACCGTGCCGAACGTGGGGCCTTCACGGGACTGGTCAAGGGTTAGGCGACCGTCCGCGACGAGGCTCTGCAGGTACTGCGTGTGGTGCATGACTTGATAATTGCCGCCGAACTCCGGGTATTCGTTCGAGATGGTGTTGAAGCAGTGCGGGCAGGTTGTAACGATGGTCTTGACGCCGTAGCGATCCAGTGTCTCCACGTTCTGCATGGCCTGCAGCTGGAACAGGTACTCCATGCCGATGCGGCGTGCGGGGTCTCCGGTGCAGGATTCCTCGTCGCCGAGGATGGCGAACTTGATTCCGGCATTGATGAGAATGCGTCCGGTGGCGCGGGCGATGCGCATGGAGCGGTCTTCCATGGATGCGGCGCAGCCGACCCAATACAGGACTTCCAGTTCCTCCGGGTTTTCCACCTCGGATATCAGCGGAACATCGAGCCCCTCCGCCCATTCCGTGCGGGTGCGGCTCATGCCGCTCCACGGGTGTCCCCGCGTTTCGAGGCTGCGGAGCGCGGCCTCTGCCGTCTCCGGCAAGCGGCCTTCGTTCATGACGAGCGCTCGGCGCATCTCAACGATTGTCGGGACGTGTTCGATAAAGACTGGGCAGGCCTCCATGCATGCACCGCACGTGACGCATGACCAGAGGTCCTCCTCGTCAACGACCTCACCGGCGGGAGCCATGATGAGTTTCTCGTCAACTTTGGATTCATCGCCGCCTGCCTTATACAGGGCGTTGCCGTAGGAACCCACGTACCCCTTCAGGTTCTGGATGACCATCATCGGTGAGAGGGTCTTGCCGGTGATGTTGGCAGGGCAGTTGTCCGTGCAGCGGCTGCAACGCGTGCAGGCGTCGCCGTCCATGAGCTGTTTCCATGTGAAGTCGGTGAGCGTTGCCGCGCCAAACGTCTCCCGCGTCTCAAGGTTGGGGATGGCCTGCAGCTTGCCGCGCGGCTCAAGGTTGCGGAAGAACCAGTTGGCGGGGGATATCCATGTGTGGCTGAACTTGGAGAGGGTAGCTGCAGCGTAGAGCAGGGAGCCCAGCACCGTGAATGAGTGGAACCACCAGAGGCCTCGATAAATCGTTTCCGCCGTGTCGGCGCGGATGCCGGCGAATTCGTAGAAGAATGCAGCAAACGCAAAGCCGCCGGGCGACCAGATAGCCCAATCCGGATGATCGAGATATTCGATGCCAAACGATGTCTGGCCAAGCTGCCTCAGCCCCTCAAGGCCGAATCCCTGGAAGATGAGGATGATGGCGAGTGTGAGGATGATCTTGTCGTCCAAAAGCCCGGGATGGTGAGGCTTTCCGATGGCGGAACGACGGAAGATCGCCATCGTGAGGCCTGCAAGGGCCATGAGTCCGCCGATGTCCCATGCAAGCGAGGAATAGAGATACCAATTGCCAATTGGCCACTCCAGCACTCCCTGGTGCTCGAGTGGGTAGAGGAACTCCTCCTCGATGGTGCCGACGGCGGTTCCAAGGAAGAGCATGGACGCGCCCCAGAAGATAAGCAGGTGCATGAGGCCGCCGTAGCGGTCTCGCAGGAATTTCTCATGGCCGTAGCCCTGTGTAACAAGGAGACGGGCGAATGCGATGCCGCGGGTGATGGGATTGCCAAGCCGGTCCGCCGGTTGGCCCAGTTTCCAGAGCTGGGCGCGCTCATAGAGTCGGTAGAAGATGTAGGCGACTGTGAGGCCGGCGAGCGCGAAGAGGATCCACTTGAGGTCGCCGATTGTCCAGAGAAATTCCTTTTCTGGTATCACAATATCGCCTCCCCCCGCCCGGCTCCGGCTGTTGTTGCCGCCGTTCGGGGCAGTATAGCACGGGGTATGGAAATTCCGGGTTGAAAAGGGCCTTTCACGCCGCGCCCTCCACGTTTGTGCAATTTGACACAATTCAATCCAGAATGCTATACATTTAGTGCCCCCAGATGCTGGGGGCGTTCCCATGTAAAACGGGTTTTTGGGGGTATGAATGCGCATCATCGTTACCGTTAAACAAGTGCCTGATCCGGAGGCGCCGCAGAGCTCTTTCACGGCGGACCGGGCGGCCAAGAGAGTGGCCGTCGCGGCAAGCGTTCCGGCAGCTGTAAGCGACTATGACAACTACGCCGCGGAAGCGGCGCTTCGCATCAAGGACAACGATGCCGATACAACCGTCAGCGTCGTGAGCCTCGGAGAGAGCCACGTACTGGACGTGATCAAGCGGCCGCTGGCGATGGGCGCAGATGATCTCTTCCTGGTGCAGGACCCCGATCTGCCGAACGGCGACCCTGTGACGGTTGCTGCTGCGCTAGCGGCGGCGATCCGCAAGATCGGCGATTTCGATCTCATTGTGTCCGGCAGGCAGTCTTCTGACCTTGACCAGGGAATCGTAGCCACGGCGTTGGCAGCCATCCTGGATATTCCCGTCCTCACGAATGCGATCGCCGTTGAAGTGGGCGATGGAGAGGTGCAGATTGACCGCATCGTCGATGACGGTATCGACACCATAGCGGCGCGACTGCCGGCGCTCGTAACCGTGTCCAACGAGCTTGGTCAGCCGCGGTACGCGACGATGCGAGGCATCATGGCGGCCCGTCGAGTTGATCCGACGGTGTGGGGCAAGGGAGACCTTGAGGCGATGGACGCGGCCGATCCGTTCACGGAGGTCGTTGACCTGTTCGCGCCTGAGAAGTCGTCCAACGTCGAGATGATTGAGGGCGAGACACCGGCCGAGGCGGCCAAGGCGCTGGCGCAGCGACTGCGCGAAGAGCGCCTGATCTAGGCCGGCCACGTACAAAAATTCCGAATCACGGAACGAGAAGGAGAACGAGAAATGGCCGGTGAGAACGGCATTCTGATTGTTGCGGAGACTGGTGCGGACGGTTCTTTGGGCTCAATCACGAACGAGTTGATGTCGGCGGCGCAGGGACTATCAGCAGACCTGGGCGAGCCGATTTCGGCGGCGCTGATTGGCAGCGGCGTTGGAGACCGCGCGCAGGACATCATCGATCTGGGCGCGGACACCGTGTACTTGGTGGACGGAGACCAATTCGCCAGCTACCTGAACGAGACATACACTCCCGCGGTCATCGCCATCGCACAACAGGCGAACCCGCGCATCATCCTGATCGGACACACGCCGAACGGACGTGATCTTGGGCCGTACCTTGCGGTGCGCCTGCAGACGGGAATCGCGTCTGACACGTCCGGTTTGAGCATCGCGGACGGGCAGTTGCAAGCGGCGCGATCCGTAGCGGGCGGCCTGTTCAGGCAGGTCGTCTCGTTCCCAAAGATGCCCGCCATCGCGACGGTCCACATGAAGGCGTATGATGGCGCGGAGCCGCAGAGCGGCCGCTCCGGCAACGTAGTCAACGTTGACGTGGGGCTGGATGCCTCATCCGTACGCTCGCGATTTGTGAAGCATGAGGATGCGCAGGTTGAGGGTATCCGCATGGAGGACGCGACGATTGTCGTGACCGGCGGACGCGGCATGGGCGACGAAGCAGGCTTCAACGAGCTCTACAAGCTGCAGACGCTTCTGCCGCAGTCTGCGGTTGGCGCGACACGCGCGGCGACGGACTCGGGCTTCTGTGATCAGGATCTGATGATTGGCATCACAGGGCGCGTGGTTTCCCCGGACGTCTACTTTGCGATTGCGCTGTCGGGCGCGAGCCAGCATATGGCGGGCTGCTCCGGCTCCAAGAACATCGTGGCCATCAATCGGGACCCTGAAGCCAACATCTTCAGCGAGTCGCGCTTTGGCGTCGTCGGCGACTACAAGCAGGTTCTGCCGGCGCTCATCGAAGAGGTTGAGAAGTTGATGCAGGGCTGAACGGCCCGCCAACTCTGGAAACGCAAACGGGGCGCTCCACCGGAGCGCCCCGTTCCTTTACCGGTCCTTTGTGAGAACTACGACTCTCCGCTCTCGTCGATGATCTTTTGAGCCAGGTGCTGCGGCACCTCTTCGTAGTGAGAGAAGCGCATGGTGTATGAGGCGCGGCCCTGTGTCATGGAGCGGAGTTCGGTCGAGTACCGGAGCACCTCCGCCATCGGCGCCTCGGCCTGCACCGTCGTCACTTCGTTCTCCGTTGTCATGCCCTGCACGTGGGCGCGCTTGGAGTTGAGGTTGCCGATCACGTCGCCGGTGAAGTCATCCGGGGTGACCACTTCCAGCGTCATAACGGGCTCAAGGAGAACGGGCTGTGCCTGCTGGATGCCCTGTTTGAGGGCCGTGGATGCGGCAATCTTGAACGCCATTTCCGATGAATCGACAGCATGGAAACTGCCGTCCACAAGCACAGCGCGCACATCGACGATCGGGAAATGAGCGACTGCCCCCTCAGGCAGCGTTTCACGGATGCCCTTTTCGACGGCAGGGATGAAATTCTTGGGCACCGCTCCGCCGACGACCTTCTCTCCGAACTCAAATCCGACGCCCCGATCCAGAGGTTCCAACTGGAGGACAACGTGGCCGTATTGACCATGGCCGCCGGTCTGCTTCTTATGCTTGTACTCGGCACGGGTTGAGATGCGGATCGTCTCGCGATAGGGCACCTTGGGCGTGCCGGTCTCCACCTCCACGCCAAACTTGCGCGCCAGTTTGTGAACGGCAACGTCGATGTGGGAATCGCCGAGGCCGGACACGATGATCTCATGCGTGTCGCTCTCGCGGGTCATCGTGAGGCTTGGATCCTCTTCAAGCAGTCTGGTAAGAGCTGGGCCCATCTTGTCCTGGTCCGCCTTTGTCTTGGCTTCAACAGCCACGCTGAAGATCGGCTCAGGAAACTGGATGGCGGGCAGGGCGATGCCTGCCTCACGCGTCGAAAGCGTGTCACCGGTGCGCGACACGCCGAGCTTGGCGACCGCTCCAATGTCTCCCGGGGCGAGGCTGTCAACATTGGCGTGTTCCTTGCCGATGGGGACGATGATCTGCGCGACACGCTCCTGCTGATTCTGCGCCGTGTTCCATGCCTGGCTGTTTGTGTTCATCACGCCCGACTGCACGCGGAAGTAGGACAGCTTGCCTACGAACGGGTCTGCCGTAGTCTTGAAAATGAGGGCAGCGAGCGCGCCGGCGGAGTCCGGCGTGATAGTCGCTTCTTCGCCGGACGCAGTCTGCGCGGAGGGCGCGTCCACGTCCGCGGGGCTCGGCGTCAGGTTTGCCAGCACGTTCAGCATGGCATCCGTGCCTGCCCCCGCCTGAGCGGATGCGGCGAGCACCGGGAAGACATCGCCCGACGTGACGCCTGAACGCAGCGCCGCCATCAGTTCCTCGTCCGAGATGTCTTCGCCCTCAAGGTATTTGGTGGCGAGATCATCATCCGCCTCCGCCGCGGCCTCGATGACCTGCTCCCGGTATGACTCAACGTCCACGCCCATGTCGTCCGTCACGTCTGATTCCGTGCCGTCCTCGAGGTACCCCTTTCTGCTCAGTACATCGACCACGCCGCGGAACGAGTCGCCCGCGCCGATGGGAACGATGACGGGGGCGCAGCCGTTTCCGTAGCGACCGCGAATCGTCGAGAACATGGTGTCGTAGTCCGCGTTTTCCCGGTCCATCTTGCCGAGGACAAGCAGTCGGGCGAGGCCGCGTCCTGATGCTCTCCTCCAGGCTGCGTCCGTGCCGACTTGCGGGCCGGTGGAGGCATCCACCGCAATCAGGGCGGAATCAGCGACAAGCAAGCCGCTGAGCATCTCGCCCAGAAAGTCCATATAACCCGGTGTGTCGAGGACGTTGAGCTTCTTGCCTGTCCATTCGACCGGGAGGACTGAAAGGTTGACGGAACCGCCGCGCCTCTCCTCTTCGGGTTCGAAGTCGGAGGCCGTGGTGCCGTCCTCGATCTTCCCCATTCGGCTCAGCGCGCCCGACCGAAACAGCAGGCGCTCTGCGAGCGTCGTCTTGCCGTCACCGTTGTGTCCCAGGAGCACGATATTCCGAATGTCGGACGTCGAGTAGTTTTGCATTCCTCTCCCCCAACTGCCGGTGCGCATGGTGGCGACCGGGTGATTTATCGAACCATTCTACGGCAGGGCGCGCGGTGTCTCAATGTGTCGCGCCTATACTGGCCGCATGGGTTTCGTTCACGCGTTGCCCCTTCGAATAGCGATTCTTGTCGCGGCGGTTCTTGGGGCGTTATTGGCGCTGCCCGGGTGCGTCGCGCCCGCCGGGGACATCGTTGCCGGAGTACGGGCGTCCGCCGCGCATGACAGTTTCAACATCGCCGTATGGGAGCTTCGTCACGCGTCAGACATCGTTGCGGCGCTCAATACCCCTCCTGAGAATCCCGATGCCATCGATGAGTATTTCGAGACAAGCGCACGACTCCGTGAGGCCGCGGGCAGGGCAGCGTGGCTGCTGGCAAACCGGCCTGCAGATGACCCCGAACTGCTTGAGGCGCTGGAAGAAGAGGAAGCTATCGAGCAGGAACTGGAGGAGATCCGTGCGCGGGCGACCCTGGCGCTGCGTGGGCTGGCAATGATCACCATGCGGGAGGCGGGGCTGGTATCAGACCCGCCCGTGCTTGGGGAGATCGTCTTCCCTCCGGTTTCGTTCGTGATGGAGGAACTTCCGAAAGCGTTGATTGTGTCGCCGCGTGACCGAATCGCATCGATGGAGTCGCTGCCGTTGCGGCCGGACATCTCGACGGAAGAGATACTCCGTCTGGAAGAGGCGTTGACGGACAGAGACCTGTCGGCGCTCGTGGTGAACATCGGCGGGATGGGGACGTATCCCGCGCTGGTCAGGGCAACGTCCACCCGTGACTTCACCATACGGACGATTCTCCATGAATGGGTCCATCATTACCTGTTTTTCCATCCGCTGGGGCAGCGGTATGCGGCAGGCGACGGCATGACGACGATCAATGAGACGGTGGCGAACATGGTGGCGGCGGAGACGGCCGCGCTCGCGTTGGACCAGCCGCCGCCCGTCTTCCGTGTGCCGGAGCCGCCCACGGAACCGCATCGCGACCCCGGCGTATTCGACTTTGGTGCGTACATGAGAGAGACGCGCATCGAGGCAGAACGGCTACTCGCGGATGGGCAGATCGACGAGGCTGAGACGTATATGGAGGAGCGGCGCGTTCACCTGAATGAGGAGCATGGCTACGCAATCCGGAAGATCAACCAGGCGTATTTCGCGTTCCACGGGAGCTACGCGGACTCCCCGGCAGGCGGATCAATCAGCCCGATTTACGGTCAGTTGATAGAGGTTCGGAACCAGACCGGGTCCGTGGCCGAGTTCCTGCGAGCAGTTCGGGAGATCAAGAGCCCGTCGGATCTGGAGCGGCTAGCGGGGGAAGGGTAGGCCGCCCTGTATTGAAAAGAGAAGTCCCCGCGGCGCTCAGCGCCGCGGGGACTCTTGTTCCCTGTCGATTGTTTGAGACTACGTGACGGTAAACTCGCTCCACATGCCGAGCTGGTAGTGGGTGGCCACGTTGCAGAGCAGCATGTACTCACCGGCATCAAGGTTCAGGGTGAGTTCGTCAGAGCTGTCCGCGGGGAGGTCAGCCTCCAGCAGGCTGCCGAGAACCGTGCCGACGCCGTCGACCATGTTGCCGGTCTCAGAGATCAGACCGGCCTCGGTTGGGAGATTGGCGAGGTCTGCTGCCATTCCGGCATCATTGAGCTTGACTACCTTGAACTCATGCGCAATCAGGCCGACGTTCGAGATGTCGAACGTCACTGAGCCTGCGGCAACAGAACCGGGGCTGGTAGCCATGGTGTACGTGCCGCCCTGATCATCCATTGAAATTGAGACTGTATTGCTGCTTCCGCTCGATCCGTTCCCGTCATCGCCATTCCCACCGCCGCCGCAGGCAATCACTGCCAGTGAGCCGACGATGAATAGAACCCCCACAAGATAAACAAGAGACCTGCGCATGTCTTAAGGAATCCCCCTTTTTTGAACGTGTATTCAACCTGTTAAATGTATCACATTTAGGTATGGATGGGGTGTAGCCGAATACGTTGCGGTCGCTTTATCGAGGGGCGGGCATGGCGTAGGATGGGTTGATGCTGATCAATCAGTCGGTTTCAGGGTCGGCGCTGCGAGCAAGCGGTCTCGCGTACTGGGAGTTGCTCAAGCCGCGCGTGACGATTCTCCTGACGTTCTTGGGAGCGGCTACCGCGGTTATTGCCTCAGGCGCGGATCCGGCACAATCGGGCAGGGTGGCCCTTATCACGCTGGCCGTCTTTCTTGGTAGCGGCGGTTCGAACGGGCTGACCAACTATCTCGATAGGGCGCTTGATGCGCGCATGAACCGGACGAGAGGCCGCAGCATCCCGAGCGGCCGCATTGTGCCAGCGGAACGCGGCCTCTATTGGTCCGCCGCGTGGGTGATTGCGGGCGTCGCGTTGGCCTTCTTGATACACCCGCTGGCCGCGCTGGCAGGGGCGACAGGGACGCTGGCGGCGGTGTCATTCCGCAAGACTGAAGCGACCCATTTCCTCGGTGGTGTGTCGAGCGCGTCTCCGGTGGCTGCGGGATGGTTGGCGATGGATCCCACGTTCGGGCCGGTGATCGGGTTGCTGTGCGTGTTTGTAGGCGTATGGGTGATTCATCACGTGTGGGCGATTATGCTGTTCTATAAGTCGGACTATCTGCAGGCCGGAGTAGGAATCTTTCCGCTTCGGTCGGCTTGGCAGAGCGCACGACCGCTGTTCCTCTCGCTGGCTGCGTTGTTGGTTGTTTTGGTGGCCGCGATGGGCTTCGCGGCAGAGCAAGGGCCTGCCTATTGGGTAATGGCGGGCGGCTTTGCCCTCTACAACATCTGGGGCACGATGCAACTGGAGCGAAAGTCCCTGAGTCCCGCAGTTCAGCGTCGTCGATTCAAGACCGCGTCCTACAGCCTGCTATGCGGGATGTTCACCGCTCTGCTGATTACAACAGCCCTCACCGCCGTTCAGTGAGGCTCTCCCCGCCAAGAGCACACGTCAGCCCATGACGATGTCCACTCCGTATTTCCGTGTGACGAGTCCGGCAGACGGCATTGCGTCGGGACCGCGAACCGGCATCCTCATCACGCCACATGGTGAGATCCAGACTCCCGCATTCCTTCCGGTGGCCACGCAGGGCAGCGTTAAGGCGCTGTCTCCGTCTGACGTGGCAACGCTGGGCGGCCAGGTCGTTATCTGCAACGCCTATCACCTTGCTCTCAGGCCGGGGGTGGACCTGATTGAGCAGGCGGGCGGACTGCATGGGTTCATGGGATGGAATCGCCCGATCGCGACCGACTCCGGCGGTTTCCAGATGACCTCGCTGGCGCATAGGCTGCGCATCTCAGACGAGGCGGTCACGTTTCTTTCCCACATCGACGGCGCCCAGTTCCACCTGTCGCCGGAATCTGCTGTAGCGCTACAGGAGCGGCTGGGCGCGGACATGATCATGTGCCTGGACCAACCGCTGAACTACGGCGTTGATCGGGATGGGGTGGAACGGGCGATGGCGCGCACGCATCTGTGGGCGGAGCGTTCCGCGCGGGCGCACCGCCCGGAGTCCGGTCTGCTATACGGCATCGTGCAGGGCGGGACAGAGGCAGACCTGCGGGATGAGTCGTCACGGTTTATCGCTGCGCTGGACGGGACGCAGGGGATTGCCGTCGGTGGCCTGAGTCTCGGCGAACCGAAGGACGTGATGTGGGAGATGGTGGACGTTTCTATGCCGTTGCTGCCGCCGCCCAAGCCACGCCATCTGTTGGGTGTCGGGTCGCCGGAAGACATCGTGGAGGGAGTGGCGCGGGGCATTGATACGTTCGACTGCGCTCTGCCGACTCGTGTTGCCCGGAACGGAGCGTTTTACACGCCGCGGGGCCGAGTGGACATCCTCAATGCGCGATACACGCGTGAACTGGCGCCCGTGATGGAGGGGTGCGACTGTCAAACGTGCGCGACGCATTCCGCCGCCTACCTCCAGCACCTGTTCAAGGCGAAGGAGCTGCTGGCGTATCGACTGGCAAGCATCCACAATCTGCGCTTCATCCATCGCCTGTTCGATGACGCGCGCGCTGCCATCGCGGCGGGCACATATGAACAGTTCAGGCGCGATTTTCATGCTGCATACACGCCGAGTGACGCAGCGGCGCGGGAGGAGCAGCGTGGCCTCTGGCTGCGTTCGCAGCAGGCGCGCGAGCAAGCGGATCTACCGGAAGAATGGGAGTCGGACCCGGGGCTGGACTAGATTCGGTGGGATAGTAGGAACTAGCCGCCGGCGACGGCCGGGACGATGCTGACCTCGTCGCCTTCCTTGAGAGGCGTTTCGAGGCCGCTGAGGAAGCGGACATCCTCGCCGTTCACGTAGATATTGACGAAGCGGTGGAGTTCGCCCTCGTCGTTGAAGAGGCGCTCCTTGATGCCGGGAAAGCGCTCATTGAGCACTGCGAGCGCGCCGTCCAGCCGATCACTGCTGGCTTCAATCTCATCGACGCCATCCGTCACGCGCCTCAGGGGCGTGGGAATCTTGACTGTGACCGACATAGACAACTGGCTCCTTTGGTTGGTTTGCGGCTGTTACTTCAGGATGTGAACGTGCCACGCGTTGCGGGGCGTTCCTCTAACTATAGCGGAACGAAGCATGAGCGTCTCCGTCGCGGAGAATGCTGAGGCGCTACTCCTTTTCGACCAGGCGGCCTGAAAGGTACTTGTGGATGACGCTGGACAGCAGCGTCTGGTAGGGTATTCCCTCTTCACGAGCCACGAGGTGGGCACGATTGAAGTCTCGTTCCGTGACACGCAAATTCACGCGTTTGGTCTTGTTGAACGTGTTTTGTGCAGCCAGCCTGGCCCGAGCAATCTGCTGTTCGGCATCGTCTGGCCGCTTGAGTTCACCGCGTTCAAAGGCCTCAAGGATTTCCTGCTCTTCTCGATCCAACTTATAGTTCATGGCTAGTCCCTTCTGCCATACGTCCGCATGGCTTTCTGACTCGGAATGATGGTCTTGAGGAATCGCGTTCCGTCGTATTGCAGGACAAATGGAACCAGGTGCAGGTATTCGTCAACATCCACAACGTAAATCATCTGCCCGGGGTAGCGCTCTTGATTAGGGTGTTCCAGGACATCTACCAGTCCACCCTGTTCGATGGCGGCTACGACTTTCTCGAATGAGACCCCTCTTTGCTCAATAAGCTGCTGATTCTTCTCCGGATTCCAGTCGAAGGCCAAATCCATGTGTTAATTATTACACATTGTGTGCTTATTGTCATCATACAGCCCGTCGCGAACGTAGAGAAGCATCAATCGTCCGAGGTACGGGAGTGGGCTACGTTCAGCCGTCGATGACGTCTCCGGGGACAGGGTCGATGCGGACACCCTTTTCCCTGATCCATTCCATGCCGCGGTCAATCTCGTCCTGAGCGCCCTCGAGTTCAAGGACGACCCAGCCCTGGTCCTCTTCGACGTTGGCACGGCGGATGTTTGTGACCAGCTCAAATTCACGTCCGAGAGACCAGATGAGAGGCTCCTTGATGAGCTCCGAAGCGAACGTGAATCGTACCCGAGCCTTGGCCATTGTTACCCCCGTTGTTCCCCGGTTATTCCGGTCTGGTTATGGATCCCGCGGGACGCGATTAGGCGTCCTCAGCTTTGAGGGCATCCTCAAAGTCGCGCAGTGAGGCATTGATGTTCACGGTCTGCGCCACGTCCTGCACGGCCTCCTGCGTCTTCAGGCCGTTTCCGGTGATGTAGGCGACAGTGACCTCATCTTTTCCGATGAGACCCTTGGCGGCCAGCTTGCGCAGCACGCCGATGGTGACGCCCCCCGCCGTCTCGGCAAAGATGCCTTCCGTCTGGGCGAGAAGCTTCATGGAATCGACAATCTCGGCGTCCGAGACGGCGTGGCCGGTGCCGCCGCTGTCCTCGATAACCTTGAGCGCATAGTAGCCGTCGGCAGGGTTGCCGATGGCAAGTGACTTGGCAACGGTGTCGGGCCGGACGGGACGAATGTCCTTGATGCCGGCGTCATATGCGGAGACGATTGGCGATGAGCCTTCCGCCTGGGCGATATGCATCTTCGTTTTCGGCTTGCTGATGATGCCGATGTCGTGAAGCTCGTTGAGGCCCTTCCAGATCTTGGTGAACATGGAGCCGGAGGCGGCTGGAACGATGGCATGATCCGGCGCGTGCCAGCCAAGCTGTTCAGCGGCCTCATAGCCCAACGTCTTTGAGCCTTCGGAATAGTAGGGGCGTACGTTGATGTTGACGAATGCCCAGCCGTAACGGTCAGCGATTTCCGAGCAGAGCCGGTTAACGTCATCATAGCTGCCGTTGACGGCTACGAGGGTAGGGCCGTAAATGGCGGCGCCCACGACCTTTCCGAGTTCGAGATCGGCAGGGATGAAGACGTAACACCTGATTCCGGCGCGGGCGGCATGGGCGGCAACGGAGCCGGCGAGGTTGCCGGTGGAGGCGCAGGCGAGAGTGTCAAATCCAAAATCACGCGCGGCGGTGGCGGCAACCGAAACAACACGGTCTTTGAAAGAGTACGTCGGGTTGACGCAGTCGTTCTTGAGATAGAGTTCGTTGAGGCCGAGCGCTTTGCCGAGCCGGTCAGCCTTGACGAGAGGCGTGAGGCCGGCGTTGATGTCGACGCGATTCTCAGGGTCGGCGGGCAGCAGTTCGGCGTATCGCCACATAGAGGGAGGGCCATTCTTGATGGACTCACGGGACATGACGCGGGCTATGGCGTCGTAGTCGTACTGAACCTCGAGCGGCCCGAAACAAAAGTCACAGACGTTGACGGGCAGGAGCTCGGTTTCCCGCGAACATTCCTTGCACCTGAGCGATGTTGTGTAGGGCATTAGCGCTGTAATCCGTTCTGCCCCGGCGGAGCTTCCGGGGATTGCATGAGTTTACCGGCGTACGGGTCGGCAGCCAACATCAAGCCCTCTAGCGCGTAACAACCAAGCAATGGCTCCGTGCCGACCTCCGCGAAGCCAGCCCACGTATGGGTTGTCTGTCCCTCGACGGTTACCCTGAGTTCCCCGACGTCGTACTCCGCTTTACGCCCGTCAGCAAGCTCAAATGCGGCGCGATGGGTTCGCTCTACACCCAGATCATCAAGAACATTGGCCGGAATCATTGAGAAACTGGCGCCTGTGTCCACGGTAGCGGACAGATCCGTGAACGAGTCATCTACCAAGCTGTGCAGCCTGATAGTGACGGAGAACATTCCCATGCGGCGCTCCTCCAACGTCATTGGCCGGCGAACCGGAATATGAACTGCTCGAAACGACATGGGTCATGTCCTCGCGATTCCTTGCTGTCCCAGCCATTGTAGCAATCGTGAGACAGGTTGGAGAACAAATGAAGCGGGGCGGCACATCGTGCCGCCCCGCTTGTGGGTTCCTTGTGGAACGCGGAATCTAGCGGTTCTGCCAGTTGGGCGCGCGCTTCTCTGCGAAGGCGAGCGGGCCCTCCTTGGAGTCCTCGGAGCCGCCGACGATCCGGTTGACCCAGCCGCTGAACTGGTAGTGCTCGTCAATGAACAGGTTGCGCCAGAACTGGGCAACGGCCTTGACACCCTGCACGGCGATGGGCGCGTTTTCCGAGATCATCTTGGCGATCTCAACTGCGCGCGGCAGGAGCTGGTCCGGCTCGCAAACCTCATGCACGAGGCCGATGCGCAGGCACTCCTCCGGTGTGATGCGATCCGCCGTCAGGCCGATGTACATGGCCTCACCGACGGGAACCAGGCGCGGCATTAGGTGCATGCCGGAGCCGGGCATGATTCCGCGCTTGACCTCGAACAGGCCCATGTACGCCTCGGTCGAGATGATGCGGATATCGCAGTCGATTGCGCGCTCGGTGCCGCCGCCGACGGCCAGTCCGTTGATGGCCGCGATAAAGGGCTTGGGCGAGCGGGCGAACTGGAAGAGGGAGCCCGTGGGGCCGACTCCACCGCCGCCGGAAATCTGGAACAGGCGGCGCGCCCGCTCCTCCGCGTCGATTTCACCCTTGTCGAACGCCTCATTGACCTCGGCTGTGCGGGTGTTTCGATCCGACATTTCGCGCAGGTCAGCGCCTGCTGAGAATGCGCGGCCATTGCCCGTCACGATGCCGACCCACATGTTGCGGTCGTTGTTGAAATCGTGGAGCGCGATCTGCAGCTCCTCGTTCATGCTTCCGCCCATGGCGTTCAGCCGATCCGGGCGGTTCATGGTGAACGTGGCGTAGTGTTCCTCCTCATTCTTCTCATACAACAGTTCAGGCATTTGTTTCCCCTCCCACCTCTGTGGATTCTTCGTGCGTAAAGCCGCCTAAGCCTAGATTTTTGGCGGCTCCAATGTCAAGTTGACGGCGTGATGGCGCGGCTCATCAGCTTTGACATGATTCGAGCGTGACTGGTAGGGTGAATCTGGCTTGGATAAGCCATTCAGGTGGGGGATTTCATCGTTCTGCGGCGGGTAATGCTCGCAAAAGGAGCAACGCCGCGCGCGGGGAAAAACCACGAAACACAGGGGGAATGACCATGCGTTTGACACTTTCAGCCATCAAGGCGGACGTGGGCTCAATCGGCGGCCACACAAGGCCGACGGACGAGATGCTGGACAAGGTGCGCTCTGAGGTGCAGGCCGCGATTGATCGGGGTTTGCTCATCGATGGCTATGTGTTCCACGTGGGCGATGATATCGCCATCATCATGTCCCATACGCGCGGCAAGGACGACACAGAGATTCACCAGTTCGCATGGGACAGCTTTATTGCGGCGACGGCCATCGCGCAGGAGTACGGACTGTACGGCGCAGGACAGGACCTGCTGGTGGACGCCCCCTCCGGAAACGTGCGCGGCGCCGGGCCGGGCGTGGCTGAGGTGGAGTTCGAGCATGAGCCGGTGAGGTCAAACAGCGCGCGTCGCGCGGAGTCGTTCATGATCTTCGCAGCAGACAAATGCGGGCCGGGCGCGTACAACTTGCCGCTCTTTCTGGGCTTCGCTGACCCGATGTACTGCGCCGGCCTGATGCTGCCGCAAATGATCCAGGGCTTCGATTTCAACATCATCGACATGAACAACACGGGCGGCGACAGCCTCCTGACGCTCCATGCGCCGGAGGACTACTACCAGATCACAGTGCTGCTGCGTGACAACGAGCGTTTCGGCATTGAGAGCATCACGTCGCGGACACATGGCGACCAGGAGGCGGTGGCGGTTTCCGCTCAGCGTCTGCACAACATTGCAGGCACATACACGGGCAAGGACGACCCCATCGCCATCGTGCGAAACCAGGGCATCTTCCCTGCGCCGGAGGAAGTTCTTTCGACCTTTACAAAGGCGCACTACATCGGCGGCGACGCCCGCGGCTCCCACAACATGCCCTTGATGCCGGTGCCGATGAACACGCCCGTTACCGGGCCATACTGCCTGCCGATTGTGGAGTCGCTCGGCTTCTCTATGAATGCTGAGGGCAAGTTCTCTGCGAACGTGGTTGATTTCTTCGACAATCCGGCGTGGGACCTTGTCCGCAACAAGGCGCAGGAGAAGGCGCTGTACATGCGCGACCAGGGATGGTCCGGTCCGGCGATGCTGCCATACACGGAGCTGGAGTACGGTGGCTTCCGCGACATCGTGACCGGTCTGGAGGATCGTTTCGCTATCAGGGCGGAGTAGTTTTCTCGGTTCGCGCTCAGCATTGATTGGCCTGTGAAAGCAGGAATCTGTCAGTGTCATTCTGAACGGAGCGCTAGCGGAGTGAAGAATCTAAGGACACGTCTGGCCAGCCAATCGTGACTGCGGATTCTTCGCTACGATCAGAATGACAGTACGGCGCTCGGGACCCTTGGTGCAGATATTTCATTTGTGATTCTTGGAGGATTACCTCAACGATGAGGTTGTTGGTTGGCACGGGCAATCCCGGGAAGGTGCGAGAGTTCCGTGAGTTGCTGGACGGGCTGCCTGTTGAGCTTGTGACGCCCGCGGATATCGGCCTTGATATGGAGGTCGAAGAGACCGGAGACACGCTCGAAGAGAATGCGCTAATTAAGGCGCAGGCGTATGCAAGCGCAGGCGGAATCCTGACGCTCGCGGATGATTCAGGCCTGTTTGTGGATGCGCTGGATGGTGCTCCCGGCGTAATCAGTGCTCGCTACGGCGCTCCCGATGCCAGGACGGATGAGGACCGCGTGGAACTCCTGTTGCGCAACCTCGCGGACGTGCCGGACGGAGAGCGAGATGCGGCTTTCCGGTGCGTTATCGTCATCGCTGAACCGGATGTAGATACCGTTCGCATAGCGAAGGGAGAGCTGCGGGGTATAATTGGACGAGCTCCGAGGGGGACCAACGGGTTCGGATACGATCCGATATTTGTCGTGCCGGAGTATGGGAAGACGGTAGCCGAATTGGATTCAGACATAAAGAACGCACTCAGCCATCGCGGTCGGGCGGCGCTTATCGCGCGCGGCATCATCGCTGAAATGGCTGCCTCACGGAAGGCGGAGGGAAGCTCCTGAGCATGACCGTCGCTGCCCCCATAAGCGTTAAGGACGTTTTCGGACGTCTGCTGCAGGACCTCCGTATCTCTGTCACCGACCGGTGCAACTTCCGTTGCTCGTACTGCATGCCGGCAGAAATCTTCGGCGAGCGGTACGAGTTCCTGCCACGCGACCAGATACTGACCTTTGAGGAAATTGAGCGGCTCACGCGCATCTTTGCCGGTCTGGGCGTCACGAAGATCCGGGTGACCGGTGGGGAGCCGCTGCTGCGCAAGGACCTGCCTGAGTTGATTCGGATGCTCGCCGCAGTCGAGGGGATAGAAGACCTTTCTTTGACAACGAACGGCTACCTGCTGCCGCCCATGGCGAAGGATCTGCGGGAGGCCGGATTACGCCGCGTCACCGTTAGCCTGGACAGCCTGGACGACGAGACGTTCAAGCGAATGAACGGTCGGGGCTTCGGAGTGGATCGCGTGTTGGAGGCCGTTGAAGCGGCCGAGGACGCCGGCCTTGGGCCAATCAAGATCAACAGCGTCGTTCAGCGCGGCATCAACGATGACTTCGTGACTGACCTCGCCAAGTATTTCAAGGGCACCGACAAAATTGTGCGGTTCATCGAATACATGGACGTGGGCACAATCAATGGCTGGAAGCTGGAAGAGGTTGTGCCGAGCAGGGAGCTTGCGGCGCGCATCAACTCCGAAACACCCATCATCCCAATCGACAGGAACTACAGGAGCGAGACATCCTCGCGCTATGCGTACGCCGACGGTTCAGGAGAGATTGGTTTCATCTCCTCCGTCTCAGAGCCGTTCTGCGACGACTGCACGCGTGCCCGCCTTTCAACCGACGGCAAGCTCTACACATGCCTCTTCACGGGCGACGGCCACGATCTTCGAGGGCCGATGCGTGACGGCGCGACCGATGATGAGATCCTCTCGTTGATTACAGACGTCTGGGAGCAGCGTACTGACCGCTATTCCGAGGAGCGGACAAGTGAGACCACCGCGCTTGCGGGCAGAAAGCCGGAGCGCGTGGAGATGTACCACATCGGCGGGTAGGGCAAGGCGCTCCCGCACAAACCGATGGCTGATCAAAAGAATCCCGGCCAACTGTCTCACGTCAACCCAACGGCGGGACCGCGCATGGTTGATGTTGGCGATAAGGACGTGACACGCCGCGAAGCCGTCGCGCGGGGCAGGGTAGTCATGTCGTCCGAAACACTCACCGCCATCCGCGAGCAGGCGACGCCTAAGGGTGATGTCCTCTCCGTTGCGCAACTGGCCGGAGTCATGGCCGCCAAGCGCACCTCTGAATTGATCCCGCTGTGCCACCCGCTGCCGCTGTCTTTTATTGGAGTAGAGCTGACTCCCGGGGAAGATAGAGCGAGCGTAGAAATTGAGGCCACGGTGCGAACGACAGGTCAGACCGGCGCTGAAATGGAGGCGCTGACTGCGGTCAGCGTCGCCGGACTCACCGTCTATGACATGTGCAAGGCCATCGACCGCACGATGCGCGTTGAGGCCGTGCGGCTCGTGTCCAAATCCGGCGGCCGGAGTGGAGACCTGCGGCTGGAAGATTAGCCCCGTTTCGCAATCAATAGCGGCCGAGTAGGTAGCAATGAAGAGGGCTGCATCGTGGCTGAACCAAGTGTCTTGTTTGACCCCCAACCGGTGACGCTGACAGGGAATCTAGTACGACTTGAGCCAATTGGGCTGAAACATGCAGAGGACATATACGCTGCAGGCGTGGACGAGTCCATTTGGACTTACTTGCCCCGAGGAGCCTTCACCAGCATCGAGGATGCCGAACGATGGATTGAAGAGTGTGTCGCGCAGTTGGATGTAGGCAAGAGAATTCATTTTGCCGTGTTGCACGCAGAGTCCAACAAAGCCGTAGGTTCAACCGGGTATCTGGATATTGATCGGACGCACCGCACACTTGAGATAGGTATGACTTGGTACGGCCTTGAGTGGCAGCGGACTGGAGTGAATACAGAGTGCAAGTACCTTATGTTGAAACACGCGTTTGAAGAGTTGGGAGCACGCCGAGTTAGCCTAAAGACTGACAGCCGAAACGAGCGAGCGAGAACGGCGATATTGAGGCTGGGGGCGATAGAAGAAGGGACGTTGAGGAACCACCGTATAGCACGGGACGGCGTGGATCGGCATTCAGTCTTTTATAGTGTCATCGACAACGAATGGGCCAGCATAAAGCAACGGTTAGAAGGGATGATGCGGCGAGAGGAATAATCAGCCTGCCTTAAAGGTTCGTAGCGGCAAGGCCTCGGTTTCGAGTGTGGTCAAATCGAGGTGCTGTGATGCATTGTCGATATCGAATCCTACGACCTTGCCGTCGGAATCCAGATCGACGTTCAGTCCCTCAGCCACCACATGCGTTTCCGAGCCTGAGACGTTTTTGAACTCAACGTAGAGGCTATCGGTCTGTGGATAATATTGAAGTTTCATGCGTGATTCTCTTTCGGATGTGACCTAGTCCCTGCTGCTTAGCAGGAAATTCCGGGCGATGTTGGCGGTTTCGTCCGGGACCTGCATGTAGATTGCGTGGCCGACGTCCGGCATCACAAGAAACTCGCCGTGCGGCAACGCTTCTGCAAGCGGCCGCAAATGTGATTCCAGCAGGCGGTTTTCCTCCGCCACCACGATGAGAGTCGGCATCGTCAGGCGGTCTACGCCGTCCTGCAAACGGAAAACATCGGTGGCCATCTCTTCCGGACCGTAGGCGTTGACACTCCACGTCGCTTGAGCGCGCCCGTCCGGCAGCACGATGGTCTCCTCGTTCAGGACGTCCTCCAATGCCTCGGGCGTCCAGACCTTTGTCATGTTGTTGTTGGCGAGACGGGTCTTGAGGTCGTCGAGTGAACTCCACGTGTTACGGCGGCCGGGGCCGGGTTTCTCCGTTAGATCTTCGTTCAGCATATTGACGCGCACCCAGTGGGCGGGGCCGTCCGGCACCGGCTCCACCATGACCATGCCGAGCACGCGATCCGGGTGATTCGTGGCATAGAGCCCGCTGATTGCGCCACCATAGGAGTGGGACATGATGTAGTGCGGCGGCAGGTCGAGTTCCTCCACGATGCCGGCCATGTCCTGCGCGCCCTCTCTGGCGCGATAGCCGGTTTCCGGCCCGTCCGACTCGCCGTGCCCGCGCATGTCCAGCGCGATGACGCGGAAATCGTTGCGGAGTCGTCGTGCCACGGCGTTCCAGCTGCGGCTCGTGCGACGTCCGCCATGAACGAGCAAGAGAGGTGTTCCGTCCCCGCCCCAGTCGAGCGCGTGAAAGGTCAGACCCTCCACAGTGACAAAGTGGCTCGTTCGTCCCTCGGATTGCTCGCGTGTGATGACTTCAGGCACAGGACCTCCAGGTGTGTGTTGTATCGCTTACATTGGGGCAGGGGATCAGGCGGGATACCACTGGCGCCTTTCCAGCATTCCTCTGAGATACGCCATTTCCCCCGCGTGCATTGAGCAATCGTTCATGACGCTGACGAGACGGACGCCGACGGTTGGCATCGGGTCCCAACGCGGCTCGTTCAGCACGCGGTCGAGCGCCTCCGGCGTGATGGTCCGCAGGTACTCCTGTGTGCGGGCGTAGACGGCATCGTAGTAGTCGAGGATGACGGATGCCTCCGGCGACTGGAAGGCGCGCACCTGGTCCATGGAGTCGCCGACGCCGATGGCCTCCGGGTCGGCGGGCATTCCGAACCGCTCATGCCAGCCCTCCTCAATCCATGCCTGTTGCCGTTCGGCAAGGTTGGAGATTTCATGATCCTGCACGCGGGTCAGGTGCCAGCCGTTCCATCCAAGCGGGTTTGATTCCGGGTCCGGCTGCTGCATCAACTGCTCGACGGTCAAACCATCGATGCATCTGGCCAGCAAGCCCCTCACGCGGCCAAAGTGATCAATCGTCAGGTCAGTGATATCCATCTAGGTCCTCCGTCACTCCCCCGTTGTCCGATTGCCCCCGACTCAGACCTTTTGGTGCTGCGTTGTGTACCAGGGCAGACCGTTCACCATTTCGATCTTGTAGTCGGAGAAGAGGACGGGGTAGCGGTCCTGGGCAATCTCTCCAACCTTGCCGAAGACGACACGGATTTCCTCCTCCGAGCTGGGGTCCGTGCGTGCCTCCAGGATATGGCGCAGGGCGCGGATGTTCGTGCTCCAGCCGATGCTCGTTGAGACGCCGATGGGAGCGATGCGCCGCATGGCGGACGTGATCTCCTTTTTGCGTGAGAACTGCGCGCCGTCCTCGTCCAGCTGGTAGTGCTCCGCCATCATGATCTGCAGCTCTTCCAGCTTCTTGAAGGTATCGACGAAGACCTCCATGATGTGCTCGTCCTCGCGAACGGCCGTGGGCGCCCACATGCCGAGGTCGTCGAGGCGGACGAAACGCAGGCTCTCTTGCGAGATGGCGGTGCCGGCGCGATGGCGAACAAGCTCATGTGTGAAGACGCGGCTGATGCCGGTAATGGCGAAGTTGAGGACGCTGTGTTCCAGCACGGAGCCGTGGCCGGTGGCGATGATGTTCTTGAGGTGCGCGGCGTTGTTGGGGCGGACGCGCGTGACGTTCGGGTTGAGGCCGGGTTCAAAGCTCCGGTAACAGAGACGCCCCATGAATTCGGCGAGTCCTTCAACGTCCGAATATGCGTCCGTTGACCAATCCGGCGCGCCGATGTGCTCGAGGTAGGCGCCAAGCCCCTCCGGTATGATCCTGGTCTCGCCGACCAAAAAAACGTGCGGTTCCACGCCATGCATGTGGTACCCCCTCACGAACAAACTGTCCACAAAAACTGTAGCACGGGCGGGCGAAAGCGGGGGATACGGTGGGAACTTTACTGCGTCCATACATGAGCTTAACAACTGGTTAACGTCAATTGGTGAATACAGTGTTATCCTTGTTATGTGGAAACTGAATACATTACCTCCACCGTGAATTATCCAAAGGCGATCAAGGCGGTCGCTCACCGGGGCGCGAAGGCGTTGGCGCCCGAGAATTCGTTGCTCGCGTTCACCACAGCCGCCGAGCTTGGCGTTGCCGCAATAGAGACCGACGTCCGCCTGACTGCGGACGGGCAGCCTGCCATCATTCACGATCCAACACTGACCAGGACGCATGGGCACAAGGCCCAGGTTTCCGCCACAAAGATGGCAGACCTGCAGGCGCTTGGTGTGCCATCCCTCTCCATCATGCTCGATGCTTTCGCCGCCGACTTTGACGTGATCATCGATCTCAAGGAGAAGAGCAAGAGGCTGGCCGAGGCCGTGGGGCGTGTCGTTGCCGAGTCAGGCCGGGCGCAGCGCTCCTATGTGACAGGGTCAGACCTCAGTCTCTTGCTCCGCGCGCAGGCGCTTGCAGAGGGACTGCAACTCAGCTGGACTATCGGAGCGCGTCACGGAACGCTGACACCTGCCGCAGTGGTTGAGGCGTCCGTCGTCGGAGTGTCGGAACTGGCGGTGCAAGCGTCCGAAGTGAGCGCGGAACTGGTGGCGCAGGCCGGGTCGCTGGGGATCGACGTTCGAGCGTACGGGATCAGGACACCGGCGCACGCGCAAGAGCTGGTTGCCCTCGGCTGCACGACGCTCACGCTGGATGACCCGCGGTGGGCGATGATGCCAAGGCAGTTGAATCTGCCACTGGTTTCAGCAGCCACGTAGAACCGTCCCCTCACCTCAACCCTCTCTCTCAGAGAGAGGGCGCTTTTCCTGACCACGTCGCCGCATATACTGGCCTTAATGGCTGGTGTTGGGAATTCCCGGTTCGATTCTGAAGTTGCCGGCGCGCCGGCGTTGGAGGCGCGCCGCCTGCGAAAGCAATTTGGCGGCAGGGACGTCGTGAATGATGTCTCACTGCGCGTCAATAGCGGCGAGGTTGTTGGTCTTGTCGGACCCAACGGCGCGGGCAAGACGACCACGATTCGCATGATGCTCGGCATACTCGCGCCCGATGAGGGCGAGGCGCGAGCGTTCGGAGGGCCGCTCACCGAGGAAACGCAGGAACGCATCGGCTACCTTCCGGAGGAGCGCGGCCTGTATGAGGGGCTGCGGCTCACCATCGTTCTTTCATACCTGGGGCAGTTGAAAGGGCTGAGCCGCCGCCAGGCCGCCATTCGAACAACAGAGATGCTGGACGCCGTCGGCATGTCGGAGCACGCCCATAAGAAGGTGCGTGAGCTGAGCCGTGGGATGACCCAGCTAGTTCAGTTCGGAGCAACCCTGCTGCACAGGCCGGACATCCTTGTCCTCGATGAGCCGTTCTCCGGGCTCGATCCCGTCAACGCGCGCCGCATGAAGGAGCTTGTGCTGGAAGAAAAGGAGCGCGGCGCGGCGATCATCTTCTGCACTCACCAGATGACGGACGTGGAGGAGCTTTCCGATCGCGTACTGATGATCGATGGCGGGGAGGTGGCGCTGGACGGCGCGCCGTCCGAACTCCGGCGTCGTTATCGCGGCGACACCATCCGCGTTGAATCGCCTGACGCGCCGCCTGAATCAATCAGTGGAGTAGGGGAGATTGAACGGTCTGCGGACAGCATCTCAATGCATCTCACCGACGGAGCCACGGCGGAACAGGTACTCAAACAGCTGCTCGACGCCGGGATGCGCATAGAGCGATTTGAAGTCGCGCTGCCGACGCTGGAGGAGATATTCATCCGTGAAGTCCAGGGGCGGAGAGGCACGGCATGAACAAGGCCCTGGTCGTCGCCCGCCACGAGTTCACAACGATGGTCTCGCGGACGGGTTTTCTTGTCATGACCGCGCTGGTGCCCATCGGCATGCTTCTGCTCGTCGGCGGCATCGGGGCGTATGTCCTCCTTACGTCCAGAGGGGAGGAAGCGCCGGAACCGCAAAGGGTTGGGTACGTGGACCTCGCCGATGTGATCGTCGAACCTGGAACGATAGGAATCACCGAGTACGTGCCCGTTCAGAGTGAGGATCAGGCGGTGGCGGCAGTCGCGTCCGGGGAGTTCGACGCCGCGTACGTCATTCAGCGCGACTACCTTTCCACCGGCCGAATCACCCAGCTTGTCAGGGGCGCGCAAGGTCTGACAATCGGGGGTGAAGGAGTCGGCCCACTGAGAGAGTTTCTGAGGGCCAACCTTGTGGCAGGAGCAGTGGACGACGAACGTGCTGCGCGTATCTTGTTCCCGATTGACATCACCACGTTTGAAGTCGCCGAGGGCGGTCAACTCGGGGAGAACACTTTCGAGCCTGCAAGGCTGATTTTCTTCATGGCGATGGCGTTTGCCGTCATCTTCTCTGTTCTGGCCATCACCGGCTACCTCCTGCAAGGCCTGAATGAGGAGAAGGAGAACCGCGTCATGGAGATACTGCTCTCCACGGTCAGCCCCGATCAGCTGATGTTGGGCAAACTGCTGGGACTGGGCGCAGCGGGCATGGTGCAGATGGGCGTATGGATGGGCTCGGTCTACGGTCTCTATCTGGTGTCGAGGATATTCATGGAGGGCATCAGGAACGACTTGCCCTCGCTTCCGTTTATCCTTGTCGCGTTCGCCTACTTCCTGCTTGGCTACGCATTCTTCGCGGCGCTGATGGCGGCGCTCGGCGCGGTCACGACATCACAGCGAGAGTCGCAGCAGCTAACGGTCATCGTCATCCTGCCTGCGGTCGCCCCGTTCTGGTTCTCGTTCTCGATTATCGAGGACGCCGCAGGTTTACTGCCGCAGATCATGACGTACATCCCGTTCACCGCGCCGACCATGTCGTTGGCGCGTTTGGCGCTTGATGCCATGGGGCCGCTGGAGATCGCCGCGAGTCTCATTACATTGACGATTTCGGTCGTCGTTGCCGTGAAGTTGGCGCAGCGCCTCTTCCGCAGCTACCTGCTCGTGTACGGACACCGTCCGCCGCTCATGCAGCTTCTGAGAACCGCTGTGACAGGACGGGTATAGCGACGAGCTATTGCTGTCCGCCGGTGCGCAGCAGCCGCTCACCAATGATCAGGCCAAGCACGACGTATATGGCATCCATCAGCGGGAAGTAGATGATGTGCGATATTGCGGCGTCGCCTGTCTCGCTGCTCGTGTCCAGGAGCCAAAAATACTGCCAGTAGAACAGCATCATCAGGACGACGGAACCGTAGAAGAGCCCGTTGGCGATGGCGCAGGTGTAGTTGTCCGTCTGCTCCGGATCGAGCCGCCATCGGTAGAGAAACGTCAAGACGACCATCAGGATCACGCCCAGGGCCATGAAGTAATTCATGATCGTCCAGTTCGGGTACTCGGGCGAACCGTCATGGATGAGTGGCGTGATCATGAGCAGCAGGGCAACGGCAATCGCCGTCAGCAGGAGATAGGCTCCAAAGACGCGGGTGAGTATCTGTGCCATCGTTTTCTCCTTCCTCAATCTCAATCAACAACGGATTTGGTTTCTAGGGTACTCCAGCAGAAAACTGGGCGACACGAGCTTGGGGTAAGAGCGGTATTTTTGAGACCGAATCAAAAAACCTGTGGAACAACCGACTATAATGAACGGACATGGCTCGTAGATACACTGGATTTCGATAGTTAGCATGACCGAATCATCTCCCCCGAAAGGCAAGTATGACGGCTCGTACGGTCTGACTATTCCCACCGATTACATCGAGGGATACGGGCGTGCCAGTAAAGACAATAAGGCCGTCGCAGACAACTACATTGCCCACCATCTGATCGCCGACCCCGAGGCGGACGCCGTCATCGCGGAACTCGGTGATATGGATCGCGCCCAATCCGCCATGCTTATTCGGGCGGCGATGGATGATCCGGACGGCAGTATCCTAAAGAACGCTCCCGAGAGCGTTAAACGTCTTGTTGGCGGACTGGATAACCCGCCGGATTGGGTGAACTATGACGACTTCATGCCGGGATCGCGCATGTTTCTGCGCAACGCGCGCATCATCCTCGCCGCGTTTGTCGGCGGAACCCTCGTCGAAGGCTTCACCACAAACATCAGCAAATCGTTCTTCATAACCGGCCGCGTTCGTGACCAGGGCGTGCGACGCCTCATGCAGAACAACCGGCACATGCTGGAGTCGTTTCTGCCGGGAGGGCTGGAGCGCACCGGCGACGGTCTCAAGCTGAGCATGCGCCTGCGTCTGGTTCATGCGCAGGTGCGCAAGCTGCTGGAGGAATCGGAAGAATGGGATACGGAAGCGTGGGGAGTGCCGCTGAGTTCAGCGCACCTCGGTCTCGCGATTGCTGGATTCTCCGCTCGTCTTCTGTACCACATGAAACGGCTGGGAGCAAAATTCACCGAGGAGGAGAAGCAGAGCTTCATGGCCGTGTGGCGCTACACGGGCTACATCATGGGTATTCCGGAGTCGATCCTTTTCAAGAACGAAGAGGAGGCGCTGGAACTCTACAGGGTCGGCAACATGTGTGAGCCTCATCCCAGCCAGGAAGGTGTTGTCATGGCTCACGCGCTGATTAATTCCGCGCCGCTCGTAGTGGGCATCGAGGACCCGAAGGAACGACAGAAGCTGGCCAGCTATGTCTTTCGGATTTCCCGCGCCGTGATCGGGCCGGATATGGCCAATAGGCTTCGCTACCCGAAGACTCCGGTTTTTGGGGTGCTCCCGTTCTTCAGATTCCAGGCCAAATACCACAATTTCCTGTCGCGGTGGATTCCACGCCTTACCAATCAGAACAATTTCGCGCAGTTTACGGGCCTGCTGGATGCCGCAACGGTGGCGGAAACGGATATCCACTACAACATGCCGGACCACGTCTATTCCGAGAACTCCAGCCCCTGGTAAGGGGCCGTTAGGTAAGCGACGAGGACACGGCAGCGGCGGCGAGATTTCCACTGCGGACAGCGGATTCCATCGTCGCAGGCCATCCCGTTTGCGTCCAATCTCCCGCTAAGAAAAGGCCGGGCACGTTAGTGGATTGACCGGGCCTCTGCTCCTGGATTCCGAGCAGGCATCGAAAGGTTGCCTGCGTTTGCTTGACGACGCGGAAGTAGGTCATTGACGCGTCGCGTGTCTCCGGCAGCACGGGCCGCAACTCGGCCTCAGCCATGTCGCGCAGCTCATCCTCTGTCATGCCTGCCTCGCGCCACGCGGCGCTAATCGACACCAGCAAGCGTGAGTTCGCTTCAACAGGCTCCTGCATTAGCGAGCGATTGAAGACCCACTGAATCGGGCTGTCTACAACAGTCAGGAACGGCTCATCCATGACTGGGCGGTCATAGCCGATATGAAGTCCCACGATGGGCGCCCATTCCAACTGTGGTGGACTGACGGCCGATAGAGGGGTGTTCGTATCCTCGTCGGCTAGCAGCCTCTCAAGCCCGTCCCAGGGCAGGGCGCTAATCACCGCGTCCGCGTCTATGACCTCTTCACCAACCCTCACTCCCGTGACACGGCCTTCCGTTACGTGAAGGTCACTCACGCGGCGGCCCATGATGAGTCTGCCGCCGCGCGCTTCGATGTATTGGCGCGCTCCCTCGCTGACCAGCGTTGACAGCCCGACACGCGAATAGCCGAGATCAGCCATCCCCTTGCCCGCAAGCAGGGAGTCCTGGAAGGCCATGATTCCCATGTAGGCACTGGCGGCGTCGATTGTGTCATTGAGTATCGGCAGCGTGATGAGTTCCCAGAGAGCTGCGATCGTCCGGTCGTTCTGCCCCTGCTGCAGGAGCCAGTCACGGAAGGACATCGACTCCAACCGCTCGCGTTCGCGTTCCCTGTTCGTGCGACGAATGCTCAACATGCCGCGGACGACCCGGAGCCTGTCCATGAGCCCGAGATGCCGGTAGAGCAGGAGAGAAGGGAGCACGTCGAGCGGCGCGGGGAGAAACCGCGTTGATGAGAGGACGCCCCGCTTGCCCGACCTGTCCGCAACAGTCACGCGCAGCCGTTCCTGAAGCGTTGTCTGTTCGAACGCCCCAATCTTCTTGAGAAAGTCGATGTATTCAGTGCAGCAGCGGAGGAAGACGTGTTGGCCGTTGTCCAGTTCCATGCCCGTGTGCGGATCAATAAAGGAAAAGGCGCGACCGCCGAGGTAGTTCCGGCGCTCAATCAGAGTGACGGCGATGCCGGTTTCGGCGAGGGCGCATGCTGCGGAAAGGCCGGCAAGCCCTCCGCCAATCACCACGCAGTGGCTACGCGCTCCATCGGGATGTAACTCTGAATCCACAGTCGCACCGCCAACCCGACTTTTTCGCGGGTTGACAGGCCAACCCGACCTTCAAAGACGTTATAGTTCCTTGCTTCGATTCTATCGAGGACGCGGCCGTAGAGTCCGCCGAGCACGGCAGGGAAGGCTCGCGTACGGACGGGCAGGAGCTTGAGCAGCCGCTTTCCGCGCTCGAAATACTCCCTGGCGCGCGCCACCTCGAACTCCATGAGGCTGCGGAACTGCTCGTTTACCGTGCCAGCGAGCAGGTCTTCCTCGCTGTAGCCGAATCGCCGTAAATCCTCCTGTGGGATGTAGATGCGGCCGCGCTCGGCGTCCTCGCGGATGTCCCGCAGGATGTTCGTGAGCTGCATGGCAAGCCCAAGGTCGATGGCATACTCGCGGGCGCGCTGATCGCGATACCCCATGATCTGAATACATATGAGACCGACAACGGACGCGACGCGGTAGCAATACGTCTTGAGGTCATCGAAGGTCTCATAGCGTGAGATGGTGAGGTCCATCTCAACCCCGCGTGCCACTTCAATAAGATCCTCGTAGGGAATGTCGTACTCTGCGGCAGCATGCGCCAGCGCCTCGAAAACCGGGCCGTCCGGGTTCCCGGCACGCGCCGCCTCCAACAGCCCGTCTATCCCCTGTATCCGTCTCGTTTTTTCGTCGATGGCCAGGTCATCGTCGGAGAGATCATCACACAGGCGGCAATAGGCGTAAGCGGCGTACATGGCGCGGCGGCGTCGGCGCGGTAGAGTGACAAACGCATAGTAGAAATTCCCCGCCGCCTCACGCGTTATCCTGCGGCAGTGTTCGTATGCCTCGAGGAGTGTGGCCGGCATCGCCATCGCTTTCCGGCCCCTCAGATCTGCCTCGTGAGCTTCATCCCGAGCCACGTCTTTGCCAGCAGCCACGTCTTGCGCGCCTTGGTCACCGTTGGACGCTTGGAGAGCACGTCATAGTTCTGCCCTTCGATGGCGTCCAGGACGCGGAGGCCGCCCAGCGTGAACAGCTTGACGTGCAGTTTGAAGATGCCGTCCAACGTATCGACAAGCGGCAAGCCCTCCTCGAACAGCCGTCGTGTCCGCTCTACCTGGAACGCCATGAGATCGCGAAAGGCCGGGGTATATTCGCCTCGCGCAAGCTCCTCCTCCGTATAGCCGAAGCGGCGCATGTCCTCCTGCGGAATGTATATCCGATTCATGTCGTAATCGCGCTTGACGTCCTGCCAGAAATTGGCGAGTTGGAGGGCGGTGCAGGTGGCGTCTGATAGCGCGCGCCGCTCCGGGTCGTTCTTGCCGATCAGTGTGAGATACAGGTCGCCAACGGGATTTGCGGAATGACGGCAGTAATGCAGCACGTCGTCGAAGGTTTCATAGCGCGCATTGACCTGGTCCATCCGGTTGGCCTCAATAAGATCGAGGAACGGCTGCCGCTCAATCTCAAAGGCCGAGATGGTGTGTTGGAGGGCGAGAAATCGGGGTTCAGTCGGCGAGCCGGAGTAGCACTGCTCCAGCTGCGCCGCCCAGTCGTCCAACAGGGCAAGGCGGTCTCCTTCGGCCTCGTCGCCGAGGTCGTCCACGCCGCGGCAGTACGTGTAGATGGCGGCAACGTGTGGGAGCATGTCGCGGGGCATGAAGCGAGCCGCGACGGAGAAATTCTCGTAGTGCGACCGCGCAATGGCGATGCACTCGCTGTAGGCGGACTCGAGTGAGGCTGGAACGCTAGGCGCCTCGCGCGTCCGCATTATTTCTCTCCCTGGACTCCCATGACTTGAACGATTAGCTGGCGCGGGCGTGGGCGATCCAGCTCAATTAGGAAGATCCGCTGGTACATGCCGAATTGGAGTCGACCGGCCATGACGGGAATCGTCTCGCTACTTCCCATGATGATCTGCTGGCAATGGGCATGGCCGTTGGGAGGTTCGTCATCGTTCATGTTGACGGTGCGAATCTCGAAATCGTTGTGCTGATATCCACCCTCACGAGGGGCGAAATGCTCAAGGATGTGGCCAACGTCTTCGAGAAGCAGCGGCTCCAACTCATTGATGACAACAGCGGTTGTGGTGTGCTTGGTATAGACGAGCACCGAACCGTACTGGACGCCGGTTTCCTCCACAATATCCTGTACCCAGTCTGTGACATCAATGAATTCAGGCGCTTGGCTTGACTGGATGTCAATTTTGTACGAATAAACCTGGTATTGACCCTCACCGACAAGGCCGCCCTGCAGGGCGCCGGACACAGATGTTTGTGCTTCCATAGCGTGCTCCAATCTGCGGGCAAGTGAGATTGCTCTATAAATAAAGGATACAGCGGTGTTAACGATTTTCAAAACCGCGTTCTTGAATTTACGTCAAGCCCGCATCAATAATGACCTCGTCATCGGAGAGAGGGGTATTCCGTCATGATTGAATGGCTTGGTATCGAGCACCTCTTCGAGCTTACGGGCGCCGAGGCGATCGCGGGGTTCTTCACGCCCCTCGCCATCTTCGCCGCATTCTTGCTAGCCCAGTTCATCCTGCCCGGCAGAAAAGTCCCCGGATACGTCATCAACCCGGAGACCGGCCAACCCCGCAACTACCGACTGAACGGCATCCTTGTCTTCCTCCTTGCAGTCGCCATCTGGGCCACTGAGATCACCGGCATGCCGCGTGACTGGTTCTATCGGTCATCCCTGTACGCCATCGCGGGAGGTACCGTCTTCACGTTGATCATGTCCATCGCGGCGGTCTACAGCCAGCCGCAGGGAGACATCAAGAACCCGCTGCTCGCCCTTTGGGAGGGGCGGGCGCAGGAGATTACCCTGTTTGGAGAACGCGTCGACATCAAGATGTATTTCTACGTCGTCGGCGGCACCATGCTGTCGCTCAACGCCATGTCCGGCGCGGCGTGGCACTACGACCAATTCGGAAGCGACTTCAACCCCGGCGTCTTCCTTTATGCAGCGTTCTTCACGTTCTACGTGTTCGACTACTTCATCTGGGAGCGCGTTCAGCTCTATACCTACGACCTGATCTACGAGCGCATGGGATTCAAGATGTTCTGGGGCGGCATCGTCATCTACGGCTGGGTCTTCATCCTGCCGCTGTGGGGCATGGCCGCGCACCCGCACCCCGGCCTCTCCGACTTCTGGACCTACGTCTGGCTCATCGGCTCCACTGCGCTCTTCCTGCTGGGCTGGAGCATTGGACGCGGCGCGAACCTCCAGAAATACACCTTTAAGAGGTGGCCGGATCGCAAGTTCCTAGGCATCATCGAGCCGAAGTATATCGAGGCCGGAGATCGCAAGATCCTCTACACGGGCCTCTGGGGTGTCGCTCGCCACTTCAACTACATGGGCGAGGGCTTTCTGTCCTTTGCCGTCGGCCTCTCATTCGGCCACTTCCTGAACCCCTGGGCGTGGGCGTACTTCGTCTTCGTCGTCTCATTCTTCACGTGGCGTCAGCGTAGCGATGAAACGCACTGCGAAGAGAAGTACGGCGCCGAGAAATGGGCCGAATACAAATCCCGCGTCAAGTGGCGCATCATGCCCGGAATCTACTGACCGCGCAGGGCGCTGCTGTGTAAAGCCTCTTCCGGTCACGGCGTACCTGGAGGAACGGGTTCCGCGGAAGCAGCTTCGCCTGGCTTCCCTTGCTGGTTCGATTTGGATGAAGCGGAACCCGGATTTTTGGGCCGGCGGGGGTGTAAAGGAAGTAGGATTACTGCTATTCTGATTGGGAGCGCCTCCGGCAAGCAGGTCACGCGGTCAAAGATCCGAGCTAATCGAGAAGGCCGTGAGTCTGTGCGCTGCGTAATTTCGCCTACCTTATGGCGAGGCCATAGATAGTCGAGCGGAGTCCTTGACATTCATGGTATTTCGATTGAGGATTGAAACAGAGCGTTGGGGTGAGGTGAAAGGAATGGGTATGATGCCAGCCTTGTCTAAGTATGTGAAATCGATTGCGCCCGTGCGAAGCTGGGCGGTGATCGCGGCTATCTCGGCCTTTGCGATAGTCATGATGCTTGCCGCTGCGTGTGAAGGTGCTACAGGGGCCCAAGGGCCGGCAGGACCGGCAGGGGCTCAAGGACCGGCAGGGTCGGCAGGACCCCAGGGCGAGGCAGGGCCGGTAGGGCCCCAAGGGCCGGCAGGGCCGGCAGGAGCGGCAGGAGCAGCAGGAGCGACAGGACCGCAAGGGCCTCAGGGTGATCCAGGTGGTCCTCAAGGACCGCGGGGTGCGACTGGCGCGACAGGGCCTCAAGGCCCTCAGGGTGAGACCGGACCTCAAGGCGAGACAGGACCTCAAGGGCAGACAGGCCCCCAGGGCCCTCAAGGACTTCGAGGCGAGACAGGCCCTCAGGGCCCTCAAGGCCCTCAGGGGCTTCAAGGACCTCCGGGACCTGAAGGCGGGCCTGAAGGTCCACAGGGAGACCCGGGACCGGCCGGATCTCAGGGACCTGTGGGGCCTCGGGGCGCGCAGGGTGAGGCAGGCCCGCAAGGTCCACAAGGCATCCAGGGTGACAGGGGTCCACAAGGATTGCCCGGAGCAACCGGACCTCAAGGAGAGCAAGGCCCGCAAGGACCAGAAGGTCCAACCGGACCTGAGGGACCACGGGGTCTGCAGGGTGAGCAAGGGGCAACGGGTCCAGAAGGGCCTCAGGGGCCGGAAGGACCTGTAGGACCTCAAGGGCCGGAAGGACAACGTGGGCCACAAGGTGAGGCAGGCCAACGCGGAGCGACCGGAGCCACAGGTGCGCCAGGTCCGCATGGTCCTCAGGGCGAACAGGGTGAGCCGGGAATATCCGACCTTCGAATTGCGACATCGCAAAGCGAGTCGAATAGCGATGCCGATAAGACTCAAAGAGTGCTTTGCTCGTCGGTTGGCGCAGGCTTCTCCGCGATCTCCGGTGGTGCGTCCGTAAGCTCCTCTGATGGGGTAGCCATAACAGAATCCATCCCGGTGGGACAGCTTGGTGGAGTTCCCACAGGATGGGAAGCAAGCGCCACAGAGATAAATGATGTCTCTGGTAACTGGACACTCACCGTCTACGCAGTGTGTGCCAGGGTAGCAGGCTAAACTGGCGCGACGACTGAAAGAACGACCGTAAAGGGGCCGCTCCCACTGGGAGCGGCCCCTTCGCTTTGTGTTTACTCCGTCGGCATCCTCTGCGTTTTCGATTGAGTTCCCTGGAGTCTCGTCAGGGCAGTTAGCTGTCTTTCGATGAGACCAGGCCCCATCCCAGCAGGCCCATATAGATGAGTCCGGCGACGGACATTGCGGCAAACACGGGCGCCAATGCCAGCTCCAGTGCGTTGGAATGCCACGCCGCGATGAAAACCACCATTGACGCCACCGCCAGCGCCGCGACGATGCCGTTCAGCACGGGAGGCAGACGCACGGGCTCAGGCCTGAACGCGAGGCCCACCGCCATGATCGCTACCCCCGCGAAGCCGGCAACGCTCGAGGTGAAATGCAAACCGAACACCATCCGCTGCATCGCCAGCGCCGACTGGAGCCACTCCTCCGACTCCACCGCATCGCTCTCAAGAGCCGCCACCCCCATGCCGACGATCATGTAGTCGAACCCCCGCATCACCATCTGCAGAACCAGGGCGATGGCCATTGCCATAAGACCGAGCCGCGGCACGGGTCCCGCATAGCGCCGCAAGGTCAGGAGACCGTTCAGCATCAACAGTGCCCCGAAAATGATGACAACAGGAACGGTGTAGGCCAGCGCCTCATTGCGTGCCATTGCCAGCGTAAGGTCGGTGAGGCTGGTGCTGGGGACAGTGTCCACTGCGCCACGGCCCGGCGAGAGCGCATAACCCACTGCTATCGCTACCGTTCCAACGAGCAGAGACCATCCGCCGAGCTGTTTCTCCGTCAAGCGCATGAAGTCTCGCATGTATGTGTCTCCGCGGTGGCAACCACTCGTCAAGTACGATTGCGGCCATGCTAACAGAACGCCGAGGCTTCCAGAATGAGCGACATCCGCCTGAATGGACATTCTGGGTTAAGTCCGTTAACATCGGCGAAAGCTTGCTCCCTTATAGTCAAGACTCACTTCGTCGGCGTTCGACACAGAGCGGGAGCAATTGGGGGAATCAACAATAGCTATGATGAAAAACGGCACGCACTTGAACGGCAATCGACTTCCGGCGGATGTTGGCAAAGGAGACGTGGTCTGCTTCGGTCTACTGACTCACTGCCTTCTACTCAAGGTTGACGAGCTGCCCGAGCACAATGGCGGCGCGCCAATCCTGGACTCAATGGAATCCCTGGGCGATGATGCCGCCATTGCTGCAAGCATCCTGACTAGCTGGAACGTTCCGACGCGGCTCATCACCTCTCCTACTGGAAACGACAGTCGTGGAGAGAGGGTGAGGGAACATCTCGACGCATGGGGTGTGAATGTCCAGCAAGACATCAAAGACGGGTGGCCGACTCCGTTCGAAGTGTCGATCATTGACCCCGACGGGGGCCGAACCTATTTTCAGCGAAGAGATTCCGCCTCCATGGCAGAGCTGAGGCCGCCGGATTCTTCCCAGCTCAAGAACGCGGGACTGCTCTACGTCGATTGGTATGACGGCCCAAGCGTCGTTCATGCCGTGCGCGACGCCGTTTCTCAGGACGTTCCCGTTTATCTCAACCTGGAATCCCAATATGACGGTGAATCGTGGATCACGGACCTGATTGGAGAAGCAAGCATCTGCCAGGTTTCGCTGGATATTCCCGAAGCCTCCGGTGATCCGTCCGATATTGCTCGTAGCCTGATCGACCGTGGTGTGGGGATGGCCGTGGTGACCATGGGGGCCGATGGGTGCGTTGTTGCGCAGGGTGAGGAGGCATACCTCGTTAGACCTCCTCAAGTGGACGTGGTGGACGGCAATGGAGCGGGTGCAGCCTGCTCAGCCGGCATCATGTATGGGCTGTGGGCAGGTTGGTCGTTGGAGGAAATCGGACGATTCGCCGCCGCCTATGCCGGGCTCAAGTGCAGTATGACCGGAATTGCGGAAGTGCCGGTCAGCGATGTCCAGAAGACCGCCGCATCCGTCGAGGCGCAGCCCCTGCAACTCTAAACGGTTCGGCTCTAGTTCTTTCTAACCCAGAAGACGCAATAGCGCATCGGCTTGTGGTCGGTGAAGTACAACAGACCGCCAAGCTTGTCGCTGCCTTCCTCCTCAATGAGCGAACAGCCGGACTCGTCAAGGATGCTCAGCAGGTGCTTCTCTTCATAGAGCTGGAATAGCCTGTCCACACCGTCGCTCCCGAATGCCGGGTCACTCACCTCCGCGATGCCGGACCCAACCTTGAACATCAGCTGTAGGACGCCTCCGGGAGCCAGCACCCGGGCAAACTCCGGGATCGTCGTGGTCTCAACGTCCTCCGGTGACAGATGCTGGATAACGGCATTACAGAGAATCAGGTCGAAGAACCCTGTCTCAAACTCCAGCGGCTTCCTCAAGTCGGCAACACTGATTCTGTCTGCGATTTCCGGGTGCAGCGCCCTCCCCAGATCGATGTTTTCCTTAACGGCGTCCACACCGTACGCCTCAAAACCTCGGGAGTGGAGCAGGGCCACGTCTCGGGCCCCGGCGCCGCATCCGGCATCCAGGCTGCGTTTGCCGGACGCCAAATCAGTTGCCCGATTCAGCAGAGCCATATCGCCTGTGAGCCGCGGATGGGAAATTTCGTCGTATTGCGAATGTGAGAATTCATGAGACATCTGGGAATATCTCTTGCCATGCTGCCGATAAAACTCCAACGACTCAAACTGCATATACGACCATCCCTTCATCTCAGGTAAGGCATCCGACGAGATCAATGGCGTGAAGCCACCACTGGATTTTACATTGGTTTAACGTTCCTGTAAAATCGACCATCAACATTTAGCTGATTTATCGGTTACCTGTTCCGTAGTGATCAGGTCGGGGGTGTGGGGGAAGTCAGGATGGTTTTAGTGGAATATAGCTTCCATCAATTATTCGAAAAGCAAGCTGAAAATACCCCGGATGCCGCCGCTATCGTATTTGGCGATGGACAGATAACGTATGCGGAATTGAACCGGATGACGGACGCGCTGGCCGCATGGCTCCAAAGCTGCGGTGTAGGGACTGATGACCCCGTAGGCATATTCATGGATACGTGCCACGAATACATCGTCGGCGCCCTTGCAACACTCAAGGCCGGTGGGGCGTTTATGCCTATGGCCGTTGACTCTCCCGGACCCCTCCTCCGCGGCATCGTGAACGAGGCACAGCCAAAAGTCGTGCTCACCAAAGAGCGATTCCTGCCCAAACCCACTGATTTCACCGGCACTCGGATACTCCCCATCGATAGCGACCAATCATGGCGAGAGTTCGAGGCGAAAGACAATTCGACGCGCGTTGACACCAACGATCTCGCATTCATACCCTATACTTCCGGCACCACCGGTGATCCGAAAGGCGTGATGCTGAGTCTGGGAGCGATGATGTCCTCCTACGACGCCCGGTACACGTACAGTTCCTACGATGTCGGCGATAGGGTCGGCTGTAATATCTTTTTCCCGTGGGAGTTCCTGCGCCCCTTGCTCAAGGGCGGGACAGTCTATGTGATCCCCGACGAAGTCATATTCGTGCCGCGTGCGCTCGCCCGGTTCATCTCGGAACACCAACTTTCCGAGATACTGTTCACGCCGTCACTGCTGCAGAGCGTCCTGAACTCCGCAGATCGTGAGCAGCTCCGCGGACAGGTGTCGTCTTTGCGCGTCGTCTGGCTGAACGGAGAGGTGGTGCCCGCCAGCCTGCTCAGGCAAGCCCGCGAAGTCCTCCCGCCAAACGCCCGCCTGTTCAACACCTACAGCATCAGTGAAACGCATGATGTCTGCACCATCGACCTGACCGATCTGCCGCTGGATGGCATGGACACCTGCCCGGTTGGTTATGCGATGGAGGGCGTTGAGCTCCGCGTGCGCCCGGAGGACGGCTCCGCTGTTCGGACGACCGGAGCAGGGGAGCTGCTTATCGGCGGGCAGGGCGTGGCGCGGGGTTACCTCAAGCGGCCTGACCTCGACGCCGATAGGTTCGTCACGCTGAATGGCGAGCGCTATTACGCCACCGGCGACCTTGCGGAAGTTGCGCCTGACGGCATGACGACGATCGTGGGGCGGAACGATTCCATGGTCAAAATTCGTGGATACACCGTTTATCTCGGCGCGATTGAAGAGATGCTGCGTCAACACTGCGACGCCGCGGACGCGGCCGTCATCGTTGAAGACCTGGATGAGACCAGCAAACGGCTGATTGCCTATGTTGTTCGCGGCCCAAATGCCGCATGGAAACTCGACGCCCGGAGCGGGGCGAGCAGGGACCTGCGAAATCTCCTGGAACGGTATCTCCCTCTCTACTCCGTCCCGTCTCATTTCATTGAACTGGACGCCCTCCCGATCAATCAGCAGACCGGCAAACTCCAGCGGAAGGCCCTACCGTCACTCCGCAATGGAGCATCGCCTGCCAAGCGACGAACACGACTGACGGAGAACTCCACGGCAGATGAGCGGCGCACGGCCTTGCGGGAACTGTGGGCCGACACCTTGGAACTCAATCTCGACGATCTGGAGGACGATTGGAACTTCTTTGATCTCGGCGGCCACTCTTTGGCGGGCATGTCGCTTACCATCGCCATCGAGGAAACATTCGGGACTGAGCTGAGCGGCGTCGAAGTGTACGAATACCCTACCATCGGCGAACTGGCGGCATACCTTGAGAATGGCGGGGCAGGGGGAGCAGCGACCGGTGCCACACTGGCTCAGGACGCACAGCTCGACCCAGAGATCGCACCGCGTGGCGAGGTCCGGGCAACGCAACTCAGCGAGGCATCCTCAATCCTCATCACCGGAACAACCGGATTCCTTGGCGCATTCCTGCTCGATCAGCTCGTGCAGTCCACTGGGCCGAACACGACGTTCTACTGCCTTGCACGTGGCGGTGACGCCGGAGAGGGCGGGTCGTCCAACCGGGTGCTGGACACACAGAAATTCTATGGACTGCCCAGTCAGTCCGCGGCTGATCGGATCATCACCGTCTCGGGAGACCTCACTCAGCCGCTTATGGGGCTCGGCGGCGACAAATATAACGAGCTGGCGGAGAAGATCGACCTTATCTTCCATTGCGCCGCCTCCGTCAACTACGTCTACCCGTATTCGGCGTCCAAGCCCCACACCGTCGGCGGCACAACGGAAATACTCAGATTCGCCACCACCGGCAAGCCAAAGACGTTGCAGTACATCTCATCCAACGGCGTCTTTCCCGGTGGAGATTCAACCCCGTACCTGGAGAACAATGAGATCGACTCCTGGGTGGATCGGATGGAGGGCGGTTACAACCAGTCCAAGTGGGTTGCCGAGAGGCTGGTCTGGCATGCCGTCTCGCGAGGCCTGCCCGTCAGCATGTATCGGCCCGGCAACATCGGTCACCATAGCGGCACGGGTACTGGCAACCCCAACGACTTCCTGCTGCTGATTCTTAAGGCCTGCGCTCGACTGGGCAGCGCGCCCCATGCGCCGGACTGGTACTTCGAGATGACGCCGGTGGACTTTCTCGTCTCTGCAATTAGCAGGATTGCCGATGATCCGAATCACCTTGGCAGGGTCTACAACGTCGTCCACCAGGACCCGGTTCCCGCAGACGAGGTCTTTGGACTCATGGAACGCAACGGACATATCACGGAACGTGTTTCGCTGACGGAATGGAAGTCGAGATTGCAGGAAACGGCCAACCAGGATGATGACCTTGAGCTGAAAATGTTGCTCCGCTCGCTGGACTCAGTGGAGCCGTACCTGTCGGACACCAGCGTCTACGACATCAGCAGGTTCACCGATGCGCTGTCGGGAATCGGCCTCACCATGCCAAACGTCGGCGCTGACTACGTGACCATGTTTCTGGAGAAGTAGTCGAGGCGAGCTCGTATCAAACTGGACTAGATAAGCCAGTTGGCCGTGTATCCTGCCAGACAAGCGCCGAGCATCGCCAGCAGAATGTACAGGACGAAAACGCGGGCACGCACAAGAGCGGCAACCGCGACGGCAGAATACAGACTGATCGCTGCTCCGGAGATCATGAGCGCGAGGGCCGCGCCGAAGCTCATTCCCTTGTCCATCAATCCGCTGACGAGTGGAAGCGCCGCGTAGCCGTCCAGATACATGGGAGCGCCGACCACGGCAGCCAGGATGACTGACGAGCCTGCGTCCGTGCCGAACAGGGATGTTACCCACGCCTCGGGCACCAACCGCTGCAGGAACACCTCCAGGACCAGGGCGAGGGCCAGCCACTTTATCATCGGGTGCGTACTATCCCAGACGGCCGGCCAGAAACGCGGTTGCTCCTCTTCCTCGCACGCGTACTGCGCCAGCGTCTCGGGACGCATCAGCTCGGGACCGGCGTTGCGATAACTCGGCAGGAAGCCGGTCACGCCGCCCGCCAACAGGCCAATGCCGAAGGCTGACACGGTCTTGGCAATGGCGAAGGGGACGCCGATGATGCCGGCGGTTATCAGAAACATGCTCGGATCGGTCACAGGTGAGGCGATCCAGAAAGCCATGATCGGCGCAAGAGGAACACCCCTGCGAAGAAGCGTGGCTATCAGTGGCAGCATGCCCAGACCACACACCGGCGTGATGGCTCCCACGAGGCTGGCGATGACCACCGCACGCGGCTGACTCCCGGTCAGCCACGCGAGGGCTCGATCAGACCAGCGTCCCGCTGTCAGGGCTCCCGCAATGAGCGCGGCTATGACGACAACAGGCGCCAATGAGAGAAGGCCCCGGCCGACCGTGCTCACCATGTCGGCGCTGGCCTCGGGAAATAGAGAGCCAACGACTAGCAGCACCGCGGTAAGGGTCCAGGTCAGCGTCTCGGCGCTGGGACGCTGGCGCAGATTCCACCGGGCCGCGGAGAGTAATGCAGATCCTGAAAGCGCCATACGGGACAGTGTAGCTGGTTTAGACCCGCACCAATGCCAGTCAGAGGTGGCTGCGAGCGGTGTGTCAGTTCGCCGTGTAGCCCATGATGAGATCGCGCAGCGTCACGATGCCCACCGCGTTGCGGTCATGGTCGATGACCACGGCGCGTGAGAGCTCGAAGCGTGTGAGCAGGCGGGCAGCGTACCTGGCGAGCATGTCCTCCGGCAGGGTCAGGAGCGGTTTGGACATGATCTCGTAGACGTTGATGCGCTCCGGGACGCGATTGTCGGTGATTACGCCACGCGCGATGTCAGCGACCACGACGAGGCCCAGCTCATCATCCTCGTTGCGCCGGTTGACCACTAGCGAGCTGACCCCATGCTCCTTCATCAGCGCCATCGCGTCGGCGACAGTAGCGAGCCCGTCGATCGTGTGCAGCTCTTCGACCATGAGGTCTCTCACCCTTACGGGGCCATTGTCTGTCATATTTCGGACTCCAACTCCTCCAGGATTGCAGGCAACTGTGAATTGAGCCCCACGGCGTCTTCTATCGGAACCTGGAAGGCGATGCCGGAGCCATGCTCGGTGTCGAAATGCCCCGCGTCGCGGATGCGCTCAAGGATGCTGCGGGCGCGCGTCTCGACCACCAGGAAGAGGGCGACACTGCGCTTGGGCGCAAGGTCGAGCCCGAGAAAGGTCTTTTCCGGTTTCAGGCCGGCGCCTCGCACGCTGGTGATGATGGTGTCGCCGGTGGCGCCTTCTGCCCGCGCCGCCTCTACCACGGCATCGACCTTGTCGTCGTTTACCAGGGCAACAATCAGCTTTAGTCTCATGACTCCGCCTCCTTGGGCAGTCCGGACTTCCGCCTGCGGCTCAACCAGGACGCGGCGATAGAGTATCCCAGCACGGTAATGATTGGGAAGACGCTGGCGAAAGCGATGAGTCCGAACCCGTCGATCAGTGGGCTTCGTCCGGGAATGCTCGCGGCGAGACCCAGCCCGATAGCTGCAACGACGGGCACAGTTACAGTCGAAGTGGTTACGCCGCCACTGTCGTATGCGAGGGGAACTATGGTCCGGCTGGACCGGAATGTGAGCACGATGACAACGATGTACGAACCGATGATGTACCACGGCAGGGGGGTACCCGTGACGATGCGGAAGCAGCCAAGCGCGACGCCCACGGCAACGCCGACGGCCACGGCAATCCTGAGTCCCCAGGCGTGAACGGCTCCGCCCGATGCGTCCTGGGCCTTAATCGCGACGGCGACGAGGGCGGGCTCGGCCACGGTCGTCGCGAAGCCGATGGCAGCAGCGAAGGCGTAGAGCGGCAGGTAGTCATACCAGTCGATGCCGTCGGCCAGCCTTTCCGCTCCAATGGTCTCGGGAGCGGTGAGCTGGCTTGCCATGGTCCTGCCGATCGGGAAGAGGGCGTTTTCCAGGCCGATAAGGAACAGCGCAAGCCCCACCAGGACGAGGGCGGACCCCGCCGCGATCCGGCGCAGGTTGGGTGGCTTGCGACGCAGAAAGACGAGTTGAAACAGGAGGAGGATGAACACAATGGGCGCGACGTCCAGGATGGTGGAGAGTATGGCATCGACCAGGGCGTTGGAATATCCGATCATTGGGCCACCATCCCGTACGCGAGCACGCAAATCATCGGCGTGAGGCTGGCGAAGGCTATTAAGCCGAAGCCATCAATCATGGGGTTGCGTCCCCGGATGGACGTGGCGAGTCCGACGCCGAGCGCCGTTACGAGCGGGACCGTGATGGTGCTGGTAGTAACGCCACCCGAGTCGTATGCCACTCCGACGATTTCCGCCGGGGCGAAGGCGGTCATGATAGTCACCAGCACGTATCCCCCAATGATGAGCCAGTGGATCGGCCAGCCTTTGAGGATACGCAGTATGCCTACCACGATTGCGGCGCCAACAGATACGGCCACGACCAGGCGCAGTTCCAGGGCGTAGGTTGAGCGCGCGGAGTCATCATTCACAATGGCGCCGACTTCAGCAGCGACGGCGGCAGCCTCGGCAGCGACGGCAATCAGGGCCGGTTCGGCTATCGTCGTGCCAAAACCCAGGCAAAAGCCGAATGCGAGCAAGATGACAACATTGCCCTTCTGCGCGAAGCCCTGCGCGAGCGCCTCTCCCAGAGGAAAAAGGCCGCTTTCCAGCCCCTGGATGAAGAGCGTCAGCCCAAGTATTACGCAGAAGAGCCCTATGAGTACGCTAACTAAATCAGGGAAAGGCTGGCGGAGTACCACAATCTGGAAGAATGCGATGACGAGGACGATGGGCGACAGATCCCGCAGCGCGTCGCGGTTCAATCGCAGAGCTGAAACCAGGAATTGGGTCACGTCTTCCGGCTGCTTTTTCGGGTTTGGGTCAGCTCGACACAGGGAGCGCCATGCGTCAACTCGAGCACGGTTAAATCAGACCCCAATCTGAACTTCTACACGAAGCTTCTCGATTCTGTCCATGTGTGGTGGGCGGCGAGGGGCTCGAACCCCCGGCCTTCTGCGTGTAAAGCAGACGCTCTAACCAGCTGAGCTAGCCGCCCTCACGTTTCAGGGTACTCCATTGGCGCTGACGAGAAAGAAAGTGGCGCGCTTGGCGGGACTCGAACCCACGGCCTCAGCCTCCGCAGGGCTGCGCTCTATCCAGACTGAGCTACAAGCGCGTGTCACACACATGGCCGTTTCGGCCACTATCTGTCCGGCCTGTCGTGTGGTGCCGAGGGAGAGATTTGAACTCTCACGCCCGCTAGGGGCACTGCGCCCTGAACGCAGCGCGTCTGCCGTTCCGCCACCTCGGCCCGAACATCACAACCGGACTGTCCGTTGTGCGCTATCCATTATGGCACGGTGCGCCGTTACGTGGGGGCACTCCTACCCATGTCATTCTGAGCGCAGCGAAGAATCTAAAGCATGGGAATGACCGAGGCTATTTGGCCTCGAACAACGAGGCCAGCCGCTCCAGCCCGCCCCGCGCGTCCGCGCCAATATTCACGCGCAGCACTCGCCGCTCACGCTGTAGCAGCGCGCCCGCATCGCCCGCTGACTGTGCTGTAATCAGCTGCCCGAATGTGTAGTCGGTTTCAGGCACGGCGACGTCGTTTACCGACGCATCATCCACGATCTGCAGGAACAGGCCGTTGTTCGCGCCGCCCTTGTGAAGCTGCCCCGTGGAATGGAGAAAACGAGGCCCGTAACCCGCGGTCGTGGCGACATGTGCCCTGCTTCCCAGCGCGCTTCGCAGGCTGCGGACGCCCTCCGAGATTTCGTCGCTTGGCGCGAGGTAGACATGCAGGCCGATATAGTCGCCCGACCATGACGATTCCAGCCAACCGGACGCTATAGCCTTCAGATCGGCATCGTCAATGGATATGATGCGACCCGAATCCCTAGATGAGCCGCCGCCCGCCATCGCCTCACGCGCCAGGTCTTTGGCCAGCTGCACGTCCGGCTGATTGAACGGATTGATCCCCAGCACCGCCCCCGCGACGGCAGTGGCAATCTCCCATCGCATCATGAGCCTGCTGATCTCATGCGTGTCATCGATGATCTGTGAAACGTGCGCCCACTCCGGCACGAGGCTCCGCACGTTCTCACGCTTTTCCGTCTCGGGTTCAGTTTGCAAGCCGATGTAGACCATCACGCGATCGTGACCGTAGTCGGGATAGTCCCAGACAGGCTCCGAGTCGATGGGAACGATGCCCACGTCAAGCTTGCCGGTGCTCTCGGCAATCAACTGCTCAATCCACGTTGGCAGGCTGCGCACACTCGGCGATGTGACAAACGTCAGCTTGTCACGACCCGCCAGCGCGCACTCCCCAATGGTCGCTCCCAGCCGCAGCGCCTGTTCAAGTTCCTCACCCGATGTGTCTCTCGCTGACTGAACGCTCGCGAGCAGTCGGCCAACGTCAACGCCGATGAGCGCGGCAGGCACAAGGCCGAATTCACAGAGGGCAGAATAGCGTCCCCCAACGTCCGTCGGCGCGGAGAACACCCGACGGAATCCGCGTTCCTGCGCCAGCCGCTCCAGCGGAGTGTCGGGGTCTGTCACGGCAACAAAGTGTGGCCCCGGCTCGATTCCCGCTTCGGTTAGCCTCGCCCAGAAGTAGTAGAAGAAGGACAGCATCTCCGTCGTGGTACCCGACTTGCTGGACACGACGAACAGCGTCCGCGAGAGATCAAGCGCATCTGTGAGAGCAGTGACGGCGGCAGGGTGGGTGCTGTCGAGCACGGTCAGGCGGGGGTGGCCGTCGGCGTTGCCGAATGTGCTTTGAAAGACCTCCGGCGCGAGGCTTGAGCCGCCCATGCCGAGAACGACAACGCCGGTGAAACCCTCGCTCGCAACGTCACGACCGAATTGCGTCAGGTCCTCAATCTTGGGCGCCATGGTTGAGGGCAGGTCGAGCCATCCGAGACGATTCTCTATCTCCGGCGTGCCGCGCGGCGCCCACAGCGTCGGGTCGCGATCCAACATTCGGCTGACGAACCCGTCCGCCTCCCACTGCCGCAGCCGCGCCTCAATCCGCTCGGCAACCTCACTACCGCTCGCCATTACTCCCCCGTCATTCCCGCGGAAGCCGGAATCCATCGGGACACCTCATCATCCACCCGCTCACCCTGAGCTTGTCGAAGGGCGAGCGGATCACCCTCCCCCTTAATGCGTATCAAATATCTCTTGGTACCGCCCGATCTCGGCCAACAGCCGCTCCCGTTCCTGCGGCGTCGGATTGTCCGCATCCGCAAAGGGAGTCAACGGCCCCAACACCCGAATCGCCAAGGTCAGTAGCAGCCGCGCCTTGACTCCCGAAAGGTTGTCCCCCGTGATGAACGTGTCCTGCGTTGGTTCTTTGGGAATACGACCGCGCATGCCTCGACTCGTCAGGACGACAGGGATGCCGAATCTCCGGACGGCCTCCTCCAACGCTGGCCGCTGGAATCGATGCGGCACGCCGCTGTAAGCAAAGCCCTCAATGACGATGCCGTGTCCGGGATGCGATGCGTTCGCCTCGTGGTCAGAAACGGCGCGGTTTATCAGCGCCCGAACCTGCACGTCATCCGCCCCGGCATACGTCTTGACGATATCCACTGTTGGTAAAGCCAAGGGCAGAGGCCCGTCGCCCCGCACGCGCGACTCCGCCGTGTGCAGCCGCGTCGGCGCGAAGTAGAACGAGACCTGGTCGGCTTCAATGGAGCCGATCGCAGACGCGGAGCCGCCGAGCGACGCAAACCCGCCCGGCCTTTGATTCGTCTTTGTCACCTCACGCGCTGGAAAGATTTGTTCGTCCAGCACGACCATCACGCCCTTGCCAGCCGCCTCCGGCGACGCCGCAACACGCACCGCGTCCCACAGATTCCAGTCGCCGTCGTTCCCGATGCTGCCGTGCCTGCGCTGAGACGCTGCCACCACCACCGGCTTGTGTGAGTTCACCGTGTAGTTAAGGAAAGCGGCCGTCTCTTCCGTCGTGAACGTTCCGTGCGTGACGATGCAGGCGTCCACGTCAGGCTGCGCGAGCGCCTCGTTGACTGTATTGGAGATGAGAACCAGCTCACGCATTCCAAATGTCTCACCGCCGCGCCGCAGCTCTCCGCCGGTGTCCGGATCAATGACCATCTCCACACGCAGATCCGCAACGTCGGACAGCAGTCCGTTACGCCCGTTCGTGTCCACGCTGAAGCGGTCGATCTCCTCAATCACTCGCTTGGCGGTGAGATGGAACTGAGAATACGTCTGCGGAGGCTCATGCCCGGGCTCCATGTAGGGCAGGAGATAGAGGCCGTCCTCCGGGGTCAGCGTTACTTCGTGGAACTCACCGTCGCCGTCGCCCACCGGGTTGCCGTCACGATCCTCGCGACGAATCCGTACCGTGACCGGCTCATGCAGTCGCTGAGCGCGCAGTACGTTGAGCGGCCCGCCCGCCTTGCTCGATGTCACAAACGGCAGCCCGTTCTGAATTGTGCCGCCCGTCGGAACAATGGCGATTGTTGGCTTGGTGGCCACCCTGCTACCCGCGTTCTTCAATCCCAAACAGCCGCGCCGCGTTGCCGCCCAGAATGGCGGCGCGATCATCCTCTGGCAGATCAAGCTCCGTCACGTCGGCCTTCATCGGCGGGATCGTCGTGTACGGATAATCAGTGCCGAACATGATCATGTCGTTGCCCATCAGCTCGCGGGCGAACATGATGGCCGGCCTAAGCCGCGAAACGGTGTCGATGTGGACCTTCTTGAAATACTCCCAGGGCCCCTTGTCGTTTTCGCCCCAGTGGCCGGCGCGCGGGCCGCCCGTGCGGTTCAGTCGCCCCATGAGGAAGGGCAGGGTGCTGCCGAGGTGGCACAGGACGAACTGCAGGTTCGGGTACTTCTCCATGACACCGCTGAGGATGATGCGCATCATGGCGGTTGATGAGTCAAAGAGGAACCCCATATTGACGGCCATTGTCCAGCCCTCCATGTGGTGAGCCATCACAGGCCAGCTGGGGTGGATCATCATCACCACACCTAACTCCTCCGCCCGCTCATATACAGGCCAAAGATCCTCTTCATGCAGCTGCTTGCCCGCCACGTTTGAGGTCAGCATCATGCTGCCCAGACCAAGGTCATTCACAGCGCGATCCAGTTCCTTGACCGCCGCATCCGGATTCAGCAGCGGCAGCGTTCCCATTCCCACGAATCGATCAGGGCTGTCCTTCTGGATCTGCGCGATACCCTCATTCGCCGCCGCGGCAAGCTCCACGTTCAACACGGGATCATCCGCCACCTCGCCTGCGGGAACAATGCAGCTCATCACGTGCATGTCCACGCCGGCCTCGTCCATGTCATTGACACGCGTTTCCAACCGGAACATGCCGGCGGGCATGGTGTAGGTGTCCATGTTGCTGACGTGGAAGAGGATGTCATCGCCGCTGCGTTCCATATAAGGAAAGGTGCTGCGATTCAGCAGCAGGTTGATGTACTCAGGAACGGCGAAATGATTGTGCGTATCGATGTGCATCAGCGGAAACTCCCCACTCCCCAATTGCGGCCGGTCAATCAATCGTCATTGTACCGCCCGCGCCCGAACGAGCGCCGCTTGGCGAGTCTAGTACCATTAACGGGACGCCGAATGGCGCAATCCGGATAAGCAGCGCGGAAAGGAGACCCCCACGTGGCGACTTTGAGCCGGTCGATTGGCCTGTCGCGTGAGCAGCGCATCACGGAGCTTGGGCGTGATCTGCTCAGCGCCGCCTATCTGCGCGGCAGCTTTGTTCTCCGCTCCGGCCGCACCAGCAACTACTACTTCGACAAGTACCTCTTTGAGACCAAGCCCAGCATCCTGCGCCGCCTGGCCGCGTTCATGGCCGAGCTTGTGCCACCCGGCACGGATCGCATCGCCGGCCCGGAACTCGGCGCGGTAGCCCTCGCGACCGCCCTCTCACTTGAGATGGGCCTGCCGTTTGTCATCGTCAAGAAAGAGCAGAAATCCTACGCGACGGGCAACGTCGTGGAGGGTGAACTCTTTGCAGGAGAACGCGTCCTGCTCGTGGAGGATGTGGTGACCACAGGCAGCCAGGCCATTGAGGCGGGCATAGCCCTCAGAGCCGCCGGAGCTACCGTTTCCGATGTCTTGGTCGTGATCGATCGCGAGGAAGGGGCGCAGCAGATGCTCGCCGCCGCGGGCTACCAACTCCGCGCGCTTTTCAGGCGGAGCGACCTCGGCATCTAGTATTCTTCAACGTCACAGCACGCAGCCCCATGTACAATCGGACGTTGCAACAAGTAGTCCGATAAACGCGTTACAGTAGTCCAATGAACGAATCGCATATTGTCGACCTTTTGAAGTCCACAGGCTGCCTTGTTGAAGGGCAGATCGAGGATGCTGACGGGCAAAGCGCATGGGTTGCCGGGGCTATGGAACCCTTGGCCAATCCCACCGCCGTCTCCGAACTGGCCGGATGCCTCTCGGATGCGCTGCCGTCCCCCGCGCCTGATATCATCGCCGCGTGGCCGGGACTGGATAATATCGTGCTGGCGTTCGCCGTCGGCGTGAAGGCAGACAAACCTGTCGTCCTGCTGTCTGACGCGGAGGGGCTTGTTACGGCCTCCGGCAATGTTGAGGCGGGCGAAAAAGTCGCCCTCGTCGGCGTGACCCTCAGCGAGCGCGATGCCAATCTCGCGAGGGCTTTCGTCGAGAATAGAGGAGGCAACTTGGCGGTTACCGCGTCTCTGGTCGGGGTGGGGCAGATCGCAGGGGAGCTTTCTCTTGTGACGATAGAGGCAGGAATCGATGGCAACGACTGAGCAGGAGCGAGACGCGGCATCGGCGGACGCGGCGGAAGAATCTGACGCCGCTGCCACCGAACTGCGCGCCGATCCCTCGCGAATAGCCGCCGACTTTGAACTCATCTCTGCGATTGGCGCAGAGGGGGGAGGCGGCGTCTCACGCATCCCGTTCTCGCAGGAAGAGCGTGACGCCCATAACCTTGTCTCGGGGTGGATGGTGGACCTCGGTCTCACCGTCCGCACGGACAGTTTCGGCAATACGATTGGAACACTCCCTGGAACCGATCCATCCCGCCCCGCCATCGGTTTTGGCTCACACCTTGACTCCGTGCCGCATGGCGGACGATTCGACGGAACCGTCGGCGTGCTCAGCGCGCTGGAAGTCATTCGCATGTTCGCTGAGTCAGACATCAAGACGGCCCATCCCCTAATGGTGGTCGCCTTTGCCTCTGAGGAAGGCGCGCGATTCGGCGAACCCTGCCTTGGCAGCAAGGCCGTTGCGGGCGTGTTGCAACAGGCGGACATGGAACGGCTGCGCGACGCGAACGGCATCACGCTCGCGCAAGCCATGCGTGCTGTGAGTCTCGATCCGCTCGCCCTGCCGCAGGCACGATGGGCGCCCAACACACTCGCAGCTTTCCTTGAACTGCACATTGAGCAGGCGCGATCGTTGGAAGAGGGCGGAGAACGCATCGGCCTTGTGGACGCCATCGCGGGAAACACCCGCATCCGTATTGTGATAACGGGTCGGCAGGACCATTCCGGCGGCACGCCCATGTCCCAGCGTCGTGACGCCCTGGCCGCCGCCGCAGAAGTCATTCTCGCGGCGGAATCCATCGCCAACGAGCCACGCCGCCGCGCCACCGTCGCCACGGTCGGACGCCTCCACGTCTTTCCCAATAGCATCACCACTATCCCCGGCGACGTTGAGTTCTATCTTGATGTGCGCGACGTGGACAGTGACCGCCAGCGCCTGACGACACAGGACATCGTCTCACGCGCAGAGGAAACCGCTGCGCGCCGCGGCCTGCGCTGCGAGTGGGAGGTTGTGTCCGACACATCGCCCGTGGTGCTGCCCAAGTGGCTGCGCGATTTGACGACCGCCGCCACCGACCGCCTTGATGTGCCGCATCGTGTGACGACAAGCGGTGCAGGGCATGACGCCGGTATTCTTTCACGCGCCATCCCCGCAGCGATGCTCTTCGTGCCAAGTCGCGATGGCCTCAGCCACTGCCCCGAAGAGTGGACGAACATGGAGGACATCGCCGTCGGCGCGCGGGCGCTTGCGGAGAGCATTCGAGATATAGATACCTTCCTGACGAAAGAGGTTGCCGAATGACGACTGAATTTATGGATGCCAACGGGACGATTCCCGTCTTTGCGGGCACGCATGTCCCGCAGCTCCGCCTGCCGTCCAGCGTGCGGCTTGAGGTCATGCAGACGAACGGCCATCAGCCTGGCCCTGCGACATTCGTTGAAACCGAGATCATCTCCAACGACGAGATCGCGCCGGAGCACTACCTGATGCGCGTCCGCTCCGAGGCGCTGGCGAATGGCGAGCCGGGGCAGTTCGGCGTCATTCGCCCCGGGGCGGCCACCGACGTCCACCCCATCCTGCCGCGTCCTATGGCGGCCTACCACTATGACAGAGACGCCGGCACGGCCGACTTTGTCTATCGCGTTGTGGGGTATGGCACGGCTGCAATGGCTCAGCGCAGAGCGGGCGATATCGTCGAGATAGTCGGCCCCGTTGGTCGACCTTTCCCGGTTTCCGATACGACGAACGGCATCCTCATCGTCGGGCGCGGCATCGGCGTGTGCTCCCTAACGACGCTCGTTGATGAGGCCAGCCGGCGCAACATCGAGATTTACGCCGTCTTCAGCGCGCGCAACAAGAGCGTTGTGCTTGGGAAGGACATTATCAAGAAGGCGCGCGGCAACGCCCTCTATGTCGATGACACGGACGGCAGCAGTGACGTCAAGAACGTGGAGCCGTGGATCAGCGAAATCATCGACTCCGGGCGCGTGCAGCAGGCCTACGCTTGCGGTTCCAACCGCCTTATCGAGCTGACAACCCGCCTCGCCGCTCCGGCGGATGTTGAGACCTACGTCTCCCTTGAGGCCCACATGGCCTGCGGCCTTGGCTACTGCCATTCCTGCGCGACGGGCGCGTTTGGAGAGTCGGCGGAATCGCCGCTGGTCTGCCGCGATGGCCCCGTCTTTCGCTGCCACCCGGCAGGCGTTACTGTATAGGGGATGGCCGTACAGGACACTAAGACCGATAGCAGGCTGGGGGTTGATCTCGGAGCTGGGCTGACCCTCAAGAACCCGGTCATGCCCGCGTCCGGCTGTTTCGGGCCGGAGATGGGCACCCTGTTTGATCTCGGCCAACTCGGCGCGCTCGTTCCCAAGACCATCTTCTACGGCGAACGCGCGGGCAATCCCGCCCCCCGCACCGCCGAATCCCCCGCCGGGATGTTGAACTCCATCGGCATACCCTCGCGTGGCGTCGAGCATTTCCTGACCGAACTCCTGCCCGAGTACACAAAGTACGATTCACCGGTCATCGTCAGTATCGGCGGGTTAGGGATCGAGGAATACGACCGCCTTGCCGAGCGGCTAAATGGCGAGCCGGGCGTCGCCGGACTCGAAGTCAACATCTCCTGTCCCAATCTTGAAGCGGGCGGCATGGAGATCGGTGCAAGCCCCACCAACGTTGAGCGCGTTGTGCGCGGCGTGTCGGACCGATTCGATGGCCCCGTCATTGCCAAGTTGACGCCCAACATCACCAACATCGCGGATATTGCGAAAGCCTCCGAGCAGGGCGGCGCGACGGCCATCTCCGCCATCAACACTCTGTCCGGTATGGTCATCGACGTGGACAACCAGCGAACTGTCACGGGCACGATGACGGGCGGCGTCTCTGGCCCCGCAATCCGCCCCATCGCTGTCCGCATGGTTTGGCAGGTCTGCGCCGCTGTGTCGCTGCCCGTCGTCGGCATCGGCGGCATCACGTCCGCCAAAGACGCGCTTGAGTTCATCCTCGCGGGCGCAACCGCCGTCGCCGTCGGCACCGCCAATTTCACCCGCCCCACAACGATGCTTGACGTCATCGAGGGCCTGAAGACCTACGTGGAAACGCACCACCTGGACAGCATCATCGATATACGCGGCCAGCTTGAAGAGGGCATGCGCGTGGCCATTGAGCCGCCGCGCCCCGCCACCCCCGTCGCAGGCCCCTCCGACTAACCCCCATGAACATCACCGGCAGCCACACTGTTCCCGCGTCGCGAGAGCGCGTGTGGGAGCTGCTGCACGACCCGGATGCCTTGCAGCGGATGGTTCCCGGCTGCCAGGCCCTTGACGCTGAAACGCCCCAAAAATTCTCTGCGACGTTGGCCGTTGGGGTAGGGCCAATCAGGGGACGCTTCAGCGGCTCGGTTGAAATCGAGGACGTGGCCGTGCCGGAGTCCTACAAGATGACCTTGAACGGGCAAGGGCCAACAGGCTTCGTCTCCGGGGAGGGAGCTATCACCCTCTCACCTGACGGCGACAGCACCCTCGTTGAAGTCGAGGCGGACGCGCAGGTGGGCGGAACGCTGGCGCAGATCGGCTCGCGCATGATCCAGACCGCCGTCCGGATGCTGATGGGGCAGTTCTTTGATGCCCTGTCACGTGAGGCCGCCGCGTCTTCATAGACGGTCAAGTAGTTGACCGCCCGCGCCGCGTGGGAATAGCATCGCCACAGGGTAGAGACGGAAATGGGGGCGGGCGAGATGATGGCTGATTCGATTCCTGTAACACTGACCATCAACGGCACGGAACACACCATCGACGTTGAGCCGCGCTTATTGCTTGTCCATGCCATCCGCGATGTTATCGGCCTGACCGGCACGCACGTCGGCTGCGATACGTCGCAATGTGGCTCGTGCACCGTTCTGCTCAATGGAGAAGCGGTCAAGTCATGCTCCATGCTTGCGGCGCAAGCGGACGGCCAGCAGATTGAGACCGTAGAGGGTCTTGCCCATGCGGATGGGACCTTGCACCCGATCCAGCAGGCGTTCGCGGAGAAGCACGGCCTCCAATGCGGTTTCTGCACGCCCGGCATGTTGATGATGTCCAAGGCGCTTCTCAACGAAAACCCAAATCCGAGCCGCGACGAGATCCGACACGCGCTTGCGGGCAATATGTGCCGATGCACGGGGTATCAGAACATCGTCCTCGCGATTGAATTCGCAGCCGAACAAATGGCGCGGTAGGTGAGCGCCGTGACCACAAGCAGCCCACCCCGCCAGGTTGGCCAATCGCCGCGCCGTAAGGAGGATGATCGCCTCCTGCGAGGGCAGGGCGCTTTCTCCGATGACATCAACATTCCCGGAACCGTGTGGGTGCATTTCGTCCGCAGTCCACACGCTCACGCCCGTATTCTCAACATCGACTCTTCCGCCACGATGGCCCATCCGGGCATGCTGCGCGTTCTCACCGGAGAGGACGTCCACCCTCGCTATAACCCCATTCCGCCTGTTCTAGCCGTTCGAGACGCCGAGAACCCGGACAGCACGGCCGGAGCGCCCGCTTTCACGCTCATAGCAAGGAACAAGGCCAAATACGCCGGGGAAATCGTTGCCATCGTGGTTGCGGAAACACGGGAGGCGGCGCGAGACGCTGCTGATCTGCTGATGGTCGACTATAGGCCGCTGCCGGTAGCCAACACGCCGGAGCAGGCGATGGGCCCCGATGCGCCGCAAGTGCATGACGAACGCTCCAATGAGCAGGTTCGCTGGCTCAAGAGTACGGAGAACGTGTCCAGCACCTTTGAGGACTCTGAGATCATCCTGCGGCATGACTTTGTGAACCAGCGTATTCACGCCGTGCCCATGGAGCCGCGCGCCGGCATCGCCCACTGGGACCCCGCCACGCAGTTCCTCACCATATGGGCGTCCATCCAGGGCGCGCATGAGCTGCGAACGCAGATGGCGGAAGTGCTGGGCATTTCTCCTGATCAGATTCGCTCCGTCGCGCCGGACGTTGGCGGCGGATTCGGCGCGAAACACGGCGGGGAGGTGGAGTACTTCCTCTTGGCCATCGCGTCGATGGAACTCGGATTGCCGGTCAAATGGGCCGCCTCCCGCACCGAGGAGTTCCTGTCCCTCAGCCACGCCCGCGGCAAGACCTCTGAGTTCGAAGTAGCCGCCGACCGCGACGGCCGTGTCAAGGCGCTGCGCCTACGCCACACCACGGACTTGGGCGCGTTTCCCAAGGGAGCAACCCCCATCGTCGCGCAAACGTCGGCCATCATCGCCACCGGCGTTTACGCCATTCGAGAAGCCGCGTTTGAAGTCCACTCCGTCTATACCAACCACACGCCGGAGGGCGCGTATCGCGGGTATGGTCGACCGGAGGGCATCTACCTGATCGAACGTGCCATGGACATGCTGGCGCGTGATCTGGACATCGACCCTGCGGAAATCCGCAGGCGGAACATGATTCAGCCGGAGGAGTTCCCGTACTATCGCACCCCCGGCGGGGACATCTACGATAGCGGCAACTATCCTGAGGCATTGGATCGCGCCCTTGAGGTCAGTGACTATGAGGGCTTGCGCGCGCGGCAACGCGACATGCGCGAGAACGGGAAATACCTGGGAATCGGACTCGCGTCATGGGTCAAGACCGGCGGCTTTGGTCCGTCGTCACTTGACCCCTCCTCGTCCATGCCGGAGTGGGCGCGTGTGAAAGTGTCTCCCGCGGGGATGGTGACCATCTACACGGGCTCCTCGCCGCACGGGCAGGGCAACTACACCACCTACGCGCAGGTGGCCGCAGACACGCTCCATGTCCCGCTGGACGATATCTCTGTGACGCACGGCGATACGGCGACGGTCACGTACGGCTCAGGCACCTTCGCCAGCCGCAACATGGTTGTGGGCGGCATGGCCGTGCTCCAGGCCTCCCAGAAGATTCTCGAGAAGATGACCCGATTTGCCGCCCATGCGCTGAGCGCAGATTCGGACAATGTGACGTACACGGACGGCGTGTTCTCCGCCAACGGCTCGTCCATCACGTTCCGGGAGGTCGCCGCCAACATCAACCGGGTATTGGAGCGCCCCGCCGACATGGAAATGGGTCTGGACGAGTCCTCGTTCTATCAGCCGACCCACCTCACCTTCAACTACGGCACGTATGTCGCCGTTGTGGAGGTTGATACCGAAACCGGCGACGTTGATCTGCAGCAGCTGTTCTGCGTGGATGATCAGGGCGTCGTCGTTCATCCGGTCATCGTGGAGGGGCAGGTTCACGGCGGCGCAGCGCAGGGAATCGGCCAGGCGCTTTATGAAGACATCATCTACGACGAAAACGGCCAACTGCTCAGCGGCTCCCTGATGGACTACGCGCTGCCGACGGCGGAGATGATGCCGGAGTTCATCTCTGAATTCATCGAGACCCCGTCGCCCACTAACCCGCTCGGCGTCAAGGGCATGGGAGAGGGACCAACGACGGGTGCGCCTCCAGCCGTGGTCAACGCAGTTGTTGACGCGCTTGCACCGTTCAATGTTCGTGACATCGCGATGCCGCTAACGCCGGAGCGCGTGTGGCGCGCCATCCAGGACGCACAGAATGGAGACCAATCATGATTCCGGGAGCATTCGACTACGCCGCCCCCGATTCCGTCGCTGAGGCGATCACTCTCCTCCAACAGCGGCCCGGTGAGGGCAAGATTATCGCCGGGGGGCAGAGCCTCCTGCCGATGATGAAGCTCCGCGTCGCCATGCCCGGCCTCGTGGTTGACCTGCGCAAGACGCGCAGCGAGCTGTCCCACATCAGCACTGACGGCAACAATCTGCGGATCGGCTCGATGACAAGCCATGCCCACGTCGCCGGGTCCGACGTGGTGCAGGACACGCTGCCGGTGCTGGCTGAAACGGCGGCGGAGATTGCGGACGTTCAGGTGCGGAACCTTGGCACCATCGGCGGCAGCATCGCTCACGCCGATCCCGTTGCGGACTACCCGGCCACGCTCCTCGCGCTCGATGCGCAGGCGGAGATCGCGGGCCCGAACGGCGTCCGCGTCGTATCCGTTGATGAGCTGATCATGGACGCGTTCATCAGCACGCTCGCCGAGGATGAAATCATCACGGAAGTCATCATCCCCATCCCGGAGGGGCGCACGGGCGCTGCCTATCTCAAATTCGCGAACAAGGCGTCCCACTTCGCCATCGTCGGCGTGGCTGCCCACGTCGTGCTGGATGATAGCGGCTATCTGTCCCGCGTCGCCGTCGGCATCACTGGCGCGGCGTCACGCGCGGCCCGCGCAACGGCTGTTGAAGACACGCTGAGAGGGCAGGTGCCCATACCGGACGCCATTGCAGCGGCGTCCTCCATGGCGGCAGACGGCCTCGAGTGCATTGCAGACCTGCACGGCTCGCCGGAGTACCGGCAGAACCTGTGCCGTGTGCTGACCCGGCGCGCGCTCACACAGGCAGTGGAGCGCGCCCGGGAATAGTTGCAAGAAAGGACGGAGCCATGGCTACGGACACGAAGCTTGTTGGGCAATCCGTTGCTCGTCGTGAAGACGAAAAACTCCTGCTTGGCCGCGGCGCATTTGTCGAGGACATCAAGGTTCCCGGCATCCAATGGGCGAGCCTTGTCCGCAGCCCGCACGCCCATGCCCGCATCCGCAGCATCGACACCTCGGCAGCCTCGCAAACTCCCGGCGTCACCGCTGTTTTCACTGGCAAGGACATTCATCCCCGCTTCGGCACCAACCCGACTGTTCCCCTAAGGTTCTACGACGCCGAATCGGCTCCGTATGACCTTATCGCCGTTGATAAGGCGCGGCACGTTGGTGAGGTTGTGGCCGTGGTCGTTGCGGACACTCGCTACGGCGCTCGTGATGCGGCAGACCTCATCTTTGTCGACTACGAGCCGTTGGAGGCTGCGATCGACGTGGAGAACGCGCTTCGGGATGACGCACCTCGTGTCCATGACGACCGCCCGAACGGCATCATCCACTGGCGCTATCAGCTTGGCAACGTCTCGCAGGCCTTTGAGGAGGCCGCGGTCATCGTCCGTGAACGGATCGTGAACCAGAAGATTCATGGCGTGCCAATGGAGCCGCGCGCCGGCCTCGCGCACTGGGACGCCGTGCAGGAAACCATGAGCCTGTGGGCGACGGTTCAGACGCCGCACGCCCTGCGTGATCACCTTGCCGAAATCCTGCACCTGTCACCGGACAGCGTTCGCGTAGTTGCGCCCGATGTTGGCGGCGGTTTTGGCGTCAAGCATGAGGACCCCGAGTATGCGCTCATCTGCATCGCCTCGATGCACCTTGGCGTGCCCGTCAAGTGGGTCGCCACCCGCACCGAGGATTTTTTGGCGATGCATCAGGCGCGTGGCAAGACATCCTACCTTGAAGTCTCTGCGGACGCCGACGGCAAACTGACCGGCCTCCGCGTGCGCCATCTGCATGATCTCGGCGCGTATGCCAAGGGACCTGAGCCGTCTTTGTCCGCTTCGTCCGCCATGATCTCCACCGGCGTGTATGACATACCGAACGTTGAGTTCGAAGTACGGAACGGCTACACGAATACGACACCGCAGGGACCATATCGCGGCGCGGGCAGACCGGAAGGCATCCACCTCATCGAGCGCGGACTCGACAGGCTCGCCAGTGAGCTCGGCCTTGATCCGACCGAGATTCGACGCCGCAACTACCTCCCGCCGTTCGATCAACCCATGCGCTCCGGCGGTGGAGACGTTTTCGACAGCGGGAACTACGAGGCGTCGCTCGATCAGGTCATGGAACTCAGCAGCTACCAACAGTTGCGTGAACAGCAGCAGCAGGAGCGTGCCGAGGGGCGTCACATGGGCATCGGCGTTGCCTCGTGGGTCAAGACCGGCGGCTCCGGCCCCAGCCCGGTTGACCCCAGCAGTAGCCGCTATGAATGGGGCAGGGTGCGTGTTGACCGCGGCGGCAAGGTCACGCTGTTCACCGGCTCGTCCCCGCACGGGCAGGGCGGCGAAACCGTCTTTGCCCAGATCGTCGCCGACGTGTTCGGTATTTCTGACAATGACGTGACCGTTCTCCATGGCGACACGGCGACCGTCGCGCACGGAGTCGGAACATACGGAAGCCGCGCGCTGGTCACGGGCGGCATGTCCGCCAAGATCGCCGCCGAAAAGGTGCGCGACAAGATGCTGAAGCTATCCGCCCACATGATGGACTGCCAACCGGAGGAGATGGCGCTGGAGAACGGCGAGTTTATCTGCACCCTGAACAGGGAACGGCGGCTCCCCTTCGCCGAGGTGGCTGATGCGTCTTTCCAGGTGCTCGCGCGCCCGGCGGACATGGAATTCGGCCTTGATGAGGACTCCTTCTTCCAGCCCAGCGGCCTGACCTACAACTTTGGCACCTATATAGCCGTCGTTGAGGTGGACACCGAGACCGGAGACGTTGACCTCCAGCGTCTCTACACCGTTGATGATCAGGGCGTCATCGTGAACCCCATGACGGTGGTGGGTCAGGTGCATGGCGGCGCGACGCAAGGCATCGGACAGGCTCTCTACGAAATCTCCGAATACGATCAGGCCGGACAGCTTCTGAACGCATCCTTGATGGACTACGCGATACCGACGGCGGAGATGACCCCCGAATTCGTTGTGGCGTTCTCCGAGACGCCCTCCCCGCTGAACTCGTTGGGAGTGAAGGGAATGGGCGAAGGCCCCACGACGGGCGCGCCGTCTGCTGTGGTAAACGCAGTCGTCGACGCGCTTTCGCCTCTGGGCGTCAGCCACATAGAGATGCCGCTAACCCCCGAACGTGTCTGGCGCGCCATCCAGGACGCGCAGGGGTAACTGTTTCTCGTCATTCCCGCGAAAGCGGGAATCCAGTACGGCGCGCAGCGCCGTCCTCCCGTTTGGCCTGAGCTTGTCGAAGGGCGAACGAGGCTGAATGTATCCCTGCCTACCGCCCTGACACGTTGAACAAAAACGTCACAACGTCCCCGTCCTGGATGAGGTAGGTCTTTCCCTCCTGCCGGAGCGTGCCGTGGCGGCGCGCCTCGGCGAACTTGCCCCCAACCGCGATGAAATCGTCATAGGACGTGACCTCGGCGCGGATGAATCCCCGCTCCATGTCCGTGTGGATCTTCCTCCCCGCCGCTTGGGGCGCAGGCGTGTCCGTCTCAAGCTGCCATGCCCGCGTTTCATTCGGTCCAACCGTATAGAACGTGATCAGGCCCGCAACCGACTGCGCCAGCCGAGACAACTCGCCCGTGGCATCGTGCGCCGCGCCCATCTCCTCCCGGAACGCCGCAGCCTCATCTGGCTCAAGCTGCGATAGTTCCTCTTCCAACCGGGCGGAGAGCGCGATGCAGCCCGTTGTGGGGTTCCCATGCTTCGCGTTCCACTCCGCCGACAACTCCTCGCTGCGCGCCAGGTCATCCTCCGAAATGTTGAGTACGATAATCAGCGGCTTGGTCGTGAGAAACGTGAAGCCGGAGATCATGCGCTCCTCGTCCGGCGTCATGTCCACGCTTCGGATAGCCTCACTATTTTCGAGCGCGGCGTGGAGACGACGCAGCAGATCAGCCTCGGCCAATAGGCTTTCTCGCTCCGTCGCCCGCGCCCCTTTCAGAGAATCCTCGATACGCTCAAGCCGCCGCGAAACGATGGCCATGTCCGCGAACACCATCTCCATCAACATCGTTTCGATGTCGGTCTCCGGTGTGAGATCGGGCAGCGCCGGGGAGCGGAACGCGCGGACAACCAGTAACAGCGCGTCGGCTTGGCTCACCTCCAGCAGGTACTGTCCCTGGATGCCGCGCGACTTGCCCATCTCCGGCGGCTGCCCCGGAATATCGATGAACGAAAGCTCCGCCTGCACGACGCGTTTTGGTTGAACTAATTCCGTGATGCGATCTAGTCGGGGGTCGGGGATGCGAACCACACCAAGATTGAGCTGCGTGGCGGCGCTGAACGCGCCCGTTTCCGCGTGGGCATGTGTAAGGGCGTTGAGCAGTGTGGTCTTGCCGCTTGAGGGAAGGCCGATGATCCCGACGTCCATCTCGTGGCTAGTCGAAGGCTATTAGTGTGCCGTTGTCGGTCAGGACATAGAGGCTGCCGTCCGCGTAGGCAGGCGCCCCGGACATGGGATCCTCGAGGTCGAATTTCCACAAGTGCTCGCCGGTGACGACGTCAAGAGCATAGAATTGCCCGTCTTCCGTTCCGATGTACAGAACGTCATCCACCACTGTGGGGGAACCGGGATGAGTGGATTCCTCACTCAACGCCGTCTTCCACAACTCCTGGCCGCCGCTGAGAGTAAAGGCGTAGACATTGCCCTCTCGCGTTGCGAAGAAAGCGCGGTTGCCGGAGATGGCCGCGTCTGCCCACACCTGTTCTCGAATACTCTGCGCCCAAACAGCGCCGCTCTGCGCGGGCGGGAATGGCGCGAGACCCCAGATGGCGAACTGCGACCAGAATCGCAGCACCGTCTTTTCAAGGGGAAGATTCTGTGCCCGAATATTGATTACGTGGACAATTCCGCGCACGTCGCCAAATGCCGCCGTTCCGTGGCTCACGGCGGCGGCTCCCTCAACGGCGCCGGGAACAACATAGCTGAGCCGCGTCTGCCCCGTCTCTCCGACGAGAACAAGGACCTGGTTGCCCCGCGTTGGGATGATGACCATACCCTCGCTGATGGACGGAGGCGCGAACATACCCTCCCCGACGTCTATCTCCCACCGCTTCTGGCCGTTCCCCGCGTCAAATGCCTGGATCACGCCGTCCTGAGTAGAAAGATATACGCTGCCCTCAGCCACGTTGACCCAGGAAAACAGCGGGTTGGAGATTACGGACTGCCAGATCACTTCCCCGGTGTCAGCCTCAAGCGCGGCCAATTGTGAGTTCCTGAATGCAATGTAGAGCCGATCATCCGCGATAATTGGCGATGCGTCCACCGGACCGGGCCCCGGCCGTTCCCAGAGCAGCGACCCGTCTTCAGTCGAATACGCAAGTATGCGGGCATCGAGAGTGGTGACGAATAGGCGCCCATTGTCGACTGTCGGCGACGACGTTATCTCCGATCCGATTTCCGTACGCCATCGCTCAACTCCCTGCGGAACAACGTCCACGTCGCTGATGCTGCCTATGCTGGCGGCCCCGCCCCGTGGAGTGGTCCAAAGGCCGCTGCCAACCTGTGCCGTCAGCGTGGTTGTTGGCGGGCCGGTCAGCAGGCCGGGCGGCGCGCCGCGGTCATAGATGAATAGGGCGAGAAGGGCGAGGACGGCAAAGGCGATTGCCCCGCGGCGCAGCCATTTCCACTGTGTTCGCCTGCGCTGCGTCTGCTCCGCAAACGCCTCTCCCTCGACTCGACTGCGAATCGGGGTCTCTCGAATATCCCGCCAGCACACGGCGCAGCGCGTTACGCTCGCAAGATTGATGGTCAGACACTCGCCGCACACGCGGAACTCGCCTGTTCCGTCTCCGTCCATGCTTACGCGCGATGGCTCGAATTGTGCGATGTCGTCCAGGATCTCCTGCCGCGCGGTCTCGTCAGGCACCACGATCTGCGCGTCCGGCATGGAGAGGTTGTTCCGAAACTCCAACAGCGTTTCCCGCATCTCCTGGGCCGACGCGAAGCGCTCATTCGGCTCCCATGCGAGCGCCTTGCCGACAATGTCATCGAGCGCGGCGGGCAGAGCACGGTTCAACGCGGTGACGGGCGCGATACGCCCCTCCTGTTGCTTCACACGCACGGTGTCGCGATTGTTGCCGGTGAAGGGCAGGCGGCCGGTAAGCGTCTCATACAGCACCATCCCGAGTGAGAAGATGTCCGACTTCGGACTCGGCTCTGAGCCGCGGAGGATCTCCGGCGCCATGAACGACGGCAGAGGAATCTGCAGGGACGACTGCAAGCCGCTCATACCGATGGACAGCTCGGACAGCCCGGCATTCCGGAGCTGCGCGCCGGCCACCGGGGTAACAAAAACATCGCGAGAATTGACGTCGCCGTGAATGAGGTCCGCATCATGCAGCGCCTGCAGTCCCGCCGCCGCCTGCGCTATGAGTTGCAGCGCCTCGTCAAGCTGCAGCCCTCGCGTCAGCCATCCACGAAGCTGTTCACCGCGAGCCGGCTCATAGACCATCCAGAATGTCTCGCCGTCCGGGTGGGTCTCCAACAGCCTGCCGACGTGCGCGTGATGGACGTCCAGATGCCGCTCCATGAGTGCGCGAAACGGTCCAAGCATGGCCGCGTTCTCAAGGGCGCGAACTCGCGGCTCGCGGATTTCTACCGCATCGCCGCTGTCACGTTCGATAGCGGAATAGACTGAATAAAGAGATGTCCCCGGCAGGGCGGCGAGAATGTCGTATCGCTCTTGCAGCGACGCGGGCGTTGTTGTCATGAGTGTTGCGGGATATTGTACGGAGGCACGTGCCGCGCGGCAATAGCCCTTCCCCCGTCATTCCCGCGAAAGCATGTCCCGTACTTGATGCAGGGCGGGAATCCATCCCTTCGAAATGTGTCACCATTACCCCATGCTCGAGATCTACTACGGCGAGGATGACTATTCCCGCAAGCGCGCCATTGATGCGCTCCGGGATCAACTCGGCGACCCGGAAATGGCGTCCCTCAACACCGTGACCCTCAGCGCAGCCGACACCACTCCGGCGGAAGTTGTGGCACAGGCGGGCGCGGTTCCGTTCCTGGCCAACGGCCGCCTCGTCGTTGTTGAAGGACTGTTGGCCATGTTCTCCCGCTCGCAGGGCGGCGGAGGCGGCAGAGGGGCAGGGCGTTCTTCACGTTCCCGGCAGGCCGCGCTCGACGACACCCAATCGGAATCGACGGATTCGTTCCGCGGCTGGGGCCAGTTAAAGGACCTCGCCCCCGGCCTGCCGGAATCGAACATCCTTGTGCTGTCAGATGAGGCTGCGGCGGATTCCAACCCGCTGCTCAAGCATCTCGCGCCCGTTGCCAACGTCCGCGTTTTCGCGCCTATGCGTGGCAACGACCTGGTCCGATGGATTGGCCAAACTGTCCACGAACGGGGCGGTGGGATAGATAACGCCGCTCAGCGCGCCCTCGCCGACGCGCACGGCAGCAACCTCTGGGCGCTATCCAATGAGATAGACAAACTCCTCCTCTTCGCCGGAGATAGGCCTATCACGGTTGAGGATGTGCAAGCCTTGACGGGTACGACGCGCGAGGAAAACATCTTTGCGATGGTTGATGACGTTATTGAGCGCCGCTATCCCCGCGCCCGGGAACGCATTGAGAGGCTGAGAGAAGACTCGGGAGCGGCGGTGCCGCAAATTATGGCCATGCTCGGCACGCAGGTCAGGCGGCTCCTTGCCGCCAAGGACGCGACTGATCGCCGCGTCTCACAGGCTGAACTTCAGGACGCCATCGGCTCACGCTCCGATTTCGCCATTCGCAAGACAGTGGACCAAAGCCGCAGCTTCACCATGCCCCGCCTGCGCCAGATGCACCGCGCCATCCTCGACTATGACATTGCCCTCAAGACAGGCCAACTCAACGAGGACACGGCGCTGGAACTCCTCATCGCAGACCTCTGCGGCATCGGAACCCCAACCCACCGCTAATCACACTAGCATTCTGAGCGCCCCCACCGTTCACCCTGAGCGCCCCAACCGTTCACCCTGAGCTTGTCGAAGGGTGAACCCCCTCTGTCATTCTGAGCGGAGCGAAGAATCTAAAGTCTCAATGGCGCAACCAAACCCCGTAGCGCCTTTCCCCTCATTCAGCCAACCCGCGGCTCCGTAAGCGGGTTGTAGCAGGCGAGGGTGTGTCCCTCATCGATTTTCACGAGCGGCGGCATCGGATTCGTTCGACAGACCACGGTTGCCTTGTTGCAGCGGGGCAGGAATGGGCACTCATCCGGCGGGTCCAGCAGGTCTGGCGGCGCGCCCGGAATGCCGTGTAGCGGCCTCGTATCCCGGTCAAGCCGCGGCATAGCGTTCAACAGCGCTGCGGTGTAGGGGTGCTTGGGATTGTTGAACAGCGTGACCGTGTCCGCCGATTCCACGATGCGCCCGCCGTACATCACCAGCACCCTGTCCGCCGCCCGCGCGATGACTCCCATATCGTGCGTGATCAGGATGATCCCCGTGCCGGACTCCTTCGCCAGCCCCATGAGTCGATCGAGAATCTCGGCCTGCAGCGTCACGTCCAGCGCCGATGTTGGCTCATCTGCAATGAGCAGCTCCGGTTCCAACACCAGCATCATCGCCAGCATCACCCGTTGGCACATGCCGCCGCTCATCTCCCATGGATAGCTCTGCATCACGTACTCGGGGTCCGGCAGGCCAAGCGACGCAAGCGCGACCAGCGTCTCCTCGCGCACTTCGTCCGCATCAACGCGCCCGTGCGCGTTGAATATCTCCGCAATCTGGTCGCCGATAGTGATCAGCGGGTTCAGCGCGGCCTGCGGGTCCTGGAAGATCATGGCCATCGCCTCGCCGCGCAGTATGCGACGCTCATCCTCGTCCATCTCATCGAGGTCGGTCCCCCGGAAGCTGATGCGCCCGCCCACCACGCGGCCGGGGTAGGGCACAAGCCCCATCACGGACAGTCCGGCGGTCGTCTTGCCGCAGCCGCTCTCGCCGACGATGCCGAGAATCTCACCACGCCGGACCGCAAAGCTTGTCTCCTGCACGGCCTTGACCGTGCCGCTCTGGGTAAAAAACGACGTGTGCAGATTCTCGACGCTCAACAGTGGCTCTAGTGATGTGGACATGCGCTCAGGGTACGGCAACAAGGCGGCACGTGCCATTTGACATGGGCGCGCGCGCGTACATAGAGTGAGCTATGGTGGCAAGCGGAACCCAACCTGCCTAGGGGAGCCTCGACAGTGGTTGAGAGTGGCAAGTATTGGATTATCGCGGCTATGGGTGTCGCCGCCGTTCTCGTTCCTCTGAGCCTCATGATTTTCTCCGGGATGCTTCAGCGCATCCGTATCCGCCCATCCACTCCCGCCGATCAGGAACCCCGTTTCATGCGTATGACGTATGAGTCCGGCATGGTTCCCACAGGCGAGGCAAACGTTCAATTCAATTTCCGCTTCTACTTGTTCGCCCTGCTATTTGTCATCTTTGATGTTGAGGTGATCTTCCTGCTGCCGTGGGCGGCGCGATTCCTCTCACTGGGATGGGTGGCGTTCATCGGCATGGCGATATTCCTCATACTTGTGCTAGTTGGTTTCCTCTATGAATGGAAAAAGGAGGCGCTTGAGTGGCAGAAATGACCCCCACGCCGCCCGGCCCTGAGCAGCTGCCGTCGCCGTACGGCATCCCTCTCACCGTCACCACTAACCAGTTGGATAACGAAGAGGGAGAGGTCATCGAGCGGCTGCGCGCCCTCGCGACGGAGCAGCACGTCGATGAGCCAATTGAGGTCACCGAGGAGTTAAAGCGGTCTGTTCTTGTCACGTCTCTCGATGCGCTGTTGGATTGGGGACGTTCCAACTCCGTCTGGCCCGTCACGCTCGGCCTCGCCTGCTGCGCATTTGAGATGATCGCTGCCGTGATGCCGCGATTCGACCAGGCGCGATTCGGCATGGAGATCTTCCGGGCCTCCCCGAGGCAGGCCGACCTGATGATCGTCTCCGGCACCGTCACCTGGAAGATGGCGCCCGTCGTCCGCCGCATCTATGAGCAGATGCCCAATCCCAAGTGGGTTATCTCCATGGGCGTCTGCGCGACCAGCGGCGGTCCGTATTACCAGGGCTACAGCGTCGTCCCGGGCGTGAACCGCTTGGTGCCGGTTGACGTCTATGTACCTGGTTGCCCGCCGCGGCCTGACGCACTGCTTCACGGCCTGCTCAAACTCCAGGAAAAGATCAAGCGCGACTCCCTCGTGAAAGAGAGAGAACCGCGCTTGAGAAAACTCATCTCCTGAGGCCGCATGACAACCACCCTTTCAGGCCACGACATCGCCGAAAAACTCCGCGCCGCGCTACCGGACGCAGTTGAGGAGGAGCGCGAGGAGTGGGTCGTTGTCTCTCCTGAGTCCATCGCGGACGTCTGCCGCCTTCTCCGCGACGATGACGAGACCGATTTCCGCATGCTCCGCTCCATCGATGCCGTCGATTTCATCGACCGTTTCGAGTTGCGCTACGGCCTGCTCTCTATCCGCCGCAACCAGGAGGCGACCCTCAAGGTTCGCGTGTGGGGCAGGGACGAGCTCAGTGTTCCGTCCGTGACTCCCGTGTGGGAGGGCGCGAACCTCCAGGAGCGCGAGATCTATGACCTGTTCGGCATCGAGTTCGACGGCCATCCGAACATGAAGCGGATTCTGCTGTGGGAAGGCTTCCCCGGCCATCCCCTCCGCAAGGACTTTGCGTAGGCCGCCCATGCAGTCTCCAAACCGGCCCAACATGACTGACTCGCCCGACTACGACATTGAGCCGGTACTGCTCAATCTGGGGCCGCAGCACCCGTCCACGCACGGCGTGTTCCGCATCCGGACCCTGCTGGACGGCGAAGAGGTCGTGGACGTTGAGCCGGTGTTCGGCTACCTGCACCGCGGCAGTTCCAAGCTCGCAGAGGAGCGCAGCTACACCCAGGTCATTACCCTCACGGATCGCCTCGACTACCTCTCCGGCATGACCAACAATCTTGCCTATGTCCGTGCCGTGGAGGCGCTGGCAGGCGTAGAGGTGCCGGAACGCGCCCAGTACCTCCGCGTCATGACCGCCGAACTGATGCGTATTGCCAGTCACCTCATGGCGATGGGTTTCCTCATCAACGACCTCGGCGCGTGGGTCACACCACTCATGCACATGTTCCGCGAGCGGGAAAAGGTGCTCGATCTTTTTGAGATGATTTGCGGTGCGCGCATCACGTTCAGCTACATGAGAATCGGTGGCGTCTCCCACGACCTGCCGCCCGGGTTCGACTCTGCAGTCAACGGTTTCCTCGATGATTTCGAGGAGCGCGTGGCGGAATACGAGAACCTGCTGCTGGAAAACGAGATTCTCGTCTCCCGCATGAAGGGAATCGCCTCGCTGTCCGGCGACCGCGCCATCGAGTGCTCCGTCACCGGCCCCAATCTCCGTGCCTCCGGCGTCAACTTCGATCTTCGCAAACAGGCGCCGTATGAGGTCTACGACCGCATGAATTTCGACGTTCCTGTCACGCAGAACGGGGACAACTGGGATCGCATGTGGGTGCGGCTGCAGGAGATGAAAGAGTCCGCGAAGATGGTGCGGCAGTGCATGGCCGAGCTTCCTGACGGCATCACGCGCACCGAGGCGGACTTCTTTATCCGCCCGCCCGTCGGCGAAGTCTACAGCGCCATCGAGGCCACCAAGGGAGAGCTTGGCTTTTACCTAGTCAGCGACGGCACCATCGCCCCGTACCGCTGCGGAATCCGCGCCCCGTCCTTCATCAATCTCACTGTCCTGCGTGAACTCTGCATCGGCTGGAAGCTCGCCGACCTCATCGTCAATTTCGGGACTTTGGACATCAACGTGGGTGAGGTTGACCGATGATAGCCGAACTCACCCGCGAGACCTTGGAGAATTACCTATCGACCGATTTGGTCGACATCCTGATGCCGCTGCTGGGCCTCTTCATCGTCGTCAACGTGCTGCTCGGCAGCGCCGTCATGCTGACCTACGCCGAGCGCCGTATCGTCGCCCGGATGCAGAACCGTATCGGCCCCAACCGCGTTGGCCCGTTTGGCCTGCTGCAGGGCGTGGCTGACCTCATGAAGCTTGTGCTCAAGGAAGACCTGACGCCGCGTTCCGCGGATCGACTCGTCTTCCTTATCGCCCCCATCCTCTTCTTTGCCCCCGCCATCGCCCTCTTTGCCGTCGTTCCGTTCTTCGACGGCTGGACGGTCGCTGACTTGGACGCGGGCATCGTCTACGTCATCGCCGTCACGTCCATATCCTCGCTGGCAGCGTTCGCGGCGGGGTGGGCCTCCAACAACAAGTACTCTCTCTACGGCGCGGTGCGCGGCGTTGCGCAGTTGGTCAGCTATGAAGTCCCGCTGATCCTGGCTGTCACGTCCGTCGTTGTGCTGGCCGGTTCCCTGAACCTTCAAGAGATCGTGGAGGCGCAGGGCATCCCGTTTGTCCTCGTTCAGCCGCTCGGATTCCTCATCATGCTTATCGCCGTCACTGCGGAACTGAACCGAACGCCGTTCGACATCAACGAGGCGGAGTCGGAGATCGTTGCCGGATTCCACACGGAGTACACCGGCACCAAGTTCGCGCTCATCTACGGCGCGGAATACGTCGCCGCGCTGGGCTGGTCCGCCGTCATCGTCACCCTGTTCTTCGCGGGCTGGAAGCCGGATCTCGGCGGCGTCATCTGGTTCGGCCTCAAGACCTCGGCAATCGTCTTCCTCTTCTTCTGGTTCCGGGGCACGTGGCCGCGCGTTCGCATCGACCAGATGCTTGCGCTGGCATGGAAGGTTCTTTTCCCGCTCGCGACGGTCAACATCCTTGTCACGGCGGGCGAAGTGCTGGCGATGCAGGCGCTGTTCTCACTAGAACCCGGCGAGGCTCTGCCGACTGCCGCGCTGGCCGTCATCGCCGTTATCAACATCGGCCTGACCGTCGTGACGCTGGCGATTCTGGGGCGGGTGCCCGGCCTTGCGAAATTCGACCAACAGATGGCGGTCCCCGCCGAGGCGCGGACATAGGAGGCGGTTATGGCTCTATTCGGCACGGGAGCGATCAAGGGGCTGATGGTGACGCTCGGCTACATCCGCCGCAAGCCGTTCACCACGCAGTACCCGGAGGACAAGCTGGAACAGTCCCCGCGATTCCGCGGCAACACCTTCGTCTGGTACGAGGATCGTTGCACCGGCTGTGCCACCTGCGCCAAAGGCTGTCCCCTTGGCATAATTCGCATCGTCACCCACCCGGAGCCGCACTCGCAGGTGGGCAGCGACTACCACGTTGACGTTTTCGACATCGACACGGGCCGCTGCATGTTCTGCGCCCTTTGCGTGGAGGTCTGCCCCTACGACGCCCTCCATATGGGCGGCGATTTCGAGCAGGCGTCATATGGTCGCGAAGACATGGTTATCAGCGTTGAGGACCTCAAGGCGATGCCCAAGAAGCCGCGCACTCAGTTCCGCCCGCAGATGGAGATGATCGGCCACGACGGCAAGGACGAGCTTGAGGAGCATGAGGCGGGGCGTTGGTCACTCTAGCGTTCTTCTTTCTCGCCACCGCCGCCATGATCGGCGCGCTCGCCGTGGTGACGGCGCGCAACCTTTTCTATGCCGCGCTTGGCCTGCTTGTCAGCCTCGCCGCAGTCGCGGGCATCTATGTCACGCTTGACGCCGACTTTCTCGCGCTCGCGCAATTCCTCATCTACGTCGGCGGCATCGCCGTGCTCATCGTCTTTGCGGTGATGATGACGGCGCAGATCAACCGCGCAAGCAGCTCGCACCGCCTATGGCCGCTCGGACTCTTGACCGGAGCGGCGACGCTTGCCGGCCTGGCCTACGTCATGATCAACACGGAATGGCGCAGCGAGAGCAGGGGCGAGACAATCTCCCCCATGGTCGGCGACGCCTCCTCGGCAGGCGTCCACCTGCCGGATCTGCTGTTCAGCACTTATCTCCTGCCGTTTGAACTGGCGGGACTTCTGCTGCTTGTGGCGACCATCGGCGCGCTCGTGATCGCGCGGGAGCGGTGAGGCAGGGCCGGGTATGGACACGCTCGCGCTTGAACACTACCTCCTGCTATCCGCCGGACTCTTTGTCGTCGGGCTGGTCGGTGTTCTCGCGAAGCGCAACGTCGTCGTGATTCTCATGGCCATCGAGCTAATGCTGAACGGCGTCAACGTCGCGCTCGTTGCCTTTTCCCGCTACTCCCCGGTGGACGAGCTTGCGGGCCATATCTTCGCCATCTTTATCATCACCGTTGCAGCTGCGGAGGTAGCCATTGGTCTCGCCATCCTGCTGACCATCTTCGCTCGCCGCAATACCGTCGACGCCGCCGAAATCAATCTCTTGAAGTGAGGAACGGGAAAGCGATATGTGGGTTGAATTTAAACGCGTGAAGGGACTGAAAGCCGCCGAGATGTGGAAGACCCTCTACGAAGGGGAGGGCCTCCCCACCCGCATCATGCCCGACCGTGTAGAGCAGTGGGGCGACGAGTTCGCCGAGTTCAAGGTGTGCATTCCACGTGCCCGCGAACACGTCGCGGAAGAGATTGAGCGGAAAGTTTAGCTGACTCATGCTCAACTCACAACGGAATCTTCACCGCCAAACACAATGAACAAACAGCAAGAGGGCCAAGTCTAAGAAATGCCAGAGATAGCAGTCTGGCTGATTATTGCCGCGCCGCTTGCGGCGGCCGTTTTCAACGGCCTGGTTATCCGTCCTCTGTTCGGCCCGGTGTCGCGTGTCGCCTTCGACGCGACCGCCGGCTCTATCGCCATATCGTTCATTCTTTCGCTCTGGGCGCTGTCTGCCGTTTGGACAGACCAGGAAGTCGTCCTGCCCCTGCACGAGATTATCCGCGTCGATGAATTTTCGCTTCGGATAGGACTACTCCTCGACGGCCTGACCGCCATCATGCTGGTGGTCGTCACGTCCGTGAGCCTCCTTGTGCAGATCTACTCGCACGGCTACATGCGCGATGACCCAAGCTACGTCCGCTACTACACGTTCATGGCCCTGTTCACGGCGGCGATGCTGACGCTGGTGCTAGCCAACAACCTGATTCTGCTGTTCGTCGGGTGGGAGCTTGTCGGCCTGTGTTCCTACCTGCTGATCGGGTTCTGGTTCACGCGGCCGAGCGCTGCGGCTGCGGCCAAGAAGGCGTTCATCATCACCCGCTTCGGCGACCTCTTTTTCCTCCTCGCCATCCTCGGCATCTTCCTGTCGTGGCCTGACGACACCCCGGTCACGTTCGCCCTCAGCGACCCCAACGCTTCCATGGACTTGCTTAGCGCGGGCGGGGTGGCACTGACGGGAACGGGACTCACGCTGATCTGTCTGGGCATCATGGCAGGCGCGGCGGGCAAGAGCGCACAGTTCCCGCTCCACACGTGGCTGCCGGACGCGATGGAGGGCCCCACGCCCGTCAGCGCGCTCATCCACGCCGCCACCATGGTCGCCGCGGGCGTCTTCCTCGTGGCGCGGTTCCTGCCGCTTTTTGAAGAGGCGGAAACCGCGCGAACCATCGTTGCGCTTATCGGCGGCTTCACTGTCGTCTTTGCGGCATCAATGGGCCTGGTAATGAACGACATCAAGCGTGTGCTTGCCTATTCCACCGTGAGCCAGCTTGGCTATATGTTCCTCGCGCTCGGGTTGGGCGCGCTCGGCCCTGCGCTGTTCCACCTGTTCAACCACGCCTTCTTCAAGGCACTCCTGTTCCTCGGCTCCGGCTCCGTCAACCACGCCACCGGCACGTTTGACATGCGGCTGATGGGCGGCCTGCGACGCGTCATGCCGTGGACCTACGGCGTGTTTCTCATCGGCTCGTTGAGCCTTGCAGGCATCCCGCCGTTCTCCGGCTTCTGGAGCAAGGATGAGATACTCGGCGTCGCGTGGACATACGGCGGCCCGCTCGGCACGATCCTGTTCCTGCTCGCGCTTGTTGGCGCGTTCATGACCGCCGCCTACATCTTCCGCGCGCTGTTTATGACATTCCACGGCCAATACCGGGGCGGTGAGGCGCAGGAAGCGCACGACTCAGCCGATGCCCACGAAACGCATGACGAGGGTCACGGCACAACCCCACACGAATCGCCGTGGGTCATGGTGGTCCCAATGGCGATTCTCGCCGTGCTGGCCATCGGCTCGTGGTTCATCAACTTCCCGGTCACGCACTGGTTCACAGATCTTCTGAAACCATTGGGCGCGCATGTCGAGGAAATCCAGATTATCCCCGCCGCCATCGGACTTGTCGCCGGACTGCTTGGCATCGCTGTGGCAACGGTACTCTACCGCCGTGGCGCGACAAGCGCCCCCTCAATCAGCGGCCCGCTCGCCCCAATCACCAACCTGCTCACCCGCAAGTACTACATGGACGAGCTCTACGAGAACCTGTTTGTGGGCAAGATTTTGTACAGCTGGATGTGGCGATTCCTCGCGTGGTTCGATAGCGACAAGGGTGTCGTGGACAGGGCGGTGAACACGCTTGGCCTTTTCGGGCGCAACGTGGGCAAGGGTATCCGCGTGGTCGAGAACGGCCAACTGCAGACCTCCATCACGGTGCTGTCCATCGGCGCGGTGATCATCGTTGCCGCCTACATCGCGTGGGGAGGCGTGGGCTAGGTCATGCAAGCCTTCGACGGCCTCATAACGCTCATCGTCTTCCTGCCCGTAATCGGCGCGGCGGCTGTCGCGATAGTGGGACGCGAGCAGATGCTGGTGCGCCGCATCGCGCTCGGTGCGATGATTCTCGATCTGCTTCTTGCCACCTACGCGTGGCTCTCCTACAACGCCAACGGCCCAATCGTTGAGCAGCTCGGTCAATACGGTTCAGACCCGTGGATCCCGGGTGTCAACGCCTCCTATCTGCTGACTATCGACGGCCTCTCGATGCCGCTGGTTTTCCTGACGGCGCTGCTTGGCGTCGTGGCCGTGCTCGGGTCATGGCACGTCAAGGAGCGTGTCCGCGAGTACCACGTCTGGCTGCTTCTGCTGCTGACAGGCGTGCAAGGCGTGTTTGTGGCGGGCGACCTGCTCCTCTTCTTCCTGTTCTGGGAGGTGGAGCTGGTGCCGATGTATTTCCTCATCGCGATGTGGGGCACCGGCCACCGCGAATACTCAGCGATGAAATTCGTTCTCTACACGCTCTTCGGGAGCGCCTTCATGTTGGTGGGCGTCCTTGCGCTGCGATTCGCTATCGGCTCGTTTGATATGGGCGCGATGACGCTGGCAGGGCAGGAAGACACGCTCCGCGTCGCATTCCTCGGCCTGGACGTCATCTTCATGATGTTCCTGGCAGCGTTTGCCATCAAACTTCCCGTCTGGCCGCTCCACACGTGGCTGCCGGACGCCCACACGGACGCGCCAACAGCGGTCAGCGTGCTCCTTGCGGGCGTGCTGCTAAAGATGGGCGGCTACGGCCTGATCCGCATCAACGTCGGCATGTTCCCCGGCGAGATGGAGCAGTGGGCGCCGCTGCTCGTCATCCTCTCCGTCGTCAGCATCCTCTACGGCGCTGCGGTGGTATTCAGACAAACCGACCTCAAACGACTCGTCGCCTATTCAAGCGTCAGTCACATGGGTCTTGTATTACTGGGGGTGGCATCTTTAGGCGCAGTCAGCGTGACGGGCGCGGCTCTCCAGATGTTCGCGCACGGCACCATAACCGGCCTGCTGTTTCTTGTCGTTGGCATCATCTACGAGAACGCCCACACGCGCCACATCCCGGACCTCGGCGGGCTCATTACGAGGATGCCGGTTGTCGGCGCGGTATTCGTCTTTGCCGGCCTTGCAAGCCTCGGCCTGCCGCTGCTGAGCGGATTCGCGGCGGAATTGATGGTCTTCCTCGGCAGCTTTGACGTCTACCCATGGCAGACGGCTTTTGCCGTGCTGGGCATCGTTCTGACCGCCGGCTACATCCTCTGGACGGTGGAGCGCGTGCTGCTTGGCCCGCTGAAGGAGCGCTGGCAGTCCGTCAAGGACGCGTCACTCGCCGACTTTTTCGCGATGGCGCTGCTTGTGCTGCCGATCATTATCGTCGGCGTCTATCCCGCGCTGGTGGCCAACGTGTTCCGCGACACTGTGACCCTGCTGGTGGGCGGAGGGTAGGCGGCCATGCCAACGCAGATTGACGCCGCCTCTCTGGGCATCGACTTCGCCCACCTCGCCCCGGAGATCATCCTGACCCTTGTCGCCATCGCCGTTGTCCTGGTTGATCTGATCGCGAGAGACAAGAGCGTTCTCGCGTGGTTGAGTGCCCTGGGTGTCGCCATGGCGGGCGGCGCTGCCGTATGGCTGTGGACGTCCGACGCCTCCGGCGCTAGCTACTCCGGCATCGTCATCACAGACCTCTTTGGCACGATGTTCAAGCTCATCGTGCTTGGCGGCACTCTGCTGGCCATCCTCTTCTCGCCCGCCTACGTTGAGCGCCGCCTTTCCCGTTTCCACGGTGAATACTACGGCCTTCTCCTGCTGGCGACAGTCGGCATGATGCTGCTCGTCTCGATGGGCGAGCTGATCTCCATCGTGCTTGCTCTTGAGATTCAGACGTTCGCGCTTGTGGCGTTGATTGCTCTGCTCAAGGATGAGAAATCAACGGAATCCGCTCTGAAATTCCTGCTACTAAGTGCCGTCGCTACCGCCGTCATGTTGTACGGCATGGCCATCCTGTTTGGCCTCACCGGCACGACGTTCATCGCAGACATGCCGGGCATTGTCGCGGAACGCGTTGCCGAGGGCGGCATGGCAAACAACCTCGCGCTGATCCTCGCAGGAGTCCTGATCATCGTCGGATTCGGTTTCAAGATCTCCAGCGTGCCGTTCCAGATGTGGGTTCCACCCGTCTATGAGGGCGCGCCCACCCCCATCGTCGGCTATCTCTCGGTGGCCTCCAAGGCCGCCGGATTTGCCGTCCTCCTGCGCCTGTTCATCATGGCTTTCGAGGAGGCCGGGATGGATGCGCTGGACTGGCCGCTGCTGATTGGCGGGCTGGCAGTCGCCTCCATGACAATCGGCAACGTCGTCGCCATCATCCAGACGAATATCAAGCGACTGCTGGCGTACAGTACGATAGCGCAGGCGGGCTACATCCTCATCGGCGTCGCCGTGCTGGGCAACGGCGCGCCCAACGTCTACGAACTCGCCACGAGCGGCGTCATCTTCTACCTCGCCGCCTATACCTTCTCCAACCTCGCCGCGTTCGGCGCGCTCATCGCCCTCAGCCCACCCAACGGCAACGACTCCATCGAAGAGTTGACCGGCGGGTTCTCGCGGTCGCCGTTCGCCGCCGTTGTCTTGACCGTGGCGCTTATCTCGCTCGTCGGCTTGCCGCCCACCGGCCTATTTGTCGGCAAGATCTATCTCTTCTACGGAGCGGTGCAGGGCGATTTGTGGTGGCTGGCGCTTGCGGGCGCGCTCAACAGCTTTGTCTCCGCCTACTACTACCTGCGTCCCGTGCGCCGACTCTGGCAATCGAGCGATTCCGATGTGGCGACAAGTGACTCCGCCCGCTCGCTCTCCCTGCGTGCCTCCATGGCCGTCAGTCTCATCGGCGTCATCATCCTCGGCATTGTCCCGTTCTGGCTCATCTCCCGCGCCACCGAAGCCGCCGCCTCCTTCACGCCGTAATACAGGTTTCCGTATCACGGTGTCGCCGCGATACGCTATGCTTTCCTAACAAGTGACGGCCACCGTGCCACAATGCCGGGAGCCTGAACACAAACCCATTGGAGGTATACAACCATGTTGGACCGCGTTCACCACGCAGGTATTGCCGTCGGTGATATTCAGAGCGCGACGGATTTGTTCGCTGATGCCCTTGGGCTTCGCGTGGACGGGATTCGGTCCCCGCGGCCCCAGGGTCGAGCGCAGCGGGGGGCGGACCCCACGGATATCATCGACATTCCCATCGGCCATTCGGAACTGGAACTGAACGCCCCGGCGGCGGAGGGCACGGGCGTCCATCGCTTCGTCGAATCTCGCGGCGGCGTCGGAGCGCTTCACCATGTCTGCCTGCACACCACCAACATGGCAGACGACGTTGGACACCTGCGAGCGTCGGGCCTCCAGCAGATAGCCGCCCCGCCGGATGTCCTTGCCGAGAACGAGCCGTGGACCGACGTCGCATTCTTCCATCCGCGTGACTGCATGGGCATTCTCTTTGAGATATGGCCGACCGAGAATCACCGTGTTGATATGCGCTATCAGGGCGAAGGCCTGTTCACTCGCATGGCGCACATCGGCGTCGTCGCCTCGGACATCGAGAAGTCGCGCCACTTCTGGACGAATATCATTGGCTTCCGTGTCGATATGTTCAAATCCAACGTCCTCAAGGGCGGCCGTCATGTGGACTCTGACAACGTGACTGTCCTGGATCTGCCAATGGGCGACTCCGGTATCACGTGCGTTCATCCCAACGACAGCGAGAGCGGAACGGCGCGTTTCCTTGAGAAGTACGGCGCGCGGGCAGGCGGAACGATGCACCACATTGCGCTGGCCACTAAGGATGTCAAGACTGCCGCAGACGTCGTGCAGTCGCGAGGCCTGCAGCTCATTGGGCCGGCGACCGATGACAGCGCATGGATTCACCCCAAGAGCGCGGCAGGAGTGCTGATCGAGATTGTCAAGGACGACTTGGGCAAGCCCAGGCCGCTGAGCCCCTCCGAGCGCGCTCGCGCTATCCGACAGGGCAAGACGGTGGGCCGCACCAACCAGGAACTCGCAAGCGAATACGGCGTCAGTGAAGCTGAAGTCGCCGAGATTCTGGGCGAGTAAGGAAGTACTACATTGTTTGACAGAATTCACCATGCAGGCATCGCCATCGCAGACATCCCGACGGCCAAGACCGTCTTCGCGGACGGGCTTGGTCTGAACGTCGACCAAACACGCTCCCCGCTGCCGGAGGGCAGCAAACAGCGTGGCCCCGATCCGACGGACATCCTTGATATCCCCATCGGCAACGCTGAGCTTGAGATGAACGCCCCGCCGGTGGACGGCACCCCACCCGGCGGCACGCATACGTTTATTGAGCGACGCGGCGGGGTAGGGGCGCTGCACCATGTCTGCCTGCACTCCACCAACGTGCCGGATGACGTTGCGCATCTCCGCGCCTCCGGCATACAACAGATAGCCGCATCCCCTGAAGAGCTTGCGAAGAACGAGCCGTTTGACAGCGTTGCCTTCTTCCACCCGCGCGACTGCATGGGCATCCTGCTGGAGATCTGGTTTACGGACGATCACCACGTCGGACAGCGCTATCAGGGCAAGGGCGTGTTCACGCGCATGAGCCACATTGGCGTCGTTGCGGCGGACATGGAGAAAGCTCGCCACTTCTGGTGCAACGTCATCGGAATGAGGGCTGCCATGCTGCAGACGAATGTCCTCAAGGGCGGCAAGAAGATCGAGTCGGATAATGTCCGCGTGCTGAGCATCCCCGTCGGCGACACCGGTGGCGGCATACTGGCGATCTCCCCGGATGACACCTCCAGCGGCACGGCCCGCTTCCTCGAGAAGTACGGCGGGAGCGCCGGCGGCACCATGCACCACGTGGCCTTTGCGACAAAGGATGTCAAGGCGGCTGCTGATTTCGTGCAAGGCAATGGCATGAAGCTCATCGGCAAGCCGAATGACGAATTCGCGTGGATTCACCCCAAGAGCGCGGGCGGAGTGCTCATACAAATAGTGAAGGACGAGGCATAGCGGCGGGACAGGGGCGCAAGACGGTTTTCGTCTGAGGAGACCGCGCCGACCGTCTGACGCCGCCGCGCAATCTCGGCATAATGGCGTTCCAATGAAACGAGTCGGCATCCTCTACCAGACACGAACGGCGGAACCGGAAACGGTTGCGTCGATGTTGGCCGACCAAATCCGGGCGTTGGGGCGCGATGTTTGGCTCCAATCGTCATGGGATGACGGCATCGACCGCATCACTGGCGATACCGATTTGATCATCAGCGTGGGAGGTGACGGCACCCTCCTGCGGGTCGCCCGCCTCGTCGCCCCTTCCGGCATCCCCATCCTCGGCGTCAACGCCGGCAGACTCGGTTTCCTCACGGAGGTTGATGCCTCCGGCGCGTCTGATATTCTTCCGCGCGCTCTGGACGGTGAAGGCCGAATCGAAGAGAGGACTATGCTGGCGGTCGACCATGACGGCGCAACGTCTTACGCCCTCAACGATGCAATCATCAGCCGTGGTGGCCCTGCCCGCACGGTGCAGGTCGGCGTCACTGTGAACGGCGTTGAACTCCTCGCCTTTCGCGGAGATGGCGTTATTGTCGCCACCGCAACAGGCAGCACGGCCTACAACCTTGCTGCCGGCGGCCCCGTGTTGCCGCCCACCACGGCGGAGTTGGTCATCAACCCCGTTTCTGCCCATCCTGCGTCTGAGTCTCCGGTTCTTGCTGACCCTGACGCGGAGATTGTCATTCGAATCAGGACTGACCACGGAGCCATCCTCAGCCTCGACGGGCAGGACGATTTTGATGTCAGTGACGACGCAGTTATCACCGTCCGCCGCAGCCCCTATCACGCGCGCCTCTTACGATTCCGCGACTCCGGCTACTTCTACCGCAACCTCAGCGATCTGCTCAATCGCCGTCGCCGTCACCCGGACTTGCCCGACTTAGACGGCGCGAATAACGAAGTTGCCAAACCGCAGGGAGTCACCGTGCCATGACCACACTTTCCGAAGCGCTTGCCACAAGAGAAGCCGCGCTCGCGCAACGCGGGTTCCGCGTCCGGTCGGCCCGACTCGGGGATGTCCCCCGCATGGCTGAGTTGATTAATGGCTTTGCCAGCCAGGGCGAGATGCTGCCGCGCAGCGCGTCCGAACTCTATGAGAACATCCGCGACTTTCTAATCATCGCTGATCAGAACGATGAGGTCGCTGCCACCGCCTCACTCCATATTCTCTGGGACGACCTTGCCGAGATAAAATCCGTCGCAGTCAGCGAGGCGCTGCACGGGCAGGGTATTGGCGCGTACCTCGTCGAAAAATGCGTGGAAGAAGCGGCGCGGATGGAACTGCCAACCGTCTTCGTCCTGACGCATAAGCCCGGCTTCTATGAGAAGCTGCAATTCGAGCGCGCGGACGTGTTGGCATTTCCGCGTAAGGTCTGGTCGGAGTGCATCCGCTGCCCCAAGTTCTCAAACTGCAACGAGATCGCGATGAGCAGGCCGGTGGCCCGGGAGTTCCCGGCTGACCTCCCCGACGATGATGACCTGCTAGACCCTATTCCAACCCGCGCTTAGCCGTCTTGCTCCACCTGTCATTCTGAACGGAGCGTAGCGGAGTGAAGAATCCAAAGATGTGGAGCGCAGTCCAAAGTCATCCTCACAATTGAAGTTGTAGATTCTTCGCTGCGCTCAGAATGACATACCTTTGGTCGATTCTATGGAGGATATGATGGAACGCCTGTCACGCCGCGCCGTCCATGAAGGGCGCATCGTCAAAGTCTATGAAGACCACATGCGGCTGGACGGCGGACGGGAGCAGATGTGGACGACAATTCAGCATCCGGGAGCCGTTGTCATGGTGCCTATAGACCCTGACGGCAACATTCTCCTCGTCCGCCAACTCCGCCCATCAGCCCGTGATGTCCTGCTCGAACTACCTGCCGGAACACGCGAGGAAGGGGAAGAGCCTGTTGTCACCGCCCGCCGTGAGTTGCAGGAGGAAATCGCCCACGACCCCGGCACGATGACGCCGCTTGGCGGTTTCTATAGCGCCCCCGGCTTCTGCGACGAGTTCCTGCACCTCTTTCTTGCCACGGACTTGAGCCCCATAGAAGGAGTGGAACCGGACGCTGACGAGGAGATCACCGTCGTGCCCACTCCTCCCGCCGCCATCCCGGACCTCATACGTAACGGCGAGATCCGAGACGCCAAATCCATCGCCGGCCTCCTCCGCTACCTCTACATGGAAGGCGGACTCAGAAACTCCTAAGCCTCGTCAAGGTCGGCCCTGGAGATACCCAGATTCCTGATGATTCTCAGCAGTGTCCCTGGGGGAATGTCGCGATTGCCGTGTCGAGGAATTGGTGAAGTGGAGCCTGTCTGGTCGTTAGCCCAAATCTCGTGGCTGCCCTTCGCTTGCCGGACGTAGACGCAGCCGAGCCTCCGTAGCTTTCTGGTCAGCTCGGAATAGGTCAAGCAGAGATTTCCAGCACGCGAGGTTCAGAATCCTGATCCTCTTTCGTTTCTAGTTCAGACACGCTTTCGGGCAGGGCATAACCCCGCTCGCGGTACGTCTGAATTGTCGCCGTGACAACGCTCTCAAGTATCTCCACGGCTTCCTCGGCGGTGTCCCCCCACGCGACACAGTTGGGGAATGCCGGAATTTCGGCCATGTACTTGTCCGGATCAGTCGACCCGGACGGTGCGTACACAGCGCACAGTAATCGATATCGCTTCTCGCCTGCTATCACGATGCGTCACCTTGAGAGGTGTCTTGCGTTCCTTCTCCTGAACTCATCACAGAGTACCACCACGCCGTCTGCCCTTAATGCTTCTCCAACAACTGTTTCCGTTGCGCTACTATATCTGTGACCAATACGGAGGGCGGAATGCTCTACATATACTTGTGCACCGTCACGGAAGAGGGTCAGCAGGCCATGCTGCGCGACCCTGAGATGTTCACCCACGTCGCCGATGACGTGCATGTAGACGGCACCCAAATCCTGGCCCGCTACGCCGTCCTCGGACAATACGATTACGTTGCCATGGTTGAGGCCCGCACACATGAGGATGCCGCCCGCCTCTCCCTGGAACTCGGCGCCCGCGCCCACGTCCACATCGAGACCCTTGTCACCATCGCCGTCCGCCAACTCGCTGACGGGTCCGATGAGGTTCTCGAAACGTTGACTTCTGTGCAGCGCCCCGTTCTTGCGACTGATGACGGCGACGATCCCCCGGACTTTGCCGGGCCGGTTTCTACGTGATGACGGGTTAACCTATACTTTGTTACACGAATCACACAGTCGTGGGAGGCCATTCGGCCTCCCTTTTGATACCGCAAACGGGTAGGGGAGAAACACACAATGGCAACAGCGCAGCAGCCTGCCGTCGGAGCGCCGATTGGTCGCAATGACGGCCCGGACAAGGTCACCGGATTCGGCCAGTATTCGCTCGACGTAACGCTGCCGGGGATGTTGTGGTGCAAGGTCCTCCGCTCCCCGTACCCCCACGCTCGCGTCAAGTCGATTGACACCTCCGCCGCGCTGGCGTTGCCGGGCGTGCATGCAGTTCTTACGCCGGAGGACGTACAGGGACTGCGTTTCGGCAAGCGGATCATGGATGAGCATGTGCTGGCGTACGATACAGCGCGCTATATCGGTGACGCTGTCGCAGCCGTCGCCGCGGAAGATGAGGACATCGCCGAGCGCGCGTTGGAGCTCCTTGACGTCGAATACGAAGAGCTGCCTGCCGTAGTCACCATGGACGAGGCGCGGGCAGATGGGGCCCCCATTCTTCACCCCGAGTTCAATTCCTATTTCGGCATTCCCGGTGAGCAGAAAACGCCCTCCAACATCTTCGCCAAAGGCACGTGGGGCAAGGGTGACGTTTCTGAAGGGTTCGCCGAGGCTGATCTGATCGTTGAGCGCGAGTACACGACCCCGCGCACCCATCAGGGCTACCTTGAAGTCCACAACACCATTGTCTGGGCGGATGAGACCGGGCATGTGCAGGTCTGGCTCGGGTCAAAGTCACCTTTCGCCAACAAACGTGCTCTTGCCCTGGTCCTCGGCGAAGAGGAAGAGAACATCACCGTCAACTACGCCTACGTCGGCGGCGATTTCGGCGGCAAGGGCGACATCAACGGCGCGCCCATCTGCTATTTCCTCGCAAAGAAGACCGGCAGACCCGTCAAGCTCGCATTCGACTACTCGGAAGAATTTTCAGCGATGAATCCCCGCCATGAGAGCACCATGCGCGTCAAGGCGGGTGTCAAGCGTGACGGCGCCATCACGGCATGGGAGGCGGAGGTCTATTTCAACTCCGGCGCGTACGGCAGCTACAAGCCCGTGCCTGGATCCAATCTCCCCGGCATCGCGGAGATTGCAGGCCCGTATGTCATTCCCCACGTCCAGATTGATGCCTACCAGGTGTACACCAACACCGTTCCGTGCGGATTCCATCGCTCACCCGGCGAGGTGCAGGGCATCTTTGCCGGCGAATCCCACATGGATCTCATCGCCCAGGAACTCGGCATGGATCCGCTCGAACTGCGAATCAGGAACGTAATCAAGGACGGCGACGAAACGCCCGTAGGGCGTGTCTTCCTCGACGTAAAGGCCGAAGAGGTCCTGCGTGAAGCCGGCCGCCTATCCGGTTGGGACACGCCCAAGGCTGAGAACGTCGGGCGAGGCATCGCCTTTGGACACCGCACGCAGGGCGGCGGCCAGACCACCATCGCCGTCACCGTCAACGCGGACGGCAGCGTCCTCGCCGCCAGTTCCATCTACGACCCCGGCATGGGCAACCACACGATGATGCAGCAGGTCACTGCGGATGAGTTGGGCATCGACATTTCCCGTGTCACTGTCGTACCGCTCAACACGGATCAGGCCGACTTTGATACCGGCGTCGGCGGCAGCCGCGGCAGTTTTATCATCACGGAATCGGCCTTCATGGCCGCCGGGGACGTCAAGGCAAAGCTCAAGCGGCTCGCGGCGGAGTTCAACGGCTGGGACGAGGAGATCGTCGAGTTCGAGGCGGGCGCGCTGGTCAACAGCCGAACCGGCGAGTCCGTCCCCATGGAGCGAATTGCCGAGAGGTCCGGCGAACCGGTGTCCGGCCTTGGAAGGCTGGAGGAGGCCGCCCAAAGCCCGTACACGTCCTTCGTGGCGCAGGTGGCGGAGGTTGAGGTCGACCGTGAGACCGGTGAGCCTCACGTCAAGGTAATCACTGCCGTCCATGACACCTCCCGCATCATCAACCCCATCGGGTTCTATGGACAGATTGAGGGCGGCATGATCAACGCCTATGGCTTCGCCATGATGGAAGAGTTGACCGTCGATGAGGGCGGCCGCGTCACAAATCCCTCGTTCGCCGACTTCAAGATGCCCACTGAGCCGGACATCCCTGAGATTCGTGTTGGACTTGTCGAGACGAGTGAGGGCAGGGGCGCGTACCGCGTCAAGGCCGTCGGTGAGCACTCCAACATCACGACCCTCCCCGCCATCGCCAACGCCATCGCTGACGCAATTGGCGTCAGGCTTCACAGTGCCCCGTTCACTGCGGAGAAGATCCATCGCGCCCTGAGCGAGTAACTGCGTTACGGCTCTCGGTTCGTGATGGGATTGGGCGACACGACCGGAGCGTGAGTGATGCCGGTCACAGTTGAGGCGATTCTCGCGTCGTTGAGGCAGGCGGAACAGCCGCTCCGCACGCCCGCTATGCGTTCTATCGCGATGGCTGCTGCCAAAGAACTGCGACAGAGCCGTGCGGACGCCGAATCAGTTTTCGCGTTGTGCGACGCCCTGGTTGAGTTGGATGAACTCCATGACGCGGCCCGAACCGTCGCGTTCGAGATTGCATACCGCCATCGTGGACTGCGTGACGCGCTCGACGTGCAGAAGCTCGAACGCCTCGGGCGCACACTGGACGGCTGGGCATCCGTCGATCATTTCGCGCGCAAGCTGAGCGGCCCCGCGTGGCAAAAAAATCAAATCTCCAATGAGCACGTGTTGGCGTGGACAAGTTCAAGAAACTTCTGGTGGCAGAGGGTAGGGCTGGTTTCAACCATTGCGCTGAATGAGCGGCATCTCGGCACGGGCGACGCCGCACGTACGCTTGCAATCTGCGAGTTGTTCATCGATGACCGCGCGGATCTGCATATAAAGGCGCTGAGTTGGGCGCTGCGCGAACTCGGCCAGCGTGACCCCGCGCCCGTTCAGGCATTCATCGACCGGCACAAGGATAGGCTCGCCTCGAAAATCATCCGCGAAGTGCAGAACAAGCTCGCCACCGGCCACAAGATGGCCAAACCTTCTGAGGCCATGCAGCGGCGGATGCAGGCCCGCGCCCGCCCGTGACACAATACCGGCATGACGGAGCCCACCGAAGATCGCTTGGTCGCGCCGGAACCGCAGAACGAGGAAGCCGCGCTTGAAAGCGGCCTGCGCCCACGCCGCCTGCCGGACTACGTCGGTCAGAGCCGCGTCATTGACAACCTCAAGGTCTCCATCCAGGCCGCACTTCAGCGTAATGAGCCGCTGGATCATGTTCTCCTGCACGGGCCGCCCGGCCTCGGCAAGACCACGCTCGCATTCATAATCGCGGCGGAAATGGGAGTCAGCGTCCGCGTCACCGCCGGACCGTCATTCACCCGCGCCGGCGACCTCGCCCAGATGCTTACCCAGCTCCAGCCGAACGACGTCCTCTTCGTGGATGAGTTCCACCGCCTCCCCCGCTCTGTGGAGGAAGTCCTCTATCCCGTCATGGAAGACCACGTGCTGGACATCATGATCGGCAAGGGACCGGGCGCGCATTCCGTGCGTGTAAGCCTCCCGCCGTTCACACTCGTCGGCGCAACAACACGCTACGCCCTCCTCAGCAACCCTCTCCGTGACCGTTTCGGTGCGACGTATCGGTTGGATTTCTACACACCTGAGGAGATCGGGCGGATCCTCGTTCGCTCCGCCAAGGTACTCAACGTAGATGCCGGGGACGATGGCCTGACAGAAATCGCCGGACGCTCCCGCGGCACTCCGCGCGTCGCCAACAGGCTCCTGCGCCGCGTCCGCGACTATGCCCAGGTCAAAGGCGACGGCATTGTGACCGGCGAGGCCGCGCGTGAGGCGCTGGACAGCCTCGGCATCGACTCGCTTGGCCTTGATGACACGGACCATCGCGTGCTGGACAGCCTGATCAATACGTTCAGCGGCGGGCCGGTAGGTCTGGAAACGCTGGCCTCATCCATCGCGGAGGAACCGGACACCGTCATGGACGTGTACGAGCCGTATCTGCTGCAACTGGGATTCCTCGACCGCACGCCCCGCGGCCGCCGCGCCACCCGCCGCGCCTATGAGCATCTTGGAGTCGAACCCCCTCCGCAAAACGGCGCCCCAGATGCAAACCGCCCCCAATTGTTGTAGCCACCTCCCTCATCCTCGGGACAACCTTGACAACCCCATCACTCACGGCAATTCTGAACGTAAATAGAAGATTGAGAGGAAGAGCAGTCATGGCGACTGTGGCTGAGATACAGCGGGCAATTGAGGAGCTGCCGGAGGCGGAATATGCCCAGTTGGTGCAGTGGCTCCGGGAGCGCGATTGGGATAAGTGGGAGCAGGAGTTTGAAGAGGACGTGCGGGCAGGGAAGCTCGATGCATTGGCCGCCAATGCGCTTGAGGCCAAGGCCAGGGGCGAACTCGGGGACCTCTAGGTGCATCGTAGTGAACCCGCCTTCTGGCGGCGCTTTGACGAGTTGCCTGCCTCCGTTCAGCAAATAGCCCGCAGAAACTTCGATCTCTTGAAGGCCAATCCCAGACACCCCTCGCTACGATTTAGGAATGTCGGACGGTATTGGTCTGCCCGCGTCGGCGCATCACATAGAGCGGTAGCAATTCAGGATGGTGATGATTTCATCTGGTTCTGGATTGGTGACCACGATGAATACCTTCGGATCATTCGCAGCTAGAAGCGGATGCGCCTCCTCCCGCTCACCCTGAGCCTGTCGAAGTGTGAGCCCTCAGTTCACCCTCACGCCCCCCTGCCGTATAATCTGAGTTGCGCTTATGAGTGTTATTCCGGTTCGTCACATACCTGACCCCGTTCTGCGCGAGAAGACGAAGCGCGTGCCAAACATCACATCCGCGCTGCGTTCACTTGTCGATGACATGATCGAGACCATGTACAAGGAGCACGGCGTCGGCATCGCCGCCAACCAGGTCGGGCGCAGCCTGCGTATCACCTATATCGAGATTCCTGAGGAGCGCGATGAGGACGACAACATCGTGCAGGAACACTCGTCACACGTCCTGATCAACCCAGAGATCATCCGTCGCGTCGGCGAGCGAGAGGTTGAGGAGGGCTGCCTGAGCATCCCCGGCTGGCGCGGCAAGCTGATTCGCTCCGAACGTGTGACCGCCAAGGCTCTTGACCTCGAAGGCCGTGAGGTTAGGATCAAGGCGGACGGCCTCCTGGCGCAGGCGCTGGAGCATGAGACCGACCATCTCAACGGCATCGTCTACATCGACCGCATGGGGAATATCGAAGACCTGGATCCTCTCGATTTGCGGGCCGGTGTAAGCGCTGAAGAACAGGCCGCCGACAACGAAGAGCCAAAGCCGCCGTCCGATCCTAACTTCATATGGCGACTCCGCCAACCCGTCGCGCCGGTCGCGCGCCGGCGGTGAGCGTGAAAGTGTCGCTCGCAGACGCTCGCGGGGCAGCTATCGGCGAGATGCTCGAACGCGCCCGCGCCTTTCTTGCAAATAGACAGGTCTCCGCGTGGACCGTCGGTGGCTCCGTCCGCGATATGCTCCTCGGCGTCCAAACTGCGGATGCCGATCTGGTGGTTGACGCGCCCAACGTCCCTCAACTGGGCAGACAGTTCGCGGATGAGATCGGCGGCGCTTTCTACCACCTTGACCAGCAACGCAACTACGTCCGCGTGCTTTCCGAACCGGACGCAGCGGGGGAGCGTGCCCGCCTGGACATCACACCGCTTGGCGATCAGGACATCGCCTCCGAACTTGAGCGGCGTGATTTCACTGTCAACGCGATAGCCCTGCCGCTGGAAAACTGGCACACTCCGGACAACCTCATCGACCCGCTCGACGGCTGCGCCGACCTCAGGCAGCGCGTCCTCCGCGCCGTCAAACCCACCATCTACGCCGATGACGGCATTCGCCTCATGCGCCTCGCGAGGCTGGCAGGGCAGTTGAGTTTCACTGTCGATGAGGAAACGGAGACGCTCGCAAAGCGTGACGCAGCCCACATCACGGACGTTTCAGCGGACCGCCTACGTGACGAACTCTGCAAGGTGCTGGGGCTGCGTGATGTGAAATCCGCCCTGCGCCTGCTTGATGACATCGGCGTGCTCAGCCGAATCATGCCCGAGCTTGATGCCGCCCGCGGCGTGACCCAGCCAATTGAGCACTACTGGGATGTGTTCGACCATCTCATCGAGACCGTCGGTTTCATGGACGCTTTACTCGACGAAGACAGGCGCGCGCCTGATTCCATCCTTTCGCAGATGCCGTGGAGCGACCACGTTGCCGACTATTTCGCAGAAGAGGTGTCCGGCGGCGTTGACCGCACTGTCCTGACCAAACTCGCCTGCCTGCTGCATGACGTCGCCAAGCCGCAGACAAAGACCGTCGAAGAGTCCGGGAAGACGCGCTTCCTCGGCCACCCGGAGCAGGGATCTGAGGTGACAGAGGCAGTGATGGACCGGCTGCATTTCAGCCGCCGCGCCAACGCATACGTCTCGCTTCTCGTCCGCCAGCACCTGCGCCCCATGCAGCTCAGCAACAATCTTGAGACACCCACGCGCCGCGCCCTCTATCGTTTCAAGCGCGATCTCGGCGATGCGGCAATCGGGGCGGTATGGCTTGCGATAGCCGACTTTCTGGCCGCAAAAGGCCCCATGCTCGACCCCAATGAGTGGCGAAGGAGGGTCAGCCACTGTAGCCTAGTGATGGAGTCAATACTCGCAGAGCCCGCTGATGACAAGGCCGCGCCGCAGTTGGTGAACGGCTACATGCTCATGGAAGCGCTTGGCGTAGGCCCCGGCCCCCGGGTGGGGCAGGTTCTTGAAGCTGTCAGGGAAGCGTTGGCCGCGGACGAGGTATCGACCCCTGAGGAGGCGCTTGAGTTTGCCCGTCGGGAATGGGAGTCACGGTTCGGCTCCCTTGACAGGTGAGCGCGGGGAAGGCAATGCAGTGAGGAGAGGAAACTGAGTTGGAGCGAGTGAGCGGCTTACTCGGTGCAGTCGCCCGTCGACTGCAGAGATGGATCATCCCCGGTTTCATCGTCCTTTTTGTTTTGTTCGCGGCGCTCAGCCTCGTGCGCGATGAGTGGCGCATCCCCTTCACGGACATCGAGCGTGGCCAGCAGGATACCCCGCTCGGCCTGACCCTCGGACTTGATCTGCAGGGCGGCGTCCACCTTGTCTACGAGACCGTCGATCCCAACCCCACTCCGGAACAGCTGCAGGGCGTCGTGCAGATTATCCGCACGCGCGTCGACCAGTTCGGCGTTGCGGAGCCTCTCATTCAGACACTCGGCGCGAATCGCATCGTCGTTCAGCTGCCCGGCGTACAGGACGTGCAGGCCGCCAAGGACCTCATCGGCGCGCCCGCCGTCCTTGATTTCCGTGAGCTTATCCCCATCCCCATTGAACCCGGTGAAGAGACGGGCACAGAAACCGGAGTAGTATCTGATGACTCGACAATTGCCGAGTCAACTCCTGATGCAGAACCAACTCCGGAGCCGGAAGCAACTCCTGCTCCCGCCGAAGAAACGCCGTCAAGCGCCGTAGAGTCAACCGCAGGCCCGTCGGACGGAACAACATCAGCCCCCAAGCTCGCAAACGTCTCTCAGTCCATAGCTGCTCAGGCCAGCCCCGAGCCAACCCCTGAACTGATAACCGCCGAGACGCCCACTGCTGAGCCAACCGCCGACACCGCAACGACGCCTGAGGCAATAGCGACAGAAGACCCAACCGAAGCGGTTGCGGAGACGCCCACCCCTGAGCCTGAAGCCCAGTTCCGCCTTGAATGGCAGATCGCCACGGCGGTGGTTGACGGCGAAGAGGTTGAACTGACGGGAGACCGGCTTGAACCGGGCTCCGCGCAGGTGGGATTCAACCCCACAACGGGCGCGCCTGAAGTCTATTTCCAGATGGACAGTCAGGGCCGGGAAGCCTTCAGGCTGGTGTCACGGCGCATGGTTGGCGACCTACTGGGCATCTTCCTCGATGACGAGGCCATTCTTACGCCCCGCATACAATCTGAAATCCCGACAAGCCCTCGTATCACCGGGCTAGATCTTGAACAGGCGCAGATCCTCGCCATCCAGCTCAATGCAGGCGCGTTCCCCATCCCATTGGAGAAAGAGCCGATCCTGGAGCGTGACGTGGATGCGTTCCTCGGCGCGGACGCCCTGGAACGCGGCCTGCGCGCCGGCATGGTCGGCATCCTGCTGGTCGCGTTGTTCATGGTGCTGTACTACCGCATGAACGGCGGCGTGGCGGCGGTCGCGCTGATTATTTACGCCATTCTCGTCCTTGGGGTGTTCAAGTCGATCCCGGTCGTGCTCACGCTCTCCGGCCTGGCCGCGTTTGTCCTGTCATTCGGTCTTGCCGTCGACGCCAATGTCCTGATATTCGAACGCATGAAGGAGGAATTGCGCGCGGGCCGCAGCATGGGCTCGGCAATCGACATCGGCTTCAACCGTGCCTGGCCCGCCATCAGGGACGGCAACTTCACAACGCTCATCATCGCCGCCATCCTCTTCTGGTTCGGCGAACGGCTCGGCGCAAGCCTCGTGCAGGGCTTTGCGCTCACGCTTGCCATCGGCGTCGTGCTCAGCATGTTCAGCGCCCTGGTCATTACGCGCCGCTTGCTGCGCCTCGTGACCAACTTTGAGCCGCTCCGCAAGACGAGGTTCTATATTCCGTCGTAAGGGGAACCCAAGAATATGATCAACTTTGCCAAATACCGCGCCACCTACTTCCTCTTCTCCCTTGGGCTCATCGTCGCCGGGCTGGCCGCGCTCTTTCTTGGCCCCGGCCTGAGCTTCAGCATTGAGTTCAGCAGCGGCGCTGCTGTTGACGCCACATTCATGAATCCAACTCCGCAGGAGCACGTTGACGAGGCCATCGATGCGCTCGGCTATGAGGGCGCGGTGGTGCAGGGATTCGGCGACCGCGAGTATTTCCTGAGGCTGCCGTTGGCGGAGCAGTCCGAGCGCCAGCAGCTTGACGTGCGCAACGCTCTGGAGGAATACGCCGGGCCGCTGCAAGGCTACAGCTTTGACCTCGTCTCACCTGCTGTTGCACGCGAGACGGTGCGAAACGGACTGATTGCCGTCCTCATCGCCGTCGTCGGTATCCTCGGCTACATCGTCTACGCCTTCCGCAGTATCCGCCACCCGTTCCGATACGGCATCGCGGCCATCATCGCCCTTGTGCATGACATCGCCGTTGCCTTTGCCGTGGCGGGACTGTTCATGCTCATCGGCTCGCAGTGGCTCCACCTTGAAATCAGCAGCATGTTCCTCGTCGGCGTGCTGACTCTGCTCGGCTACAGCATTAACGACACCATCGTCGTCTTCGACCGTATCCGTGAGAACATCCTGCGCGACACGAACCGCGATATTGTCGCCACAGCCAACTACTCGATCATGGAAAGCATGGGGCGCTCCATCAACACGAGCTTCACCACGCTCGTCGTCCTGTTGGCGCTGTTCCTGCTTGGCCCGGTAACGATCCGTGACTTCCTCTTCGTAATGATCATCGGCGTCGTATCCGGGACCTACAGCTCCATCTTCACCGCCTCTCAGGTCATCGTCTCGTGGGAGACGCGGAGCTTCGGCAAGATTCCTTTCATTGGTGGAAACGGCGGCTCCACGCCCACGGCAGCCCCATCGGCGAGTACGTCCTAGCGAAAAGGCGCAACGAGGGCAGGGCGTTCACGGAGGCAAGACCATGCCCGTCACAACTGAACGCATCACCGTCGACAGCGACGGCATTGAGCTTGTCGGCGCAATCTCCATACCGGACGGGCAGGGGCCGCATCCCGCCGTCGTGATCTGTCACGGCCTCCCCGCTGCCCGCCCCACGCCTACGTCGGATATTACGCTCTCCGCTCCAACGGATGAAGGCCTCACCTACGCAGAGATTGCCGAACTATGCGCCCACCGCGGCCTCGCGGCAGTCATCTTCAACTTCCGCGGCACAGGTGAGAGCGGTGGCAATTTCCACCCGCTCGGATGGGCGCAAGATCTTGAGGCCGTTCTCTCATGGGTGTGGGAGCGCCCCGAAGTCGATATCGACCGCATCGGCGTGCTTGGCTCCAGCATGGGCGCCCGCGTCGCGATTCATGTTGCGGCGCGCAGACCGGAGGTTGCGGCTGTCCTTTCCTTCGCTTCACCCGCCCGCTCACGGTGGAACCGCTCGCCGGAAGAGATGGTGCAGAACGCGCGAGACGTTGGCATCATCCGCGACCCCGACTTCCCGCTGTCCGCCGAGAAATGGGCCGATGAGTATCGGGAGATGGATGTGACGCAGTCGGTTGCGCGTGTCGCGCCGCGCCCTTTGCTCCTGATGCATGGCGACGCTGATGATGTTGTGCCGCCGGATGACGCCCACGCGCTCCTGGCGGCTTCAGATCAATCCGCAACGGAGCTGATGATGCTGCCGGGGGCGGGACACCGATTCCGCAGCAACGTTGAAGCCGTGGATATCGCCGTCAATTGGCTGGTGGAGGCCCTCAAAGCCCGCAAGCCATGACCGGCATCGTTGAAACTCTCGGCGGCTGGATCCAGGATGTCATCCTTGCCATCGGCTATCCCGGAATCGTCTTCCTCATGGCCGCCGAGAATATTTTCCCGCCTGTGCCGTCCGAGTTCGTTCTCCCGTTTGCCGGCGCGCTGTCTGCCAGAGATGAATTGAATTTCTGGGGCGTTGTGGCCGCCGGCACGGCGGGCTCTGTCATAGGCGCGCTGGTTCTCTATGCCGTCGGGTATTTCGCCCGGGAAGCCGGTGTGCGCCGCATCGTTGTCGCATACGGGAAATATGCGTTCCTCTCCGAGAACGACCTTGACCGCGCAACTGCCTGGTTCGAGCGCTACGGCGAGTTCGCTATCGTCTTTGGACGCCTTATTCCCATCATCCGCAGCATCATCTCCATCCCGGCGGGCTACACCCGCATGAATCTCCTGAAGTTCCTTCTCTATACGACCCTTGGAACATTCATCTGGAGCCTCATCCAGACCTATATGGGCTGGGTGCTTGGCGAGAACTGGCAGACAATTACCGAGATTACGGAGCCCTATCAAAACGCGACGCTGATACTGATCGTGCTGGCTGTCGTGGCGTTCTTCGGCTGGCGCGCCTACAAGTGGAGAAAGCACAGAAGTGATTAGACAAACGCTCATCCTCATCTTCGGAATGCTCATCGGCATCGTCTTGGCGTCGTCGATGTGGCCAAAGAACCGCAGTCCACTCATCCAGTTCAACGCCAGGGGCATCGTGCGTATCGTCGTCAACCGACCGCCCGAATGATGTCATTCTGAGCGCAGCGAAGAATCTAAGGGGTTCCCAACCCGGCGGAACTAGTGCGCCAGGGGTGAAAGATCGGGCATGTGCTCCCCGGTATGACTCCGTGAGCGCCGCGCCACGCCCGTCCGTAGCGCCGCCTTGCTCACGGCGCGTGAGACCGCCGTCACCACCCGTGAATTGAACAGGCTCGGGATGATGTTCTCCTCACTTAGTTCGCGGTTTGACACAACGGCTGCAAGAGCCTGCGCCGCCGCCAACTTCATGTCCTCATTGATGGTGCGTGCCCGAACGTCCAGAACCCCGCGGAACAGGCCAGGGAAGCAGAGGGCGTTGTTGATCTGATTCGGGTAGTCCGAACGCCCGGTGGCCACCACCCGCACGTATCGATGCGCCTCTTCCGGCGACACCTCGGGATCGGGGTTGGCCAGCGCAAACACGATGCCGTCGCTGTTCATGCGCGCCAGGTCCTCCGGCTCGATGACACCCGGCCCGGAGAGGCCGATGAAAAGGTCTGAGTCGCTCAGTCCCGCCCGAATATCACCTGCGAAATTGCGCGGATTCGTGTTCTCCGCAAGCCACATCTTGCCGACGTTGCCCTCAATGTCGCCGCGGTCGCGGTGAATCGCTCCCTGCCGGTCGAACACAATAATGTCTCGCAAACCCGCCGCGACGAGCATCCGAGTCGTCGCCACCCCGCTCGCCCCGGCCCCCGTCATCACGGCTCGAAGCTGGCCGATGTCCTTATTGACAATCTTGAGCGCATTGATCAGGGCCGCCGTCACCACGACCGCCGTCCCGTGCTGATCATCATGGAACACGGGAATATCCAGCTCTTCTTTCAGTCGCTCCTCGATTTCGAAGCAACGTGGCGCTGAAATATCTTCCAGGTTGATGCCCCCGAACCCGACGGCCAGCGCCTTGACCGTGTCAACAATCTGATCGGTGTCGGTGGTGTCAAGGCAGAGCGGCCAGGCGTCAACGTCCGCCAGTTCCTTGAAGAGGATCGCTTTGCCTTCCATGACGGGCAGGGCGGCCTCCGGCCCAATGTCGCCAAGACCCAGCACGGCTGTCCCGTCGGAGACAACGGCCACCGTGTTGGCCTTGGACGTGAGCGACCACACGGACTCCGGGTTCGCGCCGATGTAGGATGCCACGCGGCCAACACCCGGCGTATACACCTGCGAGAGATCGCGATGATTCTCCACAGGCGTCCGCGTATGCATCTCGATCTTGCCGCCTGTATGGACGAGGAACGATGGATCGGTAAAGGCCACGATCCGTGCGCCCGCCTTGCGCAGAGCCCTTGCCACACGCTGGCCGTGCTCCATATTCATCACGCCGATGGTGAGATCCCGGACGATGCGCTTTCCGCGTGTGCGAACGAGGTCAACCGCAGTGATGTCGGCTTCGTGTTCGCCAACGGTGGTCGTTATCATGCCGAGCATCCCGATCTTGTTCGGATACTCCAGGCGTATGGTGACGGTATACCCGTATTCGGGATAGTCAGACGAGACCACTGGCGCCTCCCCTCAAGAGCTTCGCGCGTGAGCAGTCAGTATAGCCGCCGCCACCCCAAAACGTCATTCAACCGTGTCATATTCCAGGCTCATTAGCGCCGTCGCGCAACCCGATCCATGAACTCACGGTCAATCTCTTGACGCATGTCAGCTACTTCCAGGAGGCTGCGAGCGACGCTCGGCTGTGTCGAACCGTCCGCGTCGCCCCCATGGAATAGCCAAACCACAACCCCCTCATTCTTTGCTGCTTCGATCGCTGGAGCCAGATCACTGTCTCCTGCCACAAGCGCCATGTGGGTGATGAGTTTCTTTGCGCTGAGGAGTGCAATATCGAGACCCAGAAGCACGTCCACCTGCTTCTGCTGAAAGATGGGGTGACCCGATGCATCCTGCCCACGGTATGCAACCCAGCCCTCTCTGACTTGGAACTTGGGCAACATTCGGAGGGTGCTGAAGAATCGTGCCTTGGCCATCTGCCGTTGAGACTCTTCCGGGCGAGGATTGTTGCTGGCAAAGGGCAACGCGTCGTAGTAATAAGTTCGCATTAACTCCAGTGGTTCTGCCGTTTGCGCCGAAATCAATTCTGTTAGCACCGAAGGGAGGAGCGTGAAGTCTACTCGTTTATTGAAATTCCCTGTTGCAAGTCGATCCAGGTATGCGCCGTCTACAAAAATCCCAAGCCTCGCCACTCCGTCCTCCGTCCCAAAAACGGAAGAACCGGGGACGTCTCCCGGTTCCTCCCATCATTATCCTGAGCATCCCTCCCCACTCGAAGTGGTAGGACGTCAGGAGGTATGTTGCCAACGATTATACGCGCCTCTAGGTAGCCAATCAATGTGGAGCGTCACTCCCCAAACACCACGGTCTGCGCACCGTCCGCGCTCATCCTGACTAACTCGTCCACGTCCAGCGCGGTCTCCATCCGCTCCGCCTCGCCCACTGAAGACCGCAGAATCGGATGCTTTGGCACGAAGAGTGAGCAGCAGTCCTCGTCCGGCAAGATCGAAATATCAAACGTTCCCAGCCGCCGGGCCTCGGTGATAATCTCCTGCTTGTCCATGCCGACCAGCGGCCGCAGAACGGGCATTGTCGCCACCGAATCAATAGTCGCAATGTTCTCCACGGTCTGGCTGGCCACCTGCCCGATGCTCTCGCCGGTCACGAGCGCTAGCGCGTTGCCGCGCCGTGCCAGCTCCTCTGCCACCCGCACCATGAATCGCCTGTAAGCAACTACCCGATACGCCGGGTTGACCGCCGCGACGATCTGCCGCTGCGCGTCCGCGAACGGCACGAGATGAAGCCGCGACCCGAACTGAGATTCATCCAGCACACGTACAAGGTCCCGTGCCTTGTCCCTCGACGAACCGTCCACCAGCGGGAAACTGTGGAAGTGAACAAAATCCACCGTACATCCACGCCGGAACATCCGCGCCGCCGCCACCGGCGAATCGATGCCGCCGGACAGCAGCGCCATAACGTGGCCGGAACTGCCAACCGGCAGCCCGCCCGCGCCGGGAACCGACTCCACGTAGACAAACGCGTCCTTCTCCCGCACGTCCACGCGCAGGTCAATGTCCGCCCCGCGCAGTTTGACCGCCGCGCCGGTTTCCTGCTCCACGAGAGAGCCAATCCGCGTGTTCAGATCAACGGAGGTCAGCGGATACCGCTTGTCGGAACGTGACGCCGAAACACGAAACGTCTCTGCGCTGTTCCACTCGGTTCCGATGACCTTCCTGACGCCCTCAACAATCTCGTCGTACTCCAGCCCTGTCCGCAGCGCGGGAGCGATGCGGGCGATTCCGTAAACCCGCGAAAGGGCGCTTAGGGCAGGGGAGGCATCCGACCCGTCCGGCAGGTCCACGCGAATCTGGCTGCGCTTCTGCCGAACAGGGTGATCCAGTCCCGCTCGCGCCAGCGCCTTGCGCACATTGGTGGCAAGCGCGCCGACGAACACGCCGCGGTTCTTTCCCTTGAGCGCCACCTCGTGGTAGCGAATCAGCAGGTGTCTTGACATTCTTCTTGCGCCATCTCCCGTTCCATGACCGCCCATCAATACTAACCCCACTCCCCGCCGTTCGCCCTGAGCCTGTCGAAGGGCGAACCCCTGCTCCTTGACACGTAATTGAGCGGCGGCGTACAGTCGGCATGACTTTATTGCCGTGAACACGCAGAAAGTGGGGGAGTGGGGATGGCTGAGACTGATCCTGTTACCGGTTACGAGTTTTCCGACAGCGAGGTTACGGAGATCGATAACGGCAACAACCGCGTCGGCACCAAGTTCCGGCACGATGGCAGGTGGTACTACTTCAGGAGCCTGTCTGAGCGGCAGAAGTTCATCGGCAACCCCGAGGCGTATCTCGGCGGCGGCGAGGATTCTGACAGCAACGACTAGGCCCGCTCACACTGCGGACGCAGGCGCAAGCTCGTCAACAAGGTCCCAATAGGCTGTCGACAGCGACGGGTCCCGGTCGTTTAGGTAGTCGCTTAGTGTGGGAACAATCAGCACGTTCGGGATAATTCCCGTGTCCTGAATCTGACGCCCTGACGGCGTGTGCCATTTGGAGACCGTCACGTACAGGGCGGAGCCGTCACTCAACTCCTGGAAGGCCTGCACGCTGCCTTTGCCGAACGTTCGCGTGCCGTACACCGTTGCACGGCCATGGTCCTGCAACGCTCCCGCCACAACCTCGGATGCGCTCGCTGAGAACCCGTTGACGAGCACGGCCAACGGTAGTTCATAGGCCTGCCCATCCTCGTCGACTTCCCATTCGATGCGGCGGCCCTCCCGCGTCTCCTCGTACATCGCGAGTCCCTCAGGCACGAACTCCCCAACGATGCTCACCGCGCCGGAGAGTGACCCGCCGGGGTTGGAGCGAACGTCCAGGATGAGCCCCTTGATGTCCCGCTCAAGCAGGGTACGGAGCGCCTCCTCGAAATCGTCATCCGTCTCACGGTGGAAGCGTTCCACCCGTATGTAGCCGATCAAGGGTCGATCGGTATCCTCGCCAAAGATCCGCGTCTCAATTGACGTCGGAACCACTCCGCGCATGACCGTGACACTCATCTGGCTATCCGGATCGTCCCACGGTCGCCGTATCTCAAGCACCACCTCTGTGCCGCTCTCGCCCTTGACGATCTCCACCAACTCGTCCACAGGCATCCCCGTAACGTCCACGCCGTCTACTGACGCGATGCCGTCGCCTGCCTGTAGCCCTGCCGCCTCCGCCGGTCCGCCGATGAAGACGTTTGAGATCACGCTGATATCGTCTGTCCGTCCGACCCGTGCCCCGATACCCTCATACGAGCTCTCAGCGAAGAACTCCTGCGCGCTTTCATACTGTCCGGCATCGAGGAAGGTCAGGGCAGGGTCTTCCCCCCGCACAAACAGGCCGCGTCGCGCAGCCTCCGTGACCTCTTCAAGCGACGCGTCCGGATACTCCCTCTCAAGGATCTGCATCGCCCGCCAGATATCCTCAAGCCCGGGTGGCACACCGGACGGCGCCTCCTCAGTGGACCTTTCCACTTCGGAAAGGATGCGGTCGGCCGTATTGAAGCCTCGCTCGCCGGACGCCGCAATGGTCATGAAGTAGATGGTGCGGTCGATGTCGTCCTGGTCGGGACGCAGTGGAATGCCCGAGGTCTCCTCATAGACCCGCATCGCCTCTGTGAGGATGCCGAAGTTTCCCGGACCGCCGAACGACAACCGCTCAGTGCCCGGCGCAACGAATGTCTCACGCACGCCGGTAACCAGGACGATGAATGTCAGGAGCAGGGACAGCCCAACCGTCAAAGACAGCGCCCGGCCTGGGTTCTGGCGAGGCTCAGGGCTGCATTCGGGTTCAGGTTGATACAGATTCATAACCTGACCCCATTTTACGCGCGCCGTGTAGTCACACCCACAAAATGGGCTCCGTGCCGTTGCATCGTATACTTGAACGCACAACTCCCCATGATGTTATCGGTCACGAGCGAAATAAGCGGAGGCAGATGAGCAAGAGACGCAACAGTGACAGACACGGATCGAACGGACATTACACCGTTCGGCCTGAGGTCACTGCGCGCCCTCCGGAGCGCGCGCTGCTCATCGGCGCGGCGGTCAAGAGCAGGGGAGCGTCATGGGCGCTCGATGAGTCCCTGGAAGAACTCAATGCCCTTGCCCAGAGCGCCGGTGCCACCGTGGTGGCCGTTGAGCGCCAACGACTCGATAGATTTACCCCGCACTACATGGGCAGTGGCAAGCTCGAGGAAATGCTCCTTCTCGCCCGCGACGAAGAGATCTCCACCGTCATTCTGGACGACGAACTGACCCCAACACAGCAGCGCAACCTCGAAGAGTCGTTCAAGGTCAAGGTGCTGGACAGAACGGCCCTGATCCTGGACATCTTCGCCCAGCGCGCCCAGTCCATGGAGGGACGCCTGCAGGTTGAACTGGCGCAGCACGAGTACCTTCTGCCGCGCATTCGTGGGCAGTGGAGCCACCTTGAGCGGCTTGGCGGCGGCATTGGAACGCGAGGCCCCGGCGAGTCCCAGTTGGAAACGGATCGCCGCCTTGTCCGCAACCGCATCCACCGCCTAAAAGGGCAGTTGGAGGATGTGCGCCGCCGCCGCGCCCAACACCGTGAATCACGAAAGAACAAGGGCCTGCCCACCGTCTCCCTCATCGGCTACACGAACGCTGGCAAGAGCACCCTGATGAACGCTCTAACGCGTGCCGACGTGCTTGCCGAGGACAAGCCGTTCGCGACGCTTGACCCTGTAACACGCATGATGCGCCTTCCCGCCGGTGGCGAGGGACTGCTCACGGACACGGTCGGTTTCATCCAGAAACTGCCGCACAGCCTCGTCGCAGCCTTCCGCGCAACCCTTGAGGAACTCGAGGACGCCGACCTTCTTCTCCACGTGGCGGACGCCAACGCGCCTGCCGCCTCAATGCACTACAAGTCGGTACTATCACTGCTCAATGAGCTCGAGGTGGCGGACAAGCCCCGCATCCTCGTCATGAACAAGATGGACCTCGTTGATGCCGAATCGTCACCTGAATACCGAGCGCTCGTCGATCAGGCCCTAAACAAGTCCCCCGATCTCACCATCATCCCCGTATCGGCGCTTTCCGGCCGCGGTCTCGACGACCTCCGCACCGCCATCGAGTTCAACCTCGCCTCCGCCCCTCTGTCATTCTGAGCGCAGCGAAGAATCTAAAGCCTCCCCCAGCCACTCCAGGTACAGCCGCGTACACAACGACCCCCGTCTCGCCGCCTCACGCAACTCCTCCGGCGCCGCCCAACGCCAGTCCTCGTAGAGCGTGACCGAGACGTTGTTGGTCCGCGCAGGCAACGAGACGGGTAGGGGCGAGTTTTCACCCCAATCCATCGCGTAGACCGTCATCGACTGAGAACTCGCGCCATCGTCCCGCTGCCCCTTGTTAATGCGCGTAAGACCCTCTGACGAGACCTGAAGTCCTAACTTGTCTGTTAGGACGCGTGCCACAGCTTCGTCCTCCGATTCGCCGTCTCGCGCAGTCCCCGCGGGCAGGCCCCACAGCCCGCCGAGCGGATCATCCGGGGAATCTGGCCGCAGAACAGCGACTACGCGCTCAGCGCCATGCGGCTGCACGCAACGAATCGCGACGGACACGGAACGCTTCATTCTTTCCCTCGTCGCGGACACTCAACCCCCAAAACTGTCGGGCAGTGGACTTATGGCCTGCTTCCTGCCCGCCATATCTAACTTCGCACAATAGATATTATGTAGTTTTCAAATAAGGCTGGCTAAACACAGAACAGCCTGAAACCGCAATTCGCGCCGTTGACATCCCCTAACCTCAAACCCCACGATAATCGTCGTGAACAAAGTCTACCGAAACTACATCATCGGCCTCGTGGCTGTCGGCTTCATCGTCCTGAACCCGCTCCACCTGCCGTGGTCGATGCAATGGGTCATCGAAAACCGCGCAGGAACGCCGCTGGGCGATTTCGTCGCCACTTACGAGTCACAGATCATCGTCGGCGCGACAGTTTACTTCACGGCGGTGATGATTCCCGTTTACATCTGGTTGTGGCGTCGCAGGCGCAACGCCGGCCAAACGCCGCGCAGAGAAGCCCCCGCGCCGGTTGAAGATCTCGAACCGGGCGAGCCGACTTACCGCGGCCCCGGCGGCGGCAAGCGCCTGCCCCCCAGCATGAGGCCCAGCGCGAGCCGCCGAAGACGCCGCAGGCGCTGACCCTCCGCCGCCATGAGGCGCTACGAACCCGAAACAGTCAAAGACGTCGTTCTCGGCTACCTTGGGCGCGGCGGCTACATGCTGCCCACCAATGACTCCGGCGAAGAGCCGCCCATCGGCGATCTTGTTATCCTCCACGGCCGCGGCCACCGCGCTATCACCCGATTCGAATTCGGCGTGTCGCCCGAGAAACTCAGCCCATCCGTCGTGGAGGAGTTCAGCAACCAGAAGGACTCCCTTCAGGCGACCGCTGCCTTCCTCATCACGGACGGAGAACTTTCGGACGCCGCGCGGGAACGCGTGGAGGAAGCCCGCGTCACGGTCATTGCCGGCAAGTCATTGGAAAACCTTGTACTGGCCTATCAGGGCGCGACGTGGCCGCCTCTACGTCGACCGGAAGAACCCCTGCCGTTCCAGAAGTACATCCCGTGGTTCGTGGGAATCTCGCTGGTGCTGATCGTAGTCATCGTGTTGGCGTTGATTTCATTCGAACTAACCATCAGGCCGCCGGACCTGGGAAGTTAACCGCGCCTCCCGTCCATCCTGAGCTACCTGCCCGTTCACCCTGAGCTTGTCGAAGGGTGAGCGCAGTCTACCCCCGTCGCGCCCGCTTCCTGTCCTCGCTGTCGATGATGATTGTCACCGGCCCGTCGTTGACCAACTCCACGTCCATCATCGCTCCGAAACGCCCCGTCTCGACCGTCAGTCCCTGGTTGCGCAATTCGCTGACCAGCAGTTCATAGAGCCGCTCTGCCTCCGCGGGCTGCGCCGCGTCCACGAAACTCGGCCTGCGCCCCTTGCGCGTATCCGCGTACAGCGTGAATTGACTGACGACAAGCGCTGAGCCGTCCGCCTCCATGACGGAACTCTCGAAATGCTTGTCGCCGTCGGTAAAGATGCGAAGGTTAGGGATCTTTCCCGCGATGTACCGAACGTCGTCCTCGGTGTCGCCGTCCTTCACACCGGCCAGGATCAGCGCCCCCTGCCCGATCTCCCCAATAATCTCGCCGTCAACGCGCACGCTCGCCCGTGAAACCCGCTGAATAACAACCCGCATCAGCTACCCCGCCCCTCCCCTCATTCCGGCGAAAGCATGTCCCGTACTCCGATACGGGGCCGGAATCCATCGGGAATGTCATTCTGAGCGTAGCGAAGAATCTAAAGACTCAATCTGCACGCCAATCCCGTTCACCCTGAGCCTGTCGAAGGGTGAACTTGTGGGGAAATCTAATGCGGATGGGGATGCGGGTGCGGATGGGAGTGCTCGGACGCCCCGTTGGACGAATGGTCGTGATCATCGCCGCCACCGGAGGAATCCCCACCGTCGTCGGAGTCCTTCACAGGCGGCTGTCCGGTCTTCCTGCCGCCGTAGTCGTTCACGTAGAAGCCGCTTCCCTTGAACACGACGGCCGGCATGGAGATGCGCTGCTTTCCTTCGCCACCGCACTCCGGGCACGCTGCCTCTCGGGCATCGTGATATCCCTGCCGCACGGCAAACCTGTGTGAGCAGGCTTGGCACACATAGTCATACATTGGCATGGTTGCTAGTCCCGTTTGGTGGTAATCAGTCCGAAAACATCCGATGGAATTGCGGAATGGCCACGGCAATTAGTACGCGCCGACTCCCGTGTCCGGGTCCATCTTGCCCTGATCCTCGGCCTCCGCTTTGCGATTCCAATAGCTGCCGAAGCCGGTCTTCTTCTGCTCGCTCGTGTAGAACCCGTCCGCGTTGTACACAACCTGCGGAACGTGCAGCACCCGCTTGCTCTCCGCATTGCACGTCGGACACGGCGCGACAGGTTCTGCATCGAAACTCTGTCGAAGCTCAAAGCGCAGGTCGCATTCTGGGCAATCGTAATCGTATCGTGGCGCCATAATTTCCCCGTTTTCCCGCTCGGCGGCACATAAGATTGTATGTGCGGTCGTATCTGAGGTCAACCTGAGCGCCTCATGGCTCGCGTGCTATACTGAGCCAGATATACATTGCGGATTCAAAGGGGTGGCTCTTGACGACTGACGGTGGGACAACGACGGCCGGCGAGGACACGGCAACGATTCAGGCCGCGGCGGACACGCCGCCGACTCCCGAAAACGGTGATAAGCCTGAAATCACGATGAAGACCCTGCTGGAGGCCGGAGTCCATTTCGGACACCCCACCCGCCGCTGGCATCCCAAGATGAAGCCGTTCGTGTTCACGCAGCGCAACGGCATCCACATCATTGATCTCCAGAAGACGCTCAACCGCCTCGAGGCGGCCGCCGAGTTTGTCCGTGAGGTCGCAATGTCCGGCAAGAAAGTGCTCTTTGTCGGCACCAAGAAGCAGGCGCAGGACGCAATCTCATCCGAAGCCACCCGCGCCGATCAGCCGTGGGTCAACCAGCGTTGGCTGGGTGGAACCCTCACCAATTTCCGCACCATCCAGTCCCGCATCGACTACCTCGTGCGGCAGGAGGATCGCCGCTCCAAGGGAGAGTTCGCTTTCCTGCCCAAGAAAGAGGCCGGACGTCTTGAGGACCGCATCGCCAAGCTCAACCGCTATCTTGGCGGCATCAAGGAAATGACCGAGATGCCCGGCGCGATCTTCGTTATCGACGCCGCCCGCGAGAAGATTGCCATCGCCGAGGGGCGCAAGATGGGGATTCCGATTGTCGCTATCGCGGACACGGACTGTAACGTTGACCTCATTGACTACCCGATCCCCGGCAACGATGACGCCATCCGTGCCCTCCGCCTGATGACCGGCCACATCGCCGACGCCATCATCGAGGGCGTTACCGAGGGGCAAAACATGAGACAGGAAGGCGAGGCCGCCGCAGCGACCGCCTGACACGCCCTGCCCTGATCTGACGAATTCAAACAAGATGTACGCCTGCGGTCACGCAGGCTCCGATTAGAAAAAGGCAACTAACCGCGCCGCCTGAGATGGACGGCGCGCGAATAATGACGACAGGAGTGTGGAGTGACAACAGTCTCGGCTGACGCCATCAAGGAACTGCGAGAGCGCACCGGCGCGGGCATCATGGACTGCAAACGCGCCCTTGAGGACGCCCAGGGCGACATGGACAAGGCGAGCGAATTGCTCAAGGAGCGCGGCATCGCCACTGTCGCCAAAAAGGCCTCCCGCGCGGCAAACGAGGGGCTCATTGAAACCTACGTCCATGCAGGCGGGCGCATCGGCGTCATTGTTGAACTCAACTGCGAGACGGATTTCGTCGCCCGCACGGAGGATTTCAGAGAGCTCGCACACAACATCGCTCTCCAGGTCGCTGCGATGAATCCGCAGGCCATCGACGATGAAATCCCCCTCGATGACCTCGACACCGCCTCGGGAGAGCCGCGTCTCCTCCACCAACCGTTCGTCAAGGACGCTAGCCTGACAATCAGCAACCTTCTGACTGACACCGTCGCCAAAGTCGGCGAGAATATCGTCATCAGGCGATTCGCCCGCTACGGCATCGGCGAGGAATAGAACGCGGACACGGAGACCCGGAGAAAAGAGGCTGCCACGCTGGACGGCGACAGACCGCGGCGAGTCCTCCTCAAGATCAGCGGCGAGGCGCTGATGGGCCCTCGCGCTTCTGGCATTGACGTCGATACTGTCCGCGTCGTCGCAACCGAGATCTCTGACGTTCTGCAGACCGGCGTGCAGATGGGCATCGTGGTCGGTGGCGGAAACATCTGGCGTGGCAGAATCGCTGAGGAATCCGGCATGGATCGTGCCACAGCCGATTACTCCGGCATGTTGGCCACCGTCATCAACGCCCTTGCGCTCCAGACCACCCTTGAAAGCCTGGGCGCGGACGTCCGCACCCTCTCCGCCATCGCCATCCAGGCCGTCGCGGAGCCGTACATCCGCCGCCGCGCCATCCGCCACATGGAGAAAGATCGGGTGGTTATCTTCGCCGCCGGAACCGGCAACCCGTACATGACCACGGACACTGCCGCGTCTCTCCGCGCCGTGGAAGTGGGCGCAGACGTGCTCCTCATGTCCAAGAACAAGGTAGACGGCATCTATGACGCCGACCCCAACGAACAGCCTGATGCGAAGCGCTATTCCGCCATCAGCTACATGGAAGCCCTCAATCTGCGCCTCGGCGTCATGGACAGCACGGCGCTGACCCTCTGCATGGACAACAGCCTGCCCATCGTCGTCTTCGATATCTTTGACTCTGGAAGTCTTGGCAGAATACTGAAAGGTGAAACGGTCGGAACGCTCGTCAACTCAGACGGCACACGCTAAGCCCCCTCTCCCTCAGGGAGAGGGCTGGGGTGAGGGGCAAGGGAGGATAAGCCATGACGCAGCAGATTCTCGATGATGCCGAGCATCGAATGCAGGTCACCTGCGATGTTCTCAACCGCGAGTTGGCAGGCATCCGCACCGGTCGCGCCTCCCCTACCCTGGTTGAGGAGCTCCGGGTTGATTACTACGGCACGCCCACCCCGCTCAAGCAACTGGCGACCATCACCGCCCCGGAACCGCGCCTCCTCGTCGTTCAGCCCTATGACCGCTCCGCCATAACGGCCATCGAGCGCGCCATCCTCCAGACTGATCTGGGGCTGTCACCCGCCGTGGATGGCCAACTGCTCCGCATCCCCATCCCGCAGATGACGGAGGAACGCCGCAAGGAGATGAGCAGGCTCGTGCGCTCCAAGGCCGAGGATGAGCGCGTGGCCATACGCAACGTCCGCCGCGACGCCATGGATCACCTCCGCCGCCTGCAGCGCGACAAGGAAATCTCAGAGGATGACGAGCGCCGGGCCGAGGATCAACTCCAGAAGATCACCGACCGCTACACCGGCCAGGTCGATGAGATGGGAGCGGCCAAGGAAGCCGCCGTCATGGAAGTCTAGCGCTGAAATAGCTCGCGCATGACGCCGCCGGAACACGCAGATAACGCCGCCGCCCCGCAGCACGTCGCCATCGTCATGGATGGCAACGGACGCTGGGCGCGGGAACGGGAACTCCCACGCGAGCAGGGCCATCAGCATGGCCGCATCAAACTGCATGATGTCGTCCGCGCTTTCTCTGAGCGAGGTGTCCGCTACCTGACCCTCTACGCCTTTTCAACCGAGAATTGGCGCCGTCCATCCGAAGAAGTCGAGGGCTTGATGACGCTCGCCGCCGAGGCCATCAAGCAGGACGCTCCTCGCCTGCATGAAGAGGGGGCGCGTCTTGTCCATCTGGGACGCAAGGATCGCATCAGCCCGGACATCGCCGCCGCCATCGGCCGCGTCGTTGACATGACGAAGGGCAACACCGGCATCACGCTCAGCGTCGCGTTCGACTACGGAGGCCGCGAGGAGATCCTTGAGGCGGCCAGAACCCTGTTACGTGATGATGTTGCGCCCGATGACGTAAACGAAACTGCATTCGCGAGCCGCCTCTTCACTAACGGCCTGCCGGACCCGGACCTCATCATCCGCACCGGCGGAGAACTGCGCATCAGCAACTTCCTGCTCTGGCAGGCCGCCTACGCGGAACTCTACTTCACGCCAACCCTCTGGCCGGACTTCGGCCCCGAAGAAGTGGAAAAGGCCCTCGACGCCTACACCGCCCGCAAACGCCGCTTCGGTGCCATAGAGGGACAGTAAAACTCCGTTCCTTCGGTTACTCCCCCATAATCTCCTTATGGGTACAAACCAGGAGAACGCGACAGGTAGCCGGGATTCCCTGCCCCTCCGTCTCGCCACCGCCGCCGTCGGCATCCCGGTCCTTGCCGTCGCCGTCTGGTTCGGCGGCGTCCCGCTTCTGCTCGTCACGGCTGCCGTGGCATTCCTGGCCATCTGGGAATTGCGCGGCCTGCTGCGGCGCTATGAACTCCGGCTCCTCACATCTCTCATCGTCGCCGTTTCACTTGTAGCCGGACTAGTGCTCCGTGAATCTGAAGACGGCCTCGCCTGGCTTGGGTACGCCATCCTCATCACGTTCGCCTCGGACACCGCCGCCTACGCCGTTGGCAGCCTCGTAGGCCGCCATAGACTCGCCCCGTCAATCAGCCCAAGCAAGACGTGGGAGGGCGCGATCGGAGGAATCATCGGCGCGGCAGCCGTGAGCGCCGTGTTCGCCTTGTTCATCGACTTGGACGCCCTCCCGCTTGCAGCGGCCATAGCACTTGGCGCAGGTCTCTCCGGGCTTGGTCAGCTGGGAGACCTGGCCGAGTCCTGGCTCAAGCGAACGGCAGGCGTCAAGGACTCCGGCCAACTCCTCCCCGGCCATGGCGGCATCCTCGACCGGCTCGACTCATTGCTGCCAATCCTCCCCGCCGTCTTTGTCTATGTCACCATCGTCACTACTATGGAATGACATGAATCAGTCGCAGAAACGCATCGCAGTTCTTGGATCAACCGGCTCCATCGGCACCCAGACGTTGGACGTTGTCCGACGTAATGCCGACCGATTCCGCGTGGTCGCCCTCGCAGCGGGACATGACAGCGATGCCTTTCAGGCACAGATAGCAGAGTTTCGCCCCGCTCTCTCGGCAACGGGCGACACCGCGACCTCGGAGGGTCTCGCGCAGATCGCAGGCAGCCCGGACGTGGACACCGTCGTCCTTGCCATACCCGGCCTAGCCGCCCTTGCCCCTGCCCTTGCCGCCATCAAAGAGGGCAAGACGCTTGCCTTTGCCAGCAAGGAAATCCTCGTCGTGGCGGGCGAACTCGTGATGAGCGAAGTAGCCCGAACCGGCGCGGCGCTCCTGCCCGTTGACAGCGAGCACAGCGCCCTCTGGCAATGCCTGGCCGGTGAGCCGAAGGAAGCGATAAGCCGCCTGATCCTCACCGCCTCCGGCGGTCCGTTCTATGCCCGGGACGATGCAGAGCTTGAATCCGTCACGCCCGAGGAGGCGCTCGCCCACCCCACGTGGCGCATGGGCCCCAAGGTCACCATCGACTCCGCCACCCTGATGAACAAGGCCCTTGAAGTCATTGAGGCGCGCTGGCTCTATGACGTTGACTACCACCGTATCGACGTCATGATTCACCGGCAAAGCATCAACCACTCCATGGTCGAGTTCACCAACGGCACACTCAAGGCCCAGCTCTCCATGCCGGACATGCGCCTCCCCATCCAATACGCTCTCGCATACCCGGAGCGCATCGAGCGCCCGTCAGATTGGCGCGAATTGGACTACTCCATTGATCACACATTTGAGGCGCTGGAGCGTGGTCGATTTCCATGTTTCTGGCTTGCAGTCGATGCTGCCCGAAGCGGTAAGACGTACCCCGCCGTCCTCAACGCCGCCGACGAGATCGCCGTGGAACTCTTCCTCTCCGGCGCAGTCCCCTTCACCGCTATACCATCCTTGATAACGGACGCCCTCGACGCCCACACACCCGTGAATCAACCAACCCTTGACGATCTTCTAGCCACTGACACGTGGGCACGCGACCACGTCCGAAGCTCGGCAAAGGCGCAGTGACAATGTCGATCCTCGTCACCATCGCCGCCTTCGCCGTTGTGCTGAGCTTCCTCGTGCTCATCCATGAGCTCGGCCATTTCTGGGCAGCACGCATCCTTGGCATCCGCGTCCGCGAGCTAGGCATCGGCTTTCCGCCCCGCCTCAAGGGCATCTGGCGCAACGGCATCGTCTACTCCCTGAACTGGATTCCGGTTGGCGGATTCGTCCGTTTGGAGGGCGAAAGCGACCCAACCGTGCCGGACGGCTACGCGGGCAAGCCCGTCTGGGCGCGTGCCACCGTGCTGGTCGCCGGCTCCGCCGTGAACATCCTGTTCGCGTGGTTCATCTTCAGTGCCCTCGCCTCCCTGCCCGTCGAGCGGCTCGTCGACAGCGAAATTGTGGTACAGGAGGTCATCCCCGGTTCCCCTGCGGACGAGGCCGACCTCCGCATGGGCGATGTCATCCGTGGCGTGGATGGCCAGGACGTGCTTACCCTCGGCCAACTCTCCGACCGCATCAGCCGCGCCGACGGCAACGAAATAGAACTGCGCGTTCTGCGCGGTTCTGTCCCGCTAGCCGTCTATCTTGCCCCGCGTGCCAACCCTCCGCCCGGCCAAGGCCCAATGGGCGTGTCGATTCGCCTCCTCAACCCCGTCTTTGAACGCCGCGCCGCCCCGGTCTGGCAGGCCCCGTGGAACGGCATCGTGCTCATGGGCAACGTCATCACAGGCACTGCCACGGAGATCCGTCGCGCTATAAGCTCTTCCACCAACCCCGGCATCGCCGGTCCGGTGGGCATCGCGCAGGCGACGGGCGAGGCGGCGCAGGACGGCCCCATTTCCCTGCTGATCATCGTCGCCCTGCTGAGCCTCAACCTGGGCATCCTGAACCTGCTGCCCATCCCTGCCCTGGACGGCGGACGCATCCCGTTCCTCATCCTCGAAGTGATCCGACGTGGCCGACGCCTCTCCCCCGAGCGCGAGAACGTCGTCCACCTCATCGGCTTCGTCTTCCTGCTCTCGATGGTCCTCTTCGTCACCGTCGGCATAGACCTCCCCCGCCTCCTCCAGGGAGACCCCATCCTCCCGTAAGCCATCGTCATTCCCGCGAAAGCGAGAATCCAGTGCGGCGCGCAGCGCCGCCTACCCGATCACCCTGAGCCTGTCGAAGGGTGAGCATAGCCGAAGAGTCCCTATGTCATTCCGGTGAAGGCCGGAATCCAGCCCGTGGCCCACAGGGCCACAACAGTCCCGCTCTCCCCCACTGTCATTCTGAGCGCAGCGAAGAATCCAAAGACACAGCCTATATTCGAATTGCGGAACAGATAGTCATTGTGTAGAATCAAATCCCGCATATGTAATGAAATCTACACAGTAGCTCGCCAATGTGAAGTAGTGTTGTCTCGCCTGGTGAACAAAGAAGTGTAGAGCGGCCGCTAAAGGTGTATATCCCATCCACTAGAAAAGAGGTCAAAGTGGACCTGATTAGCAAGGCGACTCGAATCGAGTTTAGGGAGACTCTCGTTAAATTTGTCTTGCGTCAAATTGACATGTTCTTCGAGGGTGCGGGCCTCATTCGCGATGAGCATTATATCCCGCAGATTGATGGGGAGAGGCGTATTCGAGTTGAAGAATTCTATGCGAATATCGACTTCACTTCGCCTAGCGATGTCAACAAATTACTGGTGGCCTTCGGCGAGATATTCATAAGAATGAGTCAAACTGACGACTTTGATGATATTACCAAGGACAACCTCCTGCGGTTGATGAACCGAGATGGCTACGAGTTTGATGGTGAGAGCTTTGTTGCAATACCGAGCAAGGAACAGCCTCTGGTAGAGTCTATCCGTTTGATGGCCTCATCCTTCGACCTTCCTGCTTTACAAGTAGTGATTGGCCGACTTGTCCGCGCATCAGAGGATGATCCAGCCTTGGCTGTTGGGACAGCCAAGGAAATGGTTGAAACAATCTGCAAAACGATACTTGATGACAGGGAAGTATCGTCGCAAGGTCTGGACCTCCCACAGCTAGTTCGGGCCGTGTCAAAGGAACTTACGCTTCTGCCTGAAGACATACCAGATCGTGCGAAAGGCTCAAAGGTAATTCGCAGGATACTCAGTAATCTCAACCAGGTCTCTGAAGGAATCGCTGAATTGCGTAACCTCTATGGCACTGGGCACGGACGCGATGGCAGATTTACCGGTCTTCAGCCGAGGCATGCCAAGCTCGCCGTTGGATCGGCTGCAACTTTGGGTTCGTTCCTAATGGAAACCCAGGTGGAACGCTCCAAAGTAGATTCTGCAGCAACTATGGCTTCGGATCAGTGAATCCAATCACTCCCCCCTGATACCCACTCTCAACTAACCGGCCAATCTACACCCCTATGGTATTGTGTAAGTAGTAAAAGACGCCTTACCAGTAGGAGAAAAGGCCATGCCGGAGCGACGTGTTTCTCGGCAAATCCACGTAGGCAACGTCCCCGTCGGAGGGGATGCCCCCATCGCCGTCCAGTCCATGACCAAGACGGACACGCGCGATGCCGAAGCCACCATCATGCAGATCTATGAGGTTGCCGCCGCCGGATGTGACATCATCCGCAGCGCCGTCCCCAACATGGACGCCGCCAAGGCCCTCAAGGAGATCTGCAGTCGCGCTCCTATCCCCGTCATCGCGGACATCCACTTCCATCACCTGCTCGCGCTTGAGGCCATCAGGAGCGGCGTCAGCGGCATCCGTCTGAACCCCGGCAACATCCGCGACGCGGACAAGGTTCGTGAAGTCGTCACACTCGCCAAGGAATACGAGATTCCCATCCGCATCGGCGTCAACTTCGGCTCCCTGCCACCCATCGGCGGCATTGGCAAGACCGGCGATTTCCACCGCCTCGCCGACGGCGTCAACAAGCTCGCCAAGGCCAGCCAGGAAGGTGAGGGCGACTACACCGTCGTCGACCACATGGTAGCGACCGCCCTCTGGGAGGTCGGGATCCTCGAGGAGATGGACTTCGACCAGATCAAGATCTCCGTCAAGGGATTCGATGTCCCGATGACCATTGAGGCCTACCAGCGTGTTGCCGAAGCGGTCGACTATCCCCTCCATCTCGGAATCACGGAAGCGGGCACGCCGTCCAGCGGCTCAATCCGCAGCGCCGTCGGCCTTGGACACCTGCTCTATGAGGGCATCGGCGACACCATCCGCGTCTCCCTCGCCGGAGACCCCGTGCGAGAAGTCGAAGCCGGATGGGACATTCTCAAGTCGCTCAACATGCGCAACAAGGGCGTCACACTCATCGCCTGCCCGTCCTGCGGCCGCGCAGACGTTGACATCATCAAGTACTCCGAGATGGTGGACGAGGCGCTCAAGCAGGTAGACAAGCCCGTCCGCGTGGCCGTCATGGGTTGTGAGGTCAACGGCCCCGGTGAGGCCAAGGACGCAGATGTCGGAATCGCCGCAGGCAATGGCCGCGGCATCATCTTCCGCAAGGGCCAGAAGGTCCGCGTCGTCCCCGAGTCTGAGTTCGTCTCCGCCCTCATGGAAGAGATTGAGCAGATCGAACTCGACCCGGAAGCCGCCACCACCTAGACGGAGACTACTTACTCCCCTCATTCCGGCGAAAGCCGGAATCCATCGGGCTATCCTCCCGTTCACCCTGAGCTAGTCGAAGGGCGAACCCGACTCGTCATTCCCGCGAAAGCGGGAATCCAGTACGGCGCGCAGCGCCGTCTCATGTCATTCCGAGCGCAGCCGAGGAATCTAAAGACCCAACTGTGCCCCGTTCACCCTGAGCCTGTCGAAGGGTGAACCCCTTTCCCCTAACTAGCGTGCCAGCTACGCGGGCTGTATCCTATTGCGAGTACAACTGCGGCGCGGCTGCGCTACCAATGCGCCTGTCGACATGATCGTGGTGGGAGGATCAGCCCGTGACAAACGGTTCAGACATGTCCAAAGAACAGTGGCTGGAGAGCGTCTACGGTCCCGCCGTCGCCCGCAACAAGGAGCGGCAGGAGCGATTCGAGACCACCTCTGAAATCGAGATCGAGCCGCTCTACGACGAGAGCGATGTCGCAAGCTCGGAGTACGCAGATAAGGTAGGCTACCCCGCTCGTTTCCCCTTCACCCGCGGCGTCCAGCCCACCATGTACCGGGGCCGACTCTGGACGATGCGCCAGTACGCCGGTTTCGCTTCCGCGGAGGAGACCAACCGCCGCTACCAGTACCTGCTTGAGCAGGGCCAGACCGGCCTCTCGATGGCCTTTGACCTGCCCACGCAGACCGGCTACGACTCCGATGCCCCGCTCGCCCTCGGTGAGGTTGGCAAGGTCGGCGTCCCCGTCTCCCACGTTGAGGACATGGCCATCGTCTTTGACAATATCGACCTCGCCAAGGTCTCAACGTCCATGACCATCAACGCCACCGCCAGCATCCTGCTTGCTTACTACATCGCCGTCGCCCGCCGTGAGGGCGTCCCCACCAAGGAGCTCCGCGGTACCGTCCAGAACGACATCCTCAAGGAGTACATCGCGCGCGGCACCTACATCTACCCCCCTGCCCCGTCCATGCGCCTCATCACGGACCTCTTTGAGTACTGCGCCACCGAGACCCCCGCATGGAATACCATCTCCATCAGCGGCTACCACATGCGCGAGGCCGGATGCACCGCCGCCCAGGAGATCGCCTTCACCATCGCCGACGCCATCGCTTACGTTGAGGCCGCCATCGAAGCCGGTCTCAAGGTCGATGACTTCGGTCCGCAGCTCTCATTCTTCTTTGTCGCTCAGTCCAACCTCCTTGAAGAGGTCGCCAAGTACCGCGCCGCCCGCCGCCTTTGGGCGAAGATCATGGTTGAGCGGTTCGGTTCGGAGAACCCTCGCTCCCAGATGCTGAGGTTCCACACCCAGACCGCCGGCGTCACACTCACCGCCCAGCAGCCGGACAACAACGTTGTTCGCTCCACGCTGCAGGCCCTCGCCGCCGTTCTCGGCGGCACCCAGTCACTGCACGTCAACTCCAAGGACGAGGCCCTTGCCCTGCCCTCCGAGGACGCGGTGACTCTCTCACTCCGCACTCAACAAGTGCTCGCCTATGAGTCCGGCGTCACTGACACCGTCGATCCTCTCGCAGGCTCCTACTTCGTGGAGGCCATGACCGACAAGCTGGAAGAAGAGGCCCGCGCCTACATCGAGCGCATCGACAAGGCCGGTGGCGCCGTCCGCGCTATCGAGAATGGATTCCAGCAGCAGGAGATCGGCGACGCGTCATACAAGTACCAGACGCAGGTCGAAAGCCGTGAGCGCACCGTCGTCGGCGTCAACTCCTTCACGTCCGGTGACGAGACTCCCATGGAGATTCTCCGCATCGACCCCGAGGAGACCAAGCGCCAGGTCGACAGACTAAATCAGGTACGGCGCGACCGTGACGGCCATAAGGCACAGGCCGCCCTGGAGAATCTTGAGAAGGTCGCGAGGAGCAACGAGAACACCATGCCCGCCATCATCGACTGCGTCGAAGCCAGCGCCACCACCGGCGAGATCTGTGATGTCTTACGCGGCGTCTTCGGCATGCACAAGGAGCTTCTCGTCGTCTAACGAGCCCCCGCCCGTTCGCCCTGAGCTTGTCAAAGGGCATGAGCGGGCGCTAAACCATGTCATTCCGAGCGCAGTCGAGGAACCTAAAAAAAACCTGTAACGCAAACCGAGGAGGCCAAGTTCAAAAAATGTTCAAGCGAATCGACCATATCGGCGTCGTCGTCAGCGATCTCAAGGCCGCGACGGACGCGTATGAGAATCTGTTTGGCCTGAAAGTTGCGGCGCAGGAGACCATTGAGGAACGCGGTCTCATCGCCGCCCTCGTCCCCACGTCCAACGTGCGATTTGAACTTATGCAGCCCATCAACCCGGAGAGCGCCGTCGGCCGGTTCATCGAGCGCCGTGGCGAAGGCATCCAACATGTCTGCTTCGAGGTCGAGGACATCCGTGCAGCCATCGCCACCCTCAAGGAGCGCGGAGTCCAGCTCATCCAGGGTGAGCCGGAGGGGGGATTCGTGGGCGAGGTCGAGTTCATCCACCCCCGTGCCGCCAACAGCGTCCTCACGGAGATCGCTCAGGTCACGCGCCGTACCCCCACCGAGCATGACCTCCGCGTCGACCACATCCCCGTCGCCACCGAAAATCGCGACGCCGCCATCGAAAACTGGTCCAAGAACTTCGACATGAAGGTCAACCGTATGGTTGAGCGAGAGTCCGCGGGCATGATCACCGGCTGGCTGGACGCGGGTGACGCCGAATTTGAATTCGTGCAGCAGACCAGTGAGGACGGCCCCATCGCCCGCGCCATCGCGTCACGTGGCCAGGGTGTCTATGGAGTCGTCCTAGAGTCGAGTGACGCCGAAGGTCTGGCCGAGCACATCAAGTCGCAGGGCCTCCGCGTCATTGAAGAGCGCGAAGGGGACAACGTCCTTCGCGTCGTCCACCCCAAGGACTTCTTCGGCACCCTCATCATGATCTCCCAACGCAGCTAGACACCCTCAGAAAGGCAACCACAATGACAGACCAGAACAACCTCCTTCTCAAGCGTTTCGACCAGGTCGGCCTCCTCGTCCGCGACATCGATGAGGCCGCCCGGAAATTTGAAGACGTGCTCGGCCTCACCGCCACCGTCAAACGAGAGGCGCAAGACGAGGGCTACCGTGCCGCAATCATCCCCCTCCGCGTCGGGCGCATCCTGTTGCTCCAACCGACAACCGACGACAGCCCGCTGGCCAAGCAGCTTGAAGAGCGCGGCGAGGGCATGCATCACGTCAGCTTCCACGTGGAGGACGTTGAGCAAGCTACTGAGGAGATCAAGGGCCGTGGCGCCGAGTTCATAGTCCGTGAAGCCCAACAGGGCATCACCGGCAAGAACACCATCATCAGCCCCGCCAGCACAGGCGGGGTCCCCGTGGAGATCAAGGAAACCACCCTCTTCACCCCTGGCACGTCCCGTGACATCGGCCTCCACCACGTCACCATCCGCACAGAGGACGTCGGCACTGCAGCGGCTACTTGGCAGCACTTGTTCCGCATGCCGCTCAAGCGCCGCGCCGTCTCCGAGGGATTCGGCATGGACACCGCGTGGCTCGACGCCGGTGACGCCGAGGTCGAGTTCGCGCAGGATCTGCGAGAGGATGGCCCCGTCGCCCGCGCCCTCAAGCTCATGGGCGAGGGACTGCACGCCGTTGTCCTCGAGACCGATGACCCTGTGGCTGTTGAGGAGCGGGTCCGCGCGGCGGGCGTCCGCATCATCGTCGATGATGGCGAACCCACCAACGTCCTCCGCGCCGTTCACCCCCTCGATTTTCTCGGTACTCTGGTATTGATTTCGCAGCGTGACGCGGCCCACGCGGGCATGAACCGCACACAGCCCGCGGAAGACGCAGCGCATTAGGGGCAGCGCACCTATAGCGCCTGCCTCACGGAGAGGAGCAACAACAATGACAACAGCAGCAGCCCCTGCCCGCGTCCTGATTGCCAAGCCCGGCCTTGACGGCCACGACCGCGGCGCAAAGGTCGTCGCCCGAGCGCTGCGCGACGCCGGTTTTGAAGTCATCTACACCGGCATCCGGCAGACCCCTGAGATGATCGTCCAGGCCGCCGTGCAGGAGGATGTGGACGCCATCGGCCTCAGCATCCTCTCCGGCGCGCACCTTGATCTCCTGCCCGCCATCGTCAACGGCCTGCGCGAGAATGGCCTCGAGATCCCCGTCTTCTCCGGCGGTATCATCCCCAAGGAAGACTATGACGCCCTCACCAACATGGGCATCGCGGGCATCTTCGGCCCCGGCACCAGCCTCAAGGAGATCGTCGACTTCACCCGCGAAGTCACCGGCACCCCTGCCCCCGAACAGGACTGACCGGGCATCTCCTCGATCCGGCGAAAGCCGGAATCCAGTGCAGCGCACAGCGCCGCCTAGCACCCACTCTTGTCATTCCGAGCACAGTCGAGGAATCTAAAGAGGTGGCAATAATCGCCAACCCCCGAATGTGAAGCCCAACATGTTAGTGAACGTCAGCGCCCTCATGCAGGAACCCATCGGTGCGCGCCGGTCCTACGGCTTCATTGGCGAAGACGTCGGCAGCGCCGTCGTCAACTGCCAGGCCAAACTCATGCGCACGGACGCCGGAATCCTCGTCTCCGCCACCTGCGACGCCGAGAATCAGCAGACCTGCTCCCTCTGCCTCAAGCCCTATCCTCACAAGCTCCAATTCTCGTTCGAAGAAGAGTTCTTCCCGGTGATTGATATCGCCACCGGACGCAAGATGCCGGAGCGCGAGACATCAGAAGACCTGCAGATCAACGAGCAGCATCACCTTGATGTCTCCGATGCCGTCCGCCAGTACCTGATCATGCATGAGCCGCAGAACCCAATCTGCAAGGCCGACTGCCTCGGCCTCTGTCCGCAGTGCGGAGTCGACCGCAATACGGTATCCTGCAAGTGCCCGCCTAGGCCTGCGCGGAGCGAATGGGCGGCTCTACAAGAACTCTGGACATCAAAGACTGATACATAGCGCGTCCGAAAGGCGCGTATAGAAAGGAATCAACAAGTCGATGCCACCACTACCTAAACGGCGACGCTCCCGCGCCCGTCAGAACAAACGCATGGCGCACACCGCCAAGTCGACTATCCTCACATCCCAGTGCCCCACGTGCGGCAGCCAAAGAGTTTCCCATCGCGTCTGCCCGACTTGCGGCATCTACAACGGTAGACAGGTCGTTACGCCCCGCCGCGCCGCTGAATAACCGCTAGGAACTCACACGGACGACCGCCGTAAAGCGCCCGCGGCAGGCCGTAGACCAAACGGGAATGGGCGCCTAGCGCGAGGACAAAGGACACACAGGGAGTAGCCGAAAATGACAGTCGCATATCTCTTTCCTGGGCAAGGCGCGCAGGCCGTCGGCATGGGCAAGGATCTGTACGACGCCGTTCCCGCCGCAAAGGCCATATTTGATGAGGCCGATCAGGCCCTCGGGTTCTCACTATCCCAGCTCTGCTTTGAAGGCCCCATGGAGGACCTCACGCAGACCATCAACACCCAGCCCGCCATCCTCACCGCATCCGTCGCCACTCTTGAAGCCGCGCGGGAAATCCTCGGCGACAAGGGCCTCACACCGTCTCACACCGCAGGTCACAGCCTCGGTGAATATTCATCCCTCGTCGCCGCCGGCTCCATGACCTTCAGCGACGCCGTCAAGCTCGTCCGCGAGCGTGGCCGCCTCATGCAGGCCGCGGGAGATGAGCAGGAAGGCACGATGAGCGCTATCATCGGCATGGCAGAGGATGATCTCAAGGCAATCTGCGACGAGACCGGCGTGGACATGGCCAATCTGAATGCTGTTGGGCAGATCGCGATAAGCGGCTCCGTTTCGGGAATCGAGGCGGCAGAGAAACTGGCAGAGGAGCGGGGCGCCCGGCGTGTCGTGCGACTCAATGTTAGCGCCGCATTCCACTCCTCGCTCATGGATCCGGCCGTCCCCGGTATGCGCACCGCCCTTGAAGGCGCGTCTATCTCCGCTCCAACCTTCCCCGTCGTCGGCAACGTCACCGCTCAACCGCTTGAGACGGCAGATGAAGTGGTCGATGAGCTTGCCCGCCAGATTCGCAGTTCCGTTCAGTGGTTCCGCACCGTGGAGTACCTCCGCGACAACGGCGTTACCACGTTCATTGAGCTCGGCCCCGGCAAGGTTCTCACCGGCCTCGTCAAGCGAGCCTTTGAAGAGGCGGAGACCATCAACGTCAGCAACCTGGAGGAACTTGAGGCCCTCAAAGCCTGAGGACAGAGCCGACTGTGTCCCAAGCATCCACGGACGGTGCCGCCGTCGATCGATTCGTTGAATCGCGCCGCAGTGCCCGCGCCATCGCGCTCCAGGCGCTTTATGAGTGGGACGCGGTCAGGCACCTGCCCGCCGACTCCATTGGCCGGATTGCCGACGATTTCGTCGAGGACGCTGACCGGGAATCTGTCCTCTCCTATGCCGCCGCCCTTGTCGCGGATGTCCAGCAGGACGAGGCCCGCCTTGATGGACTCATTCAGGCCCATGCAACCGCCTATCCGGTCAGCCAGCTCGCAACCGTCGACCGCAACGCTATCCGCCTCGCGTTGTCCGAAATAACGAATGAGCGCGTGCCCGCGGCAATCGCGATCGATGAAGCCGTCGAACTCGCCCGCACGTACGGCGCGGAATCGTCGGCACGTTTCGTTCACGGTGTCTTGGGCGGCGTGCTTGCGGAACTCTCGATTGCCCCCTAATGTGTAAAACAAGAAATACTCAGCGCAGGGAGGGATTGTCACGTGGCTACCGTTGAAGAGAGAGTCAAAGAGGTCATCGTCGCGCAGCTTGGCGTCGAAGAGGAAAACGTCACCCCCGGAGCGTCATTCACTGAGGATCTCAACGTCGATTCGCTCGATATGGTTGAACTCGTGATGGCGTTCGAAGAGGAATTTGAGAAGAGCGCCGAATTCTCCATCTCAGACGAAGACGCAGAGAAGATTCTCACGGTCCAGGACGCGATCAACTACTTCAAGGATGAGGTTGGGATCGCTGACGAGTAGACCCGGAATCCACCGTAAGGTCTTTGGGACGTGGTTCATGACGAAAGTCGAACCCGTCCCAATCTCTAATGGCCATGGTTTCGCCCGCTTCTGACGCCGCCGAGGCGCTACGCGTCATCGCCGGCGAGATCGCGGTCTGCACGGAATGCCGACTCGCCCAGGGCCGCACAAACGCCGTCCCGGGCGAGGGCGCGCCGGACGCCGACGTCATGTTCATCGGAGAAGGGCCCGGGTACTACGAGGATCAGCAGGGCCGCCCATTTGTCGGCGCAGCAGGAAAATTCCTTGATGAGCTCCTCGCCTCAATCGGCTGGGCGCGCAAGGACGTCTATATCACCAACACCGTCAAGTGTCGCCCCCCGGACAATCGCGACCCTCAGGCTGATGAGCTGGACACCTGTGAATCCCTTTATCTCCGCAGGCAGCTCCAGGTGGTCAACCCCACCCTGCTCGTCACCCTCGGCCGGTTCTCATTGACGCGCCTCTTTCCCCGCCAGTCCATCTCCCGTGCCCGCGGACAGCTCCTCTACAAGGACGGCCTCGCCGTCTATCCCATCTATCACCCCGCCGCCGCCCTGCACCAGCAGCGACTGCGCGATGTCATCGTTGAAGACTTCAAAAACCTCCCCACCGCCCTTGAGACCGCTCGTCGCCGTCTGACCGGCGCGGTCGCGGACCAACAGGCAGCGTATAGCGCGGACGATTCCGGCCAAAGCGACAGTGCCGGAGAGCAGCCCAGCCTTTTCTAATGTCAACTTCCTCCACACCCCTCCGCATCATCCCGCTTGGCGGGCTTGGTGAAATCGGCAAGAACATGATGGCCATTGAGTTCGGCGATGACATCCTGATCATCGATTGTGGCCTCATGTTCCCGGATGAAGCCCATCACGGCGTGGATATCGTCTTGCCGGACGCCCAATATGTCATCGACCGCGCCGAAAACGTCGTCGGCGTCGTCATCACACACGGCCATGAGGATCACATCGGCGGCCTGTCCCACATCCTTCCGGACCTCGGCACGTCCGTCTACGGCACTGCCCTCACTATCGGCCTCGTCTCCGTCAAGCTCCGAGAGGCTCGCCGACTCCGCGGCGTCACCCTCGAAACCGTTGAACCCGGCGACACATTCAGCCTCGGCGTGTTTGACGTCACCCTGTTCCGTGTCAACCACTCCATCCCCGACGCGACCGGCGTCATCATTGACACTCCCGTCGGCACCATCGTCCACACCGGCGATTTCAAGCTCGACCATACCCCGGTGGATGGCAAACCGACGGACTTCCAACGCCTCGCGCAAGCCGGAGAGGACGGCGTCCTGCTGCTCCTCTCCGACTCCACCTACGCGGATGTCTCCGGCCACACTCCCTCTGAAGCCGTCGTTGGCAAGGCCCTCATGCGCTACATCGGCGAAGCGGAAGGCCGCGTCATCGTCGCCAGCTTTGCATCGCTCATCTCACGCATCCAGCAGGTGGCGGACGCCGCCGTTGCCCACGGACGCAGGCTCGCCATTGTCGGACGCAGCATGGTCGACAACGTCCGGCTTGCAACCGAACTCGGCTACCTCCGCGTCCCGGACGGCCTGATAATCCCCGCCAACCAACTGGACTCCAGCGTGCCTGAAGAAACCGTCATCATGACCACGGGTGCGCAGGGAGAACCAACCTCAGCCCTCGTCCGCATGGCGCGCGGCACTCACCAACAGGTGCGCATTGAGCCCGGCGACACCGTCATCCTCTCCTCCAACCCCATCCCGGGCAATGAGGCCGTCGTCGGCCAGACCATTGACGGCCTGTTCCGTCTCGGCGCGGACGTCCTCTACAGCCGCACGGAGCAGGTCCACGTCCGCGGCCACGCCAGCCAGGAAGACCTCAAACTCATGATGCGACTCACCAAACCGCGCTATTTCGTGCCTGTCCACGGCGACTTTCGCCACCTCGTTCACCACACCCGCCTCGCCGAGTCCGTCGGCATCCCGGACGACAACATCTTCCTTATGACCGATGGTGACGTGCTCGAAATCGATGACATGGGCGATGCTCGGATAGCCGAGAATCTTGACCTGCGTGACCGTTTCGTCTCCGGCCTCCACGTCGGCAGCGTCGACAATGAGGTTCTGCGCGAGCGTGCCGCCCTCTCACGCGACGGCATCGTCACCGTCTCCGTTCCCATCGATTCCGAGACCTATGACCTTGTGGGCGATCCGGTAATCTCCATGGTCGGATTCCTTGATCAGGAGCGCGCCGATGACCTCTGCATCCGCCTGATGGAGGTCGTGGAAGATGCCGTCGCCAAGGCTCAGGATGCCGCAATCTCCAACCGCGCCTCCGGCCTCAACACCATACAATCCGCTGTCCGCGAAGAACTCAACAACGTCATCTACAAAGACACCCGCCGCCGCCCCCGCCTCCTCATCCAAACCACTCCACTCTAAAGCCCGTTCCTCTCCAGCACATCGTCGATTACAGACTCCACCAGGTGTCGGTTGGCATCAGTGATCTCGCCGTTAATCCTGTTGTCACTTAACACATCAGAGAACGAAGCTCCGCCCTCACCATAGGATGTCTCCAGAAATAGGATGATTGAGGCGAAGATTCCCACGTCCTCGCTGTCCACATCGTCAAGAAACTGCATGTCGAGCAGCACGTCGGCCAGTGGGTCAGAGAATATATCAAGCCAGGTCAGGACGAATTCCTCATGGGATGTCAGAGTGTCCTTCATCCAGTCCTTGGCTATAAGCTTCTGGACCCAGGCCTTCTTCTGATGTACCGCCCACAGAATGTCACGGACAGTCTGCTGCTCCACGCCCGAGGATGCGTACATCACAGAGTTCCTTTCCTTGATTTCTGCCCCATCAAATCCGTCTTGCACCCATCCATAAGATCGGATGATTTCCGTCTCTTCCGGAGCAAAGGTGGATGCCGCATCCATTAACACGAGGGCCAGGTTCGTATGGTCCACCACCACCCCTTCCATCTCATACTTCTCGCGAATCAATCCCGTTGAACTCCTATCCGCCCTCGCGGCCAGAATCATGAAGTCCCACACCGCGCCGTTAAGGCTGTTCTCCTCGCTATTGAAAGGCATCCGAACCAACCACGCGGCCGTCTCCACGTCCACGGATGCAAGCTCGACAACGTTATCGACAAACTCCGTGCTCCTGCGGACCTCCTGCAGATTTGCGGACACGGCGAAATAGATGTCCGGAGAAGCCGCATAAAGATCGATCATGTCTCCAATGAGGTAGAAGTCTTGAGGTCTCGGCTCCATATCCCCAAATACGCGGTTCAGCCACACCGGATCCTGGGCTTCCATGTACTTGTAATAGACGTCAACTCTCTCGGCGCCATCCATCAGCCCGCCCTCCGCGGCGATATGCTCCAGGAACAGGTTGAAAGGTTCGGCGCCCCCCTTCAACACGTAACCGAGACTTTCAAGAATTATCTGATCATCGCTTTCGAAGGATTCTAGGAACGGCATGCCCAGGACCGTGATAGCCATCGGTTCGCCATCGGTGAGGTTGGCCACCCGGCGTGAGAGATCGACTGCATCGTTAACCCGGAAGTAGCCTAAAGGCACGTCATCCGGGTTTAACCATGTCTTTTGGAGCAGCGCTTCAAATAGCAGTGGATGAGTGTCAGAGATTTCCAGGAGCAAAAGTGCGAGTAGCCCTCTGCCCGCCGGATCCGTGACTTCATCCGTGTTCCAGCTCAGCTGCGACACCCTGAGCTCTCCGTAAGTCAACGTCGGAGTCGGACTGGGAGGTACGGGCGTGGCAGTTGGCATAGTCGTCGGAGTGGGGGTGTGAGGCGGCGATAGCGCCGGAGTTGCAGTCGGCTCCTCAATAGTCGGTGATGATTCGGAAGGAACGGTCGGGTTCGGTGTGGCTCCCCTTTCGGTGCATCCTGCAGTCGCCATTAATGTCGCAATGAACGCAACTGCGATAAACCCCACCCATGCCTTCTGTTTCAAATGCCTCGCTCCTTTGCTGACGTACATCCCGGTAGAGGGTTAGGAGCAATCATAGCCGTTGAATTAGTACAAGTGTGCAACCTGTGCGGCTTGCAAATTTATCCCACCCGCTCGTCCTGAGCGCCTCATTCGTCATTCCCGCGAAAGCGGGAATCCAGTGCCGCCCGCAGGGCGGCTTAGATGTCATTCTGAGCGCAGCGAAGAATCTAAAATCTCAATGTGCCCCTAAACCCCGTACAATCAGACATAGGGGAGGATGGACAATGACAACTAACGGAGCATCCGGCGATCAGCAGGCCGCGCTCAGCCACCTGCGCATCATCGAATACGGCGACATTCCCGCCTCATACGCCGCCCGATGGCTCGGCGACCTCGGCGCAGACGTCATCAAGGTCGAGCCGCCCGGCGGCGACACCAGCCGCCACCTGCCACCCTTCGCAGGCAACGTCCAGGACCCGGAGCGCAGCCTCACCTTCATAAACGCCAACCTCAACAAGCGCTCCATCGTCCTCGACATCATGGACTCCGAAACAGACCGCCAGACCTTCGTCGATCTCCTTACAGGCGCGGACGCCCTAATCGAAGCCACCCACCCCGGCACCCTCGAGTCCATCGATCTCACGCAGGAATCCCTGCTCGAGAAGAACCCCTACCTCGTCACCACCTCCATGACCCCCTTCGGCCAATGGGGCCCCTACTCCGACTACAAGGGCAGCCATGCCGTCATTGAGGCCCTATCCGGATTCATGAGCGCCCACGGCGATGACACGATGCCTCCCGTCGCCACGCCCGCCCACCAGACCTACCAGGTCGCATCCGTCCACGCCGCCTATCTCACGCTGGCCGGAATCCGTCATGCCCGCCTCACCGGCGCGGGACAGCGCATCGATCTCTCCATCGCAGAGGCCACAACCTATATGGGCTCCAGCGCCATCGCCCGCTACACCCAGCGCAGCGAGATCGTAGAGCGCAACGGCGCCAAGCCACAGGGCGGCGCGTCCAACATCTTCCGCTCCCGGGACGGCCGCTACGTCTATCTCGCCATCTACATCCTTCCCCACTGGCATCTCCTGACGCGTGAGTGGATGGAGGACGCTATTCTCTCCGAGCCCGAATGGGATGACCAGGAGTACCGCATGGCGAACGAGGACGTGATCAACGCCCTCTTCCAGTCGTTCATTGAGCAGTTCGACGCCGACGAGTTCGTCGAGGAATGTCAGCGCCGCGGCCTGCCCTGCGCCCCCGTCAACACACCTGGCGATTTCCTTACAAGCCCGCAGCTCACCCACCGCCAATGGATCCAGGAGCTTGAGCACCCTGTCATAGGCTCCTACCGCGCCCCCGGCTTCCTCTTCAAGATGTACGAGACGCCCATGCGCGCGTGGAAGCACTCGCCGAAGCTGGGTGAACATACGGAAGAAATCCTGACCGAAGCGCAAAACGGACGACAGCCGATAGCCGCCTCCGCCTCCCGCAACGGCCACGCCCAGGATGAGTCCATGCTCGCCGGTGTCCGTGTCGCCGACCTCACCCGCTTCTTCGCGGGTCCCATCGGCACCATGTTCCTCGGCTTCTACGGCGCGGAGGTCATCAAGGTCGAGTCCGAGCTGCTCGTCGCCAACCGCGATGCCAACAGCCCCCTCTACCCGGACATGAACCGCAACAAGCTCAGCGCCACCATCGACCTCCGCCATGAGGACGGCAAGAAACTCATGGACAGGCTGCTCGAGGAGAGCGATGTCTTCGTGGACAATTTCTCCCCCCGCGTCATAGACCGCCTCGGTTTTGGCTGGGAGCACAACCGTGAAATCAATCCTGGCGTGGTCCAGATCACCGCGCCCGGCATGGGACTGGATGGCCCCCTCACGTCCTGGGTCACGTGGGGCAACCAGCTTGTCGCCTACACTGGCCTCTCCTCCATGTGGGGATTCAAGGAGTCCGAGATGGCCGCGCACGGCAAGCTCGTCATCCCGGACTATCTCGGCGCGAGCCTCGTCGCCCTCTCATCCATCGCCGCGCTCGAATACCGCGATCTGACCGGCAAGGGTCAGTTCATTGAACTCGCGCAGGTGGAGGCGCAGGGCGCGATCATGGGTCCCGCCATCCTGGATTCCACCGTCAACGGCCATGAATGGGAGGCGATGGGCTACGGTGAGGTCCTCGGTAGCCACTACGCTCCCTACGGCGCGTACCCCTGCAAGGGCGACGATGAATGGGTCGTTATCTCCGTTGAGACCAATGAAGAATGGCAGGGATTCGTAAACGCGATGGGCTCGCCCACGTGGGCACAGGACCCCGTCTATTCCACCCACGCAGGCCGTGTCGCCGCCAAAGACGAACTTGACGCGCAGATCGGCGAATGGACGAGCGGCTTCACCAAGCGACAAGTCATGCGAATCTTGCAGAACAACGGCGTCCCCGCGGGAGCCAAATACACCGGAGAAGACCTCTACTCAGACGTCCACTTCCGACAGCGCGGCCACATCGTTGATGTCCACGAGCCGCCGTGGGGCGATCTCTCTCACCAGGGCCTCCCCGGCATCCCCTCGCTCGCTGAAGCGCACGGCGACGGCCCCCCGCCCTGGATCGGCGTCCACAACGACTACGTCTTCAAGACCCTCCTCGGCCTCACCGACGAAGACTACGCCGCCAACCAACAATCCGGCGCCATCCGCTAACCCACTCCGTCATTCCCGCCCCTCCTCCATTGACAACCTTCTGAATCGCCGTATAGTTATTTGCAATAGGCAACTATTGTGAAGAACTAGAGGATAGCTTCCTTATTGCCGCCGAAACCTGCCACGACCACCGAAAGGCGGCACGATGAAGGATCGCCAAACCCTCTCCGCGGCCTTGCTGAATATCGGCAAGGCGACGCTGCAGATTGTGGCCACCGTCGCCCTGCTGATTGCTATTGCCTATGTCGTGATTAGCAACCCTTCCGCGTTCGGCAAAGGCGGCGACCCCTGGCCGACATCTACACCCGCCCCACCCACAGCGACACCCACGCCCGTCGCCCCCTTCCATCCAATCGAACCAGATCCCACGCCAACACCCACGCCCGTCCCACCAACATCGACCCCCATCCCGCCAACGGACACACCCGTCCCGCCGACGTATACGCCCACTCCCATCCCAACACCCCTTCCACCTTCACCCATACCGACGGATACGCCCGTCCCGTCCACGCCAACCCCCTTGCCCAAGCCACCTGCAGTAACAGGTCTTTCAGTAACGGCCGCGACGCCGTTCGGCACGACCAAAAGGGCTAATGTGCAGTGGACGTTTATCCCTGACGCGCCCACCTACCGGGTGGAGCGGCGAATTGGAAGCGGGGGCTCGTGGGGCAGCGTCTCGCCACTCACAGGCGGGCATGGTCCGGAAGGGCGATCAGCAAGGAAATCAGGCGACGTCTACCCGGCCAGTTGCGACGAGACGAACTATTTCCGCGTATCTGCGTATGGGAATGGGATCAGGTACAGACATGCCTATGGGCCGCCCTCTTCGACCAAGTCCATCAGCACCACAGCGCTTGAGTGTTCTCTACCTCCCTCACCAACACCCACTCACACGCCTACACCAACACCTCCTCGTCCGCCCAAGGTGGCCGGTGTCACCCTTTCTAACGCATCAAGCAGTTACAGAGTGGACAGGTTGTCGCTCGGCTGGACTTTCGTTGACGATGTCTATGACTACCGTATTCGGCGGAAAGCTGACAACGGAAGTTGGAGCTCGGTCAATCTGCTCCCAAGTAGATCAGTGCGAGAGGCCGACGAAACGCCGGTGGGCGGCGTTGTCCCCGCAGTCTGTAACAAATCAAACGTTTATCAAGTGTCCGGTCGTGGTGATGGAGACCCCTACGCCCGTGAATGGGGGGCTTGGTCTGCAAGCAGCAACGCCATCACGCCGTCGTGCGAGACCACCGCGCGCTTTACTTCATCAACAACTGTCCGCGCAGGAAACCGCGCGACTGTTGTCGTTCGGTTAGCGCGGCCGAGCAATCAATCGTTGACAATTCCAATCACAGTCACAAAAGGGTCCGCCGAAGACGAGGATTACAGCATTAGCGGACTGAGCAGCAACTCTCTGACGTTCAGTGTCGCCGATACTCAGCAATCGTTCTACGTCGACACCAATAAGGACTCAGATTGCGACCACGAAACGTTGACTTTCAGCTTAGGCACGATGCCGGATGGAGTAAGCGCCGGTTCTCCGTCGTCGCTTACTCTTCAAATAACGGACGTTAAGTGTGATCCTGCTACTGCCACGCCTGTCCCTGACAAGGAGCCCACATTTGGGTCTAAGACGATATCGGATCAGACATACCGGCAGGGAAATGCGGTGCAGGTGACTCTACCTGTGGCTACGGGCGGAGATGGAGCATTGTTGTACAGCCTTTCCCCCAGCCTACCCAACGGCCTGTCCTTCAACGCTGGCACCCGGGTGTTGTCGGGAACGCCCACGGAAACTCAGACCGCCACCACCTATACCTACACGGTTACCGACTCAGACACCACCAACCCCGATTCAGCCGAGCTGACCTTCAGCATCACAATCAACGCGCCGCTACCCCCGCCGAACGACGACCCCATCCCCCCGACTGACACGCCTACGCCAACACCCACGTCTGCGCCGACGGGAACACCCACACCCGAAATCACCATTGAAGCGGACAAGCTCTTCCCCATCACGGATGACGATGAGGATGACCGAATAGCAACTGTTACCGCTTCCGTCGTAAATGGCCCCACAGACGCCACCTCTATTTCATATGTGTGGCAAAATAAGGCGCCAAGCGACGCGACATGGACAGAACTCGTCCGTCAGGACACTCGGCTTGCCCCTGTCAGGCTTGAAATCACTGGGACTGGCCCGCTACTCTACCGAGTTCAAATGCTCAATGGATCCGACCTGGTAGCAACGTCGAACTCCGTAACGATTACTGGAGTCACAGGCCCAGTTAATCTTGAGATAGCAGGAGATATGGATAATGACTGCGGTCCCATATCTAACGCGTACTATGAAATTAACCTTGGTGATGATATATGGAAACCAGTCTCTACATCCCCTGCGCAAGACGGACATTGGTCTGAGATTCTCGTTCGTAAGTCTATCTTAGGATCAGTATCCGCGGGATATTCAACCTGTCTCAAGGCAAGATTCACGTCGCAGTCTGCGGGCTGGACACAACTGACAGTTCAAGGATTTCTGGAAATACGAACGCTATACATTCCTGAGTCAAGTGCCGAACTCATCCAGACCAAGCTGAACGCCAATCAATTGAATGCCGACTCCTTCACAGAATTCTATAAGGAATCACGATTCACCACGTTGCCTGGTTCTGCGGCTACTCCGCTAGTATGCAACTATTGTACTGGCGGGTACACTGAAACCAAGCCTGTTCCCGTGGACTTTGCATACCTCAAACATTCCGACTTTAGGACAGTAGGGACTCACTCCGTAGGCAGTCCTAGTGACATTCAAACACACACCGTATGGCCCACCCCCACAACCGCCCTTCCACCAATCTGTGGCTACGATGCTGACCTTCGCGTATCCAAGCGTTGGATAGGCGGTGTGTTTAATGCCTTCATCTACATCATTGAGGAGTTCGGGGTTGGCTCAACTTCCTGTCCTGATGTATACAGGCTCGAGGTTCGGTTGGAAATAGAGCAGGATCTGCCACGATTGGCTCGTTCTGTTGCTGACGCCATAATCACCGATAGTTTCATTCTGCCAGGGGAGGAACAATCGTGAGCGGAATACTGAGACCAATTGTGTTCATTTCGCTAGTCATCGTTCTAGCTGCCCTTATTGCTGGTTCATTCTTCTTGCTGCAAGCGAAACAAACCCCCTCTCTAACAGCGGCTCAGGCTCTTGCACAAGCTTGTGCGACGATCCGCAATGACAGCTATGACCAAGTGCGCACTTCAAATTATCCAGATGGAAACAAAGTAATTTCCACTTTCCAGTATTCGGCTGGTGACTTTCAGGAAACTACAACCAGCTATGGACGCGATGGCACTACAATCCTCGGAAAAGCTGAATCGGTGTTCAAGGATGGTACATGGTATGTTCGAGCAAGTTTAGACCTTGAGGATGTTGACACTCTGTCTCCTTGGATAATTGCGGCGACGAACCAGCATCCGGTTTTCCCCAAAGGTTGTAGCGGTGACGTACAAGTCTCCGGGGCTTCGGGGGCTGATGAAGAAGCAAGTCTACGGCACTTGGTGTGGGAAGAACAGGCATCATCACAGGTTAATAGCGAACGGAATAAGTGGGAGATGTGGGTGGATGCAGATGGGCGTCCTGTGCGCGGATTGATCACCGTCTATGAGATTCCCGAGGAAAGTGAGACCTCCGGTGCTGAGGGAGGTGGGGCCTCTGGTGCTTCAGCTAGTTCCAGCAGTTCTCCAACGCCAAGAGCGGTGTACACGATTCGGGAAACGTACTCCGGATTTGGCGAGACGAACACTATTACGGCGCCCATTGCTACCCCCACACCGGCATCACCCACGCCCACTAGCGCAGTTCCGACTTGGACGCCGGTTCCAAGCCCCACCCCTGCCCCCGCGACGGCCACGCCAACGCCGGTGCCTGACGGTGTGTTGCACATTGCGGTCTCGGCGGACAACACCAACCCCCCTGCCAATCAGCCCGTCAACCTGACGGCCACTGTGCAGAACGGCCCCGAGAACGCTGTACCAACCTTCTATTGGGAGATTAGCTTTAGCGGCGTCTGGGCCAAGCAGGGCAGTAGCTCAACCCTGCGATACCTGGGCAGCGCAGGAGAAACGCTGGGCTTCAGGGCGACCGTGACCTACCCCAACGGCGTCTCACTGACCTCTGATCCCGTCTCCGTCACCTGGCAAGACCCCGGCACCTAGCCCCGGGCTCTTATCCTGAACGCAGCTCCCCATCCAGATGCCGCAAGTACTGGAACGTGAATATCCCCGTCTCGTGCGCGTCCGACCACAGAAACTGCACCGCGTACCGCCCAACCTGCATCCAGTCCAGCGCGATCACGTCCTCCGGCACGTCCTTCTCAAACACCACGCGCTGATTCGTCCCCTCCAGCACGCACATCGCGCACGGACAATTCCCGCGCAGGAACCGATACGGATAGTGGCTCCCGTGCCCGTCCTCCCACACCGCATGGATGCCGTCCGGCTCCAGCCGCAGCAGCGTGATCCCCGGAACCCGCTCCGGATTCTGTCGCGTCGTCATGCGCTCAGTGTACGTCACCCCGTACAATTGACGCATCGCCAAGGAGACTCGAACGACGCGGACACGAGGGACAGGGATGACAGCACACAGACAGATTGGGGAACCGGGCATCGCGGAACTGCCGGAGCAGCGCGTCGCCTACATCAACATGCGAGGCCCGTACGAACAGTTCCCGGAGGCGATGCACCAACTCCTCGCGTGGATTGAATCCGCGGGCGCACAGATCATCGGCCCGCCTGGCGGCACCTACAAGGACGACCCCTCAACCACCCCGCCTGACCAGCTTGATTGGGACGCGTGGGCGCCCATCGCCCCCACAACCCCTGAGCAGGACAAGAACGCCGATGGCATCGGCGTCATCAACGTCCCCGGCGGCCGCTACGCCAGTGTCCTCCACAAAGGCCCCTACGACGGCATCCCCGCCTCATACGGCCTCCTCTTCACCTGGCTCGCCCAGCAAGAGATCCAACCTGCCGCCCCACCCATGGAGGTCTACCTCTCAGACCCCGCCGAAGTCCCCGAGGCAGACCTCATCACAGAAGTCCGCGTCCTCATCATGTAGCTTGTGGGATGATGCTTTGGCGTGTCTGCACTTTATCCTTCCTTATCGCGGCTACAATCCTTGGTGTGGCGTGTTCTGACGAGTGGATACAGGTTGAAGTCGAAGACGCGTTGACGGCAGAATCACCCACCGGCCTTGAACCCGCTACTCCGGAACAGGTTGCCCAGCTGGCTCTCCGGCGCGCTGGCCGCATACCGACGTCTACCATCTCGGTGAAGAAGATGACCCGAGAAGACCTCTCCTACGATCTTCTGACGACTGTGGATAATCCTGACGATTCCCTCGTTTGGGTAGTGCTCTATGGGGGACCCTTGCCCGAAGATCCTACACGCGTCTACCGACAGGTCTGTGTTATCGACGTAGAAACTCTGGCTGACGACGGTTGCCAATACACATCTAAGCACGTACCATCGGTCGCGCAGACAGCCTTGGCAGGTTAGCTATCTCTATTCGTTAGAGAGCCCCGGCGCCAAACTCGGCGCCCTCCGATGCTTCGTCCCCTGCTCAAACGCATATGCATACGTGAGAAGCGTCGCCTCCGCCCACGGTGTGGACAACATCTCCAACCCGACCGGATGGCCATCCACCGTATACCCCGCGGGTACCGTGATGGCGGGGTAGCCGCTCCATGCCGAGAGATGACAATTGCTCCCTGTTTGGGCCTGCCCGATCCGCGCGGGCGGCAAGCTGAGCGTCGGGTACACCAGCGCATCCAGGTTGTGCTCAGCCATGGCAGTCTGCACCGCCTCCTGCGTGAACTCCGTGCTCTCCGCTAGAGCCTTCCGGTATTCCGGCGTGTCCATCCCTCCCGTCGGCGTATATGGCATGATGAGCGGCGCGCCTGAACCCATCTCCCGCAACTCCTCATACGTCACTGGCGCGAGATCGCCCAGACCTTTGAGATACGCGTCAAGGGCATCGCCATTCTCATAGAGCCAGCGTCCCCACGTATTGTTCCCCTGCGAAACGATGTCCTCCGCATGCAGGATCTCAACCGGGTCGACAACCGTAGCCCCAAGACGCTGCAGGTCCGCTATCGCGGCATCCATCACCGCCGTGACCTTGTCGGCCTCCGCCCCTGTTCCGAAGAACGACCGGATCACGCCCAGCCGAACGCCTTGCAGACCCTCAGAACTCAGCCCCTCTGTATATGACGCGGCAACGTGGCCCTCTGCTTGGGCAGTGACCGGATCCTCGGCATCAGGCCCCGCGATCACCCCGAGAACAATGGCAGCGTCTCGCACGGTGCGAGTCATCGGCCCAACGGTATCGGACGTTGGCGCGTCAGGAAGTATCCCCGCGTTGCTATTCAGCCCGTACGTGGGTCGAATGCCGACAAGTGACCCGTACGCCGACGGGTTCCTAATTGAACCTCAAGTGTCCGTGCCGATGCCGACCACTCCGAAGTTGGCCGCAATGCTCACACCCGAACCCGCGCTCGAACCTGACGGATTTACGCTCGTGTCGTAAGCATTGCGTGTCTGCCCGCCCAGACCGCTCGCGCCGTTGATGCCCCGCGCCATCTCATCAAGATTCGACTTCGCCAGGATGATCGCCCCCGCATCGCGCATCCGCTCGACAATCGTCGCGTCGTCCGGCGTGAGCATCCCGTTCAGCGTCAGATTGCCTCCCGTAGTCGGCATGCGGTCTGCCGTGTGCATCAGGTCCTTGATGATGACGGGGATGCCGTGCAGCGCCCCCCACTGGCTGCGTGGAAGATTCCTGCCGTCCAACTCCTCGGCCAGCTTCAGCGCGTCCGGATTGATGGAGATGATGGAATTGAATGCCGGGCCCGATTTGTCATACGTGCTGATGCGCATGATGTAGGTCTTGACCAACTCCCGGCAGGTGATATCACCCCGTTCCAACGCGTCGTGAATATCGGCAATCGTTGCCTCCATCACGTCGAATCCGCTGGCCGTTCGAGTATCCGCGCTCATCACGAAGACCCCTTTTGCTGCCTAACTCGATTGCGAACCGGGAGCCGTAGCGTAGCTACTAATAAGTCACCGCACCCCGCGACGCCGACGACACCAGCCGCGCGTACTTGGCCAACGCCCCCGTCGAATGCTTGGGCGGCGGCGCCTGCCACCGCGCCCGCCGCTCGGCCCACTCCGCCTCTGACAACTCTACGTTGATCTCGCGGCTCTCCACGTCCAGCACGATGATGTCGCCGTCCTCCAGCAGCCCCATCGGCCCGCCTGTCATCGCCTCCGGCGCGACGTGCCCCACGGCAAGCCCGTGCGTCCCGCCCGAGAAGCGCCCGTCCGTGAGCAGCGCGACTTTCTCGCCAAGCCCCTGCCCTGTGATGGCCGCCGTCACCGCCAGCATCTCCCGCATCCCCGGCCCACCCTGCGGTCCTTCGTAGCGAATCACGACGACGTCGCCCTCAACGATCTCACGTGCTTGCACCGCGTCGAAAGCGTCCTCCTCGCGATCAAACACCCGCGCCGGCCCGCGATGATGTCGGATCGGCGTCCCCGCAATCTTGATGACCGCGCCCTCAGGAGCGAGATTACCCTTGAGAATCGCGATGCCGCCTGTCGGCCCAAGAGGCTCAGATGGCTCATGCAGGATGCCCGAGCCGCCGCCGGGCTTCACAGGCCCCAGCGTCTCAGCCAGCGTCTTGCCCGTCACCGTCAAGCAGTCGCCATGCAGGTACCCCGCGTCAAGCAGCCGCTTGAGCACCACAGGCACCCCGCCCGCCTTGTCCAGGTCGGACATCACATACTGCCCGCCCGGCTTCATATCCGTGATATACGGCGTCTTGTCGCTGATCTCACCGAAGTCCTCGATGTCCAGCTCAACGCCCGCCTCGTGCGCGATGGCCAGCAGGTGTAGAACTACGTTCGTCGACCCGCCCATCGCCATCGCTGCCGTGATGCCGTTCTCCAAAGACTCACGTGTGATGATGTCACGCGGTCGGCGATTGTCCCGCACCATGTTGACCACCTGCTCGCCGCTGCGGAACGCCAACTGCTCGCGCCGCGCATCGACGGCCGGCACGGACGCCCCGCCCGGCAGGCACACGCCCATCGCCTCAAACACGGACGCCATCGTATTGGCCGTAAACAGCCCTCCGCACGACCCCTCTCCGGGGCACGCGCACTCCTCCAGCGCCGTTACCGCCTCAAGCGGAATCGTCCCCGCCGCGTACGCGCCAACGGCCTCAAACACATCGACAATCGTTACGTCCTGCCCCTCATAGTTCCCAGGCAGAATCGTGCCGCCATACAGGAAGATCGAGGGAATATTCGTCCGCGCCATCGCCATCACAGAACCAGGCAGCGACTTGTCGCACCCCGCCAGCGTCACCATCCCGTCCAACGCCTCCGCCATCGCCACCAGCTCAAAAGAGTCCGCGATAACATCGCGGCTCACCAGCGAAGCCTTCATCCCTTCGTGGCCCATCGCAATGGCGTCCGACACCGCAATTGCCGTGAATTCGATAGGTGTTCCGCCCGCCGCGCGGATGCCCTGCTTGACGTTCTCCGCCAACCGGCCGAGCGACAGATTGCATGGCGTCACCTCATTGGCCGTGCTCGCAACGCCGATGAGCGGCTTTCGCAGGTCCTCCGGCGTGAACCCCATCGCATAGAACATCGAGCGATGCGGCGCGCGCTCCACCCCGTCCGTCACCTGCCACGAATTCGGCTTCGGCGCCGGTCCCTGTGTCATTTACCCTTACCCCCAATTCATTTCGTCATTCCCGCGAAAGCGGGAATCCAGTGCCGCCCACAGGGCGGCCTAATCTACTTGCTCAAATATCCCGTCCGTCTTCGCCGCCATGATGAAATCGTTGACGTGCAGCCCCTTGATCTTGTGCGACCACCACCACACCGTCGCCCTGCCCCATTCCGTGGACAACAGAGGATGATGTCCCTCATCCTCCGCAATTTCAGCCACGCGATTCGTAAACGCGAGTGCCCCGGCAAAGTCCTTGAAACGATACGCTCGCCGCAGCTTAAGAACACCGCCGTCGTCCAGCAGATCCCACTCAGGCACCTGCGGCTTGAACGACGCAATCTGCTCCTCCGTCACCCGCGGCGAATCCGCGCGGCACGCCACGCATTTCTGCCCCGTCAACTCAACTGCCTGCGCCATCACCGACCTCCCGGCTGACCTATCCCTCAGTCCGTCGCTGGCTGCTGCATCAACTGCAGTGTATTCCCGTCCGGGTCCTTGAACGTCGCAATCCACCCGCCCCATGCCTCCTGCTCCGGCGGACGAATGAACTCAGCCCCATTATCGACCATTCGCGCATGAACGGCATGAATATCATCGACCCCCAGGTTCAACATGATCCGAAACGGGTCCATCGCCTCCTCCGCCCATATCTGGCTGTGCCGCCCGATATTCAGCCGAAGTCCCGGCCGCACGTCGAACGTGATCAACTCACCATGGTCGGAATGTTGCTCCAGACCCACCACATCCCGATAGAACGCCGCCATCTCCCCAAGCCGCGTCGTAAAGATATTCACCCCGATAATGTCCTGGATCACCCGCGCGCGCCCTCCATAAAGGCTTGCATGGCCCGCCCAGCCACACTGGCGAAGTTCGTCGAAATATATCGGAAACCCCGCTCCTGCCACTCCACGGCCTGCTCCGGAGTCCCCACAATCGTCCCCGCAACAAGCCCCGCTTCCATCACGGCCTTGCCCGCCTCTGCAATGGCATTCACAACACGGTCATCCCGCGTCTGTCCGGGAATTCCCATCGACGACGACAGGTCCGTCGCCCCAAAGAAAACGACGTCGATCCCCGGCACGCCAAGGATGGCGTCCCGGTTTACAAGCGCCTCCATGGTCTCGATCTGCACGATGACGAGCATCTCCTCGTTCGCCGAGGCCGCGTAATCCGCTACCGCCTCCCGCAGTCCAAACCCCGCCGCCCGCACACCCGCCAGCCCTCGCCTGCCCTGAGGTGGATATAACGCCGCGCCGACCGCCCGCTGAGCATCCGTTGGCCCATTAACCATCGGCATCTGCAAACCCTGCGCGCCGGTATCGAGATATCGGAGAATATTCTGAGGTTCGTTCGTCGCGACTCGAACGAGAGGCGTCGTCCCCGACGCCTCCGCTCCCCGCACCATATTCGCAACCGTCTCGGGAGATTGAGGCCCGTGCTCCGCGTCGATGATCACGAAATCGAAACCCGCCCAGCCCAGCAGCTCCACCGCCTCCGCACTCGGCAGATTACAAAACGACCCAACAACGGCCTCGCCGTTATTCAGTTTCGCCTTAACCTCATTCACGCGTGCCATCAGCGCAGTTACTCGTCACCCAGCTTCAGCAGCGCCAAAAACGCCTCCTGCGGCACCTCAACGCGCCCCACACGCTTCATCCGACGCTTTCCCTCAGCCTGCTTCTCCAGCAGCTTCCGCTTCCGCGTCACGTCGCCGCCGTAGCACTTGGCGAGAACATTCTTCCGCAGTGCCCGAACCGTCTCCCGCGAGATGATCCGGCCCCCAATCGCCGCCTGTATCGGCACGTCAAACATCTGGCGAGGAATCGTCTCTCTCAACCGTGACACCAGTGCCCGCCCACGGTGATATGCCGCCTCGCGTGGGTAGATCGCGCTCAGGGCGTCCACCGGCTCTTCATTCACGAGTATGTCCAGCTTCACGAGGTTCGCCTCGCGCGGATCGATGATCTCGTAGTCCAGCGACGCATACCCCTGCGTGCGAGACTTCAACTGGTCAAAGAAATCGATCAGCATCTCCGCAAGGGGCATCTTGTACCGCATCGAGACCCGCGCCTGCCCGCTCAAAGACCCCGCGCCCGACTGGATATACTCCATCTCCTCGTACTCGGCTCGCCGTTCGGACATCAACTCCATCACTGGCCCGACAACCTCGTTCGGACACAGAATCGTCGCGCGGATCCACGGTTCGTACATCGTGTCGATGGTCGTCGTATTTGGCAGTTCGGCTGGGTTGTGGATCGTCAGCGTGGAGCCGTCTGTTCGCAGAATGTCGTACGCCACGCTCGGCGCGGTGATCAAAATTTCCAGCCCGTACTCCCGCTCCAGCCGTTCCTGCACGATCTCCATGTGCAGCAGTCCGAGAAAACCGCACCGGAACCCGAAGCCAAGCGCCACGCTGTTCTCGGGCTCATACGTGAGGGCTGCGTCGTTCAACTGCAGCTTCGCCAGCGCGTCCCGCAGATCCCCGTACTCCGAGTCTCCCGCCGGATACAGCCCCGCGAAGATCATCGGCTTCAGCGGACGATACCCCGGCAGCGGTTCCGTCGCCGGCCTTTCGGCCAGCGTAATCGTGTCCCCAACCCGGCACTCGCGGACGTCCTTCAACCCCGTGGCGATATACCCCACCTCGCCCATTGAAAGCCCGTCACGTGTCGAGATCAGCCACGGCGTGAAAACCCCAACATCCAGCGGCTCAACGTCCGTGCCGTTCGACATCAACTGCAGGCGCGCCCCCGGCGTCACTGTCCCGTCATACACGCGCACATACGCGACAACGCCGCGATAGGGGTCATATTTCGAGTCGAACACAAGCGCCCGCAGCGGCGCATTCGGATCCCCGCTCGGCGCCGGAATCCCATGCACGATGGACTCCAGAACCTCCTCCATGCCGACGCCCTCTTTGGCCGAAGCCAGCACAACGTCCTCGCCGGGAATCGCCAGCATGTCCTCCAGCTCGGCCGTCACCTCATCTGGCCGTGCTCCCGGCAGATCGATCTTGTTCAGCACCGGCGAAAGGCTCAGCCCCAACTGTATGGACAACATCGCGTGCGCCAGCGTCTGCGCCTGGATCCCCTGCGACGCGTCCACCACTAGCAGCGCCCCCTCGCACGCCGACAGACTCCGTGACACCTCATAGCTGAAATCCACGTGCCCGGGCGTATCGATGAGATTCAACTGGTAGGTGTTGCCGTCCTTCGCCTCGTACATCATTCGGACGGCCTGCGACTTTATCGTGATGCCCCGCTCACGCTCCAAATCCAACTGATCGAGCAGTTGGTCCTGCATCTCCCGCTGTGACACAGTCCGCGTCCGTTCCAGCAAACGATCGGCAAGCGTCGACTTCCCATGATCGATATGGGCGATAATCGAAAAGTTGCGAATCAACTGAGGGTCGGTGCCAGCCATCCCCCGTATTATAAGGTTCAACCTCCCACGCCTGTTCACCTTGAGCCTGTCGACGGGCGAACTGTCTGCCCCCTTATTCGGGCGAAGGCCGGAATCCACCCCTTGACGTACAAGCCCGTACGGCTGATACTGTACGTACATAGATATCCGTACAGGAGACATCATGTCACACCGCCTTGAAGTCCGTCTCGATGCTGAGTGTCGTTCGCATTTGGAGGAAATCGCCCGCGAACGGGGGGCGCCCATCTCTGAAGTCGTCCGCAGCCTCATCGATGACGCTTATGAACAACTTGATCGTAGCCGCCGCCTCATGGCGGCGGAGCGCCTCGCGTCCTATGAAGTTGATGTTCCGGAAGATCCTCAGGAACTCTCCCGGATTCTGAGTGACGCTCACAACCCTCGCATTGTTTATTGATACCAACATTCCGATATACGCTGCGGGGCGGGAGCATCGCTACAAGCGATTCTGCCAACGCATAATCTTGCTTGTCGCACAGCATCATCAGGATTTCGTAACCAGTTCGGCAGTGCTCCAGGAGATTATTCACTACTATTTGGCCTCCCGACGGTGGTCGGAAGGGCGTGGAATCTTTCGTGAATTTGTGGAAACGATGCGCGGACGCATTGAGTCGGTTCATGCGGATGACGCCGCTTTGGCAGCGGAACTGGCTGGTCTGCATCCCAGTGTAAATGCCCAGGATCTTGTCCATACCGCCGTTATGCGCCGCCTTGGCATAGCTCGCATCATTTCCGCTGACACCGACTATGATCGCATCGAAGGTGTCGAAAGGCTCGATCCTGCCAACTTGGATCAATGGAGAACCACTTTGCAACTATGAACGCCTCTAACAGACCCAACCCCGCCCCCCGCGTCCTCGTCCTCCAACACGCCGACCCCGAACACCCCGGCCTCATCGCCGACGCCGTACATAAAATCAGCGGCACTCTAGAAACAATCCGCGGCGATCTCGGCCAATCCGCCCCCGCCACCCTCGACGGTTACTCCGGCCTCATCATCATGGGCGGCCCCCAGTCCGTCTACGAGGAAGAAAAATTTCCCTACCTCCGCGCAGAAAAACAACTCGCCCGCCAGGCCATCAACGACAACATCCCGCTAATCGGCGTCTGCCTTGGCTCCCAGATCATCGCCGACGTTCTCGGCTCAGAAGTGCATCCCAGCGGCGGGGTGGAGATCGGCTGGAAGGATATAACCCGCTCCCCTGACATCGCCGCCAACCCCGTCCTCTCCGCTCTACCTGAAACCTTCACGCCCCTCCATTGGCACGGCGATGTCTACGACCTCCCCACAGGCGCAACCCCCATCGGCGCCTCTGAAATGACTCCCGTCCAGGGCTTCACCTACGGCGAAACAACCTTTGCCCCGCTCTTTCACCTTGAAATGACGGAACAGCAGATCGCGGATATGGCAACACTCTTCCCCGACGATGTCCGCCGCGGCGGCCTTGACCCCGAAACTCTGCTCGCAGGAACTCCCGCCCGCGCCGCCGCCATCAAACCCATCGCCACCGAAATCTTCACCTGCTGGGCCGGACTAATCACCCAGTAAACAAGCGGACGCCGTCATCCCCAGCCGCATCCCTCAACTCCCCCACCGTCCGCCCCAACACCGGATGAACCACGTCCGCCGCAATCTCCTCCAGCGGAACCAGCACAAAACCTCGTTCATGCATCCGTGGATGCGGAATCGTCAACTTCTCCGACTCCATCACCACGTGCTCCCCGTCATCATTCAGATACAACAGGATGTCGATATCTAGCGGTCGCGGCGCGTCTTTAAAACTCTCAATCCGCCCCGCCCGCGACTCGATCCCCTTCACGAACTCCAACAACTCCTCAGGTCTAAGCTCTGTCCGCAGCATCACGCACGCATTAAGGAAAGCCGGCTGATCCAGGTACCCCACCGGCTCCGTCTCATACAACGACGAAACCCCCACAACATCCCCAACCGTTCCCAACTCAGACACGGCCCCGCGCAGCGTCGCCTCTCGCTCCCCCAGGTTCCCCCCTAACCCCAGGTAAGCCGTCCTCAATGACGCACCACCGCGTCCGTCATCCGCGCCACCCGCACCATTTCCTTTACGTCGTGCACCCGCACAATGTCCGCCCCCTGCGCGATTCCCAGCGCCACCGTCGCCGCCGTCCCCTCCACCCGATCATCAACAGGCAGATCCAGCACACGTCCAATCGTCGATTTCCGACTCGTCCCCAGCAACAGCGGCAGCCCCAACGCCGATTTTATTTCCCCCAACCGCCGCAGGACCTCCAGGTTGTGAGAAACCGTCTTCCCGAACCCAAAACCCGGATCGACGATGATTCGATCTCGCTCAACCCCCGCCTCTGTCGCCGTTGCCACACTCCTCCGCAAACTCGCCACGATGTCCGGAATCAGTCGCGTGTACCCCGGCTCCGGCTGGTTGTGCATCAAGATAAGCGGCGTGCCGTGTTTCGCCGCCACCTCTGCTAGCTCAGCGTCCTTCTTCAGACCCCACACGTCATTGATAAGGGACGCCCCCGCCTCGATCGCCGCCACCGCCACCGCCACCTTGTACGTATCAATGCTGATCGGAACGTCACAGACTCGGCTGATGCCCTGTATAACCGGCAGCACCCGCTCAAGCTCTTCCTCAACGGAAAGCTCCTCATATCCCCATTCACCCTGAGCCTGTCGAAGGGCCCGTCCCGCCTCTACACTCGCCGAATAACGCGGCCGCGTCGACTGCCCCCCAACATCGAGAACGTCCGCGCCCTCCTCTACAAAACGAAGCGCCTGCATGACGGCCGCATCCACGTCCGTCACGCCATCCCCGGAAAACGACTCCGGCGAGACGTTCACAATACCCATCACAAACGTCCGCCGCCCCCACTCAAACACCCGCCAAATACCCCCCAGTTGAAGCCACACTGTACGTACTAGACTGGCTCTGCTAGCATAAACCCCACGCTGAATTGGAATTCGGGGGTGGATTCAAACAGCCCATGACCTCTCAGGAAAAGCCCGCTGACCTTGAAGAAGGCAGCGACGAACCTCGTGCCGAAGCGGGCACGATGGACCAAAAACTCGAAGAGCTTGCCCAGCTCCACGAGGCCTCCCGCGCAGGTGGCGGCGCGTCAGCCGTTGAGCGGCAGCATGCCCGCAACAAACTCACCGCGCATGAGCGAATCGAACACCTCTTTGACCCGGATTCCTTTGTTGAACTTGATGCGCTCGCCACACACAATGTCCTTGAATTCGGTCTTGCCGGTCGACGCGTTCCCGGTGACTCCGTAGTCACCGGCTACGGCACGATTGATGGCCGCACGGTCTTCATCTACGCCTTCGACTTCACCGTCCTCGGCGGCACTCTCTCTCTGACCGCCGCCCGCAAGATCAACAAGGTGCAGGACATGGCCACCAAAACAGGCGCGCCTATCATCGGCATCATGGACTCCGGCGGCGCGCGCATCCAGGAGGGCGTGGACAGCCTCGCAGGCTATGGCAACGTCTTCGTCCGCAACGTCCTCGCATCCGGCGTCGTCCCCCAGATAAGCCTCGTCATGGGGCCGTCCGCAGGCGGCGCGGTCTACAGCCCCGCCATCACGGACTTCATCATCATGGAAGAGGGCGTCGGCCAGATGTACATCACGGGCCCGGACGTCATCCGTGCCGTCACCGGTGAGGTTGTCACGCATGAGCAGCTCGGCGGCGCAACGCCCCACACAACCCAGAGCGGCGTCGCTCATTTCGCTGCACCCGGCGAGGACGAATGCCTTGATCTCGCCCGCCAGCTCTTGAGTTTCATGCCCTCCAACAACGAGGACGACCCCCCTGAGTTCGGCTCAGACGATCCACCCGACCGCCTCTGCCCGGAACTCCGGGACATGGTGCCGGTCAATCCTAACGAGCCCTATGACGTCCGCGATGTGATCCAGTGCATCGTCGACAACGGCGATTTTCTTGAGGTCCATGCTCGATGGGCTGGCAACATCGTCGTCGGTTTCGCCCGATTCAATGGGCGCTCCGCCGGAATCGTCTCGCAGCAGCCCATGGTTCTGGCCGGAACGTTGGATATCAACGCCGCCATCAAGGCCGCCCGTTTCGTTCGATTCTGCGATGCCTTCAACATTCCTATCGTCACCCTCACGGATGTCCCCGGCTACCTGCCCGGTGTTGAGCAGGAGCACAGCGGCATCATCACCCACGGCGCGAAGCTCCTCTACGCCTACGCGGAAGCTACCGTGCCAAAGGTCAGCGTCGTAACCCGCAAGTCCTACGGCGGCGCGTTCCTCGTCATGTCGTCACAGATGCTGCGGGGCGACATCGGCTATGCGTGGCCCGGCGCGGAGATGGCCGTCATGGGATCCGAGGGCGCGGCGGACATCATCTTCCGCGATCGCATCCGCAGCGCCGAAAATCCCGATGAGGAGCGCCAGAAGGCAATCGCCGAATACAACGATCAGTTCCTCAACCCCTATATCGCAGCGGCCCGTGGCTACATTGAGGACGTGATCGATCCCGCCGATACGCGCAAGCTCATCATTCGCGCCCTTGATATGCTGCGCAATAAACGCGATACTATGCCACCGCGCAAGCACGGGAATATCCCCCTCTAAGGTGTGAGCGGCGCGGAGCGAATTAGAGAACATATGACGACTAACGGGATAAGTGAAAGCCTGCGCGCAGCAATCATCGCGGCCATCGAAGCCTACGAGCAGGACGAAACGCCCAGGCACAACCTTGCGTCCTCATCCACGGACGCGTGGCGGAATCGTGGTCGCCGCATGCTCATGAACATGCGCTACGCCTCCGGCAGAACCCTGCCCGCGCTGCCCTACCGCAAGCGTCTTTCATCTCATACATATGGGAGAGCATCCTAATGACATCAAACGGCGCTAGTCCGTTCGCTGCCAACGCATCCCCCGTCCGTATCGCGGACATCACTCTGCGTGACGGCCACCAGTCCATCCTCGCCACTCGTATGAGGACGCCGGACATCCTCGAAATAATCCGAATGCTAGACGATGTCGGCTTCCACGCCTTTGAGGTCTGGGGCGGCGCAACCTTCGACGTCATGACACGGTTCCTCAACGAGGATCCATGGGAGCGCGTCCGCCTCCTCAAGTCCGTTGCGCCAAAGACGCCCTTCATGATGCTGCTCCGTGGCCAGAACCTTGTCGGCTATCGCAACTACCCGGATGACGTCGTCCACGCATTTGTAAAGCAGGCGGCGGAGGTCGGCATCGACATATTCCGTGTCTTTGACGCCCTCAATGACACCCGCAACTTTGAGACCGCCTTTGAGGCCATCGCGGACAGTGGCAAACACATCCAGGGAACCGTCTGCTACTCCGTCACGGAGCGCCACATGGGCGGCCCCGTTTTCACCCGCGACTACTTCGTCGAGAAGGCCAAAGAGATTGAGAAGATGGGCGCCCACTCACTGTGCGTCAAGGACATGGCAGCCCTGCTCGCGCCCTATGACGCCTATGAGCTAATCAGTGCGCTCAAGGATGCCATCTCAATCCCCATCCACTTGCACACCCACTACACGTCCGGCCTTGGCCAGATGACTCAGCTCAAGGCCATCGAGGCCGGCGTTGATATCGTCGATACGGATCTCTCGCCCCTTGCCCTTCGCACCGCCCACCCGGCCACCGAACCGCTGGTCGTTGCGCTGGAAGGCACTCCGCGCGACCCGGGTCTTGATCTCAACAAGCTGATTGCCGCGAGCGACCGCCTCGAGGAGATTCTGCAAGAGAAATACCTGCACCTGCTCGACACCAACAAGTTCAGCATCATCGACACCAGCGTCCTGACACACCAGGTGCCCGGCGGCATGACCTCCAACCTCATGGCCCAGCTCGCGGAGGCCGACGCCCTCGACCGCCTGCCGGAGGTGCTTGAGGAACTGCCCCAGACGCGCAAGGACCTCGGCTACCCGCCCTTGGTAACGCCTACAAGCCAAATCGTCGGCATCCAGGCTGTCCAGAACGTTTTATTTGGTCGATATGAGTTGGTCAGCCAGCAGGTCAAGGACTACGCCTACGGCCTCTACGGCCAGCCGCCGCTCCCCATGGACAAGGCCGTCCAGAAGACCGCCCTCAAGGGCTACGAGCGCGGCTCTCGACCCACGAAGAAGCGCCCTGCCGATATCCTCGACCCTGAGATGGACGCCGCCCGCGAGGCCACAAAGGATGTCGCGAAGAACGACGGCGACGTCCTCATCTACGCCCTTTACCCGGTCACGGGTGAGCGATTCCTCCGCTGGAAGTACGGCCTTGAAGAGCCGCCGCCGGAGGTCAGCCCGGACTACAGGCCACCTGCCGATAATGCTCCCGCAACCGTCACGCCGCCCGCCGATCTCAGCGCGGCAGCCCGTACATTCAACGTCCACGTCGGCACGGAGCGATTCCAGGTCATCGTCGACCCCGCGGACGGACAGGCGGATCCTCGCATTCGACCCATGGCCCCGCGCCCGGGTGCAGTCCGGGCGGCCCAGCCTCCTCCTCCCGCCCCTGACACCCCTGCCCCGTCAACACAGAACGCCCCCGAGGGCGGCGCTCTCCTCACCTCACCGATGCCCGGCCTCGTCATTCGTCACGAAGTCGAAGTCGGTCAGGCCGTCAAGGCGGGCGACACCATCATCGTCATCGAGGCGATGAAGATGCAGAACATGCTCCCGTCCCCCGTGGACGGAGTCATCCTTGAGCTGCCGCGCGCCGCCGGTGATCGCGTCGCGCGTGGCGACATCCTCGCCGTCATCGGTCCGTCTGAGTAATGTGACGGGAAGTGCGCAAAATGGCACGCTTATCGGCGCTTAAACGACCCTTAACGACGCAAAAACAGGCCTACTCCGTGAATTCCGTCACACATATTTCCAATATGACAATGATCAACTCTGAAAATATCCCGCATTTTACGCCGGAGGGCCGCGCAATTAGTTTGAGAGGGGAGAGAAACCACGATGGCGTATGACGTCACGTTCATTCCGGGCGATGGAATTGGGCCTGAAGTTTCAGGTGCAATGCGCCGGGTTATCGAAGCCACGGGCATCGAATTCAATTGGGATGTTCAGGAAGCCGGTGAGGCTGTCCTCGAACGCGAGGGGGAATTGATCCCCGACCGCGTCCTTGACTCTATTCGCAAGAATGGAGTCGGCATCAAGGGCCCGCTGACAACGCCTGTCGGAACAGGATTCCGTAGCGCAAACGTTGCACTCCGCAAGGCGCTCGACCTTTATGCCAACCTACGCCCGTCGAAGAGCTACCCCGGCGTCCGCTCCCGCTACACCGGCGTGGACATCGTAGTCGTACGTGAAAACACCGAAGATCTCTACGCCGGCGTCGAATTTGAAAAGGACGCCGAGGGCACGTCGGACGTCATAGAATTCCTACGTAATGCCTCCGGCCAGCCCATCCGTGACGACTCCGCCATTTCCATTAAGCCCATCTCGGTAACCGGCAGTGAGCGTATCGTCAGGTTCGCCTTCGAATACGCAAAGGCCAACGACCGCAAGCTCGTCACTGCCGTCCACAAGGCCAACATCATGAAGTTCTCGGATGGCCTTTTCCTTGAGGTCGCCCAGAACGTCGCAAAAGACTATCCGGATATTGAGTTCAACGACCGCATCGTTGACAACCTCAGCATGCAGATGGTCTCCCGACCTGAGGAATATGATGTCCTAGTATTGCCAAATCTCTACGGAGACATCATTTCAGACCTCTGCGCGGGCCTGGTCGGCGGCCTTGGCCTCGCTCCCGGAGGTAACATTGGTGAAAATGGTGCTGTATTTGAGCCCGTCCACGGCTCCGCCCCACGCTACACCGGCCAGAATCGCGTAAATCCAACTGCGACAATCCTGACTGGTGCGCTCATGCTCCGCCACCTCGGTGAGCAGGAAGCCGCCGAACGCGTCGAGGGCGCAGTCGCGGAAGTCATACGTGAAGGCAAGGACGTCACATACGATTTCAAGCCGGACCGCAACGACCCCAGCGCCGTCGGCACGCAGGAAATGGCGGACGCCATCATCAAAAAGATGCAGTCCGGCAAGCGCTCCTAAGTACCCCGAGAGCAAATCATACTTGAAAACCTGAACGAGGAAAGGACAATCATGCGCAAGAAGGTAACTGTGGTTGGTGGTGGAAATGTGGGCGCGACGGCGGCTCAGCGAATTGCCGAACGCGACTATGCAGATGTTGTACTCGTCGATGTCGTTGAGGGAATGCCCCAGGGCAAGGCTCTCGATCTTGCCCAGAGCGGCCCCGTTCTCGGATACGATTCCGCCGTCACGGGCGCGAATTCCTATGAGACAACTGCCAACTCCGATATCGTCGTCATCACCGCCGGCATCGCCCGCCGCCCCGGTATGACCCGCGACGATCTCCTGCGCACAAACATGGGAATCATGGGCAGCGTCGTCAGTGAAGTAGTTGCAAGTTCCCCCGATTCAATTCTCCTCGTCGTTTCCAATCCCCTCGACGCAATGGTCTACCACGCTCACAAACTCTCCGGCTTTCCCAAGGAGCGCGTCGTCGGTATGGCCGGTGTCTTGGATACCGCCAGAATGCGAACCTTCATCGCCCAGGAACTAAACGTCTCCGTAGAAGACGTGAATGCCTACGTTCTGGGCGGCCACGGCGACACCATGGTTCCGCTGGTGCGCTACACCACAGTTGGTGGAATCCCCCTTGAGAATTGGCTCCCGCAAGATCGCGTCGAAGCCATCGTCCAGCGCACACGTGACGGTGGTGGCGAAATAGTAAGCCTGCTCAAGACAGGTTCCGCCTACTACGCCCCCTCCGCCGCGGTCTTGCAAATGGTAGATTCGATTTTGCTGGACAAGCGCCGCATCGTACCCGCCGCCGCCTACCTTGACGGTGAATATGGAATCAACGGCGTCTTCATTGGTGTGCCGGTAATCCTCGGCGCGAACGGCGTTGAAAAAGTGATAGAACTGGAACTCACCGACGAAGAACAAGCCGGATTCCAGAAGTCTGTCGATGCCGTCAACGAGCTCGTGGAGGCAATGGCCAACCTGGGAGATTAGGACTCACTGACCCGCGTATACGCCTCCCGTTCGTATACCCGCGCCTCCCACAGGCCCGCCGGCCGCTGGAAGACCTTGCGCAGCCCTGCGTCATGTAGCGTCTCGTCAACGAGAGTTGGCGAGTGACTGTAGACGCGGAATTTCTTTCGGGCAATCGTGAGCATGGCGTTGATCACCTTGATTCCTACGCGCATCCAAAGGCTGCGATTCGGCATCGTCAGCGCGAGGTATTCACGCGAGTGAGCCCCGGAAGCAGCCAGCAACTGCTGGACGGAGGGATAACATCAAATGGCGCGGTCAAGCGTCACGATATCCGCTTCGGAAATGTCGCCCGCCAACTCCACAAAATCCCCCTGCCGCTCCTCCACCCTATCCGTCAGGTCTAGCTCCTCGGCCAGTTCCTGAGCGGCAGCAATATTCGTTGACGAGGCATCCACTCCCGTTGCTCGTTCAGCTCCCGCCAACAGCAGTTCCATGTGGAGCGCGCCGATCCCGCAACCGATGTCCAGGACTGACTTTCCTTCCAACCCTCGCGCCTGTAGGAACTCGATCACCGTCAACGCGCGCTGACCCAGGCCGTTCTTCCGGTACCCGGAGAGCTGCGAGGAAGAGTATCCCTTGCCGAACTGCTCGCTCAACCCGTTCACGTTCACGGGCTCGTTGCGATCATCGTTGCCTTGGTTGGTCATAAGCCTCAGTGTAGTTGCAATAGTCCTCTTCTGTTTCCCCGTGCCCCGCAAATCGGTATCCTGAACGTCGGTAACACTTCCAACCACTCGTCTTGGGACAGGAGACTGAGAGATGCCTAACGAACTACTAGCGGAACTGGATGCCTTTGAGGGCCACGCCTACGCCGTCGCGTTCTCGCCGGACGGCAAGCGCCTGCTCGTTGGCGGCTTCGGCGGCCTCATCCGCGTCTATGACACCGGCTCCTGGACTGAAGTTGGCCAGCACGTCCACCATGAGAAAAGCACAAACTACATTGCTTTCGCCCCGGACAATGAGACCTTCGCCGTATCCTCATCCGACCGCACAATCAGCATCTGGAAAGGCGACGCAGACCCCACCATACTCAAGGGCCACCGCAATACCGTCATGGGCATGTCCTGGTCAGCAGACGGCAAGACCCTTGTTTCCGCCGCAACTGATGAAACGATCCGACTGTGGTCTCCAGAAACGCCTGAAGCCAAACCTGTCACGCTCAAGTCTCCCTACCGCATCAGCGCCGCAGTTGAGTTCCTGCCCGGCGATGAAACCCTGATTTCCGCCGGTGGTGGTGACGATGCTCTCGTCTGGTCCATCGACTCTCAAGAGGTCACCACCACCCTGCCCGGCCATGGACAATCCGCCCGACAGATGCAACTAACGCAGGACGCCGCCAGGGTGATGACACAGACCTTCGACGGCACGATTAACTTCTGGTCAACGTCGGACTGGTCTCTCACAAATACCTACGACATCGGCTCAAAGGCTCCGCGCTCAGTGAGGCTCTCAGCAGACGGCTCACGACTGGCAGTCATGGAAGAGAAACGTGTTCGCGTCCTCGACCTGCCCTCACTCGAGCAGACGGCAGAGTTTCCTCTGCCAATCAAAGGTGTGCATCTCGGCGCGTTCACGCCCGACGGCAACCTGCTCGCCGTCACCGCCGCAGACGGCAAAGCCCGCGTCTGGGATTTGTCAGGTTAAACCCTGCGCACTGAACTAGGATGCCCCGCATACTGTCATTCTGAGCGCAGCGAAGAATCTAAAGCCTCATTCCGCCACGCAACGCCGTGACGCCAACGGCCGGAGAAAACTTGCCTACTTGCGCGGCATCCCCGAAAGCTCGATGAACGGCTCCGTCGAGACGATGTGCCGCTGAAGTCCCATATCCCGAACGCTGAATCCCAGCGCCGTCCCAATCATCTGCGGCAGGTGAAGCACCGGCATATTGATGGGCTTGCCGGCGCTCTTTGCCGCCTTCGGCTGGAACTCATCCAAGTTCAGGTGGCACAAGGGGCACGGCGTCACAAGCGCGTGCGCGCCCATGTCCTTGGCCTCCAGCGTGTGATTGCTCACCATCTTGAGGCCATTAGGCTCATTGATGGTCATGATTGGAAAGCCGCAGCACCGTAGCTTGCCTTCGTAGTCAATCGGCTCCCCGCCGAGCGCCTCGATGATGTACTCCAAATACTGGTCCCGATGCGCGTGCTCCTCGTTCATGCCGAGCACGTAGCGAGGCCGCAGGATGTAGCAGCCATAGAACGGCGCAATCTTGAGCCCATTGAGCGGCCGCACAACCATCTCCTTGAGGTTGCTAAGCCCCAGTTCCTCAACTACCGCCCACATCATGTGCGTCACACGGACGGTGCCCTTGTATTCCAGGCCTTCCTCGGCGAGGCTCTCGTTGATCTTCGCCAAGTAGTCCGGCTTCTCACGCAGCTTGTAGTTCACACCGCTCATCACGCCCTGGCACGTTGAGCAGATCGTCAGCAGCGTATCCAGTCCCATCTGCTCCGCTAGCGCGAAGTTGCGCGCGTTCAGGGTATCGACAAGCTCTTCATTCCGCTCGCCCAGAACCCCCGCGCCCGTGCAGCTGGCCTGCTCAAGCTCAATCAGCTCCATGCCGATCTTGTCGGCAACCGCCGTCGCGGCTGGATACAGTTCAGGCGTGCCCGCGCGGGACACGCAGCCGGGCCAAAAGGCGTAGCGCATCGTTTCCTATACCCCCAGCTTGTCGAATAGTCGGCCGATATTCTTGGCCGTCGCAATCTTCTTGTGCATCAGTGGAGGCAGTCGGCGCTTGAACAGCCGACGAATGCCCATCGGTGCCAGGTCAATCCCCGCTCGGATAAAGCCGAACGTCTTCAGTGCAAGGTTCAGTTCATTCAGACGCCCGCTGTGCTTCACGCTTGATGCGAACGCATCCACGTGCCGCGCCCCGCGGGTATTCGTCAGCCCGGCCTCCATTGCCATCGCGCGAACGTCCATGATGCGCTCCATCGGTGCAACATCCTTCGGGCACGCCGAAACACACATGAAGCACCGCGTGCAATCCCACACGCCGTTAGGCTCCGTGTACAACTGAAGTCGCTCTTGCTTGTGACCGTCACGCGGGTCACCCGCAAACCGGAATGCCTTGGCCAACGCCGCCGGTCCAAGGAAACCCTTGTCCACTTCAAGCACCGTGCAGTCGGACACGCATGCGCCGCACATGATGCAGTTCATGGCGACGGCGAGTTCCATCATCGACTCGTTAGAGACGAGATACTCCTTCTCCGGCACGGGGCCCTCGGGCTGCAAGTACGGCTGCACCGCGTTGACCTTGTCCCAGAACATGTCCATGTTCACGACAAGGTCCTTTATGACGGGTTGATTCCCCATCGGCTCGACGGAGATAACATCACCCTCCAACTCCTTGAGCTGGGAGACCATCGTCTTGCACGCGAGGCGCGACTTGCCATTGATCTTCATCGCGCAGGACCCGCAGATAGCGCTCCGGCAGGAGCAGCGCATGGACAGCGAGCCGTCCTGCTCATCACGAATCGCCAGCAAGCCGTCCAGGACCGCGCCGTACTCAGGCAGGTCCACCTGGTATTCCTCGAAATGCGCCGCCTCGTCCGTCTCCGGATCGAATCGCTTGACCTTCAGAGTTACATCCATCAGTAGGACCTCACCTGTGGTTCCCATTTCGTCATCGTCACTGGCAGATAGTCGAGGACGGGGTCGCCGTCCTTGCCACGGTGAACGATGGTGTGCTTCAGATACTCTTCGTCGTTGCGGTCGGGATAGTCCTCCCGCGCATGAGCTCCCCGGCTCTCCTTGCGGTTGATCGCGCTCACCGCGATGACCTCCGCCACGTCCAGCATGTAGCCCAGTTCCAGCACGGACAGCAGATCCGTGTTGAACACGCGCCCTTTGTTCTGCACCGAAACGTTCGGGAAGCGCCCCTTGATGTCGCGCACGGTGTTGAGCGTCTGCGTCATCCCCTCCTCAGTGCGGAACACGGCAATGCCGTCATTCATCGACTTCCCCATTTCGAATCGGAGTGCTGATGAACGCAAACCGTCCGATGGTCGGTCAAAGATCGCCTTTATGCCCGATTCCTGGTCCGCCATCACGGCGTCCTCGCTGATTGGCGCCCAATCAGTCGAGTTGGCGTACTCCGTCGCGCCTGCTCCGGATCGCTTGCCGAAAACGATGGTGTCCAGCAGTGAGTTCCCGCCGAGCCTGTTGCCGCCGTGAACGCTGACGTTCGCGCACTCACCTGCAGCGAACAGCCCCTCGACCCCTGCCCAGCGATTCTCACCGGTGATGTCCCACGTGCGACCGTCAACGTCCGTCTTGATGCCGCCCATGATGTAGTGGTGGCCGGGTTGAATCGGCACTGGCGCTTCGAGGATGTTCGTGTTTGCGTAATCACGCGCCAGCTCATAGATCTGCGCCAGCTTGGTCATGATGAGGTCGCGCCCAAGATGCCGCAGATCGAGCAGCACACAGCCGTTGACGCCTCGCCCTTCGCGAATCTCCATGGTCTCGGCACGGGATACCACGTCTCGCGAGGCAAGTTCCTTCATGTTCGGCGCGTACTTCTCCATGAAGCGCTCGCCTTCGGAGTTCAACAGATACGCGCCCTCGCCGCGCGCCCCCTCCGTGATGAGAACGCCGTTTGCCTGCATTGTCGTCGGATGGTGCTGCACGGCCTCCATGTCCATCAACGTCGCGCCCGCTTGATACGCCAGCGCCTGCCCGTCAGCCGTCACGACTAGGCCGTTCGTTGTCGGGTTATAGACCTGCCCGATGCCGCCCGTGGCAAGAACGATGGCCTTTGCTCGAAAGACCTCCACCCGCCCCGTCGGAATCTCAATGGCTACGCAGCCCGCAATCTTGTTGTCCTCAACGAGAAGCTTCGTAACGAACCACTCGGAATACGTGGTCAGTCCACTCTTGAGAAGCTGTTCCCACATGACGTGCAGGAGAACCTGTCCCGTCTGGTCCGCGACAAAGCAAGTCCGATTGACAGACGTGCCGCCAAAGGCGCGGGCATCGATGGTGCCGTCGTCATTCCGGTTGAAGATGACGCCCATCCGCTCAAGCGCGTAAATGTCGCCCGGCGCTTCGTAACAGAGAATCTCGATGGCGTCCTGGTCGCCGAGATAGTCGCTGCCCTTGACCGTGTCGTAGGCGTGGGATTCCCAGGAATCGTTCTCGCTGACCGCCGCCTGCACACCGCCCTGCGCGGCGGCTGAATGACTGCGTGTGGGATAAATCTTGGAGATCATGGCGACGTCTGCACCCATCTCCTGTGCCTTCTGAGCGGCTCGCATACCCGCAAGACCACCGCCAATGATAACGACCTCGTGTTGGCGCATACCCCCGCGCTCGCCTCCAATTCAATCCCGGAATGTGAGTGCGAGTGTAGCATGGCCGAATCTACGCGCTCAACAGCCGCATGGCACATTGGCAGACCGCCTTTCCGTCCACCTTTTCACTTCACCCGCCGTCTGCCACGCGCTACCATTGACCTATGCGCATGTCCCGGATGTTCGGCAAGACCCTGCGGGATGACCCGTCTGACGCGGACACCGCGGGGCATCGACTCCTCATTCGCGCCGGACTCGTCGCGCAGGTCGCCGCCGGGGTCTACTCCTATCTCCCCATGGCTCTCCGCTCCATGCGCAAGATTGAGAGCATCATCCGAGAGGAGATGAACGCCGCAGGCGCGCAGGAAGTCCTCATGCCCGTCATCCAACCCGTCGAACTCTGGCAGCAGAGCGGACGCGAGGAGGCATTCGGTTCCACTCTCTTCCACCTACAGGACCGCCGTGAGCGCCCGATGGTTCTCGGCCCCACGCACGAGGAGGCCGTGACCGACCTCGCACGCCGCCACGTCCGCAGCTACCGCGATTTGCCCATCAACCTTTACCAGATTCAGACGAAGCTCCGTGACGAAGCACGTCCCCGCGCCGGTCTCATCCGCGTCCGCGAATTCCACATGAAGGACGCCTACTCATTCGACGTCGATCAAGCCGGACTTGATGTCGCCTACTCAAAGATGGTGCAGGCGTATTGGAACATCTTCCGCCGCTGTGGGCTTGATGTCGTCGCCGTTGAGGCCGACAGCGGCGCGATGGGCGGGAGCGATTCGCAGGAATATATGCTCCTCGCGGACACAGGCGAGGATGAACTGGTCAATTGCTCTGCCTGCGGCTACGCGGCAAACGTGGAGCGCGCGCTATCTCGCTACGCCTCCACCCCGGACACCGGCGAGCCGCTCGACATGGAAATCATCGACACTCCCAACATGACCACCATCGCCGAACTCGCCGAGTTTCTCTCCATTCAGGAGAGCCAAACCCTCAAGGCAGTCTTCTATGTTCACAACGGTGAATTCATCTTCGTCGCCATTCGCGGCGACCTCGATGTCAACGAGGTGAAACTGGCCAACGCCTTGGGAGGCGGCGAATTGCGTCTCGCCACTGATCAAGAGGTCGCGGCGGCAGGCATCGTCGCCGGTTCCGCCTCTCCCGTCGGCATCGAGAATGTGCGAAGAGTCGGCGATTTATCAGCCACGCAGGGCGCAAATTACGTCGCCGGAGCCAACGCCGCCCACAAGCACTTTAGAAACGTCAATTACAAACGCGATTTCGATCTCGATGACATCATTGACATTGCCAAAGCAGAGGAGGGGCACGGCTGCCCGCGCTGTGATAACGGAACGCTCAATTTCTCACGCGGCATCGAGGTCGGCCACGTCTTCAAACTCGGCACGAAATTTAGTGAGGCGTTCGCGGCAAACTACGTCACCCAGGACGGCGAGGAAAAGCCCATGTTCATGGGCTGCTACGGCATCGGCGTCGGTCGTCTCCTCGGCGCGGCCATCGAAAGCAGCCACGACGACGACGGCATCATCTTCCCGGCGAGCATCGCGCCCTATGACGTTCACCTCGTCTCGCTAAACCCCGGCGATGAGGAGATATCTGCCGCCGCCGAAGAACTGTACGAACAGCTCTCCTCTGCCGGCCTTGAAGTCCTCTACGACGACCGCGACGAATCCGCCGGCATCAAGTTCAGCGACGCTGATCTCCTCGGGATGCCCGTCCGCGCTACCGTCAGCCGCCGCTCCATGCGTGACGGTCGCAACGCCGAATTGAAACTCCGCAGCGGCGACCGCGACTCCGCCACTATCGTCCCAATCGAAAACGCCGCCCAGGAAGCCCACCGCCTCCTCCAGTAGCGTCCCTTCCGCTCATTCCTGCGAAAGCAGGAATCCATCGGGACTCCCCTCTCTCCTCGTTCCGCTATCCTTGGTGGAGTAGAATCGCCGGAGAAGCACAGCGAGGCGTCATGACGGCATCGTCTGAAACAGAGTCGCGAACCTCCCCAATGTGGGGACTTGTGCAGCCCGCCGTTCTTTTAGTCCTGTCGGAAGGGCCGCAGCACGGATATGCGCTCCTTGAAGCGCTGCAAGCCCGTGGCTATCTCCCGGGCAAGGCAGACGTGGGCAATCTCTATCGTGGTCTGCGGCGGCTTGAGAAATCCGGTGCGGTTACGTCTGAATGGGTGCGCCAGAGCGGCCCCGGCCCCTCCCGCCGCACGTACCAGATCACGGATCAGGGACGACAGCTCCTGTACCAAGAGGCGCTCGCTCTCGCCGACCGCGCCGGCGTCATCGCCAAACTCCTCAACGAATACCGACGCCTCTACCCCACTGGCCCGGATGGACGTTGATCCGTTTCCTCTTTCGCCTCATCCCGCGGCGGCTCATCGTACTCCTGGTTCTTCTGGTGATAGTCGCCATAGCGGTCCGCTACACTGCGCAACGCCTTGCCGCCGAGCAAGAGCGGACACCCGCGCCGACTGAAACCCCTCCCCCTCCCCAACCCATGGCACAAAACTCTCCGCCGGAACGTCCACACAGCGACCCGGATTTCGAAGCTCGCTACGCAATCCCTAATTCACGCCCCGCCGCTCCTCCTGTACCGTGGACGGTCCGGCAAGTCCTGATCTCAGTAGCCGCAATTGCATTCGTGTTCATGGTGGTTCTTGGAAGCGTCATTGGTCTCGTTGAGGTTGTGGATGTAAGCGGATGGGGTGAGCATGTTGTCCTGCTTGGCGCGGCTTTCGTCTTGCAGGGAGTAATGATTCTCAGTGTCTGGCACTTCGCCGTCCGACCCGCCGGAGGGCGCTGGGCGTTGCTGGGTTTCCGACGTGTCAAGCCAATCTCGACAACGCTCATCGTCATTGCAGGCATCACCATATGCCAGGCGCTCGTCGTCGGCTACGTGCAAGTAGTCAACTGGCTCGATATCGATCCTCTCGTGCCCGGCGACCCGTTCGAATCCTGGGACATCGACCCGATCTCATTCACCATCATCGCCGTTTCCGCCGTCGTTGTTGCCCCGCTTTTCGAAGAGATCTTCTTCCGGGGTTTCATGTACCAGGCCTTTCGGAAGACCATGTCCCTCTGGCCCGCCGCCATCCTGACCTCCCTCATCTTTGGCGTCGCCCACATCGACCCCGCCATCATCATTCCCATTGCGCTTGTGGGTATGATTCTCTTGGGCATTTACCGTTGGACGGGCAATCTTTGGAGCAGCATCATCACACACGCGGGCTATAACGCAATTGCAGTGATCGCGCTGGCAGTGCAAACGTGGGGCGGATAGAGCAGGCCTTTCGGCGCGCCCGCGAAGAGCGCCGCGCCGTCATCGCGCCCTACTTCACCGTCGGCTATCCGGACGTGGGTGCCACAGTTGAAGGTGTTAGCGCCGCCATTCGGGCAGGCGCAGACCTCATTGAGCTTGGCGTCCCGTTCAGTGACCCGTTGGCGGACGGCGCGACCATCCAGAAAAGCTCAACTGCCGCTCTCAACAACGACGTCACTCTCCAAAGCTGCCTTGAAGCAACACGCCAGATCCGAGCCCGGTTTCAGGACACCGCCATCTTCTTCATGGGCTATTACAACCCGTTCCTGCAATATGGAATCGAAAAGCTGGCCGATGATGCCGCAGCAGCAGGCGTTGACGGCCTCATCGTGCCCGACTTGCCGCCTGAGGAGTCAGGCCCTCTCGACGACGTTATCTCTCGCCACGGCCTTGACCTTATCTACTTGATTGCCCCAACAAGCCCTGATGAGCGCATCGAGGCCATAGCTCAGCGCGCCCGTGGCTTCATCTACTGCGTCAGCCTTACGGGAGTCACCGGCGAGCGCGATGCCGTCTCCGCCGGCGTCCCTGCCCTCATCCAACGGGTGCGCGCCCACACCGATATCCCCCTCGCACTTGGATTTGGCATCTCGCGTCCTGACCACGTCACATCCGTCGCGCCAATCGTCGACGGTGTCGTGATTGGCAGCGCCATGGTGAACCTCATGGGAGACACCCCCGCTGCGGAACGGACGCAAGTTGTGGAAAACTATGTACGAAGTCTCGCAGACGCCGGACGTCGCAAGGACTCATGAATCTCGTTTCATTTGGAGGCGGTGAATGACTGCGGTACGGGGCATCAGGGGAGCGACCACGGCTGACTCCGATACGCGAGAGGCCATTCTCGAAGCCACGGAGGAACTTCTCCGTGAAATGTGCGCCGTCAACGACGTTGACCCCGAAGATTTTGCGTCGGTTTTTTTCACTACGACTCGTGATATCACAGCCGAATTTCCGCAGGTTGCCGCCCGTGTTGGATTGGGCTGGGAGAACGTCGCCCTCGTCGGCGCCACTGAAATGAACATTGCCAACGATGCTGAACGCTGCATCCGCGTCCTCATCCACGTCAACACGGACAAGCGCCAGGACGAGATGAAATTCGTGTACAAGCGCGGCGCAATCCAACTTCGCGCACGCGGCCGAACCAATACCGACTAATCGCGACGCCTGTTCATGAAAGCCTTTGAGGAAATAGAACGAGCCCGGACATCTTCCGGCTCCGTTCTAACAATCGGCACATTTGACGGCGTCCACCGCGGACATCGTCACATCATTTCTCGAGTAGCGCAGGAAGCGCGTAACAACGGCCTGCAGGCGGGTGTCGTCACCTTCACAACCACGCCCCGTGAAGTGTTTCAACCTGACGCCCCTATCACAAACCTCTCAAGCCTTGACGAGCGCATCTCCCTGCTGAAAGAGGTCGGCGCGGATTACGTCGTTCCCGTAACCTTCGACCGTGATCTGGCCGGCGTCAGCGCGCATGACTTTGCCAAGAAGCTCGTCGATGACCTGTCGATGCGCCGCCTTATCGTCGGCCCCGACTTCGCAATGGGTCGCCGCCGAGAAGGGACGATACCCGTCCTCACCGAAATCGGCCAGGAACTCGACTTTACCGTGCTACCGATGGACGAACTGCAGGATGGTGGCCAACGCATTGGCAGCTCCGTAATCCGCCGCCTGCTCATCGAGGAAGGCAACGTCACAGTAGCCAATGATATGCTCGCCCGCCCCTACTCGCTCTCCGGTATCGTGCAAGAGGGCCACAAGCGCGGCAAGGACCTCGGTTTCCCCACCGCCAACATCTCAGTCCCCGCACGCCGCGCCGTCCCCGCAGATGGTATCTACGTCACCCGCGCCCATTTGGGAGATCGCATCCTCGAATCCGTCACGAACATCGGTGACAACCCGACTTTCCATGATCAGGAGCGCATGATCGAGACCTTCATCCTCGACTTTGACGAAAACCTTTACGGCCAAACAATCGGCGTCGATTTCCTTGAAAGACTCCGAGGGGAAGTCGAGTTCACAACCGTCGAAGCGCTCGTTGAACAGATGCACCTTGATGTCCAGCAAACCCGCGCCTACTTCGCCCAAAACCCCTAACCACCTCGCCCGTCATTCCCGCGAAAGCGGGGATCTTGAACTCATTTCCCATCTCAACCCCGTACCGCCTCCTCTCCTATTCCCCTATAATTAAAAGCAAGTAAATCAACCCGCACAGGAGCATCTAAGTGAACCTACGCACACCCGGCCCTACACCCATCCCACAGGACATTCTCAACGCCCTCTCCGGCCCCATGATCGACCACCGCGGCCCCTTCTTCCGCGACATCTACGACCGCGTCAGCGCCAACCTCAAACAGCTATTCGAAACACAAAACGATGTCCTGATGCTCACGTCCTCCGGCTCCGGTGGACTCGAGGCAGCCGTCGTCAACACCCTCTCGCCCGGAGAGCCCGTGCTCGCCGTTGAAATCGGCGCATTCGGTGTTCGGCTCGGACGAATGGCGGAGACATTTGGCGCGGACGTCCGTTGGCAGCGCGTGGAATGGGGACAGGCGGCCACAGCTGAATCCGTGGCCGCATCCCTTGATGCCAACCCGGACGTGACCTCTGTCCTGATCACCCACAATGAGACCTCAACCGGCGTCACGAACCCCATCGGGGAGATCGCGCAAGTCGTCAAGCAGCACGACAAACTGCTCATCGTGGACGCCGTGTCTAGCCTTGGCTCGCTCCCCTGCCCGGTGGACGAATGGGGCATCGATGTCGTCGTTACCGGCTCCCAGAAGGGATGGATGGCCCCGCCCGGCCTCGCCATGATCAGCCTCAGTCCCCGCGCGTGGGAGGCTGTCGAGAAGTCCACCATGCCAAAGTTCTATTTCGATCTGAAGCAGGCCCGCGACTACGCCGCCCGCAGCCAAACGCCGTGGACGCCCGCCATCCCCATCTTCTACGCCCTCGATGCGTCACTCACCCAACTGCTCGATGGCGGCCTGCCTGCCATCCACGCCCGCCATCAGGCCGCGGGCGACCGCATCCGCGCAGGCGTCAAGGCTCTTGGCCTCGATTTGTTCCCCGAAGACGAGTCATACGCATCCAACACCGTCACCGCAATCAAGTGCCCGGACGGATTCGCCGTTGCAGACATCCGTAAGGCCGCCGCAGACAGAGATGTTGTACTCGCGGGCGGACAGGCCCGTCTCTCGGACTCCATCTTCCGCATTGGCCACCTCGGCTACATGCCGGATGAGGAGCTTGATGAGGCGCTCGATGTCCTTGGCAAGGCCTTGGAGCAGGTCGGCTTCGCCCCAGCGGCGGCAACTGCATAGATGCCCATGCGCGTCCTTATCGCAGACCCCATCGCGCCGGACGGCGCGGAGATTCTTGGCCAACGCGGAGTCGATGCTGACACACGTATCGGCCTCAAAGAGGATGAGCTAATTTCCACAATTGGCGACTACGACGGCTTAATCGTGCGTAGTGAAACGAAGGTCACGCCAAATATTCTGGCAGCAGCCAAAAAACTCCAGGTCGTTGGCCGCGCCGGCGTCGGCTACGACAACATCGATATCGACGCCGCCACCGGCCACGGCGTCATCGTCGTCAACGCTCCCTCCTCCAACACCATCTCCGCCGCCGAGCATACCCTTGCGATGATGCTCTCCGTTGCCCGTCATGTCCCGCAGGCTCATTCATCGCTCGCGGGCGGCGAATGGAACCGTCGTAAGTTTCTCGGCACGGAACTGCGCGGCAAGACGCTGGGTATCGTCGGCCTTGGACGCATCGGCTCTGAAGTTGCCCGCCGCGCCGCCGCCTTCGAGATGCGAATCCTCGGCTACGACCCGTTCGTTGCCGAGGAGCACGGACGCCATCTCGGCGCAGAGATTGTCAGCCTGCCCCACCTCTTTGAGCGATCGGACATCATCACGCTCCACACGCCCATGACGGATTCAACGCGCCGCCTCATCGGTGAGCCTGAACTCTCGCAGATGAAGAAGGGAGCGATTCTCATCAACTGCGCCCGCGGTGGCCTTGTTGACGAGGATGCCCTCCGCGCCGCCATCGAAGACGGTCGCATTGGCGGCGCTGCCCTTGACGTCTTTATCACGGAACCCCCGGAGGACAGTCCTCTCTTTCAGCATCCCAACGTTGTAGTCACACCGCACCTTGGCGCGTCCACTGAAGAGGCGCAGTCCAACGTGGCCCGTGAGGTCGCGGAGCAGATGATCGACGTCTTTGAGGGACGCGCGCCCCGTTATGCCGTCAACGCTCCGCTCATCCCGCCGGAGACCGCCGCAGAGCTCGCCCCGTATGTTCCTCTCGCCCTCGTTGTCGGTCGGCTGGCCTCCCAACTCACGGACGGGCAGCCGGAACGCCTGTCTATCTCTTTCCGGGGCGCCGTAGGAGAACTCGCCACGGACATTCTCGCCGCCACGGTGCTCAGCGGATTCCTCCAGACCGGAACGGAAACGCGCATCAACATCGTCAACGCGGGCACGGAAGCGCAGCGACGCGGCATCCACGTCCAACAGAGCAAGGACGCCGACCAGACGCCCCCCTACACCAACCTCGTCAACCTAGATGTGCAAACAACAGCGGGCGAAACGACTGTCGGCGCGACCCTCACGGAGCGCGGCCAGACGGAGATCGTACAGGTCAACGGCTACCAGGTTGGCATCATCCCCACTGGCGGCCATTGGATGATCATCGGCCACACGGATCGCCCCGGCATGTTGGGCAGGATCGGCACCGTCACGGGCGAGAACAATATCAACATCGCCTCCCTCCATGTCAGCCGTGAGTCTATGCGCGGCCCTGCCCTCACCGTTGTCAACGTTGACGAGTCCCCGGAGGAGCAGCACATCGCTGCCATCCTCGGGATAGACGGGGTTGACACCGTCCGCGTGGTGAACCTGTAGGCTCCCCATTCACCCTGAGCCTTTCGAAGGGTGAAACTCTCCCCTCATTCCTGCGCAAGCAGGAATCCATCGGGACTCCTAAAATGTCATTCTGGGCGGAGCGCGTTATCCTACTTTCAATCTGAGCGGAGCGCACACACCCCTGTCATTCTAAGCGAAGCGCATTATCCTACTGTCATTCTGAGCGGAGCGTAGCGGAGTCGAAGAATCTTGAGTACGCGCAACCAAACTGAAGAAGCAGCCCAGCAGATCGAGAGGCTGCGCGACCTCATCCGCCGCCACGACCACCTCTACTACGTCCTCGACGCCCCGGAGATATCGGACGGCGAATACGACGGCCTTCTTCGTGAACTCCGCCGCCTTGAGGAGCAGCACCCCGCCCTAGTAACACCGGACTCACCCACGCAGCGCGTCTCAGGTGAGCCGTCCGAGCGCTTTCAGACCGTTCGCCATCCCGTGCCTCTCCTCAGCCTCGGCAACGTCTTTACCGACGAGGAGCTTGAAGCATGGGAGCGCCGCGCCATGAATCTCATCCCCGGCGAGGCAATCGACTACTACTGCGAACTGAAATACGACGGCCTTGCCGTCGCGTTGACCTATGAGAACGGCGTGCTTGTCCGTGGCGCGACGCGCGGCACCGGCGTTGAAGGCGAGGACGTCACCGCCAACCTCCGCACCGTCCGCAGCATTCCCCTCCGTGTCAGCGGAGAAAACATACCGGCCCGCTTTGAGGTGCGCGGCGAGATTCTCTTTCCCATCGACAAGTTCGAGGAACTCAACCGGGAACGCGAGGAGCGCGGCGAGCGCACATACGCCAATCCCCGCAACACCGCCGCCGGCTCAGTCCGACAACTCGACCCGCAGATTACCGCCTCCCGGCCACTGGAACTGTACGTCTATTCGCTCGGCTGGGCAGAGGGCGACACTCTCGAAACCCAGTCTGAAACCCTCGAATGGCTCGGCCAACTTGGATTCAAGATCAACCCCGACAACCGAAAAGCCGCCACCCTCTCGGAGGCCATACGTTTCTATCAGGACGCTCTTGAGCAGCGAGAGTCTCTCAACTACGGCACGGACGGCGTTGTTATCAAGGTCGACTCCTTCCGACTCCAACGTCTGCTCGGCATCGTGGGACGCGAGCCGCGCTGGGCCATCGCCTACAAGTACCCCGCGGAGCAGGCGACGACCCGTCTCAATGAGATCGGCATCAACGTCGGGCGCACCGGCGCATTGAACCCCTACGCTGTCCTTGAACCCGTGCAGGTCAGTGGCGTCACGGTCAAAATGGCGACCCTCCACAACGAGGACTACATCCGCGAGCGCGATATCCGTATCGGCGACATCGTCACCGTCCAGCGCGCCGGTGAGGTCATCCCTCAGGTGCTCGGCCCCGTTGTCGAGGCCCGCACAGGCTCCGAAGAAGAATTCACCATGCCGCCGTCCTGCCCCGAGTGCGATGAACCGGTCGTGCGGCGCGAGGGTGAGGCCATCCACCGCTGCATCAACGCCGCATGCCCCGCTCAGAGCTACGAGCTCATCAAGCACTACGTCAGCCGTCCGGCCATGGACATCGACGGCATCGGAGAATCCCTCGTCAAGCAGTTTCTGGAGGCCGGCCTGATCCGCGACTCAGCAGACCTTTACGCGCTGACCGTGGAGCAGCTCGCCGAGCTTGAACGCATGGCTGAGAAGTCGGCGCAGAACGCCATTGATGCCATCATTCAATCGAAAGAACGCCCCCTCGCCAACGTCATCTTTGCACTCGGCATACACCACGTCGGTGCCGAAACCGCACGCATCCTCGCTGAGCGCTACGGCGACATGGACGCCCTCGCCGCCGCCACACAGGAAGAACTCACGGACATCTACACCATCGGCAGTGTTGTCGCTGAAAGCGTCTACAATTGGTTCCGCGACGAGGAGAATCTACGCCTAATTGCCAAACTCCGCGATGCCGGTGTCCGAATGCGAGAACAAAAAATTCGACCCGTCGGCGACCTCCCATGGACCGGGCAGGAGATCGTTCTCACCGGTCGCCTGACGGAGTTGTCGCGCCCACAGGCGGAAGAGATCGTGCGCAGCCTGGGCGGCAAAGCCGGGCGCAGCGTCACAAAGAAGACAACCCTCGTCGTTGCGGGCGCGGAGGCTGGTTCCAAGCTTGAAAAGGCCCAACGCCTCGAAACTGAGATCATTGATGAGGACGAATTCCTGCGGCGCGTCGAGGAGGCGCGACAGTGACCGAGCAAGAACGCCCCCTCGCTCCCCTCCTCGTCTTCGGTCTGCGAAACCCCACCGCGCGCTACGCAAACACCCGCCACAACGCAGGCGCGATGGCCGTCCAGCGCCTCGCCAAACGCCACAACATTGAGTTCCAGCAGCGATCTAACGGTACCGTTGTTGGTCGTGGCGAACTCTCAGGACGCGATGTGCGCCTTATCCTCCCCGGCACTTACATGAACGTCAGCGGCGATGCCGTTGGCCCAATGGTGCGCAGGTTCGGCAAGCGGCTCGACTCTATTCTCATCGTGATAGATGAAATGGATCTCCCGCTCGGAGTCGTTAGGCTCCGGCCCTACGGCAGCGCGGGCGGCCACAACGGCATGAAATCCATCATCCACTCTCTGGGCACGCAGGATTTTCCACGCCTCCGCATCGGCGTTGGCAGGCCGGATATCCCGGGTTCTGACCCCATCAGGCACGTCCTGTCCCGCTTCCGACCGGATGAGAAGAAACCCCTCGATGCCGCCCTTGACCGCGCCGCCGACTGCATGGAGTTGCTCATCAGAGACGGCATCGATGAAGCCATGAACGTATTCAATGGCAGGCAGGCCGAGTGACGAATGCTCTGCGGATCCGTCGGCTGATCCCTTTCGGTTTTATTGCGGTTCTTATCCTTGCGTCCGCATGTGACCCGCAGCCCGAAGCCACGACGATACCGGTGGCCAGCGCCACACCCACACCCCGCCCAGCGTCCCTGTTGGAGTTTGTCTCCGCGGCAACCCCGACCCCTCTCGTAACTGCAACACCTACCGCGCTGCCGCCGAATGTAATGCTCCTTACCCCTGTATTCGATGGCCAAACTCTCACTTTCGATACCCTGCCCGAACCCTATCCGCTGGATGTCTACTCTCTTGCGCAGCAGTTCCTCCCGGACGCCGACCTCTCTCCACCTAACGTGCCGCGTGATGAAGTGGGTGATGTAAGATCTTTCTTCGTGTACAACCTCCGCGAAACCTCGCAGGTTGAGATTGATACCCGCCTCTGCGTCTCGACGGAACATGTGGACTTCTACCTGGGCGAGAATCTTGGCCTCACGTGCGCGGCTTTCAGGGACGACGTAACGCGCCGCATTGAGGAAGTTGTTCGCCCAACGGTCATCGCCAACTTCGCCGGTGACCCGACCGCTGCAGAAGGGTTACGGATCGCCATCGTGCACGCCAATATCCCTGGTTTCGGCGGCTATTTCGATGCCTCAGACCTCTACCCGACGGAATTCAATCCCCATGCGAGCGGTCGGTATACCCTTTACCTCAACGCGGCTGGGAACAGGTCGGGCAATCCCCGACATGCCACTTATGCCAGCCTCGTCGCTCATGAACTCCAACACGCCATCCATCATCTCTCTGATCCGGATGAATCAACGTGGGTGAACGAGGGACTCTCCGTGCTGGCAGAAGACACCACTTCCACTACTGTCCGCGCCAACTACTTCCTGAACAGCTGCCCTCCAACACAGCTGATGGCGTGGTCGTCCACGCCTGGCACGGCCTCCTGCAACTATTCCGCCGCTGGTCTTTTCATGCGCTATCTACGCGACAACTACCCCGGCCCCGACGGCACCCTACGGCAGGTCGTCGCCCAGCCCGCCAACGGACTCCGCGGCATCGACGCCTACCTGGCCGCAATTGACGCGAACGTTGATACCTTGGCACTGATGGCTCGCTGGGGCGTCGCCAACTACCTCGACGGCCGCTCCAACCGTGATTTCTATACCGATTTCGACGCGCAAGCGCGCGCCACGTCGCGTCTGAGCCAAACCGGCGAACTGTCCAGGCTCTTCACGCAGTTCGCCGCCGAGTACATCGCCCTTCCCCTCGAACCCGGTGTCTACCAGGTCAGCTTTATGGGCGATACGACAACTCCCTTGTTGCCGGACTTTGACAACATATCCGGTTCGTTCTGGCTCGCTGGAAGTGAGGATTCCACAGCCTACAGCCTTACACACGAGTTCGACCTTCGCGCTGCCACCCTTGCCGACGATGCAACCCTGACTCTCCTACTCCGTTACCACATTGAAGAGAATTGGGACTATCTCTACGCGACCGTCTCCACGGACGACGGCCAAACATGGCAGGTTCTCCAATCACCCTCTATGCAGGAAACGTCGGATGTCGCCTTTGGTAGCGTGATGTTCGACGCAGGATTCACTGGAACCAGCGGCAACGGCGCGCAGCCTCAATGGGTCCTCGAAGAACTCGATCTCTCAGGATTTATCGGTGAACGGATACTCTTTCGATTGCTCTACCTCACCGATCAGTCCATCAGCCTCGACGGCGTCTCTCTAGCTGGTGCATGGCTCCCCGCCGCAGACTATGGCTGGGCCGCTATTAATCACCCGGTGCCCGTATCCCTTGCATCCAGAACAACCAATGAACAACCCGACGGCGGCTGGACGCCCGACGGATTCTTTTTTAGCAACAACCGCGTTCAACAGAACTACGCCGTCCGCCTTATGACCGTTGACCGAATCGGCGACGCTTTGATCGTCAGAGTTCCCGTCATTGAAAATGCCGGGGTAACCATCAATTTCGACAACTCCGACGGCAGCCTTGCCCACGCCGCCCTCATGGTCATGCCTCTCGCCCCCCAAACCCGCCAATCCACCCACGCCATGCTCACCATTCGCCCCGTCAGCGAAACGTGATAGCGTTAGTGAAAAAGGGAACAATCTCCATATGGACAGAGCCAAACTCATAGCCGTCATCGGCGGCGCAGCCCCCCCGCCCTCCGCACTCACAGCCGCAGAAGAAGTCGGCAGACTCTTGGCCGAACGCGGCATGGGCGTCGTCTGCGGCGGCCTTGAGGGCGTCATGGAAGCAGTCTGCAAGGGCGCATACAATGCGGGCGGCCTCACCGTCGGACTCCTCCCCTCATACCGCGAGGCGGACGCCAACGAATTCGTCAAGGTCTCCATCCCGACCGGCATCGGCTATGTCAGAAACTCGATGGTCGTGCGCGCCGGCCGCGCCGTCATCGCCATCGACGGCTCTTATGGCACGCTCAACGAAATGTCTTTTGCCCTCGCAGAGGGCATACCCGTTGTCGGCCTCGATAGCTGGGAGTTCTCCACCGGCGGCAAGCCGGACAGGGGAGTTCACCGCGCCGCCACCCCCCAAGAGGCCGTCGACATGGCAATCTCGCTCGCCGAACAGAGGGGCGACGCATGAGCGCAATCGAAAGCGTCCACGCCCGCGAGATCCTTGATTCCCGCGGCAACCCCACCCTCTCTGTCACCGTCTCACTCGCAGACGGCTCGCACGGCACAGCCGCCGTCCCGTCCGGCGCATCCACCGGCACCTATGAGGCCGTCGAACTCCGCGACGGCGACCTTAATCGCTACGGTGGACGCGGCGTCCTGCAGGCCGTCAATAACGCGAACACCGTGATCGCAGATGCTGTCCGTGGCATGGACGTCCGTGAACAGGCAGACATCGACCACACGATGATCGAATTGGACGGCACGCCCAACAAGGGACGGCTCGGCGCGAACGCGATCCTCGGCGTCTCCCTCGCCGTCGCCCACACCGCCGCTGCTTCTGAAGGCCTCCCTCTCTACCGCTATCTTGGTGGAGATGACGCCGCTCGCCTGCCTGTCCCGTTCTTCAATATCCTCAACGGCGGCGCGCACGCCGCGGACTCAACGGATTTCCAGGAATTCATGGTCGCCCCGCTCGGCGCTCCAACATTCGCAGAGGCCCTCCGCATGGGCTCGGAAATCTACCACCAACTCCGCGCCCTCCTCCGCGCGGAAGGCCACAATACCAACATCGGCGACGAGGGCGGCTTCGCTCCGTCTCTCTCCTCCAACCGCGCCGCGCCGGACCTCATCGTGCAAGCCATGGAAAACGCGGGACTCAGGCCGGGCGTAGATTGCCACTTCGCCCTCGATGTCGCCGCAACCGAGCTTTATCAGGAAAGCGGCACGTACAATCTCGAACGCGAAGGTCGTGTCGCCACCGCTCAGCAGCTGAGCGAAACGTACGGCGAATGGGCAGATGCCTACCCACTTGTCAGCATCGAAGATGGACTCGGCGAAAGCGACTGGGAGGGCTGGGCAACCCTAACCGCATCGCTCGGCGACCGTATGCAGCTTGTCGGCGATGATCTCTTCGTCACCAACCGTGAATTCATTGAGCGCGGCATCCGGGAAAACGTCGCCAACGCCATCCTCATCAAGGTCAACCAGATTGGCACGCTCACCGAGACACTGGACGTCATCGAAATCGCCCGTCAGGCAGGCTATGCCGCCATGATTAGCCACCGCTCCGGCGAGACCGAAGACACCACAATCGCCGATCTTGCCGTCGCTACCGGCGCGGGCCAGATAAAGTCCGGAGCGCCCGCTCGCGGAGAACGCACGGCCAAATACAACCGGTTACTTGCCATTGAGAACGAGCTTGGCGACAGGGCGCAATACGGCGCAATCGACCTGCCCCGTGGTCACTCCTAACACCGGAAATAGGCAACAAATTCGACTGCATCCTGTAGAATCACCGAAGGGGTACGGGAACACACGGGGAATCACATCGGAGGGGACATGACCACTCGCATTGGCATCAACGGCTTTGGCCGCATCGGTCGGCAGGTTCTCAAGGCAACTCTGGAACGGCATCCCGACGATCTCGAAGTCGTCGCGGTCAATGACCTCACCGATCCCGAGACTAACGCCCATCTCCTCAAGTACGACAGCACCTACGGCCGTTTCCCTGGTAAGGTCGAAGCCCTTGAGAACGGTCTTGCCATTGATGGCAAGGAGGTTAAGGTCGTCGCCGAACGCGACCCCGCCCGCATCCCGTGGGGCGACCACGGCGTTGACATTGTGGTTGAGTCCACAGGCATCTTCACGGACGCCACCAAGGCCGCCGGTCACCTTGAGGGCGGCGCAAAGAAGGTCATCATCTCCGCCCCCGCCAAGAGCGAAGACCTCACCGTCGTCCTCGGCGTCAACGATGATACTTATGACCCGGGTACTCACCGCATCGTCTCCAACGCCTCCTGCACCACCAACTGCATCGCGCCAGTCGCCAAGGTCCTCCATGACCGCTTCAACGTCCGCAAGGGCCTCATGTCCACCATCCACTCCTACACCAACGACCAGAAAATCCTCGACCAGGTACATGACGACCTCCGACGCTCTCGCGCCGCCGCGGCCAATATCGTCCCCACGTCCACAGGCGCAGCCCGCGCCGTCGGCCTTGCCCTGCCGGAGCTCAATGGACGCATCCACGGTCTCGCCTACCGCGTGCCCACCACAACCGTGTCCATCGTCGACTTCACAGCGGAAATCGACGGCGATGTGACGGCGGAAGAAGTCAACGACGCCTTCCGAGAGGCAGCGGCAACATCCATGCAGGGGATTCTCGACGTCTCGGACGAGCCTCTGGTGAGTTCAGATTTCCGCGGAGACCCTCACAGCGCCATACTGGATTCGCTCTCGACCATTGTCATCGGGGGCAATATGGTGAAGGTGCTCGCGTGGTATGACAATGAATGGGGATACAGCTGCCGGGTCTCGGATCTGGCGCAATTCATGGCGAGCAAGGGACTCTAAAGCCTCAGCCCGCAGTGCAGATCGACGCGGGCGGCTGACAGTAAGTCCCGCGTCGAACATTGCCTGATCTCCGTCTCCGTCAACTCGCCCCGTATGCGGGGCTGATCGCGCTTGCGCTCAGCCTGCGCTGGTATGGCCTCGATTGGGGCGGCTACCACCCCGATGAGTGGCCGATAAGGACCTTCGCGTCTGGGCTCGGAATGCCCGGCTCCATTAGCGAGTTCTTCTCCGCGGAAAGCCCCCTCAATCCCGGTTGGTTCAACTACGGCACCCTGCCCCTCATCCTTCTCGCCGCCATCGGTTGGATTGGCGACCAACTCCGCGAGATAGCCGATTTCATCCCTTACCGTGAAGTCCTCTGGCGTGGCGCAACCGGCCTTGCCGACGCCATAACCGTCATTCTCATCGTCCACATTGGCCGGGAACTCTATGGCCGCACCGCCGGTTTTCTCGCCGCCGCCCTCTACGCTCTCGCCGTCCTGCCCATCCAGCTAAGCCACTACTACGCCGTCGACCCTCTCATGACCGCCCTGCTCATAGGCAGCCTCCTGGCCTCTATTCGATTCCTGCGATCCGGCAACCAACGAACGGGCTACCTTGCTGCCGCCCTCTTGGGTCTCGCCATTTCAACCAAGGCGACAGCCCTTGTCTTTGCCATACCCGTTGTCTTTGTCTGGCTGGCGTACCTGTGGGCCCCTATACGAAACAACGGCAGCGCTGATGACGTCCGCGTTCCACTGGGGCGAACCATATTCGCAGCTCTTATCGCCTTTGCCGCCTTTGCCGTCGCGCAGCCGTACGCGCTCATCGACTTCTCAACGTATCTGAACGACGTGATGACGCAGGCCAACATGGCGCGCGGCGATCTCGAGCTGCCCTTCACGATCCAATACGCGGACACGACGCCCTGGCTCTACCACATCCGCAACCTCGTCATCTGGGGACTTGGCATCCCTCTTGGCATAGCGGCTCTGGCGGGCACGGCGCTCATTGCGTGGCGAGCAGTTCGCCAACGCAACACGGTTGAGGTGCTTTTCATTGCCGCCCTGCTCATTCCGTTGCTCTGGCTCGGAGCCCAGCAGGTTAAGTTCATGCGCTACCTGCTGCCTCTCTACCCCCTGCTCTGCATAGCCGCCGCCTTTGCCATCCTCTCCGGCATGGCATACCTGGCGCGGTTTGGCAGAAAAGGAGCGTGGGCAGGAGCGTCCCTTGCGGGTATCATCATCGTTCCGACGGCTTTCTACGCCATCGCCTTCACTACAGTCTTTGGCGGTACCCACCCCGTCGACCGTATGAGTTCGTGGATCGAAGAGAATGTCTCGCCCGGCTCCATCATCACGACCGAAGCATGGGATCAACGTTTTCACGGCGAGCATCGCTACGACATCGAATCCATTGAGGTCTATTGGCCCGATAACCGGCTCAAGGCCGAAGATTTAGCCGCTCAAATCGACCGTGCCGACTACATCTACATGTTCAGCAACCGTGGCTATGGTTCCGTCCCGCGCCTGCCCGAGCGATTCCCCGTCATGCGCTCCTACTACGATGCGCTCTTCGACGGTGAGCTCGGTTTTGAGTTGGCCCACGTAGAGGCCACGTACCCCTCATTGCTCGGGGTCACTATCGCAGAAGATACGATTCGCTACCTCGACTTTGAACCTGCTTCACCTGACGTAATTCACGGCGACGCAACCGGTCTCGTAATCAACCTAGGCATGGCCGACGAGAGTTTCACCGTCTATGAACGCCCCAAACCCATGCTCTTCCGCAAGACGACCGCCCTTACGGAATCGGAGTACGATCAGATTCTTTCGGCCAATCTGCCACAGATAGGAAGACGGCTCGCCACGTCTGAATCACCCTCCCTGTTGATGTCAGCCGAACTGGCAGAAGTGCAGGACGAGGGCGGCACGTGGACGGACATCATGCCCACAACAGGTCGCGGATCAGGTACAGAGCTTGTGCTCTGGCTGCTCGCCGTGCAGACCATCGCACTGGCCGGATTCCCGCTCATGGCCCGGATATTCCGCCCCCTGCCGGACGGCGGCTACCTGCTTGGCAAGGCGCTCTCCCTGCTCATCGTCGCCTACCTTGCGTGGCTCGGCGCGGCCCTGCAGATCATCCCGTTCTCGCGCATGAGCATCGCCGCCGCCATCCTCATCCTCGCCGCCGCATCCGCATTGGTTGCTTACAAATCACGACGTGAATTACTGACTTTAGTCCGACAGCGATGGCGCTGGCTCCTCACCGCGGAAGCCCTCTTTATCACCGTATTACTAGTCCTTGTCGTCCTTCGAGCCGCCAACCCGGACCTCTGGCATCCGTTCCGCGGCGGCGAGAAACCGATGGATGTCTCCTACCTCACTGCCGTCACCCGTTCGTCGTTCATGCCGCCCTACGATCCATGGTTCGCAGGCGGCTACTTGAACTACTACTACTTCGGTCATTTCATCGTCGCGACACTTATCAAGCTCACCGGAACCGTGCCAGAATACGCCGTCAATCTCGCCATCCCCACCTTCTGGACGATGACCTTCTGCGCCGCCTTCTCCATCGGTGTGAACCTTGCCGAAGCAACAATACAACGACTCCGAACCTACCAATTTCCGGCCATAGGTGCCCTCACTGTCGGTCTGCTCGCCGCCCTCATGGTCGCCATCGCAGGCAACCTCGACGGCCTTGTTCAGATCGCAGAACGCATCGGCCCGGCGGCGTGGGATGCGATCACCTTCTCCGGCTCGGGCAGCATCAGTAATCTCCTAACCGTGTCGGCCTCCGCCCTCGGTGGTGAAGGGTTTGATTTCTGGCGTTCCAGCCGCATGATTGCTGTTCCCGGCACAATCAGCATCACGGAGTTCCCGTTCTTCTCCTACCTCTTTGCCGACCCACACGCCCACATCTTCGCCATGCCGTTCACGCTGGTTGCCATCGGCCTGAGCCTTGCCGTGGCCCTCGCTCTCTATGATCGGCGTCGCCTCATATCTATCACACTGCCCTTTGGCGCTCTCGCCTTCACGCTGGGCGCCCTGTTCGCCACGCACTCCTGGGACTACCCAACATTCCTGTTCATCGCCGTAGCCGCTATCGCAGTTACACTCATTGCCCGCCGAACCACTCTCAAGGCGACACTGCTACTAACCTTCGTGGCCGCCGCGCTGCTGATCACCATCAGTTTTGCCCTCTTCGCCCCCTACCACGCCGCCAACGCCACCTTCTACACGGAAATCGTTGGAAGCAATGAACAAACACCTGTCCGTTCCTTGCTCGCCATCTTCGGCCTGCCCCTGCTGATCATCGCGGTCTCCTTCCGCCCCGCCGCGTCTCTCGCGCTTGGTATTCCCCGCTCGGGGCTTCGCGAACCGCTCAGAGAACTCCGAATGCGCGTTTGGCCGACCCAAGACACTGGCATCGCATTCCTAACCCGTTTCACGGGTGTGATCGGCGGCATCATCCTTGCCGCGGGGATCCTGACGCTGTTCCTCGCGGGATTCGGCAACATGGCAATCACCACTACACTGGCCGCAGTCACACTTGCCCTCACGTTCTCAGCGCGCTTGCCTCTACCCGTGCGTCTGTCGTACGGCGCGGCATCGCTCGCCTTTGGCCTCATCGCCGCCGTGGATGTCCTCGCCATCCAGGATCACCTGGTGCGCATGAACACAATCTTCCGCGTCTACCTGCAGGCGTGGCTGCTGCTTGGAATCTCGGCAGCGTTCCTACTCTGGTGGATGCTCCGTTCCGGCGGCGCGCTCAGGATGCCCGGCATAGGCCGCATCTACCGAATCTCGTTTTACGCGGTGCTGGGCATCGCTGTTCTCGGCGTGGCCATCTATCCGGTTCTCGGGACAAAGGCCCGCCTAGCCGACCGCATTGACACGAACATTCCCCTAACTCTGGACGGCTCGGCCTACATGCAAAATGGAACATACATCGATGTCGACGACACCGAGATAATCCTTCGCCATGAACTGGACGCCCTCATTTGGCTGCGGGAGAACGCCACGGGACTCCCCGTTGTCGCCGAAGCCGGTTTGCCGTCCGTGCAGAACGACACCCCTTACTACCGCATCCAGTCCCGCGCTGCCATGTACGCCGGACTCCCGATGATTGTCGGCTGGCCATGGCACCAGAGACAGCAGCGCGGCATCGGCATCGCGGAGCCGGAAATCGACCGCCGCCAAGCGGATGTGAGCCGCCTCTATTCCTCCGGCTCCCCGACTGTCATCCAACGCATCCTGGACGAATATGATGTCGGCTACGTCCTCGTCGGCCAGACGGAGCGTGCCTACTACCCCGAAGAAACCATCGCCGTCCTCGAACGTCATCCACGACTCACGCTTGCATACGAAAACGAAGCAGTTCGCGTGTACGAGGTGGCATCAAGCTAGCGCGATCGGTTTGGCAATTCCCGCGCTCATGCCCAATACTAACCACAGTCGTTTTGCTAGAGAGGTAATTGCTTGGCTGACGTCATCGCAATCATCCGGGATATCGTCATCATCATTTGGGGAGTGCTTGGCATCCTTGTGTTTCTCGCCATCATCCTCGTCGCGCTGGCCATCCTCCGGTCTGTGAAACCGATCCTTGAAAACGTTCGAGGAACAACCGGAGAGGTTCGCACGGCCACCCGCCTCGTCACTGATGCCATTATTCGCCCCGCCGTCCCCGTGATCAGCTTCTACACCGGCATTCGACAGGGGTTCCGCGTCTTGCGCAGATTCGGCCGCCGCGACCGGGGCTGACTACTCTCACTATTGGGCAACAATTTGAAACTGCCTTATAATCGCTTCGAGAAGCTCGGTAGAGCGCAATGAGACAGCCGGGCAAGGGGGGGCAGGCCCATGGTTGAACAAGATGACAACGGCAATGCCCTGACATTCCTGCTGGGCATCGTTTCCGGCGTGATTCTTGGTGTCGTTCTTGGCGTGCTTTTCACGCCGCAATCCGGTTCGGAATCGCGGGCCGATATTCGCAGCCGAACACTCGGCCTGCGTGAGCGCGCGCGCACTGTCGGCGAAACAGGCAATGATGCTCTCCGCGACGCCATCTCCGAGGGCCGCGATGCAGCGATGCGTGCCGGCCAGGAAATGCAGGACTGGATCCGGCACAACCGCGGCGACGATCCGGCAACCTAGGCTGCTAAACGCTCACCCTGAGCTTGTCGAAGGGTGAGCCGTCGAAGCGACGACTGCCTTTACTCCGGCGCCACCCCGGTCAGCGCCTCTCTCAGCGCAGGCTCCTGCTCCTCTCGCGTAACCGCAAGCACCACCTGCCCCACCTCAAGCTGCAAGCCGTTCTCCGGCGTTCTCACCGTCTGATCCGGGCACACAATCAGGATAATCATGCTGTCCCCGGGTAGAGTCAGCAGTCGTATCTCTTGGCCTAACAGCGGCGAATCCGACGTCACTTCCACCTGGCACAACTCCCGCCCCGTCCCTGTCAGAGACAGCACTTGCGTCAATGGACGCGACGGCATTTCCTGAGCGATCTGGGACATGATTACGTCTGTTGAGTTCACGGTCGCGTCCACGCCAAGAACGCTGAATAACTCCCTGTTTCTCGGATCGTTGATGCGGGCCACCGTTCTCGGCACCCGGAAACGCGCCTTGGCTACCTGGCAAGCGATAAGATTGTCCGCGTCATCACCCGTCACCGCCACAAACACGTCGGCCCTGCCCGTCCCCGCGTCTTCCAGCACACTCACTTCGCAGCAGTCACCCTGGTAGCTTGCGCTGCCGAGGTCCTCGGCGACAACGGCGCACCGTTGGGCGTCCTTCTCAATGCACAGGACTTCGTCACCGTTGGCCAGCAGGGCCTGTGACAGCCCAAAGCCCACTCGCCCGCCACCCGCGACAATCACATACATATCGCTAGTTGTCCTCCGGTGCCTCGCCCGACTCGTCAAAGATCATTTCGCGCATTAAGCCGGTCACGAACCGCGGCGAACTGAGCGTCTGGAGGCCCAGTTCTCGAAAAACATCTGCGCGGCTATCGTCATAGACTCGCGCAATAACACGGGGCACCTTGAAAATGTGCTTTGCCACCTGCGCAGCCATCAGGTTCCGATTATCGCCCTGCGTCACCGATACGAACACATCTGCGTTTTCTATTCCCGCTCTTTGAAGCGTCGCCGAATCAAGTCCGTCTCCAATGATTGCGTTTCCCCGGAATCGGGCCGTGAGACGCCGGAACGCGTCCTGTCGCACGTCCATGATTGTCACGTCATGGCCTTCGTCCGCCAGGCTGCGCGCCAGCCCGGATCCTACCCTCCCGCAGCCCATAATCAGGAATCTCATAGTCGGTTTGGTCCTCGAAAACCCACGTGGTCAGCGAACGCCATTCTGGTTGATGGGCGCGCGCAGTATCCACACCGTTGACGGCACGTGCTGCAGCACGTGAGCCGTAGTGGACCCGAGGCTATAGTCTCCGTAACGCCTTTCGTGATCAATGCCCATGATCACCAGGTCCGCCCCACGTTCCACAGCCTCCGTCACAATCGCCGGCCCCGCCTGCCGCGCCTGTAACAACTCAGTGGCCACACTCGTCTTCCTGTGCGGCCAGTGATCCTCGATGTCCTTGAGGATTCGTTCACCGTTCAAAACTTGCTCTCGCATGGGGTCATTCAACGGCACTGCCCGCGGCACCTCAATGATATAGAGAACATGAACGCGGCCTGACGACTCCCGTGCCACCTCGCCCGCTACCTTCAACGCAGACTCATCCATTGCAGAACCCACGAGCGGCACGAGAACCGTTTTCGCGGCGGGCAGTTCACCTTTTCCGCCAAACAGACTCGCAAGTGGCCCGGCCCAGGAGTTCTTCATCACCGCCCCAGCCTACCCTTCAGCGCCAAGCGACCTGCCGCCTATCAGGTGCAGATGGAGGTGCGGCACGGTCATATGCGCGTCCGGTCCATTGTTGATTGCGAGGCGATACCCCGACTCGGAAATACCCTCAGACGCCGCGAGCTGCTTTGCAACGCCCGTGAGAGTCCCCATCACCGGTAGCTGCGCGTCCGTAATTTCCCCAACGCTCGGAATGTGCTCCGTTGGGATAATCAGGATGTGGACGGGCGCGCGGGGGCTGATGTCTCGAATAGCAAAAGCCTTGTCATCCCTGTGCACGAACTCGCCCGGTATCTCCCCATCGCGAATCCGACAGAATAGACAGTCCTCTGACTCCGTCACCGGCCGGCCTCCACGCCTAGCCTGTCAGGCTGAACGTCGCCTCGGATTCTGCGACGCGTTCATCTTTCTTGAGCTTGTCCAGGTGCGTCCGCACGTTCCCGGCCGCCGCACGCCGTAGGGTTTTCTTCAGGTTGCGTGGATAGATGTCCTTGACCATCTCATCGACCTTTTCGATGCCCTTTTCAAGCGAGGAAACCACCTGTTCCTCGCGCTCCTGTCGATGGTTCATGTACCACGCGACAAGCCGACGCCCTCGCGGCGGCGGTACCACCCCGCCATGAGCCGGAGCTATCGTGTCCACGCGCAGCTTGGACAGTTTGCCAAGAGTTTTCATGTACTCGTACAGATCATGAACAGATGAAGACGAGGAGCCCAGGATCGTGTCCCCCGTGAACAGCACTCGTTCTGCTGCGAGGTGATAGCAGACATGGTCGACTGCGTGGCCCGGCGTGAACAGCGCCCGCAGCGCAACTCCCCCGCCCGTTCTCACCATCTCCCGCGACTTGAGCGGAACAACCAGTTCATCCTCGTGGCCCAGAACGCTCCGAAGCTCCTTCGCCAATTTGGGATGACAGCGCACAGGCGCTCCTGTCGCCTCTTGGATCCGATCAAGGCCGCCGGTGTGGTCGCCATGGCCGTGAGAAATGAGGATTCCTCCAATCTTCGGTGAGCCAAGTCCCTCCCAGTACTCCAGGATCTGCTTCGTCCAGGAGCGATCATGTTCGCCGGTATCCAGAATCAGCATCTCCTCAGAGGGGTCGCCGATGAAATAGATAGTGGTTCCGCCCGGATGCATATAATGCGTATCCGCTATGTGGCACGCGTAAACGTGGTCACTGATCTGTGTCATTTCTACTCCTCACGGCTGTCCACCACCCGGTTCGCTGTACGGCAACGCGAACGACTGTAGCGCGGCGGAAGGCGGCGGTCAACGCCCATCGCTTCCCTTCGTGTCAAACTGCTCAAGGTGCAGCTCTTCAAATTCCTTGTCCAGACCTGCCAACACTAGCACGTCTCCCCCGGAAACCTTTTCAAATCTGTCCGGGTGAATCACAGCCTCATTGCGATTGCGGATGATGAGCACCACGCTCAATTCATTGGCCTGGCGAGGATGCACGAGGCCGAGCTCCTCAATAGTTCTCCCTGCCATGCCGTCATTGACCACCACTGTGCTGATCCCATAGTCACGCCCCAGCTCAAAGTAGTCCTGCACGCCCTTGAAAGACAGGCTGTGAGCAAGTCGTTCCGCCGTATCTAGTTCCGGAAAAACCACCCGATCTGCGCCCAGCTGTCTGAGCGCGTTTCCGTGCAGCTCATCTCTGGCTCGGGCGACCACCTCCGGCGCGCCGAGCGTCTTCAACAAGACCGTGGTCAACAAGCTCACCTGGATATCGCCGCCAACCGCGACAATTACGGATTCGGATTCCGGCACCCCAAGCTCGATGAGAGCGCCGCGGTCGCTCACATCTGCCACCATCACGTGCTGAAGAAGCGCGGCGGATTCCCGCACCCGGTTGGGATCCTTATCGATGGCGAGCACGTCGACCCCTTTTAGCTGAAGGTCGCGTGCAACCCGCTGGCCGAACCGACCGAGTCCCAGAACAGCTACCTGCCCTTTTGCCACGTCAGCACTCTCCGCTCAGTTGATCCTGCACTAGCCTATCCTAACTTCCGCCTCCGGGTACCGGAATCGCGTGTATCTTTCCCGATGAGCCAGCTCCAACGCAAGGAAGAACGGCGCGAAACGCCCCACGAACATCGACAGTATGATCACTCCCTTGCCAAAGTCCGACATTCCCGGAATCGTCCCGGTCGATAGACCAACAAGTCCAAATGCTGAAACCACGTCAAACAGAATATCGACAAAATGTTGCCCCTCCACAAGGCTCAGGAGCAATGCCATCGAGTTCACCCAGACAAACGCGAAACTGGCAATCGTGATAGCGCGCCGCACCTGTGCGTCCGCTATCTCCCGCCCAAAAATCGCCGCATGGGCAAGACCACGAATGCTTGATGACACGGACGTAAACATCACCATGAAGGCATTGATCTTGATGCCCCCCGTCATTGACCCCGCCGCGCCGCCGATCACCATCAGCCAAATCAGTAGGAAAAGCGTGTGTTCGTAGGTTGCGCTCACCGCAAACGTGCTGAACCCCGACGTTCGGTTCCCCACGGCCATCACGAGGCCGTCCCAAATACGATTCACTATGGGCTGCGATCCCAGGGTCTCGGGGTTGGACCACTCTGTGATCAGGATGCCGATAAAGCCCGCAGCTGCAACGCCTACCATGCCCGCGACCACGATCTTTGCGTCCAATGGCAGTGTCAGCCACCGCCTCCGTCTATAGATGATTATTACGATGGCCGCGCCGGTAGCTCCGATAAATGAGAGGAGTGTGATTGGCCCCGCCACCAGGATGGAATAGCGATATTCAAAAAGGCTTGGCGCGCCGCCGGTTATGTCGAATCCCGCGTTGTGAAAGGCCGACACTGCATGGAAAACGGCGAACCAGCTTGCCTCCCCGAGGTGATGCCCTGCTACCACGAAGCCCACCAGCAGGACAAGGAAGCCGATGATCTGAATGACGATTGAAATGCGTATGACTTCCTTGGCTTCTTGGCTGACCCTCCCCAGCGCGCCGCCCCCGAGCGTTGCGCGCAGCGATTGCCTGTCAGACAGCGATGCTCCGCTCTCACGTCCAAAGATGATGATTGCCAGACCGGCAACATAGCCCAGTCCCCCAACCTCTATCAGGAACAGGATGATGAGGTGCCCGTAGATCGACCAGTAGTCACCGGTCTCGACAACAATGAGGCCTGTAACGAAAGAGGCCGATGTTGCCGTGAATAACGCCGTGACCAAATCAGTCGCAGTTCCGTCCGCGCTTGCCCAGGGCATCAACAAGAGTGTCGTTCCAAGCGCGATAAGCAGGCCGAAGAAGAGCGATATTCGTACGTACGGGGTGCTCAGGAAATGTGGAAGTCTCGGCGCGCTTGGCCGAGCTATGGCGAGTCGCCGAGATTGCGTGCCGACGGAGCGGCGCACAAGCCGCTCTCGGGGGCGCTGTCGATTATCGACCCCCATGGCAGGCTAGCCGTGAGCCCCGGTGAAAACTATCACGCAACGATTGTACGCCTTGCCCGCAACCCTCTCCGCTCACCCTGAACCACCCACCCGCTCACCCTGAGCCTGTCGAAGGGTGAGCCTTCACCAAAGAAAAGAGGCGCCCCGTCGGGACGCCTCTCATCGTTATATTTCAGGAAGGCTCTAGCTCTTGAACCCCGGATCCTCTCCTTCTTCCATCATCGTGATCGCCCGCTCCGCAACCTGCTTGAACACGTCATACGGCTGCGCGCCGACAAAGAAGAAGCGCCCTATGACGTAGGCCGGAATACCCGTCACGCCGATATTCAGCGCATCCTGGTACTGCTTCTCAACCTCTTCCTTGTATGTGCGATCCTCAATGTGCTTGTGCAGCGTCGACCAATCAAGTCCTACTTCCTCGGCGATGGGCTTCAGGTTCTCCACCACACCCAGGTCCACACCGTCACCCCAATAGGCGCGATACGCGGCCTCATGGAACGCCTCGCCCACACCCGCCTGCTTGGCAGCTTCGGTAGCCTCCAACGCGAGCCGTGTATACGGAACACGTTCGGGCCTGTTCATCACGATGCCTGCCGCTTCCGCAGCCTGCTGCACGGGCGAGTTTGGATTGTTGTACCGCTCAGGTCGAGCAATGCCCTCTGGCGGCAGATCGGGACGCAGGAAAAACGCGCGATAGTCAATCTCGACGTTGAAGTCCTGCTTCAGCTTATCGACCCGTTCCTGGCCGATGTAGCACCACGGTCAAATGTAGTCGTACCAGACCGTGACTGGTAGAGTGATTCCGCTCGCCGTCGTCGCCATGTCAAACTCCCATGGATTCTCGGGGGGCTGTAGTCATGATACTCCACGCTCCCCGAACTTGTCCGTATCTGGACGCCTATCGCACGCCGCCCCCTATACGGTTACAATGACAATGTGTGAATGACATCATTGAAGCTAAATATGGAGAACTGAACCTCCGCATTCGTCCATCCGGCAGCAATTGAGGCAGGTGAGACTTAGTGACCACAGTTGACGAGACGGTACAGGATGTTGCTCCTGAGTCCAATCAGGAACTCAAGAGCATCGCCAAGCAGGACTATAAGTACGGCTTCATCACCGAGATCGAAACGGATACCGTGCCGCCCGGCCTCACGGAAGACACCATCCGCCTCATCTCCTCCAAGAAGAATGAGCCGGAGTGGATGCTGGAATGGCGCCTCAAGGCGTTCCGCCATTGGGAGACCCTGCTGGAAAAGGAGCAGCTCCCGGACTGGGCGCACATCAAGCATCCCCCCATCGATTTCCAGGACATGATCTACTACTCCGCCCCCAAGCCAAAGGAGCAGCTCAGCAGCCTCGACGAAGTCGACCCCGAAGTCCTCTCGACCTTTGAAAAGCTGGGCATCCCGCTCGAAGAGCAGAAGCGGCTTGCCGGTGTCGCGGTGGACGCCGTCTTTGACAGCGTTTCGGTCGCCACCACCTTCAAGGAGAAGCTCGCCGAACTCGGCATCATCTTCTCCTCCTTCTCGGAGGCCATCCAGGACCACCCGGAGCTCGTCCGCAAGTACCTCGGCTCCGTGGTCCCCTACACCGACAATTTCTATGCGGCGCTGAACGCCGCCGTCTTCTCGGACGGCTCCTTCTGCTACATCCCAAAGGGCGTCCGCTGCCCCATGGAGCTCACCACCTACTTCCGCATCAACACCGAAAACAGCGGCCAATTTGAGCGAACGCTGATCGTCGCGGATGAGAGTTCCTACGTCAGCTACCTTGAGGGTTGCAGCGCCCCCATCCGTGACACCAACCAGCTCCACGCCGCCGTCGTTGAGCTAGTCGCCATGGATGACGCCGAGATCAAGTACTCCACCATCCAGAACTGGTACCCCGGCGACGCAGAGGGTAATGGCGGCATCTACAACTTCGTCACCAAGCGCGGCAAGTGCCTGGGCGCGCGATCCAAGATCTCATGGACGCAGGTCGAGACTGGCTCCGCCATCACGTGGAAATATCCCAGCGTCCTCCTTCAGGGAGACGACTCCATCGGAGAGTTCTACTCCGTCGCCCTCGTCAAGGGCCGCCAGCAGGCGGACACCGGCTCCAAGATGACCCACATCGGTAAGCGCACCAAGAGCACCATCATCGCCAAGGGTGTGAGTGCCGGAGAGGCCGAGAATACCTATCGCGGCCTTGTCCGCGTCAACCCCGGTGCCGACGACGCATGGAACTTCACCCAGTGCGACTCTCTCCTGATTGGTGACAAGTGCGGCGCGCATACCACACCGTACGTCGAGGTCAAGAACAAGTCGGCCCACCTTGAACATGAGGCCTTCACCTCCCGCGTCAGTGAGGACCAGCTCTTCTACTGCAACTCGCGCGGCATCTCCGTGGAAAAGGCCCACTCCATGATCATCAATGGGTTCTGCGAAGAGGTCTTTAAGAAGCTGCCGTTTGAATTCGCCGTTGAGGCCACCCGCCTCCTTGAGCTCAACCTTGAGGGCACCGTCGGCTAGATAGCCACGACAACGGCAGTTCGGCCAGGACTACATGACCACCACAAGCCCGCTCGATACGTACCTCACGGATTTCGCAGACGCCGCGCAGGATTACCAGGCCGCGCGCGCCGGCCGAGACCCCGAATGGATCGCCGATATCCGCGCCGAGGCGCTGGACAGCTTCCGGGAACTCGGCCTCCCCACCGCCCGACGTGGCAACGAAGAGTATAAATATACGGACATCCGCCCTCTTATCCGGCAGGGATTCTCGCCGCTTCAAATAGTCGACCGTGATAGCGCTGTAACGGAATCTGATTTAGACCTTGAGCAGCTCAACGTCGGCCCGGCGGAATGGCACCGAGTCGTCATTGTCGATGGCCGATTCGCGCCGGAGCTTTCTGCTTCAAACGGCTTGCCGGACGGAATTGCCATCGGCAGCCTCGCTGAGGCCGTACATTCCGAAACAGATTCAGTCCGCGCCCACTTGGCGCGCCTCGCCGACCACAAGGAACAGGGCTTCACTGCCCTCAACACAGCCCTCGCTGCGGAAGGCGCGTTTGTCCTCATTCCACGCATGACCGTGGTCGATCAGCCCATCCAGGTTGTCTATGTCTCCACAGAGCAGACGCAGGGAACGGCCTCCATGCCGCGCACATTGATCATCGCCGGTGAGGACAGTTCCGCCGCAATCGTGGAGACGCACGTCTCCATGGCTGACGATTCCCATCTCACTAACGCCGTCACGGAGATCGTCGTTGGCGCGGGTGCAAACATCTCCTACTGCAAGGTCCAGCAGGAGAGTGAAGCCACCTACAACGTCTCAACCACGCAGGTTGAGGTGAACGAAAACGCGACTTTCCGCTCCATGGCCATAGACATCGGCGGACGCCTCACACGCAACAACCTGAACGTCATCATGGCCGGTGAGGGCTCCAATAGCGATGTGCGCGGCGCGTACGTCATCAGCCGCGACCAGCACGTGGACAACCAGGTCATCGTCGACCATGTTGTCGGCCACAACGATATGAACGAACTCTACAAGGGCATCCTTGATGGCCACGCCCGCTCAGTTTTTCACGGCAGCATCATCGTCCGCCCCAATGCCGCCAAGGTGAACGCTATGCAGGTCGACAAGAACCTGCTCCTGTCCAATGACGCGGAAGCGGACACCAAACCCGCGTTCTGGATCTACTGCGACGACGTTCGCTGCGGACACGGCGCGGCGTGCGGCAACCTTGACGACGACGCGATGTTCTACCTCCGGAGCCGTGGCATCGAGGAAGAGGAGGCGCGGATGATGCTCATTCGCGCCTTCGTCTCCGAGATCGTGGACGCCATCCAGGAAGAAACGATCCACGATCACGTCGCTGCGCTCATCGCCACAAAGCTGGACAATCTCTAACCGGGCGTTTGTGACGTTGTGGATGATGTAAAGGGAATGGAAGCGCGCCGTCTCGCCGGGAGAGTGGAGGTGTAATGACCACGGATTCCGCGCCGCTCCGTATAGCCGTCATCGGCTCAACTGGTTCGCTCGGCCAGATCGTTCTTTCCGTCGCTCGCTCCCTTGGTGATAACGTCCGCGTCGTCGGCCTCGCGGCAGGCTCCAACCTTGAACGGCTCGCTGAACAGATTCAGGAATACCGGCCTACCTTGGCCGGTTTCGCGCGCGGGCGGTGGCGCGACGAGATCCCGGAGGGCGTGGAGTTCAAGTCCATCAATGACATCGTCTCCTCTCCGGACGTTGACATGGCCGTCATCGCCAGCGTCGGCAGAAACAGCCTTGAAGCCGCTTGGGCTGCCATTGACGCCGGAAAGCGTGTCGCCATCGGCAACATCGATACGCTTTACATCGCCGGCGAACTGCTCACTCGCCGCGCCAAAGAGACCGGCGCAACTATCTTTCCCTTGGATGACGAGCCCATCGGCGTTTGGCAGACGTTATGGGGAGAAGAAGCAGAGTCAGTCCGACAAGTCACCATGACGTCAACGTGGGGCACCGTGCAGGCGCGTCGCCTGCCCCGCCACGGGACTCAGGTGCCGGCTGGCATGGGGGCGCCCCTACCCGCCCGCGCAGTGGGGCGAAAGCGTTCAATTGACGCTTCCACCCTTATGGTCAAGGCAACGCAGGTGGCGGTTGTCAACGCCCTCTATGACATCCCTCTGGAAAACATCAACGTCCTCTTCCACCCGCAGGGTCTCGTTCGCGCCCTGACCGAGTTCAAGGACGGCTCCGTCAAGTCCGCCCTTTTCATCCCGGACATGCGCGTCCCCGTCCAGCTCTCGCTCGCATACCCAAATCGATGGGCGAACGCGGAGATAAACCGCGTCGACCTCCTCGCAGAGGGTCGCCTCTCGTTTGAGCCGCTGGAGCATGAGCTGTTCCCGTGCTACCGGATCGCTATTGACGCGGCACGGCAGGGCGACACGTATCCGGCAGTCGTCGCAGCAGCCAACGACGCCGCAATTGACCTCTTTATCTCCCAGCAGATCGGCCTCACTGATATTCCAAAAATCATCGATCGCGCTGCGAATGCCCATCGCCCGCAACCTGTTGACGGTCGCGAGAGCATCATTGAGGCAATGGATTGGGCAAAGACCTATGTCGGCGGTCAGGTACAGGATTAATTGCCGGATCGGATCATTTCCTTAGAGAAACTTCGCTAACCCACCACCGGAGGACGAATGAACCCCTGGCGAGCATTCACAATTGCCCTACTCGCCGTGGCGCTCGTTGCCACGTCAATCGCGTGTGAAGACGAAGAAGGACCTGACCCTCCAACTCAGCCGGACCCTCCCACGGTTATCCCAACCGCAGTCACCGCTCCACCGACAGTCACGCCTGCTTCCCCCATTCCAACCGCTCCCCCCGCTACCCCTGAGCTAACAGCCACCCCCCGCCCCGCTCCTACCCCACCACCGGAGCCTGCGGAAGAAGTGCTCACCATCCTCTATTGGCAGGCCCCAACCCTGCCGTTTCCCTACCAGTCGTCGGGCAGCAAGGATCGCGACGCCGGAGCGATAGTCCTTGAATCTCTTGCGGTTATTGATCCTGATGGCAACGTTGTCCCGAAACTCGCCGCCGAGATACCCTCCCGTGAGAACGGCGGCATCTCTGAAGACGGCCTGACAATCACATGGCGGCTGCGCGAGAACCTCACGTGGTCGGACGGCAGTAATCTCACCGCCGATGACGTCGTATTCACGTCGCTCTACTGCACAACGGAAGGCATCGGTTGCCTGGCCGAGCACACCTTTAGCGCCTTTGAGTCTGTCGAGGCCGTGGGCGATCACGAAGTCGTCTTTACGTTGAGTAGTGAGGCGAGGGACCCCGTCATTCTCCTTGCAGGCACGGATACCCCGATCATTAGCCGCGCCCAGTTCGAGGACTGCCTCGCCACTGAAATACCTAACTGCGATGAGCACCACCAGATGCCTATCGGCTCCGGCCCTTATCGCATCGTCGAGTTCGCGTCCAACGATCGCGCAATCTATGAGCGCAACCCCCACTATTGGGGCGGACGGCCACATTTCGACCGCGTCATCCTCATCGGCGGCGGCGATGCCGAGTCAGCCGCGCAGGCCGTCCTTGTAGACGGAACCGCGGATTATGCCTGGAACCTGCAGGTGACCCGGGCCCAGCTCATTCTCTGGCTCGGTAACGATCTCGGTGAACTTGTTACAGCGTTCGCAAGCGACGTTGAACGCATCGTCGTCAATCAGACCAATCCCCACACGGAGAATGAGGACAACCGCTCAGAGTACCTGGACGGCGAGAATCCTCATCCCTTCCTGACTTCCGCGCCCATTCGAAAGGCCATGTCCATGGCCATCGACCGTCAACGGATCGTCGATGAACTCTACGGCTCTGCGGGCATGGCAACCTGCAATCTCGTAACCGCGCCGGCGCGGTACGTCTCCGAGCGTAACGACGGCTGCCTCATTCAGGACATCGAGGGAGCAAAGGCCCTCCTTGACGAGAATGACGTAGTAGATACTGACGGCGACGGTGTCCGCGAATACATGGGCGTCCCGCTCTCACTCACCTACCAGACGACAGCCAACGCCGTTCGTGAGGGCACGTTCGACCTGATCCAGGAGTGGTGGGCTGAAATCGGCATCGAGAGCACCCTGATCACGCACGACGCCAGCATCTTCTTCGGTCCGGCTGAGCACAAGGAGTCCTACCGCCGCTTCCTGGCCGATGTCCAGATGTACACAACCGGAACTGGCCTGCAACCGGCGAACTACTTCTCCGTCTACCTATGCGACCACATCCAGTCGCGCGAAAATATGTGGGCCGAAGAGAATAATGTCCGCTTGTGCAACGAGACCTATGATTGGTTGTACAGTCAGCTCGAGAACGTAGAAAGTGACCTTGAGCGGGAGTCTGCCGTGCGTGCGCTAAACGATGCCATCGTTATCCCCGCCTACGAGATTCCCCTCGTGCTCCGCGGCTTTGTCTCCGCAAAGGCAAACGACCTGCAAGGCGTCCGGATGAACGCGTGGGACAGCGAGCTTTGGAACATCGCGGAGTGGCATCGCTAGTCCATCGGCGGCGGCACAACGACAGGAATGTATTACTACGATCTCCACTCCCACTCCGTCGCATCCGACGACTCCCGCGCCACCGTGGAGCAATACCTCAAGTGGATTGTCACGTTGAAAAAACGTGGCATGCAGGTGGACGGCATCGTTCTGACTGAACACCGTCAATTCTCTCTTGATAAGGACTACTCGGATGCGCTCGATCAATACGGTGTCACCGTCCTTAAAGGCGCGGAGCTTGATACAAAGCACGGGCATTTCCTCGTCTACGGCGTCTCCGAAAGGCTGGCGGAGGAAATCGACCCCACGGATCTGACGATGGACCCCCTCCGCCTCATGGAGACCGCGGAGAAGCACGGCGCGATAGCCATTCCCGCTCATCCCGGGCGGGCTGGCATCGGCCTCGTCTCGTGGATGGCAGACGGCGTAGAGTTCCCACAGGTTTCCATCGTTGAGAGCCTGAACGGCGGCAACCGCCCCGAAGAGGCGGAGGCAGCCGAGAAATTGGTGGCCGAAAAGGGCTACTCTGGAATTGGTGGCAGCGATGCGCACTTTGTTAGCGCCATCGCGCGCTGCCTTACCGCCTTTGACGCGCCGATCTCTTCTGAGTCGGAACTTGTCGAAGCGCTAAGGTCTGGAGAATTTGCTGCTGTTAGGCTTGAAGACACGCAGCAATGAGTCCTTCGGGAAAATAGGGGAAGAGGTATGACATCGAACGACGGGAACGGTGGAGATGCCGCCACGCCACAGGTGACTTTTAACGAAGCCATCCTGCATGTCGAACAGACCACCGGCGTCATCGAACTCACGCAGGAGCTGGTCGACCGTTACCTCGAGCTAACCGGCATACCCGCGGTCAAACCCGCCGACGGCGAGCGCGAGGAAGCCCCCACCGCCATGCTCAACGTCTTCTTCACCCGCAACCATGAACGGGGCGCGGACGTCAAGTTGGAGGGCGCAACTGTCGGTCTCAACGCAGGCCGCGCCATTGAACTACATACCCCCATCTACGTTGGTGACAAGCTGACACGTTACGCCGTCTTGCAGGACGTGTATTCCAAGACTGGCCGCTCCGGCACGATGGCCTTTGAAGTCTGGGAAATCCTCTTCCGCAATGATGCTGGCGAACTCGTCGCCCGCGCCCGCGACTCAATGGTCTATCGCGCCCCCGGCGTCCCACCGGCAAGGGACGGGGAGGCGCGATCATGACGGAGATGCAAGTACACGCTGACATTGGGGACGAGGTCCCGCCCATTGAATGGACGCCCCACACCTCGTGGGTCAAGGACATGATGGCCCTCTCCGGCTGGCTCAACGACAACGATGCCGAGCGGGGATCCATGAGCGGCCTCAGCCGATTCACGGACGAGGAGACCGCTCGCAGCGAGGGTTTCAACAGCATGATCGTGCCCGGCAACCTCGGCATGAGCGCTATGGAAACTGCCCTCCAGCGTTGGCTGCCGAACGGCCGCATTGAAAAGCTCGATTGCGTCTTCCGGATGCCCGTCAACCAGGGCGAGACCTACACCGCCACCGGCGTCGTCACAGACCGACATGACGAGCCCGGCCGGGTTATCCTCGAAATTGACGTGTACCTCCTCCGCGCCGACAATCAGCGTCCCCAAGGCGGTACTGCGGTCGTTACAATCCAGACAGGATGAACAGGAATCAACAGATCCCCTACCCTATGCAGAACAGACCCAAGAAGGAGGACTCAGGATGGCGGTCTACTCAATAAACGGAAAGACGCCCCAAATCGATCCCACGGCGTGGATTGCCCCGTCGGCCAGCGTCATTGGTGATGTGGTCATCGGACCGAACGTTAGCGTCTGGTTCAACGCAACCCTGCGTGGCGATTCGGGCCGCATCACGGTTGGTGAGAACACCAACATCCAGGACGGCGCGGTCCTCCATGAGGAAACGACCATCGGCGCGAACTGCGTCATCGCCCACATGACCCTCGTCCACCACGTCAAGACCGGAGACAACGTCCTGATTGCCAACGCCGCCAAATGCGTTGGCGCGCCCGGCCCGGCTGAAATCGAGATTGGCGATGGCGCGATCGTCGGCGCAGGCTCGCTCGTCACTCCGGGCACCAAGATCGAAGCAAATACCCTTGTAATGGGCAGCCCGGCCAAACCCGCCCGCGAGGTTGACGACCGCCTCCGCGGCGTCCAACAGGGCCCCTTGCAGGCCTATCTCAAGAGCAAGGATGACTACAAAGGCGACTCATTCCAACAAGTCGGCTAAACACTCCCCGTCATTCCCGCGAAAGCGGGAATCCAGTGCGGCGCGCAGCGCCGCCTCTCCCCTCATTCCTGCGAAAGCAGGAATCCATCGGGACTCCCCCGCTCACCCTGAGCTTGTCGAGGGTGAGCCCTCTACCCCTGTTGCCTGCTCCGATACAAGTAGTCCGTCACCGCCAAAATCGCGTTGTACAGATACGCGATGTACTCATGCAGGGGCAGATCGAGCGCCCTGATTTCCTCCCGCCGGTCCGCGTACTCCTGCGCGCCTAACGTCTCAAAGGTGGCTCGCACGACAAGCTCATAAATCTCCCCGTCCGGGCAAACGACGATAGGCCCGCGATCCGGCGACTCCATCTCCCGCGGCTCCACCTCAATTGCCTCGAGTGGCGAATCGGGAAACACCGCCGGAAATCGCTCGATCTGATCGATGGCCGCAAGGAGCGTCTCACGCAGGTCGCCCACGCTCCGCTGCAGAACGGAATCACTGCGCGCCCGAAGCGTCAACGGATCAATGTGCGGCGATGGCGGAGTACCCTGCACCATTCTCCCTCCGGTTATTCGACATCTCTCTCAATCAATACCACACAATGAGCGTAGCATTGTGCGCCATTCAGGATGACAGTTTGCGGTGCACTCGTGAGGGCTTATCATTGAAAGGTCAGCAGCCTGGCGCGGCAACGTAGCTCAGCGGCAGAGCGGGCGCTTCATAAGCGCTAGGTCACAGGTTCGAATCCTGTCGTTGCCACCAAGCCGCAGCCATAACGCGGCGCACATGCCGGATGGCGCACACGGGGGCGGTTAGCTCAGCTGGTTAGAGCGCTTCCTTCACACGGAAGAGGTCACAGGTTCGAGTCCTGTATCGCCCATACCGTCCCTCGCAGTAGCTCAACTGTTGAAGCTTTCTCACAACCTCCCGAGAAACACGATGCTGATGAGGCTGAAGACTATTTTGTGGAAGTTTTGATTAAGGTCGATTAGCTACTCAGATGCTACGCATTCTTCTCACGATGAAGACCTGCGCAAGCGCCAAGAATAGCCCTCCTGTCACTCTTAGTATCAGCGCCCATTAGCAGCGCAGCGAAAAACTACGGCGATGCCGGGGCGTTGGATTCCGACTCACAAGACTGGGCCGCAACCATCAGACCGAGGATAAGGGTGGGATCCTCCTCGCCTTGTAAAAGAGCCGTCAGCAGGGCCTCCTGCCCGCCCATCTGCTCAGCAAGGCACCGAAGCACGGATGGCGGCGGCAGCTCATCCTCTCCTCCAAGAGCAAGGCTCGCAGCCTGCTCATCAGTCAGGCATAACTGGATACCGAATGATCCGGCGGCAATTTCCATAGGATTCTCAGGCCGGCCCCCAACATCCAGGACAGCCGGGACCTGCGTGACAACATTCGTGACACAGTTGCGGGTCTCTGCATCCAGGCCTCCCGCGTCACGAGAGAGGTAGGCCACACCAAGCCCAATCGCGTTTTCCTCTGACAGACACTCAGGCGGCGGTTCGCTCAGTTCGCTCGGCAAAGCGCTCAGCGGAACGTTGAGAACCACAGTGAAGACACTCGCTCCGGCGGCATCCTGAATGCACGCAACCTCATCATCCGACAGGGCGGCTATCACATGGCTCAACGTCGTCTCATCCGTAATCTCAAGCTCGTCCATTGAGATCGGCTGGCGAGTCGGGATCGGAATCAAAGTCGGCGACGGTATAGCTGTTGCCGTCGGTAGGGCAAGGGTTGTTATCGTCGGCGCGGACTCAGGCGTTGCAGGCAACGGCGTAGGGTCGTCGTCGCAGGCCGCTATCGCAACCGCCACCATTATGATCGCGGCCGTGAACACTACGGCCTGACGTGCTACGAATCTACCCATCTGTTTAGCGCTCCTTGTCCAACGTCCGGACGGGCTCCTCGCCATTACTGACTAAGACTCGGTCGTCAGAACGCGGAAGCCGGAGAATACGTTGCCGTAACCGCCGCCTGTAGCGGACAGGCTGACGCGATGCCATCCGTTCACATTGTTGGTGTCCGTATCCGCGCTGATTGTCAGCGTCTGGTACGTGTCATAGTTGGCCGTCGTGAACGTCAGCGTGTCTGAGCCAAATGACAGGCTGCTTGTGGGGTAGACCCCCGCCGAAACGGTGACCTCGTCGGACGGCGCCGAATTCAGCCTGATCCTGATCGTGCCGTTGCTGCCCTCCTGGAACTTGAGATCGGTTTCGCTCACCACGATCTTCTTGCCATCGGTCGTGACGTCCTCCACGGTTGAATCATTTGAGACGTCCTCCCCGGAGAACAGGGGAACGGGGTTGTTTGCCCTGTCCTTGAAGAGCCGCGCGGCGTCTGAAGCGAAGCCGTTGTTGTAGAAGATCTCCACGTCCTGCGATTCGGTGATCGGGGTGGCGATAGTAAGGGAGATCGTGTCCCCGGACAGATTCGCGTCCGTCTCTTCGGTGTGTTTGTTGCCGTCCACAACCACGTCCAGCACCGCGCTCAAGAAGAGCCCGAGGGGAACGTCGAACTGGGTGCTCAAATAGTTGAGCAGGGATGGGATTTCAATGTCCTCGCTGAACGTCACAGTGACCGTCTCTCCGTCCGCGGACACTTCCGCGCTCTCAAATTCCGGAGCAATTGCGTCCACCTTGTGATTCGAATCCGCCGGGAACGCGTCATGCGTGACATCCGCCGCGAGCCCGGCATTCGTGTAGACGCGCCCGCTGAATGCGTGCTCAGGAATCTCGATGCCGTCGTCGTCGTAGTCGCCGCTCTGCGTGATGTAAGAGAAATACATCGTATTGCCGACTCGGCTGGTGAAATCCGCAAAGACGTTGCCGCTGTCGAGGGCCAGTATCAACTGGGGCAGGGCGTTGTGATCGGACTGCAGATTGCCCACGGTGAAAACGACGGCGGCCTCAATCCGCGCGCTCGTTCCGTAGTACGAATTTGTCGGCTCGGAACTGAAAGAAATCGACTGGATCTCGGGTATGAGTCCCACCTTGTGGTCGGGATCGTCCGCCACTGCGTCATGAGTCAGGTAGGCGGGATTCAGGTCCGCGTCAACGATTGCGCCTGAAACCGTTTCAAGCGAGTTTTCGGAGATCGAGACGCCGTCCGTGTCCGCGAGACTTTCGTCCATCCAGCCCCGGAAAATCACGTCGGCGCCGGAGATGTCGTACTGGTGCGCCTGCACCCGATCATCTCCGACCTGCACATACATCCAAACTCCGTGAACGGCGTTAATGTCCTTGTCAAACATGACTGTAATCTCCAGGTATTCATTGGAGTAGACGCCGTCAGCGCCCGGGCTCGAGGTGAACGCAATCGATTCAATCACCGGCGAGTCATCGCCCTGCTGCGGCACGGGGCCCACCCTGTACGTTGACGTGACCGCATCGTGAGTCAGGTCGACGTCATTGCTGTCGGAGTCCTGGATCGTTCCGCCATTCAGGTCGATGGGATTGGCCGGAATACCGATGCCATCCGAATCGTCGTCGCCCGTCACAACCTCATAGCCAAATGACATGCCGGTGGACCAGGTGTTTTTCACGGAGGCTGTCTTCGTTTCGTCGCCAATGGTCAATGAGAGTTGAGGAGACCCCGTCACCGTGGCGTCTCCATCGAACCTCACGTAGACGATGATCTCGTCTCCAGGGCCGTACCCATACCACTTGCGGTTGTCCCCGGTGATGGAAATGTCGCTCACCTCCACCGTGTCTGTCTGCGCGGACACGTCCGGTATCGCGAAAGCGGAAACCACCATGGCCACAGCGAGCGCAACCAGCAGGAACAGCCGGGTCTGTCGATTAATGCCTTCGGTACGTGCTTTCGTGGGCATATCAGCCTCCTGGTTCTTTCGTCACTCACCTGCGCAGTGCAGACAAGTCCACGAGTGGGGCAATTGTCATCAATTATAGAGAGTCCATATGATTTCACTATTAAGATTTTGCGATTTCAGCAGCAGTTATTGTGAGTTTAGTGTGAAGATGTTAGTATGCCTTCAAGTACCATAAATCCCCTCAGCCTAGCGTCAGGTAACGCGAACATCGGGCACGACAAATCTCAACCGAGGTTGGCGAGTGAATCAAGAAAACGACCTGTTGCAAGAAAACCAGGCCCTGCGAGAGCGCCTATCCAGGCTGAGCGAGGCCAGCGTGCATATCAACGAGAGTCTCGACTTCAATGTCGTCCTTCAAGAGGTCATTGATAACGCGCGCTATCTAACGAATGCCCGCTACGGGGTTATTGCAAGCACGAATGAAGCCGGCGGGCTGGGCACAGTCCTAACATCCGGAACCACGGAGGATGAGCACCGCCAACTCGTGGAGTTGCCGGGCGGCACAAGGATTTTCGATCACTTCAGCAAGATCCCCGGGCCTTTGCGCGTGGACAACTATCCTGAGTTTGCAGAATCGGTCGGACTGGACGGCTGGCTGCCGATGACCGTAACTGCCGGCCTGGCTGCGCCCATACGGCATCACGGCGCACTTGTGGGAATCATTTGGCTGGGCCGCAGCGAGGATGATAAGGAGTTCAGTGAAGAAGACGAAGAGACGCTGGCCATGTTCGCCGCACAGGCCGCGATGGTCATCTCTATCTCCAGCAGGTATCGGGACGAGCAGCGCTCCAGAATCGACCTGGAGACTCTGATAGGCACAACCCCGGTAGGTGTTGGAGTCTTCGACGCCAGAACGGGAGCCACTGTTTCCACCAACCGTGAATGGATGAGGATTCTAGATATGCTGCTAGCGCCGGAGGAGCCCCTGGAGACTCTGCAGGAGACTCTGATAATCCGGCGCGCCGATGGTCGGGAACTCTCCCTGTCCAACGTGTCTATGGACGAGTTGATGAGGGCCGGAGAGAGGGTGCGGGCGGAAGAGATGCTCTTAAGTGTGCCAAGCGGTCGGAACGTCTCCGTGCTTATGAACGGAAGCCCGATTCTTTCAGAGGACGGTGGAGTGGAGAGCCTCATCGTGACGATGCAGGACATGACTCCTCTCAAAGAGGTTGAGCGGCTTCGGGCCGATTTCCTGGCGATGGTGAGCCACGAGTTGCGCACCCCGCTGGCCACGGTTAGGGGTTCGGTCTCCGCGTTGCTGGATGAATTCTCCGACATGCATCCCGCCGAGATGCGCCAGTTCCACAGCATCATCCTCGAACAAACCGATCGTATGCGCGCGCTGATCGCAGACCTTCTTGACGTGGCGCGCATTGAGACAGGTATTTTGCCCGTCTCCCCGCAACCGACTGACGTGGCGGTCCTGATCGGTGAGGCCGGGAATGCTTTCCGTATCGGCGGCCACAGGCACAACCTCAACATCGACGTTCCGCCTGATCTGCCCTGGGTGATGGGGGACAAGTCTCGCATCATCCAAGTGCTTGGCAATCTGCTGTCCAATGCGGCACGGCACTCACCGGTATCATCCACCATCAGGGTGAGTGCCGCGCCGGGCAATCTCCAGGTCTCCGTATCGGTGTCCGATGAAGGCAGGGGCATCCCCGCTGAGAGCCTGCCACACCTGTTCCGGAAATTCTCCAGAATCGAATCAGAGGAGCAAGGCGGGGATACCGGTCTGGGCCTGGCGGTCTGCAAGGGGATAGTGGAGGCGCACGGGGGCAGAATCTGGGGGGAAAGTGACGGGCCCGGGCTAGGAGCACGGTTCACCTTCACCCTGCCGACAGTTGAAGGGTCCGGGTTTGTCTCTCCGGAGCCGTCCCAACAACTCTCCACGCCGTCTGGACGCAGGTCGGCGCGTGAACAGCTGCGCATCCTGGCTGTGGACGATGACGATCAAGCGCTACGGTACATCCGCGACGCCCTGGTCAAGTCAGGCTATGCGGTTATCGCTACCGGAGACCCAGAGGACGTGCTCCGCCTCGTCGAAGAGGAGAGTCCCCATGTCGTTCTGCTTGACCTGATGCTGCCCGGAGTCGACGGAATCGATCTGATGAAAGAGATTGTGAGCACCCGTGACGTGCCCGTCATCTTCGTGTCGGCCTACGGTCAGGATCAGCTTGTCGCCAAGGCTTTCGAGATGGGCGCTGACGACTACGTGGTCAAACCATTTTCGCCGACAGAGCTTGTGGCCCGAATCAGGGCAGCTGTGCGCAGGCGGACCACATCCGAGCCGTCAGCCCCCTATGTGGTGGGAGACCTAACTATCGACTACGCGGAGCGTCTTGTGATGCTGGGAGGGAGTCCGGTAGATTTGACGGCCATACAGTACCGGTTGCTGGTCGAGTTATCTGCCAACGCCGGGCGGGTGCTCACGTACGAGCACCTGCTGAGACGGGTATGGGGCACGAGCGGCGACGCCGACGTACGGCCCATGCGCACCGCCATCAGCGCCATACGAGGAAAGTTGGGCGACGACGCCGAAAACCCGACTTACATCCTCACCAAGCTCCGTGTCGGCTACAGCATGCCAAAGGCGGACATGCCCTGAAGGGAAACTCCTGTCAACCCACCCGGCGGACAAAGATGATCCCACCGCCGATGAGGGCAACTATCGCCAAGCCGAGAAGCAGCGCAGGAATCCAGATGGGGAATGCATCTTCTGAATCCGACTCTTCCGGTTGAGAAGGAATCGACTCCTCTATCGGCGTAGGCGTCTCCGTCATCGACACAGGCTCAATCGTGGGCACCGCGGTTACAGTTGATTCCAGTGTGGGTGTCGGCTCCACCGGTGGTTCCGGCGTGGCCGTTGGTACGGGAGTGGCCGTGGGTTCCGGTGTTGGGGTGGACGTGGCAGTGGGTTCCGGGGTGGGAGTCGGCTCGGGCGTCGGAGTGGCCGATGGCTCTGGTGTGGCAGCCGGCTCCGGCGTGGGTGCGGCAGTCGGCTCCGGCGTGGGAGTTAGTGTGGGCTCCGGCGTGGCCGTTGACTCCGGTGTGGCAGCCGGCTCCGGCGTGGGTGCGGCAGTCGGCTCCGGCGTGGGAGTTAGTGTGGGCTCCGGCGTGGGAGCGGCTCCCACGCGAATGCTGGTATCACCGCCTACCTGTTCCGCCTCTTTGTGCTGATTCTGCACGATTCCCGAGAAGGTGTAGGACCCCTCGTCAGCCGGAGATCGCACGGTGTAGGTGAATTGGTCAACCCCCAGGAGAATGAAGGTCACAGTCTCGTTCTCGACAGTCACGGCGGCGGCGGGGAGGCTGGACTCCACGAACTCGAATCCACCGGGCAATGTTTCATCCACCTGGCTGAAGGCGCCAACGTTCCGCAGCGTAATGGTGACCTCGATTTGGCTTTCCGGTTCTACCCAAGGTGACGCAAATGTCCGCTCCGCCTCGTGCCCGGACGCATCTACCTGGTTCAACGTCCATAGCCCGACGACCAGGACAATAAACAGCACCACCAAAGCTCCGGAGATTCTCGTCATTGAGTACCTCCGTTGTTAGGACTCTGGGATTGGGAATAGAGGCGAATAACCTCCAGCACGTCATCAAGGTCAATCTCATTTGCAAAGTAGTCCTTGACCGCCGCTATCGCCTCCTCGAAGTCAATCATTTCATCACCGTTGGCGTCGTAGTCGTCTGCAATGCCGGGAAGAGGATCGTTCATGACGCGGATGGTTACTCTAATGTCGTCTGTCCGGCCACTGGAGTTTGTCGCTGTAAGCTCGACCTCGAATGTTGTCCGCTCTCCCTCGTAGTCGAACGTTGCGCCCTCGGCAACGCGCAGTTGTCCCGTATCTTCATCGACTGTGAAGAGATCGGCGTCGTCGCCTGACAACGTGTAGGTCAGATTGCGATCTCGGCTGTCCGTGGCAACAACCGGCTCGCCCACGTCCTCTCCGGGCAGGATGTTCTCTATGATCATTCGCGTTGTCTGTGAACCCTCATCAAATTCCGGTTCGCTAGACGGGGTTCCTGAGGACGAGCCGCCACCGCCTCTAATTGGCGCCTGCGTTACCTGGGTGACGGTGATGGTCACAGTAATGGTTGCGTCCACGTTTATTGAAGGGGAGTAAGAAGAGTCGAAGCCGTCGTGGACATCCACCTGTACTTCGTAGGTATTCGTACCCTCGGGGTTATATTCAAGGACGGCTTTGGTCTTCAACTGGCCGGTCGACGGGTCGATATCAAAGAGGTCAGCATCAGATCCGGCCAGCGAGTACGTCAGGACTTCACCCTGATCCATGTCGGTTGCCCGTACGGGCGCACCGATGTTTCTACCCGCCGCTGTACCCTGGCCGATGGAACGCTCAGCCGTGGAGTCCGAAAACTGGGGATCGGTGTTCGTCGTGGGTTGGTTGGCGGAGTCACCAATTCGCCCTGCCAGCGCCAGTGAGGCCACCTTGCCGGGGCCCCTATCGTCCTCGTAGGTGGCGACGGCCTGCAGGTATTGGTTGATGTCGTCGGCGCCTGCCGTGTAGGTACTCGACGTCGCGCCCGAAATATCGCCCCAGTTGGAACGGTTGGAAGATCGCTGCCATTGCCAGTTGACATTGCCGACGATGATGTCATCGTCATCCAGTTCGGCCCGGAAATTCGTTCCGTCCCACCCGCGCCTGGGCTGAATCGTGACAACACCCTCCTCTTCAACGTCCGTCACCGTAACAGTCACTAAGAGCGAGCCCTGCAGGCCATCCTCGTCTTCGGCCGTGATGTTCACCGAATGGCTTGCTCCATCCTCGTAACTGGGCGGTGTGGCAAAGTACAATTGGCCCCTGTCGGAGATCCAGAATGTACTGCTGTCGACCGACCACACAAGCGTGTCCCGCTCCGGGTCCGTGCCTGTGTATGTTGCTATTGCTGAGCTGGAGTTCTCTGCGATGGACGGCATCTCGTCGCCGGTGACGACGGGCGCCTCGTTTACGTCCGTCAGCGTGATGGTCACGCTCTGCCGGTCGTCGATGGCGTTGCTGTCCGGGTCGCCCAGCGAGTCCTTGCCGTCCGTAACCTCTACTGTGACGCGCAGGGTGCGCTTGGTTTCAAAGTCCAGCTCCGCACCGGTCGCAACCCGCAGCTGCCCATCATTCGTGCCGATGGTGAAGAGCGCCGCGTCCGTTCCACTCAACGTGTAGGTCAGCGGGTCGTTGTTGAAGTCCGTGGCCGCGACGGGGTCGCCAACTGGCGTGCCGTCGGTGGCGTCCTCCGCTATCTCTCGTATACCCCTTTCCGTCGCGGGGAACGAGGGGGCCGAATTGACCGGCGGCGCCTGTCCGACGCGCGGTGACACCTTAACGGCCGTCTTGCCCGAGTCCTCGCCGTCGTCATAGCTGGCGGTCGCGCGGAGGTAGCCGCCAATGTCGCCATCTCCCGGCGTGAACGTGGCCGATGTCTCCCCTGCGATGTTGGCCCATCCCGAGGTGGGGCTGCGCGACCGCGCCCACTGCCAACTAATGTTGGTTGGGATGTCATCGTCTTCCAAGGAGGCTGTCACGGGCACTCTCGCCTGGATAGTGGCCGTCTCCGAGGTGAGCGTGACGGTCCCCGGTTCCTCGAGGTTCACCACTGTGATGGTCACGTTCTGCGTGTCATCGATGGTGGTTGATGTTGCGCCTGTGCCATCCTTGCCGTCATGTACCTCCACGGTGACGCTGTAGCTCGACTTCGTCTCGAAGTCCAGCGCATCTTTCACACGGATCTGGCCCGTGCTGGCGACAATGGTGAATGAAGTCGCGTCCGCACCGGTCAGCGTGTACGTCAGTCGGTCGCGCTCCGGGTCTTCCGCCGCCACCGGCGCGCCGATGTTCTGGCCGCTTCTTGTGTTTTCATCCACGCTGCGCTGCCCTGTCTCCGTCGATGGGAATAATGGCCGGCGGTTCTCGCTGGGCACAGGGTTGGTGATTGCCTCCGCCTGCTTGCCGCCGCCACGCCGGTCCGTGTACTCAACTGTGGCCCGCAGGTAGGAGTCCTCATCGCTCACTGTGGGGGTGTACCTGTTGCTGGTCGCTCCCGATATGGGCGACCAGCCTGTCCGTCCGTCCTGCGACCGCCACCACTCCCAGCTCTCGCCGGTGACGCCGCCGTCGCCGTCCGTCAGGGTCGCCGTCAGCTGTGTCCCCGCTTCAGGCTCCTGATCCGAGAGGGTGACAACACCCTCCTCTTCCACGTCGATAACACGCACCGATACAACAGTGGTGACGTCGATGGAGTCGTCATTTATGACCATGTCGTTCGAGTCCAAGCCTTTACCATCGTGCAGGGTGACGGTGAAGAACAGCAGGCCTTCCGATCCCGCCGTCTCGAAGTCCAGGGCTCCAACGGCCGTGACCTGTCCATTGGACGCGTTGATCTCGAAGAGAGCGGCGTCCTGTCCAGGCTGGATACCGAACGTCAGGTTGTCGTTATCGCGGTCCGTGGCCATCATGCGTTCGGAGAGGAATCTGCCGGCCGCCCCCTCTTCAATCGACTGGCTGGACCCCGAACGGAAGCGGGGCGGGACGTTGGGCAGGGGGTCCGCTTCCACAGGCGAGGTCTCACCGCTGGTCACCTGTTTCCGGTTGAAAAGATTGCGGTCCGCATTTCGCCGGTCGAAGTAGGACACCTCGGCCCGCAGAGACTTCCCGGCATCGTCCTCGTCCACCGTGTACCTCAGAGTGGTCGAGGCTGCGCTGGGGATGGTGATGGGTTGCCCATCAGCCCGCAGGGTCCAGCTGATATCGACTGCATCCGTGTCAATGCCACCGTCGGGGTCCGACAACGTGAATCTGATCGTGTCACCCACAACCGGGTCCAGGTTGCTGATCTGGATGACGCCGGTCTCCTCGATGTCCTGGACTGTCACGGTGACGGGCTGCATGGCCGTGCGCCGGTTTGTCTTGCTCAGGATGTCGGTGACGACCACGTTGAAGTTGTAGACGTTGTCCCCGCCGGAATCCTTCGGGTCCTCGAAGTTGGGAGTCTCCCGGAACATGACGTTGCCGCCGCTGTCGATCTCGAAGTCGCCCGCATCCGTGCCAGTTAGTGACCATTCGACATCGCCCTCCTCGTCGCGACCGGTGTATGTGGCAATAGGAGCGAAGGCGTAGGGAGGCTCCTGGAAAGCCGCGTCGAGAGTTGCGTCATGCTCATCTAGGCTCAGGGTTGCGGTGGGAGTTCCCGTGAACTCTGGCCGCTCATTGACGTCGAAAATATGGACAAAGACCTGGTGCGTCGAGACATTGGTACCGTCGGATGCGTTCACGGTGAACACGTATCCGTTAGCCCCTACGTCCGTTGAAGAACCCATCGGGTTCTCAAAGTCCGGCACGATAGCCCAGCGTGCGATGGCGCGTTCGTCAGCGTTGGCCGTCATGACAAAGCCGGTGTCCTCGGTGATGACGAAGTCAGCCGCGTCCGGTCCGGTGATGGTCCAGATGATGTCGTCCCCCTCTTCATCCCTAGCCTCAACCGGGTACCAATAGGCTTGGTTTGCCACCGTGGCGGGAATGGTCGAGAGATCATTTGCCGTCGTCCCCGAGTCATACTCGATCTCATCCGTGTGCCGACCGGTCGATTCGGCAGTAAACTGCGGCGTCTCATTGATGTTGGTGACCGTCACGGTCATTGGGTAATCTCGTGTATTCGGGCCATCGCTGATCTTCACGATGACCTGGTACATGTTGTCATCGGCCGCGTGGCTTTCATTGGTGTTCACGCGGTCGGTTGGGTCCTCATAGTTGGGACGGTTCCGGAAGCTGAGCGTGCCGTGGCCGGTTGTGGAGTCCTCGGTGATCTGGAAGTCGGCGGCGTCCGTGCCGGCTAGCGACCAATTCAACTGGGTAAGGGTGCTGGTCTCCTCATCCCGGGGGACGTAGGTCATGATGTCCAGATCCGCGGAATCGGCGTTCCACTCGATCTCCGCAAAGCTCTCGTCAGGGACGCCGAGCGGGACCTCCGGCGTCTCGTTGACGTTAGTGACGGTCACGGTGACGGTAAACGTCCCGACGCTGTTCGATTCACCCGCGCCGTCATCCACCTCCACCACGATTTCATACATGTTGTCGGAGGCGCCCATCATGTTTGAGTCCGCCAGGTCGGCGGGATTCTCAAAGTCCGGCTCAATGTTGAAGGACAGTTCGCCGGTATTTGCGTTGATGCCGAAGTGGGCCGCGTCCGTGCCGCTCACATCAAAGGTGATTGTCTGGAGGTTGGTGTTGTCGGCATTGTCGTCGTCGGTGGCCGTGTAGGTTCCGATGACGAGCTCGGAGGCAGTGGCCGTATGATCGAATTCAATCTCCGCGAAGCTCGGCCCGGCATTTCCGGCGACCACCGGCGTCTCGTTGAGGTCATTGACGGTAACTGCGACACTCTGGGTGTCCTCAAGCCGCGGGCCGCCGTTGTCTCTTACCCGCACCGTTACGTCGTAAGTGTTGTTGCTGCCGGTGTCGTCCGGCCTCTCGTAGTCGGGCGGGTTCTTGAACGTGAGCTCGGCCGTTCCGTTCACGGTCGAGGTGATGTTGAATTCCCCCGCGTCGTTGCCCTGCAAATCCCATGACATCGTCCCCGTTGTCGCGTCCGGGTCCGTTGCCACGTACGTCGCGACAACCCCCGTCGCGTTCTCGTCGAATGTGGCGCTGCTGGGGGCAGAGGTCAACGTGGGCGTCTCATTGACGTCCGTTACGGTCACGGCGAGGGATCTGGACATGCTGAGGTGATTTGACGATCCCCGGGCGCCGTCGATGCCGTTGTCCGTGACCGTCACCGTGACGTTGTAGACGTTGTTGTTGTCGGCATCCTGCCTGTCCTCAAAGTTCGGCGCGTTCTCGAACGTGAGCACCCCGCTCGTCGAGCCGATCTCAAAGAAGCCCCCATCGTCGGCGTTCTCCACCGACCACGTCAGCGTGTTGGCCGAGTCCGTGGCCTCGCCGTTGTTGTCCACGTCGTCAGCCATATATGTGAGAACGGAGGTCTGATTCTCCGCGACGGATATCGACGTTTGAGTGGTCTCGATCGTGGGGTGTTCGTTGACGTCCGTGAGGCTGATGAGCACCGAGATGGTGTCGTCGATGTTGGTGTGAGGAGAATTGCTGGCGGCGTCCTTGTTGTCGTGCACGCGCACGGTCACGCTCAAGGTGGCAGAAGTGCTTTCGTAGTTGTAGTTCTGGCCGCTCTTTGTCTTGATCTGTCCGGTGCCGGAATCGATGGTGAACAACGACTCGTCGCCGCCGGTGCCGAACGAGTAGGTCAACGTGTCGCTGTCGCCATCTGAGGCTTCAACGGGCGAGCCGACGTTGACACTCCCTCCGCTATTCTCCGGCACTTCCCGCGATGCCGGCGAGGTCTCGTCGAACGACGGTTCGCTGTTGCTTGCGCTGATCTGTCCTGACACGGCGTTTGCGGACTTGCCGGAACCCTGGGGATCCGTGTACATCGCTGTGGCGCGCACGTATCTGTTAACATCGGCCGCCACGGTTGTATACGTGCTGCTTGTCGCACCGGAGATGGGGGCGAAGGGTCCTGATGCCGAGGCCGCCCGTTGCCAACTCCACGAAAGGCTGCTGACCGTTCCGTCGATGTCGGTCACCGAGGCCGTCAATTCCTCGCCGCCCGACTCCGTGCCCGAGATTGTCACGGTGCCGGGTTCGTCCACGTTCGAGAGGTTGATGGTCACGGTGATGGAGTCATCGTCGTCGCTGTCCGTGTTGCCGGCCGCATCCTTGTTGTCCCGCACGTTGACGGTCACGGTGTAGCTGTTCTTGGACTCATAGTTGTAGGTGATCCCGGACCTGGTCTGTATCTGGCCGCTTGTGGAAACGATGTCGAAGGACGAGGCGTCCGTGCCGCTCAGCGTGTAGTGCAGCGGGTCGCTGTCGCCAGGAGTGGCAGACACCGCAGCCCCGACGTTTGTACCCGACGCGCTGTTCTCCGGGACGCTGCGTGAGGCGGTCACGCTGCTGAATGATGGATTAATGTTGCCCACCGCCACCTGGCTCGACGCGGCGCTGGTTGCAGACTTACCCGAGCTATGGGGGTCCGTATACGACGCCGTGGCCTTCAGATACTTGCCCACGTCTGCGGCCACAGGCGTGTAGGGATTGGAGGTCGCTCCGCTGATGGGTGTGAACGTTCCGCCTGCCGTGTCGGATCGCGACCACTGCCACGTTACGTTGCTGGGTGTCCCGTCATGGTCGGTCAATGTTGCGGTCACCGCCTGTCCGGCCGTGATCGTGCCGGGCAGCGTCACCGTCCCGACCTCGTCAATGTTGGTGATAGTGACGACGACGTTGATAGTGTCATCGACGGCTGTGTCAGTGTTGCCATTCGTGCTTCCAGCAGTGTTGACCTTGCTGTCGCGCACCCGCACGGTCACGTTGTAGACGTTGTCGGTTCCTTGGTCTCTTGGATCCTCGTAATCCGTGAGGGCCTGGAATCTGAGAACGCCCGTTGACGAGTTGATGGTGAAGTCCGCGGCGTCGGCGCCGCTCAGCGACCATGTCAGCGAATCGTCCTCCGGGTCGTCCGCCTCATACGTTGCGAGCGGGTCACTGGGCCCTGTCCCCTCCGGCTTGCTGATGGAGGTGTGGGAGGAGCCTGTGCTGGTAATGGTGGGGGGTTCGTTGACGTCGGTGACGTCGACGACAACGTCAAACGTGTCGCTCATGGCGGGGGAACCATTGTCGGTGACCTTGATGGTCACCTGGTATGTATTGCTGGCGGGGGTTGTTGCGCTGCCCGGCGTCTCATAGTCGGGCGCGCTGATGAATGAGAGTTCGCCGGAAGTCGGCCCGATCTGGAACAGCGCTCCATCCTGGTTCTCTTCAACGGTAGTGTCGCTGTCTATCGACCATATATGGGTGTCCGACGTGTCCGGGTCCGAAACCGTGTACGTCCCGACGGTGGTGGTGTTCTCATCAACATCGGGGGCTGTGGCACCGGTGATCGTGGGTTCTTCGTTGAGGTCGTTGACGTTGATGGTCACCTTGATGCTGTCGTCCCATGTCGTGTCGGCGTCTCCGCCGGGGGTTTTGCTGTCCCTTACGTACATGGGTGCGACGTAGGAGGATGTGGTCTCAAAGTCCAGGTTTCCAAAAACCGAGACCTGACCGGTGCTCGTGTCGATGAAGAACGTAGGAACGACGGTAGAGTGCAGCTCGTAGGTCAGCGTGTCGCCTGTGTCATCGTCCGTTGCGGCGACCGGGTCCCCGAAGGCGGTCAGGCTCGGCGTGTTCTCATCAACAGTTAAGGTGATCGTCTCGCTCGAGAACTCCGGCCTGTCGTTGGTCGCGCCCGTGTGGTTCGTCACAGACCAGCTAGTCAACGCCTGCACGTCGTTGCCTGCCGGGTCTTCCACCGGATTTGTCCCGACTGTGTAATCCAAAGTCACCGTGTCGCCGCTTGCGGCGCCTGTCGACAGCGTGAGCTCCACCTCAGCGCCGCGCACTGCGACGCTCGACGGAGTGTAGTCCGTGCCGCCGATGTCCACGGTGAAATCCGACGCGGCGGGGGTGGAGCTTTCGTTCAGGAGCTCGCTATAGATGAGTACCAGGGACGTTCCGTCCACGTTCGCAGCTAGCAGCAAGGGGGCAGTGGCATCGAACTGCGCGCGCGCTTGCGGAATCTGTAGTAGGAAAAGCGCCACCAGGAGGCCGAGGGCTGCCACGATGAGGGATAGGGAAGCGGCTTTGGAATGAGAGTTCCGGTGCATGGTCGTTGATAGTACCATGCAAGGTATTAATTACTTGTGAGAATATCACAGGAAATCGGCTAATTTGTATGAGTTTTGTGTGAAGTTCTTAAGACTCCTCTATTACTCTGGCCAGACAGGGCGCGCCGTACTACCTGGCTTACACTTCCAAGCAGTGATGAGGAGGTTGCCCAAAATCGTGTAGTCGTGTAGCAGAGGACGCAGTTCACAACTGTCAGGCGTATTATTCTTTCGAGGGCGCGATGTACAGCATCGCCCGCGCCACGCTGCGCACTATCACCGCCTTTGAGCGCGGTGCATCCTCAGACAATGAATTGACCCTGGATATGATTTAGTGATGAATATCCTCGTCATCAGCTGTGGCAGTGCCACACTCAAGCTTCAGATCGTAAACTCTGACGATAAATCGCGTCTGGCTTGGGGTCTGGTCGACAGGATCGGACAGGACGGATCGGTTGAGTTTGAAAGCGCCGACAGCGAGAGATTGGTCGAGCAAAGGTCCATTGCCGATCATGGCGAGGCGGCCGGCTGGCGCCGCAGTGGGCCGGTTCTATTAGCTCAATTGATGCAGTAGGACACCGGCAATCAGTGGAGAACTGGCTCAACAGGGAGTCGGGCAATTCAACCGCTTATGCTCTCCCTGCCTCGTTGCCCCGCCCCACCCTCGCTAAATGACGCAACGGGATGACAGGAATAGCCGCCGTCGGCGCCAATTCCTCAGAGTTAGTTCATGGCTACAATACGGGCCAAATATGAAAAGGGCGTCCTGACGCCTCTGGAACCCCTTGACCTGGAAGAGGGAAAGGAGGCTGTTGTGTCCGTTGAAAGTGCACCGGTTTCCGACAAGAGAGTTGACAGCAAGTCATTGGATGAAACGGATGAAGCATTCGCGCACTCAGCGGGGTTTCTCGGCCTGATTGAAAGGATCGAGAAGTTACGCGAATCCTATCCGCCGGACTTGTGGCAGGGCGTCCCGACCGATAGCGCGAAGAACTTCAAGCACTACATTTAAGGCCACCCCAAGGTAGACAACTAGTGCCCACCATACTTGATAAAATCAAGAACCTTTACCATCGCTTTCACCCCGGCGCTGTAATCAAGTTCCCGCCCAGTCCGTGATCCTGCAATAGATTTATGCGACTCGATTGTGTAGGATTCCGATGGTTGGCACTGTCAGTTTCAGGTGTCGTGGCATGGCGTAGAGGGGATCGCCCCTTGGCGCGTTGAAGGTGAAGGAGGATTGGAAGGCATGGAAGGCATCTTCTTCTTGTTGATAGGGGCGGCGATCTTTTCCCAAGCCTGGTATGTGCTCGGCTTGTACTCCGAAGGGCGGACCACCGGTGTGCTCATCGCAGTGCTTGGCCTGCTGGCTCTCGGGACCTTCATGTTCAGCACAACCATAACGCCGACGCTGATTTCGGGCGAAGGCTCCACGGAGTTGCTGACCGCATTCACAGCGCTCATCGTCCTCTGGGCTATCTACGCCGTCGCAGTTGGAACTCACGGCATCTGGGATCTCGACACACGAGCCATCGGCTTCTATAGCGCCTTCCTGTCCGTCGCCTCCCTGGCCGTATTCCTCATCTTCGCAATCTCAATGGCTGACGGCGGAGTGTTCGAGCACTCTCTGGACATTTGGCTCTCCATGTCGATCGTGCCCTTCCTGCTCTCCATCATCTCCGGCCTTGTGTTCTTCTACATGGCCTTTGAATACCAGGTGCTGAGGCTGGTAACGGGCTGGTTCCTGCTCTTCGGTGGCGCGGTCATCGGACTTGTGGGGCTTTGGGCTCTCGCATCGGTCATCACCTAAACTGAACCGGCCTGGGGCCGGCTGGCACGTTGGGGACCACCGCTAGGCAAGTCGTCATGGGACTTTAATCCCAATGGCAGGATGAGGATGTTATGACAGGTGAACTTACCGTCGAGGCCATCATATCCGAGGCCGAGAGCGAAGCCACTAGGTACTCTTGGGAAGGAACCTTTAAGGACTACCTGAGCGCCGTCTTGGAAGACCCCTCAAAGAGCCGGCTCTCGCACGCCTACATCTATGACGCCATTATGGCCAAGGGCTCCGATGTGACGCCTGACGGTGACCGCGTATACGATCTGTTCAAGGATGAGATCTTCGGTTTGGAGGAGCCGCTGGACCGCATCGTTCAGTACTTTGCTGCCTCTGCTCAGCGATTCGAAGTGCGTAAGCGCATCCTGCTCCTCCTTGGCCCCCCCGCTAGCGGCAAGTCTACTGTCACGGAACTCATCAAGCGCGCCATGGAGGCTTACTCCAGGAGCGACGACGGCATCGTTTACGCCATCAAGGGGTGTCCGATGCAGTGCGACCCCTTACACCTGATTCCTGAGAACCTCAGGGATCAACTCCACGAAGAACGCGGCGTCTACATAGAGGGCGACCTTTGCCCACGATGCCGTTACATGGTCAATTCCAAATATCGAGGCAACTACGCCGACGTGCCGGTAGAGCGCGTGACCTTCTCTGAGCGAGAGGCGGTTGGCATTGGCTATTTCATGGCCAACAACCCTAACCCCTCAGACTCCCTGCTTGTCGGCAGCGTCAATACCGATCAACTCGAGGGCGACCGGCTCGAGGTTGCGGGAAAGGCATTCCGGCTTGACGGCGAGCTCAACGTCGCCAACCGCGGCATGATTGAGATGGTCGAGATGTTCAAGGCGGACAGGCATCTGCTGACGACCCTCCTGAGCCTTGCTCAGGAACAGACCATCAAGATGGAACGGTTCGGCTCCGTCTACGCCGACGAGGTCATAGTCGGTCATTCCAATCAGGGCGACTTCGAGGATTTCTCCAGGGACAAGAGTTCCGAAGCCCTCAAGGATCGCATCATCGCGGTGAACATCCCTTACAACCTGAAGGTGACGGAAGAGGTCAAGATTTACCGGAAGATGACCAAATCCAGCCTCATGGGGAACACCTGCATCGCTCCGTTAACCCTGCAAGTGGCAAGTGCGTTCTCCGTGTTGGCACGACTGGATCCGCCTGATCGCCACGGGATGTCCATGCTGGACAAACTAAGGCTCTACGATGGTGACGCTGTGCCCAACTTCTCTCGGCAGGATGCCCGTGAGATGCAGCGCCAACATCCGATGGAGGGCATGTCCGGAATCTCACCCAGATACGTGATGAACCGTATAGGGGCGGCGGCCAGCGAGCCTAACGCCGAGTGCATCACCCCCTTGGGCGCTCTGAGCAGCCTCTGGGAAGGCCTGGACGAGAACATCAGCTACGAGGCCGACATCGCGACAAAGGTTGCGCTTGTAACTGACGCGGTCAAGGTGTATGACGACTTGGCCGTGCGAGATGTGCAGATGGCTAGCGCAGAAGCGTTTGAGGATAGAGCCAGGGAGCTGCTTGGCCGCTATCTTGCTGATGTCCGTGCGTACTTGGAGGACATTGCCAGGGATGGCTATAGGCCCACCCGCGCCGATGCCGAACGGGAGCGGGACATGCGGCAAATAGAGCGTGTCCACGGCATTACTGATAGGAGCAAGGAAGCATTTCGTCGTGAGATAAGCGCAGCAGTGGCCGCTTGGGAGAGCACTGGCAAGCCCTTCGAATACGACTCCGAGCCTCGGCTCAAGGAAGCTATTGAAAAGCGACTGCTTATCTCGCGGGACGCTCTCAACAAGAGCCTGACTCGCCCCCGTTTCTCCAGGCAGCGCGCCGAGTGGACGCAGCGTTGGAGGAGCATCACATCCAGGCTGGTCAATTCCTACGGCTATTGCAGTACGTGTGCTGACGACGTGGTCAGGTACGTCAACCACATCCTGAAGAGCCGCCCGGCCATCAAGATCGCCAAGAATGAGGGCGTTGAGTGGCTTTGGGAGAGGTACCCCGGGAGGGGATCGTCAGCCCAAAGATAGTTCTGCCTGCTGTCATCGACTACACGGTGCGCCGCAGCCGCCGGCGGCGTAAGACAGTACAGATTAGTGTTGTCGACGGCGAAGTGATTGTTGCTGCGCCCGTCAGGACCCCGGCCTGTGAACTGGAAGAGATCGTCCGCAAACGGACGCCCTGGATCCTGCGCCAACTATCAGAAGAGGCGCAGAAACCCGCCCCCATCCGATTCATCACCGGCGAACAACTGCCCTACCTCGGTCAGGACGTGACCCTTACAGTCGCTCTCTCCCACAATCCGGAAACGACTGTCCGATTCAACCGCGGGCGGTTCCACGTTTCAGTCCCCGCCGACCTTGACCATGAGCAGCGCGCGGACGCCATCCGCACCGCCATCACCGCGTGGTACAAGGATCGCGCCGCTCAACAGCTCCCTGAACTGGTGGAACGTTGGCTGCCTCGCCTTGGCGGCGGCGAAATATCAAAAATCCTCATCCGCAATCAGAAGCAGCGCTGGGGCAGTTGCTCAGCAGACGGCACTCTTCGATTCAACTGGCGCGTCATGATGCTCAAGCCTGAACTTATCGAGTACATCGTCGTCCACGAACTCGCGCACCTCACACATCAGAACCACTCCCCTAATTTCTGGGCGCATGTGTCCGCCGCTATGCCGGACGCCCAGCAAAGGCGGCGCGACCTACGGGAGACAAGCCGCAAACTACCAACCCTCTAAGAGCAAAACTCCGCTCGACACTCTGAGTGCAAGACCCCGTTCGACTCTCTAGCAGCAAGACACCGCTCACCCTGAGCCTGTCGAAGGGTGAGCAGCCCCCTACACTTCCGTCTTGAGTGCCTCCAGCGCCTGTCGTACGATTGACCGCCGCAGGTCCTTCTCCTCCTCGGCGTCAAGCTCGGCGTCGCCCAGCGGATACACAATGCCCTTGCCCTGGATGACCCTGTTGGAGCCAACCATCTTGGCCACCGGCGTCACCGCCGTCACCTGCGCCACGGGAATCCCCGCCTTCTCGAGTTCCGTCGCGATCGCAGCGCCGCTGCGAGTGCTCGTCCCTCAAGTGGACGTCAATATCACGGCATCAACTCCGGCGCTCTTGAGATTCTCCGCAATCTCCTGGCCGATACGTCGGCTGTTGGCAAGCGGGTTCGCCAGGCCGGTCATGGACAGGAACTGCTCATAGACCTTGCCAACCTCACCGGCCTTCTCAAGCTCCTTGAGAACATCAACGGGCACCAGCCGGTCCGGGTCGTTCAGGACGTGGCGATTGTCATACCCACGGTGATAGACCTCGTAGTCCTCACCTTCCAGGTCATCAACGGTGGCAATGTCATACGAGCCCCAGATTGTTGACGCGATTGCGGGCATATTGTCCGGGTTGCCCGCCGGAACAAGTCCGCCGTCCGTCACGATGGCGACCGTCGCGTTGCTCAGGTCAGCAACGGCGGGCGGCGCGGGAATCGGCTCGAACCCCGTCTGCGTCAACTCCGTCTCGTACGGCTGCCCAAGCGTCTTGGCGACGATGATCTTCGCCAGCCGCACTGCCGCCGTCTCCTCAACAATTTCGTCCTTCATGATGCCGCGCGGAATGTAGCCCCACTCCGCCGGCCTGCCCACGTCCTCGCCGGACGCCGTGACCTTCGCGATGGCGGCCATCTTCGTCAGCACATCCCTCATCTCGGCGACGTTCTCACCTGAATCGACGATGTACAGCTCTTGCCGGTACAGGTCCACGCCCGGGTTCTCAACGCCCATGCCCGTCACGACGGGAATCCCAAGCTCCGCCTGCACCGCCGCGCACAGCGCGCCCGCCGCAACGCCATAGCGCCCGGCTACGAAGCAAGGCCCCGCCACGAACAACTCGGCGCCGGACTCACGTACCTCATTGACGACGGTTTCCATCACGCTTTCAAGGTTCTCTGCGGCGTAGTTGTCACCACAGATGATCGTCTTGACGACAGTAGAGCCGTCGCCGAGCACCTGCTCCAGCAGCCGTCCGGGGCCAACCGCCTCGGCACGGACCTCTGGGCCTATGCCCGCTTGCTCCTCGGCTCCAAGTCCGCCAAAGAACTGGTTCAGATAATGAACGACCTTCATCTCAGGCCTCCCTTGTTCTCCTCTCTGAGCTCGCTCTTGCCGCGGCTCAGTACACCACCGCCCGCACGACCGACGCGCCCTGCTGATTCGTCACGCCGCAGAGCGCGCCCGCTGGAATCCGCGTCATCTGCGCAAGTGCTTGAGCAACGGCAGGAGAACCGGCAATCACACGTTCAACCGGTTCAACGTCCCAGCCGATGTCCCCGCCCCCGCCATACACAATCGCGTCAACCTCTGGATAGTTGAACAACATCGCCGACTCCGCCCGACGGTCACCGGACGAATCAGACACTTGCACAACCGTCTTCATTCCCAAAGCCTCGCAGATGCGGGCCGTCTCGCCCATATCCACGTGAGGCGCGCCGCCGCCGTACTTGGTCAGCACAACGCCGTCCGCGTTCAGATTCCACTTGGCCTGGTGCGCGGCCAGCAGGCAATTCCTGTTGCGGTCCGCCTCCAGGGAGGCCGCGACCGTCGCCACAGTGCCCACAAAGTTAATCTCGCCCGCCTCATGACGCTTGTACAGCTCCTGGATAATCGGATGGTTCTGGTAGAAATACGTCTCCACGCGCATCACCCAGTACGAGCACACAACCGCGCCGTCCATCCACTCATTCGGGTGTAGCGTGACGGGGACCATCCCCTCCGTGTTGCTGCCGTACAGGATGCGCTCATCCTCCTCCACGACCATCTGATGCCCATGTATCTGACCGATATAGGCGATACGGGGTACATCCTCACGATTCGTGGACGGCCCGTCGAGTTCGAACTCTTCCGTGGAATCAGCTTCTTGACCGACACCTGCGCTACCAAGGAATACTGTCGCCCGCGCAGATGCCAACCGCAGCGCGTTCAGCTCCACGTGGCGCGGTGTTCCCGGGATCATGTGCGGAACAACAACAACGTGGTGCAGGTTTCCATAAGGTGAATTGGCAGCCGCCTCGCCGTGCATCTCCATCATCTTCGAAGCGATGCCCGGCTCCTGCTGCGCGTCCACGACCGTAAGTGCTGCGCCACGTAGCACGTGCGTCGTTCCCTGCCCCGCCATCGCCATTGGCCCCAGCAGGCCGGGAAAATCGCTGCCCGTGCCCGGCTCTTTCGCGCGCGGCTCAAGTATGTCGAAGACAACACCGATGCGGCACGGCTGGCCGGGATTCGCTACCTCAATGTCAACACTTTCAATGCGACGGTCCTCAAGAATGGCCTCTCGAAGCTCATCCGCGTCGACCGTCAGCACACCACCTTCGAGGGTTGTCCCTGACCCCAGTTTTGCGTCGCTCACCTCATGGATTGCGAGAGTGAGTTTCATCCCAATCCTCCCCCGTGACGCAGGCGCTCAAATCAGCCTCCTCACGTTGACACACATTAGGCGGCGTTGCTAGCCTCTGTCAATGACATAACAAGGTGAAATGGCCGTAGGAAAACGCTGGTTTCCAGGCCGTGTCCACCGCTAAAAAGGGAGTTCCCATGAGCCACCCCGTTGTCAGGGATATCAGGTTCTTTCTCGCCCACACGCCGGGCCTCGTAAGGCACGGATCAAAGCCCACACGAGAGATCCACGGAAACCACAGTGTTTGGCAAGACATCCAGAGCAGTCTCCGCTCCTTCGACGAAGCTGCAGCCTACGCCCCGCACCAGGTCCTGCTCGGCAACATGAAGCCGGACGACCTCAACACCGCAGCCGCGCCGTGGTACGAGAACATGCTGGCCGAGTACGCAACCAGCGGCCCCCACGGCGAGCTCGTCAACGAAGATCAGTTCCACGGCCTGCTCAAGGCCGCCGACGAGTTCGATCTCGTCCTCCTTGAAGAGGGCTACGCCGCCCGCGTCGCCGCCGAACTCCGCAGTCATCCCCGCGTCACGGACGAGGAGATCGAGCGCATCCAGGGCGTCCCCTACTCACGCATTGAAGAAAGGCTGACATCCCGGGAGGGTGCGATTCCCCTGCTGACCCGCGACGGTGAGACCATCGGCCTGGTGCAGACCGACTATGTGGATGATGCCTCGCTCGCCCCGGATATCCTGCTTGAAAACCTCGCAGTCAAGGCAACCGCAACGATGGCCCTCCGCTCCGTACTCGCCGAGTCAGGCACAGACCCGTCCGGACTCCAATACGTCATCGGCTCCGGCGAAGAGGCCATCGGCGACCGCTACAACCGCGGCGGCGGCAACCTTGGCAAAGCCGTTGCCGAGGCGGCTGCCTGTGTCAACTCAACCGGCGCGGACGTCAAGGCATTCTGCTGCGCTCCCGTCCACGCGATGGTCGTCGGCGGCAGCCTCGTCCAATCGGGCGTCTTTCCTGGGGTGGCGGTTGTGGGCGGATGCTCCCTCGCCAAGCTCGGCATGAAGTTCCGGGGCCATCTCGCCAAGGAAATCCCCGTCATGGAGGATGTTCTTGCCGGTTTCGCCGTCCTCATGGGCCCGGACGACGGCACCAGCCCGGTTCTGCGGCTAGACAGCGTTGGACGCCATACCGTCGGCGCGGGTTCTGTGCAGCAGGCCATCGTTGAGGCGCTTGTATCCGATCCTTTGGATCGGCTCGGCCTGAAGTTCGGCGATGTCGCCAAATACGCTACTGAGATGCACAATCCCGAGATCACGGACACCGCAGGGAGCGGCAACGTCCCCCGAACCAACTACCGCCTCATCGCCGCCCTTGCCGCCCAGCATGGGGAGATTGAAAAGGGCTCAGAATCACGTGACAAGTTCGTTGAAGAACACGGGATGCCCGGCTTCTCGCCCACACAGGGCCACGTCGCCTCCGCCATGCCCTTCATGGCGCACGCGCTCGATGACCTGCGTGCAGGCGACTACCAATACTCGATGTTCCTCGCGAAGGGCAGCCTGTTCCTCGGACGCATGACCCACATGTCAGACGGCGAGTCCTTCATCATGGAGTCAAACTCAGGCGCAGGATAATTCCCGCCAAATTGGCGTATTATGTGCGCTAGCGGGGACAATCCCGCCGCGCAATAGAGGGAGAAGGTGACATGGATCTTGCGGGAAAGCGAGTGATCATCGTCGGAGAGCGGGACGGCGTGCCCGGTCCCGCCATCGAGGCCTGCGTGCGCAGCGCCGGCGCAGAGCCGGTGATGGTGCAAACGCAGTGCTTCGTTTGAACCGCCGCCGGAGCACTTGACCTTGAAGGTCAAGAGGGAATCAAGGCAACGGTCGACACGCATGGCGCGAATGACATGGTCGTGCTGCTCGGCTCACCCACACCGGAGAGCGCGGAAGTCTACGCGCGAACGGTGACGGAGGGCGATCCCTCATGGGTAGGCCCGTTGGCGGGCATCGCGCTCGGCCTCCCCGTCTTCCACGTGCTGGAAGAAGAGGTCAAGAGCCAGTTCGATGCCGCTGTCTACAAGGAGCAGGTTGAGATCATGGAGGCCGTCCTCGACACGGATGACATCATTGACGCCATGCGCCAGGTCCGTGACGCCGTTGGCGTTTAGGCCTCACCAAGGAGAAAACAATGGCAACCCAAACCAAGACCATCGTCCTCTACACCAAGAAGGAGAACTGCCCCGACTGCGAAGTCGCCAAGCGGTTCCTCGCCGACCACGACATCGGCTATGAGTCCAGGGACGTTGTTGAGAACCGCGACTACATGCTTGAACTCGTGCAGAACTACCGCAGCATGTCCGTCCCAACCCTCGTCGTAGACGGGCAGGCCATCATCGGCTTCAAAAAGGACGAGTACGAGGAACTGCTCGGTCTGTAAATCACCCAAAGCAGAACTGCGCACTTAAGGGGCGGCGTATGAGCCGCCCCTTCGGCGTTTTGCCATGAATGCGTAAGAATGGCGAGCAGGTCCTGGAGGCCTGTAAGCCGGGTTCTGTCCCCGGCCGGCGTCACCGCCAACCGGTCGATGGCCATCCATCTGGGCGCCGGCTCACGCCGACGCTCAAGCAGCCTACCCGAGGACGGGGTGGGCGATCCCCTGCTCGTCTTTCGACGCGCGTCCTTCTATTTGGCCTTGCTCCAGGTGGGGTTTGGCCGCCGCCGCGTCACCACGGTCGGCCGGGCGCTCTTACCGCCCGTTTTCACCCTTGCCTGTGCCCAACGACGAATCGTCAGGCCATCGGCGGTATCGTCTCTGTGCCACTATCCGTCGCCCCGCGGTCTACCCGCGAAACGCCCGGGCGTTACCCGGCACCCTGCCCATGGAGCCCGGACTTTCCTCCCAAGCCGCCGTAGCGGCCTGCGCGGCCATCCGGCCCCCGGCCCTGCTCGCCGTTGCCAAATATAGTGACGCCAAGCCCCACACGCAAATCGCGGCCGTTGTCATTCTGGCCACCATCACTGTCATTCTGAGCGCAGCGAAGAATCCAAAAACTCAATTCGCCGCCAATGGTTGGAACGCGAGCCGGAGCCGGAGCGCAGCTACAGTTCCCCCGCCAGAAACTCCCTCAACACCTCTTCCGACACGTCCGGCGGCACATCATCCCTCAACCGACCCCGCCCGATGCCGTCACAAAGGATCCACCGCGTCCGCCCAGCGGCCACCTTCTTGTCCACGGCCAGCGCGGCTTGTATGTCGGCCAATTCCAGCCCATCCGGTGCAGTCGTCGGTAGCCCATAGGCTTTCAAGAGATCGATCTGCCGCTGTCGTTCCTGAGCCGTAATCGACCCCACCCTCTCGGCCAAATGCGCAGCGAAACTCATCCCAATCGCGACAGCCTCCCCGTGCAGAATGCCCGTGTACTCCAGCGCGTTCTCAACCGCGTGCCCGAGTGTATGGCCGAGGTTCAGCCGCGCCCGCAGACCTGTCATCTCACGCTCATCCAGTGAAACCACGCGACCCTTGATCGCAGAGCATCGTAGTACGGCGTGTGCCCGCATGGCCTCGTCCCCACCAAGAATCGCCTCTGCATTCGTCTCCAGATGCTCAAAAAGCTCCTCGTCGAAAATCGCGCCCGTTTTGATCACCTCAGCCCATCCCGCCGTCAGATGTCGGGGCGGCAGTGTGTTCAGCGCCCTCGTGTCTGAAAGGACAAGCCGCGGTTGATAGAACGCGCCAACGAGGTTCTTGCCCGACGGCAGATCGATCGCCACCTTTCCACCGATTGAGGCGTCAACCATGCCCAGCAGTGTCGTCGGTGCCTGCACGAATGCCACGCCCCGCAAATACGTCGCCGCCACATAACCGGCTAGATCTCCCACAACGCCGCCGCCCAACGCAACGACAACATCTCGCCGCTCAATCCGGTTGCCGCTCAGTTCCGCGAACAGTTCGCCGGCCTGCGCCAGGTTCTTGGAGGGCTCACCTTCAGGAATCTCCAGCAGCAGCGGATCAAATCCGGTCTCTGCCAGACTGCCGAGAGCCAGTTCTCGCCACTCCCCCGGTATGCCGCTGTCCGTGACCACGCACGCCCTGCCCGACAGCCCAAGCTCGCTCAAACGACTCCCCAGCGTCTCCAGCGCGCCCGGCGCAACAACGATTGGATACGCCGCGGTCTCCGTCCTCACCGTGAACGCAACATCGGAATCACCACCATCAGCGTGCGGCTCCAACAGTTGCCCCTCCGCAACACGACGCCACCCTTCCTCCGCGCCTCGCTGCGCCTCCACAGCAACCTCGTCCATCGAAAGGCGGTCAGTATTGACCGTCCAATCGGCAATGGCATACACCGCCTGCCGACTCGACTTCAACGCCGCAATCCGACCAAGCGGATCGCCGGATGCAAGAAGCGGTCGTTCCGTCGCATCGTCATCATCCGCCTGCATCCGAGCGAGAATCGTCGACGGTTGTGCCTCAAGGCTTATAACCGCGCCCGTTCGCTGCATAACCTCACGATTCTCTGGATCAAGGACAATTCCGCCGCCCGTCGCAACAACCATGTTCGGCCACCGCGACACCTCCCGCAGCACCTCGGATTCCAGTTCTCGGAAGACGGACTCCCCCTCAGTGGCGAAGATCTCGGGAATTGTTTTCCCGGCCCGGGACTCGATGAGCTCGTCTGTGTCCGCAAAATCGATATGCAGATTGACGGAAACCTGCCGCGCAACGGTGGACTTTCCCGTGTAGGAAAATCCAATCAGATAGATATTGCGGCGTGGCGCGGACACACGAGAACCTCAGACCGTTGAGACGGGCGCGTGGCTCGGCCCCGCCGTCTCCATGTATGCCCGCACGTTGCGCACCGTCTCATCGCGATGGTCGCCGCCAAACTTCTCCAGAACGGCGTCAGCCAGCGCAATGCAGACCATCGCCTCTCCGATCACCGCGCACGTCGGCACAAACGTGATGTCGCTGCGCTCATAGTGCGCCCGCTCCACCTTCTCTCCGGTCCGCAGGTCCACCGTCTCCAGCGCGTTCATGATTGTCGCAATGGGCTTGACCATTGCCCGCACAACTACCGGCTCCCCCGTTGTCATGCCGCCCTCAAGTCCGCCGGAATTGTTTGAGCGTCGCGGCCACGGGCGCACCCAGGACCCATCCGGATTCCTGTCCCACTCGTCGATAGGTTTCACCACGTCATGAACCGTTGACCCACGCATCGCCGCCTGGTCAAACCCGGCCCCGAACTCCACGCCCTTGACGGCGTTGATGCTCATGACTGCAGCGGCCAGCCGCGTGCTCAGTTTGCGGTCCCATTGAATATGCGAGCCCAAGCCAATTGGCGCGCCGGTAGCGATGACCTCGAACACGCCGCCCAGGCTGTCTCCGTCGTTCCGCGCCGCATCGATAGCCTCGATCATGGCCTCCGTTGCCACCGGATCCGCGCACCGAACCGGAGACTCCTCCAATTGCACCCAGTCGATGGCCTCCTGCGGCGCGGCAACCACGCCCCCGATGCCAACGACATGGCTATGTACTTCCATGCCAATCTCTTTAAGGAACCGCCGCGCCACCGCCCCCGCCGCCACGCGCGCCGCGCTCTCCCGCGCGCTGGAACGCTCAAGGATATTCCGCGCGTCATCGTGCGAGTACTTGGTGATCCCCGGCGTGTCGGCATGACCCGGCCGCAGTTTGGTGATCGGCTCAAAGGGAACATCTGAGGGCTCGATGGACATCTCATCAACCCACGGAACGCCGTCCGGCCCTGTGCCCGTCGAGAAATCACGATTCTCAACAAACATGGCGATGGGACCACCAAGCGTCAACCCGTGCCGCACACCCGACGAGATGCGGGCACGATCCGTCTCGATCTGCTGCCGCGCCCCGCGTCCGTAGCCACGTTGTCGACGCGCCAGGTCCTGCCGGATGTAGTCCTCGGACAGTGCAATACCCGCCGGCACGCCCTCAACAATCGTAGTCAGGCCCGGACCGTGCGACTCCCCTGCTGTCAAGAATCGAAATTGTCCCATCGAGTATCAGCAACTCCTGTGTGCGCCGCGGACTAGATACCTATTCAGGTTACATCAGTGCTTTCAAAGCCGCCGCGTACATGATGTCCTCCGGCGGCTCGCGATCTGTCCAGAACTCGAACGACGCCGCCCCCTGGTACACCAGCATCCCGATCCCGCCCAGCACGAACGCGCCGCGTTCCCGTGCCCGCACTAGCAGCGGTGTTTGTTGAGGGTTATAGACAAGGTCGCACACGAGAACCCCGCTCTTGAGCAAGTCATCGACTGGCGGAACACCACTCGGATCCGGCCCCCCCGCCATGCCGATGGACGTGCAGTTCACGATTAGATCAATTCCGTCACTGCTTGATATGTCCCCAAAACCACCGCCCCGCGTGTCAGCCGCAGTCGCCTCGGAAACGTCCCCAGCCAACTCCACCGCCCTCTCCGGTGTCCGGTTGACAATCACCAGCTCCGAAACACCCTCCCACGCGAGGCCGAACGCCACGGCCCGCGCCGCGCCTCCTGCTCCCACAATCAGCGCCCGTTTTCGCGCCGCGCTAAACCGCGCCTCCTGCTCCAGCGACCGCGTGAAACCGCCCGCATCCGTATTCGCTCCAATCAAAAAACCCTCGCGATTGATGATCGTGTTCACCGCGCCTATAGACTCCGCGACGGGCAGGATCTCGTCCAGCAGTGGCATGACCGCCTGCTTGTGCGGCACCGTCACGTTTGCGCCCAGCACGTCATCCGCCCGCAGCGACTCCACACGCGCGGCCAGTTCATCCACCGGAGTCGCCCACGTCTCGTACCGGGCATCGATTTCAAGTTCGTCGAACGCCGCCTGCTGAAACGCGGGAGAAATAGAGTGCCCCAGCGGATAACCGATGATTCCGACGCGTGACGTCATGACTTCCTGCTCCGCAGTCTCAGCTCATCCAAATACGCCTGCAGAACCACGGCCGCTGCAACGGAGTCGGCCGGGCTTGTAACACCCCCTGCCTCTCGCATCGCCCGTTCGGCAGACACGGTAGACAACCGCTCGTCCCTGCCCTCAACCGGCACGGACAACTCGCGTTCACACGCGCGACGAATCCCCTCTGCCCATTGAGCCATCTCGCCCATACGGCCATCCATCGTCCGAGGGATACCGACGATGACACGCTCCGCCTCATACTCGGCAACAACGCTCCCCAACTGCTCAACAAACGTCGGCGTGTCCGCCCCGGGCAGCAGATCAAGCGGTTGGGCGATGGTTTGTGTTGGATCGGACACGGCAATGCCGCTCCTGGCCTTGCCAAGGTCCAGCGCAATGATTCGTCCGCTCATGCCACAAGGATAGCCCACCCGTTCACCCTGAGCTTGTCGAAGGGCGTCCCGCCAATTGCCATACCTCCCCCCAACTCGTTACTCTCGAAGAAAGGGGGAATTATGCCAGACACCTACATGGTCGCGGGCGCCGCATCCGGCGTCGGTATGCACGTCACACGCAAACTTCTTGATCGCGGTGAAAACGTGCGCGCATTCGTCAGGAACGGGCGCAAGCTCAGGGAAATCTTCGGAACGCCGGACAACCTCGGCATCTTCGTCGGTGACATCGCTGATCACGCCGCCGCCTTTGAGGCCGCGGAGGGAGCGCACTACGTCATTTCAACCGTCGGCGCGAAGTTCCCGGATGGGGAACCCGAAAGGGTCGACTACCAGGGCGTCCACACACTCGTGAATGCCGCCGCGGAGCACGGCCACATCCGCCAATTCGTCCTCGTGTCCTCCATTGGCGTCACGCAAGGCGACCATGACCTGAACGCCCGCTTCAAGAACGTCCTCCGCTGGAAGATGTTCGGCGAGAACTACCTGCGCGGCAGTGGCCTCTCCTACGCCATCGTCCGCCCCGGTGGCCTCTCAGACGATGCGGGAGGCACGAAGTCCATTGAGTTGGGTCAAGGCGACAACATCCACGGTTCCATTAGTCGTGAAACCGTCGCCGATGTCTGCATCGCCATATGCGACGCAGCGGCGCACGTCGTCCGCGAAGTGACCTTTGAGGTCATTGAAGGCGACGGCCCGCCCCCTGCCAACCTCGAAAACATCTTCGACAACCTCAAGCGAGACTGAGCAGCGTGGAACTCGATCTCAAAGGCCGTAGCATCCTCGTCACCGGAGGCAGCGGCGGTATCGGTTCGATTGTCGCCGAGCAGTTCGCGCAAGAAGGCGCGGACGTGACGATTTCCGCGAGGGGACGCGAACGGTTAGAGCAAATCAAAGCGGAAATTGCATCCCGCGCTGGCGTGGATGTCCGTGTCGCGGAGATGGACGTCACTGACGCCGAATCCGTTGCGTCTGCCGTCCAATCCGTGCTCGACGCTACCGGTCGAATCGACGCCGTTATCAGCTCAGCAGTCGACGTCGTCGGCGCGCTCCCCGGCAGCCCGTCTGAGTTGGACGTGACTTCTTTGGGCAACGCCATCGACGTCAAGGTGCTCGGCATCCTGCGTCTCGCGCAGGCCGTCGTCCCCCACATGAAGTCATCCGGCTACGGAAGAATCATCGGCGTGGGCGGTGCATCGTCACGTCAGATCGGTTCTGCCAGCGCGAGCGTCCGCAATTCCGCCCTCGCCGCCCTCTGCAAGAACATGGCTACGGAGTTGGGCCCACACGGCATCACCGTCAACGTCATCCATCCCGGAGCAGTCCTCACAGAACGAAATCGTCCCCGTGTCGAGGCGGAAATGGAGCGCAACGGCGGCACATTCGAAGAAGCAGAAGCGCGAATGGCAACATCAATACCTGTTGGGAGAATGATCCACCCCGAGGATATTGCCGGCCTTGCCATGCTGCTCGCATCCCCTGCCAGCGGCGCAATAACTGGCCAGACCATCGCCGTCGACGGCGGCTCCACAACCGCCATCACCTACTGAGTTGCTCCTACCCCTAATCGCCCTGCACCGCACTACCCCGTTCACCCTGAGCCTGTCGAAGGGTGAACGGTTATCTCTTGACAGCCCACCCCTAACTGACTAGTCTGATAACTAGTCAGTCTAGAAAACTCCATACCCGGAGGTCAGCATGAGCGAGGGTGATCAAACGAACAAGTGGCAACTACAGGAAGCAAAGGCTCGCTTTAGTGCGCTGGTGGAAGACACACTCGAGAACGGCCCGCAGATCGTAACAAAGCGCGGTATTGAAGCTGTGGTGGTCGTTCCGTACCAGCAGTGGCTGGAGCTGGAGGAAAGCGGCAAGTCAAAGGCACGGCAAAAGCCGCGAACTCTGAAAGATTGGATCCTCGCTCCGGGTCCTCGCTTTGATTTGCCCATTCCAACTCGCCGCCCGCACCTTCGGCCCCGTCCGGTCACGTTCGATTAGCCCGCCACCGTGTTTCTGCTCGACACAAACGTCATATCGGAATTTCGCCGCGCCCAGGCAAATCCGGCAGTGCTTGAGTGGGCGGAAGGTGTCCCGATGGAGCGCCTATACATCTCCGCTATGACTATTGGAGAGGTCCAGGCTGGGATTGAAAACCTGCGAGAGCGGGATGGAGACAGGGCTGGGGAAATAGAGGCGTGGCTTGAGTCCGTCTTGACGGATTTCACAGTCTTACCCGCCAACACGGACGCTTTTCGCGTATGGGCAAGGCTGATGCATCGTCAGCCTGAAAGGTTATTGGCGGACGCCCTTATCGCCGCCACCGCCATCGTGAATTCACTGACCGTCGTCACGCGCAACGTCCGCGACTTTCAGCAACTTGGCGTCCCGGTACTCAACCCATTCGCCCACTCTGAATAATCCGGCCGGCGAAATCCTACCCCGTCACTATCGCTGGCACCGCCGCAATGGCCTCGTCCAGCTTGGAGGCGTCGCGACCGCCCGCGCTGGCAAAATCCTTGCGGCCGCCGCCACCACCACCAACGATTGCCGCCGTCTCCTTCACAATTCGTCCCGCATCATAGGAGCCGCCCCGCTCAACGATATCCGCGCTAATGGCGCACACCAGCGACGGTCTCCCGCCAACGTCCGCCCCAAGCACAACTATTCCTGAGCCCAGCGAAGCACGCGTACGATCCGCCACGTCTCGCAACAAGTCTGCGTTGACAATATCTTCAACACGGGCGGCAAGCAGCGTCACGGGAGGTTCCCCAACCTGCACTGCTTGCGGTAACAACGAATCTATCTGCGACCGTGCCCGATCCCGTTCAAGTTCCTCAGCCCGCCGACGAAGCCGTTCCGACTCCGCCATCTGGTCCGCAACCCGCGTCTCAATCTCTTCCACCGGCACCGTCAGCTGCCGTGACAGACGCTCGAGCACGGACATGCGATCACGCAGGAGTTGGTCGGCGTTTGACCCCGCCACGGCCTCCACGCGCCGCATCCCCGCGCCAATGGAACTCTCGGCAACAACGTAGATAAACCCCACTTCGCCCGTCGCGTGAACGTGTGTGCCGCCACACAGCTCATGACTGAACGGCGCGCCGTCATCCTCACCGTCAATGGAAACCGTCCGCACCTCACTGCCATACCGGTCGCCAAAAAACGCGAGCGCCCCGGACGCCAGCGCATCGTGGATCGGCTGCACCTGCGACTCCACAACGATGTTTCGAATTACCCTCGCGTTGACCGCATGCGTGATCGCCGCAATCTCATGCTCATTCAAGGATGCCGTATGCGAGAAGTCGAAACGCAAATGATTCGGCGAGACATACGACCCCGCCTGCCGCACGTGCCCGCCCAACGTGGAGCGCAACGCTGCGTGGAGAAGGTGAGTCGCCGTATGATGTCGTGTCGCCTGCCCTCGCGCGGCGGGATCAACCTCAAGCATCACCGCGTCCCCAACGCTGATCGTCCCTTCCTCCACCACACCGATATGAACAATAAAATCAGGCCGCTCTCCAACCGGTCGCTGCGTGTCCGTAATCCGCGCAAGTCCGGTAGGCCCGCGGATAACTCCAACGTCTCCCACCTGCCCGCCGCCTTCCGCGTAGAACGGCGTCCGCGCCGTGACAATCTCCACCTGCTGATTCTGCGAGGATGACTCAGTCACGCCCCCGCCCACAATCAGGCCGGTGACATTGCTTTCATCCCGCGCAACTTCATATCCAGTGAAATATGTTGAGAGGCTGGACAGCAGTCGATACGCCTCCGACCCCTCAGCGCCATCGCCGAATGAAGTCGCCGCTCTGCCCCGCTCTCGCTGCGCCTCCATCTCACCCTGAAAACCCTCGCGGTCAACGCTCATCTGGCGGTCAAGGGCAATCTCCTCAGCGAGTTCCACCGGGAAACCGTAGGTGTCATACAGCCGGAAGAGCGCGTCGCCCGGCACAATGGACTCGCCGTCCGACTCCATTCGCGCCATCACCTCATCTAGAAGCGCCGTTCCCACTGAAAGTGTCCGTTGGAACTGTTCCTCCTCGCGCGTTACCGTCTGCACAATATGGTCGAGAGCGTCATTGAGCGCCGGATACGCAGGCGCCATCAGCGGAACCACCGCCTCCGTGATGATCCGACCCAGGAACGGCTCATTCACGCCCAGGCTCTGCGCGAACCGAATCCCCCGCCGTAGCATCCGCCGCAGCACGTACCCACGCCCCTCGTTTCCCGGCGTCACGCCGTCCATGATCAGGAACGCTCCGGACCGCGCATGTTCCGCCATCACCCGCAGCGCGCGATCAGTCTCCGCATCCTTGCCATATTCAGTGCCCGCAATTGACGCGGCGGATGCGATGAGCGGCTGGAACAGGTCGGTTGAATAGATATTCTCAGCGCGTTGAATGATTGCCGCCAGCCGTTCCAGCCCCATGCCGGTGTCGATGTTCTTCTGCTCAAGCGGCGTCCGCGTGCCGTCCTCAGCCTGGTCAAACTCCATGAACACGAGGTTCCAGATCTCAACAAACCGGCCGCATTCGCAGTTCGGGCCGCAGTCCGCATCGCAGGACTCGCCGAGCGGCACGTCAGGCGTCAAATCATAGTGAATCTCGGAACACGGCCCGCACGGCCCGCTGTTCCCCGCCGGCCCCCACCAGTTATCGGACACCCCGAACCGTCGAATCCGCTCCGCCGGTACACCCGTCTGTTCCCACAGCCCCGCCGCCTCATCGTCGTCTGTGTAAACCGTCGCCCACAGCCGGTCCGCGCTCAGTCCAAGATGTTCCGTGCAGAGTTCCCATGCATGTTCAATGGCGCCCTGCTTGAAATAATCACCAAACGAGAAATTGCCCAGCATCTCGAAAAACGTCAGGTGTGTCGTATCCCCAACTTCACCGATATCCGTCGTCCGAAATGACTTCTGCGCCGTCGTTAAACGAACATTCGGCGGCTCCGACTGCCCTAGGAAATACGGCTTGAACTGCACCATTCCCGCCGTCGTAAACAACAGTGTCGGGTCATCCTGCGGCACAAGCGACGACGAGGGCATGCGACTGTGCCCCTTGGACTCAAAGAAGCTCAAAAAGAGCTCTCGCAGCTCCGGGCCGGTTCGATAGTGCGGCACTTCAGACGTCATGATGGCAGGCAAAACTCCAAATCAGCATGTACGCATCCTATTGTAGCCGAGCGAATCTGTGCGGCGGCGCGCCCTATACTCAATCCATGAACTACTCCCAAGCCGTCGCATGGCTCCTCGGTATGACCAATTTCGAGCGCCCCGTCGCGCCCGCAGACCAAACGGACACCGAAAGCTCCGCGCCAATCGCAACCCGCCGCTGGAACCTCGACCGCGTCCATGAACTCGTGCGCCGATTGGACAATCCGCATATCGGCCCCGTCACACTCCACGTCGCGGGCACGAAGGGCAAGGGCAGCACCTGCGCCCTCCTCGCGGCCGCCCTCACAACCTCCGGCTACCGCACCGGCCTGTTCACCTCCCCCCATCTCCACACCATCCGCGAACGGATCGCCGTCAACGGCTACCCCTGCTCCGAGCAGGATTTCATCGACGCGGCGAGCATTGTCAGACCTGCCGTTGAGGCAGTAAACGCAGACAGCTCATTCGGCACAATCACCACCTTCGAGGCGCTGACGGCAATGGCGTTCGTTGCCTTTCGAGCGCAGAACGTCGAGATGCAGGTCATTGAAGTAGGACTTGGCGGTCGCCTTGACTCCACAAATGTCGTCGAACCCGCTGTCACCGGCATCACGTCCGTCAGCCTCGACCACGAGGCGTTCCTCGGCTCGACGATCCGTGAAATCGCAACTGAAAAGGCGGGCATCATCAAGCCCGGCGTGCCTGTTGTCTCTGCCCCGCAGGAATCCGACGCCGCAGATGTCATCATCAGCCGCAGCGATGAGCTTGGCGCGCCATTGACTCTGCTCCGCCGCGATGTCTTCTGGCGACCCGAAAAGGCCACGTTGTCCGGCCAGGATTTCGCAATGTGGGGACAGATCGGTGACCGTCCCATCGAGCACCAGCTCCGAACAAGCCTGCTCGGCGAGCACCAGCTTGAAAACGCCTCCCTCGCTATGGCCATGCTGGAACACGTACGCGATCTCCACTACCCCGTTCCGTACGATGACATCTACACCGGATTCAGCGGTGTCACATGGCCCGGCCGCATGGAGATTCTCAGTGAGTCTCCCCTGATCGTGGCGGATGGAGCGCATAACCCTTACTCTGCAACCCGACTGGCTGAAACAATACGGGAAACGTTTCCGGGGCGCGAGGTGCAATTGGTGCTCGGCGCGGCATCGGACAAGGACGTAAGCGGCATCGCCCGCGAGATCGGAACAATAGCCACAGGCGCGTTCGCGACAAGTTCCCGCAGCCCGCGCTCCATGTCCCCGGATGACATAGCAGATACACTATGGGAGGCGGGAGTCCCCGTGCGGCCTGAGAACACAGTCGCGGCGGCCATTGAACGGGCGAAATTGGAGGGTGGCCCCTCCGCGCTCATTCTCGTCACGGGGTCGCTGTTCGTCGTGGCGGAGGCGCGGGAGCATGTGCTCGGCGTCACGCCGGACGAATCCGCCTACTGAGAGCCGACAAACCCACGGTCGGAGACGGAGGAAGGAGTAACAGGAATGGCAGCGCAGGATCGAACCGCGGATCAGCGAGTGGTCGTCACCGGCATGGGCGCCTTGACCCCGCTCGGCAACTCGATTGATGAGTACTGGAACGGACTTGTCGAGGGCCGCAGCGGAATCGAATACATTGAGAGCTTTGACGCATCCGAGTTCCCTTGCGTCGTCGCAGGAGAAGTGCGCGATTTCGACGCCAGCGAGTACATGCCCGCCAAGCAGGTACGGCGACTCGCCCGCTTCTCCCAACTCGCGGTCGCGGCATCACGCCAGGCCATCGATGACGCCGGTATCGACCTTGAAACCGCAGACGTGGAGCGAATCGGGGTCCTCCTCGGCAACGGCATCGGCAGTTATCCGGACACGGAGGAGCAGAGCAAGATCTTCTATGAGCGTGGGTGGAGCAAGGTCAGCCCCATCTATATGTCCAAGATGCTCCCAAACATGGCTGCCGCAAACGTCGCCATGGCGCTCGGCCTTGTCGGCTACAACAACACCGTCATCACCGCGTGCGCCGCAGGAACACAGGCCATTGGCGATGCCGCGGACATGATCCGCGCCGGACGTGCGGACGTCATCATCTCCGGCGGCTCTGAGTCCTCAATCTGCGCCCAGGGCCTTGCCGCGTTCTGCGCCATGCGGGCCCTCTCACAGCGCAAGGACGACCCGCACGGCGCATCCCGACCCTTCGACACGGACCGCGACGGTTTCGTGCCAACGGAGGCAGCAGGCATCCTCGTGCTGGAGTCCCTCTCACACGCGCAGGAGCGCGGCGCGACCATCTACGCGGAGGTCGCGGGATACGGAGCGTCCAATGACGCCTTCGATTTCGTGCAGCCGCGCGATGACGGCGCGGGAGCGGCACGCACCATGCGATGGGCCCTCGACAACGCCGGCATCGATCACTCAGAGGTCAGCTACATCAACGCACATGGCACGTCCACACCCTTGGGCGACGCCGCGGAGACAACGGCCATCAAGGCCGTTTTCGGCGACCGCGCCTACCAGATCCCGGTCAGCTCAACCAAGTCCATGATTGGACACGCCCTCGGCGCCGCCGGTGGTGTGGAGGCCATCGCCGTCGTCAAGTCCATCCAGACGGGAACGCTCCATCCGACCATCAACCTGAGCAGTCCCGACCCTGCCTGCGACCTTGACTACGTCCCCAACGAGGCGCGAGACGCAGACGTTCGCGTCGCCCTCTCCAACAGCTTCGGCTTCGGCGGCCAAAACGCCTGCGTCGTCTTCTCGAAGTACGAATAGCAGCAAGCGATACCGAATACAAGAGAGGCGGGGCGCTTGCCCCGCCTCTTCGCATTCAAGACTCGAAGGTCGCGGCCGCTAGTTCTTCACCTCGTTCAGCAGCTTCCGCAGGACGCTGTGAAGGATCCCGCCGTTCCGGTAGTAATCCGCTTCCACCTGCGTATCGATTCGCACCGTCGCCGCGAACGTGGTCTCTGACCCGTCCTCGCGCCGCACGGTAACCTTGATGTCCTGACCCGGCTCGATGCCGTCATCAAGGCTGCCGATCGTCACTGTTTCCCGACCCGTGATGCCGTAGGTCGCAGCGTTCTCACCCTCGTGGAATTGAAGAGGCAGCACGCCCATCCCCACAAGGTTTGAACGGTGAATCCGCTCAAACGACTCCGCAATCGCCGCCCTAACACCAAGCAGGTACGGCCCTTTCGCCGCCCAGTCACGACTTGACCCGGAACCGTACTCCTTGCCGCCGAAGATGACCGTCGGCACACCCTCCTGCTGATAGCGCATGGCCGCGTCATAGATGGGCATCTGCTCTTCCTCGGGCAGCTTCAAAGTGAACCCGCCCTCCACGCCGTCCAGCATCTGGTTCTTGATGCGGATATTCGCGAACGTGCCGCGCATCAGGATTTCATGGTTTCCGCGACGCGAGCCATATGAGTTGAAGTCCGCCTGCAACACGTCCCGCCCTTGCAAAAACTGTCCAGCCGGACTGCGCGCGGCGATATTCCCCGCAGGCGAAATATGATCCGTCGTTAGTGAATCGCCAAGGACTGCCAACACTCGCGCATCCTCAATGACGGGCAGCGGCGGCGGATCGAGCGGGAAATCCTTGAAGAACGGTGGCTCTTGCAGGTACGTCGAGTCCAGTTCCCACTCGTACAGTTCGCCGCTTGGAGCTTCCAGCTCCCGCCATTGATCGTCGCCGTCGAAGATCGCCCCGTACTGCTGCTCAAACATCTCCGGGCTGACGTTGTTGGAGATGGCCTGCTGAATATCGTGCTGCGACGGCCAAATGTCGCGCAGGAACACGTCGCGTCCATTCGGGTCTGTTCCCAGAGACTCCGACGTGAAATCGATGTCCATCCTCCCTGCCAGCGCATACGCCACAACCAGCATCGGCGACGCAAGATAGTTAGCCTTGACGTGCGGATTCACTCTGCCCTCGAAGTTCCGATTGCCGGATAGGACGGCGGCTGCAACGAGATCGCTGTCCTCAATAGCATTCGCAATGTCTTCCGGCAGCGGCCCCGAGTTGCCGATGCACGTCGTGCAGCCGAAACCCACCGTGTGGAACTTCTGCGCTTCCAGGAACGGTACGAGCCCCGCCGCCTCAAGATAGTCCGTGACAACCTTTGATCCCGGCGCCATCGACGTCTTGACCCACGGTTTCGTTGTGATTCCTGCTGTCACCGCGTTCTTGGCCAACAACCCCGCCCCGATCATCACCGACGGGTTGGATGTATTCGTGCAGGACGTGATAGCCGCAATGACGACGGAGCCGTGCTGAAGCTGGAACGCCTCCACGCCGTGCCCGACAACGGCGGTCTTCTCAGCCTCCTCCCCGCTCAGCCCGAAACCCCGCTCTGCCGGAGACAGCGTCAGGTGCTCCTGGAAACTCGACTTCACACTCCCAAGCTCAACGCGATCCTGCGGGCGCTTTGGCCCGGCCAACGACGGCACGATGGTGCTCAAATCAAGCTCCAGCGTATCGGAATACATCGGATCGGGCGTGTCGTCCGTCCTGAACAGCCCCTGCGCCTTGGCATATTTCTCAACCAGGTCGATAAGCTCCGGGCTCCTGCCTGAAAGCCTCAGATACGCCAGCGTCTCGTCGTCGATGGGGAAATACCCCATCGTCGCGCCGTATTCTGGCGACATATTCGCAATTGTCGCGCGGTCAGCCACGGGCAGCCCTGTCAGACCTGAGCCATAGAACTCAACAAAGTCCCCGACCACCCCGTGCGCCCGCAGCATCTCCGTCACGGTCAGCACGAGGTCTGTTGCCGTCGCGCCCTCCGGCAAGCTGCCGGACAGCTTGAACCCAACAACGCGCGGCGCAAGCATATAATACGGCTGGTCGAGCATCACGGCCTCCGCCTCGATGCCTCCGACGCCCCAGCCCAGTACGCCAAGGCCATTGATCATCGTGGTGTGGGAGTCCGTCCCCACCAGCGAGTCCGGAAACGCCACGCGCTCCCCGTCCTCCTCCTTGGTCATCACCACGCTGCCCAGGTATTCAAGGTTCACCTGGTGGACGATGCCCGCGCCCGGCGGGACAACGCGGAAATTATCAATCGACCCCTGCGCCCACTTGAGCAGCTTGTACCGCTCCCCGTTGCGCTCATACTCCTTCTCGACGTTCCCGGACAGCGCATACGCAGTCCCGAAGAAATCAACCTGCACTGAGTGATCGATAACAAGATCAACCGGCACAACGGGATTGATGACAGACGGGTCGGCCCCCGCCCGCGCCATCGCGCTCCGCAGAGCTGCCAAATCAACGACAGCCGGCACACCCGTAAAATCCTGCAGAATCACACGAGCCAGCTTGAGCGGCACCGTGATCTCTCCCGGCTCCGCCTGCCAACCCGCCAGTGCGCGCACGTCCTCCTCAAGCACGTCGTACCCGTTCACGTTCCGCAGCAGGCTCTCCAACATCACCTTGATAGAGAACGGCAGCCGTGACACCTGCCCGACGCCCTGCTCCTCCAGCGAATTGACGTCGTAATACGCTACCGGCCCGGAGTTGGTATCCAGCGTTCGCCGCGCCGAGAAAACATCCTCGTTGGTCATCGTCCATCCTGCTTTGTCAGTGCCATTGTCATCGTTGTTTGAAATGCTCTGTCGCTATCTGCTCACATCCATTACATGAGCCGCGCCATAGTGTAGCAAATACGCCGCTCCATTCGTCCCCGCATTCCCACTGCCCCCGTCATTCCCGTGCTTGATACGGGAATCCAGTGCGGCGCACCAGCGCCGCCTATCCGCTCACCCTTCGACAGGCTCACGGTGAACCCCTAATACCCCCGCTCATGGTCATACACATTCACGAGTGGCTGCCCGCCCAGATACCGCCCTAGGTTCTCCAAAAAGATATCCACAACCCGCTCATCCCGGTCCGCCGACCCCGCCCCCGAATGCCCGGTGATCAGCACGTTCTCCATGTCCCAAAGCGGACTCTCATCCGGCAGGGGCTCAGTCGCGAACACGTCCAAAAACGCCCCGCCAACACGCCCCGACTCCAACGCTGCGATCAACGCTTCCTCATCCACAAGGTCACCCCGCGCCACGTTGATGAAACGCGCCCCCTCCTTCATCGCCGCGAATTCCTTAACGCCGATCATGCCCACCGTCTCCGGCGTCCGCGGCGCGCACAGCACTACGTAATCACTCGCCGCAAGCGTCTCCGCCAGTCCGTCACGCCCAACAAGTCGTTCAAACGGCCCCGCGTCCGCGCCGTCCTCAGGACGACCCCGCCGCACGCCGATAACCCGCATCCCCATCGCCCGGCACCGCTCCGCGATCGCCGTTCCAATCTTGCCCGCGCCAATGACGCAGACAACCTTTCCTTCTATATCCTCCGGCATATAGCGCAACCACTCATGCCTGCCCTGCCGTCGCACAGCCTGAGGAAACCCCTTCGCCAGCGCGATCATCGCCCCCATCACCGTCTCGCTCAGCGGTCTCGCATGAACCCCGGACGAGCTCGTAATCACAACTCTTGCGTCCAGCAGCCCCGGCGCGCGGTCGATGTAGTCGATCCCCGCCGCTTGCGAATGAATCCACCTCAGGTTCGGCGTCGACTCCGGCACGCCGGGCGGCAGCCGCAGTGTCAACAGCACTTCCGCTTCGGGTACTAGAGGTAGCAACGGCTCGGGAAACGGCGGCCACAACTCTGTCGGCGCAGGCAGCGGCGCAATCTCCCGATTCAACAGCCGAACACGTGAATTTGCCGAAGCAATCCGCTCCAAAAGCGCATCCACCATCGCCCACCCCACCAGGATGGCAACCTGATCGCTCCGCCCGATGCCGCTCATACCCGCATCCTACAACCAACCGCCCCTACATCTCCCTGTCATTCCGAGCGCAGTCGAGGAATCTAAAGACTCAACACACCCCTCAGCCGGAACGCGGTCAATCAACTCCGTGGGCCATTCAATCCTGATCGCGAACCATGGCTGTAGGCACCGCCTACCTTTGAAACGCTTTCCCGTATGCGATATGCTTATGGACGCTATAAGCAAAGCGAATAACCACGGCGGGAAATCAATTCAGCCATGCAGGACACGACCACGGATGCCGCAAAGTCCGCTACCCCAACCTTTGCAGTGGAATGGGACGCCGGCCACATGGGCTGCGGCGAAGTCCTCATACAACTCAAACTCCGATTCCGCCCCCTCCAATCCGGCCAACTCTTCCGCCTCATCACGCGTGACATTGCCGCCCCACTTGAAATCCCCGCCTGGTGCCGCGTCACCAGCCGCCAGCTCCGCCACGCCGAACACCCCGAGTACTGGATCGAACAGAAATAGCAGGCGGACAAACCGCCACGGGAGGAATTCAACACATGTCGGACAGGGTCTGTATCAGCCTCACTCACGCCGCCGATGATCCCGACCGAACAACGGTCGCGTTCGTTCTCGCCAATGCCGCGCTCGGCTCCGAAAAAGAGACCGTCGTCTTTCTCAGCACGGAGGGCGTCCGTGTCTCACAAGCGGGCTACGCGGACGACATCAATGAGGAGGGGTTCGCTCCCCTCTCGCAGTTGATGGGCAACTTTGTGGAGGGCGGCGGCCGAATCCTCGTCTGCGCCCCCTGCTTCAACAAACGCGGCCTCGACCCCGCCAAGCTCATTGACGGCGCGGCTGTCGTCGGAGGCGCAACTCTCATCGAGTTCATCTCTGAAGGCGTGCCCGTCATCTCCTATTAGGAGAAAGCTTTTCTCCGGACGTGCCTATCAAGGTAACGATCATGGACGCAGCCGCTCAGCACACGCATACGCCGGACACCACGCTCGATGGCGGAAGCCTCGATTGCGGCGGCGGCCTCTTGCTGCTCATCCGCCGTGCCATCGATCCACTGCCTCCGGGCAGCCTACTCGAGATCCTGTCCACCGAGCCGACCGTCGAGGTGGAACTGCCAGCATGGAGCCGCATGACCGGCAACGAACTCGTTTCGTGGACCAAAGCGAGTGACCAATGGAGCTTCCTTGTCAGCAAGGGCCCGCTCGCGAATCGAGCCAACGGTCATGCGGAAGCTGCTCCCCAACAAACCGCCCTCCGTTCCGCCGTCGAAGTTTCAATTCCCGCGTCCCTACCCGAACCTTCGCCTGCACCCGCCATCGCCCCCGTCTCTGTCATGGGCATCGGCAGTTGGCCGCGCCCCGCGTGGATGCTCCGGGCAATCCACGACCATGTGGAAGGCCGCATGAGTGATGAGGATTTCGCTGAGACGGCAAACGATGCCGTCCGCCTAAGCGCCCAGGCTCAATTGCGTGCAGGCGTCGGCGTCCTCACGGACGGCGAGCAGCGCCGCGACAACTACGTCAGCTTCGTTGGTGGCCTCCTGGACAACTCCCAGCTCATTCCGCTCACGGACCTCGCCGCCATGGTGGACGACTCCGAGGAGTTCGAGCGGGAACTCGCCGCCCTCGACGTACCCGCCTCCAGCGTCCGCCACCCTGTCGTCTACGGCCGCCTCGGACGCAGCGCCGCGCTGGCAGTCCATGAGTTCGAATTCGCCAAGGAATTGGCCAATGACCTACCGGTCAAGGTCGCCCTCCCCGGCCCCTATCTGCTCACGCGCACCATGTGGCTCGACTGCCTCCGTGAGAGCCCTTACACCACCCGCGAAGAGTTGGCGGAAGACGTTGTGCGAGTCCTGCGCGAGGAGACCCATCACTTGCTCACCGCCGGCGCGTCCATCGTTCAATTCGATGAGCCCGTGCTGACTGAGGTTGTTCACGGCTCGTCTCGTGCCCGCCGCAGCTTCATGTGTGGCGCGCTCAGCGAGCGGTACGACACGGCCACCGAGCTTGGTTTCGCGCAGGAGTTGCTGCAGCAGGTGACGCGCGGCCTCCCCCGTGAACGCCTCGCCATGCACGTCTGCCGTGGCAACTGGACCTCGGACGAGAGCGCCGCCCTCAGCGGCGACTACGCCCCTCTCATTGATCTGCTCTCAGCCGTTGATGTCGGCACGCTGTTCCTTGAGCTAAGCACAGAACGCGCCGGAGAGATCGACGTTCTCGCCAATCTCCCTGATGACAAGCGCATCGGCGTCGGCATCGTCAATCCCAAGTCGCCCGTTGTTGAGGACGCCGACCTGCTCGATGCTCGCATCCGCCGCGCCATCGACGTCTTTGGCGCCCACCGCGTCCTCCTCACCCCGGACTGCGGCTTTGCCACCTTCGCGGACAACCCCGTTTCCTCTGCCGCCATTGCCGAGGCCAAACTCCACGCCATCGTCACCGCCCGCAACCGCGTCGCCCCAATGGTATGACCGCCCAACCCCAAACTCTCCCCCTCGCCCTCTACGTCCATATCCCCTTCTGCCGTTTCAAGTGCTTCTACTGCGACTTCAATACCTACGCAGGCATCGAAAAACTCATCCCCGACTACGTCACCGCCCTGGCCACGGAGATCCGCCGATGGGGCGAAGCGCTGAGGCAGAACGATATCTGGGCCTCAGGTGAGACCATCTTCTTCGGCGGCGGCACCCCGTCCCTGCTGACACCTGAACAGGTCGAAGACATACTCGCCGCCATCGGCAGCTCCATCCCTCGCCTCAGAAGCGCCGAAATCTCCATGGAAGTCAACCCTGAAAGCGTCACGCGCGATTTCGTCCGTGACGTCATGTCCCTCGGCGTCAATCGGTTCAGCATGGGCGCCCAGAGCTTCGACAACACGGAACTGCAGATGCTCGGGCGACTCCACAACGTTGGCGGCACGGAACATGCCATGAACGCCCTGCGCGCTGGCGGCACGGACAACGTCAATCTCGACCTCATGTACGGCCTGCCCCGCCAGACCCTGAAAACCTGGGAGTCGAGCCTAACGGGTGCCTTGACCCTGGAACCTGAACACCTTTCCCTCTATGCCCTGACCGTCGAAGAATCAACGCCCTTCCACGGTTGGGTTGAGTCCGGCCGCTTGCCCTCTCCCGACCCCGATCTCGCTGCGGACATGTACGAGATGGCCGAGCAGCGCATGGCCGAAGCGGGACTGGAGCAGTACGAAATCTCCAACTGGGCACAGCCGGGACGCGAGTGTCGCCACAATCTCGCGTACTGGTTCAACAATTCGTTCATCGGATTCGGCCCCGGCGCGCATTCCCACCTCTTTGGCACGCGATTCTCCGTCATGCGCCAACCCCGTGCCTACATCGAGCACATGGCCGAACTGGCGAAGAAACCGATCACAGAGCCACCGCTGCTACCACCCATCGATGGCCCAGTAAGCGCCGAGGATGCCCTCAACAACATCGCCCTCAACGACATCGCCCCCATCGACTCAATCGACCCCTACACCGACTCCATGCGCCGCGCCGAGACGCTGGTGCTTGGCCTCAGACTCAATCGTGGAGTTGCAGAAGAGGACTACCGCGAACGATTCGGTTCTACACCTACCGAACTATTCGGCCCCGCCCTCGAAGAATCCATCGCCGACGGCCTCCTCGAACGAATCAATAGCCACCTCGACGAACCAAGCGATAGTATCCTCCGCCTAACCCCACGCGGCCGCCTCCTCTCCAATGAAGTCTTCGTCCGCATCATGCAAAACGCCTAACCAGCCCTCCCCTCATTCCTGCGAAAGCAGGAATCCATCGGGACTCTCACCCCGTTCACCCTGAGCCTGTCGAAGGGCGAACCTTACCTCGTTATGACATCGTTGTGCTATCATTATGGTATTACGCTTAGGAGAGAGGTTCATATGCCTGATCTGGCGCTGCGAGGCATTCCGGAAGACATCCACAGGGAACTCCGGGCGGCTGCGAACCGCAACCATCGAAGCCTGAACGGAGAGATACTCTCAAGGCTGGCCGCATCGGTTCACAGCGAGCCGGTGGATATACAGGCGCTTCTGGAGAGAATACGCCTCAGGCGCGAAGGCATTGGCCATATCGACTTAAGTGAGAACAACCTGCGCGAGATGAGGAACGCGGGCCGCCCATGATTGTCGTTGATACAAACGTCATGGCAAGTCTTGTGGTGGATGGGGAGAACGCGGTTGATTCAACGGCACTGCTGGAACAGGACGCCGAATGGGCGGCGCCCGGCATCCTAGTCAGTGAGTTGCGCAACGTCCTGCTCGGCTTTGTGCGGAGGGGCGATTTGACTCCTGATCAGGCCAAGGCCATGTGCGATGATGCGTCGTTAGTGCTGGGAGGCCGCATCATCAGCGTCAGCCGCTCCCGGGTGATAGATACTGCCCTGGAGTGCGGGCTAAGTGCTTACGACGCAGAATTTGTCGTACTCGCCAGGACACTTGGGGTCCCGCTGGCCACGTCGGACCGGGCGATCCTGGCCGGCGCCCCGGACATTGCAGCACACCCAACCTCACTCTCTCCGCCCTGACCCTACCTCCCCGTTCACCCTAAACGCCACCCTTCCGTTCACCCTGAGCCTGTCGAAAGGCAAGTCTTCACTCACCCCCAACGGGGTAGAATGTGCTTAGTGGAAGAACACCCACGAAAGGGAGCGCGCATGACGCAGACACAGGCCCACCAACGCAGGCCCCGCGAAGAAATCGCCCGCCTGGGCGATGAGATCTACGAGCGTGACATCAAGGCGCAGGTAGAGGACGAGCACGACGGGGAGTACGTTGCGGTGGACGTGGACAGCGGGCGCTGGGCTGTCGCCGAAAGTGAGCTTGCCGCATCAGATACTTTGCGGGCGAAGCGCCCGGATGCGATTGACGTTTGGTTGCTTCGCGTTGGGTACAGGGCGGTCGCCAGCATCGGAGGCGGATCTCTGCGGAGGGCCGCCTAATTGTCATTCTGAGTGGAGCGCAGCGGAGTCGAAGAATCTAAAATCGTAATTGCTCGCCCATCCGTCATTCCCGCTTTCGCGGGAATCCAGTACGGCGCGCAGCGCCGTCTCCCATGTCATTCCGAGCTGCCCGCCTGTAATCCTGAGCGTAGCGAAGAATCTATCCTTGCCCTGCCGCACCACGCCTTGCCCTACCAAGCCCTGCAGTACCCCGCCCTACCTTGCCATGCCACGATGGTTCCTCGCCAAGCCGGGACTTGCCCAGCCAAACCTGGTCCAGCCATACCATGCATTGCCGCACCTCGCCTCGCACGACCAGGCCCTTCCACGATGAAAGCGCTTAGCGCTCCCTGATATGTGCAGTTATAAACCTACCGTATGTCCCACTCTTTTCAGGACGCCAATCACCGAGCCCAATTCGACGCCCAGCAATATCAAACCAACTGAGCAGTCTTTCTTGGTCAACCAATTCTTCGTCACAATCAAGGACAATATCCACGCTCCAGGGCGGATCAAACTTCGCCCTGGTCCGCACGATTTTGTTACGTTGCACTACAACGACACTCTGGAATTGCGTGCTATCCATCAGCTGCTCGACGGAATCACCGTAGCGCTCAACGTCGTAGGTGAAAGTCGTCTCAAGAACGAGTAATCCTTCGCGTACAGCCGGGCCTTCTCTGCTCTTCTTCGCCGCCCGCTCTAGGCAAGCTCTGATGGCTTGGGGCGGGACTTGGATCGTATCCCCTTCACGCCAGAGACTGATAATAGTTTCGAGTTGCCTGAGTCGAGCCTCGTCTGATTCTGTTCGTTTGCCAGGCTTGTCGGTGATGGCTTCAATCTGTTTCTTAACGGCGTTGCCGGGTATGAGCCCGTCACTGGAGCGCTGGATGAGAGCCGTTTCACCCTCGATTCGGACATCGTAAAGCATTGGTCAATTGCCTCCTCGAAGACTTGTTTAAATTGCCAAATGTCGCCCTCAAACCGCCTGATTGCAGTCACGACAGAATGACAAACCGAACACAGCCACGTTAGGTCATTCGATACCTCCGTTCCCACCAATGGATAGCGATAGTGATGAGCTTCGAGACCCGGCCGTTGCCCACACGTTTGGCAAAGCCCTTTGCTGCGCGCCTGAGCTTCTGCACGAGCCCTAAGGTAAGCCTCAGTCTTATAACGATTCGGTTTCTTAGCGGCCAAAGGTTTTCCCTTCCCTTCTGTTTTGGCACTCTTGCGCTTTCCCACCGCCCACCATGCGTACGCCTTACTGCAAGGCTGAATCAGAGACTAGCACAAGAGTACTTATGCGACAACAACCTGTTCAAAATGCAATCATTCCAAGCGCAATCGCAGACCCAGCTTCCACCACCACCCACCTTTCCGTCATTCCGGCGAAGGCCGGAATCCATCCCGTGGCCTACTGCCACCTCCCCCGTGCCAAACATCGACCTGCCCGCCTATACTGCGTGCACACGCCCCAACGCAGCAGGAAAGCACATGCACGTCATCGGTACAGCCGGACACGTCGACCACGGCAAATCCACCCTTATCCACGCGCTGACCAGCATCGATCCCGACCGCCTCCGTGAGGAAAAGGAGCGCGGCATGACAATCGATCTCGGGTTCGCGTGGCTCCGCCTGCCCTCCGGCGAGGAGATCGGCATCGTTGATGTCCCCGGCCATGAGCGATTCATCAAGAACATGCTCGCCGGCGTCGGTGGCATCGACCTTGCCCTGCTCGTAATCGCCGCCGATGAGGGCGTCATGCCCCAGACGCGTGAACACCTGGACATCCTCGACCTCTTGCGTGTTGAGCGCGGCATCGCCGTCATCACGAAATCCGATCTCGTCGAGCCGGATTTCCTTGAGCTTGTCCGGGAGGAAGTTGCTGAGACCCTCTCGTCAACGACTCTCGCGGGCGCTCCCGTCGTTGCCGTCTCATCTCAAACCAGCGACGGCCTCCAGGACCTCATTGAACTCTTGGACTCCCAGCTGCAGGAGACCCCGCAGCGCCCCGACCGGGGGCGGCCCCGCCTGCCAATCGACCGTGCATTCGCCATCTCCGGTTTCGGAACCGTTGTCACGGGCACGCTCATCGACGGCTCCATCTCCGTCGGCTCGGAGCTTGAGATCGTCCCCGGTCGCCGCAATGTGCGTGTGCGTGGCTTACAGTCCCACAAACAGGCCGAGACGAGCGTGGAACGCGGCTCGCGCACCGCCGTCAACCTCACCGGCGTTGATGTTGACGAGGTATCCCGAGGGCAGGTTCTCACCACCCGGGGATGGCTCAAGACCACGGGTGCCGCTGACGGCTACATCCGCATGGCCGCCAATGCCCCCGGCCCTCTCCGCCATAACATGCAGGTCACCGTTCACTGGCTCGCCGCCGAATCCCTTGCTCGCGTTCGGCTCCTCGATTCCAACCGCCTAACGTCCGGCGACTCCGGATGGGTCCAGCTCGTTCTTGAAACTCCCCTGCCGCTCATCAAGGGTGACTCCTTCATCGTTCGCTCCAACGTCGGCACGCTGGGCGGTGGCGAAATCATCGAAACGGACGCTCGACGCCACAAGCGCAACGACCCCAACCTCATCACGCGCCTGGAGGCCCTCAGCACGCCGGATCCCTCGGAGGTCATACTGCGAACCCTGGACTCCGGCGGCCCCCTGACCATCCCGGAACTTGCGCGCCGTGCCGCCCTCTCGGAGCAGGACACCGGAGAATACGTCCGTCGGCTTACGGATGATGGACAGATCATTCGTGTCGGCGCCGGGGCTACTTTGTTATTTTTTTCACAGGACGGATGGAACACCCTCGCGTCTGCCGCCAACGATCAGCTGTCCGCGTACCATAAGTCATTCCCTCTTCGACGTGGTGCCTCACGGGAAGAACTCCGCAGCCGACTCCGCGCCCAGCCCGAGAATTTCCCCGAAATCCTGACCCTCATGCAGGCCCAGGAGGTGCTGGTCGATGAGGGTGCAACAGTGCGCTTAAAGGGCCATAAACCGGCCTTAAACCCCTCTCAAATGGCCCTTAAGGACGCTTTTTTGGCCCAACTCCGTGAAAAAGGTAACAATCCACCAACAGGGGTGGTAATCGACCCTGAGCTATTGGGTTTCTTGACAGATGAGGGGGAGGTAGTGCCTGTCGGAGAGGGAATTGTGTACGATGGCGAGGTCTACCAAAACATCACCGCGCAGGTCCTTGAGTACATTCAAATCAACGGGAAAATTACTGTCTCCGAGACGCGCGATTTACTGAATAGCAGCCGAAAATACGTACTACCATTACTACAAAGCATGGACGCCCGACGCCTGACTCGCCGCATTGGAGATGACCGGGTTCTCGCCTAGGTGCGTTATGCCTATTGATCGTCTACAACTCTCACGGCAAGTCGGCGAATTGGCCGAGTACCTTGATGACCAAAAGGGCGAGTTCAGCCGCCGTCTCGACCGTGCTCTGCAAGCTGTCGCTACCTACTCCGAGCCGGACGCCTTTGGCCGGCTGACAGACAAACTCGAATCCCAACGAAGCGTTTACTCATGGCTGGTTCCCGGAGTGACTGAACCATTCACAATTAGCCATACTCCCCCTGCCCCGCCGCGCGACTACATCGTGCTGGCAGTGGACGGTTCCCAGATTGAAATTGACAGGGACTCGCCATTCGACGCCTACCTGATAAACATTGGTCGTGTGTACATCCGCTACGGGCAATCATCGGACGCCGTGATCGAAAGCCAGGCTCACACGTACTACAAGCAGGAGGATTTGGTCCTCGGTGGACGCCGTCGCCCTGGTCGCGAACATGTAATTGGCTCATCTGTAATTGCTGCCCGGCGTGACACTGCTGAGGTCAGTGCGCTTGCAGATATGGCAGAACGGCTGCCTGAAAATGTTCCTGCCATTGGCCTTCTAGATGGGTCTCTGACGCAATGGCGTATCTCCGAAGCAGATAACATTGCCGACCCTGACGTTCGCAAGAATTATATTGATGCGCTCTCTCGCCTGCAGGAGGCTTCCAGACAACGAGAATTCGTAGTCGCTTCCTACATATCACGCCCACGCGCCCGTGAGGTCGTCAACGCCCTTCGGATTGCAATCTGCCCATTTGATACTCCAAATTGCAATTCATATTGCCGCGACAAGGCTGAAGGAGAGAGACCATGCGATGAGATCGCCCGCTTGCGTGACCGGGACATCTTCGAAGAATTACTCGGTGAAGAGGAAGACCGTTCGGGAGTTTTTCGGAGCACGGCTGATGAAATTGCAGGGTATGGGGAGCACCTCCCGCACTTCTTCTATATGGCAGCTGAGAACGAACTTGCCCGGGTTGAATTACCAAAATGGTCTCTAAATCAAATAGATCTCCTACACACTCTCCTATGCGACCAAATCCACCTTGGCGATGGTTATCCACTTGCATTGGCAGAGGCCCACGAGGAGGCCGTCGTTCGAGCCGATGACCGTGAATTATTCAGGCAACTGCTCAACAACGAAGCAATAAATCGCTCTGCACCGAATCGAATTTCCGCAAAGTCGGCAGCCAAGCGTCAACGTTCGCTATGATTCCGTCATGACAAACGCTAGAGTTTCACTATGACAGCAGCGAATTCTGAACACACTATGAATAACGACCTTCAGCTTGGCCGCATTGGCGAAGTAATTGAGGCCAACACCGGCAGCTTCGTGGCGGAGGCCCAACTGCTCCACACGCCCCCTGCCCTCGGCTCAGTTGCCGTTATCCGTGATTCCGGCATTGATATCCTTGCCATCGTCTCATCAGCGGAAACAGCTCCCCGGGACGCAGGCCGCCGGCCAACGGCGCGCGGCGCAGATTATGACTCTGAGGACGAATTCTACGAACGGCATCCCGAGATCTCACGACTAATTCGTACTGTGTTTTCGGCCGTTATCGTCGCGCACCGCTCGGACGGCCGCCTTTATCCCTACCTGCCGCCGCGCCCTCCCCGCTTGCATGCTTTTGTCTATCCGGGAAACGTAAATGATATTGACGAATTGGCAAAAGACCCGCTAACTCTCCAGAACATCGCCGCGGCGCGCATGGACACAACAAATGAATTTCTGCCCGCTGCAATCCGCACACTGGCAAGCGTTCAGGGCTCCACACACTCACAAGAGGACTACCTACGAGAGACCGGCCGTCGCCTCGTTCACTTCATGCGGGACGACATGCACGCTCTCCAAACCGTCCTTGCCAAGATCCGCCCCTCGCCCTCCAAAGAGCACTCAGTCACCTCTCCAAATAGAGATATATAAATCACGAGTAGAGTAAAGCATAAATAGAATATGGATATCTTACACATCCGCACTGTACTGGAAATCATTAAGCACGGCAGTTTCTCAGAAGCGGCGATCGCCCTGAACATCAGCCAGCCTGCCGTCAGCCTTCACGTACAACGTCTCGAGCGAGAACTTGGCGCGCGTTTGCTGGATCGGGGCGGAGCCCGCGTGCGCCTCACCCAACATGGCGAGACTTTTCTTCGCCACGCAGAGCGCATTGCCGCTGCGGACACGGAGATGCGGGAGGACATCGCGCGCCTTGCCCAGGACCTCACTGGCACGCTGCGCCTCGCCGCGAGCACAATCCCCGGCGAGTTCCTGCTTCCAAGTCTTCTGGCTGATTTCACAGCTCTTCATCCAAATGTCACCGCGACCCTTACCGTCAGCGACACGGAAGCGGTGATAAGTGAGCTGGAGAGCGGCGCATGCGACGTGGGTTTCACCGGCGCCCCCACCCGCCGCTCAACCCTGACCCAGGAGCCGATCTACAAGGACACCCTCGTCCTTGCGGTGCCCGCCAGCCACCCGTTTGCCAACAGAACGTCCGTTGGCGTCGAGGAACTGGGCGGCCAGCGGCTCATCGCTCGGGAGTCAGGTTCCGGCACCATGGCCTCCATCCAGCGCATCCTTGCGGATTATGGCGTCGACGCCCACCAGTGGGCGCCCACCGTGGTCTTGGGGTCTACGCAGGCCGTCATCAACGGAGTGGATGCCGGCTTGGGTGTTTCGTTTGTCTCCGCCCTCGCTGCGCGCCACGGGGAGAGGGCCGGGACAATTGCCACCGTGGCGCTGAGCGGTGTGACGTTGGAGCGGGACCTATTCATGGTGTACCAGCAAGACCACATCACAACGCGCCTGCTCGAAGAGTTCACAGGATACGCGCGCGGATGGCTGGCTAACGCCGACGCGCACATCTCAGGCGGGGTTGAAACTCCGTGACCGCCAACGGACACATGGAAAACCCGGGAGAGCGCGAGGTTGGGGTCGTCGTGGGCGGCTCGCTCAGCCAGGGTGTGCAGGTCAGACTGTCGCGTTCACGGTCCGTTGAGGACATCTCCGTCGGCGCGTACGTCTCCATTGAGGGGCAATTCAACCGCTCATTCGGCATGATCACGGACATCAGTCTGGAATCTATCGACAGGTCGGTCAAGACGATTGTCCCCGCTTTGGACGACCCGTTCGTCTCGGATGTGCTGGAGGGAACTGCCTACTACGGCATCGTGGACGTGCTCCCTACTCTCATCATCGACACCGTAACCGGCGAATCACGGCCCGTGCGAACAGTTCCTCGTCATTTTTCTCGCGTCGTTGATGCAAACATGGAGGACATCCGAAGTGTCTTCGGCGAGGAAGACGAAACCAATCTCGGGATAGGGAAGCCGCTTGCCATGGAAAACGTGGACATCGTTCTCGACCTCAAGAAAGTCGCCGAGCGCTCCGTCGGCGTTTTCGGCAAGTCCGGCACGGGCAAGACATTCCTTGTAAGGCAGCTGCTTGCTGGGCTTGTGAGGTCTGGAGAGGCAGGGGTTCTTGTCTTTGACATGCACAACGAATACGGTTGGGCAGGTACGGATCGCGAGCGTGCGCGACAGGTCAAGGGACTCAAACAACTTTTTGGCAGTCGGATTGTCGTTCTCACACTGGACAAGGCGGCGTCGGATCGTCGCGGTGTTCCCACGGACGGTGAGATTCGTATCGGCCACAGCGAAATCGAACCGGAGGATATTGAGGCGCTCTCTCAGGCATTAGGATTGACGGATGCAGGACGGCAGCTACCCTACCGCCTCCACCGCAAGTACGGCAACAGATGGTTCACCGAGTTCCTTGCGCTAGACGGCGACGATATGGCCGAGCTGCGAAATGAGATTGGCGAGCATGAGGGCACGATGCAGGCCCTGCAACGACGCCTCCGTGCATTCGAACGATTCGGCTTTATCACGGAGGAATCCGGTAGCGGCTCAGTTCGGAGCATCGTTGACTACCTGCAGAAAGGGATGTCCGTCGTGCTGGAGTTCGGGCAGTACGGCCGCCACGAACTTGCCTACATGCTTGCAGCCAATCTCCTGACACGCCGGATCCATGAGCAGTACGTCAGCCGCTCTGAACGGGCCATGCGTGAGACGGGCCAGGAGCCGACGCCTCTCGTCATCGCCGTCGAGGAGTCACACAAGTTCCTGAGTCGTGGCGTGGCAAGTCAAGCTATCTTCGGGACTATAGCGCGAGAAGACCGCAAGCACGGTGTCACGCTCCTTGTGGTGGATCAGCGGCCCAGCAGCATTCATGACGAAGTGCTTTCACAAATCGGCACGAAGCTCGTCTGCCTCTTGGATAGCGAGCGCGACATTGAGGCAATCCTGGCGGGCATGTCCGAGCGTTCCAAGCTGCGCAACGTCCTCGCTCGACTGGAGAGTCGTCAGCAAGCTCTGCTGATGGGTGACGCGTTGCCGATGCCGGTTGTCGTCCACACACGTGAATACGGTTCAGCGGAGTCTTACGCCGCGTTTTCCGTCACGGATGCTATCGAATCGTCCGCCGCTTTTGCCCAGGAACGTGATGAACTATTCAATTAGGATGCCGGAGGAAGAATAGTGCTGGGAGTTGGAAAATGATTGAAGCAGGAAGCCTGAGCATTGACTTTGGAGCTATCAATTGGCTGGCGGTCGTGGCCGCGACCATTTTCGCGATGGCTTTCGGGATGTTGTATTACATGCCGTTCGCGGTTGGAAACGCATGGATGGATGCGCTGGAATCACAGTTGAAGATATCAACGCGCGCGGGGGGCATGTGCGAGCTTTCGCAGTTGCAATCATCGGCGCACTCCTCAGCGTCACCACCATCGCCATTCTCGTTCAGCTGACCAGTGCAGACACCTTCATCGGTGGTCTGCTGATTGGAGCACTCGCCGCCGTCGGCCTGGTTCTTGCACCGATGGCCACCGGGTACATCTTTGAGGGACGCCCGCTCAAGCTCTACATCATCAACGCCGCTGAGAATTCCATATCGCTTATTGTCATCGCGCTCATTCTCGCTCTCTGGCAATAGGACATCGGCCAACCATCGCGCATGAACGCCATAATGGTTTCATGCGCCGCATCGATTTTGACATCACCCCACTGGCTCCCTATCGCCTTGACTTGACTGCATGGGCGCTCAAGCGCCGTGAGGACAACACTTGGGACCGATGGGACTCAAGCACCGGAATATACAGCCGCCTGATTGCTCACGACGGTCAACCGATTGACGTTTCTGTGTCTCAGCTAGGCTCCATTAGCAATCCCCTGCTTCGTGTTACCGCCACTATGGATTCAGATTCTGCAGATGACATCATTCGAGACACGGTGGAGCAGGTCATACGCGGCCTCCTGGGAACGGACATCGATCTTTCGACATTCCATAACATGGCATCAACTGACTCCACGCTTTCTTCCTTGGCAACCAAGCTGACAGGCTTGAAGCCTCCGCGCTACCCTACCCTATTCGAGGCGCTAACAAACGCCATCACCTGCCAGCAGATCACCCTGACCGCAGGACTCCGAATCCTTGGGCGGCTTGCACATGCCTGCGGCGCGCGCATGGATGGTGCCCTGTCCTTCCCTCTCCCGGAGAATGTTGCGCAGTTGTCTACGCAAGACCTCATTGATCTTGGGTACAGTCGTCAGAAGGCCCGTGCGATGTGTGAACTGTCAGTTCTCGCCGCGGGTGGTGAGCTAGAAAGATCAATCATCACCGACCTCAACAACAACGAAGCCGTCGAAAGGTTGCGCCAGTTGTACGGCGTTGGACGATGGTCTGCTGAATACACCTTGCTTCGCGGAGACGGACGCCTGGGCATCTTCCCGGGCGACGATGTGGGTGTCCGCAAGCATCTAGAGAAGTGGCTCGGCTTGAGCCATCGTCTCGATTACGATGGCGTGAGCCATATCCTAGAGACGTGGCAGCCATTTGGTGGCATGATTTATCTACACCTGCTTACTGCATCCTTGGTGGATTCGGGTCGTGTTGCGGGAAACGAGGCAATAGAGGCGAATTGATGCCCCCTACTTTGCGTACTCTGGTGCTTCGAGAATCGACGGAGATCATCGCTCCGCCGGAGGCCGTTCGCGCAGCCTTCGACGACCTGGAATCGTGGCCTAAGTGGAATAGCGTTTGCCGGGATGCAGTCTGGATGAGTGGTAAGCCGTGGGAAATTGGCTCCGGATTTCACATGACGCTCCGCATGGCGCGCAGGCCCATAGGATTCAACGTCTTCGTCACAGAGTTTGGTCAAGACGCCGTGACGTGGGAATCGACAGTATTGTCCGTCACAGGAACACGGCGATTTACATTTGAACAACATGCCGGTGGTTCCACAACGTACGTTATGGATCAAAAAACTTTCAACAGCCATTACCTGCCCGTCCGACTTTTCTATCCCCGGCCTATCATTCAAGCCATGTCCCGGGGCTGGCTGGCATCCCTCAAGCGGCAGGCCGAGCTGACACATGTGGAGCGTAGCTGATGGCATTAGAGGTTAAGCACTTCAACAGGATCTCAGCCCCCCCGGAGAAGGTGTGGGAGCAGTTTGCCGATGTTACGGGGTGGCCAAGCTGGATCCCCACGTTTCGCGGCGCGAGCTGGGTCGAAGGTGAAGCCTGGACGGACGGAGCGCGTTTGCGTATGGCGATGGGCGTTGGACCGGCAACTCTCGGTGTTGACGTCACGATTGTCAACGTTGACCTGCCCTACAGCATCGCGTGGACGGGACGTCGATTCGGTGTCACCAGCATCCACACGTGGACTTTTACCCCGGATCGAGACGGCACGATCATGACATCCGAAGAAGTCTTTGACGGACCCGCTCCCCAGTTGCTTGGCGTCACCGGACTACGGCCTATGATCAGCCGGATCACGGAATCGTGGATGGACAGCCTCCAGAAGAAGGTGGAGGGGACACCGGACGTCACGGACTCCTGACTTCCTTTTTCGCCGTATGGACGCGGCGCGGCGCATTCACTACGATTGATTTGGCCGTATGACTAGGATGGCCATAGAGCAACATCAGCCGTGGGAGGGGACGAACGAAATGGCACGCAGCGACACGCAGGCCTTGATTAACCGACTAGCTTCCAGCCAAGCCGCATTGGCAGAATCCGCAGCGAATCTGAGCAACGAAGATCTCGACAAGGAGATTCCGGGTTACGGAGGCCGACCTACCCCAATTCGCAATCTATTGTACGGAGCGGCCAACCACATGCGTGAACACGTCAATCACCTAAACAAGATCCTTGATGTCACCGGACATGCTGCCCAGAGCGAGGCGTGCGCCATTTTGGATCAAGGTGAGCAGGCGTTCGGAGCGCTAAACGGCGCTCTGCTCCGCGTCAGTGATGACGACCTCGGCCGCTCCCATGAGGATCAGTCCATTAAGGACGTGCTTGAGCATATCGCCAGCGCTCAGGAGAATTTCGTCAAGTTTGTCAGCGAGGGCACAAAGGCATAGATGGCAATACGTTTCTGTTATGACCGCTTGCTGATTCACACCCGAAAGGGCTGACGACAATGAGTGATTACGTCAGCTACATGGAGGAACACGGCCACGAGCAGTTAATGGTGTTCGGAGATGCCTCCACAGGCCTCCGCGGCGCAATTGCCATACATGACACCACGCTCGGGCCGGCGTTAGGCGGTCTCCGCATCTGGCCGCACGCCACAGAGCAGGATGCCATCATGGACGTGCTGCGGCTGTCCGAAGCTATGACCCTGAAGTCCGCCGCCGCCGGGCTCGACCTTGGCGGCGGCAAGGCGATCATCATGCGCAATGCCGCCCGGGACAAGACCGAGGCCCTCCTCCGTTCTTTCGGTACCAAAGTGGACTCCCTCAACGGGAAGTACATCACCACGGAGGATGTCGGCACGACGACGGCAGATATGCAGTGGGTCGCTCGGGAAACTGGCTACGTCACAGGGCTGCCTTCGGAATCCGGAGGCAGTGGCGACCCGTCTCCCATGACATCGTACGGCCTCTATCAGGGCCTGCTAGCGACGGCGCAATACCTCTGGGGCTCGGATGATCTCAGTGGAATGCGCGTTGTGCTCATGGGCCTCGGAAAGGTCGGAAACTATCTCCTGCCCTATCTCAAGGGAGAGGGCGCCGTCATCTACGGAACGGACATTGACCAGGATCGAGTGGAGCGGGCGCAGAACCAATTTGGCCTCGTTCCCATCAGCCCGGATGAGGTATTCAACTACGAGTGCGACATCTTCGTGCCATGCGCGCTCGGCGGAATCCTGAACGACGAAACAGTCCCGCAGCTGCGGTGTAAGGCTGTTTGCGGCGGCGCGAACAACCAACTCCTTGAGCCGCACCACGCGGATGATCTTGCCGCGCGAGACATCCTTTACGCGCCTGATTACATCGTCAATGCCGGCGGCGTTATCAACGTGTTCCATGAGATTGGGCGTAGCTACAGCCCAGAGGAGGCACGCCGCAAGACGGGGCAAATCTACAACACGTTGACGACAGTCTACGAAAATGCCAAGGCGGAGAGCATTTCCACGGACGAGGCGGCGCGGCGCATCGCACTCAGCCGTATTGACTCCGTGCGCAAGATACGCCGCGCTCGTTGATCTACACGGTTCGTGCCATCCTCTCTGCTACGATGAGAGTGACACCTGAACCGGAGGCCGCATCGCATGGATATCCTGTCGCGTCCCGGCAGGCCTACTCTGATTCTTGCAATCGCACTTACGCTTGCGGCTATTGCATACATCAGCTGGAAAGTCACTGAGTCTCCCGATCAAGCCCTGCAGTTCACCATCAACGGCCTGAACGTGGGAGCGGTGTATGCCCTGCTCGCACTTGGATTCACGCTTGTTTACAGCACGGTTTGGTTCTTTGACCTCTATTACGGCGCAGCTGCGGCCATCGGCGCGTACGCAGTCTTCTATCTTAGGGCCGGGCAGGCAACCGACACTGCCTACGACCCTGCGAATATCGGCCTGAACATCGCGCTCGGCGCCGTAGTTGCCGGAGTTGTTGCATGGGCACTACACACCGCATTCTTCGAACGACTGCGATCACGCTATTCTGCTCCTTTTGTCCAAGCAGGGTATCTTTTCGTTGCAATTATCTCGGGAACTTACACTGCTTTCCTCCTGCAGTACCCTGACAATCTCCATCAGACCACCGCCCCACTGCTAATGCTCATTGGCGCCGTTGTGATTGGGACAGCTGTCTATTGGGTGCTGGGGCGATTCGTTTCCGGTTCGGCGGCACTCGCACGATGGGTCGCTATTCTCAGTGCCTTGATTGGACTTCTTGTCGGGGCAGCCGCAGCTATCATGCTTGCTCAAATTCCGGAGTCGCGCCTCTATATCAGTTGGCTTGTATCCTGTCTCCTTGCCGGAGCAGTGAGCCTGGCGCTTTATCGCGGGCTCTATGCCTTTATCCTGATTCGGGCCCGCTCAACTCTAATCATGCTTGTCGCAACTCTTGGCGTGTTGCTGACCATCACGGCAATTCTCGTCATGACGTTCTCTAACACCACACACCCTTTACCCACCTCGTTCGGCAACAACTTGCTAACACTGGGAGGTGCCACATTCAAAGCATTTGCGCTGTTTGCGATCGGCTGCGCAATCGTCGGGTTTGTCTTGCTGTGGCTCCTCATCCACAAGTCACCGCTTGGCAAAGTCATCCGCGCGATTGGCGACGATGAACAGGTCGCGCGCGTCGTCGGTATCAACACCACTGCGATAGTCGCAATCGTCTTCTTCGTCGGAGCGATGTACGCAGCGTTCGCCGGAATACTTACCGGCCAGGACATCGCAATACAGCCTCGCATGGGTCTGGAGCTATTACTGAAGGGATGGATCGCATCGGTGGTTGGTGGCATCGGCAATCTCTATGGCGCAATTCTTGGCGGGTTCCTGCTAGGAGTGGTGGAGCAGTTTGGCATATGGGATATTGCTGGAGAGTGGCAGGACGGCGTCGCTCTCGTCCTCCTCATCCTTTTCCTTGCTTTCTGGCCAAGAGGAATCATTCCGAGGCGCTAGCAACAAACGATGCAGTTACGTCAACAGGAAATCTCGCAGGGCCTCTCACGACTGCCGCAGACCATTTTGTTCTCGCTACGCAACCACCTTGAAATCTGGGCGACAGTCATCGTTTTATTGACGGCGATGTCTTTCATGCTGTCTCGCGGCACGGGATTCTCTATCACCCTGATGACGGTATTCGCCATCTGGGCGATGTTGGCTGTCAGCCTGAATCTCGTCCTTGGCTACACCGGCCTGCTCTCCGTTGGTCACGTGGGCTTTTACGGCATTGGCGCCTACACGGTGGCCGTGTTGACCGCTAACCCACGACAAGAATTGTTGGAAGGAGAGATTATTCAAATCTTCGCGTGGCCGTTCTTCGCCGCACTACCTATCGCCGTAGCTCTGTGCGGAGTGGTCGCTTTGGTCGTTGGTGTGGCGTTCAGCCGATTCCGTGACGATGTCTATGTGCTCGTGTCATTTGGTTTCGCCATCATTGCCTATAACGTTTTTGTCAACTGGCAATGGGTGACGCGCGGGCCGTTTGGTATTCACCAGATTCCGAAGCCCGTTATCTTTGGCTATGCCATCAACGACGACCTGGAGTTTCTGCTGCTCACACTGGCATTCCTCGCCATCATCGTCGGTATATCTTGGTTCATCGTCACATCTTCATTTGGTCGAGTACTCAAGGCCGTGCGAGAGGATGAGGACGCGATTGAGGTTTTTGGCTACCGTTCATCCCGCTATAAGCTGGCCATCTGGGTGATTTCTGCAATGATGGCGGGGTTGGCGGGAGCGATGCTCGCCGCGTACACATCCTTCGTGGACCCCAACTCCTTCATCCTTCTTGAATCTATCCTTCTTGTGGCCATCGTGATTCTTGGCGGGCTGGCCAGTATCTGGGGCTCGCTGCTCGGCGCGCTGGTGTTCGTGTTGCTTGAGGAAGGAGTCCGATTCGTACCATTTTTGCCACCGGAGCATGTTGGTCAGGTGCGACAAATCATACTGGGAACACTGCTAGTCCTCCTGATGTTGTTTAGACCGCAGGGAATCGCAGGACGGTTCAAGCTATGACGACGCACGAACAACGCACTGGTGGAACCTCGTTTGTGCTTCAGACGCTCGACATAGAGAAGCACTTTGGTGGCGTCTATGCGGTCGACCGGCTCTCTATCACCATTCCCCGTGGTTTAATCACGGCCATCATCGGCCCCAACGGTTCAGGCAAGTCTACACTCATCAACCTTCTCAGCGGGACCTTGCCTCTCGACGGCGGAATGGTTGTTGTCGGGCCAAAACGCCTTCGCATAATCAGGCCGTACGACTCCCCCAACATTGGCCTGACCCGAACTTTCCAGGACGTGCGGCTCTTTGAGCAGATCAGTGTGCTCGACAACCTATACGTGGTAATGACGGAGAGATCGTCTTTCCTCTCGCTCTTCCAGAGAGCTCGCAAAGAACACAGGGAGCGCGCTGAAAGAATCCTGCACGTGGTGGGCTTATGGGAGAAGCGCAACGATCTTGCGGAAGAACTCTCATACGGCCAACGAAAACTCTTGGAAGTTGGCCGCCTCATGGCGATGAACACGCAGCTCTACCTCTTTGATGAGCCCTTTGCCGGGCTTGCCCTTCACATGATCGAGGTCGTCAAGGGAATCATGCGGGAACTGCAGGAAAATGGTAGGACAATTATCTTTGTATCCCACAACATGGGTATTGTGCGCGAGCTCTCCGACTACCTCATCGTCATGGACAGTGGACGGCTCCTGGCGCGTGGGCGGCCCGACTACGTGCTAAATAATCCGACGGTCATTGAAGCTTATCTGGGCAACTGAGGGCAGCGAGACAAACATGACAGTACATGACCAACCTAGCGGGGTGATGGGGCATGCCGACGCTACCACACCGTTGCTCGAACTGAACGACGTGTCCGTCCACTATGGCGCGGTTGTTGCCCTTGACCAGGTTTCTGTGAAAATCTACCCTGGCGAAGTCGTGGCGCTCATGGGACCCAACGGGGCGGGTAAGTCAACAATTCTCAAGGCCGTTATGGGGATGGCGCCTGTCTCAACGGGCCTAATCCGATGGCACGACGATGTGTTAGATTCTCCGACGCACGAGATCGTCAAGCGCGGCATCTCCCTGGTTCCGCAAGGCCGCCGCGTGTTCACACATCTGAACGTGGAGGAGAATCTGGAGCTTGGCGGAATGTATGTCCGCGATGTTGCTGAGCGGAACAGACGCCTTGATGCGGTCATGGATTTCTTCCCCATCCTGCGTGAAAAGCGGCGTGATCCTGCAAGCGCCATGTCCGGCGGGCAACAGCAGATGCTCGCGCTCGGACGCGGCCTCATGTCATCGCCGGAGATATTGCTACTGGATGAGCCGACGCTTGGGCTTGCTCCTATCATCGTCTCGGAAGTATTTCAGAGGGTCACGGAGATAAGCAAGACGTTCGGCACGACGATCGTACTCGTGGAACACAACATCAGAGGCGCGCTCAATATCGTCGACCGCGGTTACATCCTAGATAAGGCGCGCGTGGCCTTTGAGGGCACCCCCAAGGAAATCGAAGACTCGGACATCCTTACACAGGTTTTCCTGGGGCGAGAGGAAGATGAAGAATAGCTGCCGAAACCCTGTAAGCACGGCGCGCAGCGACCCCAGTTTAGCGCCGCCGCTCCCATCTGAAGAATCGCACGGCCAAGACAGCGCTGACGACCAGCCACACGGCCATGACCCCAAGGTTGATTGGCTCAAAGCCGGAGCCAGTGGCAAATGGGTGGAACGATTCATGCATGGCTGTCGCAAAGTGGCGCACGGGAAAGATGTCCGCGAATGTGGTTAGCCACGCCGGTGCATCGTCCATGGGTATGAAGACGTCGGAGATGAACAGTAATGGCAGAATGCTCGCGTTGACAATGGCGGGCGCGGCGTCTGCGTTCGGAATGAAATTGGCTACGGCCACACCCAGGGCGCAGAATGTCGCCGCGCCAACAATGCACGTCACGATGAACGCGGCCATGCGTGTGGTTGGTATATCAACGTCATAGACCACCACACCGGCCACAAGCACAATGACCACAAGCAAAATAGCAAGTAGCACGGAATGGATAACGAAGCCAGCAATCAGTGCCCCCGGCGGCAACGGCGTGCCGCGTATACGCTTCAGCAGGCCGTTGTCTCTACTGAATGCTAGGTACATTGCAATGTTGTTATAGCAGGCACCCACAAGTGCAAAAACAACAATCCCTGGAACATAAAACGTGGACAAACTTGCAGTGCCACCCTCGAACTGAACCTCGTTGCTGCCGAACAGCAAATTGAAAATCACAAGGAACATGAGTGGGAATACGATGGTGAAAAAAGCGGCGGCCGGATTTCGCCAGAAGGCCGTGTTCTGATAGCGTGCCTGGCGTAGAGCCAGCCTGATCATAATCACGCCTCACTACCTGCGACTTGTCCATTCGAACTCGTCACCTCGATGAATATGTCCTCGAGGGAGGGTCGCGTGACTGCAATCTCCTCAAACTCAATGCCATTCTTAACTGCCCATTTAGTCAATTGGTGAAGTGCCGTCGTGGGTGTCGCTGTTCTAATCTCATAAGTTCCCTGGCCACTTGTGGGACGCGCATCCAGAGATTCGGGCGGCTCCTCGGTACCATCCGGCAACCGGATTCGGATGAGAGTCGCCCCGCCTGCGCTGGCAATCTCCTGTGGTGAACCTTCTACAACAATGCGGCCCTCAACCATGATTCCTACTCGGTCCGCCAGGTATTCGGCCTCCTCCATGTAGTGCGTCGTCAACAGGATCGTTTTGCCAAGTTCCTGGAGATTCTTCACCATATCCCACGCACCGCGGCGGGCCGACGGATCGAAGCCAGTGGTGGGCTCATCGAGAAACAGTAACTCCGGGTTTCCAGCCAACCCGACGGCAACATCAAGTCGTCTCTGTTGGCCACCTGAGAGTTTCCCCACGCGAATTCGGGCCTGTTCCGTCAGGCCGGTCGCTTCGAGAACCACGTCAAGCGGCAGGGGATTGGGATAATAGCCGCGAAAGAGATTCACCGTTTCCGAGACGGACAGATACTGGTCAACACTAGTCGTTTGCAGGACGATGCCGATGCGTTCTCTATACCTCCTCTCGTCGCGAGCAGGATCATGGCCCAAAACCACAACTGTGCCCGCGCTTCGATCCTTATGGCCTTCAAGAATTTCGACTGTCGTCGTCTTTCCCGCACCGTTCGGCCCGAGCAGAGCATACACCTCTCCCGTTTCGACGCGCAGGTCCACACCTTTGACGGCCTCAAAGCTGCCATACGACTTTCGGAGACCCGCGACTTCGATAGCGGGGGAAGAAGCAATACGTTCGGTCAATCAGCACCCCTGCGGTCGATTAGCGCTGTCGGAAAGTGAGGCGTTGGAGTAGGAAGCCGACGTAAAGCGCAACCGTCACATCCAATAGTAGCGCAATCATCAGACGCGCCATGTACCATATCTGAGGTTCGGTTGAGACGAGTGGCGTCGGTTCTGGTTCAGGATGGACAGCAACGGGATCGTAAACGAACGAAACGGTGCGCCTCAGGACACTCTTCTTAGCAGTCTTTTGCACCCGGTGGATGCTTGTAACCTTCACGGAATTCAACGGCGCTGCGCTCCCAAGATCCTCTTTATCAGCTCTAGATTCGGTCACAAGGGCCATATATTGGCCGGGCGATCTCACCCAGATCATCAGGATTGACGATCCGTCTGCCGGTTCTCTCAGATCTCCGTGGATGTATGCCCACTCTTGCTTATCGTCCTGCCTCATCATTGACTCAACAGAGTCACGACTGATTTTTGCGCGTTCATCTCCGCTTCCAGAGTTCTCCGCCTCGTTCTGCGTTCTCAGGATAATCTCGAGCAACGCCGGTCGATTGAGGAATTCCTGCACCAGTGGTTCACCCGCGATGTCAAAGAACTCTACGGAGACACAGACACAGTCCAGTGGCGGAGCCGTCTCGTTTAGAGAGACGCACGCGGCCTCGTCCTGTGTCAGGCGAACCTGGTACGGGACTGCGAGTGTGCCTGCGGGAGCAGTTAATCGGACGCGGCCGGTCTGATCTTGAACTTCTGAGTCTCCAAAAATCGGTGTCTGTACTGCACGTGGCACAGGTACAAATATGGGCTCAATTCGTTCGAGATTCACGAGCGGCCAGTCAAGAGTGCTAGGCAAGTGAGCAGAGTCCATGGCACTCCCTCCAAGAGGTGATGGATCGCCCGAAATCTCATCGCTTTGCACAGTTTCTGACACCTCAGGATCGCTTACAGATGCCGGACTGGATGTAGGCGAATCCTCAACAACTGGCTCGAGTGTAGACGTATCTTCTACATCGGGTTCAGGCGTAGGCTTTGGTGCTTTCCTTACAGCAATACGGACTTCAATGTGGGACTCCAACTTACCATCCATTGCGGCGACGCGAAGTATATAGACACGCCTGGCGTCTCTCGGAGAGAAACCGGGCGCAACCATGATTTGCCCCGTCTTTGAATCGACGATGAAGGCTCCCGGATCCGACTGACTAACAATCCTGAAATGGACTGGTTTTCTCTCCGGATCTATCACTGACAGCGCGGCCCCGACGCGGCTTCCACCACGAACGCCGGCCGTTACCGTCCTTCGCAGTTGATCAGATTCATGCCTTATAAGGGTGCCGCACGCGTCCCGAATGAGTTGGGCTTCGGTAAAGACGGGCGGCTCATCGACATCGCTGACCATCACCGTAAGATCAAGGTAATCGTCTGCAGTGAATTCGCTCTCAGCATCCCCTAGGTCGTCGCGTCCATCGGAAACGGACACACGCAACAAGAAAGATTTCGGCGCGGTTTCGAAATCCAGTAGTATGCCGGAACTGAGTGTCACATAGCCGGAGGGCGGATGAATCACGAAAATTCGCTCATCCTGTCCGGACAGCGCATAAGTTAGGGAGTCTCCATCCTCATCTGTTTCGAAGCCCACGCCGTCTCCAATCCCACGGTAAATCGTGTAGGCGCCCGGGCATGAATTCTCCGGGATCTCCGTAACAATAGCCTTGGACGGAAAGCGAGGCGCGTCATTAACATCCGTAACTTCGACGGTTACATCCAGACCACTTTCAGTGCCGTCACTATTTTTGACGATCCGAAGCAAATATGTGTTGTCAACGTCCACATCGACAGGGTTTTCAAAGTTCGGAGGCAGTACAAAAGCGAGCCTACCTTGATTGTCAATCACGAAATGGGCCGCATCAGCTCCTACAACCTCCCACCCAGTCGGGCCATCATCTCCTCCGTCGGGATCAACGAGCGTGTACTTTGCTACGGTGCCTTTGCCGTTCTCCATATAGCTGGCAGATACGGGGCCCGTGATTGAAGCAACCTCGTTGACGTTCATTACAGTGACTTCAACATCCAGAGTGGACGTGAGGTTTCCACCCGACGCGGTAATCGTCACTTCGTACACATTGTCCTTGTTGTCGTCACTAGGCTTCTCATAATCCGGCGGGGAGTTGAACGCCAACTCTCCCCCTGTGGTTATAGACAGTCGCGCCGCGTCAGTACCCACTACCTCCCACATAATGCCACTTCCATCCGGGTCAAGCGCCGTGTAAGTTGCCACAGACGCCGTGCCGTTCTCTGCGCAAGTGACAATAGCCGGGCCAGCGATGAGGATGGTTTCAGCGGCATCCGCAACAGTAATTTCAACCTCCAGCGTGGACTCAATGGTGCCGTCCGAGGCTATCACGGTCACCTCGTATACGTTATCCTTGTTGGTATCTTCCGGATTCTCGTAATCCGGCGACGAGTTGAACAACAGCTCTCCCGTCTCGCCGATTGTGAACCGTGCCGCGTCCGTTCCCGCAATGTCCCATGTAATTTCGTCGCTCTCTGGGTCGGTAGCGAAGTATACCGCGACTGCTATGGCACTGTTTTCCACGTAGCTGAGATTGACGGGGCCAGTGATTGAAGCAGGTTCATTGACGTCTGTTACGGTAAGTTCGACGTCCAGAGTGGACTTGAGGTTGCCGTCCGACGACGTCACCGTCACCTCATACACATTGTCCCGGTTGGCGTCACTAGGACGTTCATAATTCGGTGGCGACTTGAAAGACAGCCCTCCTACCTCGCTAATAGAGAACTGAGCCGCGTCCATGCCCTCAATGCTCCACGCAATTCCGTCTCCCTCGGAATCAGTGGCGGAATAAATAGCTACAGTATCCGTGTTGTTTTCCGAGTAAGTGACGGACGCAAGACCGCCGATCGACGCGGCCTCGTTGACGTTGCTGATGTTGACTTCAACATCCAGCTTGGCGGTGAGGTTCCCATCCGACGCCGCCACTGTTACCTCGTACACGTTGTCCTTGTTGGCATCACGCGGCTTCTCATAGTTCGGTGGCGAGTCGAAGGACAGTTCTCCCGCTGCACTTATCTGAAACCGTGCCGCGTCAGTACCCTCGATGCCCCACGTAATCCCATCTCCATCCGGGTCAGTGGCGGAGTACACGGCTACAGTTGTGGTGTCGTTCTCTGCATAGGTTACGAACGTGGAGCCGTCGATTGATGCGACCTCATTGACGTTGGTGACAGTGACTTCAACATCCAGTTTGGCAGTGAGGTTCCCGTCCAACGCCGTCACTGTCACTTCATACACATTGTCCTTGTTAGCGTCTCGCGGCTTCTCATAGTCCGACGCGGAGTTGAACAGCAATTCACCCGTCTCCTCAATCGAGAATCTCGATGCGTCTGTTCCCACAACGTCCCAAATGATCCCGTCTCCATCTGAGTCAGCGGCCATGTACATTGCTACGGACGCCGTGCCGTTCTCCGTGTAACTGACAGCATCAGGACCAGCGATGATTAAGGCCTCGACGACGTTCGCGACGGTAATTTCAATCCCCAGGGTGGACGTCAGGCCCCCATCCGACGCAGTGACCATCACCTCATACACGTTGTCATTGTTGGCATCACGCGGCTTCTCATAGTCCGGCGGAGAGTTGAACATCAGCTCACCCGTCTCCTTGATCGAGAATCTCGACGCGTCCGCTCCAGAGATGCTCCATGTCACAGCATCACCATCGGGATCAGTGGCGGAGTAAACTGCGACTCCCGTGGTGCTATTCTCCGTGTAAGTAACCGATGTTGAGCCACTGATTGACACAGCCTCGTTGACGTTCGTGACTGTGATTTCAGCATCAAGTTCGGCAGTGAGGTTCCCGTCCGACGCTGTTACCGTCACTTCATACACGTTGTCATTGTTGGCATCACGCGGCTTCTCATAGTCCGGCGGAGAGTTGAACATCAGCTCACCCATCTCGTTGATGGAGAATCGTGCCGCATCCGCTCCCCTCAGATTCCACGTGATTTCATTTCCCCGGAAATTAGTAGTGGAGTACACCGAGATTGTCGTGGTGCCATTCTCTGTGTAAGTAACAGATGTTGAGCCACTGATTGACACAGCCTCGTTGACGTTCGTGACGGTGATTTCAGCATCAAGTTCGGCAGTGAGGTTCCCGTCCGACACTGTTACCGTCACTTCATACACGTTGTCATTGTTGGCATCACGCGGCTTCTCGTAGTCCGGCGGGGAGTTGAACGTCAATTCCCCTGCCGCGCTAATTGTGAACCGTGATGCGTCTGCTCCCGCAACACCCCATGTGATTTCGTCGCCTTCCGGGTCCGTGGCTGAGTAGGTCGTAACAAACGCCGTGCCATTCTCCGGGTAGCTGACAGTGGCCGGGCCGGTGATGGGGATGGCCTCAGCGATATCCGTGACAGTAACTGTGACGTCTAGCATGGACTCAAGGTTCCCGTCCGACGCCATCACCGTCATCTCGTATACATTGTCTTCGTTGGCATCTCGCGGCTTCTCATAGTCAGGCGGGGAGTTGAACGTCAACTCCCCTGCCGCGCTGATTGTGAACCGTGATGCATCTGGTCCCGCAACACCCCATGTGATTTCATCGCCCTCTGGGTCCATGGCTGAGTAGGTCGCTACAGATGTAGTACTGTCCTCCGTATAGTCCACGTCTAGGGGACCGTCGATCGTGGGCCGGGTATTTGAGACGGTCGCCTTGATCACCACCGTGACGGACACTGTCGCCCCTAGCGTATCTGTCGCAGTGACAATCACGGTGTAGCTGGTCTCCGTTTCTGAATCCGGCAGTCCCTGCACCCTCACCGAGATCTGCCCAGTTAAATCGTCGATCACAAAGTAAGACTCATCCTCTCCTGAAAGGGTGTAGGTAAGGTCCTGACCATCACTGTCTGTTGCTGAGACGGGGTCGCCAACATTCGTTCGAGCGGGTGCCTCCTCCGGGACTATCAAGGTGATGGACGCCGATTTAAACTGAGGCGCAGTGTTTTTTGCAACTGCTGCGCTGATTTCCGAAGCTGAAGCCCCTACTTCGAAATTGTCCTCGTACGAAACCGTCGCACGCAGGATGTAGCCCTCGTCATCCTCCACTGGGGTATACGAACTCCGAGTCGCTCCATCAATTCGCTCGAATTCATCGTTGGTATCCATGGCTCGATGCCATCTCCATCGGATGCGTCCTGTTACACCGTCATCATCGGAAACTGTCGCATCGAAAGGCGCTCCAATAAATGGCTTGGCGGACGAGAAGGTAACAACTCCTTGATCGTCAGCATCGATTAGCTGTATCTGGACGGGTAACGAATCGCTCAGACCGCCACGATCTGTAACATGGGCGGTGAGGCTGAGAATATCTACGGTTTCGTAGTCGAGAACGGCGCCAGGGCGAACACGAATCTGTCCCTCCGTGTCAATGTAGAATAAGTCTGCACGTTCTTCTTCCAGTGAGAACCTGCTCGAATCGCCGTCGTCAGGGTCGATAACCGCGAGTGCACCACCCACGCGCCGATTGGCAGATGTGTTCTCCTCTATTGAGAATTCCGCGCTTTCGAGTTCAAAAGCTGGCGGCTCATTGACATCCGTCACCCTGACGATCACTTCGACCGAGACATACGTCGAGCCAGCGACAGCCGACAACTCGATTTCATACTCATTATTACGGTCTGAGTCATTCGGCCGTTCAAAATTCCTGGCTACTGTGAAACGCAAGACGCCAGAATCATCTATGGATAATCTCCTTGCGTCTGTACCATCAATTGACCAAGAGATTGTCGAGTCGGACGCAGCGTTCGTGACGCGATAGGTGGCAATGGCTGTGGTGCTGTTCTCAGGAAACTCCACGGCTGAGGGGCCTTCGATAACAAGAGAGTGCCGTGGTTCCGTCAACTGGGCTAAGGCAATTCCAGCGGGAACCATATCCGGAGCTATGCTTGAAATCGCTCCGGCTATGACCAGCAACGATGCACCGACTACAGGATTCGCAATCACCCGCGTGAATTGTCTAAACCTGGAAACCACTCGCGCCGCGCCAGCCTACCAACCCAACATGGCGGCAAAACCACATTGGTCCCCATTCTCCACTTCGGCCTCATAGAACGATTAAGCAAGAATCAGGCGAAGCACAATCGCGCTACGATGCCATCCCATATGTACCACGTGCATGCTGTAAAAGTCTATATTTTGCAAACGACAAGTTTATTGGTGTCCGTTACCAGCAACACCGACGACGCAATTGCGGCCGGCACTCTCTCTACAAGTTTCTCGTCGTAAGCATAGGACACTTTCCCCAATCCCCTGCTTTACCAGATTTTCACCCCAAGAGCCTCTAAGGGCTCAGGCATCTTGATGCATTTGTGTTGGTGCGTGGGCTACAATGACGTTGGAACATTTCACATGGAACCAAGACAGCAAGCAATACGAAACAAACTGACGACAGTGACGCCCGTTCCGCTGTCGTTGAGAGTAGGGGGAAGACATGCCGCTACGTTTCGCTGAAGAAATTATCCTGCTCCTTTTGAATGATGACGACGGCCGATTCGCGCGCGTGCCGAGCTGGTCCATGGACTACGCCCTTGCCGGGGCTGTCTTGATGGATCTGGCACTGGAGAATCGCATCGACACTGACCTTGAGCGATTGGTGCTAGTAGATTCCTCGCCACTCGGTGATTCACTGTTGGACCCGACGTTGGCAGACATAGCAGCGGGTGAAGAACGGAACGCGCGTTATTGGGTTGAGCATACAGCCAACCGCGCAGCTGAGATCCGCGAGGAAGCGCTGAATCGCCTAGTCGATGGAGGCATTCTGGAACGCAAAGATGACCGCTTTCTCTGGGTGTTCCAGTCGCGCCGTTATCCCATGGTTGACGGCAAGGAAGAGCGCGAAGTGCGCCTGCGCCTGATGAGTATCCTTTTCAGCGATGAGATTCCCGACCCACGAGACATCGTCTTGCTGAGCCTGACGGACGCCTGCGGCATCTTGCGCGGCATGTTGTCGCGCCGCGAGTTGAATAGCGCCGCAGAACGTATCGAGCAGGTGCGCAAGCTGGACCTTGTCGGACAGGCGACCACACAGGCGATCATGGACATTGAGCAATTCGTCGCTACATCCGTGCAGCGTCACATTTATTAGGACTTAGCCGCAGGAGCATCTAGGCCTAGGAAAGTTCTGATTCATTTCTGCGGACGGACATACCCTCAGACGGCCCTATCAAGCTCAGCGCCAATGCGCGAGTGTGCGGGTCGCGGTGAATCACTGATTCGACCCCGTAGGCGCTGCTGATATTCTCGGCAGTCAGAACGTCTTCCGGTGTTCCTTCTGCAATCACCCTGCCCTTGCTGAGCAGGGTCAGGAAATCACAATGGCGAGCCGCCATGTTGAGGTCATGCACGGCCGCGATAGCCGTCGCGCCGTTCACAGCCCACTGCCGAATGAGGCCAAGCACACGCAGCTGGTGAAGGATGTCCAGGTTGGAGGTCGGTTCATCTAACAGCAAGACACTCGGCTGCTGCGCAAGTGCACGCGCGATAAACACACGCTGGCGTTCGCCCCCGGACAGCGTTTCGAGGGTGCGATCTGCGAATTGCTCCGTATCGGTCAGCCGCATGGCCTGCCGCGAAATATTCTCGTCGGATGCGCCCTCAATCTGAAATCGTCCCATATGCGGATACCTGCCCATAAGCACAAGCTCAAGGCACGTGAACCCGTGTGCCATGGGCGTAACCTGGGGCACAAGAGCGATGGCTCGAGCTCTCTCACGCTGGGGTATCTCCCCAAACCTGTGGCCATCAAGGTAAGGTTCCCCTTCAGACGGCTCAATGACCCCGGCGAGTGCGCGCAAGAGTGTTGATTTGCCCGCTCCGTTCGGGCCAATCACCCCCACCAACTCACCCCGCCCTGCACGGAGGCTGACGTTATCCAACAGTTTCTTACCTTGGATCGTGTACGTCAGCCCTTCTGCTGAGAGCGTGGTTGCGCGCCCCACCCTGGTCATCATCTCTCTCTATCCTGCAACGCTGAAGGTCTCAGCCGGCGGCTCGGAAAAATCGTCCGGCCACAGGATCCGGGCAAGATCTTCAGCTCCTCTGATGTTCCAGTACGACAGTGTCGTAAAGTGCTTGCTTTCTACCACATGCACCCGGTCATCTCGAATTGCGGGGATCTCTTGCAGGGCTTGTTCGGATCGCAAACGCTCCCTGAACTCTTCCGCGCCAAACTCAATGGGCTGGGCGATGATGATGATGTCCGGATTCATAGCAATCACGCCTTCCAAGCTAGTAGTTGCGTTACTCTCGATTCCCTGATCCGCTGCTGCATTAACTCCTCCCGCTGCCTCGATGACAGACCCTTCAGTGGAATTCGATCCCGCTACCCAGAGATCATCCGAATAACTGGTCAACGCAAGGACACGCGGCTTGCTCTGCTTCGCGCCCGTGACAGCAATGAGAGCTTCATGTCGGTTTCTTACTTCTTCCGCAAACTCCAGCGCACGAGCCTCTTCCCCTAGGATGTAGCCCAGCAAGAGAATGTTATTGATGCGCGCCTCCGCGTCATGATTCAGCCGTGTCTGAATTGTCGGAATACCGACACGGCTTAGCGCCTCAATGCCGTCCGCCGAGAAGAACGGGCTTGTCACAATGACATCCGGAAAGAGCGCGATAATCGTCTCTGGATCCCGCGTGATTTCCGGCTTGTCTTGCACTAAGGAGGCCACATTTGAGTACGTCCCGTTCTTGGTCGGGGCACCAACGGCAACAAGGCGGGCGACGGGCGCAATGGCGAGCATCATCTCATCGTGGCCTACTGAGGCGGTAATGATGCGCTGCGGCTTGGCCGGAATCTCAACGATGCCGTTCAAGCCTTCAACCTGTCTTGGCCAACTGAGGTTGGTGGGATCAACGATGCCGGGGACACCGGTTAACTGGCCGACCAGCGGCGGCGGTGTCGGCGTCGGCGTGGATGTCGAGACAGAGCGTGGAGTGGAGGTTGGGGTGGGTGTGTTGGTTGGAGCAGCCGTCGGCAATACGATTTCGACTGTCGGGGCTATGTCCGGTGTCGTTCCCCTCTCCCCTGTCGGTCCTGTGGAGTCGCACGCAAACGCTAGAGCCGCCAGTATGGCAAGCAACCCAACGATGATAATTCTGGCCGAGATTCCCTTCACTGCTTTATCTCCCTTCTCTTTACTCGCGCATTCGGATATCTACATTCACGACTTAGAGCGAATACCCTCGCCCTCTGTTCTGGATGAGCAACAGAATGAAGAACGGCGCGCCGACGAACGCCGTCAGGATTCCGACTCTCAGTTCAGCCGGTTGAATCACCGTTCTCGCCACCGTGTCGGCAAGAATCACAAACACAGCCCCGCCCAGCGCGCTCATGGGAATGAGCACGCGGTTGTCTGGCCCAAGTAGAAGCCGGAGCACATGCGGCGTCACAAGGCCAACGAACGCAATGGTTCCACTGACGGCAACGGCCACGCCAGTCACCATCGCTCCGACCGCCAGGAGCAGCAGACGCACCGGAACGACATTGACGCCGAGCGAGCGGGCCTCATCGTCACCAAGCATCAGCAGGTTCAGGTCTCGAGCCATCACCATGGCAATGCCAATCCCCGCGATAATCGGCAGCAGGGACATCAAAACGTGCTCCCATGCGCGCGAGTCCAGGCCGCCTGCCAGCCAGAAGAGGATCTCGCGGAGAGCGCCATTGTCTGGAAGCAGGATGATAATCGCAGATACGATCGCACCAAGAAACGCGTTCACCGCGATGCCAGCCAGCAACAGGGTGGCCATCGAAAAGTGTCCGCTGACCGTTGAGATGCCGTAGACAACGAGTGTGGCTATCATCGCTCCTGAGAACGCGGCGAGTGGCAAAGCCATGAAGAAGAGTCCGGCCGCGCCCGTCGCGATAGCAATGACTGCGCCAAGCGCCCCGCCAGCTGACACGCCGATGATGCCGGGGTCCGCCAGCGGATTGCGGAAGAGTCCCTGCATAGTCGCGCCCGCCACACCGAGCCCCATGCCAACGGCCGCGCCCACGATGATGCGCGGCAGGCGAATCTGCTGAATCACCAGCTCGTGGGTTCGTGAAACATCACCGACGTCAACGCCAAGGAATCCAACGAGGGTGGAGGCGACGCTGCGCACCGGAATGCTGACCGGTCCAACGCTCAATGAGATGAGAACGATGAGGAGGATGGCGAGTCCAAGAGTCACCGCGCCAATGGCAAGGCGCGTCAGGACGCCTGAGCGGCGATAAGTGCCCCACGCCGGAATCCCAGCAACTCGCAACAAAAAACCCTCCAGTTGCTCCGCTGGAGGGTTGACGCTCACGCTGTTGGGGCTTTTTGCCCGGCCGGCTGAGGGACCCTCTCTATAGCGGAGAGAGTTCACCTTCCGTCCAGGCAGGTCTCCTGGCTTGCGGGTATCGACGCTATGCCGGGCCCTTCCCATCGCACCTGCGACAGTGGGCGCTCAGCCATCAAACCCCGCTTACAGTGGCGCTACCGCGGCGGCTTTTCACCGCCTTCCCTATTCTCCCGGGTACGGGCACCTGAACGGGCAGTGTCTATCTGCTCTTCAGAGGAAGCCTATCGCACCGTTTCTCGGGGTGTCAAACCCCGAGAAACGGTAGATGGAACCTATGACTTAGTGCAGAGCTATAGTTGCGGAGCTACCCGCCCGCAGCAGCCATCACGGCTTGCGCAACCTGCGCCTGGCTCTCCGGAGAGAGGCAGGCTGCCACAGGCGAGGCGGCCGCGTCAGCAGTCATCATGTCCGCTGTAAATGGTGTTTGGAGCATGAGATTGTACACATCTTCCCCAACAGCGGCCTTTACACACTCGACTTCTTCTGCGGGAAGCATGTCCATGATGTCTGACATAAGTAGCATTGGCGCTGCGGGTTCGGGCGTTGGCGTAGCTGTGGGGGTAGCTGTTGGAAGCGGGGTTGGCGTAGGAGTGGGTTCCGCTTCACATGCGCCCAGAATTGCGAGGGTCGTCACGGATATCACGAGCAAAGCTGTCAAGCGAACAAGCTGTTTTTTCACGGTACTCCACTCCTCCTGTCTAGTTACGTTTTTCACGAAGTTGCACCTTAAAAACGGTCTTTAAGCGCGTTTAAGGGCGTTTTTTGCCTGTTTTTTGCACGTTTTTGCATGTTTCTTGTGCACTCTTTCGGCTATGTCGACGAGAAGCGCGCGGCCTCCTCGGAGCCTCCGGTGGCATCGCCCTCGCTGTAGGAGTGCGCGCCCGTGCCGGCGAGTCCACCGCCCTGCACGATGAGGTATTCGTCGCGGATCGGACGGCCCTCGAACCAGCACTCAAGGATCTCCCGGACACCGGCGGCGTAACGGGCCTGCGCGGACAGCGAGGTGCCGGAGGTGTGGGGGGTCAGGGCGTGGTTCGGCATGGTGCGCCATGGGTGGTCGTTGGGCGCCGGTTGCGGGAACCATACATCGCCGGCGTAGCCCGCGAGCTGGCCGCTCTCCAAGGCTCTGGCGACGGCATCGCGGTCGCAGATCTTGCCGCGGGCGGTGTTGACGAGGTAGGAGCCGCGGCGCATCTTGCCGATCAGCTCATCGTTGAACATGTGCTCCGTCTCCGGATGGAGGGGGCAATGGATGCTGACGACATCGCAGGCCGCTACGAGGGACTCCGGCGTCTCGTGGAACGTGACGCCAAGCTCTTCTTCGATCTCGGGCGGGAGGCGGTGGCGATCCGTGTAGTGGAGGTTCACGTCGAAGGGCTTCATCCGCTTGAGGACGGCGAGGCCGATGCGGCCCGCGGCGACGACGCCGACGTCCATGCCCTCGATGTCATAGGAGCGTGAGACGGCGTCCGCGATGTTCCAGCCGCCGCGCACGACCCATCCATACTGCGGAAGGTAGTCGCGCACGAGGGCCAGCATCTGCATGACGGCGTGCTCCGCGACGCTGATGCTGTTGCACCAGGTGACCTCGGCGACGGTGATGTCCCGGTTGATGGCCGACTGGAGATCGACGTGATCGGAGCCGATGCCTGCAGTGATGGCGAGCTTGAGGTTGGGCGCCTTGGCGATCCTTTCCGCCGTCAGGTACGCGGGCCAGAACGGCTGGGAGATGACCACATCGGCATCAACGATCTCCCGCTCGAACACGGAGTCCGCGGCGTCCTTGTCAGACGTCACGACGAACTGATGGCCCTGTGACGTGACGAAGCTCTCAAGCCCCAGGCCGCCGGACACGGAGCCCAGCAGCTGGCCGGGCGTGAAGTCGATGGCCGTCGGGGACGGCATGGACTGGCCGTCCGGGTATTGGCTCAGCGTTGGGATGGAGTCCCGGGCGTATTGGGGTGGAAAGCCCTGCACCGGATCGTCATAGAGAACACAAAGAACCTTCTGCGCGGCGCCGTTCGTCATCACTCACCTCCCCGGTCCCCACCGGTGTTTTGTCATGGTTGTCCGCGTTCGTACTGTACCGCTAGAGGTGGAGGAGTCGCAATTGGGGGTAGGCAGTGCTCGCCCTTCGATAGGGTGAGGGTGAGCGGGGGATACTGGATGGGCGGCGCAAAGTTCGCGTGAGGGCGTTGGTGGTTAAGGGGCAGAGAGGGGCTTTGCTGTACTCTGTTGTAAGCAATAGTCATGACCAGCGGCACGCACGAACAGACGATTAACGGCGCACTAGGCGAAGCTCTAGGCGGACTGCGCCAGAGCTGGAAAGCTCGCACTGAGCGGACAGGCGAAGTCCTTAAAGAAGGCGGACGTCCAGATGTCCTGATCATTGAAGATGTGAGCGGATGGCCAGTCATTATTGAAGCCAAGATGAGTAGCCGCAGAGATGCGGAGAATGCCGCTAAGGATCGCCTTGGCAAGACTGTCGTTGAGGCCGGCCGTCAGATCGAGACGGCGATCGCCCTCGTGTATCCGAAGACTCTGCATGATCTTGACGGTCAAGCTTTGCGGGATGCTATCGCCGACACACAAGACCTTGAGTATGTGCTGTACACGCGCCAGCCCGGTGAGGAACCAGAGCGATTGCCATCGAGGGGCTGGATGCGGGGCAACATACGAGATCTGGCTATACTCGTGCATCGTGCTGCTGTCCCGCCACCGAGAATCGAAGCTCTCGCTACCGAGCTTGAGAACGGCGTCAGAGTAGCCGCCGAGCACTTCACGCGGCGTCATGGTCTTGACAGTGATTTGGGTAATCATATTGCCGAGACTTTGGGGCAGGTCGACGATGAGAAGCTCCAAACACGTGAAATGGCAATGACGGTCATCGCCAATGCACTTATCTTCCACGAGTCATTGGCGGAAGCCGAGTTCAAAGTCCCAGAGTACGAATCGGGGCCAGAGCGAGCAGTGAAACGTGTTGGAGCTTTTCGTTCTCACGGCATCTTCATGCCCGAAGAACTCTGCGATGAATGGGAACGAATCCTCACCGTGAACTACTGGCCGATCTTCTGGTCAGCACGAGAGTTGCTGAATAGGATGCCCACGGCGACAGCACATGACGCACTGGACTGGCTATGGGGGACGGGGCAGAAACTTGTAGCAGGTGGCGTGACCCAATCCCATGACTTGATAGGGATAGTCTTTCAGCGGCTAATCAAAGACAGGAGGTATCTCGCCGCCAACTACACCACGCCTGAAGCCGCCGCACTATTGGCGGGGCTTGCCCTGCCAACTAACGGCCCCCCCGGCGGGGCTGATTGGGGAGACGGAGAAACGCTCGCAAGCGCCCAGATTGGTGATTTTGCCTGCGGCTCCGGGACGCTACTCTCCACCTCATATCAGCGGATGTCTCTGCTCCATGAATTGCATGGTGGAGATCCACGCCAACTGCACGGGCCGATGATGAAGCACGGCCTTGTGGGATTGGACGTGCTCAACACAGCAGTGCACTTCACCGCAGCAATGCTTGCTGGAAGCCACCCCGACACCCCGTTCGACGGGGAATGTTTGCTGACAATGCCATATGGGGAGCAGGAGAAGGTAGCAGGCGATGATTTGCGCAGGCTAAAGGTGGCAGTCGGCTCACTCGATCTTCTTGAGGAACCCGTGCAGAGAGGCCTTATGGATTCAGCCGTTGCAGTATCTTCCGGCGGACGAGCACCAGAAGAGATACGCGACCTTGTCTCTCGGGTGGGTCATGGCAAGTTCGACCTCGTTATCATGAATCCGCCGTTTGTACGACCTACAAACCATGAAGGAAAGCGCGCTGACGTTCCTGTTCCGTCTTTTGCGGCTTTCGAGACTACTGCGGCTGAGCAAGAGGCAATGTCTAATCGAGTCCGGCGACTGACGAAGGGAGCGCCATCCCATGGCAACGCCGGTCTGGCGTCGGAATTTGTCGAACTTGCTCACCGCAAGGTGCGAGGCGGCGGAACGGTCGCAATGGTGTTGCCGCTGAGTGCTGTGAGCGGCATCTCCTGGGACGCGATTCGTACGCGCTGGCAGGAGCAGTACGAAGATATCATTGTCGTTACAGTAGCGGGGGCCCGCAGTGACGAAGCTTCCTTCTCTGCCGACACTGACATCGCCGAATGCTTACTTATCGCCAAGCGAGCGACGGGCAAGAAACCTGAAGATGACGCTGACTCTAAAGACAGCTCCAAGCATGCCCAGCCCGCCCAAGAATCCGATGCAGGGAAACGTGGCACCTTTGTAATCCTCAACCAGCAGGTTCAGTCAGCCGCTGTTGGCGAGTTGTTAGCAACTGAGATTAGTCGGCTGATCAAAGGGGATCAGGTTAGCAAGCTTGAGGATACTGAAGGTATCACTCATCTTCGTTTGGGTGAAGAAGATTTCGGAACCATTGTTGACGCCGCCATTCCAGCATCGGGGCCTTGGCCTTTAGGCGGAATCTCGGACAGCGAACTGGTAAAGGCGGCGTACCATCTTGAGCAGGGGCAATTGTTGGACTTAATGCGCCCGGAATCCGCCAGCACTGGCGTAGCGATCTCCAAGATTGGCGATATAGCCGGTCAAGGACCTGTGGACAGGGACATCAATGGAGACAACCCGGATAGATCTCCGCGGGGCCCTTTCGCCAAGGAACCACTCAAGGCCGGCGCGGTTTCCTCTACTCCGATTCTCTGGAGACACAACAGTAAACGAGAACGCAAACTCATGGTTCGTCCAGATTCCCAAGGAGTGCTAAAGCCACCACGTGGAAGAGTAACGGTGAAAACTCTTGCTGAGCGGGCTAAGAGGGTTAGGGCAACCGCTACGAGGGCTCACTACAATCGCGATCTCCAGTTCAATTCACAATCGCTTATAGTTGCAATGACTGAGCAACCCTGTATTGGTGGCCGTGCTTGGCCATCTGTCATCTTTGAGGAAACTGAGCACGAGTTCGCATTCGCGCTCTGGTGCAACTCTACCCTAGGTCTCCTGCTGCATTGGTGGGTAACCAACAAGAGTCAGTCGGGGCGTGGCACAACGACGGTGACCGGCATTCCTGTTATCCCGACTCTTGATGTCACCAAACTCACGCCACAGCAGATTAGTGACGCGAAAACTGCGTTTGAGGCGATGCGAGATCGGCGATTCCTGCCGTTCGACCAGATCGATGAGGATTCGTCTCGAGCTGAGCTTGATCGCCGCCTGTTAGTGGACGTGCTGAATCTACCAGAGTCGTTGTGCGAACCTGATGGCTCAATTGACCTGCTCCGTCGCAAACTGGCCAATGAGCCACAGATTCACGGCGGCAAGAAAGAGCGCGTCGTGTTCCTAGAGGCGGACGGGGAGAGTAAACAGGATCTGGAGCCAGATAGGGCGAAGGCCCGCGGAATTGCTCTGAAGGATTCTTCCTCATCCTAGCCCTCCCGTATCGGGGGGATTTTGGATTCCTCGACTCCGCTGCGCTACGCTCGGAATGACATAGGGGCCGCCCGGTGGGCGGCACTGGATTCCCGCCCCGTATCTGAGTACGGGGCATGCTTTCGCGGGAATGACGAGTTTTCTTGGCGTTACGGTTGGGCGGCGTAATGGAGGCTTTAGATTCTTCGCTGCGCTCAGAATGACATTGTGGTGGGCGTCCGGATGACATGGTGGGCGTTGACCGTTGGGGGTGGCGCGGGGATACTGAGTTTCGAGGTCATGCTAGGCGGGGAGCCAGCGGTGCCCTGTACTCGCAATCCGCTCTAGCGAGGCTGAATTCCCTCTTGAGGGCTGTGGTCCGAATGACGCGAGGCGCTCAAACGATGTTGATGTTCGGGTCCCGTGCGACGAAGGCGTCTGAACCTCGCCAGGTCCGGAAGGAAGCAACGATAAGGAATGTCCTTCGGGCGCCGCGGGGGCGCCTGGGCTGAGTCGCGTGGTCGTTTCGCCCATCCGGTATCCAGTTCGAGAGGGGGTGCATGGCCTCTTTTCTTTTTGCCTGCTCGTGGTGCGGGGCGCATGACTAGTCGGCGCGCTCGGTCTGAACGGCCTCGGTTGAATAAGGGGCTGGGGCAGCATCTGCTCGTGAGCGAGGGGGTGCTGGACGGCATTGTTGAGGCGGCGGAGTTGTCCGGCGATGATCTCGTGGTGGAGGTGGGGCCCGGGACGGGTCTGTTGACGCGTCGGCTGCTGGAAAGCGCGGGGCACGTCGTCGCCGTGGAGATCGACGTGGACATGGTCGATTCGGCGCGGAAGATGCTATCCGAACACCAAAATCTCACGTTGATTCACGGAGACATTCGAGAGCAGTCCCCGGCAGAGTTGACGGGTGGTAAGCCGTATGTTGTCGTCGCGAATCTACCCTACTATGTCGCTTCTCCGACGATCCGGCTGTTCCTTGAATCGGACCACCCGCCGAGTCGAATGGTGGTGATGGTTCAGCGGGAGGTGGCGCAGCAGATGACGGCATCGGCGGGCAAGGCAAGCCTGTTGACTATCGCGACGCAGGTGTACGCGGACGCGCGAATCATCAGACGGGTGAGGCCCGGGAGTTTTGTGCCTGTGCCGGGAGTGGAGTCGGCAGTCGTTCGATTGGATGTGCTGCCGGAGCCACGGGTCTCCGATGACCAGCAGCTCCACTTTTTCAGAGTGGCGCGGGCGGGTTTCAGCGCCCCACGCAAGCAGCTTCGCAATTCACTTGCCGGGGGACTCGGCACGGAGGCGCAGTTCGTGGACGCGGCGTTGGCGGCTATCGGGATCGACGCGCGGCGGCGGGCAGAGACGCTGACCATCGACGAGTGGGCGCCGATCGCGATGGTCATGCAGCGCTTCCTGGCCGTGGACCAAGGCGAGTCGTCATGATTCACGTGACAGCGAACGCGAAGCTGAACCTGAGCCTTGAGGTAATCGGGCGACGTGACGACGGATTCCATGAGCTTGTGTCCGTGATGCAGGCCATCGACCTGTCGGATGAACTTGTGGCGCTTCCTGCGCCGGACGGCTCGCTCAGTCTTGAGTGCAACGACCCTGCCCTGTTGGAGAGCGACGAGAACACGGTGTTGACGGCGGCGCGGCTGCTAAGGGAGTCGCTTGGCGTCGAGCAGGGGGCGCGACTGCTCTTGCGGAAGTCGATCCCCGTCGCGGCGGGGCTTGGCGGGGGGAGCGCGGACGGGGCGGCGGCGCTGGTGGCGCTGTCGTTGTTGTGGGACGTGCCCGTGCGGCGCGAGCGGCTGCTGGAGATTGGGGCGGCGGTTGGGTCCGACGTGCCGTTCTTCCTGGGGGAATCGGCGACGGCGTTGGTGGAGGGGCGTGGCGAGACGATTACCGCCCTGCCCTCGATGCCGGCAGCGTGGGTGGTGATCCTGGTGCCGGAGGTTCCGGTGCCGTCGCCGAAGACGCGGGTGCTGTTTCGGATGCTGGATGAATCGATGTTTGGGGATGGTGAGCGGACGCGGGGGCTGGGGGGGTTGATCGAATCGGACTCGTCGATGGGCGACGTTTTACCAAGCGTGGGGGCGGTGAATACGTTCAATAGCGTTGCTGACCGGGCTTTTCCGGGTATCGGGAGGTTTCGGGAGGCGCTGGCGAGGGCGGTTCCGGATGAGGCGAATGTGAGTTTGTCCGGGGCGGGGCCGTCGCTGTATGCGGTTTTGGGGACGCGGGAGGAGGCGGAGGGTGTGGCGGCGACGCTGACGCAGGGGGGGTTGACGCCGATTGTGGCGGGGATGGCGGAGCGGCCGCTGAGCGTTCTGGAAAGGTGAGGGGTTCGCCCTTCGACAGGCTCAGGGCGAACGGGGGCGGCGCTACGCGCCGCACTGGATTCCCGCTTTCGCGGGAATGACGAGTAGGGTCTAGGTTGCGACCTGGGCGATTTGTTGGCGTTCTTCTGATTCGGAGTCGGATTGCCATTTGGGCGGGGCGGCGAACCAGAGGGCGATGGAGCCGATGACCAGGAGGGCCGCGATCACGTAGAACGCAATCGTGTATGAGCCGGTCTCATCGAAGGAGTAGCCGGTCAGCGGGGGGCCAATCAGGGCGGTGGGGAGGATGAGGAGGCTGAGCAGGCCGAAGATGGAGGCGAAGGCCCGGATTCCGAAGGTCTCCAGCGGCAGGAGGGTCATGAGCGATCCCATGCCGCCAAAGGCGACGCCGAATATCGGAACGAATACGAGCCAGACGTATATCGATGTGCCCCCGTTGATGAGTACGACTAATCCAAACGCCTGCAAAAACAGGCTGCCGACGAAGACCTTGCGGGCGGCGATGATGTCCGACAGCCAGCCGAGCAGCACCTTTCCCACCATGCCAAAGACGGCCAGAACGCTCAGCACCCATGCGGCGTTGGTGGAGCTCATGCCCTCGGCCTCGAGGTGGGGGATTATCTGCGTGAGGACCGACTGATAGGGAATCGTCGCCAAGAGCAGGCCGGCGGTTATGAGGAGGAAGGCGCGGGTGCGGATGGCGTCGCGGGCGGCCATGCCTTCTCCGAGCACGACTGTGGCTGAAGGATCCGGACCTTGCTGCATGTCCGGCGTTCGACGCGGGGCGTCCCTGATGGTGACGGCAATGAGCGGTATCAGCAGGGCAATCGCCACACCGAAGATGAAGTAGGTGGCGCGCCAGTCCGTGAGGTCGATGAGGGTGCGTGTCTGGGCGGAGAAGATGAACCCGCCGAAATTTGCGCCCATTGCGGTGATGCCGACGGCGCGGCCTCGGGCCTCCGTGAACCAGATGCCGATGAGCTTGCCGACGGGGAGCATGATTGCGCCGGGCATGCCGGCGTACATGAGGATGTTCAGGACGTAGAACTCCCAGAGTTCGGTCATCCAGGGGCGCGGCAGGAAGCTGATCGCGAGGATCAGGTAGGAGAACATCATCACTCGCGATGAGCCGAAGCGGTCCAGGATGGGGCCGGCGACGGGGGCGAGGAGGCCGGTCATCGCGAAGAAGGAGAGGGATACGTTGACCTCGGCGCGCGTCCAGCCGAATTCCTCCTCCAACGGGGCGACGAAGACGCCGTAGGAGTACTGGAGCATGCCGACGGTCAGGGTGAAGCAGACAAAGAGAACACCGGCGATCACCCAGCCGTAATGGGGCTGATATTTCACTAGCTTTGCGCCCCTATTTCCGTGCAGTTAGACGGCGTGTTCAGGCGCGCCCAGCTTGCGGTTTGGTGACGCAAGTAGAACGGAAGTGAGGGTTGGACCCGCAGGAGGGTCGTATGAGCCATGCCCCAATGGTATCCCAGCGGCCGAGGCCACCGCCACGCGCCTCGGCGTTTCACAGTGCTCCAACCGTTATTCTCAATGCTACGATTGTGGCATCGTCCTTTTTGGGGGCCCGTAGCTCAGTGGCAGAGCAGTCGGCTCATAACCGATCGGTCGCAGGTTCGATCCCTGCCGGGCCCATGTCACGAGTGGGAGGAGCCAAATGGTATTGCTGTCCCATGTTTAGGCCTGCGGTATCCGGTATTGACGCAGAGTTGAGACAGTATTCTCAGTTAGGTACATTGAGGCGGAAGGTAAGCCAACTCGGGTCGGAGCAGATCGGCCTGCAGTTGGTTCTAGGATTGACAAAAACGACGAGGGGTTGATGAGCCGGAGGCCCGATATACCCACTAGGACTCAGAGGATGCTATGGTCTGAGTCAATGGGGCATTGCATGAATCCGCAATGCCACAGGGACGTATTTCAAGAGGGTGCTAGTATCGGAGAACTAGCGCATATTCAGGCCCACGCAGACGGGGGCGACACTTCATTTGACAATCTCTTGGTTCTTTGCCGCAACTGCCACAAGACTATTGATGAAAACCCTCAGCATTGGCCGCGCGATGTGCTGAGACAATGGAAGAGCGACAGGAACTCTGATCTCACACGCTGGTTTACTAAGCGCTTCCGGTCTTTCGACGATTTAGAGTCCGTTGTCGTGCCCCTCCTCAAGAGAAACGGACAGATATTTGATAGCTACGGACCGATCGGCGATCCATCAGTGGATGTGAAGCGACATGAACTGTGGGTGCGGTTCGAGGGAGAACTAATTGCAAATAACAAGAGGCTGGAGCACATCCTGACCTCAAACAAGCAGTTGTTGCATCGAGACAATCAGACAATAGTGGACGATTTTATGGGCCACGCTCGGGAATTTGTTGAGACGAGGGAGGGAGCCCCTGTTTCACGTGTCAATCTGTTTCCTAGCGCACTGAACTCAGTATTCGGAATCGAGCGAATCGACGGAGAGCCTTACGAGCATCTGTCCGCCCTTGAGAACTACATCACACAGTTAGTTCGCGAAGACAGGTTTGTACAACTAGAGCTAGTCCCCAACCAAATCCTGACGTACCGCGAGGATGACAAGCTACAGGAACTGCAGTTGAGTGACTACCCGAGACTGCGGCAAATATATTGGAATGGTCACTTCTATACGCCCCAGAACACCAAAGTGAGGTATGGAAGCCTCAAGTTCATTCTGAGATGGTTGTGGGAACGCAGCATAGACTATGTGTGGCATGATCCAACTAGGCTGACTGAAATAACTGTTGCGAAAAAGTACATCATAAAGTTTGTGTACGCGTATTCGCTCTCCGATATTGACATGTATGAGGTTGCTGATCGAAAGAACCTGATTCTAGTGAACCTCCATAGTTGGGCCGACAATGAAGTTGATGTACAGAAGACGAAGGAGGTTTCCGAGGTTGGAGTTCACGTGTTGAGGCAGAGCGAGTTCTTCCGCTTCGCATATGACAATTTGGTATGAGTATTTTCGGGGCGCGGCTACTTGATGTCCAAGATGCAATCTTTGATTGTTTTGACGAGGTTTATCTGTTCGGTTCTTCCCTAGTGAAGGATGACCCAGTGGACATTGACGTTTTGCTTGTTTACAAATCAGGGCAGGACTTAAGCGAAGTTTCCGCTGCAAGGCTGAATGTCGTGAACGCTCTGTCTAAGGTGTTCCAAGGAAAACTCATTGATGTGACGGCGCTGAGCGAGGAAGAATTGGCGCATTCTAGGTTTCTGGAAAAAGTGCGGCATATTCAAATCAAAGGGATCCAGCGACATGAGAGGGAAGGCTGAAATGCTCCCGCTACTGTAGCGGTGCCAGCCTTCGCGGGAATGACGGGTGAGGGCGTCAGTTTCCTTCGTGTCCTCTTCCCTCGTTGGTCTTCGGAGAAAGATCCCCCAATTCAAACAGAAACCTCTTGAATGGCTCTGAAACAGCGCTACCGAATAGTATTCCAACGATGACGCCTGATACCGCTACCCAAACATCATCAACCTGAAGGGCATTGACCGCCAGCATGGTCAATGCAACGAGTGGCATAACGAGCAGGAACATCGTGAGACTGTGCATTCCATGCCCCCAAATGGCACGGCCTTGTAACCGCTTCGCACGATTAAGGAACCACCTGGTTACAAACACCCACACGACGCACGCATATGAAACTACCGGCAACGGCAGGAGAATCAAATCAACATTTACGCCAGTGGAGGTAAATGGAGGTACGAGATAGAGCGAGGCCAATACCACTATCGGGATAATCCATACCTTCAATAATTTGTCATCTTTAGCAATCTTCCAGTACAGCCATAGAGCAGGTACCGCTGCGATTAAAGACGCACTGTTTATCACAAGGCCCGGAGCATCGATACTGTCCCCAAAAACAATTGCCAATACAACTACCCAGAGCCCCGCGACCCAGATGATATACCACGTGACTTCCCGGCGTTCCTTGTTATTGCTAAGGCCATCCAAAAGGTAGGCGAGGGACATGATCACTGCGAGCAGGCTAAGGGATATTTTTCCAGTTAAGTCTTCGATCGGATCGAAGTACCAGACTATGACATGGATCGACGCTAATGGCACCAGGCTGATCCAAAAATTGATCAGCTGTTTCGAGAGTTTGATTACGCTTTGTAGCCGCATCTTCATTCCACTACCAGCCCCCAGGAATCCAGCCGACATCCGTCATGACTCAGGGTACTCTGCGGTCTCATCATTGGTCAGGGTGGGTGGACGGAAGGAGAGTTGTGGCCCTGTGGGCCACGCGTGGATTCCGGCCTTCGCCGGAATGACGGTGGCGGGGCGCTCACCCTTCGACAAGCTCAGGGCGAACGGGGATAGGCAGTGCCTACGGCCATACTTCGCAGTCAGGGTTGGCTGGTACTTGGGGTTGCTATGGGGAAATGAGATCAAGATTCCCGCTTTCGCGGGAATGACGGAGGGGGTTAGCTCCCCGTTCGGGAGCCCCCTTCGACTACGCTCAGGGCGAACGGGTAGCTGCGCTACGGCTTAAGTTCGCAATTCAGTCTTGGTGGGCTCACCAGACTTGGTATAATCAGGCGCTTGCCGTGTATGGCATGGGGAGGGGGCGCAGACGATCTATGACGCATGAAGCTGAACAACCGCAAGAGATAGATGTTATGGCGCAGCATGGCCGTCTGCGCTGCATCGTGCAGGGGGATGGGCCGCCGCTGCTGTTCCTGCACGGGGCGCTTGGGACCGGCCGCGCCCACTTTCGGGGACAGATAAACGAGTTCGCCTCGGACTACCGGGTGATCGTGCCGAATTTCCTGGGCCACGGCGGATCGGACCCTCGTGAATCGTTCGACGATTTCTACGAGAGGGACACTGAGGACATTGCGGCCCTGATTGAAAACCTGGAGCTGCCGCCCGTCCATCTGTGCGGGTTCAGCGACGGCGCTATCGTGGCGATGATGGTTGCCGGCGACCATCCCGATCGATTGCGGTCACTGACGCTGATCTCCGGGCAGGCGGTTCTAGACGAACAGACGATGGAGACGACGCGGCAGCTGTCACCCGCCAGCAACCTGCCGGATGGCTTTCAGCAAGCCCTCGCGCGCAGCCACGGTTCCCCTTATTGGGAGGGGATGGTCGACGACTACGTGGCGAGCGCGGAGCGCATCTATCAGACCGAGCCCCGCATCGTCGGCGACCGGCTGGATACTATCACCTGCCCAACGCTGATCGTACAGGGAGAGGATGACGATTGGGCTGGGGCCAGGCACGCCCGTATGCTCCGGGATTCCATCCGTGGGGCGGAGCTTGACCTGTTGCCGGGCGTTGGCCACGAGGCGCACAGGGAGGATCCTGAGGCCTTTAACAGCCGTCTGCAGGGGTTTTTGTCGTCGCTGGAGGAGTGACGGATGGGAGACGTTCTATGACCACTTCACAGGACCTGCAGGCGGAGTATGCGGAGGCTTGGGCGAACCTGGAAGAGGCCAAGCGGAAGTTGGTCGAGGTGAGCCGTCGGATCGGGCCGGAGCGGGTCGAGGACTACGAGCTGCAGGGCCGCGAGGGCGGCGTGAGGCTGTCCGAGATGTTCGGCGACAAGCAGGACCTCATCCTGATACACAACATGGGATCGGAGTGCCCGTACTGCACGATGTGGGCCGACGAGTTCAACGGCGTCCTGCGGCACCTGCAGGACCGGGCGGCGTTCGTGGTGGTGTCGCCGAACAGCGTGGACGTCCAGCAGGCGGTGCGGGAGAGGCGGGGGTGGACGTTCGAGATGTACTCGGCTGAGGGCACATCGTTCATCAAGGACATGGGGTTCGAGTCGGACGGGGTCTCATACAATTCCAACGCGATGCCGGGGGTGTCTACTTTTCGCAAGAATGCAGACGGGACGATCGACCGGATCGCGAAGGATTTCTTCGGTCCGGGGGACCTGTACTGCGGCGTCTGGCACCTGTTCGACCTGCTGGCGGACGGCGTGGACGGCTGGGAGGCGCGACTGGAGTATTAGGGAGGCCTAGAACAACGCTTCAAGGTTCTCCCGGAGGTTGCGCCACCACTCGCGGTCCTCTCCCCGATCCGGAATGAAGTGGACTGCGTATGAGCCGTCGTCTTCCACCCTGAGCCACCCGGCAAGGGTTATCTCGCGGCCTTGCGGGATTGGCGCGAGATCGTCCGACGGATCGAGGACGGTGACACGCTGGACGAATTCTCCCCGGTCCATTTCAATCACCAGCTCGCCGACATCCTTGAGCACAATCGTGCCTCTGACCTGCACACATTGATCCCTGACCAAGTCACTGAGTGATGCGATCTGCGCGGACGTAAGGATGGGGGGAGAGTCCAGAGGACACGGTTTCTCACGGGGCGAGACCACATCAAGGCTGAACAGGACGCCGAGGATGAGCACTCCGAGAATCAGCAGGCCAACCAGCCACATGAGACACTCGCAGAGGCAGCCGCGACCTTTCTTCTCTTCACCAGCCCCCTCCGAGCCGTATACCTGATATTGAGTCGATGCCGCTTCCGGTATGTCTGCCGGAGGGGTGACCTGCGGCTCCGTCTCACGAACGATGCCTTCAAATTCAGCTTGGGTTCCGCGTTCAGGAGCCTCCTCGAAATCCAGCGACGGCGGCCCGAGGGCCTCGTGTTCCAGTTCATATCCGTATTGGGCAGCCGCTTTCGCAGCATCATCGGACCGTCCGCTTAGGTACCACTCCGGCGCGTGCATGAATGCGTGATATGCCGTATTGCGCTCGGCGGGCGACAAAGCGGATGTGTCGGCAGACCCGAACCAGGGAGGAGCCGGGGCTGAGACATTGAGCCACGGCTCGGCTGCATTGAATGCGACTGCATAGGGCAGCATGGGGTCCGATTGGTCCCGGGAGATCGCCGATCCCGTTGCGGTCAGGGTCGCTTCCCAGGCAAGCCACCGACCGATCTCAGCTACACCCGCCGATGTTGGCGTCAGCATCCCCGTCCGCGCATCCGGCGCCATGATCAGATAGACAAATCCAATGAACGCGCCGATCAGGACGTTCGCCCACCACTGGTCCAGCCAGAGAGCCGCCCAGAGCCCGCTGCCAACGCCCATCAGGATGCCGGCCAGCAGTCCCCATTCGACTCTGTCTCCCTGGTTTTCCCGCCTGGCTCGCACCGGATTGCCATCGAAAAAGCCGCGTCGCAGCAGGTAGGCCCCTATCCGGTCGCCGATGTCATCGTTGTGCTCACTTATTGCTTCGTGGAGCGCATCGATCGTTGAGGGACGCGACGGCAGGCTGTTGCATATCGTTTGCTCCCAATCGAACTGCGGCGGGCCCCAGCGGGACAGTCGGTAGAGGAAGCCGGCTCTTGTGGAGACAATGTCTATTCGGAGCGTGCCGCGCTGGGCCATCTCAATGATGGAGGCCAGAATGGTTGGGCTCCATATCATGTGGCCTCGCAGAGCAGATACTGCCGCGGCGGGTATCGAACCGGGCTGTGGGGTCCCCGCCAGCGAGCTCGCTTCCGGGGGTTTCCACTTGGGCCATAGCCACAGCACGATGATGAGCAACTGGGCAACAACCACGCCTATGGTGCGGAAGCCCCAGAACGCCCGCTGCCACCAGTCCATCTCCGAGAAGTCAGGGAAACCGCTTTCAGCGATTACACCGCCCGGGTCCAGCGCGAAGAGGATGCCCACAGCGACGAGAGCCGTCAGCGCCGTCAGCAAACTAAGAATGGCGCACCTTCCTTCTCGGCCAGGAATGCGTTGCCAGTTTCGGCCGAGCAACCGCCCTACATACTACTATCGCTGACTATGCGCGGGGTTGTGTCACCCCCACCCTACCCCCGCCTTCGCGGGGGTGACGGCGGTTGCGAGGGGGAGGGGATTCTGAGGCCGTTCTGAGGTTTGGTTATTGCCAGAGGTCTGGATCGGGGCGGTTCATGAGTCCGACGCCGAGATATGCATACCAGATGACCAGCAGAACGTAGAAGCTCCGGGCCAAGGCGATAAAGGTGTCGCGGCTGTCGTTGTCAAGTACGGCTATCGCAAAGAAGACCATTACGGCCAGGCTGACAAGGGTGGCCAAAAGGGAGATTATCCGGTTGAAGTCGTCTCTCGTTGAGAGGCCCAACGCGAAGATGAAGCCTCCAAAGCCAAGCACAATCCCGCCGGAGTAGACGAGGGCGGAACTTACGTAGAAGACGGGAACATTTTCGCTGATCTCGTCACCGGCATCGGCCAGAATGAAGTCCATGCCGCCGGACAGAATCCACCCGGTTAGTCCGACGAAGATCATGAAGAAGCCCATCTGAACAAGCGCCTTGCCGTTGCCTTGCAAAGTTACGTTGCGCATTAGGGCATAGAGGCCCGAGAGGATCAGGAGCAGGCCAAGGATTATCCCGATGTTGGTTACATTGGTCAGCGCGGCGTTGTCGCTCTTGGCCGTTATGGAGCCAACAGCGTCCGATACTTCGGCGCTGTCAATTAGTAGCCCACCCGGCTCTATAAGAAAGAGGATGAAGGCGATTATCGGGCCGAAGATGAGGGAGAGACCGGCCAAGCGGTTCACGGATATTGTACCCATGCCTAATCTCCTTTATGTGCTGTGATGGAAAGGAGCCATCCGGGTTCAACGCTTCGCACCTGCATCCTACTCCAAAGTTGTGGAATTGCAAGCGGGTAGGCAGTGCCTACGGCCATACTTCGCGGTCAGGTTTAGCTGGTACTCGGGGTTGGTGGGCGGCGTTCCAGCTTTGGCGGGGATGACGGTGCGGTTGCGGGGGGTTAGGCCGCATAATTGAGTCTTTAGATTCTTCGCTACGCTCAGAATGACATAGGGGGTTGTGTGAGAGAGGTTAGTATCGTGCCTCCGAGGCCTACCCCTTATTCCTATTGGGTGGTACCGCAGCGGTTGCTTGCCGGGGAGTATCCCGGTTCTCTGATCACTTTGCGACCGAAACGGACCGTGCGGACGATACTCGACTCGGTCCTTGCGTTCGTGGTTCACGGTCGTGGGGGTCTCAAGGGCAATCGGCGCAAGGTTCGCTCGTTGATCGAAGCGGGCACTACCCTGTTCCTCGATCTGACGGAGGAGGGGGAGCTTCCTTCTTACGAACGCCTTCTCCGTGAAGAGGCTCAGAGGCTGGGCGCATCGGTGGAGTACCAGCGCGTGCCGGTGAAGGACCAGACGACAGCATCCGCGGAACAAATGACAGAAGTCCTCAACGCCATTGACGGGACTATGGACTCCGGAGGCACGGTCTATGTCCACTGCATGCGCGGGATCGGGCGGACGGGGTTGGTTGTCGGCTGCTACCTGGTGCGGCGGGGCATGACGGGGCAGCAGGCCCTGGACGAGATAGGGAACCTGAGGAAGGGACTATTGAACACCTGGGCGAGGTCGCCGGAGACGGACGCGCAAAGGCGAATGGTGCTCGAATGGGACGGGTAATCATTGTTGGCGGGGGATTCGCCGGGCTGAGCGCGGCTTACACACTAATGAAGCGAGGCATCACTCCCCTGCTGCTCGAGGCCGAGAGCCACGTTGGAGGACGCGGGAGCGGGGAGAGAGTGGACGGGTTCTCCGTGGACATGGGCGCGTTCGTGTTCACGTCCACGTATGACACGGCGTTTCGCATCTGCGAGGAGTTGGGGATGCCGCTTGTGCCTTCTCAAATGAAGTTCGGTCACTATCGCGGCGGGCGATGGGTTACGACGACGCCGGACCAGTCACTCTGGAACTTTTTGAGGCATCTGCGGACGGCGGTGGCCATGGGCTTCCTGTCGCCGTCCGGCATGCGCGCCGGTTACAAGGTGATGCGGGAGATTCGCCAGCAGGCGGACTACATGAGTTTCGCGAGCGACAGCCCCATCGCTGAGATCGACGACGACGAGAGTTTCGGCGAGTACCTTGAGAGGCTGCGTGTGCCGGACAAGCTGGCGCTGTCGCTGCGGGGGCCGCTGGAGATGGTGCTGGGGGATCCGCTACCCGCGGGGCAGGCGCTGATGCGGGCGTACATCGGCGAAACGATGCTGAGCAACGGCCGGGTCTATATGCCGGAGCGAGGGATCGGGTCGTTGAGCGCGGCGCTTGGCGATTACTGTTCCGATGCGATCCAAGTATCGACTCGTGTGGAGAGAATTGTTGTTGCGGACGGGAGGGCGACGGGCGTTGTAGTGGACGGGGAGACAATCGAGACGGACGCGGTGATCTGCGCGGTGCCGGGGACGAAGGTCTCGGGACTCATTCCCGATCTGCCAGCGGAGACGCACCGGGCGCTCAGCAATGTCGGCTATTCAACGGGGTGCCGGGTGGTGATTGGGCTCGACAACTCTCCGCTGCCTGCCGGGTGGCATGGGGCGCTGTTCCCGGAGGATGACGATACTCCGCTTCTGCTGAATCGGACTGCATTCCTGCCCGACTGCGCGCCGGCGGGCAAGAGTATTTTGGACTTGCTGATCGGGCGGGATAAGGCGAAGGAGTTGATTCCGCTCGATGACGAGGAGATCAAACGGCAGATGTTGGGGGCGGCTCGCGCGAAGGCGCCGCGAGGATCTGTCCTGCCCGGCGATGATGATGGTCTGTTTTTCCGTGTGTACCGGTGGGAGGAAGCGCTGTGCATGGGGACGCCGGGGATGCTTGCGGCGGTGGCGGAGATCCCGGGGCAGTTAACAGGGCGGATCGACAACTTGTTTTTGGCGGGGGATTACATGAGCGTGCCGTCAGTTAATGGGGCGCTTTCAAGTGGGCACAAGGCGGGGACGGAGGTGGCGGAGTTGGTGGGAGGCCACCCTGCAACAGGCTCAGGGTGAGCGGGGGCTATCCCCTGGCGGCGGTCATTGTTTCGATGACTTCTTTGCGGTAGCAGTCGAGGGCGGCGGATACAGGCAGGCTTTCTTCCTTAAACCAGCCGATCTCACTGTGTTCTTCCGGGGCGGCGTTGGTGGGGTCGCCGTGCCAAGCAGTGACGGCGAATACGATGATGTCGGCAGGTTCGACGGGGTCGAGGACTGTCCCAAGGTTTCGGTATTCGGCGGGGTCGATGCCGAGTTCTTCTCGGGTCTCTCGGCGGAGGGCCTCTTCAGGTGATTCGTCGCCTTCGATGTGGCCTCCGGGCAGGTCCCAGAGATTGGGATAGACCTTCCGGTGTGGCAGCCTTTTGACGAGCAGGACCTTGTCGTCTCTGATCAGCACTGCCGCAATGCACCGTGCGCGGGGGGAATCGTCGATTTGATTGGAGTTCAGCATTTCTGTTGGGCCTGCACTCATCATTCTTCCGCCAATTGGTTCTGGCAAGTGGCACTATAGTAGGGCATCGGAAATCCAGACCCAAGCGGCGGGGAACGTGAACGACGGCCAAGGCGACGCTCTCGAACAATCCCGGGACGCGGTGTATCGCGTTCGCGGGTTACGCGCGCCCATTCAGAGCTTCATCCACACGGAAGAGGTTGGGGCGCTCATCCTGTTGGCTGCGGCGGCCGCGGCGGTTATCTGGGCCAACTCACCGTGGTCGGAATCGTATTTCGACTTTTGGCATACCTATATCACGTTCGAGACCCCTATCATCTCGATCCACGAAGACCTGGGGCACCTGGTCAACGATGGCCTGATGGCCGTCTTCTTCTTTGTGGTGGGGCTGGAGATCAAGCGGGAACTGCTGCACGGGGAGCTGTCCAGCGTCAGGAAGGCATCATTGCCGGTGCTGGCGGCGGTTGGCGGAATGGTTGTGCCGGCCCTGTTCTATCTGGTGTTCAACAGTTCCGGCGAGGCGGCAGTTGGCTGGGGCATACCCATGGCGACGGACATTGCGTTCGCGATAGGGGTGCTGGCACTGCTGGGACGGCGGATTCCGGTGGAGTTGCGGGTGTTTCTGCTGGGGTTGGCGGTGGTGGACGATCTGGGCGCAATTGCAGTCATTGCCCTGTTCTATACAGACACAATCGAGTGGTCGAGTCTCTTGATTTCGCTGACCATTCTCGCGGCGGCAGCGGTGAGTGTTCGAATCGGAATCCGATCCATAGTTTTCTACATCGTCGCGGGCCTTCTTATGTGGTATTTCTTCCTCGAATCCGGAGTTCACGCGACGCTGGCAGGCGTGCTTCTTGCGGCGATTGTGCCTGCCGGAGCGGCGCGGGGACGTGATGAGTATGCCGCTACGCTGGACGATCTCCTCCACGACTATCGCCTTGCCATGTCCAACGGGGACGAGGAGCACGCGGAAATTGTCCTTGAAGAAATCGAGAAGCTCAGCCGAAGCACGGAGTCGCCACTGGAGAGCCTGGAGCACATGATTCATCCGTGGGTGAGCCTCGCCATTCTGCCGCTATTTGCGCTGGCGAATGCGGGAATCACGATTACGGGCGACACGCTGTCTGATGCCGCCGGGAGCAGCATTACCATCGGCATCGCGGCGGGGCTGCTTGCGGGCAAGGCACTAGGCATCTTTGGTATCACCTGGCTTGCCATTCGTTTTGGTGTCGGTCAGCTACCTGCGGGGGTGGCCAAGATGCACGTGCTGGGCGTGGGATTTTTGGCGGGCATCGGTTTCACGGTGGCAATCTTCATTTCCGGCATCGCGTTCGATGATCCGGCGCTTGTGGATCAGGCAAAGATGGGGATATTCGTGGCGTCGGTTGCGGCGGCCGTTATCGGATATGCGCTTCTGCGCTTCACGGGCGGTGAGCATTCCACCGCTCCCCCTTCGACAAGCTCAGGATGAGCGGCGGCCAAGACCTGATATATACTTAGGTCATCTTGAGAAGGAAGGAGGTGGTTTGGCGCATGTCTTTACCTAGACAGCCAGAGCTTATTTCATCGGACGAGGTGAGCAAAGGCTAACCCAGCGCCAGGCGCCATAGTGTTGATCTTGGCGACTGGGAGAAGGGGGCTCGGCTTCGGCTGAGCCCCCTTGTTTTATGTCTGCGAACGGGGAGGGCGAGTGAGCGAACGACAAGAGGGGATCAGCAAGGTGGTCATTGTGGCGGGGGGGCGCGGGACCCGCTTCCTGCCGGCGACGCTTGCGATTCCCAAGGAGATCCTGCCGATCTTCGACCGTCCGATGCTGTTCTATGCGCTTGAGGAGGCAGCCAATTCGGGCCTCACGGAGATTGTGCTGATCAGCGCTCCGGGCAAGGCAGTGATGGAGAACTATGTGACGCTGAGCGGCGAGGCGCTGGCCAGTGCGCTGGGCGGTCACCCGAGCGCAGTTGAGGTTCAGGGTCTCATGGACTCATTGACAGTGACTATTGTTCATCAGAACGAGCCGCTCGGTCTGGGTCACGCGATCCTGCAGGCTGCGGATGCCGTGGGCAATGAGCCGTTTGCAGTTATTTTGCCTGACGATATTGTTGATGCGGAGACGCCGGTCCTCGCACAGATGTTGGCTGCATATGACAATCATCCGGGCATTCACGTGGGGGTTGAGCGCGTTCCGAGCGATGCCATTTCGGCGTATGGGGTGGTGGATGTAGAACCGGCGGGCGGGGATGACGAGCGGGTTTATCGGGTGACGGGGTTGGTTGAGAAGCCGGAACCGGCCGATGCGCCCTCCGATCTTGGAATCGTTGGGCGCTATATCTTTCCCGGGGCAATCTTTGGCGCGATACGACGGACGCCGCCCGGCGCGAAGGATGAAATCCAGATCACCGACGCGATGGAGATTCTGCGGCGAGAGGGTACGCCTACGTTCGCATTCGCCTTTGACGGCGTGCGCTATGACGCGGGCAATCCGCTGGGGCATCTGCGGGCGGCGGCTTCATTTGCGCTTGCTCGATCTGATGTCTCGGAGCAGGCGCGGGCAATTCTTGAGGAGGCGCTTGGCGGCTCACTCCGGTCTTCCTCTTAAGGGAGAGGGGGGACGGCGCTGCGCGCCGTACTGGATTCCCGCTTTCGCGGGAATGACGGATGGCCCTTCGACAGGCTCAGGGTGAACGAGTTAATGGCTACGGACGGGCGTATAAATTGGACGTGGTTTTGAAATTAGTCTAAAATAGTCGAGCTATGGCTAGTTCAACTGCCACTCGGCGCGCTTCCCGGCGAGCGAGTGTAGCCGACGTTGAGATTTCCGCTGGCGGCGGCTCCTCGAAGCTGCGCATAGTTGTCATCCTTCTCTTGTTGGGCATCGTCGCCGGTTCAATCGCGGCGGCGTTATTGCAGCCCGCGGAACTGACGGAACGGCTGACCCCGGCGTGGGCATATGCGGGGCCGTGGCTCATCGTTGGGCCCGTACTGCTTGTTGCGACATATATCGCTCTTCGAGTCTTTGGCCTTAAGAACGCGCGGGTTTGGCGCTGGGCGGGGGCGATGCTTTTCGGCGCGGGAGCTGCGCAGACCGCCTTGCACTATTTCGAGGTGACGGAGATACAAGGCATCTCCATTGAAAGCAGTTTTTCCGGCTTTCTTGCGGACTTCACAGACCTCCAGGTGATCAGCGTCGTTGCCGGTCTCACACTCGTCACGCTCATTCTTCTTTCACCAATCGGGGCGTTCAGGGCTGCGCGAGCATCCGGACGCGCAGGACACGCGGCGAGCGTGGCAGGCGCGAGCGCCGCAGCTGCCGGTGGCGCCGCGGCCAAGCGCAGGGTGCAAGAGGTCCGCGCGGCACGCACATACGCGAGTGACGAGGAGAGAACCTCCGAATTCGATGAGGCTCCGATTCCACGCACGCGGATTGTCGTGCCCGAGCCTGCGCGTGCCGTGGGGAAGCCACGGTATCCGGAACCGGTGGGCGTTGTCCGTGACCAGCAAAAGCGCGTGCAGCAAGAAATAGAGTCTGCACGGGGTGGAGAGACGACGCAAGAGCAACGTCCCCGCATCGTCATGCCCGGCGTCCCCAGCAACAAGGACGTGGATGACGCCACACAGGCAGTTCGTGAACCACATATCCGCTCTGAGGAAACAGGGACGATCGAAGCACCAACCACCCTAGAGAATGCGACGGCAGTGGAGGAGAAGCCTCTGTTCATCCCGCCTCCCGGTCTCAGCAGCGTCGATGATCAAAGGGCTGAACACTCGCTCCATCCTGACGTGGCGGGCGAAGGATTCGGCATGAATCCGGACGAGGTCGATGAGATGGGGCAGAGGGACCCGCTGGCATTCACCGACCATGACGCGGATGACGAGGACGATGCCTGGGATATCGATAAGCACATCGAGACGCTCATCGACGGCACAACAGATGAGCCCATCGAGGATATGGACGATGTCGACGACCTGGACTCCGGTCGAGACGGGCCCGTCTTGGCGGTGGGCGAATTCGAGCCTGCGGAAGACGGCATCGAGTTGGCGGAAGAAGAGGAACCAGTAGTAGAGGACGACGAACTCACGGAGCCAGAGGCACCAGGGATGGAGGAGGATGAGGAGGGGGTTGCTGCTGTCAGTCGCAGCGACCAAGCGTTGCTGGACTCCCTCGATCCGTTCGCCGGGTTGCCCAAGGTGGCGTGGAAGTTCCCCTCGTTCAAGCTATTTGACGAGCAGCCAGCGGCGGAAGTCGACACCGAATCGCACCTGGAAACAGCGGAGGCCATCCAAGAGACGCTACAAGAGTACGGCATTGAGGTTGAGGTGACTGAGGTTCGTCCCGGACCGACTGTGACGCTCTACGGTGTGCGGCCCGGTTGGGACAGACGGTACCGAACCGTGCGGGAGCGTAACGAGGACGGTCAGATTGTCGCCAAGCGCCAAGAAGTTGGACGAACGCGCGTCAAGGTCGACGCGATCTCCAAGCTCGATGACGACCTCGCGCTCCAACTGAAGGCTGCAAGCGTCCGTATCGAACCCATCCAAGGCACGAACCTGGTGGGGGTCGAGGTACCGAACGCGACGGCGGAGACGGTCTTCATGCGCCCACAAATGGAGAGCGATGCCTACCGCAAAGCGCGGGGCAAGAGCATGCTTGCGTTCCCACTCGGCAAGGGCAGCGGCGGCGAGCCAGTGGTTGCAGACCTCGCCCGGATGCCTCATCTGCTTGTGGCGGGTTCAACGGGCAGCGGTAAGAGCGTTTTTATCAACAGCCTGATTACAAGCCTGATCTCACGCGCCACGCCAGATGATCTTCGTTTCGTGATGATCGATCCGAAGCGAGTCGAGCTGACCATCTATAACGGCATTCCCCATCTCATTACGCCCGTCATCGTCGACACGCAGAAGGTAGTCAATGCTCTGCAGTGGATGATGCAGCAGATGGAGGATCGGCTTGAAATGCTGGCGCAGCAGGGCGCGCGCGACATCGCCTCGTACAACGAGAAGGTGGGTGAGAGAAATCGCATGCCCTATCTCGTCCTCATCGTTGACGAGTTGGCGGATCTGATGATGACATCAGGGAAGGCTGTAGAAACGGGTCTTGTCCGGCTGGCGCAGATGGGACGCGCAACGGGCATCCACCTTGTGGTCGCAACCCAACGCCCATCCGTCAACGTGATTACGGGACTCATCAAGGCCAACTTCCCGACGCGGATCAGCTTCATGGTGACGTCGCTGGTCGATTCACGGACGATCCTGGACGGAGCCGGCGCAGAGAAGCTGCTGGGGCGCGGCGACATGCTCTACCTGCCGCAGGACGCATCGCGTCCCCTCCGCATCCAGAGCGCGTTTATCTCATCGCATGAATCTGACGCTTTTGTCGACGCATGGCGCGCCCAATCCAAGGGCTATGTGCCGCCTGAGCTGCCCGACCTAGTTCAACCAGAGGATATCGGCCTGCAATCGCGAGGTCGGAACGGCAGCACTGACGATATGAACGGAAACGGGTCAAAGCGCAACGGCTCCGGCGAGGACGACATCATGGAGCAGGCGCGCGAGCTGTCCGACATCTATAAGGGCAAGGTTTCAACATCGCTGCTTCAACGGCGGTTGGGGATTGGGTATCCGCGCGCGGCGCGGCTGCGTGACCGGCTTGTTGAAGAGGGTCTGGCCGGGGCCGAGATTCCCAATGCGCCTGCGGAGACGGCGGGGCGCGGAATCAGGCGGACGCGCGAGGCGGCTGCGGCGGTGGAAGAAGAGGGCGGCGAGGAGTAGAGGCTGCCCTGCCCTGCTTTGCGGGGTGGTACGCACTACTCGGTGGGAACCCTATCACAAATGGCACATTGGGTCCTGAAAACGATGCGCAAGGACTGGCAGGCAATAGTGCAGGCTCTCATCGTCCTTGTCCTGCTTCCTCTCATTGCGGTAGTGATACTAAGACTTCTATAGAAGATTGGGGGCGGCGCTCCGCGCCGCACTGGATTCCCGCTTTCGCGGGAATGACGGGGAGCGTGCGGATTAGGACGCGATCTGGGCGGCGGGGGTTACTTCCTTGACGCGGTCGATCATCCCCTCGGCGATCTCTCGATAGCGCTTCTGCGCTTTCTTGTGCTTGATGACGGCGAGGTCGGGGCCGATATCGCTAAAGTCGCGTGACAACTCCAGCCGTCCGAGGAAGGGGACAGCCAAGTCCTTAGCGAGGACTTCACCGCCACCTTTGCCGAAGATGTCACCGGACATGTTTTCGACGACGCCGAGGATGTCGATATTCATCTTCTTGATCATGTTGATGGAGCGCTTGGCGTCGAGGACGGCGAGATCCTGCGGGGTGGTTACGACGACGAATCCATGCAGTTGAAGCGTCTGCATGATGGTCAGCGGGGCGTCAGATGTGCCGGGGGGCAGGTCGACGACCAAGTATTCAAGATCGCCCCACTCGGTTAGTTCAAGGAACTGGTTGATGGCGTTTGTGACCATCGGGCCACGCCAGATGATGGCCTCGTCCTCGTTTTCCTGGAAGGATGCCATGGAGATGGTCTTGACACCGGCACGCTGCGGGGGGTGGAGAACGCCATCCACGTAGCGCGGGCGCTCAGTGACGCCGAGGAGCTTGTCCGCGTTGGGGCAGTCGATGTCAGCATCGAGCAGGCCGACGGAATGCCCCATCTGGGAGAGCGCAACGGCGAGGTTGACGGCGACCGTGGTCTTGCCAACGCCGCCCTTGCCGCTGTAGACGGCGACGCGATACTGGATCTGGTTAAGGTGTTCGGCGATCTTCTTGCGGCGCTCCCACGTCTTCATCATGGAGCCAAGCCGCGCGCGGGCCTGATCATTCATTCCGGGCTGAGTCACTTGTCTTCCTCTCTCCGTGCTGTACGGCGACGCGCTTGTGCCCACTGCCCCGCCACCCTGTTCATTCTAACGGGTTAACTCCGGCGGTTAAGGAACTGCGGGCGCCGGGCGCGTCTCAGTTGGGTATCAGTTCGAGTATCTGGGCGGCGTCCTCCGGGTTTGACGATGCCGCGACCTGAATATCGCCCTGTCTGACCTGCGCTAGCACCACTGCGCCATCACCTTCGTAGCGATAGTAGCGGCCGGTTCGAGATTCGACCCTGTCGAGGCCGGCTTGCAACGCTCCAACATTGAATCCCCAAGAAACAAGGGGGGCGGGGATTCCGGTGCGGGCGATGGCGAGCCCAGTAAGGCCGTGGGCCGCCAGTTCTTCCGGCGCGGTGTTCACGTTTATCTCAGGTAGAGAGTCGCCGTAGACCGCAAAGATGGCGTTGTCCAATTGAAGCCTATCAAGCATCTCACCGAACTGCGTGAGGTCAACGATGCCCTGCCCTGCCAGCCATCCAAGGATCTCATTCATGCGCTCAGGAGGGACCTGTGTGAATCCCGCGGCGAGCACCGGTTTGGGCGGCGCTTGCGGCAGTTTGAGGGCGTCGCGCCACGCTCTCGTTTCGGTCAATTGCTCATCTGAGACGAAGATGTTTTCGTTCAGGGTGTTCCGCATAGACCAGACCTGTCTCTGATCACCGATCACGAGCTCTGCATCACGCCCGCTCCTGTTGGCCCACGATGACACCCCCGCGTCGACGCGAGAGAGCACGCTGTGCGCGGAAATTGCATCAAACTCGCTGCCAAATGAAAAGCGAATGGTTGTGGTTATTGCTCTCTCATCCGTGTCAGCCGGGCTTAGCCAGAAGGAAATCGAGCGGGCTTCCGCACGCCACGGAATAGTTGAGCCGTCCCGCTGTCTGAGATTCGTGCTGATATTGATCGTCGAATCATCGCCGGGCGGCTTCACAAAGAGGTAGCCGCCAAGCGGCACATCGGGAACCCGTTCACCGAAGCCTTCAGGAACGCCCGGCACACCATCATTAGAGAGACGCTCAACGCAGCCAGTGAGGGCGACGGCAGTGAGGGTCAGGAGCGTCGCCGGGAACAGCCACGTGAGTCCGCGGAATGCGCGCAGCACAGGCATGGCTCACTCAATCATCAGCCGGCGAAGCTCAACCATCTGGTCTCGCAGCGCTGCGGCCTTTTCGAACTCCAGGTTGCGAGCGGCTTGCTTCATCTGCTTCTCAAGCTCACGCACAGCGGATGCAACGTTCTCAATTTCAATTTCGGCCGGCGCTGTCTCGTATACGGCGCGAGATTCCGCGACTTGCCTCACACGCTCCGTGATGTCATGCACGGCCTTCTGGATCCCCTGCGGCACGATATCGTGATCCGTGTTGTAGTCCTCTTGCAGGTCGCGGCGCCGATAGGTTTCCTCGATGGCGTTGCGCATGGAGTCCGTCACGCGGTCGGCATACATGATGACGTGGCCGTTGACGTGGCGGGCGGCGCGTCCGACGGTCTGTATGAGGGATGTGCCGGAACGCAGGTAGCCCTCCTTGTCGGCGTCAAGGATGGCGACAAGGCTGACCTCCGGGAGGTCCAGGCCTTCACGCAGGAGGTTGATGCCGACGATGACGTCATAGACGCCAAGTCGGAGATCACGCAGTATCTCGCTTCGATCCAGTGTTTTCACGTCGGCGTGGATGTAATGGGTCTTGACACCCATTTCCTGCAGATAGTCGGCGAGCTGCTCAGCCATGCGCTTGGTGAGCGTGGTGACGAGGGCGCGTTCACCGCGGTCCACCCGCTCCTTGATCTGGGCGAGCAAGTCATCAACCTGCCCCCTCGTGGGTTTGACCTCTACGGTCGGATCAAGAAGGCCCGTCGGTCGAATAACTTGCTCGACAATGCTGTTGCTGACCTCATGCTCATAGGGGCCGGGGGTGGCGGACACGAAGACGATCTGGCCGAAGAGCTGCTCGAATTCGGTGTAATTGAGCGGCCGGTTATCCAGCGCGGAGGGCAGCCGGAAACCGTAATCGACTAGCACCTGTTTGCGGGCGACGTCGCCGTGGAACATCCCTCGCAGCTGCGGGATGGTCATGTGCGACTCATCGATAAAGATGAGGTAGTCCTTTGGGAAGTAGTCGAGCAGCGTCCATGGTCGGCTGTGCGCTTCTCGCCTCTGCAGATGCCGTGAGTAATTCTCAACGCCGGCGCAATAGCCCGCTTCCCGGAGCATCTCAAGGTCGTAGCGGGTGCGCTGTTCAAGGCGCTGCGCCTCAACCAGTTGGCCTTGCTCCCGGAACCATGAGACACGCTCATTCATCTCCTCTTCGATGTCGATGATGGCGGAGCGCAGCTTCTCTTCGCCGGTTACCCAGTGCTTGGCGGGGTAGATGGCCACCTTTGAACGTTCGCCCAGAACCTGGCCTGTTGTCGTATCGACAGTGACGATTCGTTCGATCTCGTCGCCGAAGAATTCGATGCGGACGGCGGTCTCTTCGTATGCGGGCTGCACTTCGATGGTGTCGCCGTTGACGCGGAATCGCCCCCGCGTGAAATCGAAGTCGTTTCGCGCGTACTGCATGTCAATAAGGCGGCGGATGACATCGTCACGTCGGTGCTGTGATCCTTGTTCAAGCATGAGGATGAATGCGGCATATTCATCCGGCGCGCCGAGGCCGTAGATGCACGAGACGGAGGCAACGATGAGGGTATCCCGGCGTTCCCACAGCGCTTTCGTGGCGGCATGTCGGAGGCGGTCAATCTCATCGTTGATGTGCGAGTCTTTTTCGATGTAGGTGTCTGAACGCGGAACGTATGCCTCCGGCTGGTAGTAGTCGTAGTAGGAGACGAAGTACTCAACGGCGTTGTTGGGGAAGAAGTCGCGAAATTCCATGGCGAGCTGCGCGGCGAGGGTCTTATTGTGGGCAATGACGAGAGCGGGACGTTGGGCCTGGGCGATGATATTGGCCATCGTGAATGTCTTGCCGCTGCCGGTGACGCCCTTGAGCGTTTGATAGCGGCGACTGTCCCCAAGGCCATCCACAATTGTGCCAACGGCGTCAGGCTGGTCGCCCATCATGCCGAAGGGGGAAACAAGCTCAAACTGCCGGTCTGTCGCCGGGTGTTCCGCAATTGCCATCAACTGATCCTGACTTCGGGCTTCCCAAGTTTGCCCAACACCCTAGTATAACTAGGGTTTGCGTTGTGAGTCGCGCAAATTCTACGTTTGGTCGGTTTGTTCGTTCACCGCCTGCAAGAACTCGGCGGAGGTTACGAACTCCACGCCGCCATATCCCCACATCCGCAGCACTTCCCTATCCGCCGTCACAAGGTACCGCGCGTTTCCCGCGTGGGCGGCTTCAACAAGGCGGCGGTCTCCCGCGTCTTTCAATGTCAACTCTTCCAGAATAGGCGCTTCGACCATGATTGAGCGCTCTCGCAGTTCCGCCAACAGGCCGTCACGTTCTTGCGCGCTGCTGAGTCGTTCAATCCATCGGGCTCCGACAACAAGTTCGGCTTCACGGAGAGTGGCTTCTGAGGCGACGTGCTCAAAGCGGCCGGCGCGCCAGAGGTTGAGGATGCGACTTGCAGAGCCACCGTGTCGCGCAAGCGCGCCCACAAGGAGATTGGTATCAATGATGGCCCTCATGCGGACTCCGTGCAGGCGGGATCAATCGCTCCCTCAGTAAAGTCAGGAGGTTAGTTATACCGGTCGGGTCGTTGAGTCGTGATGCGGGTGATGGCCCACCGAACCATGAGCAGCGGGGTGATGATGGCGGCGATTATCGGGCCTCGATCTACGTCCGGCAACTGCTCATCAACGGTGATTGCGGCGTAGATGCTCACGACGATGAGGATGATTTCCATGAACAGTTCGCGGTTTCCGGGGCGTTTGAGCAGCCCGGCGTTCCAGAATGAAATCTCGCGCAAGGCTGCAAGCAGGCTCGCCCCGATGGCGACGGCAATCAATACCCACGGGATGAAAGAAAGCTGGGGCAGCAGGAGTCCGATGACGTGCAAATTGAGCAATACCGCCATGAGGCCGATAACTGCCCACCACGGGTTGGATGTGGCCATCCCATACCGCCCGCCAGTGTATAAAACCCACGCGCAGAGCACGCTGATCAATGCCAGAACGATGAAGAAGCTCTCAAGCATGGTTTCTAGGTTCCGCCTTCGCTGAGGGTTGCCAGCGCCAAGCGCACTCGCTCGTCCAATGGCGGTGTCTCTTCCAATTCAGGGTTTACAACTGCCGAGACGGCCAGACGTATCTCCTGCGCGGTATAGCCCAATGATTGCAGGACGGCGGTCAGTTCGGCGTCGAGGATGGTTGGGGCACGGGTTGGGCCGGCGGTCAGTCCGGCGATGTCCAGTTCATCCAGCTTGCCTTTGAGCTCGACGATGACGCGCGAGGCGCTGCGCTTGCCGACGCCGGGCGCGCGCGCCAACGCTCCGGCATCCCCCTGCTCTATCGCCTCCACAAGGTCTGCGGGCGACAGCACGGACAGAATCACTAGTCCGAGACGGGGCCCGATTCCGGAGACGCCAAGTAACGCGGTGAATGCCGCTTTTTCCTCGGCACTGCGGAAGCCGTAGAGGGTGATGCTCTCGTCCCGGACGATGAGATGGGTGAAGAGACGGACGTGAGCGCCAACGGGGCCGAGGCCGGACAGGGCGGACGATGGGACCTGGGCGCGGACACTGACGCCGCCGATAGCAACATCGACCCAGTCCTCGCCGCGCGCCTCAAGGATGCCCTGAATACTGGAGATCATCGTTCACAGCGTAACAGAGCAACGGGCGATAGTAGCGCGCGGTAGACCCCTATCTCGGCAGGCCGAGTCCGCGCCAGGCGATGATATTTGCGCCGAGGGCGATTCCGCCTCCGCCTCCGGACTCGTTCTGGGAAAGCATGTAGTGCGTGCCGTAGATGCCGTTGCTAGGCGCACGCGGTTCAGGCTTGTGAAGACCTATGTACGGTCCAAGCGCCCGGGCGAACGTGGGCCAGAGCCAGTATTTTGAGGTGTGGAGCACGCGCCAGCCGGACATCGCGCCCTCGGCTTGCGGAACTTCTCCTGCCGCCTGCATCGCCGCGACGCGGTACGCCAGCATTCGGTCTATCTCAAGCGTCACGCGGAGATCGGCCAGCTGGTGTCGCGTGACGCCATTGTTAAGGATCGACTCACCGTTAAATTTCAGGTCTCGCGCCATCGCGATAAAGCGGTCGAAGACGCCGATCTGGCGCGCGGCATTGTCGATACCAGTGCGCTCAAAGTTGAGAGTTGTCATCGCGGCATACCATCCACGGTTCATCTCACCAATCATGTAGCGCTTGGGAACACGGACCTCATCCATGAAGACCTCGTTCCATCGGCGGGTGCCAAAGAAGTCATAGAGAGGCCGCAGGGTGATGCCGGGCATCATGTTGCCGTCGTCGTCCTTAAGCTGCATGGCGAGATAGGTGATTCCGCGGTGCTTTGGCGCGCTCGGGTCTGTGCGGACGAGAATGTGGTACCAGTTGGAGAAATGAGAGCCCGACGACCAGATCTTTTGGCCGGTGACGACGATGTCATCGCCGTCCTCGACGCCACGGGTTTGGAGGCTGGCAAGATCGGTACCGGCGTTAGGTTCGCTGTAGCCTTGTGCCCAATCGATTTCTGCACGAGCCATGGGGCCAAGGAACTTTTCCTTGAGAAAGTCAGTGCCGTGAATCATGAGGACCCCGGTGATGTTGGAGGCGGGAGACCCTTCCGGCGCGCCCGCGTATCCCAGCTCCTCCATGTACACAAACTGCTTGTCAAAGGGGGCGTCCTGCCCGCCGTACTCCTCTGGCCAGTGCATGGTATACCAGCCCTTATCGACGAGCTTCAGGATGAATTCGTGGTCGTTTTGGCGAGATTCGGCGCTTGCGAAGTCAATTGAGCGGACGTTGATGGAGTGGGCGTCGAACTCTTTGGTATCCCAGTTCTCCTTGAGAAAATCGCGAACCTCGTCGCGAAACGCCTCACCCTCAGGCGACAGTCTGAAGTCCATCAGTTACCCCCCTCACCCGAACCGTCTCACGTTAGCGTAACAAATTGGCCGACTGATTTTGCACCGAGGACGAGTGGACGGCGTCACACATTGCGACAGCGAGCGCGTCTGTGGCGTCGGCCGGGACTTTGCCTTCCGGCATCGTTACTTGCAGCCTAAGCAGTCGATCAACGTCCTGTTTCGTAGCTCGTCCATGACCGGCAACGGTGCTCTTGACCTGCGCGGGGGCGTACTGGCGGACGGGGATGCCACGTTCCGCGGCGATTACAAGCGCGACGCCTCGCGCCTCCCCCACTGAAAAGGCCGCCTTGACGTTTCGTCCGACAAACGGGCTCTCAATGGCGATGGCGTCAGGGTTCAGGCGTCCGACAATCTCAAGCAGCTCTTCCCGGAGTCGCAAGAGTCTTATCTCTAAAGGATCGTCTCGTTTGAGACGAACGACACCGCACTCTACGAATGAATGCGCGCTGCCATCATCTTTCGTATCGAGGGCGCCATAACCGGCTATGTGTGTTCCAGGGTCGATGCCGAGGACGCGCGCCATCACAGGCCGCCGTGTCACGCGAGCCTAGACGACCGCGGCGTCTTCCAGGACTTCCGCGGGGAAATTGGCGTTGGTGTAAACCTGTTGGACGTCATCGAGTTCATCGAGCCGCTCCAACAGACGGAGATTCTGCTTGGCTGCCGACACTTCAAGGTCAACCTGTGTCTTGGGTCGCATGGTGATTTGCGCCTGAACGACCTTTGCGCCCTGCTCCGCCATTGCAGTGCGAACTGCCTCAAGCTGGGCGGGGGAGGTGTAGACCTCCAACTGTCCGCTGTACGGGTCGCCCACGTCCTCCGCGCCTGCATCAATGGCAGACAGCGCTACCTCTTCAAGTTCGTCCTCAGTGCCTTCAACGACGATGGTGCCGGTGTTGTCGAAGATCCAGTTGACGCTTCCGACCTCGCCAATGTTGCCGCCCTGCCGGCTGAAGGTGGATCGCACTTCATTTGAGGTGCGGTTGCGATTGTCGGTCAGGGTATGCACGAGGACGGCTGCACCGCCTGCGCCGTAGCCCTCATACCAGATTTCCTCCAGCGAATCTCCACTGTCACCACCCGCGATCTTCTTGAGGGTGCGGTCGATGTTGTCATTGGGCATGCCCGAGTCTTTGGCGCGTTGAACGGCGAGACGCAGGCGTGGGTTGAACTCCGGGTTGACGCCGCCGTCACGAGCCGCAGTAGAGATCTCACGAGACAGCTTGGTGAAGAGCTTGGCGCGCTTGGCGTCGTTGGCACCCTTCTGCCGTTGAATCGTCGACCAGTGAGAATGTCCTGACATGGCTACATTTTACGTCATGCTGGATTGCATAGTGTCAAGCGCGCCGATATGCACAACGTGTTGGGGCGATGCCGAAAGTCGGACTAACGTCGTCGTCTGCGTCGGCGGCGGCGCTGCTGTGGCTGCTGATCCTCTGTTTTCTCCGGCTCTGCAGAGGGTATCAGTCCCTCTATGGGTTTGACCCGGATGAGGCCTTCTTCAAGGTCAATCATGGCGACCTCGTCCGTGTTCGGAATCAGCGTTTCGGGTCGGCCCTCTGCCCGGACAACCAGCACATCATTCACGCCGGTTTCGATGATGTCTTCAACCGTTCCTATCGATTCGCCATCAGTCTCCGTGACGACGGGCAGGCCGATGAGCTGGAACCGGTAGTAGGCACCGTCCGGCAACGGGATGACATCCTCTTCCCGAATATCGAGTGTTGCGCCGCGGGGGATTGTTTCGGCCTTTGTGCGGGAGCGGAATTCTTCGAGCTGGACAATGAGTCGGTCCATGCCACTGACACGGGCGCTTGCAACGGTTACAGGCTCCTCCGTGAGGAAGAGCCTGCTACCCGGTTCAAACCGTTGAGGAAAGTCCGTCAGGACTTCTACTTTAAGTTCGCCCTTTACACCGAAAGGGCCACTGATGCGACCTACTGCTATGTAGGGTGATGGGGTAAAGCGTCGATCCACAGGCTTGACGACTCTAGACGATCTCCAAACTGGCTCTCACGCCACGCCTGATCGCGGCAATTCTCAACACTGTGCGGATGGCTTCAGCAACGCGGCCCCCACGGCCAATAACTTTACCTTTATCGCCCTCAGCAACAACAAGACTGATCAGGATTCGGCCGTCCTCAGCGACGCTCTCGGTCACGCGAACTGCATCCTTGTCTTCGACAATGCTCATAGCGATAAATTCAACAAGCTCCTTCACGATCACGTCCCAACTGCCATTGCTGGCGCACTTCTCATGCCGAGGCGATAATCCCCTGGCGCCGAAAGAGCTTAGTGACAGCTTCACTTGGCTGAGCGCCCCTACTCAACCATTCCCGCGCTTTATCGTGGTCAACGTGAAGAGAATCAGGGCCGGTGCGCGGGTCGTAATGCCCAATAATCTCGACAAACGCTCCGTCTCGCGGCGCGCGTTGATCAGCCACCACGACACGATAGTGCGGTTGCTTACGGAAGCCCTTTCGAGTAAGGCGAATTCGCAGCATGTGTTCCTTTACCTTCTACAGTAGTCCGGTGTATGGAGGGTTGGAAGTTACTGTCGCGACAATACTACACCACAGTATAGCCCCATAGGGCAAATGTCCGCCTATGAGCAGGCGTGATCGCCATCATCGTTGACGGAACTTTCACCTCTTAATACGATTGTTCTACCACGCTCTTGCTCGACGAACACGGCAGGCGCCTGTCGACCAGCATATAGAGGTACCGTTGACTGCGAACGATTCCATCTTCGAAGAACAGGACCACTCACGGCGCGGACGATTCAACGTCCGTTTGCTCATTGGCGCCGGCGTGGTCGCTCTCGTGGTTGCCTATCTCATCTTCCTTTCGCTCGATGCGGCTACCGCCGCCTACATGAACGTGGATGAATTAGCCGCCGCGCCGGACATTACGGATGATCGCCGACTCAGGATAGGCGGAACGGTGACCGCCGGTTCCATCGTCCGCGGGGAGGACCTCATCCATGAATTTGAGGTACATGGAGAAGAGGCGGCGATTCCCGTCGTCTACCAAGGAGCACCACCAGACATCTTTGGGGATAACGCCGTTGTATTCGTTGAGGGCTATTACACTCCCGGCGGCACGTTCAATGCGGACGTCCTGTTGACGCGCCATCCGGACACGATGGAGCCTCTTCCCAGCGGCGCGACGGCTCCCAATTACGAACCAACATACGGCTAGGCGATCTACGCCACCATGCAGCTTTCAGACGCCGGTTACATCGCGCTGATTCTCGCGCTCGGCGCGGCCCTTTACGGCTGCGCGGCGTCCGCACTGGGAGCGCGTCTGTCCATCACTCCACTGACGGCGAGCGGGCGGAATGCCATCTACGCCGTGGCGCTTCTGCTTGTGATGACGGCCTCCATCCTCGTGTATTCGTTTGTCACGCAGGACTTTGGATTGCGCTATGTGACGCTCCACTCCAGCACAGCTATGCCGTGGTACTACACGCTGTCTGCTTTCTATGCCGGGCAGGAAGGCTCCCTGCTCTACTGGTCAACGCTGTTGGCGGTGTTCGGGAGCGTGATGATCTACGTCATGCGCAGGCGATACCCGGCGCTGATGGGCTACGCGAACGCCGTTATTCTTGCGAATCTGTCGTTCTTCCTGATGGTGCTAGTCTTCTTTGCCAATCCGATGGCGCGTCTCCCCGCCACGATGCCGGACGGCGTGGGACTGAATCCCCTGCTCCAGGACCCGGGAATGCTGGTACATCCTCCGATGCTGCTGGCCGGGTACATGAGCTGGACGCTTCCCTTTGCGATCGGTGTCGCGGCGCTGGCGACAGGCCGGGTGGGAGTGGAGTGGACGCGCGCACTGCGAACGCCGACCCTGATTGCCTGGAGCATTCAGACCGCGGGACTCATCCTCGGTGGGTGGTGGGCGTACCACGTGCTGGGCTGGGGCGGTTATTGGGGTTGGGACCCGGTGGAGAATGTTGCCTTCCTGCCATGGCTTACGGGCACCGCATTCCTGCACTCCGTCATGGTTGTTGAGCGGCGCGGAAAGCTCAAGGTGTGGACGCTGAGTCTTGTGTTTGCGACATACCTGCTGGCCATTTTCGGGACGTTCATCGTGCGCAGCGGGATCCTTAGCTCCGTCCACAACTTTGCGGAGTCGGACGTCGGCGGCCTGTTCCTTGGGTACTTTGTGGGGGCGATGGCACTGCCGTTGATTCTTCTCTTCTGGCGGCTACCACGTATCCGTGATGAGGAAGGGTTCGAGGCCGTTCTGTCACGGGAGTCCGGCTTCCTCTTCAATAATGTGCTGCTGTTCAGCATCGCATTCGCCACGTTTTGGGGCACCGTGTATCCGATGGTTTCCGAGGCCCTTGGCAATCAGCGATTAACAGTGAGCGCGCCGTTCTATCTCAAGGTGAACGGCCCGCTGTTTCTCGCGCTCGTGCTGCTGATGGGCGTGGGGCCACTGCTAGCGTGGCGAAAGTCGACCGGCCAAGGCCTTTGGCGACATCTCCGCATTTCAGTTGCAGTCGGCGTGGTGGCGGCATTGCTGCTTGCGCCGTTGCTGCGTGATGTCATCACGCCAATCGCTTTCGGCGCATGCGCTTTTGTGCTGGCAACCATTGCCCAGGAATACGCACGGGGTGTTCGCATACGGCGAAACACGACGCGAGAGTCGTACCCGGCGGCGGTTACAGGGTTGGTTTCGCGAGATAGACGACGCTACGGTGGGTATCTCGTCCACGTTGCTATCGTGGTGCTCGGCATCGGCCTCATCGCCTCAACGGCGTTTCAGTCAGCGACGGAGGTCAACCTGTTGCGAGGAGAGTCGGTGACCATCGACGACTACACCATCACGTATGCGGGGACGGCGTCGATACAGGAGCCGAACCGGCAGGTATTCAGTTCGCAGTTGATTGTTGAGGAGGACGGAGTGGCTGTCGGACAGCTCTTCCCCAAGACGCAGATCTATCCCAACTTTGAGACGCAGCCGACGAATCGCGTGGCGGTCTTTTCCACGTGGCGGCATGACTTGTACGTTTTCCAGGCGGGATTCGACGAGGAATCCGCGACTTTCGCCATCTTCATCAACCCATTAATGACCCTTGTGTGGTTGGGCAGTTCCATGATTTTCCTGGCGTTGCTCATCACGGCGTGGCCGGGACGCGTTCCAGCCCTGCGTCCCGTTTGGGAGCCGGTGGGTTCTACGGGAACAGCCGCCCCACGGCGATCCTGAACAGAGACCATTACGGAACGCTATGGCTCAGCTGACATCACGGCAGAGAAATCGACAGGTTGGCATCAGCGCGTTGATTGTCGGCGCTGGACTTCTGATCATGTTGCTGATGCCCGTGCCGACGCTCGCCCAGGACAATGTTTCGGATGAGTTCTCACGACAGGAGCTTGAACTGTTGGCGCTTTCTCCAGACGCGCGGGCCATCGCCAACAAACTGCAGTGCCCCATCTGCGACGGGCAGGCCATCACGGAGTCGAATGCCACAATCGCCCGGCAGATGCGGGTTCGCGTGCAACAACTCGTCGATGGCGGCACGAGCGAGGACGAAATCCTCGACTTCTTCGTTGAGCGGTATGGGCCCGAGGTTCTACGGGAGCCGCGTCCCGAGGGCATCGGTTGGGGCGTTTGGCTTGCGCCGCCCATCATTGCGCTAATCGGGTTCCTGATCGTCTTTTTCGGCCTCCGCAGTGGCCGTAGACCACGCCCGCAGCCACAGTCGGCACGCCTGACTCCTCCTTCAGCGGCAGACGACGATGAAATCGTTGCGCGAGAAATCGGGCGCATGACGAAAGACACGAATTGAGGCGCGGGTGGATCTAGTTCCCGTCGGGCTAACCCTGCTGGCCGTCGTTGTGACGGTCGTAGCAATAGCATTTCCTCTTATTCGAGCGCGGGGCGCGGATGATGGAACAGCCGCGGCGGACGAACTCTCCGATTTAGGACGCATGAGGGAGGGGCGCAACGAGGCGCTGACGGCCATCATGGACCTGGATGACGAACTGGAACGCGGCAACGTTTCCGAGAGCGAACATCGCACTGCGAGAGTTTTATTGGTTCGTCGCGCCGCCGCCCTGATCCGTGAGATAGAGGGCCGGGAGCAGATCCTGGATGAGGAGATTGAGCGCGTCGTGCAGTTGAGTCGGGAACGGCGACAGGAATGAGGGTCTGGCCCTTCGACAAGCTCAGGGTGAGCGGAGTGGTGGCGCTCATGGCCGTTGGGATGGCACTCGCGGCGGGGGCATCAGTTGCCGCACAGGAATCGTCGCCGCCGATCACGCTTGAAGCCGAAGTCAGGAATGGCACGGCAGGGGCGTCAGTGCCGGAGGGGTTGATTGTCACACTTCAGGTGTTCGACCTTGAGAACAATGAACTACAGCGGCTTGAGGGGGAGACGGACACGAGCGCAGGCGTGTCATTCGGTGGGGTGATTGGCAACGAGGAGGTCAGCTACACGCTGTCGGCGGCCCATAACGAGGTTCGGTTTTTCAGCGACGCGTATATCTCCACTATTGATCGGGATGGGCCGATCCACCTCACGATTTTCGAGCCCACGTCCGATCCGTCCGTGATTCGCATCACCGGGGACAGTTCTGCAATCACGCCGCCCGACGACGATTCCGGGGTGCTTCGCATCCTGCAAGTGACCACTTTCGAGAACACGAGCGACCGGGCGTACGTGGGCAATGATCCTCTCAATACGCGGCTCACAGTTCGGCTGCCGCTACCGGTGATGGCGTTCGATCTTGAGTCCGTGCATAGCCCCGGCAGCCTCGTGCTCGCGCCGGACAGCCGTGACGTGTATTCCATCATCCCGTTGATGCCGGGCATTGAGGAGTACATCGTTACTTACGGCATCCTGTACACGACTGACGTTTTCGCATGGAGCAAGACGTATCCCTATCCCACTGAAATTGCCCGCCTGCTGGTTCCCGCAGAGGTCTCGTTCCGTCCCGGCTCCGAATGGGTGCAGATGCAGGACTCAGAGGTGTCCGGCGTGACGTATGCTCGCTATGAAATGAGGTCGATTATCGCAGGCGAGACTCTCAGCGGGACGGTTGCGGACCTGCCACCAAGCGCCGGCTCACGCAGCCGAAGTCTTGAGCAAACGCTGCGGGATGTGGCGTTCGGTGTTGTTGCGGTGGCATTGATCATTGCGGCGGGCTTTGCGCTGTGGTGGGCGCGATTCCGGAGCCGGAGGCGCGGGTCGAGAGACTCCGCCGCTGATCAAGAGTTGCTTCAGTCACAACGCGATGCTGCCGTGGCGGAGCTGGCACAGCTGGAGGACGCGAGGGAGGCGGGCGACATCTCCGAGGACGAATATGCGGAGTCGTCCGCGCCCCATCGTGAACTCCTGCGCCGAATACTCGAGGAGGAACGAAGGCAGTGACCGCCGAAGGCCCCGGTTCCTCCTCACAGACCATCGTGCGCTGCGCGGGCCTCGAGAAGTCGTATGGCCAGCGCCCGGCGATTCGCAATCTGAACCTGACGATCAACGTGAGAGAGCGCATCGCGCTGTTCGGGGACAACGGGGCCGGGAAGTCCACGTTGCTGCAACTGATCTCGGGTCTCTTGCGTCCAAGTAGGGGCGGGATTCGCGTGTTCGGAGGGCAGCCGTGGGGCAACGAGGGGGCTCGCGCACGGGCGCAGATCGGCGCGCTCAGCCACCAGAGCCACCTGTATGAGGAGCTGTCCGCGCGGGAAAATCTTGCTTTGTACGGCAGGCTCTACGGCGTGCCGGACCCTCAAGCCCGGGCGGACGCGCTCATTGCTGAGTTTGGCCTGACGGGGCGGCGCGTTGACCCGGTACGGACGCTTTCACGCGGCATGACACAGCGTGTCTCCTTAATGCGGGCGCTGATCCATCATCCGGCGCTACTGCTGCTGGACGAGCCGGAAACAGGTCTGGACGCCACGTCGCGACAGATACTCGCCCGCCACATCACGGAGCAGGAGACGGGTGTGACGGTTGTGCTGGCGACGCACAACGTCGAGATGGGGGTCTCACTAACGACGCGAGACATTGTGCTACGCGACGGGGAGATTATCCATGATTCCGCTTCGCTGGGTGAGCAAGCAGTGGATGGCAGCCGTCGACGCGACGAGGTGACTCGCCTCCTCACATCACAGGCAAGTTGAGGCAGGTTGTATGAGCCGTCTCCAACAAGCCTCGCCTCCCGGCTATCTGGGTCAGATCCGGATTCTGCTGGCCAAGGAACTCACGGTTGAGTTCAGATCACGCGAGACAGCCATCCCGATGGCCGTCTTTGCCGCGGCGGCGCTTATCGCATTTCAGTTCTCGTTTGACCTGCGCGGGGGGACGCTGAATCTCGTTGCGCCGGGAGTTTTGTGGGTGGCAATCATCTTTGCAAGTTTGTTGGCGCTGGGCCGTTCATTTTCGCGAGAGGTGGAACGCGGCTCCCTGGACGGACTTCTTGCGAGCCCTATCGATCCGGGAGCGCTCTATCTAGCCAAGGTGATCGCCAACGTCATCCTGCTGCTGGCGCTAGAGGCCGTCATCATTCCGCTGGCGGCAATCCTGTTTAACCTGCAGCTTTTCCAGCCGACATTGCTGCTGACGCTGCTGCTCGGCAACATTGGAATCGCGAGTGTGGGAACAATTCTGTCCGCGATTAGCGCACGGGCGCGGGCACGCGAGGCGCTACTGCCGATTATGCTGCTGCCCCTGCTTGTGCCGGTCATCATCGGGGCGGTGCGGGCAACGGCGGTCGTTATCGACAGCGGACCGTGGGAGGATATTCAGCCATGGCTGGCCATCCTCGGAGCGTACGACCTTGTTTTCCTCTTTGTGTCCGCGCTCCTCTTCTATGTTACGGTTGAGAAGTGAGTCTTACCGGTCGACGTTTCACAGTTACCGACGCCATTGGCATAGCCGCTTTCCTGGCAATGCTTGTCGCGCTTTATTTGGCCATTGTTGAGTCGCCGATTGAACGCGTGCAGGGCATCCACCAGAAGATTTTCTATATCCACGTGCCGACTGCTCTGGTTGGCTACATCGCCTTCGGCGTGGTCGCGTTCGCCAGTGTCATGTATGTGTGGAAGCGGACAGATCGCTGGGACCGGGTTGCTCTCTCGTCGGCGGAGTTGGGCGTTCTTTTCACGACGCTGATGCTGGCGACGGGTTCAATCTGGGGACGGCCGGTGTGGGGCGCGTGGTGGGACTGGTCGGACGCGCGTCTGGTCACCTCGCTGGTGATGTGGCTGGTCTATGTGGCTTACCTGATGTTCCGCTCGCTCGGCGAGCGCGGGCCGGGCACATATCGCTCGGCGGCGGTTATCGGCATCCTGGGGTTCGTCAGTGTGCCACTTTCGTACTTCTCCATCTGGCTCTGGACGAACATTCTTCATCCTGTACCGACGCTGCAATCGTCCACGGACAGGCCGGAAGGCTCGATACTGGTGCCATTCCTGTTTGGGATGCTGGCATTCACTCTTTTGTACGTTTACCTGATGTCATTCCGCATGCGTGTCGAGGAATCACAGCGTGAACTGAACGAGTTGCGAGCAGCGCACGAGGTCTCTTAGGGAGGGACAGTCAGACGTGGAGAACGATTTCGGCGACTTCAGTCCAATCTTTGTCTTCGTGGCTTACGCCGCGGTGTGGATCGTGTTTTTCGCCTACCTGTATTACGTGGCGCGGAGGCAGTCGGATATCCGCTCCCAGATCGATGCGCTGAGGGAGTCTAGGGAGAGCGAGGAAAGGAGCGACGGGAACGATCGGTCAGATTCCGGCAATTGATGGCCGGGTTGGTCTGCCTATAATGGCAGTGTTGGAGAGTGGGTATGGCAACTGTCGATGATGTTTACGACCGCCTTGCGCGGCTTGAGGAGTCCCAGAGGCATCTGGCTACAAAAGCTGACCTGGAGAGCCTGCGCGGGGAATTGAAAGCAGACATCGCCCGAATAGAAAACCATTTGGCGTGGCGGCTCGCTGGCGGGCTAATCGCCATTCTAGTTGCACTAGTCGGACTGATGGGCGTGTTGACCTTTCAGCAGCTTTAGTTCAGACGGCGCCGCGATATCTGGTGTAGAACGCCTCTACACCACCTGGTCGATCATTACTGCGAGGAAGAGCAGGGCCAGGTATAGGAGGGAGTACTTGTAGAGGCGGAGCGCGGCAGCGCGGTCTTTCTCTTTGAGCAGCCGGTAGGCGTAGTACGTGAACATTCCTCCCAGCGCGATTGCGCCCGCGAGATAGACTTCGCTGAGGCTCATCGTTGAGAGATAGAGAAGCAGGGCGAGGATATTCACGAGAATCGTGTAGAGGAAGATACTGGTTCGCGTGCTCTCCTCTCCGAGAATGACCGGCATCATCGGCACGCTGGCGCGTTCATAGTCGTCCTTAATCATCAGGGAGAGCGCCCAGAAGTGGGGAGGCGTCCAGAAGAAGATGATCAGGAAGAGATAGATGGCGGGGAGGCTGAGGTCGTTGGTGACACCCGCCCAGCCCACGAGGGGCGGCACTGCGCCCGCCGCGCCGCCAATGACGATGTTCTGCACGGTCGTTTGCTTGAGCCACAGGGTGTAGACGAAGACGTAGAAGAGGGCGCCGCTCAGAGTGATTGAGGCAGCGAGGACGTTCGCGCCGCCAGTCAGCACGGCAAAGGCGAGTACGTTGAGGGCGATACCGTAGGTTATCGCCATGCGGGGGCTGACACGGCCGCTTGCGACGGGGCGATGGCGCGTTCTCATCATCGCGGAGTCGATGTGTCCCTCAAGGCCGTGATTGATGGCCCCTGCGCCGCCCGATGCCAGCGCGCCGCCGAGCAGGACGGCAACGGCGACAGTCAGTGAAGGCAGACCCTGCGCGGCAAGAACCATGCCGCCCAGAGCCGTCAGCAGCAGCAGTACCATGACACGCGGCTTGGTCAGCCAGAAGTAGTCGGACGCGACCGTTCTCAGAGAGAAGGTGGGGGCGAATCCCGAGCCTCCGGCGGGGGCGGGCGGCATCTGCGCTGAGGCACGCGTTTCGTCGTCCCCAGTACCGGATGCCCTTGCACGCGCGGCAAGGATTACGAGCAGCACAGCAGCGGCCCACGTCAGAGAGGCGAGCGTGATGTGGGCAACGCGCGTGGCATGGTGGAACTCCGTCCACGGGACGAGCGCGCCGATGACGATCTGTACAGCGAGCAGGTGGAGTGTGGCCTGCCCTACCCGGTTAATCGTGCGGTCCCGTTCTTTCTGTCGCCATGAGAGAAATGCGACGTAGCCGGTGGTGAGAGTTCCGATGACGACCATGTAACGGTGTCCCATATGGATATTCGGGTCGAATCCGCTGGGCATGATTGCGCCGTCGCACAGGGGCCACGCGGAGAATCCGCTGCCGCAAGCAAGTGTCGCTTCTTCGGCCACGACGTAGGAGCCGGAGAGAATCATCACTAATGTCATAGCGGCGGCGACGGCAGCCCAGATGTACAGCTTGCGGGCGTCAGCAAGGGAGATGCCCTGCCCGTCTGTGGGTGATGTCTGAGCGGGCGCGGCGGCCATCATGGTCACGATAAGCAAGGCAAGGATGGCTTCGGCGAGGAAGAGGTGCAAAGTGACGATTGGTGGTGGGAGCTCCGTTATGACGGCCACACCACCCAGTCCTGCCTGCGTCAGCATAACGACGAGTGTTATTGCGGCTGGAATGAGCGCGCGCCGGGTTGGCTGCTCGTCGGCTCGTGACGCGAGGAAAGCCACGACGAACATCGCGGCCACGAGCAGGCCAACGATTGCGGCCGTCAGCCGGTGGGAGTATTCGATGAGGACGTGGTACTCAAATGGCGGGATGATGCTGCCGTGGCACAGAGGCCAGTCCGGGCATGCGAGGCCGGAGCCTGTGACGCGCACGAAGCTGCCCAAACTAATCAGAAAAACGGTTGTGATTGCCGCCGCAAGGGCCAGCCCCAGCAGAGTCTTGCGGTAGCGCAACTCGGCGCCTGGAGACGTGTTGGACATCACGTGGTCGCCGGCTTCTGCGGGGCGTGATTGGGTGGGTTGTTATAGAGGGCGGCCCGAGAGCGGCGTGTGTCCTCTTCGTCTCGTCGAACTGCAACGATGAATAGGCCGGCAATGGCGAGGAAGTAAGGCGCGATTCCGCCTACCCACATGATGAGTCCGCCGATCTGCTGGTCAGTCATGGAGTCGATTCCCCAGAGGGGGTCCTGACCGATGTACGGCTCATACCAGGGAGTTGCCGCGAATGTCAGCATTGCGGCCAACGGGAACGTCAAAGACAGCGCCATAACGACGATGACGAGCCTCCCCAAATAGGGAATTTTGCCCCGGATGGGCGTCGGGTCGATGATGGCCCACCAGAAGAGTGTTGCGGCGGTGATGAAGCTGGCGTGCTGGCCGATATGGGCGAGGTCGTTGGTGACGGCGGCGGCGTAGGCTCCCGGGACGTGCCATGACCAGATAACACCCACGAAGACGGCCAAGCCAACCAGAGGGTGGATAAGGATGTGAAAGACGAAACGCACCTGCGGGGCCCGCGCGAGCTTGATGAGCGTTAGCCGGCGGATTCCGTATCCCATGCCACGCGCCACTGGCAGAACCGGCGCGCCGAGGAGAATCAGGGGCACGGCGACGTGCATCAGGAGCATGTGCTGGGTCATGTGGAACGCAAAGAGGCGTCCGCCGAGCGTGTCGATTGGGGAGATGAGGGCGAGCAGGAGCAAGGTCAGGCCGGCGGCGAAGGATGCCGCGCGCCAATTGGTGACAACTCGGACCTTAATTGGGTTGAGGCCTCGCAGCCCCCTGAGGTAGGCGAATCCGAGCAGTCCGACGAAGAACAGGGTCAGTGGCTCCCACGACCAGGCAAGCAGGTAATCACCGGCGTCATTCATGCCGCAATCCTACGCCCTTTTCGGCGCGTTGCGGATGCAGGAGCGCTCTGAATGTGCCAAAGCAGTGGGGCCGCCGTAAATCAGCGGCGTCAAACTACTGGGAATCGCCGCCGTCGTCGTCCGGCGCGCGGGACGCCAGAAAAGCGAATCCCAGCAGGAAGAACAGAGCCAAGCCAAGCGCGACAGGAACCGAGTAGTAGACCTTTTCACCGGCCAGCGTGACGTAGTCGTGCGGGACGACAGCGTACAGGAGTAGGCCAATGCCAACAATCAGCGCGATGGTGACGATGAGGGCGACAACCGGCAACAGAATCGGCACGACAAGCCGATCCCGCACGTTACTCGTTCCACCGTTTTCGCCGTTATGCGCCATTGTTGCTCCGGTATTCTCGTGTCTTCAGTATTCGTACTCAGCCACTACGTTGCAGGCAGGGTGAAGTTCTCGAAGAGGGCAACCAGCGCCAAGAGGACTGCTATAGCCAGGAAGAGGCCGCCAAGGAAGAGGGCCTGATAGAGACGCGCGTCGAACTTGAGATGCATAAACCAGCCGACGACGAATGCGAACTTGACGGCAGATAGGGCAAGCAGTGACGAGATCAGGATGACGGAGGGCACCTCAATGATGACGATCGCTACCTCGATGATCGTGATGACCGAGAGGATGATCGCGACATTGACGTAGGTACGGGGAGTCGGGTGCTCTTCCGTATGCGCTTGCTGCTCTGCTGTCGCCATGTTTCCGTTCCTCGCCTTGCGTGCCGTTTTCGTCCGTCCTATGACGGGATGAGGTACACCACCGTAAAGATGACGATCCAAACGATATCAACAAAGTGCCAGTAAAGACCCACAAGCTCAACCGTCAGGTCATGCTTGGGCTTTAGGCGTCCCATGTATGACGCGCCAACGAGGGTCAGCAGCATGAATACGCCAATCGCCACGTGTGTCCCGTGGAATCCAGTGAGAACGAAGAAGCTTGTACCAAAGACGCTATTGGTGATGGTCAGCCCTTGATCAACGAATACGTTGAATTCGTAGAACTGACCGCCGAGGAATACGGCACCCTGCAGGGCCGTCGCAAGCAGCCAGAGCCGCGCCTGCCTGGAGTTGCCACGCTGGAGGGCTGCGAGGGCCAGCACCATTGTCAACGAACTCATCAGGAGGACGAACGCGCTGACGGAGGTGTATGGGATGTCAAAGATTTCCGGTCCGGGGCCCGTTGGCACGTTGCTCCGGTAGACCATGTAGGTGGAGATCAGCGCGCCGAAGAACAGGCAGTCGGATGCGAGGAAGACCCACATGAGGATCTTCCGATGGTCGAGGCCCGTTGTTGTGTAGTGGGCCTCAGCCTGTCCCATTGTCGCGTCGTGTGCCACGTACGATTTCCTTTAGCGTTTCCTTATCAGTTTGGTATTCAGTCCGTGGGCTCAAAGATCCAGCCGTATGAACCCCAGAGCAGGAGAATCATGCCGATTGCTCCTGCGGCATAGCCGGCCACCGCAGAGGCCTGATAGAGCAGGAGAGTGATTCCAAGCAGGAAAATGCCGAGCGCGACGATAAACGGGAAGTAGGACGGGCTCGGCATATGGATGTCATGGTGCTCGTCCGCCTCATCGGCTCCACCGGCGGGAACGGGTCGCGGCGCGGCGTGCTCCTCATCCGGGTACTTCTGCTCCCAGAGGGCGTCACGGCCATGGACAACAGGGATCTCGGCGAAGTTGTAGTGTGGCGGCGGGGATGACATCGCCCATTCAAGAGTTCGGGCGTCCCACGGATCGTCGCCGGCCACTTCACCGCTGCGTGCGCTTCGGAGAGCGTTGTAAACGAACAAACCAATTCCGGCAATCATGAACAGCACGCTGAGGGACGCTACAAGGTTCCAGACGTCCCATCCCATCGCTTCGGGGTACGTGAAGTTCCGCCGCGGCATTCCGACGAGGCCCAAGTAGTGCATCGGGCCAAACGTCATATTCATGCCGATCATTACGAGCCAGAAGCTCCACTTGCCCTGGTAGTCGCTCATCATGCGGCCTGTCATCTTCGGGAACCAGTAGAAGATTCCCCCGAGGATGGCCATGATCGAGCCGCCGAAGAGGACGTAATGAAGATGGGCAACGATGTAATACGTGTCCGTCTGCTGTAGGTCTGACGGAGCGGCTGCGTGTGTCATACCGCTCAGTCCACCTATGGTGAACAGCGCAATGAAGCCGAGCGCAAAGTACATCGGCGTCTTGAGCTGTATGTTGCCTCTCCATAATGTGGCCAGCCAGTTGAACACCTTCACACCGGTGGGGATGGCAATTGCCATTGTTGTCGTGGCAAAGACGGCGTCCGGCACAGGGCCGAGACCGGCGGCGAACATGTGGTGCGCCCACACGGACCATCCGAGGAATGCGATGGTCAGGCCGGAGAAGACAACGACAGGGAAGCCAAATAACGGCTTGCGGGAGAAGGTTGGCAGGATCTCGGAGATGATTCCCATTGCCGGGAGGATCAGGATGTAGACCTCGGGATGGCCGAACACCCAGAAGAGGTGCTGCCAGAGGAGCACATCACCACCTCGCTCAAACACGAAGAAGTTGGTGCCGAAAAAGCGATCGAAGCCCAGCTCGACAAGCCCGATGGTGATGACGGGCATGGCCAGAGCCAGCAGGAAGGACGTGATGAACGCCATCCAGGTGAAGATCGGCATCCTCATGAGGGACATGCCGGGCGCACGGAGATTGATGATGGTGACGATGAAGTTGAACGCGCCGAGCAGCGAGGACGTTCCCAGCACAAGCAGGCCAAGGACATAGAAGTCCATGCCGTTGGTGGGAGAGAAGGTGGTGTTGGTCAGATTGGCATAAGCGAACCAGCCAGCCGCCGGAGCGGTCATGGTGAACCAGCCAAGGTTGAGGATGATTGCGCCGCCGAGGAATACCCAGTAGCTGAGGGCATTCAGGCGTGGGAAAGCAACATCGCGCGCGCCGATCTGAAGCGGAACGATCCAGTTAAAGAAGGCGACGCTGAGCGGCATGATGGCTAAGAAGATCATGGTCAGCGCGTGCATGGTAAAGAGCTGGCTGAAGACGTTTGCGCTGATGATGGACGAATCAGGCAAGGCCAACTGCAGCCGCATGAGGCTGGCCTCAATTCCCCCAACAAGGAAGAAGAAGAACGCCGTGACAAGGTAGAGCGTGCCGATCCTCTTGTGATCGATCGTCGTGAGCCAGCTCCAGATACCGGTTGTCCCGGTGGGTCTCTCGAGTAAGCCCCTTAGCATAGCCATCGTCATCTACTCCTTCAGCCTGCCGCCCGTTACTTCAGGCTCTCCAGGAAGAATACGAGATCATCAAGCTGTTGGTCAGTCAGGTTGAGGTCCGGCATCTCGGTGCCCGGCTTCACGTCCGGCGCATTGTTGAGCCACTTCTTAAGGTTTTCGGCCGCCGGATCACGCTGCATGAAATCAGGATTAGTCGGGACATCCTCAAAGAAGGCGCCCATATTCATATCCGCCGGGCCCTTGTGGAGGGTGTTCGCCGCGATGGTGACGCGCGAACCAAAGTGGGAGAGGTTGGGACCGGTCACGCCGATGGCCAACTCATACTCGTCCTCGGTTGCACCCTCAATGGTGTGACAGCCACGGCAGGCGTTTTCCTGGAAGACGACCCAACCCGGTTCCATGGCCGCGGTCATGTTTACGGCCGGCTGGCGCTCATTCTCAGCCCACGCTTCGTAGTCGGCCTGCTCCCGAGCAAAAGCGACCGTGCGCATCAGGGCATGTGAATCTCCACAGAACTCCTTGCACTGCCCCGCGTAGACGCCGGTTTCCGTCGCGTTCAACCACATGCGGTTAACGCGGCCGGGCACAACGTCACGGCTGCCGGCGAGACGCGGAACAGAGAAGCTGTGGATAACGTCGTTCGACGCCAACTTGAGGTTGATGACGGTATCGACAGGGATGTGCAATTCGTTGGCGGTGATGAAATCAAGGTCGCCGTTCTCATCGAGATAGCGGTACTCCCACCACCATTGGTGGCCAATCACTTCAATGGTCATGGAGGGGTCATCGGCATATTCAGACGGTGGGTCATATGTGGCCCCGATGCCAGCGACCGTCGGGATAGTGATAGCGATGACAATCAGAGACGGGGCAATCGTCCAGCCAATTTCTAGAGGAGTGTTGCCGTGCGTCTGGGGCGGGACATCGTTCTCGTGGCCGCGCCTCGAACGGTATTTGAGCACGGCGATGGTGAGGAAGCCCTGGACGCCGATAAAGATGACGACGGCAATCCAGAAGATAAAGACGAAGAGGTTCTGTTGAGTCTGGGCTACATCACCCGCAGGGTTGAGCGTGCTTTGCGGCAACGCCAACTGGCAACCTGAGAGGAGAACGACGGCCATGAAAACCGTCAGCACTCCGATTAGTTGAGTCCCTTTCCCCATTCGGTTGAGCCTGTTCAGAGCAATACCTCAACAACTAATGTTGCGTCGTTGCCACGACATTGCGAGTCTATCTGTCAGCGCGAATTTGTGTCAAGCATCACAAACGGCGAGAACGGACGCCTATAATGGCCGCATGGACGTTCGCGTAAGGCTGTTTGCGGCACTGCGAGAAGCGGTGGGGGCCTCCGAAATCAGCGTTGAGATTCCGGAGGGCGAGCCGGTCTCGCGCCTGCTGGGCGAGGCACAGCGGCAGCATCCGGCATTGGCGAACCGTTGCGATGGTGTTGTTGTCGCCATCAACCAGGAATATGTCGATCAGTCGACCACCATTTCCGAAGGCGATGAAGTGGCGCTGATTCCTCCCGTGAGTGGAGGGGCCATCTCCGAGGCGGAGGCGGTTCAGGTTGGGGTGACGCCCGACCCCTTGGATACCCTGAGGATTGCGGAGTCGCTCAAGGCTCCGTCCGACGGCGCCGTGCTGATGTTTGAGGGCATCGTGCGAGACAACAATCTTGGGCGTCACGTGCTGTTCCTTGAATACGAGGCATACCCGGAGATGGCTGAGAGCGTGCTACGGAAGATTGGGCGCGAGACACTTGAGGACTTTGACATCGGCAGCATTGCGCTGTGGCATCGGATAGGACGGCTTGAGATTGGGGAGACGTCACTTGTCGTAGTGGTAGCCTCGCCGCATCGCCGGGCGGCCTTTGACGCTTGCCGGGAGGCGGTGGAGAAGGTGAAGGCACTGGCGCCGGTGTGGAAGCGCGAGGTGTGGGACGGCGGGTCCGAGTGGCTAAGGGGCGCCGGGTAGAGTCTTAGTCATGGACACGTGTTCAATGCCGGCTTCCATGAATGCTTCACCGTGTTCTTCGTAGCCGGCCTGGGCATAGAAGTCCTTAACGTAGGTCTGGGCGTGGAGCAGGGCTTGCGCAAAGCCCCGTTCTTGGGCGGCGCCCTCCAGCACTGCCAGAATCCTGTCACCAATTCCGTGCCGCCTGAGATCCTGCCGCACTGCCATGCGGCCAATGCGGCACGTTTCCTCTCCCTCATCCGTTAGCAGGCGGCCTGTGCCAACAACCTCACCCTCCATTAGGGCTACTGCGTGGACGGCGTCCTCATCGCTCCCGTCCCACTCCTCGTCGGGATCCACGTTCTGCTCATCGATGAAAACGACGCGGCGGAGAGCAAAGATCGCCTCCATGTCATCCGGTCCGGCGATGCGAACCACGACGTCCGCCTCATCGTCCATAACAGCCCCCTGCCCCATCTGATCCGTGTTAATGATCTCGCGGGCTGCCTGCATGAGCATGGCACGCCGCTCAGTGGCAACCGATGACTTGTCCAAATAAAGGTTAAGCGCTTGTTCAGGCTTAAGCGACTCAATTGCCATGCCGCGATCAAGGCGGGTTCTTGTTCTGTCCGGCGCGTCGACCTGCACCGTGACTCCCGAAACAACGTGCGCTCCGGCCTGACGCAGTGAATTACGAATGCGGATGCGGTCTACGTCGCCAGCGAGTTCGGCGGAAGTCTCGATTTCCACGCGCGTAACAGCATTGCTCACGTCTACAGCGGCAAGGCGGGCGGCGATTGTTCCCATAACATCCTGCTCAGCTGAGCGGAGGGTGATCTTGACCGTCTTGAACGGGCGCGTCCATACGGGGTGGAACGACCACGAGGCAGCGCGACGGCCGGGGGGCAGTCCGGGGTCAATTTCTACGACACAGAATCCTTTGTCGTCATTCTCCTCAGAGAAGTCGACGCGGTGGAGGCTTCCGGGATAGACGACTGGCGGGACATCTGCGATCCGTTGGTGACGATGGATGTGGCCGAGCGCGGCATAGTCAACGGGGTGAGCTTGAAAAGCACTGGGCAGCAGCAGGTAGTCGTTGCCCATCATCATGGTGCGTTCATGGCCGACGGTGGCCGTGGTGGCGGTGGCGTGGGCAGAGAGGATTGCAGGGAGGCTCGGATCAAGTTCTCCCGTCATGCGGTTGATTTCATTGCTGAGGAAGCTCTGCATCCACTCGTTGACCTCAGCGGCGCTTTTGCCGTGCAGTTCAGCACGCGCAGCGGCGGCACTGCGGCGCAGCCACGGGACAGCCACGATCTGGACGGGGCCGGCAGCTGTCTCAATGCGGTGAACGGCCGGGCGAGAGGCGACCGTGACGTTGTCTACGGCGAGCGCGTCAAAGATGTCCAGCGCAGTTGCCCTGCCTTCAGTGTTGGGCACGTCATGGTTGCCTGTGAGGAGAAAGACAGGGATACCAGCGAGAGCGAGGCGGCTGATGCGGCGGGCAAATTCCCGCTGATGCGTTTGGGATGGGTCACGGGAGCGGTAGGCATCGCCGGAAAAGACGACAAGATCAGCGCGGGGTTCGGTCAGGGCGAAATCGACGAGTTCATCAAATGCGCGCAGAGAATCAACGAGGCGGGACGGCATCCCCGTGTAGGTGGCGGCGCGATTGATGCCCGGGGCGAACGAGTCCGGCAGCGCGTTGAGTTCATCCGAGGTGACGGGGCGGCTGTGAGTCTCAACGCCGATGTGGGCGTCGGCAAAGTGAATGATTCGCATGGGCAGCGGGGGAATAGCCGTTGCGGCGCAGTATCCCCTACCCCGTCAGGCGATCCTCGAGCAGTTCGCCAAGCTCGGCGATAGGAATGCGCACCTGGTCCATCGTGTCGCGGTTGCGGACGGTGACGGCATCGTCCTCCTCAACGGTCTGGAAGTCGATGGTGACGCAGTACGGTGTGCCGATTTCATCCTGACGACGATAACGGCGGCCGATGGACTGGGAGTCGTCATAATCGGTCATCCAGCGGCGGCGGACGATGTCATAGACTTCCCGCGACTTTGGCAGGAGTTTCTGATTGCGGGAAAGAGGGAGCACAGCGACCTTATAGGGAGCGAGATCACGGTGCAGCTTGAGCACGGTGCGACCCTCGCCGTTCACCTCTTCTTCTGTGTAGCCATCAACGAGAAAGGCGAGGAGGCAGCGATCGACGCCGCTGGCCGGCTCCACTACATGGGGTATGAACCGCTCCTGCCGTTCGTCGTCGAAGTATTCAAGCTTGCGGCCGGAGCTGTCCTGATGCTGGCGGAGGTCAAAGTCACCACGGTAGGCGATGCCTTCCAGTTCCGACCAGCCGATGGGGAACAGATACTCAATGTCATAGACGGCGGCGGCGTAGTGGGCAAGCTCGTCCTGGTCATGCTGGCGAAAGCGCAGCCGTTCCGGGTTGATGCCGAGGTCTGTGTACCACTTCATCCGCTCGTTGCGCCAGTATTCCAGAGAGGAAAAGCCATCTTCAGGTCGGACGAAATATTCCATCTCCATTTGTTCAAACTCACGAGTGCGGAATATAAAGTTTCCAGTTGTAATTTCGTTTCGGAAGGATTTTCCTGTTTGCGCAATTCCAAACGGGATTTTCTTGCGCGTGGCCGTTCGCACGTTCTCGAAATTCGTGAAGATGCCTTGCGCGGTCTCCGGGCGTAGGAAGGCGACTGCCGCGTCTTCCTCCACCGGTCCAAGGAATGTCTTGAACATGAGATTGAACTGGCGTGGTTCTGTGAATTGACCCACTTCTCCGCAGTCCGGGCACGTGTCATTCTCAATGTGGTCGGCGCGCTGGCGGCGGTGGCAACTGCGGCACTCCACGAGTGGGTCTGTGAAACCGGCAACATGGCCGCTCGCCTCCCACACGAGGGGGCTCTGGATGATGGCGCTGTCAAGGCCGACGACGTCATCACGCTCCTGGACCATGGCCCGCCACCACGCGTCACGCACGTTGCGCTTGAGTTCCACACCAAGGGGGCCGTAGTCCCACGACGAGCCAATGCCACCGTAGATCTCGCTGGCCGGGAACACAAATCCGCGCCGCTTGGCGAGCGAAACGATCGTGTTCATATCGGTCAGCGTCGGTTCAATGGTCACGTGGCGAGGCCTCCATCAGAATCCGGGAATACTGCGCAACGGGCGGCGTTGGGGTTGACAACGACGCTCAACTGTAAGGATACAGGAGGGGACGTGGCGTGGCGGGTTGGGGTGTGTCAGATTCCCGTCTAAGCAGGAATGACGGATGGGGACGGTTGGCTGATTCCATACCGTTCCGCGGCCAACTTGACGGTCTCCTGAATCACATCGACGGGCATTACAGTGGCGAGTCCTGAGTTCTCCTGGACGATAAGCCGGGGCTTTCCGGTCTGCTCACTCAGAGCGACGTCCACGTACGGCTGATAGGCAGCTACAACGCCAATCAGCTTGGGGTCCGGGCGCGTTTGGCCGTACGAGAACATGGTCGGCTTGAGGATGACCGGGCCTCCACTATTGCCCGGAAAGACGAAGGAATCTATCAGGAATTCCTTGGAGCGCCGCTCATAGCAGTCCTGAATTCGAGCGATGACTCCCTGGCGCACGATTGCATAGTTCCGTTCAGCGCCAGCCAGTCCGAGCGGGAAGCCAAGCACGAAAACCTCGTCTCCCTCGGAGACAGAACCATCCCTCATAGAGTCCAGGAACTCCGTCTGTCCGTTGCTTGTGAAGAATGCAACCTTGACGTCCTTCAGAGTCTCGCCGAGGGAGTCTATCAACAGAACGGCAACGTCGATCTCCGGGTCGGGGTGGAAGACCCAGTGGTCATTTGGTCCCCCGTCATTCGGAGGCAAAGGGAGAACCTTGGGAGCAGCCCCGGCGAGGGCATTGAAGCGTATCTGCGGGCTACGTATCCCTGTGACGACATGCCGGTTTGTTACCAGATAAACGTAGTATCGGCCCTGAGTCCCCGACGGCTGCCCATACAAGAAGCCGGAGGCGGCGTATCGTATGTTCCCTTCGTTGTCCGACGTGCCGAGCGCCACGACTTTGTCCAAGAATGCGGGCGGAATCAAGGACATTTCGGTTTCTCCTCATCAATCCGAGGCGGGTATTTCACTATCAATTATCGCAAGGGGTAGCAAGAGTTTGTGTGGGTGAATCCTCACCCTTCGACAAGCTCGGGGTGAGCGGGTAGCTGCGCTACGGCTAACTTCGCGGTCTTGCTTTATCTGAAGAAGAAGTATACAGGCCGCGTTCCAGCATGCTTGCCAGATGAGTCTTTAGATTCTTCGCTACGCTCAGAATGACAGTGTGCGCGCTCAAGATGAGCGGTGGGGTTAGTCGAGGCCGCGTTTGTCGAGGATCTTGTCGACTTCGCCTTCGCGGGCTTGGCCGATCATCTCCTTGACGCGGTCCGGCATCTCGATACCCGCCTCGTCCATGCGCTTCTCTGCCCACCGGCCGATGTTTGACGGGTCGCGCCAGTAATCATAGCCGGGCGCATCGGGGTCACCGGATGCTTCGTGACGGGAGGCGGTGGAGCGGACATAGGCGGTGCGGGACATGACCTTCTCAGTCTCTGTGGAGCCGCAGTGGGCGCATTCCTGATTTGTGGGCAGTTCCTCCGGCATGACCTTATAGAAGGTACTGGAGCGCTTGCCGCACTCATTACAGGTGTATTCGTAAATGGGCATCGTGTCACCGCCCTCTCTGCCGAATTCTCGTACCGCCCTAATCGTACCCCTCATCGAAGTAGTCGTCATCCATGCCATCGTAATCGTCGTCACTCGGCGCGTCATCAAAGGCGGAGAGGCGATCGTAGTCCCGGTAGAGGTCCTGTCGTGAGCGGACGACGGCAACCCGAGAGATCTTGCGTCGCAGGGATGCGCCACCGCAGTGGCGGCAGGTGGGGTCGCCGATAGGGGCGGAGACGGAGCGGGTAAAGACGCTGGTATCACGCCCACAGTCGTCGCACCTGAATTCATAGATTGGCATGGCTTGGTCAGTCTATCAGAGGGGACGGGGACTATCTGGCGTCGTGGATGGCGTTTTTGTGCCAAGTGAGTCGTATCACCCTGCCCCGCCGGTCAAAGACGACGGCGACGATGTCGATGCGCGTGTGTTCAGGCAGTTTTTTCGTTTCGTGATGCTGCCGGTATATCTCAATGAGGCGGGCGAGGCGGGCGGCCTTGGCGGGAGTAACAGACTCCTCCGGAGTGCCAACGTTGGGTGTGGAGCGACTTCGTACTTCGACGGCCACAAGCGTCTCGTCGATGACGCCAACGATATCGAGCTCTCCGGCGCGGTAGCGGACGTTCTCCGCCAAGGTGTGAAAACCCTCAGATTCAAGGCGTCGACGGGCAAGACTTTGGGCGTGGAATCCACGCCTGGATCGGGTGGTTGGGCTTGTCTGTCGATCCTTGTTTTGCACGGCTGCGTCCTATACGTATCCCTTATACTAATGTGGCTATTGCGCCGTATTCGGCCAGGAGGAAATATTGGGCGAAGATTTTACCCACTCGGCCGTAATTCTCGCCATGCAGCTGGGCATAATCCTGGTAGCTGCCAAGCTTGCAGGCGAGTTCACCGAGCGCATTCTGCGACAGCCGGCCGTTATTGGGGAGTTGGTAGCCGGAATCATCATCGGCACTGTGGCAATACACGGGTTCGAGCCGCTCGGCTTCGAACGCCCTCACTTTTTCGAGCCAATCTTTGAAACACCGGAGGAGGGGGCGGTCATTCCCGTCCCCAAGACGCTTTTTGTGTTTGGTCAGGTGGCGGCCATCATTCTGCTGCTTGAGACGGGCCTGAATACAGATCTGAAGGCGTTTCTGCGATTCGTGCCTCAGGCGAGCGTGGTGGCTATCGGCGGTGTTGTTGTGCCTTTTGCCCTGGGGGCATACTCAACGGTTCTGTTCGGATTCGCCGACTCGATCACCTCAGCCCCTGCCCTGTTCGTGGGGACGATTATGACGGCGACATCCGTGGGCATCACGGCGCGCGTGCTGGATGATTTACGACGTTTGGACTCGCCGGAGGGTGTGACGATCCTGGGCGCGGCCGTCGTGGACGACGTGCTTGGGATCCTGATTTTGACAGTTGTGGTGGGCGTGACGGCGGGGGAGTCCATTGGGGCAGCCACGGAAGCAGCTTCGTTTGAGTGGACCGAGGTGGCTATCGTCGGCGCGAAGGCAATCGGGTTCTGGTTGGTGCTGACCGGCGGCGGGATTCTCGGCGCGAAGTACATCGTGCGAGCGATCAACAGCATCCGTGTGGAGGGTGCAGCGATCGCGATTGTGTTCGGTATCGGACTGTTTGCGGCGGCGCTGGCGGAGATGTTCGGGCTGGCAATGATTATCGGGGCGTATTCCGTGGGTCTGGCGTTGTCCCAGACGGAACTCCGCCAACAACTCCATCAGCCCTTGAACGGCCTGTATCACGCGATGGTGCCCGTGTTCTTCGTCGTGATGGGAACGATGGTGAATATCGAGGCGATGGTAGACGCGCTGGGATTCGGGTTGATCGTCGTGGTGCTGGCCATTATCGGCAAGGTGGCGGGGTCCGGGTTGCCGGCGCTGGCAGCGGGTTTCAGCCGCATCGGGGCGTGGCGCGTGGGCGTAGGAATGGCACCGCGCGGCGAGGTGGGGCTGATCGTGGCGGGCATCGGCGTATCTGAAGGACTGATTGGTCAAGACCTGTTCGGCGTGGCAATCCTAATGACGATTGCGACGACGCTCATTGCGCCCGCCGTGTTGGTGCCGGCGTTCCGCAGAAATGCCCCGGGCTTGCGCAGGGATCAGGTGGCGGAGAGCCAGGTTTAGCCAACTGAGCGGAGTATGATGGTGGGGTGCCGCAAGGCGTAATCATGCCCCTGTAGCTCAGTGGATAGAGCACCAGCCTCCGGAGCTGGTGGCCCGGGTTCGAGTCCCGGCAGGGGTATTTGACCTGTCTGTATTGCGAAAAGCGGTCTCCAACTCGATTTCGCCGGCTTGAAGCCAAGTTGTAGTAGCGACCTGGTGCCTACCCGGGAACGGTGCCAGGCACAACGAGGCGGTTGGTCGCGGGTTATTCCCCTTTGGGCATGCGGTAGCCGACGCGGGGTTCGGTGAAGATGCGGGTGGGGGCTTCCGCGTCCTCGCCCAGTTTGCGGCGAAGCTTGTTCACGATGGTGCGCATTGGCCGCACGTCACCGTCGCTCTTCTCGCCCCAGACCTGAACCAGAAGGCGCTCATACGTCACTACCTGTCCTGCATTGGCGGAGAGTTCGGCCAGCACCCGATATTCGGTCGGTGTGAGATGGACCGGACTCCCTGCAAGGGTCACCCTGCGCTCGGTGTAGTCGACGGTCAGGTCGTCCAGCACATAGGGTTTTGTCGGCTCTGCGGCCGCTCGCCTTCGCAGGGCCGCCCTGATCCTGGCTGAGAGCTCAGTCGGGGAGAAGGGCTTTACGACGTAATCGGTGGCTCCCATGTCAAAGGCCCTGGCGATAAGCTCCTCTCGTCCGTAGGCGGACAGGAAGATGACCGGGACATCGGCCACATCGAGGATGTCCTTCATCAGCTCGATGCCGTCCGTTTCCGGGAGCATCAGATCCAGCAGAACGAGTTCAGGCCTCTGCTCTTCTACGAGGCGGAGCGCCTCCTCCGGATCTCCGGTTAAGATCGGGGCGTAGCCCGATCTGGCAAGAGTGTCGCGGACATAGCGGAGATCATTGGGGTCGTCGTCCACGGCAAGAACGCGCAGGCGCTCCTCCGCGATTTCTTCTTGTCGTGTTGAAACCGGCGGGAATCTGCGGGTCGTGTCACTTCCGGAATCTTCGAGCGCCGGAAGGGTGAAGGTGAAGCGCGCGCCCATTCCGGGCCCATCGCTCTCGGCCCAGATGCGACCTCCGTGTGCTTCCACTATGCCCTTGCAGATGGCCAGACCCAGTCCCGTGTCCCCTCCCTGCTCCTCGGACTGGGCGCCGTAGAACTTACGGAACAGATGCGGCAGGCTCTCCGCCGGGATGCCGCGTCCCTCGTCGACCACAGAGAACGCGACATGAACACCATCCCGCGCGGCGGTCACCCTGATGACCGCCGACTCCGGGGAGTTGCGCACCGCGTTGGACAGCAGGTTGCCCAGCACCTGGACGATACGCCGCCTATCCGCCATCACAAGGGGCAGCTCCGGTTCGATGTCGATTGCGAGATTGTTCCTGTCCCATGAGCCGGCGAAGGCGCTCCGTGCCCTGTCCATCAATACGGCCACCTCTGCAGGTTCCGGATCAACCGGCAGGGTGCCCGTCTCAATGCGGGCCACGTCGAGCAGGTCTGCAACGAGGGCATTCATGTGATCGGCCTGGTCATTGATAATCCGGACGAACTGGCGGATCACGGCAGGGTCGAGGTCCGCCCCCGCATCCATGATTGTGGAGACGGAGCCTTTGATGGAGGTCAGGGGAGTTCTCAACTCGTGGCTCACCATCGCCAGGAACTCGGCCCTCAGCCGCTCCAATTCTTCAATATCGGCCATGTCCTGCAGGGTGACGACCACCGATTCCACTGTGCCGTCATCGGAGCGAATGGAAGTGGCATTGAGCAGCACGGTGATGCTCCGTCCATCGGGGACGAGCATGACGATCTCTTCAGCTCGAACCGTCTCCCCGATGCTCAGAAGCTCGGCCATGGGGAACTCTCGCAGGGAGACCTCCCGTCCATCAGCCCGCCTGAAGGTCAACACTTCCAACAGATGCTCCGGCGACTGGTCGACGTTCCGCAGGCTGTCAACAATCCTTCGGGCCTCCTGGTTGAAGGACTTCGCGGCTCCCGTCAAGGCATCCAAGATGACTACTCCAACGGGAGACGTGTCGATGAGGGTCTCCAGGTCTGCCCTTGCCAGCCGCTCTTCCCGGTGTCTGTTGGCGTTGGCAATGGCCATCCCCGCCTGGGAGGCAAACAGGACCAGGGTATCCTCGTCCTCTTGGCTGAACTCTCTGCCGTCAAGGCCATGAGCCAGGTAGATTGTGCCCACACCAACCCCCTGATGGCGTATCGGGGCTATCAGAACGGATGTTGCCGGCACCGAGGGCAGGAATTCAGGCATATTCAATGCGTCTAGGTGGCTGTTTATGTTCGAGACTCGCAGTGGCTCCTCAAGCCCGCTCATGTACTTAAGGAATTCAATGCCCTCCGGCATATCCAACAGTCCCTGATGCTCCTCCTGGGTCAGACCGGAGACGAAGAATGAGGGGTGTCGCAGGGACTCACCCGGGATAGTGATCGCCCCATAGCTCGAAGCCGTCAGCGCCCGCGCTCCATCTACAACGCGCTGCAGCACCACGTCGATGTCCAAGTTCTCAGTGATGTGCAGGCTGGCCTCGCTCAGTTTGGAGAGGCGTTCCCGAAGCTCCTCCACCTCTCGCATCAACTCGTCTTGTTGACTCAACTCATCACCTCTTAATGGGCGTCCGGGGATCCGGTGAGTTCGTGCTCCCGGGACACAGGAATCTAGGTTTCTACTGGCAATTATGCGTATTTCGGCGGATAGTTACAAGAAGTGATGGAGGGAGACGGGAATAGTTACGGAATGGTTATATCGGCGTGGTGTAGTAGTCGGCGGTCAGATTCGTAGTGCATGTTGGGAGGCATCCCACTTGGCCCTTGTACAACGAAAAACTGTGCCAACGCAGCGTCACGTCCGGTGGCTACCGCGCGGGGAGCCTTTCCGTGATCGTTGTGTTGCTGCACTCCGTAGGTTCCACCTGTATCCAGACCCGCTATGGGTCTGCGCAGCCTTCGCTCCCAACACGATGGCTGACAGCGTGAGAATGGAGCATTAGTCCCTAACCCCTCTCTCGGCATTCACCTACATTTTTTTGCGCTTGGACAAGCGCCGGTTGCACCCACTTAGAAGGAAAGGATGGTCGACCTGTTCCATGCGAATTATGAACAAGTTGAGCGTTGGAATAGCGATGGCCGTTGTGGCTTTCGACAGCGCGCCGAACAACAAGAAGATCGTTGGACTGGTTCTGGCGATCGCGCTTCTGAGCGTTGCCAGCGTTGGGCTGATCTTTTCCCTGAATGAATTGAGCGGAACACGGAATCAGCTGAACGCCGCCACGCTGGATCTCAGCGAGAATGAGGCTGCGCTTGAGGTGGAGCGGGCAACGATTGCCTCACTGGGAAATGAGCGCGATTCCCTTTCCTCGGCCGTACAGGAGACTGGGCGACAGCTTGAGAACTCCGAGACCGCGCTAGAAAGAGAACGCGCGGAGCGCGAGGGCCTGGAGGACGCCCGCAATGATCTGAAGGCCGAGAACACGCGCTATTCGCTGGTCGTCTCCAGGAGTGACCAACAGCGTGAACGGCTGCAAGCCACCGTTGATTCATTGTCGCGAGAGTTGGCGAACGTCCAGGGCCGTTACGACACTCTCTTTGCCGACCATCGGGATCTGTCAGAGACGGCCGGTACGCTCACCGAGGACGTCGCTTTCTACAGGCTTGCCCATGAGAGCTATTCAAAGCTTGAGGAGAGGTCGAGCGCGGAGCGTGAGTACAGCGAGTTGGCGATTTCCCTGTGCGGCAGCGTTGAGGCGGTCTCAACCTGCCCGACTGACCAGGACGGCCTGGACCGGCTTGAGGCTGCTTACGCCCGCTACACGGAGGCTCATGAAGCGGCGGTTGCCGCCTACAACGCGTACTCGACGGCTTCCCAAGAAAGGAGGGGCAGCTGATGAACAAGCGTGGACGATTTTCCCTTCGTGCTGTTGTAACGGTTGTCTTGCTGGCATCGCTGATGCTGACAGCCGCCTCTGTGATGGCTCTCCCTAATCTTCCTGATCCGGGCAATCCGGGTCCCTTGCTGCCGCCGCCCGTTTTGGCGACCGCCACTCCGACTCCGGTTCCGGAAGAGGAGGACGAGGACCAAGATGAGCACGATGACGAGGATGGCGATGAAGATGAAGATGAGGATCCGGGGAGCCTGAGGCGACTGCCACTCCAACGCCACGCGCAACGACGCCACCGACACAAGGCGCGTCTCCTCCCACTACAACTCCACGTAAAGATCGGCGGGGGGCGTGCACCCTCTGGACAACCTCTTCAAGCAACCATGGTGGAAGCTTCCCTGCTCTCACAACACCTGCAGGAACGGTAGCTGCCAGCACTGTTGGTTATCTATTGGGTTCGAGCTTTTCAGTGAACTACGGTGACGGGCCCTTTACGATATCAGCCGCAAAGAACTGCACGTCGGTATTGGAACGATACTTGACCCATGGCGTCAGCAGCATCAGCGACTGCCCCAGTGACGGCTACGGGCCTTGGCGATCAGCTGGGAGCGCGTACTGTGTGAGACAGATTCCGGCAGGGTTTTGGTCGTAATGAACGGAGGGGCGATTCTGGCGGAGTTCTGCGAATAGTTACAGGAAGTGATACGGAAACGGTCTAATAGTTACGGTACAGTTATATCCAAGTGGTATAGTGGCACTCGGCAAGGTTCGCAGTGCAATGTCGGGAGGTGCCCCACTTGGCCCTTGTACGGCGAAAGCTGTGCCGGCAACAGCGTCAAGTCCGGTGGCGACCACACCCGAGAATTTCCCCTTGGTCGCTGCGCTGTCGCACCCCAAAGTCTCTACCTGTTCCCAGACCCGCCTTCTGGGCCTGTGCAGCCCCCGGATCCCGACACGGGGGCGCCAGCAGCGTGGCCGCTCTACGAGCGGCACCGGAATCCCGCTTTCGCGGGAATGACGGAGGCGACCCTTCGACAAGGTCACCCTTCGACAGGCTCAGGGGGAGCTAGGGATAGCGATTCCGGCGGAGTTCCTGAATCGTTACACGAAGTCATAGAAAATCGGCGAAATAGTTACGGAACGGTTATATCCAGATGATAGGCTACGTTTGGTTCGGCCTCATCGGCAAAGCAGACCGAGGGGCGGAAACTTTGGAAAGGGTGCGCGGGCGAATCGTGTCATATCTTCAGCCCTACAGGGTTGTGCTTGCAGGATCATGTTGTCCGGGCTGAATAATCACGAACGTGTGCGGATGACACAATGACTCAGCCCACATCTTCAACCCCCGACTACACGATGGGCTTCGGCCATGAGTTTGTTGAGACTATGCGGCGGTTCACCGCGCAGAAAAACGCCGCCTATCTCCTTCCCTATCTGAGGCCGGGGCTTCGCGTTCTGGATTTCGGCTGCGGCCCCGGCACGATATCAGTGGGGCTGGCACAAGCTGTCTCACCGGGGGAGCTGCACGGCGTCGACATGGAGGAATCCCAGATCGACCTGGCGCGATCCGTTGCGGAGGCGGGCGGTCAAACAAACACGATATTCCAGGTTGCCGACGTGTCGGACCTTCCGTTTGAGGACGACTACTTCGACGTCGCCCATTGCCACAACGTCCTGATGCACGTTCCGGACACCGATGCCGTGCTGACGGAGGTGATGCGCGTCCTGAAACCCGGCGGCATCATCGGCTGCCGCGAGATGATCTGCGAGTCCAGCTTTACTGTGCCCGACTTCGGCATCCTCAGGAAAGCATGGGATATGTTTGAGGACATCCTGGCGACTGATGACGCTCATCCGCAGATGGGCAAGGAACTAAAGGGCCGGCTGATCAAGGCGGGATTTGCCAACATCAGGATGAATGCGACGTTCGACATGTTCGACTCTGTCGAGGAAATCGAGTTCATCCATCGCCTGATCTACGGCTGGTTCTTGTCACCGAGCCTCAGAGAGAGGGCGATTGGCTACGGAGTGACCACCAGGAAACTCGCCGATGATATAGCCGTTGCTTATGAGAAGTGGCGGAAGGATCCCGGCGCGGTGCTTGCCGTCGGATACGGCGAGGCGATTGGCAACAAGCCGTTTTCGTAAGCAGCGCGGCCGGCTATGGAGCCGGAGACGCCTGCGCCCGCGGTGCGCGCCTCTCGCAGTTATTCGGTCTCCTGCATGGCAGCGTAGTTGGCCGCGATTCTTGAGATCACGGATTCAAACACACTCAGTTCATCCTCAGTGACGTTCTCCGTCAGTTTGGCATCAAAGGCCCGCAGCAGTTCCTGGAGGTTGGACGTCAACTCAACTCCCTGTTCGGAAAGCCGCAGCATGACAACACGCCGGTCGTCTCGCCGTCGGCGCCTGCGGAGCAAGCCTTTGTCAACCAGCCCGGTCACTGTGCGGCTTGTACGGGAGGTGTCGACAGGCAATACGACTGCCAACTCCGTCATGGTGGTCTCTCCCCTAGCCATGCATATGCGCAGGGCTGTGAACTCCAACGGTGTAATGTTGTATGGCTCCAACTCGGTCGCCGCGCCCCTGAGAACCGCGTTCATCAGGCTGGTCACCTGGATACCCAAGCCCATAGGCTGCGCCTCTTGCGAGGAGTCATTGCCGCTCTGAGATTGATCGTAGTTGTCTGTCACTCGTATATCGCCATGGTGATTTGTGGTCAGTATAGAGCATGTACGCCGCGCCCAAGCAGTCGGGATTTCAGAAAGCCTTTATTATTTGTATACAACAATTATTATCAGGCACATTTATTGTGCGCGCAACTTTTACCAGGAGTGGCTACCACGAATTGCTTGCCCGAGCCCCGGCGATATGCAACACTCCGCAGCATGCCGAACTTGCCTCATGCCGACGTGGTTGGGAGCCTGATCAGGCCGCCAGAGCTGCTCGCCGCACGCGAGGACGTTGCGGCCGGACGAATCACGCCCTCGGAGTTCAAGCGCATTGAGGATTCCGCCGTGGATGGCGCGGTGGCCGCCCAGGAAGGCGCCGGGTTGAAGGTTCTCACGGACGGCGAGATGCGCCGTTTGTCGTTCCAGAGTCAGATGCCCGAGGCGGTCGACGGCTTCGGTGAATTCGATATCGACGCGTTTCTCTGGGGGGATTGGCGGGGCGATGAGCGGGTGGGAAACGCGCCTAAAGAACGCCCGGCAACCCTCGGTGTCGTTGGTAAGCTACGACGCAAGCGGCACTTGTCGGCAGAGGAATTTGCCTATCTCCGCAGCCGAACTGAGCGCCTGCCAAAAGTGACGCTACCGAGTCCCAGCCTGTTCGCCAATTTCTGGTCGCCGAGCAAATCTGTCGAGGCATACCCCACACTTGATGCGTTTCTAGGCGACGTGGCGCAGATCATTCGGGAGGAGATCGAAGAGCTGATCAGGCTTGGCGCGACATATATCCAACTCGACGCCCCGCACTACCCTCTCATACTCGATCCGACATGGGCAGCCTTCTATGAGTCTCAAGGCCGGACCGGAGAGGACTGGATCGCGCAGGGAATCGAGTTGGACAACACAGTGATGGACGGCTTCACGGACGCGACGTTCGCGTTCCACCTTTGACGCGGCAACCAGGGCAGCCGTTGGCTGGCCGAGGGTGGTTACGACCGGATCGTCGAGCCGGTTCTCCAGCGGGTCAACGCGCATCGGCTCATGCTGGAGTATGACGACGAGCGCTCGGGTTCGTTTGAGCCTCTGCACGGCGTGCCCGCCGACAAGACTGTGGCGCTTGGTCTGGTCACGACAAAGACACCGCGCGCCGAGACACCATCAGAACTGGCGGACAGGATTACGGAGGCAGCTCAGCACTTCCCCCATGAGCAGCTTGCCATCAGCCCACAATGCGGATTTGGCACATCTATCGTCGGAAATCGCCTGACCATTGAAGAGCAGAATGCGAAGCTCCGGGTTGTCGCGGAGACGGCTCAGAACGTGTGGGGGTAAGCTGTCTCCGTTATCCCGCTGGTTCTTTAGTCACCGCTTTAGATTCTTCGCTGCGCTCAGAATGACATTTAGGCCGCCCTGCGGGCGGCACTGGATTCCCGCTTTCGCGGGAATGACGGAGTGGCGCTTCGACAAGCTCAGGGTGAGTGGGGTGTAGGACTCAGGGCTAACGGGAGGTAGGGCTCAGGGTGAGCGGGGCGTAGGGCTCAGGGTGAAGGGGAGGTCAGCAGGTCTCGTACCCGGGCTCTTGCGGTGTCCATGTCAGGAACAATCAGTCCTTCGGGCATTGCGGCCCGCAGGCCGAACGCATCAAGGGTCTCCGTGACCGGCCTTGTCAGTCCCGCGATGACGAGGCGGCCGGGGCGACGGGCAGCGGCGATCCTGATGAGGTCCGCTATGGCCACCGCAGCGGAATCGTCAATAAAGAAGGTACGGGACATATCAAAGATAACGACCTGATGCCCAAGGATGTCCGAACGGACAATGCGGCTCACTTCACGCGCTGAGGCTACCGAGACGCGATCAGGGAAAATGACGATTCCGGCACGGGCTTCAAAGGGATCTGTCTCATCGTCGTCAAGCAACACACTGTCAAGAATCGGAGTGGAGATGAGGATCTCGGCTTCCATTTTCTCGCGCCGCCGCGCGCCGGTCAGGGCCGAGACGACGACGCCTGCCACCACCGCAAGAGTGATGTCCACAAAGAGCACGAGGAAACAGGTCAGGGTCATCACGATTGTATAGTCCGCAGGCACGCGATGCAGGCGCTTGATGAACCGCCAATCGATGATGTTCCAGCCGTTGATGGCCAAGATGCCTGCAAGAACAGCGAGGGGGATACGTTCCGCTATCGGTCCAAGGAAGAGGATGACCGAGATGAGAAGGGCGGAAACGGTCAGCCCCGCCACCTGTGTGCGTCCTCCACTGAATGCATTGACAAACGAGCCGGGGGTCACCCCGCCCGGTAGACCACCGATGAGCCCAGCAGCCATATTACCGATGCCCTGCGCTCCCAATTCCTGATTGGGCTTGTGCTGCGTCCCGGTGATTGTGTCCAGAGGGAGGGCGGCGATGAGCGTCGAAAGAGAACTCAACAATGCCATGGCGAAGGCAGGCTGCAGGAGCCGGATAACTGCATCAAGGGAGAACGCTGGCAACTCCGGCGTAGGCAACCCTTGCGGAATAGTGCCAATGGTCGGCGCGCCCGCAAAGAACAGAACTCCCACGACTGTTCCGCAAATGAGTACAGCGAATTGAGACGGGGCGATCTTTAAGAGTCTTCCGCGCCACGCCACGCCCAACGCGACACAGAAGACTGCAACGGCAAGGGCCTCCATGTTGGCGTCTTTTGCCGCATCAGGCAAAGCACGGATGCTGTCCAAAGCGGTGCCAGCCGGCGATGCACCCAAGCCAAGCAGGATCTGCTTGATGATCAGGAGGATTCCAAAGGCCGTGACGAATCCGGCGATCAGGGAGTACGGAATGTATGAGACATATCGCCCAAGCCGGAGAGCGCCAAAGCCCATCTGGATAAGGCCGGCGAGAATCGCCGCTACAGCGGCCTCTGCAAGGCTGTTGGCGTACTGGGAGACAACGGCAGCCATCGTCAACGTGACAAGGATGTTCGGACCGGAGATCAGACCACGCGTTCCTCCAAAGAGCGCCGCAAAGAAACTGACAGCGGCGGCTCCATACAAGCCTGCAACGGGGCCAAGGCCGGAGATAATGCCGTAGCCAACCGAAGCCGGGAGAACGATGCTACCGGCGGTTAGCCCACCAAAAACGTCGCCGCGCAGTTGGCCCCAGCTGTACGAGGGTCGAACCGGGAGTTTATCGAGTGCCGTTTGAACGATTGACATGATCCTGAGAAAAGGTCTCGCTTGCGCCTCTATGATAGATAAATCGGGCTGCGACGTATTGGCAGTTACAAAGCGGCTATCTATAGTGGACACAGGCTTGCGGCCCGAGAATGTATTTACTGAAACATGCGGGGGCTCATGGCAGGATATAACTCCCATACGGACGAACCCATCGCTATCATCGGTATGGCGTGCCGATTTCCCGGCGCTGACGGCTACGATGCCTATTGGCGTCTGCTGTCCTCCGGCACGATGGTGCGAACGGAGGGGAGAATTGGCGAAGGGCCGGGCCGGATGGGCGAGTTCCTTGAGATGCCCTCCACGCAGAACGACACCATCCACTACGGCGCATTCATCGACGATATCGACAGGTTCGATGCTGAGTTCTTCCGAATCGCTCCAATAGAGGCGCAACTGCTGGACCCGCAGCAGCGGCTTATGCTGGAAACAAGTTGGCGCGCCCTCGAAGACGCGGGGATCGATCCGGATAGCCTCAAGGGAACCCGCACAGGTGTGTATGGGGGCATTGCCAACAACGAGTACAGGTACTCGGCCGTTGCATCAATTGAACTGGATGATCCAGCCACCAGTCTCTATGCGGCCAGCGGGAGCACCCTCAACACCGCTATCGGGCGTGTTTCCTACACGCTTGGCCTCGAGGGGCCTGCCATTGCTATCGACACGGCTTGCTCGTCGTCTCTCGTTGCCACGCACCAAGCCGTTGCGGGCCTTCAACGCGGGGATTCGGACCTTGCGCTGGCCGGAGGCGTCAACGCGATGCTCTCAGCAAGGGTCATGTTCCTGCGAAGACAGGCCGGGATGCTTTCACCCAACGGCATATGCCGCACATTCGATGAGGCGGCGGACGGCTATCTACGCGGGGAGGGCTGCGGGATCATCGTGCTCAAGCGCCTGAGCGAAGCAGAACGGGACGGCGACCGCATCTGGGGTATCATTCGCGGCTCCGCGATCAACCAGGACGGGGCAAGCCAAGGCCTCACCGTGCCGAGCGCTTCCGCCCAGGAAAACGTCATCCGCGACGCGCTGGCCTCAGCCGGGCTTACCCCCGTGGACGTGGATTACCTGGAAGCGCACGGAACCGCGACCCCGGTTGGCGACCCTCCTGAACTGCAAGCCGCGGCGGCGGCATATGGCAGCGGACGACCGGCGAATCAACCGATGATCATCGGCTCCGTCAAGACGAACTTTGGGCACCTCGAGCCTGCGTCAGGCGTTGCCGGAATCATGAAGGTCGTGCTGGGAATGCGGCGCGGCATCATCCCCAAGCACCTCAATTTCGAGAACCCCAGCACAGCAATCGACTGGGAGACGGCCAATCTGCGTGTGCCGACCGAGGCGATGGACTGGCCGCAAATAGACGGCAGGCCGCCGCGAGCCGCCGTCAGTGGTTTCGGATGGTCCGGCACGAACGCCCACGTCATCATTGAAGGCTACGGCGCGCCCGCCACACCATCCCTGTCAGCCGGGACAAGCATGTGGCCTCTGGGCGCGCCCAAGGAAGTGGAATCCTCCAGTTCCGTCGACTCCGATGGCGTTACGCCACGCCAAACGCGATTTTTGCCGCTATCGGCCAGATCACCGGAGGCTCTGCGCGAACTCGCAGGGCACTATCTTGACCAGTTGAGCGAGACGTCCGGCGGGCCGTCTCCAGATACCCTCGCCTCCGACCTTGTCCTCTCGGATTTGACGTGGACGACAAGCATCGGACGGAGCCATTTCCGCTATCGCTCAGGTGTTGTGTACAAGGATGCCGATTCGCTCCGGGAGGGCCTTGCCCGGGTAGCGGAGAACGTTTCCCAGAATCCGACAACGGCTCCGTCAAAGATTGCTTTCGTCTATACGGGTCAGGGCAGCCAGTGGCCGGGCATGGCGCAGACGCTCTATGAGACAGAGCCGGTAGCGCGAGAAATCCTCGATCGCTGTGAAGCCGTTATGCAGAACGCACGAGGCGAATCGTTGCTGGATGTCATGTTTGGGCGCTCTGGCAATCTTGATGACTCGGCCTGGGCGCAGCCGGCAACGTACGCGGTTGAGTGCATGCTGACCGCTCTATGGGAAAGCGTTGGCGTTACACCGTCCGTCGTGGCGGGACACAGCCTCGGCGAGTTCGCTGCCGCGCAGGCTGCCGGCGTTTACTCGCTTGAAGAAGGCATGCGCCTCGTCACTGCGCGCGGAACAATCATGAGCCCGATGGCGGAGGGCGCCGCGATGGCGGCTATCTTTGCGCCGCAAGACACCATACAGCAAGCAATTGAAGAGCAGCACACTGTTTCAGGCGACGATCGCCTCTGCATAGGCCTCGACCACGGCATCAACCAGGTGATTAGCGGCCCCGCCGAGGACGTAAACGCTGTTGCCCAGAAGTTCGAGGAACAGGAGGTTCGCGTCAGGCTTCTGCCGCCGAGCGCGGCATTTCACAGCGCAATGTTGGAGCCGGTACTGGACCAACTGAAGAGCGTAGCTTCCGACATCATCCGTGATCCGCAAAGGCCCAAGGTCACGCTCATATGCGATTTCACCGGAAAGCCTCTTGAGGAGGATGTTCAACTCGATTCCGACTACTGGATCCGCCATTCGCGGCAGAGGGTTCTTTTCCGAAACTCCATGGAGTCTCTCGCCGAACTGGGCGTGGACTGTGTCATTGAATTGGGTCCGGCTACAACCCTGAGTCCCATGATTACCCTGCTCTGGCCGCAAGGCGCGCCCGTCAAGGACCCGCCGATGTTTTCGAGCCTTGAAAGACCTCCTTATGACGAGACGGAGCCACCGACGGACCTCACTCGCGGCTTTGTGACCGCCGTATCAAACGCGTATAACGCCGGCATCCCTATCGACTTCGCCGGCCTCTTCGCGGACGAGTCGCGCCGGCGGGTCATAGCTCCCGGCTATCCCTTCCAGCGGTATCGCCACTGGATCGACACGTCCGCCCGACCGACAGCGGTTGCGGGACATCCGCTACTGGGAATTCGCCATGAGTCCCCACGCGGCGAGGTAACTTTTGAAAGCCGTCCGTCGTCCTCCGAGCCTGCGTGGCTGAGCGATCATCGGGTCTTCGGGCGGGTTATCGCGCCGGGAGCGATGTACGCCTCATTGGCCTTGACGGCTACGCGCACGGATCACGACGGGATTGTCGCCCTCGACGATACGCAAATACAAACCGCGATGGTCTTTGCCGATGCTCAAGACGGCGACGCGCCCGAATCCGTTGAACGCTCCGTTCAGGTGATCATGGATTCCAAGAACGGCCCGGACGGTCGCGGCTTCGAAATATACAGCACGTCCGACACTCAAGATGAGTGGACACTCCACTCCAAGGGCTCGGCGCTCGAACAGCGTGGGCTGCCGGACGGCGTGACTGCCATATCGCCGGACAAATTACGCGACGGTCTACGGCAAATCGACATTGCGGAGTTCTATCGTTCCAAGGCGGACATACGGATCGATTTTGGCCCACTGTTCCGGGTCGTAACGGGACTGTGGGCAGGAAACGGCGCGTCGTTTGGAGAAGTCACTCTTCCTGACGAGCTCACCCGCAACGGGCTTGATTTCCACCCGGTTCTCCTCGATGGCTGCGTGCAAGTCGCGTCCGCCGCACGGATAGACGACGACTCCGCCGGAACGGCCACGTATTTGCCCTTTGCGTGGGAGCGACTGTGGATGAGCGGCTCGTTGCCATCCCGCGTCCTTTGCCACGCCACCATGCGCGAAAGAGCCTCCGACGCCGCGACGGACAGCCGACGCGGCGCGCCCGAGGTATTCGCCATGGACGTGACTATCTATAGCCTTGACGGTCAGCCGCTTGGCGGAATCATCGGTTTGACGATCAAGCGAGCCACTCGCGAGGCGCTGTTCTCAGCGGACGAGGGCTTGTCAAACCTGCTCTACGACATCGTTTGGGAAGACCGACCCCTATTCCCACTGCAGCCCGCGGATTTCCTCGCGGAGCCTTCCGCGATTCAGGCCGCTACACCAACGTTCAAAGAGTATCTCTCACGCGAAGGTGTGGACTGGAACGAGCGCGTCAGTCTTCTTGCCGATCTTGAACGGCTTTCATGGTCGTTCGCGCTGACCACGGTCCGCAATCTCGGTTGTCATTCCGCCGCAGGAAGCGTAATCGACCCGGAGGCGTGGAGCGCTGAACTGGACATCACGGGGGACCGCGCCAGGCTGTTCAGGCGAGTCTTTGAACTGCTTGCGCGCGCGGGCGTCATGCGGGAAACAGCGGAAGGCTTCCACGTTTTGGTCGGGCCGGATGATCCGCTGCCGGCGAATCTGCCTCCTGATCCGGACGCGTTCGCCGCGGACATGCTGGAGCGCTATCCTCATGGATCAATTGAGATTGCACTATGCCAGCGGACAGCGGCAGAGCTGCCCGGCATCCTGCGAAGAGAGACCGATCCTTTAACTGTGCTGTTTGGGAGCGGTTACCCAACGCCCGGCGACCTCTTCAACACCTCCCCCGCAACCCACGCCGCCAATACACTGCTGGGTGATGCCGTCGCCGCGCTCATCAGGGATCTGCCTGACGGACGAACGCTTCGGATTGTGGAGGTAGGCGCAGGGACAGGCTCAGGCACTGCATCCGTCTTGCCTCAACTCCCTGCAGGACACTTCGACTACGCCTATACGGACATTTCTGCCGGATTCTTCGCGGAGGCGGAGGGGCGGTTCGGAACCGCCGACGGCGCAATAGACTACAGGCCTCTCGATATTGAAAGAGACCCTATTGAACAGGGTTTTGACTTACATGGGTATGACCTCGTCATCGCCGCAAATGTCCTGCATGACACCATTTCCCTCAATGAGACTCTGCGCAACTGCATGAGCCTCCTGGCACCATCCGGCCACCTGGTCGCGCTAGAAGCCCTCGAGGGGATGGGCTGGCAGGACGTGACGTTTGGCGCGCTGGAGGGGTGGTGGCGCTTTGACGACCAGTATCGAATCAATCATGGAATCGTCGGCGGGGACGTGTGGACGCAGGCGTTAACGGACACGGGATTTGAAGACCCACAGGTCCTTGGACTCGGTTCAGGCGATTCTTCCGAAAGTCCCGACCGTTCCGTTTTCGTTGCCAGAGCGCCCGCCGTGATACCGGAACGCCCGGGCGCGTGGGTCATTGCCGCAGATGACAGCGGCATCGCCGAGGAGTTGGCGACCAAACTGGCAGAACGAAATCAGACCGTCATGCTCGTAGACACCGATGCGGCGGAGCGCGACGCGTGGCGCACGCTGTTCGAAGGATTGCCTGATGACGTGCCGCTGCGGGGTGTCGTTCATCTTATTGCGGTGAGCGGTCACGGTTCGGACGCAACGACGGACGAAATATCCGCGGACATTCGTCAGGCGGGCGGCTCCGCCCTCGCAATGGTCCAGGGGATGCTGGACGCGGACGTGACGCCGTCAGCCGGAACGTGGATTATTACGCGCGGAGCGCAGTCCATCGGGCGAGAGCCGCTCATCGAGCCGGCCGGGGCAGCCCTGTGGGGATTTGGAAAGTCGCTAATCCGCGAAATCCCCGCTCTACAGGCGAGAATGATCGACCTCGATGATAACAACGTACGGGGCGCTGACCTCGTTGACGAACTGCTTCGTCCGGACGCGGAGAATCACGTCGCCTGGCGCAGAGGTTACCGACAGGCTGCTCGCCTCGTCCGCGGCAACAACGTTTCTGATCGGCTCTCCCTCCCGGAGACTCCCGACTGGCGGCTGGTTCCAGACGAGACGGGCGATCTTGGAGACGTTCATGTTGAGGACGTGCCGGAGCGTCCAATCGGTCCGGATGAGATCCTGGTCAACGTTGACGCTTCAACCCTCAACTTCCGCGACGTAATGATCGGCCTTGGGGTGGAGGAGGCTGACAACTTCGGCCTTGACCTCGTTGGACAAGTACTCGAAGTCGGAGCAGACGTATCCTCCCTTGAAGTGGGCGACCGCGTGCTTGGCCTGGCCTTTGACGCACTCGCGCCGCAGACCGTGACAAAGGCCGCCCTTGTGACCAAGGCACCGGACGGCCCAACAACGACGGATTTGGCAACAATGCCGACAGCGTACGTAACTGTGGCGCTTTCCTTTGAAGCCGCCCATTTGAAAGCCGGGGAGCGCGTGCTGATTCACGCAGGCGCGGGCGGCGTGGGCACTGCCGCTATTGAGATGGCCCGCGCCGCGGGAGCGGAGATATTCACCACTGCAAGCAGCCGCAAACAGCCATATCTGCAATCACTTGGCGTTGATCATATCTACGACAGCCGCAGCACGGCGTTCGGCCAGCAGATTCTCGGGGATACCGACGGCGTCGGCGTTGACGTCATACTGAACAGCCTAACGGGAGAGGGTTTTATCGACGCGAGTCTCTCCTGCCTCGCTCAAGGCGGCCGCTTTATCGAATTGTCGCGTGAGGACATCCTGACAGAAGACGAAATGGCCAAAACGCGGCCCGACGTGGACTACCACATCATCACGTTGGATGAGTTCAAGACGCATCAGCCGGAGATTGCGGGCTCGGCCCTTGTTGACGTGGTGAAGAAAATACATGCCGGCGATCTCCCGCCACTCCCACATACCAGGTGGTCTATTGCCGAGGGGCCGGCGGCCATGAAGTTCATGCGAGACGCGCGGCACATCGGCAAGATCGTGATTGCCAACTCTCCCTTGCAGACCGGCAACCTCCGTGCTGACAGGGCGTACCTCGTGACCGGCGGGCTTGGCGGCATCGGCACGGCGATAGCAAGGTGGCTCGCGGACAAGGGCGCGGGCACAATCGTGCTCAACGGACGGCGTGATCCCGATCCGGAGGCACAGGAAATCATCGACGAGTTGCGTGAGGCGGGCGTTACAGTGCAGGTGGAACTCGCCGACGTGACGGACGGCGCGGCTATCGACGTCATGCTCTCCCGCATGGATGAGTCGCTCCCCCCGCTGGCGGGGGTCATTCACAGCGTTGGCGTACTCTCTGACGCTTCAGTGGCGAACCAGACGTGGGAATCATTTGAGCAAGTGCTTTCTCCCAAGGTGCTGGGCGCGTGGCATCTGCACCGGGCAACGCTAAATCGTGATCTGGACATGTTCATCCTGTTCTCCAGCGCAGCCGGCGTGTTCGGGAATCCTGGACAGGCAAACCACGCCGCCGCAAACGCGTTCCTCGATCAGTTGGCCGGGCACCGACGCGCGATGGGGCTGGCCGGCCAAACAATCGCGTGGGGCGCGTGGTCGGACATCGGAGAGGCGGCGGAGCAGCGGGAGCGCATCGAGGAGACACTGGCAGAGCGAGGAACCCTGTGGATGTCGCCCGAACAGGGCATACGCGCCTTTGATCGGCTTGTTCGCCAAGATTGGACAAACGCAACCGCCACATCCATCGATTGGGAGTCGTTCCTTGACAGCATTGGGTTTACTCCACCACTCTTCGCGAATTTCGAGCGCGTGGATTCGGACGATGACGAGATATCGGCGGGTGCCAGCGAGACCCTGCTTGACCGACTCGGAAGCGTCGCCGTTGAGGAGCGCGAGCAGGTGATCATCGGATTCCTCCAGAAGGAGTTGCAATCCGTGATGCGGATGCCGTCGCAGCCATCCCCAGCGGCGGAATTCTCGGAACTCGGTATGGATTCGTTGATGGCCGTCGAACTGCGGAACAGAATCAATCGCGCGCTTGTTGGTGCATACGTTGCGCCAAACACTGTCGTCTTTGACTACCCGAGCATTGGAAGGCTGGCTGCTCACGTGGCAGGCGATCTGGGTGAGATAGCCCTGTCCGCCGCACCGGCGGTGCAGCAACCGGCGGCACTACTTCCCACGCCGGTGGTGGAGCTACCCGCGCCACCACCATCCGCACGGATCGTGGAGACACCCGCATCCCCACCGCCCGCCGGACGACAAGTGAATCAGGACGCGATCGCCATCATCGGAATGGCGTGTCGTTTCCCGGGGTCAGAGGACCTTGATGCCTTCTGGCGTCTGTTGGAGAACGGCGAGTCCGCCGTTACGAACGGACGCACGGATGGCGGCGACTGGACGGGGCTGCTCGGCGATCCTAACGCCGAGAACCCGTATGAGCGATTTGGCGCGTTCCTCCAGAACATCGACGAGTTCGATCCGCGCTTTTTCCGAATCCAGCCCATTGAGGCGCGTACCATGGATCCACAGCAACGTCTGCTCCTTGAAACGGCATGGCAGGCGCTTGAAGATGCGGGGATCGACGCTGAGAGCCTGAAGGGGAGCCGGACAGGAACCTACGCGGGCATCAGCGGGAGCGAATACCGCAAGCTGATGGCCGAGCGGGGCACTGAGGACATGTTCGGATCGGCTCCGAGCGTGGCCGTCGGGCGAGTCTCCTTCGCTCTTGGCCTACAAGGCCCATCGATTCCTATCGACCTGGCCTGCGCTTCCTCACTTGCGGCTGTACACCAGGGCGTCGTCGCATTGCAGCGCGGTGAGATCGACCTCGCGCTAGCGGGGGGCGTCAATATCGCTCTGTCACAGTCAACGTCAACGTTCCTCGCGGAATTGGGTGTGCTGTCATTGACCGGCAAGACGGCGAGTTTTGACGCATCAGCCGACGGCTATGTCCGTGGAGAGGGGTGCGGCTTCGTCGTGCTGAAACGATTTAGCGATGCAGAAAGAGATGGCGACCGCATCTGGGGTGTCGTGCGGGGTTCAGCAGTAAACCAGAATGGCGCGGGATTCAGTTTCACCAGCCCCAATGGCGTGGCACAGGAAAAGGTCATGCGTGAGGCGCTGGAGAGGTCCGGCGTCTCCGTATCCGACGTTGATTACGTTGAAGTTCATGGGACCGGGACTCCATTGGGCGATTCGATTGAGGCGAATGCCATTGCGAACGTATACGGGAAGGGCAGAGCCAGCAACAGGCCGTTGACACTTGGATCAGTCAAGACGAATATGGGCCATCTTGAAGCGGCATCCGGAATGGCCAGCCTTATCAAGGTCATCTTGTCCATGAATAAAGGCTTGATTCCCAAGAACCTTCACTTCACTACACCAAGCCCAGAGATTGATTGGGAGAAGATGCCGTTGCAGATTGCCTCAGAACTGGCGGAGTGGCCGAGCAACGGCGCGCGCATTCCCGTCGCAGGCATCAACATCTTTGGTATGACGGGAGCCAATGCTCACGTCATCGTGGAAGGTTACCAGGCTGAGAACGGGGCGCAGAAGGACGTCAACGGTCACTGGCCCTCCGGCGCTCCCACAACTGTTCTCGGTGAGAACGGGATGAACAGCGCCGAACAGAAGGAGCGCAAGGCACGTATCCTGCCCCTTTCGGCGAAAGACCCGGCCGCCCTGCCGGACCTGGCTGCAAGTTACCTGGAGTGGCTAGACCGTAGCGCCCCGGACGGGATTCCTGATGAGGAGATGCTCGCAGACATGGCATGGACGGCATCTGTCGGGCGCAGCCATTTCTCTGCTCGGGCGGGCGTAGTTTTCACAGACACGGATGACTTGCGGGTGAGCCTCCAGCGCCTCATAGACGGTTCTTCACAGGGGGATGACGCAGGCAACGAAAGTTCTGACACTGTGAATGCTGTGGCGCGGGCCTACGAGGCCGGACATGACGTGGACTTCAACGCACTGTTTGCAGGGGAAGAGCGACGCAAAGTCCGGTTGCCGGGCTATCCGTTCCAGCGTCGGCGATTCTGGGTCGGGACAACAAACTGAACGACTAGAAAGGAAAGTGCTTCACGGTATAGACTCTAGTTGACGTATTGACGAGAGTTGGCCGCGCCAACGAACGAATGGCTGGTGGAGAAAGGACCACAAAAATGGCAACAACTGAAGAGAGAGTTCGCAAGCTGGTCGATGATAACCTTGAGATTGAAGGGCGTGAAGCCAACGCTGCCCTCGATATGGGATTGAATCTCACAGCGGCGGGTGTACCGTCGGCACAGGTGCTCGCGTTCGCCAAGCTCGTGGCTGACGAGTTCAGCATCACGATTCCGCCCGAGGACTTTGCCGGCTTGGGCAACATTGGCGATCTAATCGGCTACATCAATTCGAAGGCAGCATAGCCGAGGCTCAAATACTTCCAGGCGGCGGCCACTTGAAGTAAAGGCATGTAAGTGGGAGGGGCAGCTTATTGCTGCTCCCTCCCACTACCAGTCAGTCCAGGTCGCAATTGCTCGCGTACAATTGAATCGATGCACACCGATATAGCCAATCAGTGGTGGTCTTGCTTCACTCAAATTGACGGCGTTGACGTTATTCATATCGATCTATCGGCAGACTCGGCACGCGAATCGCACGCCCTACATTCCCTGAATGAATGGGAACGTGAACGATGGACACGCTACCACCCCGGAGCTCCCCGGCGGCGCTTTGGGCTCAGCCGCGCGGCGCTTCGGGCGGTTCTCTGCGAGATTCTCACCTGCGATAATGACGAGCTTGAGTTTGGCTGGGTGGAACGCGGCAAGCCTCGGGCATTTGTGGACGGTGTCCCTGCCCCGCTCCATTTCAATGTGAGCCATAGCGGAGACACCGGAATGTTTGCAATTTCGCCGGACCACCGGGTCGGCATCGATATCGAAGAGATTAATCAGAAATTTCGATTTGACGCGATTATTGAATCAACGTTCAGTCCGGATGAGCAGGCTACTGTTTCGACCACGGGCAAAGACTTCGACGCAAGAGCATTCTTTGAGATATGGACGCTCAAGGAGGCAATCATCAAGGCCACCGGCGTGGGGCTCTCCGCGAACCTGCAATGCATAGAAACTCCACCCGCTATGCGCGAAGGAACAATCTCAGGCCACGTTCGGCTACCAGAGTTCCCGGACGTGTTGTGGCGACTGCACAAGTTCAGTACCAGCGATTTTGTGGGCGCGCTCGCCGTTGAAACAGTGACGTCTTGCACGAGTGAGGATGCGTTCGAGTGACCGAAGAGTCCCAGTCTGTTTGGCACGTTCCTGAGCCGATTTCCATTCATGACGTGACCGTCGATGAGAAGACGATCATCCGGCTGAGACGCCACGGCAATCCTGAAGGACCGCGGCTCATCATGTGTCACGGCAACGGTTTGGCCATTGACCTGTACTATCCCTTCTGGTCAAACCTGCTGGACGATTTTGACATCATCATCTACGACCTAAGGAATCATGGCTGGAACCCCGTGGGAGATATTAGTAATCACAACCTTCCAACGTTCATCCGTGATTACGATCGGGTGGTGGAAGCTATTCGGGACGAGTATGGGGATAAGCCTACCTTCGGTGTCTTTCATTCTGTCTCGGCGCTGGTCGCACTGCTATCCCCAACGCGAGGCGACGGGCTGTCCGGCCTCTATCTGTTCGATCCGCCTGTCTGCAGGCCGGGCGTGTCCTATGAAGAATTCGAAGTCGCCGCAACTCGCGCGGCCAATCTGACCAGGACGCGCACCGAGCGATACAGGGCGCGCTCAGATTTTGCGGACGTGTTGCCGTTCATGCCGACATTCAAGAATGTTGTCCCGGGAATCGCGACCCTTATGGCTGAAACCACTCTAGGCGAGTCAGCCGACGGGGAAGGCTTTGAACTCCGCTGTCCTCGGGAGTATGAAGCACAAGTGGTTGAATATGCCGGTATCTATGCGGTGTCTGTGGACTTTGACAAAATCGTCTGTCCGGTCAGGGTGTTGGGAGCGGATCCCACCCTGCCGTATTCGTACCTGCCCACGATGGACCTCAGTGACATTCTCAGCATCGACTACGATTTCATGCCGGAAGCTTCCCATTTCATGAACTTTGAAAGACCTGACGAGTGCGCCGCGTCATTGCGGGAGTACATCCAGAGTCTCACGCCAGAATAGGCGGTCATTGTCTCAATCCAGCGGGGAAATCGCCCACACAGGCGGAGCTATCCTGCGCTGCGTCCCACCTCAAGCAGGCGCTCGATGTCGATTTTCGTCATAGTCAGCAGGCTCTCCATGACGGCCGTGGGAGCGCGCGCCATCAACTCATCCAGGTTGGCCGGTACAACTTGCCAGGAGAGGCCAAATGGATCAGTTAGCCAGCCAGCAAAGCCCTCGGTTCCACCCTCAGCCAGCTTATCCCAGTAGTAATCGATTTCCTCTTGCGATTCGCAGGGAATGACGAAAGAGATCGCGGGGGTCATCTCAAACATTGGCCCGCCATCAACAGCGGTGAATGTAAGGCCATTCAGCTCAAACTCTATTTGGGCTGCCCCGTTCGCGGGGCCTGTAGGAATCTCGATTATGTTTGTTATTCGAGAGTTGGGAAAGACGGACACATAGTGTTCAACTGCTTCTCTCGCCTTGCCACTAAACCAGAGAAACGGGCTGATGCGCTTTATCTGAGTCATCGCACAGGGTCTCCTTGATTCACCTTATGGATTGATGGGCCTCTCGCGTCTTCTCATAGTCAACACTTTCCATTAAGTCCCCATTAAAGCTGATACTTCCTCGACAAACTACTGCTCTCCCAGTTAATGGATACCTCATATCAGTCACCAGTATTTACGATACTGAGTATCAGGAATCCCTTGCCACTTCCCTACACCCTGCACAGAGTGGACTTAGAGCAATCGAAACCAGTGACGAAACAGGAGGTTGCAATGACGAGCGCAGCACATGAGCACGATCAGCATGAGTGCGACGAGCACGAGCACCACGGAGACGAGCCGAATCACGTGCATGATCCCCATGAGTGTGACGAGCACGAGCACCACGCGGACGGCAACTAGTTTCATCCGCTGATTGAGCGAATAGCCGCCCATTCGGGTGGCTATTTGTTATTTTGGCTAACATTTGGCTGAGCAGACCCCCCGGGACGCTATAATCAGTCCGATATTGTGGACTTGATGTCCTATCAGAGAGAACGGAAGCGCCATGGCTCGCAGTGACCACGAGAACCATCCACACGCCGATCACGACGACCACGATGGGCATGATCACGACGACCACGATGGGCATGATCACGACGACCACGATGGGCATGATCATGACGACCACGACGGGCATGATCATGACGACCACGATGGGCACGACCATGACGACCACGATGGGCACGACCATGATGATCACGGACACGGCCATGCGGGCCACGATCACGCACATGACCTCCGGGGAGCAAGCCGCCGCAATCTACTGCTCGCGCTAGTCCTGATCTCGACCTATATGGTCGCAGAGGTCATCGGTGGCGTTATATCAGGAAGCCTGGCGCTCATCGCCGATGCCGGGCACATGCTCACGGATGCCGCGGCCATCGGCATGGCACTGTTCGCGATGTGGATCGCCGAGCGAGGCGCCACAATCGAGCGAACGTACGGCTATTACCGAACGGAGATTCTCGCGGCGTTCATGAACGCCCTGGCGTTGTGGCTGATTGTCGGGTGGATTCTCTGGGAGGCTTACCACAGATTTATCCGCGACGAGCACCACGTGGACGGGTGGCCGGTTCTGATTGTTGGCATCGGCGGCCTGTTGGTCAACATTGCTGCCGCATGGATTCTGCACCGCTCTTCCGGTCACAGCATTAACGTAGAAGGCGCTTTCCAGCACGTTTTGGCAGACCTGATGGGCTCGGTCGGTGTTGTCATTTCCGGCACCGTCATCATCCTGACAGGCTGGACACTCATCGACCCGATTCTCAGCGTGGTCATCGGCCTGTTGATCCTCTATAGCTCATGGAGCCTGGTGATGCAGGTGTTCCGCGTGTTGTTGGAGGGTGTGCCGGAGCACATTGACGTATACAAGCTGTGCGCCGACATCGAAGAGCTGCCGGGCGTGACCGTCATTCATGACGTACACGTGTGGACGATTACCTCCGGCAACGAGGTACTAACCGCCCATGTCCTGGTCGACCCTGAGTTTACCGGCTCCAACCAGAATCTGCTGGATCAGATGCAGGGCATCATCAAGCTGCGCTATAACATCGAGCACGTCACCATCCAGCTTGAACGATCTGCGATTCAATGCGGCGAGGAAAGCCACCACGTCGGTCACCTGGAGCATGCCCAGCGGCCACTTGGCGTCTAGGATCTCTATCCGTTTCCGGAAGGACTTACGCTAGCCCAACAGAGTTTCATCTGCGAATTCGCCTGACTCATCAATTTCCTCAAGCGCAATCTCACCACCATCAATCTTTTGGCGAGTGCCGCTAAGCGCGGCGTCGATTTCATCCGGCTCGGCCCAATGGAGCGTTCCTGTCCGCAGAAACATCAACCCCGTCTTGGGTCGGTTATTCGTAGCTGCTTCAATCGCACCCGCGTAGACACCAAGTCGGGTGAGGTAGGTCTCGGCGTGTTCGGCTTCCCTGCCCTTTTCCACGCGGTCCGTCTTGAAGTCCACTACGTGCCATTCACCGTTGGTTTGATAGGCAAGGTCGATGGCGCCGTGGACAGCGACACCATCCCAACTCCACGAGAACGGTATCTCAAAGTGCTTTCGTGTTGACGTTTCACGGAGTTTTGCGGCGAGGTCAGAGGCATCGAAATCGTCAAGCATAGCGTTCACGTCCGCCTCGATGTCCGCCATGTCTTCGTCGTTTAGGCGCAGGCCGATACGGTGCGCCAAGTCTCGAAGGTCTGGGCGTTTCTCCTTAGTGAACCACTCTTCGATTGCCGCATGAGCCAACGTTCCACGAGTGAGGGCAAGAGGATCAGATCTGCCGGAGAATCTGGTTCCGTCGCCATGCTCCAACGCGGTGGCGGGCGTGCTGGAACGGATGGGGATTGCACCGTGGCGGCCAAGGAGTGGGGCGTCCGCGGGTTGTTCTGTCTCGGATTCCGGGATTTCCAGCGAGACCCTGGGGGAACGGCTCTTGAGCGCGTCCAAATCGACCCGCGTTGGCTCACTTATATTGATGTGATCACTATATTCCGGCTTCGTGAAGTCGCTGAGCCACGGCTCGTTGTTCTCAGTGGGTTCCGCGCCGCTTACAACGAACAGATCTGCGGCGCGAGTCGCCGCGACATAGAGCAACCGCTTGTTCTCGGCTTCGTCCTCTCGCCTCTCAAGTTCCTTGAGATAGGCGTAGAACCCTGGCTCCCTGCGATTCTCGCCGATTTCCGAAACATCTCGCTCAAGTGTCAGGGAGATGCCTTCTTCCGCGCGCCACAGCACTGTCGAGGTATGCGGGCCGCCGCGATTTGCTCCCGCGTCCGCAAGAAAAACGATTGGAAACTCCAAGCCTTTGGACGAGTGGATGGTCAGCAGGCGCACGGCGTCAACGGCATCAAGCGCGGCCTGCGGCGCGCGGGTCTCCAGGTCATCCCGCAGAGTTCTCACGTGGTCGACAAACTCATCGACGGTCTTGTCCGTCAGTGAACGGGCCATTCCTACGAACTGCCGGATGTTGGCAAGCACCTGGTCACCGCCCCGCACCGGCGCCCATGCCGCCTCATAGTTCGTGAGGTTCAGCGCCCGTTCAAGAAGCTGCTCAGGCATGGCGAGCCGGGATTCCTCTCGGAGTTGCTTCAAGATTCGCGCGGCGCGAACGCGGAGCGGGCGGGTTTGAGGCAGGACGTCTTCAGGCAGGCTGCTCAGCGCATGCAAGATTGAATTGCCATCGGGACGAGAAGCTCGTGTTTGGGTTAACGCAAGCAAGGTTTCATCATCGATGGCGAAGAACGGCGATCTCAGCAGGCCAACAAGTGCAATGCCGTTGGCCTGCTCAACCAGCCATTCCATGAGGTTCGTGAGGTCGACGATCTCAGGGCGAGTGTAGAAATCTCCGCCTGATGCGGTTCGATACCGGATGCCGTGATTCTCAAGCGCGCGCCCATATTCATAAGCGTGAATCATGCCGCGCATTAGGATAACGACATCGCCGGCGGTTGCGGGACGGTATTCGTTCTTATCGTTGTCCCAAACCGGAAATCCGTCATCAATGAGCCTCCTGATGCGCTGAGCGCAAAGGTCCGCCTCCATGCGACGCTTCTCAGAATCTCTGGGGGTTCCGGTCTCATCAGGATTGGCAAATTCTCGCGCGACCGAAAGGGTTTCCATGGCTAGGTGGGAGTTTGTAGAGGCGCGAATAGCCGTCATCGGCTCCATCCGCGCCTCATACTTCGCTTTCGCCTCGCCGAACACATCCGTCATAACGGCATTCACAGCTTTCACAAGTCGCTCGTGGGAGCGGAAAGACGTATTGAGGGAAACAAGCGCGCCATTGTCATGTTTGACCTGCGTGAGCAGATTGTTCAGGTTGCGGACATCGCTGCGACGAAAACGGTAGATCGATTGCTTGATGTCTCCGACAAAGAACCGCTCAGGGCGCGATTCAGTCGAGTCTCCCCGCTCGCCCGTCAACAACTCGAGGAATCTGAATTGGGGCGGGTTGAGGTCCTGTGCCTCATCGACAAGGATATGCCTGAATCGCGAGCGATACGCGGCTGCCGTCGTTGGCGATTCTTGCAGCAACGCAATGGCTCTTAATTCAAGGTCGAGGAAATCCAAAGCGGATAGGTCGTGTTTACGAGCTTCGTAACGATCACGCGCCGCGAGAAAAAGCTCCTGCAGTGACTCCAACCCATCCAGGGCATCCGTATCCGCGTCGCTCCACTGGAACGGCCCAACTGTGTCATATGCGGCGCGGAGTTCTCTGACGACAGCGCGGACTTCTATTGGGGGAGCGAACCAGGTATTCCTGCTTCCAACACTTCCGGGGCTCGGAATCTCCGAGACGGCACGAAGACGGCTGATTAGATCGTCGTTGTCTCCCGCCATGGGGTCGCCGAGCTCTTCCAGCACCGCTTCAACTGTGCCGGTGAGTCTGTCTATCCTGTCGGGAATCCGCGCGTGTATCAAAAATCCGCGATGATCAGCAAGGATTGGGCGCAGTTCCCGCACCAGTCCGTCCACGTGAGCATCCAGCACGCTCTTGATATGCGCCTCGCGTTCAGGGCGTGAGTCACTGCCGAAAGCGCCCTCCACTTCGTCGCGTCGCTCAACCATGCGCGGCAGCGCTTCTCGCGTAGCGTGGACGCCAATCCGCAGCAGAGCCTCCACGCCCGGCCCCTCGCCTATAGCGGCTGCCTCGACGGCATCACGGCACGCGGTGAGCAGCTCAACCTGCGCCTCGTTTTCGTCCAAAACAATTGCGCCGGGGGCAATGCCGGCCGCGACGGGGTTTTCACGCAGCAGTTGAAGGCAGAGGGAGTGGATGGTGCCGATGATGGCGTGATCAAGATGGGGGATATGGCGTTTCAGGTTCTGTCGACTCGTGACGGCCTGACGAACACGCCCGCGCATCTCCGCTGCAGCGGCGTCCGTGAAAGTGACTGCCACAAGTTGATCGATATCGTGGTCTTCAAGGAGCGAGACGTAGCGCTCCACGAGGACGCGCGTTTTGCCGCTGCCCGCGCCGGCAGTCACGATGACATCACGGCCCCGCTCGGTTACGGCCTGTTCCTGGGCAGAGGTCAGATTCATAACTTCTGCCTGCTGAACGCGTTGACGCGGCACACGCGCCTCATCGCGCAGAACGGGGGGCACTCAGGCGCCTGTGGATTGACGCGGAAATCTCCAGCCTCTATTGCGTCGCGGCTTTGCTGGAGAAGATGCACGACATTGTCGATGACCTTTGCATCCTCCTCGATGGCGTCATCCAGTGCCCAGGGTTTGACATCGCCCGCCGACGGCAGCTTGGCGTATTGCGTTATCAAGCTCTTGTCTTTCGCCCAAGAGTGGTTCCGAAGCGCCAAGGCGTAGAGAGGGAGTTGCGCACTCTTTCCCTGTCTAACCTGACGCTGTGTGGGAATTGATCCGCTTTTGTAGTCGATGACGACAAGATGGTTCGGCGTCTCATCGACGCGGTCTATTTTGCCGTGGATCCTGAGCGGCGGGGTTGTATCCGTTTCCTCGTTAAATTCGTACTCCGTTCCAAGCACGCGGTAATCGTCATATGGGCCTTGACTCATCACCTGTTGCGAGAGCATCGCGATGATGCGATCGCGGTAGCGCTGCCATTCCAGCTTCCAGAGAGCCGCCTGCCCAAAGGCATGCTCTTCCGGGGCGCGATCCCACATCGCGCGACCCTCGGTGTCGATGTAGTGAATGACATCGCCAAATGTTTCCACCGAGAGCGGCTTCCCCTGCTCCACAAGCGGCGCGAGTGCTTTTTCAAGGATCGTGTGGATGATTGTGCCGCGTATGGCCGCGTCTCCCTCTTCAGGCTCGTCATCAAGCTCCTCAAGGCGAAGGACATACCTGCCAAAGAACTGGAACGCGCAGGTGAGATAGGAGTCAAGCGAGGACGCGCTCCAACCCCCTCCCTCGCGGGTTCTCCATGTCACAAGCCCACCTGAAATCTGACCCTCATGTTCACCGGCAAACTCGAACGACCGCCGGGTCTGTTCAGCCCGGGCCGCGCGGCGAACTGCGTACCAGGAATATGCATCCGACAAGGCAGAGTCCTGGGGTCGGAGGAACTCTCCATTCAACCAACCACGTGCGCACGCGATGGCAAGCTCTCTTATTGACACCGACTCTCCAATCTCCTGAACGTCGGAGCGATTCACGGTGTCAGATTTATCATCTTCGAACACCCATGCGGGAGTTGCTTCCTTGCCCGAGGCATTGAGGCGATATCGCCAGAGGTTGGTTGAGTCCTCCGCGCGAGATATGACGGAGTTCCAGAGTTCTTCTTCGGTGGAGCGCGGGGCGGGAGGGATTTCGAGGCCGGCCTTTTTCAATTCTTGTCGCATTTCATCGCTCAGAAGGTCGCCATAGCGACGTCCGGCCGGGAACTCGCCTTCAGAAAGTCCGCCCACTATAACGTGCTTGAACCGCAAGCCGTGCATAGTGTGCATGGGGGCAAGGAGCACGCCGCCGGGTGTGCGCCGCATGAGGATCGGCATAGAGAGGCGGTGGTCAAGGCGTTCCCGAAAACGGTCAAACGGTTCATCATCTGTAGCGCTCGGCGAGTTCGCCATTTCGGTCAGATAGGTTCTTAGTTGTTCGATGCACTGCGCCGTTTCATCGTCAACATCCCGGGGGTCTCGCAGCCAGCCGTTTTCGTCGTACAACGTGGCCGCCAGAGTCTGTGCCCGGTCACTGTCACCTGCCTCCATGAGCTCATGCAGTGCGGTGACGTCGTTCAGCGCGTCCTTGAAACCTGAGGGGGCTTGGCCGCTCAATCCCTCAAGCGCTTCCAAGCCTGACCAGAAGTTGTTTTCGCGCGACACTTGGGTGATGTGGTCGAGGTCGTTGTCCGTCAGGCTCCAGCGTTGGAGGTTGACGACGCCGCTGCGAAGGATGGCGATGATGTCCTTAATGCGCCACCCGTTGTCTTTGACGCTGAGCAGGCGATTCAGCCAGGAGCCTAGGGGGGTGTCGCGTAGGCGCGCGCCTGCCGCGGGATCAAGCGGGATGTCATATTCGGCGAAGATGCGGCGCATCATGGCGAGATACGGCGTGACCTGCCTGAACGTGACGGCGCAATCGGATGGTCTTAGCGTTGGATCGTCTGCCAGCTTTCGCTTGATCTGGCGCGCGATCTCCCGCGCGTGCTGCTCGGGGTTTGCAGCTTCCGCTTTTGTTGTTTTGGCAGAATCAGCCTGTGGATGGGCGAGTTCCATGGGCTGAACGGCGGGCCATTGCTTGAGTAAACGTTTGAGGTCAGATTCGGAGCGTTCCGAGGCTTCGGGGTCGAATGTGATTGTCATGTCCGCTCGTTCCGATAGGGCCGCAAGCAGCTGGATTTCACCTGCCGTGAAGCGCTGGAAGCCGTCCACCATCACGACGTCCGGCACATCTGCCCCCGCGCGTAGAGCCATCGCGGCCCGTTGGTTGACTTGCACAGGATGTATCAGCCTCAGCTGCGCTAGTTCCTCAACGTAGGCGGTGTAGATGTCTGCCAGGGCGCGGGCGGGTTCGGAGCCGGTTTGCGCAGCAGCAGCCTGCAAAGAGCGCGGGTCGATGTCCTCTTCAAGGAGGCTCCCGATGGCAGATTCAATCATTGGGACAAAGCCCGGCATACCAGCGATGGGCTCGAAATAGTCGGCGTCGCCACCGCGCCCGACACTTCTCCGTGCAACGCGGGCTAACTCATCGGTGGCTCTTGAGGCGTTCAGGGTCAGAGAGCCTTCCGTTAGGCGACGGCCGAGCATCGTCAGTGTTTCCACGCGCAGATTCATGGCGACACCGCATTCCTGAACGAGACGCCGCCGAAACTGGTCAGCGTGGCGGATGGTCGGCACGAGCACGAGCGCGTCAGCGAACGGATCTGAGCGATAAAGCTCTGCAAGGAGCGCGACTATTGTGCGCGTCTTTCCGCTGCCCGACCCGCCTGTAATGATCTCAACGTTTGGCATAGTGCAATTGTAGGAAAGAATGGCGGAGCACGTCCCGGCAGGGCGCCTCGTACACTATCTCCATGACATTCCTTGAAGTGACCGTCCTGATCACGCGGTGGGCACACGTCATCGCCACCGTGGCGTGGGTTGGCGGCAATATCTTTTACTTGGCGGCACTGCGGCCTGCCATGCGACAGAACGGGGGCGGTTCTCCGGATTTTCCGCGCCTCATCGGCGAGCGATTCAAGCAGACGGTCGATCTCTCGATGTGGGTGCTGCTTATCACCGGCGCGCTACTGATCTACGACCGCCTCACGGAGGAAATTGGCCTCGGCTACGCGGTGATACTGGGCGTCAAGCTGGCTCTCTCTGCCGCGATGTTTCTCATCGCGATCTCGCTTGGCAGGCGCGGCCCACGCCGCCGCTCATCGCCCGTTGAAGGACTTTGGAGTGAGATTTTGCCCGGGCCGCTGACCCGCCTCGTCGCGGATGCAGGATCATCGCTGGTCCGGCTTACTTCCCCAACCAACGTGCTGTTCGTTCTTGGGCCTGTCGTGATTCTGCTTGGGCTGCTGCTGCGGTTTATAGCCGATTGACGTCCAAAAACTAGACAGATTATTCCCATCGCGGGATGATACGCGCACAATCGGCAGAAGTGGCAGGGAACGGGGGATGCTGTCATGACTGACCAGAATGGCCGCGACGCCACGGCGCTTGGGCACCTACGCGTCCTTGACCTTGGAGGACCAACACCGCAGTTCGCTACGCGCCTGCTTGGCGACCTCGGCGCGGATGTCATCAAGATCGAGCCGCCCGGCGGCGATCCCCTCCGCAACCAGGCCCCATTTGCCGGGAACACGCCTGATCCTAATCGGAGCATCCCGTTCATTTCCGATAACCACAACAAGCGGAGCGTTGTTCTCGATCTCGAAGCCGAGGATGGCCGTGACGCTTTTCGACGCCTTGCCGCAACAGCGGATGTTGTCGTTGAGTGTTTCGATAGAACCTGGCTCGACGATCGCGGCATCGGCTACGATGCCCTGTCTGCCGCCAACCCCCGCCTGATCCTTGCTTCAGTCAGCCCTTACGGCAGGTCCGGGCCACGAAAGGACTACGTCGGCACGGAGTTGACTGTGCAGGCAATGACGGCTGTCATGTATATCCACGGCGACAGCGAGGCGCGTCCGTGCATTGTTCCGGTTGAGCAGCTCTATCGCGTGGCCGGGTTCCATACGGTTCTCGGCGTCATGGCCGCCGTGCGCGCCCGCCACCTGACGGGCCGAGGGCAACAGGTGGACATCTCATTGCAGGACGTGGGCCTGTGGCAGCTGATGATCGTGCTGGGAGATTACTCGTTCTCCCAGTTCATCAGGCGGCGCGCAGGCTCCGCGCCCAGTAATCCCGGCGTGTCCATCTTTGAGACGCGAGACGGCAACTTCGTCCAGACCTCCACGTACATGGACCGCCACTACACGCGCCTCGCGGATTGGATGGGGTCGAATCAGGTTACGGCACAGAACATGCTCGATCCTGCGTGGCGGCGCGAGAATATCGACGTCATCGACGCCGTGATGGTGGACTTTATTGCCCAGTTAGACAGTGAGGACTTCGTGGACGAGGGTCAGCGACGCGGCATTCCTTCGACTGCTATCCACAAGGTCTCCGATTTCGTCAATCATCCGCATCCGAACTCACGTGACTGGTTCGAGGACCTTGAGCATCCTGTCATTGGCAAGTATCGCACCGCCGGAGCACCGTTCCGCATGTCCCAGACGCCATGGCGTGTTCGCCGTCCTGCGCCGTCCATCGGCCAACACACGGATGAGGTTCTTTCCGAGGTGCGCGCGCCTGTGCCAGCCGGGGCCGCAATGAACGGGGCAAGCGGCAATCAGGGCAGCAACCGAATCAAGCCGCTCGACGGTATACGCGTCATTGATTTCACGCAGGCGGTGGCGGGGCCTGTTGCCACAGGATTCCTAGCCTTCCTGGGCGCTGATGTCATCAAGATTGAAACGGACGCACACCCGCAAGCCCGTCGTCCTGAGAACCCCGGTTTTGCCGAACTCAACCGCGGCAAGCGCAGCGTGACCATCAACGCGCAGAACCCGGAGGGACTGGAGGTCGTCAAGCGGCTCATTGCCGAATCCGACGTTGTTATCGACAACTGGCGCGCGGGCGTTATGGACCGGATGGGACTTGGCTATGAGGAGCTTGCAAAGGTCAAGTCGGATATCATCGCGGTCCAGATGCCCGGCCTCGGCCTGACGGGGCCATCGCACCACTTCATCACCTACGGGCAGATGATCTTCGGCTTCTGCGGACTCGGTTATATCTGGGGTCACGCGGATGCTCCCATGACGACGCGCCCCAAGCTCGGCTATACGGACTACGTCGCCGGTTCCGCGACAGTCGGAGCGATTCTCACCGCGCTGGAACATCGCGCACAGACCGGCGAAGGGCAATTCATCGAGGTGGCGCAGCTTGAGGGCCTTGCCTCCACGCTGGGCGTGCTCTACATGGACTACACCATCAACGGTGTCGATGCCGTCGCGAACGGCAATAGTTCTGAGCGATTTGCTCCACACGAGGTCTATACCTGCATCGGCCATGATGCGTGGTGCGCCATCGTTTGCCGGGACGACGATGATTGGCGGCGTCTTGTCGTCGCCATGGAGTCGCCCGCGTGGGCGCAGGACGCCAAATGGGACACACTGGAGGGCCGGGTGGCGAACAAGGACGAGCTTGACCGCCGCATCGGCGAATGGACAATCACCATGAACCCGCAACAGGTCTTCGACCGGCTCCAACGCGCGGGGGTGCCAGCGGGCATGGATCAGGGACCGGACAAGCTGGTGTGGGACCCGCATTTGCGGGAACGCGGCTCCGTTGTCAGCGTTCCGCCGCCCGCGCCGTGGAACGTTGGCCCGCCGCTCACTCACCCTGCCCTCAGCGCGTTTCTCTCGGACACGCCCGGCCAATCGGACATCCCCGCCCCCACCTCCGGCCAAGACAACGACGACATCTACCGAAACGTAATCGGGCTTAGCGATGACGAAATCAAGAGCCTGACGGAGAGTGGTGCGCTGGTTTAGCCCGCACTACAAATAACAAGGAGGAGCATCCCGTGACCACTTACGAAAATATCCTGTATGAGCCGCAGAAGAATGGTGTGTTAATCACACTGAACCGGCCTGAGGCGATGAACTCTCTCAGCGTCGAGCTACGGGCGGATCTCAACGCGGCACTTGATGAGGCCGAGCAGGACGACTCAATCCGCTACGTGATTCTCACGGGTGCGGGTCGAGCTTTCTCCGCCGGGGCGAATATGCGCGGCTCACGCGACGGTTCACTGCCGCCCGTCGTCTGGCCATACGGCCTCCGCGAAGGGCAGTCCGTGGCGGAGTTCCTGGACTCATGGCGTGATGGCGACCGCAACGGCATCCGCGACCAGATGCGGCGCTGGGAGTATCCCAAGCCCATCATCGGCGCGATCAATGGGTGGGCGCTGGGTGCTGCGTCGTGGCTCGCCCTGACAACCCACATCACCATCGCCTCGGAGAATGCCGTGTTTGGGCAGCCGGAGGTGCGTCACATCTCCAACACTAACTTCATCTGGGTGCTGCTGGCAGGCTACAAGAATGCGCTGCGCTACGCGCTCACCGGAGATCACATCGACGCGGATGAGGCACTGCGCATCGGCATTGTGAATAAGGTTGTTCCGCATGATGACCTGCTGGACGAGTGCTTCTACATCGGTGAGCGCATCGCCCTCGTGTCACCGGAGACTGTCAAGATCAACCTGCACGTCGCGACGCTTGGGCTGGAGATGATGGGGCTAGACAAGGCGTGGAGCCTGAACGCGGAGCTTGCCGCCCTCGCGCACACCTCACAGCGCGAGGATTTCAAGCGGCACCTGGACGACGCAAACGAAAAGGGCGGCCTTCGGAGCTACATCGAGACGCGCGACGCCCCATTCCAGCCAGAGCCGTTCGGACCGCGGGCGCGACGCTAAACCCGGCGCTCAGAAGGATCCTGCCACGGCAGCCTGAGGTGCGGTGGCGTGTGCTGGGCGCAGTAGGCGCAGGCTCCAATGGGAGATAGGGGATTCTCCGCCCCAGTGAAGCCTAGAGGCGGTGTTCCGGCCTGCCCTAGCATGTGGTGCAGCAGGCAGAGGGGGAGGCCGACGACATTCAGGTAGCAGCCGTTGAGTTCTGCGACGGGGCGGAACTCCGGATGCTGGATGCCATAGGCGCCTGCTTTATCGAATGGGTCGCCAGTGGCGATGTAGTCCTCGATTTCCTCATCAGTGTAGACACGCATTCGACCCACAGTGATTTCATGGCCGACAACCGGTTCGAGGTTTTCGCCGGGCGGGATGACAGCAATGGCGGTTATGACCTGGTGGTCACCTTCTCTGAGCGTTTGGAGCATCCGGCGGGCCTCGTCTGCGTCTTGTGGTTTGTTGAGGATGCTGCCATCCGGGGCCACAACAACGGTGTCCGCGCCGATGACGGGGATTGTTGCGTTTTCGGTCGCCACTGATTGGGCTTTTCTAAGGGCGAGGTTTTGGGCATAGGTAATGGGGTTGGAAGTTGGAATGACCGAATCGGCAGTTTCTTCAATGCTTGTGGCAGGTGCGAGAGGGGCGAATGGTGCGTTTTGATGGGTGAGGATTTCGCGGCGGCGGGCGGATGTGGAGGCGAGGATGAAGCCGTCCGACGGCATTCGCTCCAGCATCGAAACGCTTTCTATGTGGTAGGTGTGTGGAAACATATCGACGGGCGTGACATCGGTCAGCATATAGCCGCCGAGAATCAGGCGGTTCAGGTCGCGGGCAAGTGTGGCGGGATCGCATGAAACGTAGACGATGCGGCGGGGTTGGAGTCGGCGTAAGGCATCGATGACCTCGGCGTAACAGCCTGCACGCGGGGGATCGAGGATAACGGCATCGACGCGCTCATCAAGTTCCGGCAGGGCCTCCTCCGTCTTGGCCAGGACCATCTCGACGTTGGGGAACGGCGCAAGGTTGACCTCTGCGTCGCGGACAGCGGCGGCGGATTCTTCAATGGCGATGACGCGCCCGACCATCGGGGCGATGAGAGCCGCAATCGTGCCGACGCCGGCGTAGGCATCAACGACGGTATCAGAAGGCGTGGATTGGAGACGGTCCCTGACTAAGGCCATCATACGCTCGGCCTGGGCGGTGTTGACCTGAAAGAAGGAGGCTGCGGAGACCCGGAACGGGACGTTGAACAGCCGCTCTTCATAGGAATCCTGGCCGGTTTTGACGCCTCGGTCATCACCTTGACCGTTGAGAGCAGGATGGACAAGAGTGTCCCCCGTGTTGTGGCCGATGCGGACGGCAAGCTGACGCTCTCGGTTGGTCAGCGCACCATCCAGCTTGCGCTTGATGTCGTTGATGCGCGGATCCATAATCAGACACTCATCGATAGGTTCGAACCGATGGGTGTGCCAGTGCGTGAATCCAGTTGCGCCTTCGCGCCGCACGGTGAATCGGGCGTTGTTGCGATAGTTCCAGGGATTTTCGGCGGCGAGGATTTTTGAAACGGGCGGATCGACGATATGGCCGATACGCCGGAGTTGATCGATGAGGACGCTCTGCTTGATCCTGCCCTGCTCTTCGTAGGAGATGTGTTGGAGTTGGCAGCCGCCGCACGCGCCAAAGTGCGGGCAGCGTGGTTCCACTCGCTCTGGCGATGGCCGCAAGACCTCAACAACTTCGGCGACGATGTATGTTGGATGCTCCTCGCGCACTTCGACGACGACGCGCTCGCCCGCGATGCCGTAGGAGGCAAGCACGATCTTGCCATCCTCGCGGCGTCCAACAGCTTCACCCTGATGGCCGGGGCGCTCAAGTTCAATTGTGAGTCGCTGCGGCGGGCCGTCAGGGGTGGGGGATTTACCGTTTCGCGGAGGAAAGCGGCGATGTTTCTTTCTGCTGGCTTTCATGGTCTCGGAATTAGGGTAGCGGCGATACAGAAGAGTGGGCAAGGAAGGGGAGGCGACGCGGAACTTGGCGCAGTGTGCTAACATTTACGAAGCACAAAGCGGCGGATTCAGGTGGGGAGCAGCGATCCGTGGCAAGCATCATATTTGGCGTAGGAGACCGCCGCGATCTTGATCGCGCGGCCGAGCAAAGCAATGAGCCGTTCGACGGGATGTACGCGGCGACGGAAGACGGCTTTTGGGCTCTGCGCCAGCGACTCATCGAGGAGAAAGAGCCGTCGGGTGTCTCCGTTATGATTTCGCCGGGGGATCGTATTCCCCGCATTCGGCTCATTGAGGAGCTACTGCGCCTGGAGGCGATGGGTGTGGAGCTGGTCTCAGCGGAGGCGGCGGGGCATCCACTGGAGATCGCCCTGACACCGGAGAATGGCAACGCGCCGTCAGACCGGGGAGAAGTAATCCGACAGAGCATGGCACGCAAGGCGCTGCGTGGCGTCGTTCTGGGTCGGATTCCTTATGGGTACAAGACCGGAGAACACGGTCAGTTGGAAGAACACCCTGAGGAAGCCACTGTCGTCAAGGTCATCTTTGGGCTTGCCGCACAAGGCAAGGGTATTCGCGCCATCGCGGCAGAACTAAATTCACGCGGACTGCGGACTCGCCGTGGAGGCGCGTGGAGCATCGTCACCATCCGAGACATGCTGCGCAACCGCGTCTACACGGGAGCCTACAATCGGTTTGGGGCGCGTGTTGCCGGAAACCACCCTGCCCTTGTTGCAACCCCGCTGTTCAGAGAAATCCAGGAACGGCTGGATGAGCGGGCAAAGCGCGCCGGATATGGGGCCGGGAGGCCGTATCTCTTGTCCGGGACGGCAATCTGCGGCTCATGCGGCAGCAATATGGTGGGCGTGACACGCCGCCAATCATGGACACGCAATGACGGGTCTTCAGGTTCCAACACGTACCGTTACTACCAGTGCGAGGCCGCGACGAATCAGGGGCGCTGTTCTTATCACACGCGGCGGGCACGGGACCTGGACGCGGCGGTACTGGCACGGGTCGGCCTGGACGGGATTGCCTCGCGAATCGAGGCAGCGGTCGATCTACGGATAAGCAACCTGGCCAGGGAGGCGGCGAAGGGCCGAACCCGGGCGCAGGATATTCGGTCAGCGGCGCAGCTGCTGTTCCACGAGGCGGGCCGGCTACGGGACGCGACGCGGACGCATGGAAGCGCCTCAGCGGCAATCGATTCCCTTCTTCAATTGGCAGATGACGATATGGCACTGCACTCCCTGCTGCGGGACGTCGTGCTCCTGGGCGTATCCCGAATCGTCGTCGGTGAGAAGGACGCGCGCGTCGCTCTCAGGAAGTAACGGGGACACCTCTTGATCATCGGCATGATCTCCGACACGCACGTGCCGGAGGCGCCGTTGGCATTGCCGGAGAGCGCGTTGGAGGTTTTCACCGGCGCGGGGGCAGAATTCATCCTCCACGCAGGTGACATCTATAGCCCTTCATGCCTTGATGACCTTGAACGCGCCGCGCCCGTATACGCGTGCGAGGGAAACGGTGATTTTTTTCGCAAAATCACAGACCCGCGCATCGAACGGACACGGGTGGTGGAGGTCGAGGGGTTCTCCATCGGACTGACGCACGGTCTGGCGATCCCGGAGTTTCCACCGCATCGGACGATTGAGTCTGTGATGGGTCACGAGTTCGGACGAGCCGTAGACATCATTGTCTTTGGAGACACGCACACGGAAGAGGTTGTTAAGGTCAAGGACGTGCTGTGCGTGAATCCGGGAAGTCCTACCCTACCCCACAACCTGGATCATCTTGTCGGGACGGTGGGGCTGCTGGAGATGAATCGCGGAGAGGAGCCGAAAGTCCGCATCATCCGGCTCGAAACGCTGGAGGAGCTGGACATGGACAACCCTGTTAAGTGGTGGAGCGTTAGATAGCGGCGCTCCTCGTTCGTGGTTCGACAAGCTCACCACGAACGGGTAAGTATTCTTGACCGAAGGTGGGGGCGGCACGTATGATTGATGCCACTTTCGCCACACAATCTACGAGGTGTTTTCATCAATTACGCAATCGTCCAGACGGGCGGCAAGCAATATCGCGTGTCCCCCGGCCAAAGAGTTTCCGTGGAGAAACTTGAGGCCGAGGAGGGGGAACTTATTGAGCTTGACCAAGTTTTGATGATTACCAACGATGACGACATCGCCGTTGGAACACCAACTATTGAGGGGGCGAAGGTAATCGCGGAGGTCGAGAAGCAGGGCAAGGACAAGAAGATCGTTGTCTTCAAGTACAAGTCCAAGGTGCGGTATCGACGCAAGCGTGGACATCGGCAGCCAATCACGGAACTGCTCGTGCGGGAAATCGTTCCTGCCTAGCAAGCGAAAGAGGACCAAGGGCAATGGCGCATAAGAAGGGCGGCGGAACCACTCGAAACGGCCGCGACAGCCAGGGGCAACGGCTGGGCGTGAAGCGCTACGACGGCGAGACCGTGCGAGCAGGGACGATTATCCTGCGGCAGCGCGGGACGAAGATCTTCGAGGGAACCAACGTCGGGCGCGGTCGTGATTTCACGCTGTATTCCTTGATTGACGGCACGGTCAAGTTCGAGCAGCAGACTCGCGCCAAGAAGCGCGTCAGTGTCTATCCTGTCGAGGCGTAGCAGCGCCTTTCACTTGCGGAGAGCATAACAATGAAGCCCGGAATTCACCCTGAGTACTACCAGACAAGTGTGACTTGCGCATGTGGGAACACGTGGACGACGGGGGCGACGACACCCGAGATTCGCGTGGACGTCTGCAACAAGTGCCATCCGTTCTTCACGGGGCAGCAGCGCATTGTCGATACGCTGGGTCGCGTTGAGCGGCTGCGTCGGCGGTACGCGCAAGCCACGCAGCAGCAAGGGCGCCAGAGTTAACTTTCGCTACGCGGCCGCCGGACAGCGATGACTGAGGCGGGCCGACCGACGGCAAGCACCTATGGGGGTCAGGCGCTCATTGAGGGCGTCATGATCCGCGGCCAGAGATGCGTGAGCATGGCGGTGCGCCGACCCAATGGGGAGATTCTTGTTGAAACACAGCCCATCGGGTGGCGCTGGGCACGGACGATTCGGCGTATTCCGTTTGTTCGGGGTGTGATTGTCCTAAGCGAGATGCTCGTGGTGGGGACGCGGGCGCTGATTTTCTCCGCCAACGTTGCCTCTGAGGAGGACAACAAGAATTCTCCAGACCGAGACACTGCCTCAGAGGAAAGTGAAGAGGATACCGACACGGGGCCAGGCGGGTTGTCATCATGGGCGGTTGCCAGCTCAGTAGGTATCAGCCTGCTACTGGCCATCGCGATCTTCTTTGCAACGCCGGTGTTCGCTACACGGCTGCTTGACTCGTGGTTGGACACGACCAACATCTGGAGCAACGTAATCGAGGGCGTGATTCGCCTCCTCATGTTTGTGGGATACATCGGGCTGATCGGGCTGATGCCGGATATACGGCGCGTGTTCGCGTATCACGGCGCGGAGCATATGACGATCCATGCGAGGGAGCATGGGCAATCACTGGATGTGGGTTCGATTCGCCAATTCGACACGGCGCATCCGCGGTGTGGGACGGCGTTCATCCTCGTTGTGCTGGTGGTTGCGATCATCGTTCACGTGTTTTGGACGCCGCCGGGATTGGTGGATCGCGTTATATCACGGATTGTGGTGCTACCGCTGATTGCGGGGCTGAGCTACGAGATCATCCGCTTCAGTGGGTTCCACGCCAACAACATCCTAGTCAAGGCAATCATCTGGCCGAATCTGCTACTTCAGGCACTGACGACACGCCAGCCGGACGACGATCAGATTGAGGTGGCGATTCGCGCACTCGAAGGGGCGCTGGAGGAGGACCAGCGTCTTGCCGCATAGGTTGGCACGGCGAGTATTATTGGGGGTAAGAATTAGGAGTTAATGATGCCCTGGTCACGAATATTCGGCGGAGCAGTGGCGGGAGCTACAGTAACGGCGCCATTGATGGCGCTCTTTTATTTGGCGAACAAGCTCCTCGAGCTACCCTTCCCTCCCTATGATCTCTTCGACTGGATAACACGGGTCCTGCCGGGTCCGCTTGTCACATTCGGGCTGGACCTGTTCATCGACGGGATGATCCTTGTCGGGCTGGACGTGGCGGATACGGCGAAGACGGCCGAGTTGGGCATTGCCCTCTTGCAGTACTTCGGCATGGGCGTGGCACTGATTACAGTTGTGGCGCTCATCGCCCCTGTTCTCACCCTTAATCTACGTCGTGCCGCGTTCGTGGTAGGCATCATCACCGGATTGGCGGTGGCATCGATTTCCCTCGCCATTGGCGGCTCTACCTTGCCCGCCCTAGTGAGCATTGTATGGATCACGGGAGTGTATGCCGCATGGGGCTATGCCGCCGGTATTGTGCTCGAGGGCGTGCTACCGCGCACAGTGGAAGAGCCTGTGCCCGCGCCGATAGCGGCCAGCCTCGATTCTCCAGTTGAGGCTACGGTGTCCGAGGATGTGCCAGAGTACGCCGAGGAGGCTACGGAGCCGGCTCCGGTCGTTCACACGCGGCAATACCAGGAGGCCTCGGCCCAGCCGACGTGGGGAGTTGACGGCGGTATGAATCGCCGTGAGTTCATCGTACGTGTGGGGGGCGCCGCGGCGGTTATCACGGTTGCCGGAACCGTTACAGGCAATCTCATCGGCAGAGCGGGCAGCGGCGGGTCGACAGTCACCATGCCGGAAGGCGTGGATGAGGAGTTGATGGCGGGAGGCGTTACCTCGTTCCCGAACGATGGCGACCCCACAATGCCTGCGTCGGGCACACGGGCTGAGTACACCGCCGTGGAGGACCACTATCGAATCTTCATTCGGACGACACCGACGGTTATCGACGGAGCGTCATGGGTGCTGCCTATCGGCGGCCTGGTTGCGAATCCGGTCGAGTTGTCGATTGATGACATCCGCGACAACTATGAACCGCGTAGTCAATTCATCACGCTCTCATGCATCTCGAATCGTGTCGGCGGGCCGCTGATCAGCACGACGCAGTGGACGGGGGCGAGCTTCAAGGACATCCTGGCGGATGTTCAGCCGCTGCCGGGAGCACGGTACGTAAACATCGAGAGCGGGGACGGCTTCCACGAGATTGTCGATCTCGAACTCATCGATCAGGATGAGCGAATCATGCTGGCGTATGCATGGGATGAAAGGCCGATACCAGTCGAGCACGGTTTCCCACTCCGTATCTGGCTGCCGGACCGCTACGGCATGAAGCAGCCGAAATGGATCACCAATATGACGGTGCAAGAAGAGTACACAGAGGGGTATTGGGTTGCACGGAACTGGGACGAGGTGGCGCGGGTGCGGGCCACGTCCGTGGTGGACACGATCTCCGATCAAGAGGTCTTTGAGCGTGACGGACAAACGCTGGTGCCGGTGGGCGGAATTGCCTATGCGGGAGCGCGAGGAATCTCGCGAGTTGAGGTCAGCGTGGACGGTGGGGCTTGGCAGCCGGCGCAGCTTCGCGAGCCGCTTTCGGACACGACCTGGGTAATCTGGCGCTACGATTGGCCGTTCGAGTCGGGCAATCACAGCATGCGGGTTCGCTGCTATGAGGCCGACGGGACGCCGCAGATCGAGGCCCAGATGGGGAATCGTCCGAGCGGCGCGACAGGGATCCACCGGCGGGCGAAGTTCGTGCAGGAACGGAGCACCTAGTCGTTTTCTCGTTTGGTTACCGCGCCGTGCTAGCATCGGTAGGCAACCATTACGAAGGGATGATACCGATACAGCAGATGAGTGCTACCGAAAACCAGATCAGCCACGTGGTGCAGGCAATGAGCAGCGCAACGATCTCCTGCCCCGAGTGCAAGACGCGAATCCGTTACGGTGATTACGAGTGCCCTCGCTGCGGCAAGGACATTGAGGACCAGCTTCGGGCGTGGGCGGCGTGGATGCTTGACCCAATACGAGATCTCTAAGCGACCGAAACAGCCCTAGTTATAAATACGCATATGCGTATTTATAGATTTGCTTTCCCGTTGTGCAAATGTGGGATACAGTAAACGGCAAATGTTTGCCACTTGTTGAGCGGGCTTTTCCCGGGAAGGAAGGATTCACGTGAACAATAACGTTCCACTTTCTATTGCGGCGGTTGCGGCATTGGTGCTTGCAATCATCGCGGGCGGCGCGGTGTATTTCTCGCAGCAGGGAACCATCAGCGGACTGGAGGACGACAACGCAGCCCTCGAGAGCGATAAGAGCGCGCTTTCAGGACAAGTCGAGGAACTGGCGGCCATTACTGCATTCGGCGGAGGCGTTAATGAGAAATCGATGCCGACGCTTGATATGGGCGTGACGCACGTGATGGACGAGGTTTTCTCGTTCAGCACGGAGTACGCAATGTGCCGCGTAGATACGAACTTCACGGACTTCGTGATGCCGACGAACGCGCTGGGTGAGATCCCGATTGATGCCCACACCTTCTACATGGCCATGGCGTCCAATAGCGTTGATAGCTATGAAATCTCCACCAACGCCGACGGCTCAACCCAGATCGTTCTTCTGGGAACACTGGACTGCTTCACAGAAGTCGACCTCACCGAGAATGCGCTGGTGCCCGATGAGTTCAAGGCGGTCCACGGCAGCCGGACGACTCCTGAGCCTGCCAGCTATCGCGTGACCGCGGTCGACGGCGGCATGGGCGGCGGCGGAGCCGGTGACCGGTTTGAGTTCACGACGTTCTTCGATCCTGAAACCGCTCCATTCAATCACGCGGTGTTCGGGCCAGAATTCACGTTCACTGGCACGATGGTGAACGGTGAGATCACCATCAAGGACATCGAAGTCGAGAGCATGGAGTAATCGCGCTCACACGACCCACTTCGCAGATAGCAGAAGGGGCGGCCAAATGGCCGCCCCTTTTCTTTGAGTTCGGATAACGTTTAGCGGCTAAGCCGGCATCAACTCGATTTCGCGTGATGGCGCGCTGATTGTATCGGCTGCGTCTGTGTCAGGTAGGACGGCCGTTAGGGACCATGGGCCTGCGCGCACAATGTCAACATCAATGACGTGGCCTTCCAGGTTGGCTTCAGAACCCTGCACGTGGACGATCTTGTTCGTCCGTGTCCGGCCTGTCCACGCATCCTTCACGCGCCGTTCGATGAGAATCTCCTGCCGAGTGCCGGCCAGTGGCACATTCAACTCCGTGGCTATGCGCTCCTGGAGTTCTTCGACGGCCTTGCGCCGTTCAATCTTCACCTTTGGCGGAACGTCATCCACAAGTTTGCGATCCGCGATGGTTCCCGGGCGTGTTGAATAGGGCGCGACATGCACGATATCAAATTTCACCTGCTCCAGTACGTCCATCGTCTGCTGGAATTCCTCGTCTGTCTCGCCGCAGAAACCGACGATGACGTCCGTGCTAATAGCCACGCCCGGAATCGTCTCGCGGGCGCGCTCAATTAGTTCCATGTATTGCGCGATGGTGTACGGGCGGCGCATTCGTTCGAGAACCTCGTCCGAGCCGGCCTGGAACGGCAGATTGAGATGCTCACAGGCCTTTGGGAGTTCAGCGACAGCATCAAGGATTCGTTGTGTCATGTCGCGGGGGTGGGACGTCAGAAATCGGATACGCTCCAATCCGTCCACGGGGTGGATGGCGCGGAGGAGGTCGGCAAGATCAAGCTTGTCCGGCAAGTCATGGCCGTAGCGGTCGACGATCTGGCCGAGGAGAGTGATCTCCTTGGCGCCTCGCGCCGCCAGCATCTCGGCCTCCCTGACAAGTTCGTCGACGGGGCGGCTGGTCTCCCTGCCTCGTCGATACGGCACTATGCAGTACGTGCAGAACTCATCGCAGCCCTGAATGATGGGCACGAAGGTGCTCACCGTGGGACGCGACGGTACAAGGAATGCTTGATCAGTGTCACAGGAGAGGCCCTGCCGGTCTGCGGCAAACTCAACGAGCGCGGTGAAATCCTGCGGGCGCAGGAAGAAATCGACGTGGGGGAATCTCTCGCGGAGAGCGTCGGTTCGTGGGCCGACCATACAACCCATCAGGGCAATGGTGGCGTTCGGGTTGTTCTTCTTGTAGGACTTGAGGGAATCCAGTCTGCCAACAACCTTGTCCTCTGCCCCCTGCCGCACAACGCAGCTGTTGAGAACGACAATGTCGGCCTCCTCAGCCTTTTGGACAGGCTCATACCCCAGTTGGTCAAGGGAGAGGCCGAGACGATCTGAGTCAGCGACATTCATCTGACAGCCGACCGTCCAGAGGTGATAACTTGCCATTCGCGTTCCTCACCGTCCCCGTTGTGATTGCCCTATACAGGCGGATTATATGCGATGGCGGAGGGAATGGGATTCGAACCCATGTGTCCCGATTAAAGGACAAACCGCTTAGCAGGCGGCCGCACTAGACCAGGCTATGCGATCCCTCCGCGAATTACCGTGTTCTGAGGCTATTATCCTCGTTTACACTGCGTTCACCATGATACAACGGTTGCAGGCAAGGCCAAAGATTCAGCCGGAATGATACTCACGAGCTTGAAATGACTGGCGACAACGAGAATGAACTGAGCCGCCGCGCCTTTCTCACCATGTCATGGCGGCGGGATGATCCGGCCTTGCCAGCAGAGTCGTCACACTCCGCCACGACTGACAATCTCGTCTTACTTGGTACTATTACACGCCTGCGTGATCTGGCGGTCGGCGAGGTTGTCGTATCGCCTCGCCGAGCCGATATTCACGCCGTGCGCACGGCAAGCGGTGTTCTCGCGCTGCGTGCTCGCTGTGCAAATGACGGGGCGCTTGTCGAGTGGCGAGGCAATGATCAATCAGAGGATACGTTGGCGTCGATTGGCCGCTTCTACTGTTCCCGTGATGCTTCGATTTTCAACCGGTTAGGTGAATTGATTGCCGGACCGGCCAACGATCCCCTGCCCGCCCTAGTTATCGCCGAAATCGCCGGAAGCTTGTGGGTGGATGAGGCAAAGCCGGAGTCACCGGAAAGCGAAGAGCGACTACACCGGGAGTTTGCGCTCTCCTAGCCGCAAGGCCGAAAAGCCATTAACCGGCCGGGTCAAGCAGGACGTAACGCTGACGACGGCGCAAGCGTGAGAATGCGCGCCGCGGATCCAGGGCGAGCAACGCCGCGTACTTGCGCAATTCCTCCATCCTTTGTGGGTCACCCGTCCGACGCCACGCGTTATAGCTGTCCAGCATGAGATTTGTCACGCGCTGCACATCAACGCCATGGATGAATGTCTGCGCGACCTCAGAAAGCACTTCGGCGTAGATGTCGAAGTTGTTGGACAGACGGCTGAGCACACCGTCCAGACCCGTCCATCGCGCCAGCTCATGTTCGGATGCGAGCGCGTAGTGGCTCCGTCCCAGCCGCGTGTAGTAGCTGATGTCCAGCCGGGGAATGGCCTGCATCGCAGAGTTGCGGCGACGGCGCCACCTGCTGCGGCGGCCGGTCAAGCTCGCGGGAAAGATGCCAATCAGGAAGAGTGTGCTGTCCGCGATGTTGCGGTTGGCCTCAAAGAGATTCTGCGCCTCTCGCGCCGCGCCATGCTCCGCCTCTTCCATGAGGCTTTCCAGCAGGTTGCCGAAGTGGGCGGCGAGATCAGGGATCGGGAAGATCTCCCGCATACGGACGTGGCGCGCGAGCAAACCGCCAAGGTAGTCAAGCGTGGCGATGCTGGTGCTGTGGCGGTCTATATAGAGCGACTTGAGGAGGAACAGGTCAAACAGGCTCTGGAGCTCTATTCGCTTGAGTTGGGTGATGTCCGCATAGAAGCCGTTTAGAAGGGTATCGACCTGCCGAGCAAATGCGCGGTCGACGATATTTCGTCCTTCATGCGCCGACGCCGTTTCCTTGAGAGCCTGTACGGCAGTTTCTACGTCCGCCATATCCTCTCCCCGCGCTCGCTTGTCTTGATTGTACTCTTTCTATCGGTTACTGCACTGTCTGCCACCTGACGATGCGCGAGTCCTCTTCGCGGATACGTCGTGTTGTTCCCTTGCGGCTCAGGTGCTCAAGGTGCGAAAGTGTCTCTCCAACGGCCGCCCGACGCAGGAATTCGTCCATCTCATCCCAGCCACCAACGTCCCACGGCACGCCTGAAGCGACTTCATATGCCGTGCGCGGCGGGCCGTCTGCTGCTTTCAAGACGGCATCGAGACGCGCATCGTGATGCTTGTGCAGTTCCACCACACGGCCCTTGAGGTCAGTGAAGTGATGTTCGTGCGCGGGCAGGACGAGATCGACATCCAGTTCGCCTACCCTTGCGACCGAGTCAAGATAATCACCCAAGGGATCGCCATCCGATGTCATTCGCACTGAGACGTTAGACGTGATGATGGGGAGGATATGGTCGCCCGTAAAGACAATCCGGGCTTCCTCATCGACCCAGCAGAGATGGCCCGGGGTATGGCCGGGCGTCCAGAACGCGCGCAGGTTGTGGTTGCCGGTCTTGTAGACCTCCGAGCCATCAAGCAGCAGGTCAGGGGGCTCAAACTCGCGAAAGAGCGCCCATCGCCGTGCCTCTTGCTCGTCGCTCGCGCCCTTCTCAGCGGAGTCACCGTGAGACGGGATGCCTTCCGGGTGCTTTTCCTGCCGACGCTCTTCTTCCTGGATTGCGCGACGGCCGCGCCTCCCGCCAAACAGTTCGCCCTGCAGCTCTTCTTCCGGTACGCCGTGTCGGCGATACCAGTCTTTCATTCGATCGCCGCCCTCTGATCGCGCCGCTGTGGGGTTTCGCTTGATCGCCTCCATCGCTTCTCGGAATGGGCTCTGTTCCCAGTCGATGCGATGCATAGCCGTGCGGCCGCCGGTGAGCTTTTTGGCGTCGATGGCGAGGCCGTAGTGATCCGGATGGTTGTGGGTGATGAGGATGAAATCGATCCGGCCGGGCTTAATCCCCAACTGCCCCACCAGCTGATCTTCGAGAGCTTCAATGCCTTCCTCGGAACGGAGGCCGGTGTCAATGAGGATGGGTTTGTCCGGGCCAGTGACGAGATACGGGAGGGTGTAGCCGAGAGGGTTCTCCGGCATCGGAATACGCATCTGGAAAATGCCGGGAGCGACTTCGTTGACGGATTCTGACATTACGCAAGTACCTCTTGTGCGCCTCTGCGCGTCTCATGCCATGTTGCCGCCGATTATATCAGCCGACGTGTTCTTCAGCCCCTCCAAAATCGTTTCTAAACGTTCCATAATCTTGGCTTGCTCTATCCCGTTCTACTCAAACCTTTGTTATACTCAAATGCGTTGCGTCATAATGCACGGGGCAGGTTTATGGCGGGCACTTTGCGGGGGCTCGGTAACTACAGCCTTTCAAGCAATCGCGGTGCACTGCTGGCCTGCCGAGAATTAGAGTCGCAAGGGGGAAATTAGTGGCAGCCACACGAGACTTTGTGATCCGCTTCGCGGGCGAAGGCGGACAGGGCATGGTGACCGCATCCGAGGCCCTCGCCGCAGCAGCCGCGCAGGTGGGATACCACGTGATGACGTTCGTTACGTTCCCGTCCCAGATCATGGGCGGGCCCACGTGGAGCCAGTGTCGCATCTCCGTGACACCGGCGCTCAGCAACGGCGACACGCTTGACGTGCTTGTCGCATTCAATGAGGAGGCCTACGAGGTTCACAAGGAAGAGCTTCGTGACGGCGGCATCCTCGTCTATGACTCCGCAGTCTTTGAAGTGCCCGACGAAGACAAGACTGCGATGAACGTCGTTGCTCTTCCTTATGAAGAGCTTGGGAAGTCGACCGGCAACCCACGCGCCGCCAACATGGTCATCCTCGGCGCAGTTGCCCAGTTCGTTCAGTGGCCTGAACAATACCTTGAAGACTTCAACGTCAAGCGCTTCACACGAGGCCGCCCGAACGATGCCGAGATCGTCGCGGCCAACAGCATGGGCCTGGGGCTTGGGCGCGATGCGGCGAAGGAGAGCGGATTCTCGCTCGGCGAGTTGGCCGCTCCCGATCCGCCCGATTACGAGCAGATCATCATCAAGGGCAATGAGAGCTTTGGACTCGGGGCGCTGGCCGCCGGCCTGAACTTCTTTGTCGGTTACCCCATATCGCCAGCAACGTCCATCCTCGTATTTATGGAGCAGAACCTCCGCGGCGAGGGGACGTTTGTCTATCAGGCGAGCTCTGAGATCGAATCCATCAGCACCATCGTCGGCGCAGGGTTCGTGGGCAAGAAGGCTATGACCTCCACCGCAGGGCCTGGCTTCTCGCTTATGAGCGAGGGACTGGGCATGGCGTGGATGATGGAGATTCCGTGCGTGGTCATCGACGTTCAGCGCGGCGGGCCCGCCACCGGACTGCCCACCAAGTCAGAGCAGTCCGACCTGTACATGGCGATGCATCCGGCGCACGGCGACTCGCAGCTGCCGGTCATTGCGCCGGGCACGATTGAAGAGTGTTTCTACGCAGCGATGCACGCCCTCAACTGGGCGGAGCGCTACCAAGGTCCCGTAATCGTGCTCTCCGAGCACATGCTCTCCGAGCGCGTGCAAAATATCCGCAAGCCTGACCCAACCTTGGTTGAGGTGGAGGCACGGCAGATCTACACGGGCACGAACGGTTACAAGCGCTACGAGGGGGATACTGTTACACCCATGCCGCTGCCCGGCGGCCCGGGCGCCTATGTCGCCAACGCCAGTGAGCACGATACGATCGGCGACACAACGCACCTGCCGATTCATCACGTCCGCGGCACTGAGCGGCGGTTCGGCAAGTTGAAGCTGCTTGAGGACACGCCGTACGAGACGCGAAATACGGACAACGACGTGGTCATCATGCCGTGGGGCGGGTCCAAGGGACCGGCACACGAGGCGTACGAGCAGATGATGGAGAATGGCGTGCCGGTGGGCTGGTACTACACCATGTTCATCTCGCCGCTCAATCCCGAGCTGCTGGATGAGCTGCGATCCAAGAAGCTGGTCCTGGTGCCGGAGCTCAACTACCTTGGTCAATTGTCCTCCATCCTGCGCCAGCACGGCGTCAACGCGAAGTCCCTTACCCAATACACGGGCCTGCCGTTCAAGGTGGCAGACCTGGTTGAGAGAATCACCGCCGAGGTTGAGGCCATGGCGGGCAGCAAGGTCGGAGTCTAGCGCCCAAAGCACGGGCATAGTCGAAAGAAAGAGGTAGCAGACAATGACGAAGCGGAACCCCGAGTACGATTTCAAGTGGTGCCCCGGCTGCGGCGACTTCGGCGTCAAGCGCGCCATTGAGTTGACGATCGCGGCTCGCACGACCGAAATGGACATCCCGTTTGAGAGCAACGTGATCGTCGCGGGAATCGGTTGCTCGGGCAACCTGGTTCACCTGACAGACGGCCCACAGCCGTTCGGTTTCCACGGCATTCACGGGCGCACGTTGCCTGTCGCGTTTGGCATCAAGAGCGGCAACCCGGACCTTGAGGTCATGATTGTCGCCGGCGACGGGGATTTCCTGAGCATCGGAGCAGAGCACATCGGCCCTGCGGCCCAGCGAAACCTGAACGTGACCTGCGTGATCATGGACAACGGTGTGTACGGACTGACGAAGGGACAGAGCTCCCCCACCACACAGTTCGGCGTCGTGACCAGCACCACACCCGGCGGCAAGATCGAAGGAGAAGTCAAGCCGTTCCAGTACTACCTGTCACTGGGCGCGTCTTTTGTCGCATCAGCATTCTCCAGCAAGCCGCGAGAGATGGCGCAGATGATTCGAGAGGGCATGGACTATCCCGGATTCTCCATCGTCCACGTGCAGTCGCCCTGCACTACCTACAACGACAACTACGACATCCTTCGAGGCAACGCCAAGAAGGGGATCGATCCGCTGACATACGACCTTCCGGAGAGCCATGATCCGACGGACTTCAGGGAGGCGCTGAGGGTTGCGCAGGATCCTGGTATTCCGCTTGGCGTCCTGTACGCGGCGGACAACTCCGAGCCTCTGGATGAGCGTTACGCCAACCTGAATTCCCGTCTGCGCTCCCGAGACGTGGACCAGATGATCGAGTCGTTCGCAATCCAGTAGACACGGAAACACATACGCCCATGGCCCGGCAGACGCTTGAGGCCCGGCTTAGAGACGAAATACGGCGAAGGGGGCCCATCCCCTTCGCCGATTTCATGCGTGTCGTCCTCTACGATCCAGATGGCGGCTACTACAGCAGCCTCGAAGAGCGCATCGGACCGGCGGGGGATTTCTACACCGCGCCCGCCACTCACCCGGCGTTTGGGGCGCTGCTCGCTTTGCAGCTTGAGCGATGTTGGGAGCTGCTGGGCAGGCCGGAGTCTTTCACAGTCGTTGAGGAGGGCGGCGGCAAGGGCCGTCTCGCTCAGGATTTTTTTAACTACGTACGATATTTGACTCCAGATTTCAGGAGGGCTATCGATTACTGCATCGTGGAGTTCGGGCGGACTGGGCGGGTGATACCACCGCAGGGCGATGACGCGGGGTGCGTCATCAATTGGGATGGGGATGCCCTGCCGGATGAAATTGAGGCAGGGGTGATTATCTCCAATGAGCTCTATGACGCCATGCCGCGCCATCGCGTTATTCAACAAGGGCAAACTCTGTATGAGTTGCTCGTCGACGCGACGGAGGCGGGATTCATCGAGACGGTCGCCGAGCCGTCGACGTCCGCGCTGGCGGAACGCCTGGGACAGTTGGACGTGACGCTGCCGAATGGCAGCAAGGCGGAGATCGACCTTGACGGCCCGGCACATCTCACAAAAAGCGCATCCCGGCTACGGCGGGGGTTCGTCTTTACTGTCGATTACGGCTACCCTGCCGCCACTTTGTATGACGGCTCGCGGAGGGAGGGCACCCTGCTCTGCTATCACCATCACACGTCCTCCACCAACCCCTATATCCGGCTGGGTAGGCAGGACATCACGGCGCACGTAGATTTTACGTCGCTGGCATGGGCCGGGGAGGCAGCGGGGCTGCGGACGGAGGGCTTGCTGACGCAGCAGCGGTATCTCAAGAAGCTCGGCTCACAGGCGTTTATCGATGCGCTACGTGAGCTTGATCTCCCGCCGCAGGATGTCATGGCCAACCGGATGGCGATCCTTGAACTCACCAAGCCGAGCGGGTTCGGCGGGTTCGGGGTTCTCATCCATAGCACAGGCACCGAGGGTGGTGAGCCGTTTGGCGCGGATGACATTGTGATCAGCCGAGCGCGCGGTGGGTTGGACGGCCTCCCGCCCGTCCTGCTGACGCCCGACCATATGCCACTGCTCGCTGGGCGTTATCCGCAGTACTCTGAACTAGATTCCATTTGGCCGGTGACGCAGCGACCAGAGACGGAAGAGGTCAATACAGGAGGCGCACAGCAATGACCGTAGCGGACAGACTAAAGGAACTCGGAATCACTCTTCCTCCACCCGCCACGCCCGGCGGGAACTACACGCCCGCCAATCGCGTCCACAATACCCTTTACGTGGCCGGACAGCTTCCTACGCAGGACGGCGAGCTCATCTCACCTGGGAAGGTTGGCGCGGAGGTAACAGTTGAGCAGGCGACGGAAGCGGCTCGCATCGCGACGCTCAATGCGCTTTCGGCGGTGGAAAACGCACTGGATGGCGGACTTGATGCCGTTGAGTCAGTGACACGGATCACCGTGTTCGTGAATGCCGTGCCCGATTTTGATCAGCACTCCATCGTTGCAAATGGCGCGTCTGATCTGCTTGTTGCAGTTCTGGGTGACGCCGGACGACACGCGCGAAACGCCATCGGCATGGGGTCCCTGCCACGCGGCTCCTGCGTCGAGGTAGAAACCAACTTCAAGGTTCGCTAGCCTGCCTCCGCCATCATGGCACGGGCAACGTCCTGACCCTGGCGGATGCTGTAGTTGGTTCCACGGTCCTCCGGGTAAATCTGGCTCATAGCGGCAAGCCAGAGACCGTCTACGGGTGTCTTGTTGGGCGGTATCTTGTCGCTGAAATGGGTGGTCATGATTGGCTGCGCTGCGCCCTCGCGGTGGACGTATGCCCGCTCCACCCATGACAGGTCGAACTCAGGATTGATCTTTCGGAGGTGTTCGACATAGCTCTCAATAAGTTCATCGTCTGACAGCCCCCACCGATGGTCCTCCGGTGTCACGTAGTCCGCCGTGTAGAGGATGTGCTTGCTGCCGTAGACGGACGGCGGGACGAGGTTGGTCTGCTCCAGCGTGAGCAGGAATGGAATATCGGCATCAGCGATGTTGAGCCAATAGATGGGCGAGAGGCTGCGATTCATCACCCAGATCACGGCGATCGCGCCTTCGTAGTCGATGGTGGACACTTTGTCGAGATAGTCTTCAGGTAGGTCCACAAGACGTGGCAGGAGGAAACTCGGAACGGTGGCGAGGACGGCATCATAGTCGCGCTTTTCCTCGGCGCCGTCAGCGTCGGTGATCGTCAGTCCCGTCACTCGGTTGTCCGTGGTTTCTATGCGGGATACGCCGATTCCTGTTCGCACCTCGCCGCCCATGTCATTGATGCGCTGTTCGAGGGCATCAATCAGCACTTGCCAACTTCCCTCGATATAGCCGAGCTGCTCGCGGCCCAGCAGGCCCTTACGGGAGGCAACGCGCGTTGCGAACTTGCTCCACATCCACGGCATGGCGATCTGCTCGGCATAGCGCCCGAATTTGCCGCGCAGCAACGGCTCCCATATCTCCTCGTAGTTGCGCCGCCCGGCCCACTTGCGCATGAATGCGGCGGCCGTCGTGTCTTCCAGTCTTTTCCAGTTCTTGATGCGCTGGATGTAGAGCGTTACCAGGCCCATGCGGATGCGGTCAATCAGGCTCACGGGGTTGAATCGCAGGAGATCCGTCGCCGTTGCGAACGGGTAGATGCGTCCGTGGGTGAAATAGCCGACTTTCGAGTCTTCCCAGATGAGGCGGTCTTTGAGGCCAAGCTCATCCAGCAGGCCGATGATCGTGACATCGGACAGGAACAGGTGGTGATAGAATCGTTCCAGCCGCCCGCCGCCAACGTCGAACGTGGACGCGAGGCCGCCCAGGAACGGCGCACGCTCGAACAATTCGACAGTATGACCAGCCTTGGCGAACTCATAGCCCGCAGCAAGGCCTCCCACGCCACCGCCAATGATTCCAACCTTCATTCAGTTGCCTCTGCTTGCCCAGTGTTCGATCCGTTCATCCCGCTCGTGGGACGCAGCACTTCGCGCAGTGGTACTCCCTCAAGGATGAGCAGGATTGCTCCAGCTATCGTAACGGGAACCCATAGCGTGGCGTGAATGACAACCGCGTATGCCGTGGCCAACCCCGCCCCCACGCCGGCGCGGACGAGCGTCTCTTTCGCCAGGAGCTCAAAGGGGCCGATGCCGCCGGATGACGAGGGCACAGCGGTGGCGAGGTTGGAGGCAGCGACGGCGACGAACAGAACGACGATGGGGGTGTCCACGTCCATGGCCGCGGCCACGAAGATATAGACCAAGGCTTCACCCGCCCACACAGCGTTGGAGACCAAGAACCAGAACGGTATCTTCCGCGCGTCCTTGAGGGCCGCAAATCCATGTAGCAACGACTCGCCGATTCTCATCAGACGCGTTGCATAGCGGTCCGGGAGCGGTCTTGTGACGGCATGGCCAATACGCAGGGAGGCGTCCGGAAACAGGACGGCGAGCATGACGGCCACACCTGCGCTGATGAACACGACGGCGGCGACTTGCGCGGCGAGCGTCAGCAGCGGTGAGAGCGTCCACGTGGAGGCGAAGAACAGCAGGCCGATACCGAGCCACAGGAGCAGGGTCAAGCCGTCAAGGATGCGCTCCACGGCGATGGTTGCCAAGCTGGCCGTCATGTCCAGGCCGGGGTTGCGGCGGAGCAAGTACGCCCTGACGAACTCGCCTAATCGGAGTGGCAGGACATTGTTCGCCGCATAGCCGATGGTGGCCACGAAATAGGAGCGCCCAAGTGTCACTCCGCCCAAGTGCACCAGCAAGCTCTGCCAACGCCACGCGCGCAGAGTGAATGCTAGGAAATAGACGATCACTGCAGGAATCAGCCAGAGGTAGTTCGCTTCTGCGAACGCGTCAAGAAACTCGTCGAAATCAATACTCCAGAAGACAACAGCGAGAAAGGCCACGCTTACCGCGAGCGCGAAGAGAGTACGTCTGTTGATGAGCATTGAGAGGCGGACCTAGGCAGGCCCGTAAACCGGATCGGGCGGCGTGCTCAGCTCCGGCGTGTAGTCGGACGGGAAATAGACATAGATGTCAGAACTGCCAAGGCGCCACGGCGGTTCCCGCAGCGTCCAGTAGGTCCAAATGGTCGACCACGCGCCGGGATCAATCACACCCCGCGCAATGTCGCCAACGCCCAGTCCCTCATAGTATTGGTCGCCCCGGTAGACGCCCTCCGGGAACCACCACCGAAGCGGAATACGGACGCGATTAGCAGAATCGGAACCCCATTCGGCTGTCTGAATGTTGGGGGCACTATCCGTGTTTAGGGCCATAATGAGACCGCGCGGAGGATTTTCATTGGTCACGACAGGTGTTCCCTCCCCGCAAACGCTCTCCCCGCCCATGCAGCGGTATTCAACGTTCGTATAGTCACGCAGATACCAGTGCCATGGCCACGAGTACCCGTGCGCAGTATCGATAGTGAGCGGCAGATGCTGTCCGTTGCTTGTGGCGGCTGCATAGCGGTCAATCTCGTCGACGGCCTGCTCGAGCGTAGGCGAGGTCTGGGTGTAAACAAGCATCTCCACCGGAACATCGCCGTTCTCAAAGCTGGCGCGGAGCGAGGAACGCGCGGTGAGGATAAGGAGGACGGCCAGCCCCGCAACGGCTGCCGTATGGCCCACCCGGCGGGCATCAGCCTGCTGGGCTACTTGGCGAATCTGGTTGAAGGCTTGCGGCAGGTATTCCCCCAGTCCACGTCCTGCAATCATGATGATCGGCAGCGTGAGATGGATGGACAGCCACGGCATCTTCTCGCCTGCCAGCAGGAGCAGCCCAAGCGCAAGCAGGAACCAGTAGATGAGAAAGACATCAAACGTCAGGAATGCGGCGCGTCGTCTGAGAATAAAAACTCCCGTTACGAGGGCGGCGATGAGGGGCAGGAGTTCGTACACGGACAGCACCATGAAGTAGTAGTACCAGGGCTGGCTGCCACGCCCGACATCCTGCTGCGCCACCCAATACCCTAGAGACTGCCAGACGCCGCTGCCAAAGCCGATGCCGTTCGTGAACAACGTCGTAAAGAGTATGGCGATGAGGAACCAGAACACGCCGGCAATAATCAGCCAGTGCCGTCTGTGCCAGATGATGCCCAGCGCGGCTCCGACGCTAAACAGAGCCAAGAGTACAAAAACGGCAATGTCCAGCGCCTGAATGCCGAGCAGCGTTCCCGCGGCGGGATTCTGGATTTTATCCAGGTTTGCCAAGTCGAATCCGATACCCGGCAATCCTGAGAGCCGTTCAATGATCCACGTCGTCACGCCCGGACCTTGTGAAATCGGCGCGCCCACTGGACCCGAAAGATTCGCCAGCGCGCCCTCCGCGACATCTACCCCCGAATCCGGATTCGCCAGGTGGATCCCGAGAATGTTCTGAAAGAGGGCAACACCGGCCGCGCCCATCGGCAGCACGAGTGTTGTCAGGATCAGGCCGAACACTGCGGCGGGCGGCCACTCCCGCAGCGGCGTGCGGATGAGCCGTTTGGCATCGCCGAGGTGGGCGAGGATTAGAAATGTGAGCGGCACGAGAACGAGGAGGTACATGACCTCTTTGGTGGCAAAGCCGATCGCCAACGCTGCCGACGCGATGATGAGGTATCGCAGTCGCCGGGAGTCCATATATGCCCACATCGTCCAGAAGAGGACAAGCGTAATGAGGACCATGTAGATGTCGTTCCGGGCAAATCGGCTGAAGTACAGGATGCCGGGCGAGATTGCCAGCAGGCCCGATGCTATAAGAGCGCCAAGTGTGCCCATCCGGTGGCGGTAGAGGAGATACGGCAGCGCGACCACGATTGTGCCCAGAAGCGCCGGCAATAGCCGAAGGGTCGCGTCGGATGCACCGAACAACCGAAACACGAAGCTTGTCCCAATGAATTGGACGGTGCCGTGCAGGAGCGGGTTGTGGATGAATCCGCCGCCCTCGGCCATGAACCAAGAATAGTAGCCGTGTAGGCTTTCGTCGTGGTGAACGGCTCGCGTGCCCAGATCCCAGAAACGCAGGGCGGCGGCCGTGACCACGATGGCGACAAGGATGGCGGCTTCAGGTCGCCGCGCCCAAGCTTTGACATCGTGAAGTGCCTGCTCCCACGCGATGCGGGAGATCCATCCCTCATGCTCCTTGGAGTCGGAGGCGGCATCATTTGCCCCATCCGTTGATTGGATATCTTGTCCGGTGTCAGCCACCGGGTTGTTGTTGGTTGCGGAACGGCGGCGGTTTCGTCTACGTCGAGATTGGCTCATGGTCAAACCTAACTATACCGAGACTGGCATCAGATGATGGGCACGTATCGCAGGATTGTCGTGTTCCCCGATTCGAAAGCTACTTCAAGGCGGTTAGGCATGGCGGAAAGCAGCCTGTCCGCCGTGTCCTGGCCAAAGTCGTTCCACTCCAGCGAGCCGACAAAGATGTAGTCGATGCCGTAGAACTCGAGCCTGAGTTTCAGTTGATCCTCGCTAAGATATTCACCCTCCGCGACGGTCTGTCCACGGTAGATCTCCTTGGTGTATTCGATTCGCGGCCCGAACAGTTCCGTTCCGCCTCGCCATTGCAGTTCATGGCCCTGCCAACCCATGGGCGTCGGCAATCCCGTAATCGCCGAAACGCGGCCGTAGTCCGTATAGTCGTTGCCGTGGGCTTCAAGAACGTGGTCACCACGATCTGCGTTATCCAGCAGCCAGTCGATGGCAACCGCGTCATCCGGGAATCGGTCTCGGTACGTTGCGAGTCCATCCAGTGCAATGCTGGTTGAGGGTGAGCCCTCGATACGTTCCGCTGCGCCAAGGAGGCCATAGGCAGCGCCGACGAGCAGCAGTACCAGCCCAGCTGCTCCCGCCAGAATGAGTCCGCCGTGCGCGGGTGAGAATCGCTGCGGGCGTTGGACGATGATCCAGGCGGCGCCGATTCCCGTCGCGACTGCCAGCAGAGTCCATACCTGGTAGTGAACCTTGAAGACGGTGTTCATGCGAACGCCAAAAGAGTCCCAGACGTAGAACACCTCGGTGATGATGATGCCCATTGCTACTGTGGCTACCAGCAAGCAGGCAAACTGAATGCCTTGCGGCATCGGGCCGTCTTCCCGTCCGGTTGGCAGCACCGCCAGGAATCCGATTGCCGCCAATGCCATGGCTGGCGCGGTCACGAGCCAGCGCGTACCGATATCAACTACTGTCGGCGGGTCAACCGGAATGGGGGCGTCATGAGGCAGGAGGTTCCATCCAATCACGACGAGGGTCCAGAGAATAAGCGGACCCGCGGCCAGGAGCGTGACACCGCCCACATACAGATTCGATACATCCTTGTGTCTCAAACGGATAAAAGCGAATGCGGCGGGCGGGAGTATAGCAAGCGCCATGGGGCCCCAAATACGCGCGTAGTGGCTTAGCTCAGTGCCGGAGGCGTGGACAGGCAACACGCCGCGTACACCGCTGCTCACAGTCAGGTAGAACGGGGAGAAGAGGGCCAACGACAGGAGGGCGATTGCCGTTGCCGGAATGACGATGTCGAGGGTTGTCTGCTTGTTGAACAGGCCTTGCCCCAAACCCTCTTCGCGCAGCCGCCGCGCCTTGATTGCCACCAAGAGCAGCAGCATAAAGGCCAGCCAGTCCCATGTGTTGATGAAGCCAAGCGCGCCGATGATTAGCGCGGTCAGAAAGAGTTCGCCGGCGCGCTGCAGAGGCCACGACATGTCCGGGGCGTCCGGTTTGCATAGCCACGCGAGCGTCACGGTAAGGGCAAGCAGGACAAACGGCAGCGACATGACGTGTGGATGGAGGTCGCCCAACAGGAAGCTGAACGCAGGGAACTCATCGATAGGAGAGAGAGCACCCGGATCCTCGATGATGCGCGTTGAGTCCCACCACCAGAAACTGAATCCTGTCGCTCCTTCTAGCGACAGTGCTTCAGTGAGGGCCCGTATCCCGCCGCTCAGGTTTCCGACGATCAGCAACGCAATGACCGCCGCGATGCCGCCAATGACTACGATGACGTCCAGTCTCGGTGGTTGGACACGCGCTATCCCTGTTCGCAGGATTGCGTTCATTGTTAGGGAAAATGTGGACACGGCCGTGAGGGCGAAGAGGGTGATGAAAGCAAGGTTGTAGCCCACCGGCGCGGCTGCCAATGAGAGTCGGGCGGGGATACTGAAAATCACGTAGCCGAAATGGTAGTAACTGATGGAATGACCAGCCAGCCACGGGTCGGCAGCGGGAAACGTGGAGCTGCGCAGGGAACTCGCGAGGAATGCAAGGTCCATCGGCTGTTCAGTGGTGAGGCCGGTGATGGATGTGGAGATGGTGATGTCCGGGGCGAGGACGCGGAAAACGGCGAACAAGACAAACGCAGACAGGAACACGGCTTCACTCGCTGCGAGCAGCCGCCAACGACTTCGAACAAAGTCGACCATTTCCTCCCGATGTTGCCTCGCCAGAATTGCACTCGCGCTTAGCAGGAGAGCAAGGACGGCCAGGAGTGAGAGCAGGCCGTTGTCGAGCACACGCGCAGTGACCAGCGCCCAGTAGGCGTATGCCAACACAAGTATGCCCAGAACCTTGGAGACGCCGTACCCGCGATCCGGCAAATCACGGAAGAACGGGAAAGCCCATGCGAACCCCGCCGCTCCGATAACCTGGAGCAGAACGAGCCAGATAACCAGGTGGAGCATGGGAGGAGGCTCGGACCGCTCGCGCCTCTACGCGAGCAGCGCCGTCACGAATGCGCGGGCGTCAAACGGTTCAAGGTCATCGATGCCTTCGCCGGTACCGATGTACGTTACGGGGACACCGAATTCACGCCGGATAGCGATTGCGATGCCGCCTTTGGACGTGCCGTCCACCTTGGTCAGGATCACACCGTCCACGCCCACCGCTCCCATGAACTCACGCGCTTGCGACAGGCCGTTTTGACCCGTCGTTGCGTCCAAGACAAGCAGCACGGTGATATCTGCCGCGTCGACTGTTCGCTCGACAACCCGCCGCACCTTGCGCAGTTCATCCATCAGGGATGTCCTGGTCTGCAGGCGCCCGGCGGTGTCGATGATGACCGTATCCGCGCCGCGTGATTTGGCCGCCGCAACACCATCAAAAGCCACCGCGCCGGGGTCAGCGCCGTGCTGCTGCGCGATGACGGGCGCACCGAGCCGTTCGCCCCAAACCTGCAACTGCTCGATAGCCGCCGCGCGAAAAGTGTCTCCAGCCACCAATAGCACACCTCGATTCTCGGCCATCTCGCGTCGCGCCAGTTTGGCGATGCTTGTCGTCTTACCGCTCCCGTTCACACCGACCACGAGGATGACTTGAGGCGTGCCCTTCGTCTGTTCAGATGCGGCAGCAGAGGCAGCATTGACGGCAACGTCAACAAGCTCGGCACTGAGCGCATCACGGAGGTCGTTGGGCTTGGCTCCACGAATCTTCTCGATGCGGTCGCGGGTGCGTGAGATCAGCTCTTCGCTCAGGTCGAGGCCAACATCGGCGCCGATCAGCGCCTCCTCAAGCTCGTCCCATGTCTCCGGCGAAATCGAGTTTCTGCCGAAGATGCTTGTGACGCGGCCAAACCACGCCCTCTTGGTCTTATCAACGCCCTTTTCGATGGATGAAGCCACTGCCTGTGCCGCTCTCAACTAGTCCACCGGATCACTGGCAGACTCCGCCTCCATGCGAATCTCAAGCGCATTGGCGTGCGCGACAAGACCTTCTGCGCGTGCGATAGCGATGCCGCTCGGCCCCAGAGCCTGCAGTCGCTCCTCCGGCACGGCGACGAGGCTGGTCACCTTGAGGAATTCAAAGACGTTGACGGGGGAACTGTATCGCGCCGCCCCGCCTGTTGGCATCGAGTGGCTCGGCCCCGCGATATAGTCCGCCAGCACCTCCGGCGAGTGCTCGCCCACGAAAATGCCGCCCGCGTTGCGCAAGCGGGGGATAAGCGCATGCGGGTCCTGGGTCATGATGCAGAGGTGCTCCGGCGCAAAAACGTTGCAGAAGTCGGCGACTTCATCATCCGTATCGACGATGACGAACCCGCCGGTTTGTGTAGAAAGGTGGGCGGGGGAGTTTTCCGGCAGGTCTCTCAGTTGACGCTCCAGTTCCCTGGCCGTCCTTGTCGCCATTCGCTCTGACGTTGTCACCATGACAACGCGCGCCTCGGGGTCGTGCTCAGCCTGCGCAAGCAAGTCTGCGGCACACAGCGCAGGATCCGAGCGGTCGTCTGCGATGACCAGCGTCTCTGTCGCACCCTGAAGCGAATCGACACCCACGACGCCGTAGACGGCCTTCTTGGCCAGTTGCACGAGGAGATTGCCGGGGCCGAAGATCTTGTCCACCTGCGGAACAGATTCCGTGCCAAGCGCAAAAGCGGCGACGCCCTGCGGGCCTCCAACACGAAACACGCGGTTGATACGCGCGATGCTGCACGCGACCAGCGTGACAGGAGCAACGACGCCATTGGCCCGCGCGGGCGTCGTCACAAAAATCTCCGGCACATTGGCCACACGGGCGGGGATGCCAATCATCAGAACGGTTGAGGGATATGCCGCCCGCCCGCCGGGCACATAGATGCCGGCGCGCTGCACGGGACGGATGAGCTGGCCAACGCCGCGCTCAAAGTCCATCCAGCCGGTCCGCGACTGCTGCTCGTGGAACGCCTCGATTTCTTCTGCCGCCCTATGCATCGCGTCGATGACGTGAGTATCCACGCTGTCATAGGCTCGAGCGATTTCCTCCTGGGTGACCTCCAGCGCAGACAGTTCTACTCCGTCAAACTTGCGGGCGAGTTCGCGGATGCCGTCGTCGCCGTCCACGCGCACTATCTCAATGGCGCGTCGCACGGCCTCTTCAGGGGAAATCTGCTCGCCGAACGCCTGCTCAAGAAACGAGAGCGTGGATTCGGACGCCTGCGGGTTCAGCCAGGGGTTGGCTGCAATCAGCCCGGCCTTGCCCTCTTCAAGTCCGCGAAAAATCTTCATGCGAGGATTTCCTCTGCGTGGTTAAGGGACTGTTTCATAGTGATTTCGCGATGCTGCTGAATGATCTCGCGGGGGACGCGGGCATAGACATTCTCCAGCATCTTTTCCGGGTCAGCCATCAATTGCTCGACTTCCACACCATCCAAATCAGGATCATCCAAGTATCGTGAGATAAAGCGCGGGAATTCGGCCCACGTGCCGGGCAGAGTGAGGACACGACCTGCAACGAAATCGCTCCAGTCGCGAAGAATGCTCTTTGCGATAAACGGGTCAGGCACGGCATCAATGCTGCCATTCGAATCGATAATAGTTTTCTGCCAAACCATGAGCTGGTCGCGATTGCCGCGAATATCAACTTCGAGTTCATACTGCATGGCTCTGTCCAAGATGTTTTTCGTGGGCTCAGCACCAAAATACGCAGCATCCTCAAAGAAGGGACGATAGACGTTGACAATCCACGCCTCATCTGCGGCAAGGTGGCTTGCATAACCAACAAGGAATGCAGTCAGCGCCCAATCATCCTCCGGCGAGCGGGAAACGAGGTCTGGCAACGCTTTCTTCATTCCCCTGAATCCGTCGCCCGCCCCGCTTTCAGTCAGGTTGAAATAGTGCGTGTCCTCACGCGGCTCGCGAGTCAGCACACGGCGGTCGGGCGCGGTAGAACCCAGGAGGGCGGCGCCAATGTGGTCCCGAATCTCTTCAATGCCCAGTTCGTCCACAAGGTCCTGGATAATGCTCAGGTGTACCGCCAGCATCGGCATGGCATCGACACCCGTTAGCGCAGCGGCAGTTCCGGCGGTTCGCCGAAATGCTGTGTAAGGGGAAAAGCGATGACGTCCGTCGCCCCAATCGTCCGCAGCGACTCCGTTGCGACAAGCTGTTCCGTCTGTTGATGATTGATGACGAACGACACGGAAAACCACTGTTCCCCGCTGTTGCTTTCGAGGCTCTCACGCGTGACCACGGGGGCTATTGTGGGGCCCTTCAGCCCCACGCTGCCCAAAGATGGGAGATCAAAAAGCTTGCGGGCAACGTCTTCAGGTGTATTCCCAGGAACGTTGGCCATGACTATGTAGCGCCCCTCTGCGTTGAGATTGGCGTGGATGTATTCAAGCACGAGCCAGGCAGATTGCACGGCCTGATCGTCGTAGACTTCCTTGTTCACGCAGGCGATAAGTGCCGCGCTTGAGTGCAGTATCGGGCGGGGCGGATTGCCAAGTCGCAGGCCGGTCAAGGAATGGGCTGACAGCGTCGATCCCGTGACAACGACGTCTGCTATCAGGTCAGCCGCGCCCAAGTGTGGCAGCAATTCGTGCGAACCCTGGAACAGTCTCACTCCCTTGCCGGAGATGCCATGAGCCTCCATGTAATTCTGGGTGAGGCCGGGGTACTTGGTAGCGACGCGGAGGTCTCGCCCAAGTTGCCGTGCCCATCCGGTCAAATCGCCAACCGGAATATCGCCGGAATCCCCAAATCGGCGGCTTGGCGCGGCCAGCAGCAGCCGACTCTGTCCGAATCCCAAGTCCGGGATGAGGCATGCCACATTCTCCAAGCCGCTCAGACTTTTCTCTTCAAACCAGTCGCGCCCTGTGATGCCGAGGTGCGCGCCGCCCTCCGCAACAATGGAGGGAATATCATCAGGCCTGAGGAAGACGGCCTCGCATTCAGGAATATCGCGGACTTCTTCCACAAGGCCGGTTCCGCGGCGAGACACATGGATGCCGCATGCATTCAGCATGTTCAGCGTGTCGTTCAAAAGTCGGTTGTTACTAGGGAGAGCCAGCCGCAGCACTTTCGTCTTGCCTTTGTCCACGCGCGCCGCGTTCGTTAGATGGTCGCGGCACGCCAAATCATCACGTGTTCGTACTTGTAGATTCTAACGTAGGCCAAACTCAGAACAAAACGTCACCGACAAGGGGGAGATTCTCGATAACGTCCACGCCGTAGTAGCCGGCGATGGCAATTGCTGTGACAAGGATCAGTTTACCCGCCGCCACGATGAGCAGGAAACGTCTCAGCGGGTATCGAATCGCGCCGGCCCATACGCCTGCAATGTCAAAGGGGAGAGGTGAGGCCGCGAAGATAAATATCGCCCAGCCGCGCCATCGTGTGCCCATCGACTCAAGCCTTTTGTACCACCTGCTCTCGTCAACCATTGACGAGCCGCCACGTCCGGCCATGTACGCCGTAATCTCTCCCAGCGCCGCGCCGGCCGCGCCAAAGAGTCCTATAAGCAAGGGGTTGAGCGTGCCGGAGACGGCGAAAATGACCGCATGGCCGGGCACAGGGAACAGGACGACCGTCGCGCTGTTGATGAGTTGGAGCAAGAAGACGCCTACGTACCCCCAGTCACCAAGCCTGTCAACAAAGCTTGCGTAGCGAATGAGCAACACGACGACTGCAAGGGAGATAACGAGCGCTCCACCAAGCTGGAATGCCGCGACCAGGCGATTCTCCCGCCGTTCAGCGCCCGGGGACGCCGCGGTGGTGTCCATCAACTCAGCGTCACGTCGCCAGCGTGAACGACTCGCTGGCCGTCATCGGTCTGAACGACTAGTCCACCGCCTGGCTCAACGTCAAGCGCCACGCCCTCGAACGTTGAGTCGCTGCCGGACACATTCACCCGCTTACCGAGGTTGACAAGGGAAGCCCGCCATTGGTCGAACACGTCTCCACCCTCCTGCGCGGTTACGTACAGCGCATCCATCTCTTCCAGAAGGGCACAGAGCAGATCAACGCGAGAGACCTCGCCGCCGGTCTCTCTGCTGAGGCTCGTGGATGCATCGGCAATTTCCGGGATGGAGGCCGTGTCCCAATTGACGTTGACACCGATGCCAGCAACGGCGAACTGGTCTTCTTCTGACTCGCCGCGCACCACCTCAACGAGGATGCCGCAGACCTTGCGTCCGCCGATGAGAATGTCATTCGGCCACTTGATCTCCGGGTTGAGCTGCGGACAAACGTGGCGGATGGCTCGCGGAACGGCAAGGGCGCAGATCATCGACAGCGACGGGAGCAGGTCCGGGTTGGGCCTTAAGAGGATTGAGACGAGGAGAGACGCGCCGGACGGTGACATCCACAATCGGCGAAGCCGCCCGCGCCCGCGTGTCTGTTCATCAGCCGTGATGGTGAGGCCCTCAGGCGCCCCTTCCCGCCCTGCAGCGGACACATCGTCCTGCGTGGAATGCGTGACCGGCAGATGCCTATACTCCGTGCCGATAACGCGCGTTGCCAGCCGTTGTTTGATCTCAGATTCGTTCAGGACATCGGGCATGTGGCGGCGCTTTCTCACTCAATGTGCATCGGCGGACATACGTCCACTCTATAATGATGCATATCACCAAGGGGTATCACTGAGGGGGAGCGGGAATTCATGGAATATCGTCGACTGGGCAATTCGGGCCTGCAGGTCTCGACCGTCGGTCTGGGAACAAACAATTTCGGCAGGCGGCTTGAATACGAACGGAGCGAAATCGTCATCAAGGCGTCGCTCGACAACGGAATCAACTTCATCGACACGGCCAACATCTACAGCATGGGCGAGTCCGAGGAGCACATCGGCAGAGCGCTTGCGGGGAATCGTGAGGCGGCGGTGATTGCCACCAAGGGCGGGGGGCAGATGCAGCAAGGCCCGCACGGCAGTGGCAACTCTCGCAAGCACATCACAAGCGAGGTGGAGGCGAGTCTCAAGCGGCTTCAAACCGACCACATCGATCTCTACCAGATTCACTTCCCAGACAATGACACACCCATCGAGGAGACGCTTCGAGCGCTCGATGACATGATCCGCGCCGGAAAGATCCTCTATATCGGCAGTTCCAATTTCGCCGTGTGGCAGGAGGCCGAGGCCGCATGGACAAGCAAGCAGCTCGGCCTAAACAGTTTTATCAGCACACAGCCGGAATACAGCCTCATCAATCGCGACGTGGAGCGTGAACTGATTCCGTTCGCCGTCAAATACAACATCGGAATCATTCCCTACTTTCCGCTCGCGGGAGGAGTGCTTACGGGCAAGTACACGCAGGGACAGGAGCCGCCGGAGGGGACGCGCATGTCCACGACGCCCGCGAACTTCCGCGGGCGCTTCATGAATGAGCGCACGTTTGCCATCGCGGACGTGGCCACGAAATTTGCGGAGGAGCGCGGCCATACGACGGTGGAACTCGCCATTGCCTGGCTGCTGGCTCAGCCGCAGGTGACGAGCGTGATCGCAGGAGCGACCCGACCGGAACAGGTGGAGGCGAACGCCAAGGCCGCCGACTGGACGCTGACGGTGGATGAGGTGGCGGAACTGAACGAGAAGCTGGCCGCGCTCGGCTAGCTGACAACCCTACGTTTCTTCGGCGACAGGCTCGCGAGCCGTCACTCGTATGACGTAGTTCTGCGGGTCGTCCTGCGTGGGAAAGTGACGCCCCTGCGCGAACATCTCCGTCAGACGCTGAAATAGCAGCGGGCCCACTTGGGAAACAGCATCTTCCAGGTCGGCTGAAACGGTGAAGACATCAGGGAAGGCGACGGGTGTCGCTCGGTACTCGCCTTCGTCCATGCGCTGAATCATGACGATATAGGGCGAGGTGTCGCCACGCCGGGGATTTCGTACCCAGACAGTGCGGACGGGCGGCCAATCTTCACGTGGAACCTCTCCACCCTCCGCAAGGATCTCTCCCAGCGCGATTCCGGCATTCTCGGTCACGTTTTCGAGCACCGCGGCGCGCGTCGAACCCTGCCCGGTGACGCCCGTCATTGCCGGAATCAACGCGTTGTAGGACCCGTCATCATTGGGCAACAGGACCGCAGTGTACGATGGCGCCATTTCCTCTCCCCGTCTTTATGCGCCTGCCAATATCGAAGCCGCGGCGGACTCCGCCGCCTCCGCCAACGGCCTGACATACAGACCGCCCGCCACAATCGCCAGGAGCAGTCCAAGTATCAGCAGCCACATCGTGCGCGAAACGCGAATCGGCTCCGCGCCGTCCTCGGGCTGTTCGATGTACATCTGCCTCACGATGTTCAGATAGTAGTACAGGGAAATCAGGCTTGCGAATATCGCGATGGCGACCGGCACGAGGAATCGCGCGCCTGCCGTGGCAACCACTGTGAATAAGTAGAACTTGGACGCGAACCCGATGAAGAACGGGAATCCGGCGAGGCTGAAGAGCGCCCCCGTCAGCGCTAGCGCGAGGAACGGGTTGCGCCGCGCCATGCCGGCCATGTCACGCACGCCCTCCTTGCCCGTCTGCTGCCAGACGGCAAGCAACACCATAAACGCAACCATCGTTGAGGCGGCGTAACTGACGCTGTGCAACAACATTCCCGCAATCGGTTTCGTGGGATCGTCCGCGCCAAGCGCCGCAATACCGAGCAGGAGATAGCCCACCTGCCCGATACTCGAATACGCCATCAGCCGCTTCAGATTCGACTGCAGGATGGCGACGAGGTTGCCGAGCATCATGCTCAGCACGGCGAGCAGGATGAACACCCAATCCCAGAAGAGCGCCACCGGTTCCAGCGCGACGGCAACGAGACGGATCAAAAGGGCGAATCCGGCTGCCTTGGAGGCCGCCGCAAGATAGGCGGTGATGGGGATGGGCGCGCCTTCGTACACGTCTGGCGTCCACATGTGGAACGGGACCGCGGCGACCTTGAACCCCAGCCCCGCCGTCAGCATTGCCAGCGCGATGATCAGACCCGGGCTGGGCGAGAGAGCGCTGAGGCCACTTGCCACCTGGTCATAGCGGGTGTCGCCCGTTAGGCCGTAGATGTAGGTGATGCCTAACAAGAGGAACGCGGAGGCGATTGCCCCAAGCAGGATGTACTTCATCCCGGCCTCGTTCGTCCTCCGTTCCTTCCACGTGTACGACGCGAGAATGTACAGGGAGAAACTCAGCAGCTCCAATGAGATGTAAGCGGTGATCAGTTCTCCCGCCGCCGCCATGCCCATCGCGCCCACGGCGGACATCATCAGGAGGGCGACGAACTCGCCGGGGCTGTCGATGGACGACACGAATTGCGCTGAGCCAAGAATCGTAACCGCCGCGAGAATGACAAAAAGGGCAAAGAAGAATGCGGAATAGGTATCAAAGATGAGAATGCCACCCGCGAAGCGGTTCGTATCACCGTCACTGGAGAGGATGATGAACACGCCGATGGCGGCCATGACCGCCGCACCACCGTACACCAGGACGGTGCGTGAGAGGCGCGGCACGATTAGGTCGAGCGTGAAGGCGCCGAAAGCGAGGCCTGTGACAAGGTAGCCGGGTAAGAGCAGCGCCCAATTCATCACGGCCCGGCCTCTACACCGTTTCCGCCAACGCGGCCACGGCGACGATAATTACTGCCGCAATGGTGAAGATGAGTGCGTAGTTGAACACATAGCCGGTCTGGATGCCGCGGAGCAGATGTCCGGCATCCACCGTGCGCGCCGCGGGTCCGTCCACACCCGCATCATTGACGACCCGTCGGTCAACCTCACGGATGAATCCGGCAAAGACCAGCACGATACGGTCGATAATCCACTGGGCCGCGGCATCGATGTAGAACCGGTTTTGGACAAGCTTGAGCGGCCCCGCAACTGCCTCAAGCACTGTATCGTCGACGCGCTCTTTGTTGTTCCAGTAATTCAGTCCAACGCCGATGCCTGCGACGGCGGTCAGGGTGGATGCCAGCGCCAACAGCGAGTTGAAATGGAACTCGCGGTGGCCGTCTGTGAGGAATTCGATGAAGTCCCAGCCGAATGAGAGCACAATGCCGAGGAAAACGGCTAGCACTCCCAATGAGATAAGGGGGATAGACATAAGCGGCGGTGGGTCATGGAGTCCGGCGGCGTGGCCTCCTTCTCCATCGTGTTCACTAGCCACCTGTGCCGGCTCTCCCTGTATGACCACCAGCGCTAGCCGCGTCATGTACAGGGCACTCAGGAATGAGGCAATGACTGCCCCAAAGAAGAGCAGATAACCCGGCAGCGTCTCGATTTCGAGGGCCGGAGCGAGAATGCCCTCCTTGGAGAAGAAGCCGCTCAGGAACGGGATTCCCGCCAAAGACAGACTGCCGATGACAAGCGCCGCCGCGGTGAGCGGAGCGGCCACTCGTAGCCCGCGCACCTCGTAGATCGAGGCGGCAGAGGCATGGATGGCGTGGAGCGCCACTCCCGCCGTCAGGAAGAGGAGCGCCTTGAAATAGCCGTGGGTCAGCAGGTGGAACATGCCGCCGCTCGGGTCACGGTGCCCGGGGTCATGCGCCAAACCGGCCGCGCCGAGCGCCAACATCATTAGGCCAAGTTGGCTGACCGTCGAGTAAGCAAGGATACGCTTGAAGTCGATCTCTCCCAGCGCCAAGAGCCCGGCCAGAATGGCAGTCACCAGCCCGATCACGGCGACAAACCAAAGCACCCCGGGAGCCTCGACGAAAAGGTCAAACATGCGCGCCACGAGGAACACGCCCGCAGCCACCATCGTCGCTGCGTGGATGAGCGCGCTGACGGGTGTTGGCCCCTCCATGGCGTCCGGCAGCCAGATGTGGAACGGGAATTGGGCACTCTTGCCCATTGCGCCGAGGAACAGCAAGAACGCCACCAGCGCCGCCTCGCCACCACTCAGGTTTGCAATGACCTCCCGGATATCGAACGTGCCGGTGCTGAGATAGGCGATGATAATGCCAATCAACAGACCGACATCACCGAATCGGGTCGTGATGAATGCCTTTTTTGCTGCCTCGGCCGCAGAGCGTCGTTCCCAGTAGAAACCGATCAGCAGGAATGAGCAGAGTCCCACAAGCTCCCATGAGATATAGAGGAGGAGCAGACTGCCGGTCAGGACGAGGGCAAGCATAGACGCGGCGAACAGCGAGTGCGCGGCGAAATACCACCCAAACCGCTCATCGCCTTTCATGTACTCCAGTGAGTAGACCTGGACGGCAAGTGACACGGACGTGACGAGGATAATCATCATCACTGACAGGCTGTCGATGATGTAGCTCAGTCCGAACTCAGAACCTCCAACAGACAGCCAGACCACGGTCCCGACGTATTCGCCATTGGCAAGGTAGTCGCCCAGCACACCGAGCGATCCGACGAATGCGATGCCGATGGCGGCGACGCTGACCCAAGACGCAGCTTGCGGCAGGATCTGGAGCCGGGCGATGGCAAGAATCACGAATGCGGCAAACGGCAGCGCGGCAACAAGCCACGCCTGTTCAGCGCCAATCGGGATTGCGTTCAGCAGGGCGGTCACTCTTTGATTCCCCTACTGCTGCAAGGTGGAGATGCGGTCCAGATTGACCGTCTCCCAGTTTCTGAACATGCGGAGGACGATGGCGAGGGCGAGGCCGACTTCCGCCGCGGCGATGGTAATCACAAAGATGATCAACACGTGGGCGATGGCCTCTGTCCCAACCACGTAGCGAGCAAAAGCGATGAGATGGACGTTGACGGCGTTTAGCATCAGCTCGATGGACATCAGGACAAGAACGGCATTGCGCCGGGCCAGCACGCCGTACAACCCAAGACAGAAAAGGGCCGCGCCGAGGATCAGCATGAACTCAAGGACAGTCATGCGCCCTCTCTCCCGCTGCGTGTCAGCACAACTGCGCCAATCAGCGCTACCAACAGAACGAGCGATGCGATCTCAAACGGAATCAGGAAATCACTAAAGAGCAACTCGCTCAGGGCCGTGAACTCGGCCATTGGGTCGGCGCCGGGATCGCGCGTCCGCCACGGCGTCGCAAGCGCAGCCGCGACGAGCAGCGCGAACAGCCCGACACAGGCCATTGCGGCGAGCGGGCGCTGCGCATTGTCTTGCACATTTGTCTGTTCCGGCGCGCGGGTCAGCATGATGGCGAACAGGAGGACAATCGTAATCGCGCCGCCGTAGATGAGAACCTGCGCGAGGGCGATGAACTCCGCCAGCATCATCAAGAACAGAGCCGCCACACCTACCAGCGATACGAGGAGAAATACCGCAGCATAGACGACGCTCCGCGTTGCAACAACGCCGACGGCTGCTGCGACGGTAATTATTCCAATTGCCCCCAGTATCGCGGTCTCGATCATTCGGCGTCCGTCCCGGGTTTGGTTTCGCTCGATTCGGAATCGTTGTTGGAGGAATCTGCATCTGCAGCTTCCTGCGCCGCGCGTTCCGCAGCTCTTTGGGCGCGGAGTTCGGCAGCCTTACGTCGGGCCTCGGCCACCCGGGGATCAACGGGTTTGGCCTCGGTGCTGCCGGTTTCAGATGTAGGCGCGCTTACCTCTGCGGGCGGTGCCTCACCGCGCTCTGCAGCACGTTGGGCGCGCAACTCAGCCGCCTTGGCACGGGCGGCGGCTACACGAGGGTCAACGGCGGGCGCGTCGCCGGAGGCCTGTTCAGGGGTAGTCGTTGTTGCTTCCGCAGGCGGAGCCTCACCGCGCTCTGCGGCGCGTTGGGCACGGAGTTCTGCGGCTTTGGCGCGGGCAGCGGCTACTCGATCATCGCTTGATGCTGCCGCTCCAGCGGCCTGAGTTGCACCACTCTGCGAGGTGGCACGGCGCTGTGATTTCTTCGCCTCAGGCGGGGACCAGCGCCCCTTGGACTCCTGCTCCTTGCCTGCCTCAAGCAATTGCTCCAGATCGTATACGAGATTCGGGCGGGCATATTGGCTGGCGTCAAAGTTGTCCGACATGATGATGGCGTCGAAGTTACAGTACTCGACACAGAGACCGCACATGATGCAGTCGGCAACATTCAGGTCAAAATATTCGACGATCTTGCGGCGGGAACTGTCACCCTCTGCGTGTTTGGGGTTGTCCATCATTGCGACATCGATACAGTCAGTGGGACAGATGCGCATACAGACGAGGCATCCGGTGCAGTACGGCTCCGGCACGTCCTTGTCCCACGTGAGCACGGGGTGCGCCATGAAACGTGGAGCGAGGGTGGGGGCGACGGACGGATACTCCGCCGTGACGGGCGGCTTGAGCGCCAGCTTCATCGTCGTTAGCAGACTCTTGAATGTTCCCAACATGACTATTGCGCCCACCTTTGCCTGAACTGCCGGAGTCTCTGTTCTCTGCGCCGCTGTATGAAGATGCCGGTCGCGACGGCCAGCACGATGCTCACCACACTGATTGTCACACTTGTCAGCCACAGCTCCCAGCCGTTCTGGTGTTGTACCCAGACGACGGTCGCCACGACCAAGAGATTCACGAGCGATGCCGGAATTGCCAGTTTCCACGCGAACGCCATCAACTGGTCAATACGGAGACGGGGCAGCGGCGCTCGTATCCAGAACACGATGAGGATGATGGCCGCCATCTTCACCAACAGGTAGAAGGGTTGAAGGGCCGGGATCTGCTCGGAGAAGGGCCCTGTCCATCCGCCGAGGAAGAGTATTGTCGCCAGGAATGCCATCGTTGCCAGTCCGGCGTACTCGGTCAGGAAGAAGACTCCCCAGCGGATGCCGGAGTATTCGACGAACGCGCCGCCAACAATCTCCTCCTCCGCGTGGGGAATATCAAAGGGAATGCGCGCTGTTTCCGCCAACGCGCCCACAAGGAAGAGGATGAATCCCAACGGCATGATTAGCAGGTACGGGATGCTGCCCTGCGCCTCAACGATTCCGGCAAGGCTGAACGGTCGATCCGTGGCCGTCTGCGCAAGCAGTCCGACGGCCAGTACGGCAAAGACGAGCGGCAGCTCGTAGCTGATCAACTGCGCGGCATTGCGGGCGCTGCCAAGCAGCGCGTACTTGTTGTTGGACGCCCAGCCCGCTAGCACGTGACCCACGACGGACAGCCCCAAGATGGCGACGATATAGAAAAGCCCGATGTCCAGATCGCTCAACACCCAATCCGGGCCGAACGGCAGCACCATCCAGAGCATGAAAATCGGCGTGAAGATGAGTAGAGGGGCGACATAGAAGATAACAATGTTCACGCTCCCGGGACGCACGTCCTCTTTAAGCATCAGCTTGATTGCATCCGCCGCCGTCTGCAGGATGCCTGACGGCCCTGTACGCGACGGCCCTACACGCTGCTGCAACCGGGCGAGCGCCTTGCGTTCCGCCCAAATCACGCCAAGCACGGCAGTAAGGATGCCATTAAAGAGCACAAAGACGATGATGGCGATGGTGATGAGATCAAGCAGGCTCATCGATCCACCTCACCAAGAACGATATCCATGGAACCGAGAATCACAGTGGCATCGGCAAGGTATGAGCCGCGAATCATGGCCGGCAGCGCCATGAGATTGCAGAAGCTCGGGCCACGGATCTTGAGGCGGTACGGTTGAACTGTCCCGCCCGATGAAACGAGATAGACACCCAAATCGCCGCGCGGATTCTCACCATGGACGTACACGTCACCCTCCGGCGGGCGGAGGATACGCGGCACACGACCCATAAATGGGCCGTCCGGGAGTTTGTCCAGAGCTTGTGCGACGATGGAAATCGACTGTTCAATTTCCAACATCCGGACCATGTAGCGGTCGTAGCAATCCCCTGTCTGACCGGTCGGAACGCGGAAATCCAGTTCCTCATAGACGGAGTAGGGGTCGGCCTTACGAATGTCATAGTCGATGCCCGCCGCGCGCAGCAGCGGCCCCGTCACGCCGTAGTCAAGCATATCCTCTGCTGGTATCGCCCCGATGCCGGCGGTTCGTTCGATAAATATCTCGCTCTCCGTGAGCGTGCCACGCGCCTCTTCATATCCGACCTTGAGTTGATCCAGCAAGGCGCGCACGGCGGGGACGAACCCGTCCGGCAGGTCCTCCTTGACGCCGCCGATGCGGAAGTAGTTGTGCATCATGCGCGCGCCGGTAACACCCTCGAATATCTGTTGAATTCGCTCCCGGTCGCGAAATCCAATCATCACGGGGTTCATAGCGCCGGTGTCCAGTCCATACGTGCCATAGAAGAGCAGATGGCTCGCGATGCGGTTGAGTTCGGAGAGGATCAGGCGGATGTAGTCGGCGCGCTCTGGCACCTCCACGCCCATCGCCTTCTCGACCGCGCGGACATAGACCCATTCATTGTTGAAGTTGGCGACGTAGTCGAGGCGGTCAAAAAGGGTGGTTATCTGCTGAAAATTTTCGCCTTCTGCGAGCCGTTCGGAACCGCGATGCAAGTAGCCGATGTGGGGATAGACATCAACGACACGCTCGCCGTCGAGGGTGAGCACCATGCGGAACACGCCGTGCGTGGCAGGGTGCTGGGGCCCCATGTTGATGCTCAACTCCGCCTGTTCCGTGACAGGGTCGCGCACGATGTTGGCCGACAGTCCGGTATCAGTCGCCATAGAACGTCACCTGTTCCGGAATGTCATAGCTCTTGCGACCGGGGAACCCTTCGAAGCCCTCATACAGGATCAGCGGAGAGAGGTCAGGGTGGCCGCGAAACTCCAGCCCGAAAAGGTCGTGCCCCTCGCGCTCGTGCCAGTCCGCGCCTTTCCAGACGGTGATCATCGTGGGAATCCATGGATCGTCTATGGGCGCGCGTGTCTTGACCACCAGTTTGTGCGGATGGTTCAGCGAGGTGAGATGGTAGACCGCCTCCAGCTCGTCCTGCCAGTCGACGACGGACAGGCAGCGGAGGTAATTGAAGTTCAGTTCTGCGTCGGACTTGAGCGCGGCGCAGACATCAACGACGGACTCGCGGGAGACACGCAGTTCAAGCTCATCAAACGAATACTCGATTGATTGCGCGTTGTCCCCGGCGATCTCCCGCACGCGCGCCTCGATTGGTGAGGACGGGGCGGAGTCTTCAGGTCGATCTTCGGACGTCACCTAGAGACCCCTCTTGAGCTTGGGCTCTTCCTGGATCTTGCGCTGGAGTTCCAGGATGCCGTGCTGTAAGGCCTCCGGGCGCGGTGGGCACCCCGGCACGTACACGTCCACGGGGATTATTTGATCCACGCCCATCACGACGGAATAGGAGCGGACATATGGGCCGCCACACGTGGCGCAGGACCCCATCGCGATGACCCACTTGGGGGCGGGCATCTGCTCGTACAGGAGCTTGATTGGCTCGGCCATCTTCTTGACGACCGTTCCCGCCACGATCATGACATCGGACTGACGGGGCGACGGCCACGTGACGACGCCGTAGCGATCGAAATCATGCTTGGGCATGTAGGCGGAAATCATCTCGATGGCACAGCAGGCCAGCCCGAACGTGAGCGGCCACAGCGAGGATTTTCGCGCCATTGCAAACAGCTCTTCTGTCTTCAGAGTGACGACCCCTGAGAGGCCGCTCTTCTGATGCGCCGCGATATTCTGCAGCGCCATGCGGGACTCCGGCGTGGAGATGACAGGGCCTTGTCCTGCTCCACCTTGCACGCCTGCGGGTTCAATATTCATCGCCAGGACAACACCCCCTTACGCCATGCGTACACCAAGCCAAAGAACAACACGACAAGAAAGATCACCATTGAATAGAACGCGGCGGCGGGCAAATCAAGGAACACGAACGCCCACGGAAACAGGAAAACGGTCTCCACCGCAAAGATCAGGAAAAAGAGGGCAAAGAGGTAGTAGCGAACGTTGTAGCGGGTATTGCCCTCGCCCGTTGGCAGAATGCCGCACTCATACGCGATGCCGGTCAGGCTTGTGGCGCGACGCGGCGCGAGGATCCATGAGATTACAAAGAAAGATGCAACACCGCCGAAACCGAAAATAGCGGCAATTCCCACAGCGGCCCAGTTGAACGCATACTCAGCCGGCATTCCCCTGCACTCCTGTTCGCCAGTCTATGTGCGGCTCAAACATAGTGTCAACGAGACTCTCGCTTAGATTTCTAGTCGCTTGCGCCACGGCCTTGTCCCTTACCCATAGCTGAGCGAACGATTCCGACAATCGACGCCAACAGCGACGTGACTATGTCGATTACCAAAGTCATCCGATTCTCCCCAGCAGGGCCGTCACGTCGCCGTCAATCAACTCAATCCACGGGAACGGCCACAGGCCGATGGCGACGATGAATGCGATGAGCAAGCCACCGGCCGCGAGTTCCACACGCGATGCGTCAGTTAACCCCTGCCATCGCTCGCTGACGGGGCCAAAGAAGACCTTGCCCAGCAGGCGCAGCACGTAGACCGCCGTTACCGCCGCTGCAAACACACCCAGCACGCCGACGAGCGGATAGGTATTGAACGCGCCGATGAAAACCAGCAGCTCTGCAACGAATCCGCTGAGGCCCGGAAGCCCCAGCGAGGCTAAGCCGGCAATGGCGAAGAACGTCGCCGTACCTCCCATCCGCTTGGCCAAGCCCTCCAATACGCCGATGTCACGGATGTGAGCGCGGTCATAGACCGCGCCGACGAGCACGAAGAAGAGGGCCGTCATGACTCCGTGGGAGAACATCTGCAGGACCGCGCCGTTCACGCCCAGCGGGTCAAGCGTTGCGAGTCCCATAATGACGTAGCCCATGTGGCTGACGCTGGAATAGCCGATGACGTACTTGAGGTCGCGCTGCCCCAATGCGGATATCGCTCCGTAGACGACATTTATCGTCGCGAGGATGATCAGGACGGGCATCCACGCCTGCGCCCCTTCGGGGAACAGATCCATGCCGATCCGGAGGATGCCGTACGCGCCCAGCTTCATGAGGACACCGGCATGCAGCATGCTGACGGACGTGGGCGCGGCAACATGGCCGTCCGGGGACCATGTGTGGAACGGCCAGAGCCCTGCCAACACACCAAATCCGACGGCGACAATCGGGAAGAAGAGCAACTGGAATTCACGCGAGTATTCTTCGTTGTCGCGCAGGCTGAGGAAGTCGAACGTCGGATTGTCCGCGAAGATATAGAGCGCGATCAGAGCCACCCACACAAGGACGCTGCCGAGGCTGAGCATAATCGTCAGCTTCATCGCGCTGTATTCCTTGGTGCGACTGAACAGGAGCGGCGGAACATAGGAGCGGAAGTCTGTCGAGCTTCCCCACACGCCAATCAGCAGGTACATGGGGATGACGGCAAGTTCGTAGAAGAAGAAGAAGAAGAAAAGGTCGAGGGCAACAAAGACGCCATAGACGCCCGCTATGAGGAGCAGGAAGAGGACGAAGAATTCTTTGGTTCTGTCAGGAAGTCGCCATGCGACCAGCGTTCCGGCAAAGGCAACAACGCCGTTCAGCAACACCATGAGGACGGAGATGCCATCCACGCCAAGCGTGAATCCGATTCCGAGGCTCGGCAGCCATTCAACACGGGTCAGCGGCCAGAACTCCGCCCCTGCCGGCGCGCTCAGATAGTGGCGGAGTGTGAGATAGATGGAGAGGGCGAACGTGACGCCGGTGACGGCGGTGGCGATGCCACGGATGGTGTTGGGTTGACGGCCCGGAACGAGAATAAGCGCCAGACCGCCCACGAACGGCAAGAGAACTAACAGGCTTAAGACCAGCTCGTCTGCCTCAGCCACCCATACTCCTCCGACGACAAAAGGTCAGCGGCCCCTACCCGCCAATCATAACAGCGACGGGGGTTGGCAGGCGTCAGATACACTTTCCATATGGACTTCCTGAATGTCGGGGGGCTTGAGCTTCTCTTTCTCGCCGGACTGGCAATCATCATCGTCGGGCCGTCACGGGCAGCGGAGATAGCGGGCGAGATTGGCCGTCTCATCGCCCGTGCCCGCCGCACCATCAACTCCATGACGGATGACCTGCAGACGCAGGCACGGGACGAAACAGAGCCGCTTCGCTCTGCTCGTGAGTCTATTCGGGACGTTGAATCGCGACTCCGACGTCCTCTTGACCGGTCTGAACCGCGCTCCAACACCGGCCGGGCTGAGTCATCGACGGAGCAAGCGACCCCACCCGTAGAAAGTGAACAGCCTGCTAGCGAACCCGAGCCGGAGGATGGCCGGTGACAACACCTGAGCCGGAGGGCGTGTCAAGCGCAACGATGCCACTGTCCTCGCATCTGCGGGAGTTGCGGACGCGGCTCATGTGGACGTTCATTGTGGTGGGGATCGGAGCGGTCGCCGCGTTCGCAGTCGGCAATCGGCTCATTGACGTCCTGCTGATTCCATTCCCGGATGACATCGAGGTGGTGCAGATCGATGTGTTAGAGGGTGTACGCGTCCGCATGAAGATTGCCCTCCTGGGAGGAATCATCGTCGCCTTTCCGATGATCCTCTACCAAACCATCATGTTCGTCCGTCCCGCGCTGACCGGCACTGAGAAACGTTTTGTGTATATCGCCTTGCCGATCGTGAGCATCCTGTTTGCCGCCGGAATCCTCTTTGCGTTTTTTGTGCCTATCCCCGTGATGATGCAGATCCTTCCACAGTTTCTTGGCGAGGATATTGAGCCACAGATACGCATCGACAGCATTGTGGGCACGACGGTCTGGCTGATCTTCGCAATGGGGCTGCTATTCGAGTTGCCGGTTGTCATGTATCTGCTTGCGCGCATCGACATCATCGATCCGGAGAGCCTGCGGACAAAGCGCAAAGGAGCGATTCTGCTCTCGTTTGTGGCCGCGGCAATCATCACACCCACAGGCGACCCCATCAACATGGTTATCTGGGGAATCCCGATATGGGTGCTTTACGAAATCGGCTTGCTCATGGCGCGATTCGCGGCGTGGCAGCGGAGGCGGAGCTAGTATCGGTTATTGCTTACGCCGGAATGAGGGCAGGAATTTAGGGAATAAAAGAACGCCGCCCAATGGCGGCGTTCGGTTTGCCTAGGCTTGACCTAAGGTTTTAGGTTTTAGCAGTCGTTGAATCCGATTCCGAGTTTTCCTTGGAGTCCTCGGACGGCTTGCTCTCTTCCAGTTCGGCTCCCTTGCGAAACTCACGGATAGAGCTTCCCATCGAGCGGGCAAGGCCGGGCAGCTTGGCGCCCCCAAATATCAATAGGATGATCGCCAGGATCAGAATCAACTCGAGTCCGCTTGGAATCGTCATACTGCCTCCCTGTTTATGCCCACAGTATACGCGATGGGTCTAGTCATGCCGCCCTATCCAAGGATCAGTGTGCCGAACGCGAAGACGAAGAAGGTGGCGATGGCAATCAATCCCAGTCCAAGCGGCAACATCAGCATAGTGAGGATGGCCTGCGTGCCGACAAATCGATTCGCCTCGCGGATGGCGATGTACGTGAGACGGATCGCGGCCAATAACGTGAGGATGATTCCCAGTGTGAGTATCCACGGCTGCGCGCCACCGGCTGGGAGCCAGAGCAGCGCTGTAGGGACGAGGAGCCAGAAAGCAAGTGCCGCCCAGGTCATGGCTGAGAGTTCCTCCGCGATGCTGGCCTCACCCTCGAACGCCTTGCCGATGAGATGGAGCAGCATCATCAAGAACAGGAAGGCTGTGTATCCACCCAAGGCGAACCCCAGCATGCCGATGGCTGCGCCCTGCAGGCCATCGTAGTCGGAAATCAGGCCGCCGAGACCGAACAAGGCGCCTGCCACGGCCAACCCGGCGAGCAGCAGGCCCGTCCCGCGCCATATCGGCTGGTCGATGGCGATATCGCTGAAGGAGTACGAGGGTGTGCGCACAATGCCGCGCACATAGAACGTCACGGGTCGCTTGCGTTTCTGCGGCCCCGGGACGCCCACGCTCTGGGCATCACCACCCGCCGACGGATCAATAAACATCAATCCATAGTACGCGGGAGGCGAGTTTAAAGAGCGTGGGCGGCGCGAAAGCGCCGCCCACGCGTCTCGTTCTTTGTGGTCGCGGACTCTGTTAGATGGTGCTAGCCGGTAGCAATGCCCAGTCCCACGACGATGACGACAAGGACGATGATCAGCAAGATGAACAGGACGATCGCCACAATAGACGCGGCGATGACAGACGCGATGCCGCTTAGCACTGCCATCCCTGTGGTCAGCCGGTAGTTCTCGCGGATGAGGAGAATAGCCAGCACGATCGACCAGACAGCCACGACAAGACTGACCACCGTGGCAATCGCTTCAAAAGCAGACGATTCGTCTTCGCCTCTGGCAAGAACATCGATTAGGGAAGGCACGACCGGAATCAAGCTCAGAACAGATAGCATCATCAAGCCAGCCAGCATTCCCGTGTACGCCCCGTCGCCGCCAAACAGCTTCGAGATGAGATGCACGATCAGAGAGAAGAAGCCCAGTTCAACTGCCACGAAAGCGACAAACAAGAGGGTTCCGATGACAATGAATCCGGCACCAATGGTGATTTCTTCGTCTGAGAACTCTTCAAACGCCGACGTGTCAATTCCCAGGCCGAACGTCACAATTCCGTTGGCAATGGCCACAATCAGCAGTGTCAGAAGGCCCAACCCTACCGGCCGGTCATTCACAATCTGCTGGAGGGTGTGAACGGGCCGCACAATCAACCCAATGTATGTGCTCAACAACATTGTTTCGCCTCCTCGCTAATTCGACCGCGCTCTCATAATTCTACGCCACAACGCAACATAATATCGCCCGTCCACCCCATCCCGTGCGCTACAATGAGGCCATGACAGACGCCCTGATTGAAACCCAACTCGACTTCCCAATGATCCATCGCGGCAAAGTCCGCGATACGTATGACCTCGGCGATGACACGTTGCTGCTGGTCGCTACGGATCGTGTCTCGGCATTTGACGTTGTGTTGCCGACGGGCGTTCCCGGGCGCGGCATTGTCCTCTCAGAGATCTCCGCGTTCTGGTTCCGCCGATCCGGGCACGAGTTCCCCAACCACTTCATCGGCATGGCGCATGAGCCGGAGGTGGCCAATCAATACAAACTCGGCGACCTCGATGAGGCTGTCGCTCGCCGTGGGATGGTGGTTAAGAAGGCCGAGCGCATTGACATTGAGTGCGTCGTTCGCGGCTACATCACCGGCTCCGCGCTGGCCGAATACCAGAAATCCGGCACGGTTCAGGGCTATGACTTGCCCGCGGATATGGTTAATTCACAAGCGTTTGAGGAGCCCCTTTTTACGCCCACCACCAAGGAGGAGACAGGGCACGATCAACCGCTGACGGTTGACGAGCTTTGGAAGCTGGTGGGCGGCAACATCGCATGGCCGCTTGAGGAGCACAGCCTCGCGCTGTACCGAATGGCGTCTGAATACGCCAGGGCAATGGGCGTGCTCCTGGCGGACACCAAGTTTGAGTTCGGCATCATTGACGGCAAGATCTCAGTGATTGATGAGCTGCTGACGCCAGACTCGTCCCGCTATTGGGATGCGACCATCTATGAGGCCGGCAAGTCACAGCCGAGCTTTGACAAGCAGATTATCCGCGATTGGTTGACAGAGTCGGGTTGGAATCGCGAACCGCCCGCGCCGGAACTGCCGGACGACATTGTGCAGCAGACGATAGACAAGTACCGCGACGTGTATCAGCGGCTCACGTCCAAGGAGCTTGCCCTGTGAGCATTGGGCGAGTTGTTGGTGGCGCGCTTATCGCGGTTGCTGCGGCAATCATGGTCTATACCATCGTGGGCGCGGTTAGCATCGTGTGGGGCGTTTCCCAGCTCAGCGAAATGCCGATCACGGTCAAGCTGTTTCTACCCGTGATATTTGGCACACTTGCCGGGACGCTTGGCGTGATGGCCATTCAGCGTGTGCGCAGCCGCAGTCATCCCCACGACGCGGGCAATTCCGCGCAGAACTGAGCCACGAAGCGGCATTCATAAGCGGGATGGCGAACTACCTCGCGCGAATCTATGTGACGCCCAAGCCGGGCGTTGTCGACCCACAGGGGCTGTCTATCCTGGGCGGACTGAGGAACCTGGGGTACGACTCTGTTTCAGCCGTGCAGGCGGGACGGTACCTCGAGGTGCAGCTTGGGGAGGCTCCGTCACAGGAGGAGGCCGAGTCACGGACGACAGAGATGTGCCGTCAACTGCTTGCGAATCCCGTGATTGAGGACTACCGATTCGAAGTGGTGGAGAGCGAGTAGGGACGCCTAGTCTGTCAGCGTGCCCTTGGTGGAGGGCGCGATGCCCGTAAACCGCTCATCGCGACGCGTGGCCGTATCCAGCGCCTTGGCCAGCGCTTTAAATGTTGCCTCAGCGATGTGGTGGTCATTGACCCCGGCGTGCTGGACAACGTGCAGATTAATGCGCCCCTCGCGCGCGATGGACTCCAGCACGTGGCCGACCAACTCCGACCGCAGGTCACCGATCATCCCTGTGCTGAACTGCAGGCCGATGGCTGCGTAACCGCGCCCGCCTAAATCCACTACCGATGTCGTCAACGCGTCATCCAGCGGGACAGTCTCATGCGCCATGCGACGAATGCCGGTGCGGTCTCCCAAGGCCTCAGCGAGCGCACGCCCGATCACGATTCCTGTGTCTTCCGCGGTGTGATGTCCATCGGGGTCGTTCAGGCCTTCAGCGCGCACGGTGATATCGAAGCCGCTGTGCCGGCCCAGTTGGTCTATCAGGTGGTTTAGCATCAGGGAGCCGGTGCTCACATCGTGTTGGGCACGCCCGTCAAGGTTGATCGACACTTCGACGATGGTCTCTCTTGTCTCGCGCCGGACGGTGGCCTGGCGGGGCGCAGTCGCTCCCTCCCCTGTCACTTCTGGGCCTCCATTTCCTCTCGCATTGCTTCAAGCAGACGCTCATGGTCCCGTGGTTTCCCTACAGAAATGCGGATGCAGTCGCGCAACTCGGGCGTGTTGAAGTGGCGCAGGGCGATGCCACGCTTCAGTAATGAGGCATGCAACCGTTTGGCGTCGTGCTCAAGGAAGCGTACGAGCAGGAAATTGGCGTCTGAGGGAAAGACACGGACGCTCGGTAGTGAACGCAACGCCTCCTCAAGGATGGCACGCTCTTTCACGATGGTTTTAACCGTCGCCATAGCCGTTTCCAGGTCTTCGATGGCCGCAATGGCCGCCGCCTGTGCCAATGTGTTCACGTTGTAGGGCGGCTTGACGGTCATGAGGATCGAGGCCAAATCAGCGGGAAAGATGCCATAGCCCACCCTGAGCCCCGCGAGTCCCGCCCATTTGCTGAACGTTCGTAGGAAGATAACGTTGGGATATTCATCCACCAGGTGCATGAGCGACTTTTCGGAAAATTCAGCGTACGCCTCATCGACAATCGTGAGGGCTTCCGTCTCCGCGACGGCTCGAATTTCGCCTTCCGTCACAGCGTTGCCTGTTGGATTGTTGGGACTCGAAAAGAAGACAATCGCCGCGTCTCTCGCCGCTGCGACGAGGCCGGGCAGATCAATAGAAAAATCATCCTGACTGCGCGGCACGCCAACGAAACGGGCACCCGCAAGATCGGTCTCTACCGCATACATACCGAACGTCGGCGGCGCGGCAACGACAGTATCGTCCTGTCCCACGAACAACCTCATGATCAGAGCGATAAGCTCATCGCTGCCCGACCCGGCAACAATGCGGTCAGCAGAAAAGCCCGTGTACCCAGACAGGCAAGCCCGAAGCGCCGCATGGTCAGGATCGGGGTAAATGTTGGCGGCGTTGAACGATTCTATGAGCGCCCGGACACGGGGCGGGGGGCCGTAGGGATTCTCGTTGGCGTTCAGCCGGACGATCCCCTCCTCACCTGCGTCACTCTCCGCTTCAAGCCGCTCCGGTGGTGCGACAGGCTCATACGGCTTCATGTCCCGATATCGGGGCACGAGCCGGTCAAGAAGGGGCACTGAAAGGCGAGTACGCTGTGCTGTCATAGCGTCTCTATTATTGCATGCCGCCTATTCGTCGACAGAAACAGCAGTGATGCTCGCGGCCTCCGGCACGTCTTCTTCAGGACCGGGGACGACGGCGACTGTGACCCGATCGCCGATGCTCAGGTCATCGATTTCGCCCGACTGAGTGACAGTAATTCGGGTTCCGGCAATCGTCGATATGCGCTGTAGGCCTGTTGGTGTCATCAATATAATTGTGCTCCCATCTATGGACTCAATGGTCCCGTTCATGCGCGTCCCGATTTCCCCGTTATCGGTGTCGCCCGTTCCTGCCATGAAAGCGGGGCGACCCTGGGGAAAGCCCTCTCCTTGGCCACGTTGGAACTGTCCGAACTGGGCACGTATACCGGCTATATCAGCCTCAGTCGCACCCTGTGCCCGCATCTGCTGAATCACCTCCGGAGGAATTTCACCGCTGCCCGGCCCAAATGTCACGGTCTCCGTATCACTTTCCTCGTCATCCACTTCTACTTCCGTGAAGGAGCCTTCAGCAGTTATGGCCAACGGTGGAACCTCTTCCACATCCTCTGTTTGCGATTGTCCCACCTGCACGCCGATTCCAAACGCGCCGCCGATGCTCAGCCCGACGACCAGTACCAGACCGGCGATTCCTATGAATACACGCGCGCCCGGCCCGCCGGGTTGTTCCTCGCCTGTTGATTCAATCGCCTGATCGTCCATCATGTCATCCCCTACTCGTATCTCAGTGCTTCGATTGGATGCAGGGCAGCGGCCCGCATCGCGGGATAGATGCCGAACACCAGACCAATGAGCATGGAAACGCCAAGCGCCAGCGCTGTAATATCCGTGCTCACCACCGTACGGATGTCTTCTTGAGCTAACAGCGTCACGTTCATTCCCTGGGCGATGAGCATTCCCAGAAGCACCCCGATGATTCCACCGCCCAGACTCAGCAGGATCGCCTCCAGCACGAACTGCGAGAGTATGTCCCACCGCCGCGCCCCCACCGCCTTGCGAATACCAATTTCCCGTGTCCGCTCCGTCACTGACACGAGCATGATGTTCATGATTCCTATCCCTCCGACAATGAGGGAGATGCCCGCAATCGAACCAAGGAAGAGGACAAAGGCCTGCGTCGTGTCCTGAAACGCCTCCAGCGCTTGCTGTTGATTCCTGACCTCAAAGTCGTCTTCTTCCGTGATGCGATGCCGCAGACGTAAGATTCGGCTAACTTCGTCCTCAGCCCGTTCCATGTTGTCGACATCGCCAACCAGCACACTGATGGTATCGACGCCGACAGTACCCTCAAAACTTCGATCTGCGCTGATGCGGCGATAAGCAGTCGTGATTGGAATGAGGACGCGGTTGTCTTCAAAACCAAACGCTCCTCCTCCCCTGCTCTCCAGCACGCCGATGACGGTCATCTTACGGCCATTAATGGTGATGGTCTGCCCAACCGGATTACGTCCCAGGAAGAGGTCTACCGCCGCCTGCGAGCCGAGGACTGCCACATCAGACGCGGCAGAAACATGGGGAATGCTAATGAAGCTTCCGGTGGCAACTTCGTAATCTCGCACGTCCCGGTACTCCGGCGTTACGCCTGTGATCTCGCCGGAAATGCTGCGCGCTCCGAAGTCATCAGTGGTGGTCACGTCCCCAAACGAGTTAATCTCCGGCGCAACCTTGTCAATTGAGGGGGCCAGTACCGGGTCCACCAGCGCGTATGCATCATCCAGCGTCAGCGATCCCCCTGACGGGCTGATGAAGAGGGTGTTCGTACCTAATTCCTGGATGAACGATGTCACGGATTCCTGCACGCCACGTCCAATGGACATGAGAGAAATCACCGCCGCCACGCCGATCACGATGCCGAGCAGAGTGAGCAAACTGCGGAGCTTGTTCGACCCCACGGATTGTAGAGCGGAGAGGAGCGTACGCTGCGGACTCACTCCGTCCTCGCTCTCTCATCATCGACGATTTCACCGTCTCGCATCAGGATTCTTCGCTCAGCGAAACCTGCGATGTCCTCCTCATGAGTGACGATGATGACCGTGATGCCCGACTGTCGATTGAGTTCCTTGAGCAGTTCGATAATCTCCAGGCTGGAGCGGGAATCCAGATTGCCGGTCGGCTCATCGGCAAGCAGGATGGACGGCTCATTGACCAGCGCGCGCGCTATGGCAACCCTCTGTTGCTGACCGCCGGACATTTCCATTGGACGATGGCCCGTCCTGTCCGCAAGTCCGACACGCCCTAACGCTTCCCGCGCCAAACGAGCGCTGGCGCCCTTTCGCGCATACAACAATGGCAGTTCGACATTCGACTCCGCCGTGAGGCGCGGCAACAGGTTGTAGCTCTGAAACACAAATCCAATCTTGCGGTTCCGAATCGCCGCCAGCCGTGAATCGGACAGCCGCCCAACGCTGACACCATCAAGCGAATACTGGCCGGACGTGGGAACGTCAAGGCAGCCAAGAATGTTCATCAGGGTCGATTTGCCGGAGCCAGAGGCTCCCATGACGGCGACCATCTCACCATCATTGACAGTCAGATTGACACCGCGCAGGGCGCCAATCTCAACCTCACCCATCCGATAGGTCTTGGTGACGTTGACCAGTTCAATCACATTGCCGCTCCGGCTGCCTGCCGCATGAACGCCGCTAGTTAACCACCCGGACGGTCCGGGTTGTCTGGCGCTGGAATCCCGGGCCGCCGCCGAACACGCCGAATTCATCGGCCTCGGACACGTGCATGATGACCTCTTCGCCCTCATTCACGCCGCTCTCGACAACGACCCAGAAGCCGTCGTTGTCCCCCAAGGTCACCGGGCGCGAGGTTGACTCACCGTCGGACATGACACGCAGAATCGGCTCCTGGAACGTGCCGTAAATCGATTGCACGGGAACCAGCAAGACGTCGAATTCTTCCTCCACGGCCATGCGGGCGTTGGCGTTCATGCCCTCCCGCAGGTCAACCTCCGGTGGGACGTCAATGCGTACTAACACAGTGAAGACCGCGATGCCCTGTTGAAGTTGCGCCGCGGACGAAATTGAGGATATTGAGCCGGTGAATACCTGCCCGGGCATCGCGTCTAAAGTGATTTCTGCCGAATCCCCGTAGCTGATTCGCAGCACGTCGGTCTCATCCACCTGCCCTGAAAGCTCCACGATGGACGTGTCAATGATTTCAACTGCGATCCGCGATTCTACGTCAAGTTCCTCGCCCGCAACCGCATTGAGGACGGCGACAATGCCATCGATTGGCGCGCGGACGGTCGCTTCCTCGCGCTGCTGCAGCGCATCCTGTAGCGCAACCTCTGCTGCTGCAAGCTCAGCCTCTTTGAGTTGACGGGTGTATCCCTCGTCTCCCTCGCCCGCATCACGCACGGCGAGCAACGACTGGTCGCGCTCTTCCCGCGCCGCGTCCAGCTTGGTCTGCGCCTCTCTTATCGCGGTATCCCTGGCCGTAAGCGCGCTATCGAGGTCGTCGCGAACCGTCGTTAAGGCGTCCCAGGCGTCATCAAACCCTTTCTGAAGGCAGTGCCCGTTGAGCGGGTGAGCATCAGTGCTCTTGCACGTGGCGACGATTTGACCCGGGTAGAAATTGACGATGCCGTAGACGATGGTTTCAGACCACCTAGTGGCCGGATCGTCTGCCGGAGCACCACGGGAATAGATACCTCTCACTGTGTCAGCGCCAGCAGTCTCGATTAGCAGTTCCTCAAGGTTGACTCCCCACCTCGTCAATAGCTCAACCGGAGGCATTGTCGATTCATGCTCTTCAAGGGTGACGCCTAGCCATGCGGCGAAGATGTCCCGATACACTTCTTCCTGCTTATCAACATCATCCTGCGCCGTCTCGATTTTCTCCCGGTGTTCCTTATTGAGGTCAGCAAGAACCCGCTCCGCGTCCGTGACGTTATCCTCAGCAGTAGCCAGATCTGCTTGCGCATCCGGGAGCAGATTCGCCAGAGCGTCCTGCGCATCTCGCAGCGCAATCCGCGCCTTCGCGATTTCCATGTCATGCTGCACTACGGTTGAGTCATCCAAAGTAAAGAGGGCCTGGCCTTCAATAACGGCTTGTCCTTCTTCAACCAACACCTCTTTGACGACGGAACCAACGCCCAACCGTATGGATTCCCGATGGGGCAAAGTAAGCGTGCCGCCCGTTTGTACCTGGTTAATCAGATCCCCGCGCGTGACCGCCACAAGCTGCTCATTCTCCGTGAGGCCTCCGGCAGCTTGATCACCCGACAACTGCGCATTGATAACATATGCGCCGCCGCCCAAACCAACGATCAATACGCCGACGATTACAATGATTTGCCACAGTCGCAAACGTTTGATCGTTGCCATCCGACACACACCTCAATTGTCCTAGGGAGCACTTGAAACACCGCCGGGGCAGGTGCTACCGACCATGGGCCGCCGCCGCTATAACACGCTGTATATTCGAACGCCGACACGCCCGCGAACGTTAGCAGCGGACTTAAAAGAAGAGGACGGGGCATGTGCCCCGTCCTCTCCAATATCAGGCGAATCAGGCTTAGAGGGACAGCTTCTCAGCGAGCAAGTCACGGAGTTCCCTGACGGTCTCCACTTGCCATGCAGGATAGCGAGCCTGCATCCGGTCACGCACTGTGCGGCGAAACTCTTGCTCATCTTCGTCGCCAATCTCAGCCTTCACCTCTTCAGTAATCTTCGGCATTTCTTCATTGGCGGATTCGGGTCGCTCATGCCAATGGGCAATCTCTTCCAGATCGTCCGTATAGAACACGGGAACGGGGATGGACATAAACTCACCGTTCTTGAGGAACTCGTTCATGATGTCGAGGTTTTCATCCCGTGGGAAAACGCTGACATCCATACCCGCTGCTTCGGCGATCTTTGCGAGAACAGGCATCCCGCGGAACACGTCAGGGCACCAATCTTCGCCGAGAATCAGCATCTTTGTCGCACCGGCATCCTTCGCCCGGCGGAAAAATGCCACGTCATCATCCGAGAGCTGGGCGCTGTTGTAGTACTGCTCAAACCTGTCCTTGTTGACCTTGATCTGCTCGACGTAGTCGTCATATGTGAATCCCGAACCAAATCGCTCGGGAGTGACCACGGTTGTCTTCTCAGCCATCGTATTTCCTCCGATTCTCGAATTGTCGCTGAATACGCCTTATAGGCGACGGACTAGCCGATATTGCAGCTAATCATGTCCTTGTATCCCATGGTGACCTTCCCATCGGGGTACACCACGATCGGGACGACATCGCCATAGATTCGGGCCTCATCGAGCCACGCCTGGTTTTCATCAACCTGTCGCTCTTCAAACTCGATACCCTGTTTGGTCCAATCCTCTTTCATCACGACGCACGCAGGGCACGTCGTCAGGGTGTAGACGATTGGCTTTGTTCCTACTTGTGTTGCCACCAAAAACCTCCAATTGCGCCCGGCAATTCCTGAGCGCTCTGATCCTCTCAGTGATTCTAGAATGCCTGTCCGAATGAGTCAAAAAAGCGACCCCTCGCCAAGCCATGCGATGATTAAAGCACCATGATGTCCAATAGCATTGCGCTTGAATTGGGACAGCGGCTGGAGCCCGATCTACTGGAAACGTGCCGTACGCTCGGCGAGATTGCGGAACAAGGCACGCTCTTCATCGTTGGCGGGGCTGTGCGGGATATTCTGCTGGGGCGGAATTCTGTTGAAGTGGATCTCGTTGTCCAGGGGAACGCTGAAGAACTGGCGCAGAGAGCCGTGCAGTTTCGGCTTGCCCACAGAACCACAGCCTCGCAGTTTATGACAGTCAAGCTGACCATCGGCTCGCGTGAGATGGACATCGCCACGGCCCGCAGCGAGACGTATGCGTCGCCCGGCGCTCTGCCAAATGTTGCTCCTGCAGATATTGAGACGGACCTGGGGCGCCGCGATTTTGCCGCAAACGCAATCGCTGTTTCTATTGGTTCGATGGATTTCGGGCGAGTAATCGATCCTCACCGTGGGGTCAACGACGTGCAGGCAGGAGTGCTTCGAGCCCTGCATGCCGGGTCATTCCGTGATGATGCCACTCGAATGATCCGCGCTGCGCGCTATGCCTCCCGACTCCGGTTCAGACTGAACGCGGAAACCGAAGCGTGGTTGAAGAACGATGCCTCCCATATCGACACGGTTGGCCCGGATCGCCTGCGTAACGAATTCAACAGACTCTGGCGAGAAGAGAAGCCCATGGAAGGACTGATTATGCTGCAGTCCTGGGGGGTTCTGGATCACCTGCCCACGGCATCCGATTGGGTGAGCGGGCTATACACTTTCTCGATGTCCGATCGAGAGGCTGCGGTCCGGCCGGACGACGCGGATGATACCGACGTGCATTGGGCCCTCATTGCGACAACAGTAGGAACGGAGTACGACACACTCATTGACACTTTCCATCTTGCAGGCAGTTCTCGCCGGGCGGTCGATGACATCCGCTTCTGGAAGACGAGCGGATCGGCGGCATTCCGTGAGGCCTCAGAAGTGGGGCGTCCAAGCAATTTTTCGGACGTCCTCTCCCAGTTTGAACCGGCCGCCCTCGAGGCCCTGTACCTCACCGGAGACGCTTCTGAGGCTCGTGCAATTGCCTCATATCTCGGAACGTGGCGACACGTCCAGCCTGAGCTGAACGGGAATGACCTGCTTGAGATGGGCGTGCGTCAAGGGCCCCTCGTCGGAAAGTTCCTCGACCAGCTACGAAAGGCCCGACTCGACAACCTAGTCTTGAACAGGGATGGCGAAGTGCAGTTGGTCAGGCAATGGACAGGGCGCGATTCTGCCGCCTCTGACGGATCATGACGCTGCCCGGTAAAGCGCGTTCCCGCATGGCCACCTCGCGCTCCTCCTGAAAGAGCAATTGCTGCGCATAGGCCGCGTAAGCACCGAAGCGCTCCCGCCCCCAAGCCGCAATCTTGCCTTCCGGCGTTTTCTTCCCATCAAGGTACAAGCGCGTTACAGCGCGGCTTACCCATCTATCCACGGCGAACGCTTCTGTGTGATCGAGTGAAAACGCGAGGATGCAGTCGGCGATTTTCGGTCCGATGCCTTTGAACGTCAGCAGTGCGCCTTTGGCATCTTCGTACGGCAGAGTTCGCAGTTCATCGAGTTCAACGTCGCCCTCTGCAATGCAAATGGCGGCCGAAGCGAGAAACGGCGCGCGAAACCCTAGTCCAATGCGGCGGAGTTGGGCCTCTCCCAGTCGTGCCACTGCGGCCGGATCAGGAACGCGATATACCCGTTGACCCCATGCTGTACCTCTGACGCCGCATGTTTCGGCCAGGTTCTGCATATTTCTCTTAATCCGTGGCAGATGGCACTGGGCGCTAATGATGAAACTTGCAAGACACTCCCACGGTTCCTGACGCAACAGGGTCAGGCCGGGCCAGCGACCCATGATCTCCGCGAGCACAGAATCTTGGAACAGCGCACTCCTGATCTGTGAGCGGTTGTCATCAAGTCGCAGGTAGCGAGTCACCATTTCTGCGGTAGAGTCATTTGGCAGATCAGGGTCATGTGCGGAAACTTCAAGAACGCTGGGACTCTCGGCCTCTTCATCCAAGTGCCGGATTCGAACTGCGTGGCCATAGACAGTTCCGATCCACCAGCCATCGGCCTCGTCATCCGGGGCAGTCCAGCCAAAGGCCTGTCCTTCATCCAGCGACGCCGGCAGGTCAAGTGGAGAGGTCAATTCGATGCGGGCCGCCTGTGCGCTCACCTTGTCACTCTCCATCAGTGTTGAACCAGTCCCGCACCTCATCGCCCAATCGATCAAGGGTCGGAGTCTGTACGGTGGACGTGGGGAGCGCATCGATGAATGCTGCTCCGTATGCGCGATTTAGTACCCGCGAATCCAGGATGATGATTACGCCTTGGTCTTTCGTACTCCGAAGCAGGCGTCCAACACCCTGCTTGAATCGCAGGAGTGACCGCGGAATCTGAAACTCGCTGAAAGCGTTTTCGTAAGTCTCCCCACGCGCCGCGATTATCGGATCAGACGGCACATCAAACGGGAGGCGGGTGACGATGAGTGCCTTCAGGGCGTCACCGGGCAAGTCGACGCCTTCCCAGAACGCTGCCGCGCCCAAGATGACGATTCCCTTGCGGAGTCGAGCGATTTCGGCCAGCCGATCGGGCGCGCCATCGATCCCCTGCCCCAAGACATTGATACCGCGCTCCCGCAAATCGGTACTTACCTTCGTGTACGTCTGGCGCAATGACGCGTGTGAGGTGAACAACGCCAGCACGCCGCCGCCCGTTGCCGTGGCAACATCGATGACGGCCTGCTGAACGGCCTTGCCATAAGCGTTGTTGTTCGGGTCCGGCACATCGGCGGGGACCATTGCCGCCGCCGCATCCTCCGGCCCCAGAGTGAGTCTCACCTGCAACGTTTCCGGTTCCTCAAGTCCCAACCGGTCAGTGATGAATCCAAAGGAATCGTCCGTCGTCAGCGTCGCGCTGGAGAGGACAATCGACTTTCGGTCGGCGAAGGGGCCAGACGCGAGGTGGGGCGCAACAGACATCGGCGCCCAATGCAATGAGAGGCTTCCTCGCTGATCCCGCGGAGTTTCAAGCCACGTAATATCGTCTTCAGGATTTGCCTCAGTCATGATGACCTGCAGGCGTCCGCGAAGATTAGCTATGCGCCTCACAATGTCATCTATGTCTGTAGACGGGCCTTGCCGACCCTGTGGTGTTTGCAGGGCCAATCTCAACCGCGAATCGACGAGGTCGGCGATTCCAGCAAGAGTGGCGTCCAGGTCTTCCCATGCCTTCGTGGCCTCGCGCCATTCATCGGTTTCCCTGATACGCTGAATAAGTCGCACCTGGGAATCGCCACCCCGATCCGAACGTGACCCGGCGGCGATAGCTCCAACGGCACTGAAGAACTGACCTGTCCGAGTAGCCGAGCTGCGCGCTGCCCTGCCAACCTCAGCACCCGCAGTATCCATCTCCTGAGCGGTTGTTCCTGCAGATGAGCCCAGCGTCGTCGTCACAATCCGTGGTCTTCCGTCTTCCGAATCTGCACCAAGCGAGTTGAGCAGCTCATTGACTTCGCTGTGAGCGACGGAACGGCTGTAGTGGTCGGTGGCCTCACGCTCAAGGTTGTGCGCCTCATCGAGGATCACGTGAGGGATTTCACCGAGAACGTTGCCTCCAGAGGACGAATCGGCAAGCAGAAGCGCATGATTTGTGATGACAAGGTGGGCGGCCTGCGCAGCTCTTCGCGCCCGGCCAATGAAACATAGTCCTTCCCGCTCATAGGCGCAGTTGCGGTGCCCCTCTTCCGATCCTGCGGACAGGATTGCCCAACGCGCCGCCTCCTGCTCACCCATGGGCAACTCGCCAAGATCGCCGCTTTCGGTTGATTCCAGCCACACCATCAGCCGGGCAAAGAAAGCGGCCTCACCAGGCGTCACCTCAAGGCTGCCCAGCCGCGAGAGCAGACGCGATATGCACAGGTAGTTTCCCCTACCCTTGAGCACAGCAACGCGAACTTCGTCCGGTGTCAGGCCGAGTGCTCGCAGAGCGACAGGAACATCTTTGGCGGCAAGCTGCTCTTGTAGGCCTCTGGTGGATGTGGCAACAACGACCTGTTCTTCAGCAGCTTCCGCGCGCCAGATGGCGGGGATTAGATAGCCGAACGATTTGCCTGTGCCGGGCGGGGCCTCCAAAAGTAACGTTTGATCTGCTTCTTGAACTTGCGCCACCGCCTTTGACATCTCCAGTTGTTGCGAACGTGGCTCATACGAGTCGCCAAGCGCTTTGGCGAGTCCGCCATCGGGCTCTAATGCCGCTCCGATGGGCGCTGTTCCGTCCTGCGTTGTAGGTAGTTTCCGCTGTCGTGTTTCGGATTCGACGCTTGGCTTGCCGAGTCTTTCGGTGAGCAGTCGGATAACCCGTTCAGGCCCGTCGCTGGCAATTCCCTTTTGTTGAGCAGCCAATTCAAAAACCGGGCCCGCTCTCCAGTCACCCGGTGCGCGGTTGGAGAGTGAACGAATCATCGCCAACGTGGCCGGGTCGAGTGCAAGAATCATGTCCCAGAACCTGAGGAAAACGTGTGCAGTCGCCTCCGCGTCTGCAAGCGCCCTATGCGGGTTTTCATTGGCGATTTCCAGTTCTTCGATGAGCCATCCGAGGGAATGATTGGCGGCTGATGGCCTCAGGATTCGGGAGAGGTCGAGCGTATCGAATACCGGGCCGCTTGGCTTTACGCCATTCGCATTCAGGAATCCGAGATCGAACTGATAATTCTGCCCCACCATCGGCAGGTCGCCGATGAATGCTGCAAGATCGTCGGCAATGTCGGTGAACGGGGGCGCGCCAACAAGATCAGCATCCGTGATGCCGGTAAGCACAGAGACGAAATCAGGGAGTGCGTGACCCGGATTGATGAGTCGTTGAAAGCTGTTGACGACCCTGCCCTGCTCAACCTTGACTGCGCCGACCTCGATGATGCGATCGCTCTCCGCGCTCAGCCCTGTGGTTTCCAGGTCAAGCGAGACGAACGTCAGCGGAAATGAAGCGTTGTCCGACGCGCTTGAGGCAGTCATCTCACGCCTACCGCAGAAAGGTCGGCGGCCCGTTCGTCCCAATAGGAGATATCGCTGCCCTTGAGCAGCGCACCGGTGGGGTAATAACGGCCCTCCCGGATTTCCTCGATGAACTCCTCCACGTTGGAGACATGCCGTTCGGTCACGATTGCCCCAGAACCGATGCCAGACGTGGAGTGGGCGTCTCCGCCACCCACGCCTATACGCCCGAGTACCTGGGCAACCTGCAACGCAAAGAGATTCTCCTGCGCGTTATTCGCCCCATTTACCACTTCCAACTCATCAGTCAGTTTGAAGATGGGGAGATCAGCCGCTTCCTCAACGGTGTACATCTTTGGCCAGCCATTAATACGCGGATCGTCAAACAGGCGGCGAAAGGGGTGCGCGGCGATCATGATGCCGTCCGACGCTTGCACGACTCTCCGCAGGATCTCCGCCCGGTGAATGCCGGACGAATATCCCGTCAGCCCGAAGCAGGTGATGTGCCCCAAGTCTGTGGCAACTTCCATGCCCGGAATGACGAGAAAGTCATGCTCGGCGGAGAATCGTTCAAGTTGATAGGAGTCCCAAACAGTACCGTGTTCGGTAACGCACACACCATCGAGTCCGACGGCCTTGGCGGCCGTCACGAGATCCTGAGGCGAAAGGCCGCTGTCGGATGAGCCAAAGTTTGTGTGTACGTGGAGATCCAGTTTCATGATGGTTAACAGCACTTGTAGTCTACAGGAACGCTTTGAAAGTAGGCGAACAGAAGGGTTTCACTTCAAGGAAACGCCCCCTCTGACTCAGGGCAGGGTTCAGTCCTTCAAGCAGAATGGCGCAATGGGGGCGCAAGGTGGCCGAATCGAGTAGGCTGTACCTGAGAAAGTCGCTCTCACGGGAGGCTCGGGATGTATCGCATAACGATTTCGACACAAGAACACGGAACAATCCTAGATCAGGATCTCATGGGCTTCGTGCTGATCCGAAAGATGCTGTGCGAACACGAGGATCCCACGCACGAGCCGGTGATGAGCATGGAATCCCGTGGCGTGAACGGCTATGAGCAGATTGGGCTGCTTGAGTGGGCCAAGGCCGTGACGACGGCGGACATGGTCGCGGACATGGAAGAGGGGCCCGGCCTGGCGGATTATCCGAACTAAGAAACTACGTGTTGGTGCCCCCAAGGGGACTCGAACCCCTGTCGGCGGCTTGAAGGGCCGCAGTCCTAGGCCACTAGACGATGGGGGCGTGACACCTTCGCCTCTTCCACTATAGCGATATCACGCTCTTCCTGTGCCATAGCCGCAACACAACCCGCCCTATCTGCTGCTCCTAGCATCCTTGCAGCATCCTCGATAATGGATGTATGAAAAACCGACCCATAACGGTCTTCCTGAACTCGCTTGGTATCTCCGGCGCGGAGCAGCAAGTCATTGCGCGCGCAGTTTTGGAGGATGCAGGATTCACACGCGCCGGAAGGACCAACATGGCCGTCCACAAGGAGCCGGACGCTGGCGAAGCCCTGGAGAGACGGCTGGCATCCCACTGTGCGAACCCGGGATGCCGGGAGACGCTGCATGAGCAGGAGCGACAAGTCTCTGAACCTCGCGCGCTCATCCTGGTGGAACGGGACGCCTGCGAGGTGTGTGCCGGCTCCGTCGATCGGCGAGCTCTGAATGAGATGGCCGCAGCCATGAGTGGAGCCGGACTCTCTCGCGCTGTCGTCGTAGGTGGCACCAACCCAAAGTGGGCGCGGATACGCCAGATTGCGCCTCAGTCAGTAGAGTGGCGATTCGTCAACGGGCTTGGCAACGCCAATCAGCGGGATGCCTCAAGCGACTTGAAATGGGGCGATGTGATCCTGATCTGGGCTGGAACTCCGGCACAACACCGCGTGACGAATCTCTACGCGGGGCCGCGGACGATTACGGTGCCAACTACGGGAATCGCTGCCCTGGCTCGGGAAGCTGCAAAGTTCGCCAAAGGTCGGAGCGAACGGAGCGGCAACGCTACGAGCTAGTTTCCTCTCCTCCAAAAGGTCAGCGGAAGTAGGCCTGATCTCCTACCGCGAAACCAAGTGATTCCGCAAGGCCGGCGTTAATCTCCAGTGCGTACTGTGCCGGCGCGGCGCTCGGATACGTCCGCAGTTCGGAGTCCGGAACGCCCGGCTGTGGGGTCATTGTCTGGATGTCCACAACTACTCCGCCAGAGTCCATGTAAAGGATGTCCAGGGGAATCAGGGTGTTCTTCATCCAGAAGTTGAGGAGTGATTCTTGCGCAAAGACGAAGAGCATTCCCGCGTTTTCGGCGAGGTCTTCACGATGCATCAAGCCGCGCGCCCGTTCAGTCGGAGTGGCGGCAATCTCCAGTATGAAGACCTGACCCGTTAGGGACATTTCCTGGATTGATGCCGGGGCGTCCACGTTCTCAATGGCCAGAAATCCCTGTTCAAGTGGTGATGGTGTGGGAGTCGCAGTGAGAGTCGGAGTCGCAGAGGGCGCCAAAGTGGGAGTTGGTGGGAGAACACGAATGTCCGGACTCGCAGAATCGGGTGACGGGATAGATGTTGCAGAGCCAAAGGAACTGCACGCCTCAAAAGTGAATACAACGAAGGTCACAATGATGCCAAGAATGGCGACTGGACGAGGAGTCATTCAGACAAGGATACAGGACTCATTTGATAGAATTGAATTATGGGTTCGCCCACCACATTCGCCGATTGGCGGGATGCTTCAAGCCAGCGTAGCTCAGGGGTAGAGCAGCGGTTTCGTAAACCGCAGGCCATCGGTTCAAATCCGATCGCTGGCTCCATGCGACAAAGAGAACGAGCCGCGCTGTACGCGCGGCTCGCCCGTTTTAATCCTCTTCAGTCCTGCTTTATGACAATGGGCTAGTCGCTAAGCTCTCCGGCTCCATTATCGTCCATCCCAGTCAGGCAAGGCATATGCTAGAGTACGTTCGCAGCCAGTAACTGTGCTTGCCGCTCGCATCAGCGTGGTTGACAGGACTTATTCATATTTCAACACAGGGGGGGCCGTTGAGTAACGATGACAGCGGTATGAGAGCCTCCACCGATGTGGGCACGGAGACAGAGGGGGAGGCTGGCGGCAAGAGGCCTACGCTCTCATCGGTAGAGCAACACATTCAGAGGCGCGTCATGGATGGCCTCTTTGAACTTGTCCCATTGCTCGTCACAATCGGCGTCGTTGCATTCCTTGTTGGCTATGCGGACACCCTGATCAGACCACTCATCCGACTATTGGATCTACCGACGCTCGACATCACGATCGGAGCGCTAGACATCAGCCTGGGCCTTGATTTCTGGGGAGTTGGCGCGATCGTATTGCTGTTCCTTTTCTACCTGGTTGGCCTTCTGATTTCATTCACTGCCGGGCGTAAGATCATGGACGGCCTCAGCGCGGTTCTGGCCGCGTTGCCCGTTGTGAGGGTTGTCTTCGGCGTGATGAGGCAAGCGATGGCTTCCATCAGTAGCACGAAGACGAACTTCAACCGCGTCGTCTTTATTGAATGGCCTCGTGAAGGGATGATGGCACTTGGTTTTGTCACCGGACGCATCTATGACCCAGAGACTCATACCTCAATGGTTACTGTCTATGTCCCAACGATTCCCAATCCCACTTCCGGGAATATGGCGTTCGTCTTCGAAGACGATGTCATCGAAACGAATCTTAATCCCGATGACGCGATGAAACTGGTCTTCTCCGGCGGCATTGTGCTCCCGCCTACAGTGAACTTAGCCCGCCTCCCTTCCGACCTAGAGGAACACAGGGTGTCTGACCTTGTTGGAACATTCAAGACAACGTCCGGGTCAGTTAGGGCTCACGATTGGAACTCACCGGCAGTTTCCCAAGAAATAAAGCCTGAGTCCTAGCGGGTAGCAAGCAGCAATAACGTGAGGGGCGGTTCGCTGGGCCGCCCCTCACGTTATTGCCAAGGATTGATCAGAACGATAGCAAGTTTAGTCGTCTGCGGCAGTTACGGTTTCGGCTTGTTGGGGAGCACCTCCCTGCATCTCAGCCATCTCTTCCGCCGTGAAATCCTTCACGGACTGCAGTGGAATATCAATGTACATCTCCGTAAACTCGTTCGGCGCTGATTCCACCGAGATGGATCCGCCATGCCGCCGGACGATGTCATTTGAAATAGCAAGGCCGAGGCCGGTGCCTTTCTCGGGAGGCTTCGTGGTGAAGAATGGATTGAATATCTTTTCTTTCACCTCATCCGGCATTCCAACCCCATTGTCCCGAATCGTGACACGTATCTTGTCCTCTTCACGGCGCGTCTTCAGCCATACCATCGGTGTGTACTCTTTTTCCCGGCCTTCGGCAGCCAAGTTCTTGCGACGAAGATCCGTGGCATAGCAGGCGTTGGCTACCATATTGAGGAAGACACGACCCAACTCTTGCGGTATCACTTCCACTGTGCCGATGTTGGGGTCATAGTCCTCTTCCGTCGTCAGGTTAAAGTCGGCGTCAGTCGCACGCTGGCTGTGGTAGGCGAGACGGAACTGTTGGTCGACAAGGATATTCATATCGACCTGTTCCCACTCACCAGTATCACGGCCGATTTGGAGCATGTCATGGACGATGCGATTGGCCCTGTCACCGTGGGATTTGATCCGACCGAGGTTGTCATGGAGATCACCTACAACTTCATCAACGTAAGATCGCTGATCATCTGTCATCTCGAATTTCGGATCTTCCAGGATTTCCTTGAGCTCATCGACGAGTTCCTGAGACGCCTCGGAAAAGTTGTTCATGAAGTTGAGCGGATTGCGGATTTCATGGGCTACACCCGCCGTCAACTCACCCAGCGCGGCCAGTTTCTCCCTAAGGACAATCTGACCATTCTTGTCCTGCAATTCATTGGCAAGCTGCTCGACAAGGTTCAAGCGCTGAACCTCCAGCGCGTGTCTTCGGAAGACTTCAAGCGCGGACGCCATGACAGCGACTTCATCCTGTCCGCCGATATCGACTGCTGATTCCAGATCACCTTCAGCCATGCTCTGCATGCGGTTGGACAAAGTATTCAGGCGGCGGAGCAAAATGCGACCGATGAATAGCCAGATCACCAGCAGCGCCCCAATCACGCTCAGTGCCGTAATCACAACGAGGAGGATTCGTCCGGTGCGTATTGCCTGGGCAGAGGCTGCCGTAGCTGTCACGGTGCCCTCCTGTGACGCTATGACAAGGCCGTCCACTTCAGCCAATAGCTCAATGGAAAGGGCGCGGTTACTTTCGAGGAGTTGTCGCTGAGCACCTGCAATTTGGAGTGATTGCAATACGACATCATAGATTCCGTTCTCACTAAGACCCAACGCAAAGAACTCATTCAAGATAGGTTGGG